>NZ_JBBIFW010000001.1:0-1001428 GCF_037544085.1 Gymnodinialimonas mytili
CCATGCTGGTCGCGGTTCGGTGAGCCTTGAGGTATGTAGCGTCGATCATGACAGTCTTCTGTTCGCCGTGATCCGCTGCCAGGCCGATCATCATTTGAGCGAAGATACCCTTATCACTCCACCACTTCCAGCGGTTATAGAGCGTCTTGTGCGGGCCATAGGCGGCCGGGGCGTCGCGCCACCGTAACCCATTGCGATTGACGAAGATAATCCCGCTCAAGACACGCAGATCATCGACGCGGGGCTTGCCGTGGGCTTTCGGGAAGAAGGGCTCAAGTCGCGCCATCTGCGCATCCGTAAGCCAGAATAGATCAGACATGTTCACCGCTCAGTTTTTCAGCTGTGAATCACGCCAATAAGTGAAAATCAATGGGTCCTGACCCTAAATGGCACAAGAGTGATGCTATTAATGCCGAAGTCATTTCAGAAGCGGCATTGAGGCCTTTGATGCGGTTCGTGTCGGTGAAGACACCAGATCGGCAGTCTCAGGCCATGCTGTTCAGAACCAGAGAGATGTTTGTTGGCCTGCGAATCCAGGCGATCAACGCGATCCGGACACATCTTGCGAAATTCGGAATTGTACTTCGGTTTAGAATTTACAACCCGGATACATTTGCGTGTGAGGTCGAAGAAAAGGCAGCGGCGTTGCCAGAATTGGCTCGGTCTTTGGCAGAACGCCTACTGGAAAGATTGCAACGATTAGCGAGTAGGTCTCTACGCTCGATATTGTAATCAGGGCACATGCCAGGTCCTCTCGCGACGCTCAACTGATGCAGACCATGCCGGGTGTAGGCCCGATGTCTGCGATAGCGGTTAGAGCTTTCTGCCCTCCCGCAAAGAGCTTTCGTAGTGGGCGCGACTTTGCTGTTTGGCCGGGTCTTGTTCTCGGGCAGCATTCGACCGGCGGTAAGGAACGTCTCGGACGCGTCACGAAGATAGACCAAAAGGACATTCGGCAATTGCTGATCATTGGGGCAATGTCGGTGATCAACTCGATTGAACAACGAAAACGTTGTGTCGAACCCTGGCTCGCCCGTATTCTTGAGACTCGGCCCAGAATGGTCGTGGTGGTCGCATTGGCAAATCGGATGGCGCGATGACTGTGGGCTGTGTTGGCGAAAGGCAAAGAATACCGAATTCCGGGTATTGCTGTGAAACCGAAAACCCGGATACCGGCAGGTATGTGAGGACGAACGGATCGAATAAGGAAAGTGGATCTAAGAGATCAAGTTGGGAAACCAGCGCAACCCTTCGCGGCGTTAAGCCCGATAAACTGATTTGAATCTAGGTTCGCGCATGTCCATAAGGGCCAGCGGTCACATGCGCCGCACAAACAGTCTGGACGCGTGGAAGCACCCGATCAAGCTATCCAAATGTTGAGATCTCCCTCCCATAGATCGGGGCATCTACACGTGGGTTGCGACAAATCCACTCCCCTGTATCAAACAGACGATGAAAAAATGAGTGGCGATCACAACAAGCACCACGCCCGAGCCTCCGATGTATTACTTACATTTTTGGGATGGGTTTTGACCCGGCCAGGAAAATCGCAGCGGAAAATTCCAATCACAACCGGCAGGAAAAATCGGGTTTCAGAGCGTTTGATTGCAACATTAGGTGTAGCGGGCGGACCTCACATTTTAAGTGTAAATTCTGTATTGAGTCAGAATGTTGCAAGAAGGCTTTCGAATGAGACGCTACTACCCTCGCCTGAGTTTGGAAGCACGACGCAAGATCGGCAACTGGCGGAACCCGAACCCTGTCCTGCAGAACAGCACGCCCCGGATTCAATCGTCAAAGCGTCCCGCCCAGGCAAGCGTCTGGCGAAGGCTCTCGCCAGCATCCGCGTTCGGAAAAAGACCAACGTTGTAGTCTTCGAAGCGTACGGTTGCCGTAGCGACACTGACGGTGCGATACGCGTCCATTGCGATGCCCCTATTTACGTCACCCGTTTGCGGAAGTGCGCCTGCCTGAACAACTGCGCCTCCCCGGTAGGTGTGAAAAGGATTGTCTTCGCCCAACTTCCTGCGAAGGTCAGCCTCTCCCCCAAGCTCGTCAATCATTGCATCGCCCAAAATCGTTAACCAATTGACTGAAAAATAGCGGTCCGGCTGCGACCGGTTAATCGTTGCTTGGGTGGTGAATCCCCCGTCGAACCCGCAGTGAAATCCAGGGAAGCGGGTCAAAAATGGAATTGCACTATGATGATCAGCAGTGCCCCAGGCCACCCGGTCATATTGTAGACCGAAGCCTGCCAACCCGTGACTTGCGCCTAATGCTTCGGCAGCGCGCAAGGTCCGCGCTATTTGTCGGTCGAAACCGGTCTCGACATCCCATGACAGCGATGTCGTCACTTCAAGCCGTGACATGTCGGCATCACTGTCGACGATTGGCGCGCCTGCGGTGACTGAGCCGCCGAAAGCACAAAGCCCCCGATTGGCTGGCACAGCAAAAGGCTCACCAAAAACACCCAAGTCGAGATCGAGAGCCGCGTCCTCACGGCCATTTTCAAACCTGTTCTGGATTGCAGTGCGACTTTCGGACACGAAGCGTTCAAGGTTCAGGGGCTCGGGATTGCCATCCGCAGTTTGCATATGCGTGAGATCGTCGCTCATCTCCGCCGCAAGGTCGGCCAGAGTCTCCACCGCAGCCAGTTGCCTGTCGAGCGTGCCACCTTCTGGAAAGAAAACGACAATGGAAAAAACTGGTCGCGCCGCCGGATTTCCTGTGATCGGGTCGCGCAAGATATCGCTGTCGATCTGACGCGCACCCTCGATAATGTGGTCTGGTGGAGTGAAGCCCATCTTTCCTATCCCTAGCTGGCTGCAGCCAGTCCTCCGCCCGCTGCCGCAAGACCGCACACGCCTGCCGTCGCATAGATGCAAATTCCCAACAAGATCAAACCACCAACTGCCCCGACAGCCCAGGGGTTCACCTCAAGACCAGAGCTTTGCTCCTCTTGGCGTTGTCCCTCGCAGTTATTGCAATGGCCCGGCACCTCCAAAACGGTGAGCGTACGGCCGTTGCGCGCCGCAGCGGCACCGTAACGCTCTTGCTGGCGATTGCGGAGCCGGTCGCCAGGGAACTTCATTTCCACAAACTCGGTGGGCGCACCGCCGACAACACCAGTAATATCGATCCGAGAGCCCGCCACGCCATATCGCGTTTGAGGCGAGCCATCCGGGTTGCGCAGCATAACGCCCGCGGGCGTGAAGGTTACCTCGGAATAGAGGCCCGTTTCCGGCGTTCGGGGCAATGCTTGTACGGCCGTATCAACACAATTCTGATTGCCATTGTTCAGACAGCGGCAGGCAATCTCGCACAAAAGGTCAAGCGTGGCGCGCGATGTTCCCGTAACCGGCCCCGTATAATATCCCCCGGCTGAGATGGTGTTGCCGTTGTTCAGCAACATGCGGTCTGTCAGGCGGGTGACAGGTTTGCCTTCCATGAAAACGTTGGGGGACCAACTGAGAAATGTTGCGCGGTCTAGTTGGGTGCCGGATTTCACGCCTTTCCCAACGCCAGGTTCGTCGCCTATGGATGTGGAGAATTCCGAGCCTTTGATCCCACACATCGCGCCACCGTGCGAATGCACCGTGGTGGTTCCCTTTGCCAGGTCTTTGGCGAAGGCCACGTTTGTAAAGGGCGCCGGGTGTTTGGGTGCCTTGCAGACATCGGGCAGGGTCGATTGCACAAACCCGCTGGCGTTTTTGTGGCACAGCGTCAGGCCGTTGATGGCGACGGTTTCCTGCATGATCGGGCTCCGGTCATCTGTGATTAGGCTAGGGGATCGGGGGCGGAGTTCAACTGAATTACTTCATCGGATGCGGGCGTCGGCGGATCACGGCGGGTTGCCCCGCGCGGTAACAGGCTGCGACGGCTGGGCCACACCCCTGACGGTGCGGATCACCATGCGCGTGCCGCCATAAAGACTGGCGGAGATCAGCGACCACTCCTCGGTCCGCTCAGGCGGTTTCGGGCCGTCCGTCAGGGCCAGCGCGATCATAAGCGGGGCCGCTGCGATGCCCGTATAGCCAAAGTTCAGTGCGGGTGTTTCGGGATCCCCGGTTAGTGCAGCATCCAGGCGGTCAGCATGGCGCGCCAGGCAATGGGCCGCTTCCTCGGCCCGCCAACGCTCGCCATTCAGGTCCAGCAAAAGGCGGTCGGTGCGTGCGTCTATCGCTTCGGCCCAGAGATCAGCGATGATCTCGCCCAACAGGCCCTCTGGCCGGGTCAGGTCAGTCTCATCATGGGCGATACGTGCTCCGGCAATATGCCCCACGCCTGCGGGCGCCATATCGGCTCCCTGAGGCGTGACACGAAAGACCAATGCCGCCTCGCCCGGTATGAAGCCGTGCGGTTGTCTAGAGGATTGAATACGCCCTGTCGCCGCCAGCAGATCCAATAGTTCTGGAAGAAGATAGGTATCGAGGACAGCGACCAGCCTTTCTTCTTCCTGAGCAAGGGCAGCGGTTAGGACCGAGGCAAAGGGCGTGTCATCCTCCCATGCCAGTCGCAGCTCTGAGGTTTGCCGCAGCGCGCCTTGGGCCAGCCGTTGGGCCAGCGGTTCGGTAAGATCGGTCTCGCGCAACCACGGCGGCAGACACAGCGTTATGGGTATGTTGCTGGACATGGGCACGGGCAGATCTGCGACGGCATCGCTGATCAAGGTCACCAACCGGTCCAGAATGTCACGCATTTCAGGCATCGGAATGGCGGCTGCCATCGTGACGCCCATCCCATCCACTCCGATCACGCTCCGTTCGCGTTTGAACCCCCGTGCATTGGCGCGATAGGCTGTTGTTGCGGCTTCATAACCCCCAAGTGCCGATGCCAGACCGATGCCATTGACGATACCTGTCATGCAACGGGGTCTTCGGTGCGCATCACGGCACTCGTGCGTTCAACCCCTGAGATCTGACGCAACCGCACAACTGAGCCGTCTACCCGGCCATCACGTCCCGCGCAGGGAATGGCGCTATTCCAGATCATCGACAAGCGCGACGCATCAAGGTCCAGATAGACGGAAATCAGGCGAAAACGATGCTCGATCACATCGGCATCGATCCGTGTTCGTGCCGTCAGGATCGCCTGCGGCAAACGGAAAGAAACCGCGCCTCCGGGGTCCAATCCATCCAGGTGCAGCGTCTCACCGCCCTTCAGTTCAGCAACCTGATCGGGCGGTGCGGCATTGTAGAAGCGGGCATCGAAGTCGGCGGGAAATCGTGGTGCGCGGCGACGTTCCCAATCCTCATCGAATGTGCCTGCGAACCCGCGACGCGGCATAACATGCGGCGGCAAGGCGCCGAAACCGACCGGTCTACCGCTATCATCGCTAATCAGCGGCAGCTCCAGCGCCGTTTCTTCCGGCAAAGGATACGAGGCATAGCCCATCCCCAAAGGATTGGCGTCAAGTGGATCCTCCAGTCCGGCTATATCAGGTCCACCGAGCGCATTCCGCCAACTCAGCCGGGTTGTCGCGGCGGGGCCGTCCTGGATAATGCGGTTTCCCACCTGCCGCCGGGGTCCATGGCAGATCAGCGTCTTGTCGATCGTTCCCACACGCAAACGCACAGGGAATGCATCTGGTCGCGTGCCGCGCGGTGGGTGAGCGTGGCCCGCCACAACGACATCGCATCCCATGCGGAACGGCATCATATCGGCCTCTTCCAACATCTCCTCGGCATTGTCGTCATAAAGCGGGACAAGGCGTATGGGGGTTTGCGTCTCCGCCAGTCGAGGCAGAGCACCGTTGGTCAGATCGAAAGTCGCGCGAATGGCAAGGGCCCAATGCTCTGCCCCCGCGGCGTCGCGGGCGGGATAGCCATGGGTCGCAAAAGGCGTCTTGTTGGTGACGGTCCACATCTTAGCAGGTTCCGGCGATAACGATCTGTCAGTTCAGGTCGATCCACGCGGCTCGGATTGAGACGTCACGGTCGACATCCTGCACAATCCGAGCACCCGTCACGCGGACAGTGCCGTCTTCGCTAAGTGTGATTTGCGCCGCGCCAGCCTTGAGGGTCAAATCGCCTGTCGCCTGGTTCACCATCACTCGGTCGAGCAACAGAGCAAGTTTGCGCAAAGTGTCCCCATCGGCAAGCGATAGCAGCGTTTCAACCTCGGCACTGGGAATTGGGCGCGTCATGCAGGGCTCCGTTCGCGGTGGCAGAGCCCATACCGTCTCAAGGCCCATGACGTTTGTCTACTCGCAAATCTGAAGCGACGTCGTGATCTGGTTGATCAATGACCAAAACCGCTTAAAACGGCGAGAAATCGCCACAGGTAGGAGCACACTAGCCGGTCGGTCTGTCCCTCACACGGCGGGTCTCAATATCTGCCAAGCGCAAAGGCTCAGGGAGGCGAAATCTCGAAAGCCGCCGGACCAAGCCAACAGCCCAATCAAGTTCAGCCTTATGCCCGATCGAGATATAGATCGCGCGTGTGCTTCCCCCGGTTTGCACGGCCGCACCCAAGCCGATATCGATGCTGTCGATCAGTTGGTATTTCTCCTTATCCATGATGCAGTTGCGCGCCACGCCCATGGGAGGGTTCTTGGACACACCAACAGTGGGTAAGTCCGTCAGCAGTCCGAGATAGCAAGCCGCGCCGCAACGTCTTGGGTGCAGCGTGCCATTGCCATCATAAAGCACGACATCAGGAATGATATTTAGCCCCGTGATCAGGTCAGCGGCTGGCAAAACCTCTCGATAGGCTAGAAAACCGGGCGTATAGGGAAAGGCTGGCAGGAAGCTGCTATGGATACATTCGACGATCTCGTTTGTCTGAATATCCATCGTCAACGCAGCAACATGAGCTGGATCCCCTTCGTCTTGAGAGTACGCGATGTCGACGCCGGTTACAAAGCGAAGTGGGTTGGGTTCCGGCGCGCAGATGACACGTTCCGCCAGGTGAACTTGCATGTCCGCAAGCGGTTCAATGTTCCCGACGTCGGCTGTGTTCAGGTGCTCACGGAGGCGCATCATGGTCGGTATAGGAAGCTGCTTGGTGGCGGTCATCGGCGAAGTCGCACCCAACTAAGTCTAATCATAGTAATCCGCTGGCCGATAGAGCGCAGGATCATCAAAGAGCGATCCAGACTCCATCCGCTCCATCGCCTGATCGTAGAGAACATCGACAGGTTCCTGTCGGTTGTATGGAGATCCTAGTGCCGGATCTGTGCGCAGCTTCGCCTGCTCTGCCAGCGGAAAAAGGGGTTCGATCCAGCGTCGATCTCCGTCGAAATGGAGGCGTTCTATCGTTTCGGATCCCCACACTTTTTCGACGCTTTCCAAATTCCCGTCCAAGTTCCAATAAATACGGATACCAGCCGGCATATTGCTCGCATGCCAGGCTAGCATCTCGGAAAATCGATCTGTTCCGAGCCAGTGAACATATCCGTGTTCCGTGCCTTCGACGAGCGAGCTGCGCGCCTGTAAAACGCCGTTGACATAGTCTTCCTCAATACCTGTGAAGGGCTTGCCTTTGTAGACGCGATATTCATTGACGTCCGCGTCCATGGCCAGGTCGTCAGTTCGAACCGTAAAAATCTTCTGCATCGCTATTCTCGAAATGGGACGCCAACAACGTCGGCTGAAATATCATTCGCGCCTGCCGTGATTGCACCACAATCAGGGCAACGCACAATAGGCTGGCCAGAACGCGACCCGGTGATCCGCCTGTTCGACAAAAAGAGCTCACTCAGTGTGTCGTCTGTGACAGGCAACCCCGCACGTTCGCGCGCATTTAGAGCTTGGTTCAAAGCCCAAATCTCCGAATGGTGCCCGGGTGTTCCGTTCACTGGCATACCATCTGGAAATGTGTTCCGTGTGTCATTCTCGGCAATACGGCTATTGTATGTGTCAATGCGCGATCGCAGCACAGGATGAAGATCATTTGGAATTCTGTTCGGCGCACGCCGAGAGGGAGGCACACCACCGTTGATGCCGTGAAATACATCGCCCGTATCTGGATCAATAACACTTGTCAGGACGGGACCTCGGCCACTGTTACCCAAATTCACCGCCGCCATCTCATCGACCATCCCTTGTTGCTCTTGACCAAGACGACGACGCATTTCTGGTGACAGAGTGCGCCTAGCCGCACCGTGGGTGTGTCCGTCACCATTGCCGCTGCCGCTCGGGCGTTCGGAACCGGGATCCTCGACTTCAGCGCGGTCCGATAGGTCACCACGTTCCGAGCGAGTGCGCAGGTTTTCTTCGTCCAGAACCTGACGAACGATCGTTTCGTCTATGTCGGCGTCGTCGATTCTGATTTCGGTTAAACGGCGGGCGTCAGGAACCACGTCGGATGCCTCGCCGATGGCGCGGATCACAACGCGAGAGGCCGTTGTTGCGACACGGCGCGCAACGATCCGCACCGCGACGGCCGCCCCGCCGGTAGCGATGCCCAAAGCGACATCGATCGCCAACTCGGCTATCAGAAAATCGGCATCCGCTTCCAGTCGCGCCATCGCCGACAGTAGACCTTCACGATCAAAATCGTCCCAGAACTGATCCCAGCGCGCAACACAAGCATCCCAGATCGATTCAATAAAATCGCTGCTCAAAGCGAAAATCAGACGCTCCGGATCGGTTGAGACAAGGATATCGCCCGCGCGCGACCAGTTTTCGCCAACGCGTCCGAAGAAACTATCCTCAGGCGAAATTGACTCAACAAGTGCACCGGAGCCTTGATAAACTAGACCTATAAGAGTTGCGGCGGCGTCGAGCGGAGATGAGTTCTCAACCCAGTGTTGCCGCTGTGCTCGCTGAAGCAATCCTTCGAAATAGCTGCCTGCCGCATCGACCACGGCAGCGCGATACTGCGCCTGTTCCTCCTCCGTGCCCACAACACCGGCCAGCACACCAAGGGTGTGCAGTTGCGCGGCATAGGCCATTAGGTTCTGATAAACCTCATCGTTGTAAGCTCTGTTATAATCGCTGAGCATCTGCGGTATACGCGCGTCCAAATGCGTACCACCATTGCCCGCAATGGCACCGGCCTGCCCACCCAATCCAGCCTGCTGAAAAACCCGCCCATCGCGCAACCCAAAAATGGGTGTGAGAAAGGTGCTGTTCATCACGTGCGCTTACCCACGGCTGCGCATGTCATAATCGAGCGTGAAGAACTCCAGCAACCTCGCGCTGGTACTATCATGCGGCGACAGTACGTTGCATGCGACATCGGCCATCCCGCCGCCAGCACCCAGACCTGTCGTTGCGATTGCGCGTGCCATCATAACCATGGCTTCCATGTGGTTCGCATCAAGGCCACCATCACGGGCAACCTTCATCAGGCTGATCACCTTCTTACGCTGCTGCGCAGGTGAAAACTGTATCTCGTCAAGCGAGCTCACTGGTTGTGTTCCGGCTTCGGCAACGAAACGAGCGCGCTCCTCATCCCGAGCGGCGCGCCGTTCGATGGCTCGTGCTATCCATTCGTCCTTGCCATACTCTGTCATGATGCACTCCTAGTTCAGATCCACTGCGGGCGCGTCGATATCGACCAACTCTTCGCCATTAATCCTGATCCGAACACCAGTCAGATTGATCACGCCGTCCTCGGTCATTACTAGTTTGGATTTTCCAACCCGCACTTCGTAGATCTTGCCGACCACAACTGACTTGTTGTGACCAACCTCTTCTAAGGCCCCGATACCGATAGACTGGTTGTGAACACCCCCAACCACCACTTGATATCCGCCGCCAACTGTCACCGCCTTACCTGCACCGACGACCTCTGTGGAGCTTACCATCACGGTTTCGGCCTTGTTTTTACCGACACCGATCACGAGGTTGCCCTCGCCCATATTGAGAAGGTCCGGCAACCCCAAGCCATTGGCGAGATCGCCTAGTCGATTGGTAAAGGCGCTGAATGCGCCTGTAACGGCACGTTGTAGTCGATTTGGACCAACCATCAGGGTCATGTTGCCGCCAATCGTCTCTTGGTGGTTGTTGCCTACTTCAATGCTTTTGTTGTGACCGACGCTTTCGGATTGGTTGTTGTCGATCCGTTTGGCTCGATTGTTTTCGATGTGGATCTCATGGTCCTTCTGGCCATGCATATAGATTTTTTCTTCGCCGCGCTCGTCCTCAAAGCTGAGCTCGTTGAAGCCTTGACCCTTATGGGTGTTCGTCCGAAAAACGCTCTTGGTCTTATTGGCCGGCAAATCATAGGGCACCCGCTGCCGCGCGTTCGGCACAATGCCCGTGACAACCGGCCGGTCTGGATCGCCCTCCAGGTAGGACACCATGACCTCCATCCCGATCCGAGGGATCACTTGGCCCCCCCATCCAGTACCGGCCCAATTCTGCATGACCCGGATCCAGCACGTGTCGGACCCGTCTTTGGCGGCGCGGCGATCCCACGGGAACCAGACCTTGATACGGCCATATTCGTCGGGATGGATTTCTTCACCCTCTGGTCCGGCCACAATGGCCACCTGGGCGCCTTCAATGCGGGGGCGTGGCGAGGTTTGCGCGGGCGTCGCGGGCACCTCAGCGGGCAGAGCGATGAAGCGGTTCATATATTCCGGCTGGTTCTCGACGCTCTCATATGACGTATCGACCACCTCATGTTCTACGATCAAGGTCACGTATTCGCCAAACACATTGTCAGGATTGGCCACGTCATAGGGTGTGAACCGCCGTCCTGCAGCGAGCGTCCGTACGGTGGATTCACCCTCGACCTGGCGATGGGTCATCTCAACCGCTTGCATGCGCAGGCGCGTTAACCGGGCCACCTCGTCATCGGCGATCCCTTCCGAGGCACGTGCACCTGTGCCGTAGCCCGGCACTGCGGGATATTCATAGAGTTCATACTCACCGTTGCGTGGGAGAGAAACCAGGCTTGGCGCATCGCCACCCGGCACTTGCCCCGGGGTCTCGAAATTCCAGTCGCGCGAGGCGTAGGTGCCGGGCGTGTAGCTCATCCGTGTTTGGAACCGGTTGATATGGTTGCGATCTGTTGATCCAGCTGCAAATCGAAGGTCGGGATCATCGCCATTCGTGTAGCCCGAAGGATGGTCGGCGATATGCATTTTATGCGCCCCCTCCTCGTGCTCGAACCAATAATACAAACCGTCTTCTTCCAGGCGGCGCACCAGATAGGCCCAATCGGTCTCATTGTATTGAACCGAGTAATGATCCGACGGCGGCGCCTCGGATACGCCAGTGACATTGGGCGGGGCGATGCCATGTTCGCCGAGAAGAGTCTCGGCAACCTCCAGGGCGGTCTGATCCAACCAAATCCGGCAATCCGAACGCTGGGTCAACAACCAGACTTCGGGGCGTAGTTGCAGCACATAACTCTGCAGGCCACGGCTCGCTTTCGGCCCGGCATCCAACCCGATCACAAGCGCGTTCCAGGCCCTCCGATCACCGCCACCAAGCTCGACCGAAAGATCGACCGTTTTGCCAAGGAGATCAGATGGATCAAGATCGGGGGTCTTGGACCTTACGGCCACCTGACCTTCAAAGAACCCCGATATCACCTCACGAAAACTCAACCTCTCGGCCAGCAATTGATCGGTGCCGAGCGGCGTCTCGATCCGAAGAATTCGCTCCGCCTGAATGAAATCAGCTTCCGCGTTCATACGGGTCTCCCGAGGGAATAAACTAGGTTATAAAAAATACAGCGTGTCATCGCACACTGGGACTCAACACACGCCATGGCGAGACCATCCGCGCGCAAACACCCGCAATGGCATGTTCTTGCCGATAAGCACCGGCAAGAGAGCCGATGCCGGGCACACAGCTGGGCGTAACCGTGGTCAGCTTGCAGTGATCCACTGTGTCGGATTCGTGACCACTCGATTGAGGTTGGGGGCCATGAATGTTCCGATCGCCGCTCAAGGCCTGCCTTCGACAAGAGCGGCAGCCAGGCGGGCAAGATTGCGCGGAGAGCGATCATCCAATGTGTCGGCTGATATCCGTCCCTCGGCAGCAAGAGATGCGAGGCCGTGCACAACTCCCCACGCAGCGAGGGTTCGCTCTCTATGCTCGATATCCGCCGCGGCTGGAAACACTTCTTTTAAAGTATCCCGAAGCATGTCGTAGGCTGCTCGGGACACCTGGCGAAGTCTCTCGTCGTCTTCGACACGGGTGCCTGTGGCGAACATGAGCCGGTATAAACCCAGATTCTCTGCCGCGAAGGCCATATACGCTTCCGCCAATGCCGTGAGGTCGGTGGTGTCATGCCTTGCTTCTTCCAGCTTTAATGCAAGGCGCTGAAACCCGCGCACGGCGAGCGCTGTCATCAGGTCGGATTTTGTACGGAAATGCGCGTGTGGAGCCGTGGCACTGACGCCGAGCCGAGCCGCGAGTGCCCGGATGCTGGGCACTGCATCGGGAGCGCGGGATAGATCGTCCTCGGCGGCGTCTAGCAGAGCGCTTCGCAGGTCTCCGTGGTGATAGGCAGCGTAATTCATGATATCTCCCAAACTAAGCATTGCAAAGTTAGCACTGCATAGTTATCTGAATGACAGTTCCAAAACGAAAGGTCAAACCGATGACAGCAGCAGCGCTACGCACAACCTTACGCTGGTTTCACATCGTTGGAGGACTGATTATCGGCACATATCTTTATTCACCGTGGTCCGCGAATGCCGCATTCACCGCGATGACCCTCTACTTGGTCACGCCCGCCCTCGTTCTTAGCGGCATCGCCATGTGGAAGCAGGGACCCATTCTGCGTTTTTTCCGACGTGGTGCCTAAGGTTTTGTCTTGTGGAGATTGACCTTTACCAAACTCGGACCTTCATGCTCGGCACAGCGAAAGTAAGCTTTGTCCCGCCGACCAGCCTTATGGAACTCTTGGACCAACGTCTGCTTCGGGCTGTCCTCATCGCAGGCTAGCGGCTCAAGGATTCAAATGCTGCAATTGCTCCGATGGGGGCGCGCTGAGCCCATTCTTACAGATGCGGCGCCTTGCTCGAATGGCGTCTTTTTATTTGATACCATGTGAAAGGATCGCTTCAAACGAACCAGCTCGACGATTTGCATCGCCGAGCTGGAGACGGCCAAACCGGACATTTTATGATCAAAATGGAGCAAACCCGTCTGATGGCTCGGTCGGGACAGTCCAGCGTGCGCGCGGATCAATCTCAGCCGCTTCAGCGCTAGGACGCGGGGTCTGACCATTTTGACCGTAGAGCCACAGCACGAAGTTTGAGCGCTGTCCCTCGGTGATCGGCTCAGACGCATGGGGTACGCTGCCGTGGTGGATCAGGGCTGTACCGGGTTTGAAATATAGCTTCTCTACGCGGCGCGACGCCGGATCAATGAAGCTGACGGCTGAACCGGAAAAACTCTCATCCGGCAGATTGAGGTTGATGTTCAACGTGACCGATGACGCATCGGAATGTGGGCGCAAGGATGTGTCTTTGTCCGCCTGCCACTGGATCGAGAACCCAAAGGTCTGTGTGTCAAAACCCATTATATCCGGAAACAGAAGGCGGGAAATGGGCCGCATGTAGCTGTCCATAAGCTCTCGGTAGAACGCCTGAAACGCTGGCGCGCCAAGATGCCCATCTGAGCGTGGGTCCAGCATTGCGCCGCGACGGTTGAGGGAAATGCCATATGGCGGACGAAGCGGGATATCAGCATCGGCAACGCTATCCATGTAGCGACGCAAAGTGGCCAGGCGGTCAGGATCAAAGAACTGGGTTTTGTAGACGCCGGGGAAGACCTCTTTCCAAAGGTCTTTGACTGCCCGCTCAGTCGTTGGGTCCTTCCACGCCCCTTCGACAGCGGCGCGTAGGTCGTCGTTATAGAGCGAGTTATCCAAGTCGCTTGGGTTCGATTGCTCCCACTCTTTCCATGCCTCTTGAAAGAGGTTTTGGTTTTCATGCCAAAATCGGCTGACGTCCGGCTCTCTGCGCAGCATTGCGTCCCGTGTCGGGCGTTTGAGTGCGCGTGTGCGTTGCAGTGCATCTTGTGTCATGGCGGTGTTCAACTTTCCTGAGTTCAAGCGTATCGCTTTCGACACCAGAATTAATGTTGCTCAGATACCGTATAAACGAGCCCTATCAGATAACAGTATTCGGTTTGGGAATATAATTGGATGCGACTACGGGGAGGCTACCCAAACAGGTGACTTGCCGATTTGTTCAATTAGGTAGTCCATAAACACCCGAACCTTGCTCGAGACGACATTGCTTTTCGGGTAGATCAGCCAAAGCGCTGGATTTTCGGCAAGTGTATAGTCGGGCAACACCCGAACCAGCGATCCTGCCGTTAATTCGCTATGGACCGCCCAGAGTGAATTGATCGAGATGCCAGCGCCGTTGCGCGTCACGCGCACCTGGGTCAGCCCATCATTTACGACCAGCCGTTGAGCCGCTTTCCGGGGGGCGAAATCTGCCTTGCCGCCATCAGCAGACACCAAAGCGCGTGGCTCCAGATCTCTGAACGCAACCAGACGATGGGCGGTTAGATCATTGGCGGTCGTTGGAGCGCCGTATTTTTCCAGATAGCTGGGAGCAGCGCAAAGAATGCGGCGGTCGTCCGCCAGTTTACGGGCTGTCAGACTGCTATCTTCCAAAACTGAATTGCGCAGGGCGAGGTCATAGCTGCCTTCGATGAGATCGAACTGAGAGTCTGATAAATGCAGATCGAGGGTAAGGTCTGGATAGGCATCTATGAAAGCGGGCAGCAGTGGCGCAATATAGAGCTGTGCAAACGTGCTGGGGGCCGCGAAACGCAGCGTGCCGCTCACCTCGGCCTTGCCTTTGCCAAATGCGGCAAGGGCAGCTTCTTCCTGTGCAATCATCTCGCGGGCGTAGGGCAGGAAATCCTGTCCCTCTAACGATACCGAGACTTTCCGCGTTGACCGATGCAGGAGTTCTGCGCCCAACAGAGTTTCCAGCTTTGCCAGCCGCGCGCTTGCAACAGCAGGTGCCATCCCGAGGGTGCGCTCCGCCGCGCTGATGTTCAGTGTTTCAGACGCAAGCACAAAGAGGCGGAGGCTTTGGGTATCCATATTTTATAGATTTCCGGAATACTAAATTCAATTATGGCCAATTTATATATCTGGGTGGGGGTATAGGTCAAAGCTCAAGGCAAAACGGAGAGTGTGATGACCCAGACCGCGACAGTGAATTACCATGTCCACAAGCCCGAGCGTCAAGCGTTCGAATTGGATGCGGGTGGAATCATCGGCAACCTGATTGCGCCGGAACTGGCCCCGACAGAGGTGAAAGTGACCGACGCGCGCGGACGGCAGGTTGGTCCTTCCTTCCGTGACGACGCGGTTGCGTTTACCGTTTCGCCAACAGCCGTGTCGTTCACGCAAGACGATGCTTTCTGGCAGTCAGACTACGACGGAGAGCTAACAAACCTGTTGGCGACTGAACTTGCTGCACGGGAGGTTGTCATCTTTGACCACACGATCCGTATTGATGACCCTGAGGCGGTACGCAAGCCTGCGCGGAATGTGCACAGCGACTACAGCCGGGACGGTGCAACGCAGCGCCTGATCGACATCCTCGGCCCAGAGAAGGCAGCGGAGTGGAGCGCAGGCCACTATGCCTTCATCAATGTCTGGCGGCCAATTGAGGCCCCGATCAACTCGGCCCCGTAGGGATTTATCCTGCCGTCGAGCGTCTCACCCGTAGACTGGATCTTGCTCGATCTGATTTATCCCGACCGAAAGGGGCAGATCATGGGGCTTGCGGCGAACCCAAATCATCACTGGATCTACATGTCCAAGATGACCCCGGATGAGGTCGCTTACTTCAACATCTTTGATAACCGCGGACGGCCATCCATCGGCCATTCTGCGTTGGACATGGTTGAAGACCAGAACATCACGACCATCCGCAAAAGCATCGAAAGCCGCACTTTAGTGCGCTTCGCCTGACATCAATGGACCCCAAAGGTTTGAGAAACATAGAAGAGACAGATATGACCAAGACAATCCTCATCACCGGATCTACAGACGGCATCGGGCTTTTGACCGCGCAAAACCTTGCGAAAGAAGGACACACAATCCTGCTTCATGGGCGGGGCGCAGCTAAGTTGGAAGAGGCTGTGACAAAGGTGGGCGGCCAGGTCGAGACCTATGCCGCTGATCTATCCCTCATGGCCGACATCCAAACCTTCGCAGCAGAGGTGCGTGAAAAGCATGATCGGCTCGACGTCCTCATCAACAATGCCGGTGTTCTGAAAATTGCAGACCCCGTGACGGAAGGCGGCTTTGACGCACGCTTTATGGTCAATACCTTCGCGCCTTACGCGCTGACCCGCGCTTTCCTGCCGATCATCCCCAAGGATGGGCGAATTGTGAACCTCTCTTCTGCGGCGCAGGCGCCAATTGATCTGGCGGCAATGCGCGGAGACAAGCAGCTTGGCCACAACGACGCCTATGCACAGAGCAAACTCGCCATCACGATCTGGACGCGCGAATTGGCAAAAGAGCTCTCGGACGGCCCTGTCGTTGTCGCCGTAAACCCCGGTTCTCTGCTGGCCTCGAAGATGGTCAAGGAAGGCTATGGCATCGCAGGCAACGACCTGTCGATTGGTGCAAACATCCTGCGTGAGGCGGCGCTTGGTGAGTCATTCGCGGACGCATCGGGCAAGTACTTTGACAATGACAGCGGCCGGTTCGCAAAGCCACATGCGGCGGCAACCGACGCAACCCATTCAGCGCAGGTGATGAAAGGCATCGAGGATGCTTTGAAATCTCTAAGCTGACCTTAGAGACGCCTGCATAAACTCAAGCGTCTCACTCCACCAAGACCTGAAACCTCAACCCATCCGGCGACATGTGTTGTCCGGCAACAAGAAAAGATTGTTCGATGAAATATGAAAACTTCCATACTTTTGACGTGAAGGCCGGAGATGCGATTGCAACGGTCACCTTCGATTTTGGGACAGTGAATGTCCAAGGTCAGGAAATGTTGGCTGACCTCAACAGCCTTGCGATGCGGTTGGAACGGGACCGCGATACCAAAGTGGTCATCTTCCAATCCGCGAACCCCGAGGTCTGGGTCTGTCACTATGACACAGAGCTTCTGAAAGATATGTCGACCGAAGCTGTCTCCCGCGATGAAGCGCAACTGCTCGACCTGCAATCCGTCTGCGAACGCATCAGCAAAGTGCCTCAGGCCACAATTGCCAAGCTCGAAGGCTTCGCACGCGGTGGTGGCCATGAACTCGCGCTCGCCCTCGACATGCGATTTGCCGTGCGCGGCAAGTTCAAGTTTATGCAGATGGAGGTTGGCATGGGCATCCTGCCCTGCGGCGGCGGAGCCTCCCGGATGGCACGTCAAACCGGCCTTGGCCGTGCGCTTGAGATCACTCTCAGCGCGCGTGACTTCGATGCCGATGAGGCAGAAGCGATGGGCACAATCAACAAGGCCCTCGATGCGGATGAAATAGACGATTACGTCAATACCTTGGCTCAGCGGATCGCCAAGTTCCCCGCAGAGTCCATCAACGCCTGTAAACAGATGGTCTATGAGTCGATCGACAAGCCAATCGAAGACGCGCTGAAGGCCGAAGCATACTGGCTCTACCAAGCCACAAGCAAAACACCCGCGGTCAAACGCTTTCAGATTGCTGATGAACAAGGGCTGGAACACGACATGGAAAACCAGCGCAACTGGGAAAAGCTGGTCATGGAAGTGCAGGATATCAACTGAGTTTGACCAGAACAGCGGACGTCCGGCCTTTGAGGCCGGATGTCCTCGTCCCGCGATCTGTGACTTCGTTTGCGCTTAGATTTTGCAGTCGCGGCGAATGACTGGTTCGACGGGCCGCACCGTGGCATCTTGATCAGCTAACGAACGGCAGCTAAGGGCCGATCTGGAAGCTCCTCAACGACATGTGACTAAGGATGCTGCAATCCCTCAGATGGTAGGTGTGGGCCCAATTTGACGAATGCTGCGACCTGCATGAAGGTCTGCCAAGCGGATGCTAGACTACTTCGTTTCCAGTCGGAACTTCAGGAATCTCTCTCCATCGTAGTCGACATCGCCAACGTTCTCAGCACCTAGTCTTCCGAGCGCTCCCACGTTCTTCCTAGATGGTGGCAGCAGAAACGTCACAAATGGAATGCGGACGTCAGCGATAGCGAAATCTATGGCCTTCTTTGAAATGCGCCTGCCAAGACCAAACGCATCCGGCCGCAAGACGAGACCGAAATCCCACTCATCACTTTCTTTCTGAAAACCGCCCCACCCAACGTATTTGCCGCCGACCAGAAACGCCCAATGCCCGAGTCCATCCCGCGCCCAGTACTCCTCTTTCATTTTGACAAACTTGATTGCCATCTCCGTGTCCCACGCACCCGTCAAAAGCGGCATGTGTTCGGCAACCCTCGGGTCGGACATGTGCTCGGCAATCTCGGAAGCTGGCACATCAACCAGCCGGGAAAATGTAATCTCATGTGTCAACTTGTTGTCCCTTGCGTCCTTGAGCTGCAGTATCCCAGCAGCGCATTGGCAGCAAAGCGGCCATTGTCGGTTCTTTCGATGCTGGTATCGATCTCAGCGCGTATTGACCAACGATCACACTCAGAAGGACAACAATCATACCAATATTTTGCGCACCACTCAGCGTTTCACCCAGAATGAACCAGCCGAGCAAAGTCGCACTCATGGGGCTGAGAAGACCCAATATCGAAACAGCAGCGGGTTGGATGATGCGGATTCCGCGCAACCAGATAATGTAGGTCAATGCGGCACCGATGAGTCCCAGATAGGCGAGCCCCAAGAGGTTCGTTCCGCTGATCGTTGACCAATCCGTTGGCGCAAAAAGGGCAAAGGGCACCAAAAGCAAGCCGCCAGCCGTTAATTGCCAGCTCGTAAAGGTCAGTGCGCTGACTGGCGGTTGCCATTTTCGGCTCAACACCGTGCCAAAGGCCATGGATGCCGACCCGGCGATCCCGGCAACAACGCCCCACATATCCAGCTTCGCTTCAGGCGTCAGGACGAGGAGTGCAACCCCAGCGGCGCCCGCCGCAACGGCGAACAAGGACAGCACTTTGATGGGGGAGCCAAGCAAGAAGCGCGCTGCAAAGATGACCACAAATGGCTGCAATGCTCCCATCACGGCTGCGACGCCCCCGGGCAAACGATAGGCGGCAAAGAAGAGCAGCGACCAGAATATCGCGAAATTCAAGGCACCCAGAACAAACATCTTCCAGACCCATAAGCCATGAGGCACTTGGCGCACCAGGCACAATAGAAGCAGGCCAGCAGGCAGAGCGCGCAGGACCGAGACGGTCAGCGGATCAAGGTTAGGCAAGAACTCTGTAGTGACGATGTAACTGCTTCCCCACACTAATGGGGCCAGTGCCGCGAGGGCGAGGTCATGAGGACGGGACATAGGGCGTTCCAATTTATCTTGATGTAGAGATAAATGCATTTAGCTTGACGTCAAGATAAAAATCAATTCTGTGTCACAGCATGTTCGATATTGAAGACATCAGAGCGCAGTGGGCCAAACAGCGGCCAGACATAGACACCGGTCCGATGGGTGTGATTGGCAGGGTGGTCAGATTGTCGGCGCTTTATAGCGAAGAGATGGGCAAGACCTTTGCAAAACACGGGCTGAGCGCGGCGAGTTTCGACGTGTTGGCCACGCTTCTGAGGTCGGGACCGCCTCATACGCTGTCCCCTAACCAACTTCTTGCAACGATGATGGTGACGTCAGGCACAATGACCAACCGCATCGACCAGCTTGAAAAAGATGGTTTCGTGGCGCGCGTCCCGAATCCGGAGGATAAGCGCAGTGTCCATGTGAAGCTCACAGCGAGCGGGATAGCGAAGATTGACGCCGCCGTGTCAGATCATGTTGTTGTTCAGAAACGATTGGTCGAAGGGCTGTCCGAAATGGACCGGACTGAGTTGATCGCCATTCTGGACAAGTGCCTTACCTGCCTAGCCGGGGATCGGGCTCCGATGTGAGGAAGCGCCTATGAGTAGACCCGAATTTCCGCCGATCCCAATGCGGGACGATCATCTAGATGCACGCAACTATCATTTTGTCGAAATAGATGCCTCAGACCCTCGCGGATCAGAAGCACTGATTGACATTGGCGAGCACGGCGTATCGGTCTTGCCATATTACTATGTTTCAGATGGTTCCAATGCCCCATACGGTCAAAGGATTGACGGCAGCCTTTCTCACATGTGGTGTCGTGCCAGCTTGCTGCCGATGCTTCGCTCCGCAAACCAAAGACTGTCGGCGTTTGGATGTGAACTCGTGGTCTATGATGCATATCGTCCAATAGCCACTCAAAGAGGACTGTGGGCTTGGGCCTTGGAAAAGGTGAGGAAGGACCACCCGGCGCTTTCTAGCACCGAGCTGGAAGCTCTGACCAGTCAGTATAGCTCGGACCCGAGAAGATTTGACCCGGGGGACGCCACGACGTGGCCGACACATTCGTCCGGAGCCTCAGTTGATGTTATGCTTCGCTCGCTTGACACGGGCAAGGAGTTGGATTTGGGGGCTGCGTTTGATGATCTGAGCGCTGCCGCCCATACAGACCAACTGGAGCAGGCGCTCAAGCGTGGTCTTATTGGGCCCGATGACGCTGCTTTGCTTAACCGCCGCTTGCTATACTGGGCGATGATGGAAGCTGGATTTGAGAACTACCCTTCAGAGTTTTGGCACTTTGATTTTGGGAATCAAATGTATGTGCTCAATTCACAAGCCAAAAACGCCACACTGAATCGAGCCTGGTACGGCTATTGCGAGCCTCCGACTTAGTCAGCTTCGAAGCGCCTGAACCTCCCAACCCGACATTGGAGTCAGCTCTAAGGAGGGCGGCAAAGTCCGCAGATTGTGAGTTCGACCCCATCCAGATTTTGCGGTTGCAGCGAAAGTCGGCAATGCGGGCTGCGACCGCAGCATCTCGACCAGTTGGTCGACGGCAGCTCTGGGCCGCCCCCGAGGGCGATCCGAAGTTGCTAGATTTCAATGGCTTCAGCGATTGCTAGCGCATCCTCCAGCTCGACGCCGAGATACCTGACGGTGCTGTCCATCTTCGTATGCCCCAACAGGAGCTGAACGGCGCGCAGATTGCCTGTCTTCTTGTAGATTTGTGTCACCTTGGTTCTACGCATTGAGTGGGTCCCGTAGGCGCTAGCCTCAAGGCCGATCGAAGTTACCCAATCCCGTACGATCCGCGCATACTGGCGGGTCGAGATATGCAGCCGTTCGTGGAAGCGGCCAGGCCAAAGGTACTCAGAGCCAACCATGAGCTCGTCTTCCATCCACTTCTCGACTGAGGCCCGTGTGCCTTCGGAAATTTTGAAGCGCACAGGTTTCTGAGTTTTGCTTTGCAGGACAGAGGCGCGTTCCTTGATCTGGCCAGACGCCATCACATCTACGACTTTCATCTTCACCAGGTCACAGCCGCGCAGCTTGCTGTCGATTGCCATGTTGAACAGGGCTAGGTCGCGGTGGTTTTCGGCTAGTTCGAGACGCACGCGGATCGCCCAAACGTGTTTTGGCTTCAAAGGTCGCTTCTGCCCAACGATCCGACCCTTGTTCCAAGCTGGGCGGAGAGCGCGAATGGCTGGTAGGTTTGGTGTTTCCATGACTGATCCTCCGATCCGCCATGCCCTCCCACAACGCCAACCCGACGTTGACCGGAGTATTCTATCACAACATGTTGCGCTGCCTCCGACGGCAGCGGTGAGCCCAAATGTGACAAATGCAGCGCTGCGCACGAACCTCTGCAATCGCGATGGTGCCATCTGATCCGATAGCCGGCAGGACACGCCATGACGTTTATGAATCCGCCCCCTTTGTGAAAGACAATGAACTGTCCAAAGACGTCTGCTTTTTCGCCATCTTTGCCAGCTTGTGGATGTCGCATGCCCCGGACTAGGGTTGGCGTGATGAAGTCGCTCAAATTCCGAAAGGCTACCGTTGCCGATGTGGTTCCGCTCAGCGGGCTGATCCAGTGCACAATCCGCGTTTCAAATGCCAAGCACTATGATCAAAAATCAATTGATATGCTGTGCGCGATTTTTGAACCGGAGCCGCTCACCGAAAGAATTGAAAATGAGGCGATTCTTTTGTGTTTCGCGAGTGCCAATCTTGTTGGAACGGCGGGGCTGAAAGGTCACTATCTGCGATCATTATTCGTGGACCCTGCGTTTCAGGGGCAAGGGTTGGGCAAAGTGCTGACTGCAAGAATTGAAGAAGAAGCGCGACAGAGAGCAATCCCGGAAATGATGCTTCATTCCTCACTAACAGCGCGGGAGTTTTACGCGGCTCTTGGCTATGAATTTGTGGAATTGCAATCATACCCGGAAGGACCATTCGTCTTGATGAGAAAGCCGCTTAATGTGCGCCCGTGAAATACCTTGTTCCACGAAACACCGGCAGTGACGTTTGCCGATGTGTTGCGGCCGTCCGTTGACGCCTCGGATCGGGGCAGACCTTCGTTTCCGCAAGGCCGAGGGTTGCTTTGTCCTGCATGGCGGTCGTTTAGCCAGAACCCAGCGCTGCTGCACTTCCGCAAGTCTTCATTGAGCCCAAAACTACAAATGCTACGCGGCGTATGCATGGCAGCTAACTGAGAACTTGTTGCTCAGCGAGGCAAGAACATCATAGCTAACCACTTAAGTCATGGCCTACGTGTCAGGACAATTGCGGCGCCAATCAAGCCGATGATGGCAACCGGAATGAAGGTTGTTCCTGGAAAGGATGAAACGAGCGCACCCGTTACAATCGGGCCTATGACCCCGCCAATTGCGTAGGCCAGCGAAAACGCCGCTGCGCCAGCGGTCAAAGCAGGGCCTTTGTGATCCCGACCTAAGATTGCCAGCGCGGACGTATAAATCCCAAGGAACGCTGCCCCGCCAAGGACCGCCAGCCCCCACAGGGAAGGGCTATCGATTGAAGCAAAGGTTATCGCCAGGAATACCAGTCCCGTTGCTGCCAGACAGCCGGTAGCGACATGCCAGCGATCCACGCAATCCAGAACAACACCGAGGATTGGCTGTGCCACGATCATGCCGAGATGCATGACCGCAAGAAAAGTGGCCGCCAATGCCGCCGTCGCACCGACTTCAGTAAGGTGCACCGGAGAAAGAGAGAGCACGGACGCATCAATGAATCCGAAAGCCACCACAAGAAACACCAACATAGGCGCGGCACGGGCAAATCGGGGCAGATCGGATAATTCGGGCTTCTCGGGCTCCACCTTCGCGCGTCTGGATATCATGGCCAGTCCGAAGGCAACACATGAGACAAGCACGGCGCAGGCTGCAAACGCCAACCCGCTTTCAACGCCAAAAAGAGGAATGGCGAGCGGCCCGATCACAAAGCCTACAGCCATGCCGGCGCTGTACACGCCCGAGACACGACCGCGCACTGCATCGGCCGTTGCCGCATTCAACCATGCCTCTCCAAAGACCTAGATCGCGTTGACACAGAAGCCCAAGGCAAAGCGTAGCAAGAACCATGCGCTCAGGTTATCCGTCGCTGCAAATCCGCCAAGCGACATCGCAGCGCCGAGCAAACCAGCAACGATAACCTGACCCGCCCGTAAGTGTCGCGTCAGTCTTGGCACAACCAATACCGAAACTCCCAAACCCAGCATGAAGGCCGCAGCGTTCAAGCCAATCGTGGTGTCCGACACATCCCTCGCTGCCAACAGCAGCGAGATCAACGGATAGGTCAGCCCCTGTGCGATAGCAAAGACGGTAATGCCAATCGTGACGGTACCCACCGACCACCAGTCGGTATTCATTATTGGCTGATGTTCTGACTGCGCGGCGCTCATTTTTAGAGAGTTTCACTAGGTTTTGGAATTAGCAAGGAAATCGAGGCGCCTGCCGGCCTTCGACAACAGCTTGCATGCGTCACCTTGCAAGAAGACATCGGGGCCAGCGCAACAAATTCATACTTTGTCCTGCTTATCGGCCTTATGACACCCTTGAGCCAGCGACCGCTGAGGGTTGGCTCCGGTCATTAGAGGCTTATTCGGCGCAAGCTACGTGAGAGCCCCAACCATATAGGCACGACGCCGACTACGAACGTCCGATTTTTGGGCAAGACCGTTGATCGCTCAATCAGACTACTTTTGTGACAATGCTCTCAGGCTTGGGCCAACAGCGGCCATCACCTGGGTCAATTTTTCCATCTTGCCGTCGAAGTCGCCGGGCAGCGAGTCTTTGAAATGCCCTTGAATCGCAAGCTCTGACAGCCCGTGAACTACTCCCCAAACAAGCATATCGCCGACACCCAAAGGACCAGACCCTTCTCTGCTGAACATCGGGATCTTTGCGGCCTGCGCCTTTAGATGCTCGTCGCTGCTGTCAAGTTGCCCTGGGGCGAACATGAGGTGGAAGAGGTTTGGCTCGTTCAAGGCAAAGGCGACATATCCTTCCCCGACAGCCCGAAACTGGGCCATCTCAGTATCCTCAGCCTTGCTTTGGTACTCGAGGATCGCGGCGCACATCAGCCTGTATCCATGTGCCGCTATGGCCGTCGCCAATTCGCGCTTGTCTTTGAAGTGCCGAAAGGCAGCGCCGGGTGAGACCTGGACAGCCTTGGAGCAGGCCCGCAATGAAAGGGATTCGATCCCTTCGGCACGAATATGGCGTAACGCCTCGTCTAACAACGCCTGCTTCAAGTCGCCGTGATGATAGGATTTGTTTCGTTTATTCATAGATGCTTACATTCAGTTAGTAATCATTGATTACATTTTTTCTTGACCGAGGCAAGCGGCAGATCACATAAGTAATCATCGATTACATATGCCTCTTAACTGAAGGAGTATACCAATGCTCAAAGCAATCTGGATCACCGCCGCCACCGCCGCAGTCACGGTCACCGCCGTCGCTTTCGGACTTGCCTCGCAAGCGCCTGAAAAGACGGTCGATCAGTCGTTTGTCGAGCGTATGGCCAATGGGGGGGCGACGCTTGCAATGCGAGGGATCGCCGCGGGCTATTATGCGAGATCAGGTGTCGCGGTTTCCGAAGCTACAGGGCAGCCCGTGATGCTTCAGGTTAACTTCACTGTTGTCAGCGACGCTGAAGCCTTTGTTTCTGATATGGACGGTTTTGCGCCGTTTCTGTCCCATGTCCCTGGACTGACATGGAAGCTTTGGAGCTATGATCCTGAAACAGGCAATGGCAACGGTACCTATCTCTTCGAGACCCGTGCGCATGTGGACATGTATCTGAACGAGGTCCTGCCCGTAGGTATGATGAATGACCCGCGCCTTGCCGATATGGAGATCCAGATTCTTGATGTCTTGACAGGGCCATCCAGCGTAACGCGAGCGATGTAGGCGCAAAGAAAGCGAAAGAACCGCTGGCAGGTTTGCCGCGTAATACTCAAGTGCCGCCCGGATCCAAAGAAATGGGCTTTGGCCCCAGCATGGCGTAGGTCCGCTTCCCTCTCGTGACCGGCCCTGTGGCATTCTTTACCAACGTCTACTTCGGGCTGGCTTAAGACACTAGAGGCTCATGCGGCGGATGGCAGCGCGGAGCCCAGACCTACATCCGAAATGGGAACCGGCGTTCGGGCAGTAAGCCAATCAACTTGTCCTTGAATGCCAACCCTTCGGGCAGGTTACGATTTGGCGCAGGACCTCGTTGCAGCGCACGAGAGCCAGAAATCCCCGCATTGGCACACTGAAAGCAAACCAATGCCCACCAATCCAAAATCCCATCCTTCACCGTCGCGATACCGTGGTTAGGAATATAACACATCCAGTCCATCTTTCCGTCGGGCTCGTTCCATGCATCAATGAGCGCAGCGCATTCCTTTTGTTCAAGAAAGCACCCAGCAATCATACACGGTGCATTGCGTTTTCCGGCTGATATTTCTTTACCGAAGTTTAGGCCTGCACCAGCTTCGCGCGCGGTCAAGTTTTGCAATCTCTCTGCTACCGCTTGGTCCCCTTCCGACGATACAAAATGGAAGATAAACAGCGCATCCCAAGGTTCGTCAGCCCGTCCGGCAATTTCCAATGGTGGCTCCAATTGAGTTAACTGCTCACTTCAGCTTCTGTGTCTCTTCGAGGCGCCTAGCGCATTAGACGAACGGCAGCAATGTCCGCAAACCAGACCTCGATGCCCCTTCGGATTTCGCGGTTGCCGCGAACGGCCGCTTTGGCGAGCTGCACTGCAGCATCGAACAAGTTAGCCGAACGGCAGGTTTGGGCCGTATGCGAAACTCACCATCGCCAATGGCGCTTAGACGGATCACTGCTCGACGATTGCTGAAGCAAGAGCTCAGATTCGAGGATCCCAGCTCCACTTTGTTACCCGATCATTAGTAATTGGCTGTATCTTTCGAATACGTTTGCAGATGCAGGTCGATTATCCGCCGAACCATTTCCGGTCGCGACGGTAGGTCTGGTTCCGTTTTTCGTAGATCGTCCAGTGCTGCAATGGTGTCGACGTGCAAGCGCAGCGACATCTGCTCGGTCTCTTTTGAAGGTCGTCCAATTTTTCCCATCAGCAGGGCCTTGACTTTATGAGTTTATAAATTCATTGTACATCACGTGAGGGACGGAGCGGCAACTCCATCTCTCACGCTAACCACCATGATCTAAGAGGAGATCACCATGGCTGAGAAAGTCACTATCATGTCGCCTGGCGCGGCGAAACTCGATGAGCGCGCTCAGGACCGCGGCGGCGAGGATCGTCAAACGCTCGTCCTCGGCTGCCGAAAATGCGGAGAGCCTCTGCTTCGCCGGTCAAGTGTTGTTCTTCATAGCAAGAAAATTGACTGTCGGTCTTGTATTCGCAAACCCTATGACGCCGCCGCCGCGCGCTTCGGCGCCGAGATCATATCTCAAGATCCGAACGGTGGCCGCCATGATCGTATCGTCCGCCTGAAGTGCGGTCACATGAAGACGATCCAACGCAACCATATCCAGAAGGTTGGGCGCGGCGAGGTTAATGTCGATTGCGAACCGTGCCGACACAAACGGTACGATGACGAAGCGAGACTCCATGGTTGGAGATTCCTGAGACTTAGCGAGAACCGCCAAGGTTATGGGATCTATCGGCACAAGTATGGCATCGAGCATGAAATCCACATCGGCAACATGCGTACCGGTGGCTGTGCGTGTCCAGAATGTGGTCCTAGTCGATCTACGAAGCCGTCCGGGATCTAAATCTTCAAGATCGATCTGCCGGGCCTTCCGGTGGTAACGCTTGGCTATAGTGGGCGCTTTGGAGATCGCCTTCACTACGATCTGAAAATCAACAAAGACGTTCACACCGAAGTCCTGCGATTTCATCCGATGCCGTCCGGTTATCTTGCCCGGACACAAGAGAAGGCGGCGCACAAAGTTCTGCGACGCAAATACCCGGACTGGGTGGTTCCCAAACGTGTTTTTGGCAACGCCATTAGCGTGAAATCGGAAATCTACCGACCGGAGGCATTGTCCGCGATCCATCGTCTCCTCGACGAAATCGCCGCACGCTATCCGTCTCCGATCTCGTCTCTGGACACGTCCGCCAAGTCCTAACCCTTCCTCCTACTCGGAACCTTACCCCATGCCTCCATCGTCAATGAACCCGCGCGCCAGCGCGTCCTCGTTGCATGCCCGGACACGGGCCCTTACCAAACGCCTGACGAAGGCGATCCTCGATCGCCATCGTGAAGGCCACTGCGACGAACTTTCAAAATCTTGGGGCGCGGACAACCCGCCGCGCCCCGCACGCCTTCCTGACATTGCGCGCTTGCTCGCGATTTCCGGACAAGGCGTGCCGACGACATCCAACATGACGTCGGATGACATCGCAGCTGCGATCGAATCCGGCATCGACCCCTACGCCGCTGCGATCGACGGCACCGCGGTTCGGCAGGCTCTGCATCCACCCCAGACCGATCTTCTCCGTGCGATCCACCTTGCGCAGTGGTTCCCGGACTGTGATCCGGACATCGGGCCTTTCGCGCCCGGTGTGACGCTGATCCGCATCGAGGACAACACGCTCCGGGACCGGCTGGAGGAGGCGATGGGCTTCGTCTCGCCATTCGCCTGGGAAGCGCTGACGCCGGGGACGAAGAGGTATCCCGACCACGTCGCGCTCATATGCCTCGAGGCTGCGAATGCGTTCTCCAAGGCCGACCCGCGGGACAAATTCCGAGAGACCTTGGACGAGGCGCTTGCGAAGGGCCTTGGTGTCGTCGCTCTTGCGACAGATCCAAGCGATCTCTCCGAAGGCGGCCGCATGCTCATAGTCGCGGACGTTACCTGGCCGGACCTCGATCGCGACACGGTCATCGCTCTTCTTCGTGCGACGCACAGTGCGACCGGCGAAGTCGCGGAGGCTGAACTCCGGGCTCGGCTGTCCGGGAACAACGGGATTGACGCATTGCCATGGCCGATCGTCAATCACGCCTTCCATGTATCGACGAATCTCGCGGTCGTGGACCGCCTCGCCGCGGCGCGAGTCCCAGAGCCACCTGCACCGCGCCGCACGCTAGACGATGTCTGTGGCCTTCCCAAAGTCACCGAAGAGCTTTGGCATCTTGTCGAAGATGTCAAGCAATGGCAAGCCGTTGAGCTCGACTGGTCCGACGTCTCCTCCAGCATCCTCCTCCACGGCACGCCGGGCGTGGGCAAGACGATGATCGCGGAAGCGCTAGCCGGGAGCGCTGGCGCGACCTTTGTCTCTACGTCCTATGCCAAGGCGCAGAAGGCCGGACATCTGGGCGATTATCTCCGGGTAATGAGCGCGCATGTGAACCGCGCTATCTCCAATGCACCCTCGGTCTTCTTTGTCGATGAGCTCGACAGCTACGTTGCGCGACAGGGGTCCGCAAAGAACTTCTCGGTCTACATGCATTCGGTCGTCAACGGGCTTTTGGAACAGCTGACCAAGCTCAATGACGCGCCGGGCGTCATCGTCGTGGCCGCCACTAACCACCTCAGTGTCATTGATCCTGCGCTGATCCGCGCTGGCAGGTTCGACAGCAAGATCGCCGTCGGACTTCCGGACAAAGATGGCATCGCGGCGATCCTTTCCGGGTATCTTGGCAACGTGGCGATCCCCCTTCACGATTTGTCGCCCCGACTCGTCGACCTGTCCGGCGCCGACGTCGCCGCAATCGCGCGAACCGCCAAAGGCGCCGCGCGACGGACCAGTCAGCCGCTCGCCCTTTGCCACGTGGTCTCGTCTATCGACCAGCGCGTGGCCAGACCCGACCCCGAGCACATCCGCCGCAAAGCCATTCACGAGGTCGGTCACGCGGTCGTC
The DNA here is from genome assembly GCF_037544085.1 of Gymnodinialimonas mytili. NCBI lineage: Bacteria > Pseudomonadati > Pseudomonadota > Alphaproteobacteria > Rhodobacterales > Paracoccaceae > Gymnodinialimonas > Gymnodinialimonas mytili. Next base: position 29,190 of record NZ_JBBIFW010000001.1, read on the forward strand.
GGCCATGTCCTCGGCCTGAAACCCGGACATCGTGTTTCATAGCGGCGGTCGGTGGAGGCTACGACTCGCCCGTTCCTCCGATCATGACGCCGGACATCGCGGATAAAGAATTAGCCATGAGGTTCGGTGGAAGTGCGGCGGAAGTCGCTTTCCTCGGAAATCTCTCGACGGGATCCGGCGGGAGCGAGCACTCCGATCTTGGGGGAGCCACCGCCCTCGCAATCGACCTTGAGCAAGAGTATGGCTTCGGAACTTCTCTCGTTTTCAAACCGGTCGCCGCCGCGGACCGCCACCGTATGCCGGACGATCTCCGCAACCGTGTCGAGCAACGGCTGCGTCAGGCCGAGGAGCGCGCCCGCTCTGTGGTTAAAGCCAATAGACACCTCGTCGAGCGCATCGCCGCGGCGCTCATCGAGCGTCGCGAACTCGACCGGGACGCACTGCTAAAGCTGCTGACCTCCGATGCCAGCGATGACCCCAACAAGGAGGCCTCCTGATGCTGGACCCGCGCCCCTTCAAGAGCCATGGCCTGCTGCTCCGCATGCACGACTGGCTGACCGACCCGGTTCCAGACGATCTGTCACCCGCGCCTTTGCTATCAGAATACGCCATCGCGATCGACCAAATGGGTCTGCCACTTCTTGTCGGCTGGGTTTCCGGTCACCCCCGGCTGGGCGACCGATGGATCACCACGAGCCCGCTCTGGCAGATCGACGCGAAAGGTACCCAAGCCCGGACCTCGGGTCGTTGTTATCGACTGTCGAGTGAGATGCGCAAAAGCAACCAAGTCAAAGCTAACCCGCGTATTGCAGCCTTGCAGCAGCAGTCCCTATCTTTGAACAGCACGAAGGCTCACCTTTGCAACATCCGATCGATCGTCGAGCGGGAGCTTGCAAAGCGGTCGCATTAGTCTTTTCCGCCATGCAAACAGCTATGCATCAGGCTTGCACCCAGGTATCACTCCGGTGGCACACCGCTGTCACAAAACCAACTCAGGACACCAAGGCTGGCCTATAAATTATAGCGCTTTCAGTATCTTGCATTCCCAAGTGAAAAATAGCTCCGATCCCTACCGCCGGAGCCAATTTCCTAGCGATATAGTCAGCGCATTTGACATATGCGGCGCGTTCAAATCTGTGCTGATGGCGTTGCCTCGCTCCGCTTGGGCGAAACGCAGTCCCGAACCATATCATCGCTCGCACCACCGAGCCACACAGCCCTCCTGCGACGACGGGAACCGCTCTAAGATCATCATCTGTTGCGCGACCGCGTGCGGGAAACATGCGGTTCGAGCAAGCGGCAGCGCGGCGCCGTTGCCTGGCATCACTGAGCGCCCTTGAGCTTGCGTCGTGCTTGGCAGAGACTGGTCCCATTGGCAGGGACAAGTGATTTGAGCAAAACAACGTGAGAGTATTTGCAAAGGCCCTGCGGCAGCCCTTCCTGGAGCTTGAATTCATGGCCTCCGGTGTGTCGGTTGAGGTCATCGAGCGCCCGGGCCTTTGGATGGCGCCCGATCGGCTTCAGGCGCTCAGCGCAGATTTGCGGCGCATTGCCAGCCTGACCTTGGCAGCGGGCGAATTGACCTATGGCGTGTTTTCCGGTGATCCCGCGCGGATGGCGGCCAGCACGATCACCCTGGTCCGAGACCCACAAACGCGCCGCCCGATCGGCTTCAATGCGCTGGTTCATTTGCAGACTCAACCCGGCAATCAACGCGTTGAGGTCATCCATCTTGGTCTCGTGATGGTGGACCCGAATGTGCAAAGCAAAGGTCTGTCCTGGATCCTCTATGGCCTGACCTGCATGCTGCTGTTCCTGCGCGCGGGGCTCAGGCCGTGCTACATCTCGAACGTCACTCAGGTGCCCGCCGTTGTGGGCATGGTCAGCGAGACGTTTTCCGAAGTTGTCCCCACCCCTCAGACGCCCGTGCCGCAGGATTTTCGAAAGATCCTGATCGCACGTGAGATCATGGCGCATCATCGCCATGTCTTTGGTGTCGGCGCGGAGGCCGAGTTTGATGACAGTGATTTCATCATCCGCAACGCCTATACCGGCGGCTCGGACGATTTGAAGAAATCCTTTGAAATCGCGCCGAAGCACCGCGAGGCACGTTATAACGAGTGGTGCAAAGCGGTGCTGGATTATGAACGGGGCGATGACGTATTGCAGATCGGGCTGCTCGATCTGTCGGCGGCGCAACGCTACGTGTCGCGCAGTGTTCCGCGCAGGTCCCTGGCCGGTTTGGCCTTGCTCGGCCTGATCCTGGTGCTGCAACGCGCCATTGTCCCGGCGCTTCAATGGTTTAACCCCTCCCGGGATTTCGGACGGCTGCAATCGCGATGACCTTCACCTATGCCGAGTTCACCACCCGCAATCTGGGCTTCGTCACCCAGACCGAACAGGCGCGTCTGCGCGACGCCTGCATCTTTGTCTGCGGCACCGGTGGCATGGGTGGCGCGGCGATCCAGTCACTGATCCGGGCCGGTGTGGGGCAGTTGATCTTGGCGGATCTCGACGCATTCGAGGTCTCGAACCTCAATAGGCAGGTCTTTTGCACGTTGGACCGCGTCGACCAGGACAAGGCCGAGGCGACGCGCGATCAATGCCTGCGGATCAACCCCCAGGCCGAGATCGAAGTGCTGGATGGCCGTTGGTCCGATGAGGCCGAACGGCTGGTGAAGCGCGCCGATGTGGTGATCAACGGCACCGACGATCTAGGCGCCTCTCTGCTGCTCTATCGGACCGCCGCCGCCCAGCGTCGCGCTGTGATCGACGCCTATGCCGCGCCCCTGCCCTCGGTCTATGTCACGCGCCCGAGCCGTCCGATGCCCGAGGAACGGCTGGGCTATCCGACCATCGGCACCGCCTGGAATGCGCTGAGCGACGGCCAGCGCGCCGAGGCGTTTCTGGCCGAAGCCACCCATGTGATGCTGCACTCCACCAGCCGCCATTACATCGATCTGGATCTGGCCGGAGAGGTCGCCGCCGGGCGCCGCAGCCGCATGTCCTTCGCGCCCATGGTGATCTCGACGGGAACATTGATGGCCTATGAGGCGCTGGGTCTGATCCTGGATCGCCCCAGCGTCACCGATGAGGCCGGGTGGTTCTTTAACCCTTACACAGCCAAGGTCGAAAAGCCCTGGCCCGCGCCCATCGCGGCGTTGCTGAAACCCCTGGTGGCGCGGGAATTGAAACGGATGATGGGCGATGCTTAGCGCTGCTTTGATCGCAGATTTGACGATCTCGATCTCCGCGGCTTTGGGCCTGTTGGTGGTACGTGCGCAGATTGCGCCCGGCCCCGACGGGCTCACTTGGCGGTTCCGCACCATCCTGTTTGTGACGGCGTTCTTCTACGTGCTGCGCGCGATCGACTGGCTCACGGCATTCGGACCGGCCCGGACGCTGACGATCATCGCCGCCGCCCTGATCCCCTTTGCGGCGCTGCTTTTGGCCGAGGGCATGTTACGACGTCACGCGCCACGGCCCGTGAAGATCGCCGCCGCAATTGGTCTCGCGCTCTGTGCGTTGGGCGCGTTGATCCCGGATTTCACCCGCAGCCCGACTTTCTTGATCCCATTCTTGGTCTATCAGGCTTTGCTCTTCGCGGCGGGCCTGAGCCTGCTTTTGACGCGCAACCGGTCTGAGTTTACGCCGCCCGAAAACGCGATGATCGACCGGATCGCGCTATCGGTGCCGATCATCCTGGTGCTGCTTTTGACGGATTACCAGCTCTTTGGCCGGGGCCTCATTCCCGCCTTGTCGGGCTTGGCAGCCCTGGTCGTGGCCTGGATCGCCTCAACGCTTGAGGCACGGGCGGCGAGCGGCGCCTATGTCGGCGCAGCTTTGCTGGCGATCGCCGCGATCTCCGGCGTGGCGGGCCTGACCGTGGGCGCGCAAACCGGCTTTCCGCCGGGGCTGACTTTGCAAGTCGCCGCTATTGTCATGGCTCTGGTCTTGTTGCTGGTGGTGGGACTGTCCTCGGCGGCATTGCAGCGCGCGCGGGTGCGCGCCTCCTTGGACGAAGCGCTCACGCAAACCGCGAGTCTGAAGCTTTATCGCGACGCGATCACGCGACTTGGCCTGACCGAAGGCTATGCACTGCTATCGGGCGACGATCTGCGGGATTACGACGCCACCGCGGTGATCGATGCAATCGGCCCCACCGGCTCCGTGGTACGCGCGGAGCTTCCCAAAAGCCCGGGTGACGATACACTTGGGCAAAGCCAGATCCGTGCCCTGTTGGACCGGTTTGCCACGCGAGAGGTCGCGTTGGTCGCCAAATCGCCCTTCACCCTGGCTGTCGGCACTCCAAGCGGCCTGGCCGACGGGTCCAGCGCCAATATCCGCGCCGCTTTCGCCGTGGCCCGCCTGATCGCTGAAAGGGACGCCACCCCATGAACCTTCAGATCGAAACGGGCAATATGGACGCATTTTTCCAGGCGCCATTCAACGCTTACGGCGCAGATAGCCCTTATGTGTCACCGCTAAAATCTGACCTCGCGCGGTTCGTCGATCCGGCGCAAAACCCGCTCTTTACCCAGGGTGGAAGCGAGATCGAGATTTTCACCGTCCACCGCGATGGGCGCCCAATCGGTCGCATCACCGCCCATGATCACCGCGCCTCGAACAATCTCCATGACCTCAAACGCGGCTATTTCGGCTATTTTGATTGCTCAGATGATCCCGAGACCGCCACCGCCCTGCTACAGGCCGCCGAAGGCTGGAGCCGCAAGCGCGGCTATTCCGAGATCATGGGCAATTTCAACCTGACCGCGATGCAGCAAATCGGCGTGGTGACGGACGGATTCGAGGCCCCGCCCTATACCGATCAGATGTGGAACGCGCCGCATATCCCCCGCCTGCTAGAGGCAAACGGCTATGCCAGCGCCTTTCCCATGACCACGTTCGATTTGGATCTGACGCGGGCCGAGCCGCCCCCGCTCGGTCCAAAACAGCAGACGATCCTAGACGATCCGGATTTCACCTTCGCCCCGATCACCCGCCGCAATCTGAAGCAACGGATGGAGCAGGCCCGCGGCCTTCTGAACGCCGCCTTCGCCGATAATCCGATGTTCGTGCCGGTTAGTGCGGAGGAATTCCACTTCCAAGCCAAGGATATGGTCTGGATCATCGACAAACGCATTTCCGCAATGTTGATGTACAAGAATGAACCGGTCGCCACGATCCTGTGCGTGCCGGATCTCAACCCGTTTCTGCGGCGCATCGGGTCGAAACCGGGCCTCAGCACACCGTGGCATTTCCTGCGCCACAAGCTGACCTGCCGCCGCGCGGTATTGATCTTCGCCGCCGTGCGCCCAGATTTACAAGGGCGCGGCGTGAACCCGGTGGTGATGCGCCACGTCATCATGGCGCTGCAAAAAGCGGGCTATCACAGCGTGGGGAATACCTGGATCGCCGATGTGAACCCGGCCAGTCTGGCGCAGCGCGAAAAGGCTGGCGCGCGGACCCAGCATCGACTGCACATGTTCCATAAGGCGCTGACATGACACCGGAAATCCTGGCCGAGATCGCCGCCGAGGCCAATTTGGCGCCCTCCGCCCACAATACGCAGCCGGTTCTTTGGCATCGCGACGGGGCCGATGGGATCATCCTGTCGCTGGACCCTGCGCGGCTGCTCCACATCGGCGATCCTGACAGCAAGGATGCGCGCCTCAGCGGTGGGGCGGCCCTGCTCGGCACGCAATATGCGCTCTGGCGGCGCGGGCTCGGCGTGCGTGGGGTGGAGCCCGACACCGACACGCTGCGCCTTGCTATCGGAGGTGAGCCCGCCGCCCCTGCGCCTGAGCTGGATCTGTTGCGGCGCCGCACGTGCTACCGCGCGGGCTTTGCACCCGCCACTGGCGCCCAGATCCGCGCCCTCACCGAGGCGCTGCAAAACCGTGACGATGCCTACGCATTCACCGATCCCAGCCAGATCGCCGCCATTGCCGAATTAAATGACGCGGCAAGTCTCGGCTTCATGGCAAAACGCCCATTCCGCGAGGAATTGCTCTCCTGGATGCGTCTGTCGCGCAATGATCCGAATTGGAACCGTGATGGCCTCTCCGCCGAGGCGCTGGCATTGAGTGGGATCGAGGCCTTCGGCGCTCGCATCGCCCTGCGCGCGCCGATCTTCGAAGGGCTCAACGCGCTAGGCCTGGCGCGCGGGCTGACCGCTGAGGCGGCAAAGACCAACAGCGCGACGGCCCTGATCGTCGTTCATCGCGGCATCGAGGAGGATCGTTGGACCAGCGGCAATGCCTTCTACGATCTGTGGCTGGCCCTGACCGGGGCGGGCTTCGCCGCCTGGCCCATGGCGGTCCTGGCCGATAATCCCGAGACCTGCGCCGAGGTGAAGCATATGGCCAAGCTCGGCGATGACCGCACGCTGATCACCGTTTTGCGGGTCGGGCCCCATCCAGGCGCGAACCAAGCGCCCAAAGCCCGCCTGCCTGGGCTGGAATTGATCCGCGCCGCCTAGGGCGCCTTTTGCGCGGCAATATCGTCAGCGATCAAATTCTTATATAATTTTTGAATCCGCGTCATGATCGGCCGCGCGCCTGTGCCGATCTGTTTGCCGTCGATCTCGGCGACCGGGGTTTGGGCCCCGAATGTGCCGGTCAGAAACGCCTCATCGGCGCTGTAGGCTTCATAGAGCGAGTAATTCTTCTCAAAGATCGGAATACCATCGGCCCGGCACAGGTCAATCACCTTCTGCCGCGTGACACCGTTCATGCAATAATCACCGGTCGAGGTCCAAACCGCCCCCCGCCGCACAATGAAGAAATTGCAGGCATTCGTCGTGTTCACAAAGCCATGGGGGTCGAGCATCAGCCCCTCATCGGCGCCCGCCTGTTCGGCCTGAAGGCAGGCGATCACGCAATTCAGCTTGGAATGGGAGTTGAATTTGGCGTCCTGGCTCATCGGCATGCCGCGCACCTGCGGCACGGTGGCCAGGCGAATGCCCTTGGAATGCAAGCGGTCGACGGGTTTCGAATGCTCGATAATCGCCACAATGGTCGGCCCGAATTGGCTCAGCTGTGGGTGCTGAAACGGTTTCGCCTTGCGCCCGCGGGTGATCATCAACCGGCAATGGGCATCGCTGGTCATGCCATTGGCGGCGGCGGTTTTGTCCAGGATCGCGCGAATGTCCTCGGGGCCGATCCCGATATCGAGCGAGACCGCCTTCAAGCTGCCAAACAGGCGATCCATATGGTCGTCGAAAAACGCCCAATGCCCATCGTAAAGCCGCATCCCCTCCCACATCCCGTCACCCAGCATGAAGCCGCTATCGTAAACGGAAACTTTGGCCTCGGCCTTGGGCAATAGCTCACCGTCGACATAGATCAGGATCTCTTCGTTGCGTGCGTCCAACTCGGCGTCATGGGTGGTTGCCATCACTTTGCTCCTCTAGTCGACACGCAGATCGATCAGGTAAGGCCCACCCGCCGCCTGCGCACGCCTTAGCGCGTCAGAAAGCCCGTCGAGGCCATCCAGCGCCTCACCCGCCATCCCGTAAGCCTGTGCCACAGCGACAAAATCGGGGGCCGAGGGCGTTACGCCGACCGGCGTGATCACCTTGTCGATCATATATTGCTCGATCTCTTGATAGCCGTTGTTGTTCCAAACCAGAAAGATGACCGGCACGCCTTCATCGACCGCACTGCCCAGTTCGGCGATGGAGAATTGCAGCCCGCCATCGCCGGTCAGGCAGACAACCGGTGTCTGCGGATCCCCCAGAGCGGCACCAATCGCCGCCGGTGCGGCATAGCCCAAGGCGCCGTACCCTGTCGCGGCGTTGAACCAGCCCCGGGGCTGATCGATATCGGCATACATATTGCCCGCATAGATCACCTGCGTGCTGTCGCCGACAATCCGCGCTCCGGGCAGCGCCGCGCGGATCGTATCCATCACGCCGACATAGCTTTGGTGGCGGAGATCGAGCGCGTCAAACGCTGCCTGCCGCGCCGCAGCCGCGCGAGCCACGCCGCCACGATCCGCAAGCGGGCCGGGCAAGGCCGAGGCCAGCGCCGCAACCGCGCAGCCCGCATCGGCGATGATCGCCTGATCCGGTATCAGCCCCCGCGTAACCTGCACCGCGTCACAATCGATCCGGATCACATGGGCCAAGTCCGGCATCCCGCCATCACCATACATATCGTAATCAGTCGGTCCGAATTGCGTACCGACGGCCAGGATCACATCCGCCTCGGCCATCATCTGCCGGATCGGGGCGCTGCTGGGGCTGGCTGGCACGCGCAGCGGATGCCCCCCCAGAATGCCGCGGCCATTGGTGGTGTTGACAACCGGCGCATCCAACGCCTCGGCCAAACCCACCAGCGCCTCCGCCGCCCCAACCGCGCCACCGCCCGCAAGGATCAACGGGCGCTTGGCCTGCGCCAAGACCTCCGCCGCGCCAGCTACCGCATCGGCCCCCGCCGCTTGTTTCGGCACCTCAACCAAGCCCGCCTCGGGCAAGGCGACCGGCGCGTGCATCACATCCAGCGGCACCTCAATATGCACCGGCCCGGGCCGACCGGCCCACATCGCGGCAAAGGCCCGATCCACCACCTTCGGCAAATCCTCGGGCGCGAACAGCGTCTGGGACAGGATCGCGACCTGCCGCATCAGCGCGCCCTGATCGGGCAATTCGTGCAGATACCCTTCCTCCTGGCCAAAGGTTTCGGCCCGGTTCACGCCCGAAATCACCAGCATCGGCACCGAATCCGCCCGCGCCTGCGCCATGGCGGTGATCGCATTGGTGACACCTGGCCCGGTGATCAGCAGACACACGCCGGGCCGCCCTGTGGCCCGCGCATACCCATCCGCCATGAAGCCCGCGCTCAACTCATGGCGCGGCGTGATATGGCGGATCGTAGAGGCATCGAGGCCGCGATACATCTCGACCGTGTGGACACCCGGAATACCGAACACCACATCGACCCCGCGCCGTTCGAGCAATGTGATCAGCGCTTCACCCACACTTTGTGCCATGGCATCCTCCCGTTGGCTAAGGCGTGACATAGCGATGCTCCCCCGGCAAGATGGTTCGCCCGCCGCCCCTGCCCGGTCGTAAATGGCGGACTCCGCGCTGCGGCGGATGGTAAGATCGCGCATCACCGATTGGAGGACGACTTGCCCCTGTCCATGAGTTCCGAGGTCTTCATCACCTGCGCCGTCACGGGCTCGGGCGCCACGCAAGACCGCTCACCCCATGTGCCGCGATCGCCCCAGCAGATCGCCAAAGCCGCCATCGACGCGGCTAAGGCGGGGGCGGCGATTGTCCATTGCCATGTGCGCGATCCCGAAACCGGTGCTCCGTCGCGCCGTTTGGACCTTTACCGGGAGGTGACGAACCGGATTCGCGATGCCGACACCGATGTGGTTCTGAACCTGACCGCCGGGATGGGCGGTGATTTGGTCTTTGGCGGGCCCGACGCACCCCTGCCCCTGAAAGACGGCACCGACATGATCGGCGCCGAGGCGCGGCTGGCCCATATCGCGGAGTGCCGGCCCGAGATCTGCACGCTGGATTGCGGAACGATGAATTTCGCCGAGGCCGATTACGTGATGACCAATACGCCCGGCATGTTGCGCGCCATGGCCGCGCAAATCCGTGACTTTGGCGTCCTGCCCGAGATCGAGGTGTTTGACACAGGCCATCTGTGGCTCGCCAAGCAATTGGTGGCCGAGGGCCTGATCCGCGAACCGGCCTTGGTACAGCTTTGCATGGGGGTGCCCTGGGGCGCGCCAAATGACCTGAACACGTTCATGGCCATGGTGAATGCGGTGCCCGAGGATTGGACCTTCAGCGCCTTTTCCCTCGGCCGTCATCAGATGGCCTATGCGGCCGCCGCGGTTTTGGCGGGCGGGCATGTGCGTGTGGGGCTAGAGGACAATTTGTGGCTCGAAAAAGGCGTTCTGGCCACGAATGTCCAGCTTGTGGACCGCGCTGTCGGCATCATCGAAGGCCTCGGCGCCCGCATTCTGAGCCCGGCCGAGGTGCGCGCCAGACTGGGGCTTGAGAAACGCGCGCCCAGCGCCTGACGGTTTTCAGCAAAAAGCCCCTCTGAGCCTGGGGATGCTCTGAGGGGCTTTGGGCCGCGGGCGGGTTTGGGGAGAGGCGGGGAGAGAGATCCCGCCCGCGTCTTGGGGTCTGGTTAATCGTTGCCTTCGGATTCGGCGGCCAGGCGCGCGAAGATCTCCGCGGCGTGGCTGGGCGTCCCGCTTACGAGGGTGGCTTCGGCGGCGTTATGCACCTCGATGGCGCTGTCCTGGCTGGCATTTCCGATGGTGAAGGCGCGCTCCAGGGCGGCGCCGCCGCGGGTGCCGATGGTCACGCCGTTGCCCTGCAGGGCGGTCGCGCCATATCCGGCGGCGAGGCCGACCTCCTGGCCGACATTGGCGCGATCAGAGGCCGATTGCGCGGCGACGGGGGCGGCGATTGCGGTGGCGAGGGCGGCGATAAGTGCGATCTTTTTCATAGTCTTAGTCCTTTGATCTTGCGGCGGGGGCCTGCGTGTTTGCGTGCGGCCCCGGCGGGTCTGTGAATGTCAGTGGCGGGCGGTGAGGCGATCCCTGCGGCCCGTCGATGAGAGGAATATGAGACCGGGCGGCCTGTCTTTCCATACACGTGAGCGAGAGAAATACGGGATTTAGGTGCACCTATGCACAGATATCCGCACAGCCCGCACCCACCACACGCCCCCGTGTGATCCCATCGAGCCGACGTGAAAGGCGGCGGCCATTTATGAAACATTTCTGCGTGCGCCCACCGAATCCCCGTTGGAGCATTTTGCGACCGCATCCTTTGCCCTCACCCCGCACATGAAGCTGCGCAAATCTTATGCAGACGAAAAACCCAAGGCAGATGCCGCGCGCCGCCCCTTTCCCGCCGCCGCGCCGCGGTGCAGAAATAACCTATCGCAGGGCACGGCCGTCTCCTCCCATCCTGGCCCGCCCGGCGATATGGCGACAAAGTGCTGGTGGCCTGCCTCCCGTCTCTCTTCCACATGGCCGGGCCACCAGCGTTTCAAACTCTCCTCCATTCACACAACTTGTTCTGGCAACGTCACATTTCCGCTCCGGCTTTCGGCAGATTTTGCAGGCTTGATACAGATCTTCCGTGTAACGATTGGAGCAGTCCGATGCCAAAACCCACCGAAAAGCCAACCCCGCCCAAGGACAACACACCGACCAAAGACAAGCCCGCCCCGGTGCGCTTTTCCGATTGGGCGAGTATCTGATAGCATTGCGTCCTGACGGCAGGATGCGAAGGCAAAGATCGGATGAGCACAGATACAGTCGGCGCAGCAGATCCCGCGCCCGTAACCATCATTCGCAATATCGGCCCCGCCCAGGCCGAGATGCTTGCAAGGGCGGGCATCCATACCGCAGATAAGCTGCGTGCGATGGGCGCCGATGCCGCCTATCGGCGCATTCTACAGGCCGGCGTGCGGCCCCATTTCATCATGTATTACGTGCTGCATATGGCGTTGCAGGGCCGCCCCTGGAATGATTGCAAAGGCGCCGAGAAAGAGGCTTTGCGCGCCCAATTCGATGCATTGAAATCCGCTAAGGCCGCCACCGGAAACGACCCCGAGCTTGAACGCCTGCTCGACGCGATCGGCACCGGGCGTCGCAGATAGAGCGGAACCAAAGCGCGCATCACCGGTTGTTTCGTCAGATCAATCAATCTGACGGAGGATCTGTCATGGACCTGCTACGCATCATCATCGCGATCATCCTGCCGCCCCTCGGCGTCTTCATGGAAGTCGGCTTCGGCAAGCATTTCTGGCTGAACATTCTGCTGACCCTATTGGGCTATATCCCCGGTATCGTCCACGCCGTCTATATCATCGCCCGCACGCCGCGGTCGGTGTGATGGCGCGCTCGTCCAAAGAGCAGGCGCAAAAGGATTTGGACCGGCTGAATTACCTGGCCGATAGGCTCGACAGCGCCTTCACGCTGCCAGGCACCTCAATCCGGTTTGGATACGATTCCATTCTGGGTCTGGTGCCCGGTCTCGGCGATACACTGACCCTCGCGCCTGCGTTTTACATCATCTGGAAAGCCCGCGAATTGGGCGCCAGCACGCCGCTGACGCTGCGTATGGCGGGCAATGTGGGGATCGACGCGCTGGTGGGCTCGATCCCGCTGATTGGCGATCTGTTCGACGTGGGGTTCAAGGCCAACCGCCGCAACGTCGCGCTCCTGCGCAGACACATGGAGCGCTACGATCAATTGCCGCACGAAAAAGGGCCGCGCCATGGCGCGACCCTTTCGCAATCACATCTGTCGCGCGCCTAACCGACCAGCTCAAGCCCGGCAAAGAAATAGGCGATCTCGACCGTGGCAGTCTCCGGCGCGTCAGAACCGTGGACCGAGTTTTCGCCGATCGACAGGGCGAATTCCTTGCGGATCGTGCCCTCGTCGGCCTCGGCGGGGTTGGTGGCGCCCATCACTTCGCGGTTCTTCGCAATCGCGTCCTCGCCTTCTAGCACCTGCACGACAATCGGCTCAGACGCCATGAATTCGCACAGTTCGTCATAGAACGGGCGCTCTTTGTGCACTTCGTAGAACACACCCGCCTGCGCTTTGGTCAGGTGGATACGCTTTTGCGCGACGATGCGCAGGCCCGCGGCCTCGAACTTGGCGTTGATGGCGCCGGTCAGGTTGCGCTTGGTGGCATCGGGTTTGATGATCGAAAAGGTGCGTTGGATCGCCATTGGGGTGCTCCGTTCGGGCATATGGAATTTCGCGGGCGGGCTAACATGCCCGATCTGCTTTGGAAAGGCCCCCGGATCCCCGCGCTTTACGATGGCCCGCCGATTTGGTAGCAGGCGCGCATGGGTCTGCAGTTCACCCAGTCGTCGCCGGGCACGTGTCCAAGCTAAACCTGCCGCAAATCAAAGGTTCCATGCGTTTTTCCTCGCATGCCTTCGACAAGGGCGACACTCGGACCCCATCAGGGGGGGCATGCCCGACAGGATGATGCACCATGACCCGCAGCCTTGACCCGCTCTACATCGCGGACCTCTCCACTTTTTCGAAATCCCTGCGCACCGCTTTGGCGGCCCAGCCTGAGATCCCCGGCCAAGCCAAGATGCTGGACCTGATCGCCAAAGCGGCAGGCCACCGCAATCAACAGACGCGCAAAGCCGCGACGCCCCCCGCCCCGAAACCCTCGGACCGGTTGGGCCGTGCATTGCGTTGCTTCGATGGCGGCCAGATGATCCGCTGGCCAAAACAAACCGTAATCCAGGGCCTGTGCCTTTGGGCGATGTGGCACCACCTGCCGCCGCGCCAGGATATGGGAGAACCGGAATTGAACGCTATCCTGAACCAGCACCACAGCTTCGGAGATCACGCGCTGTTGCGGCGGTCATTGGTCGATCACGGCCTGATCCAGCGCACCCGAGATGGCCGCGTGAACCGGCGGATCGAACAGCGCCCGCCCGACGACGCGCTGGCCCTGATCCGCATGCTTTATCGCCCCTAGCGGACCGTTCCCCCCTCTGGTAGGCCCCGCCCATGTTACGCATCGATGATATCGGCTATTCGGTCGCGGGCCGTCCCCTGCTGGAGGGTGCCAGCGTCACCATTCCCACCGGCCACAAGGTCGGGATCGTGGGGCGCAACGGCACGGGCAAGACGACGCTCTTCCGCCTGATCCGTGGCGAGCTGACCTTGGATACGGGTTCGATCACCCTGCCCGCCGGAGCCCGCATTGGCGGTGTCGCGCAAGAGGTCCCGTCCTCAGAGACCTCGCTGATCGACACGGTGCTTGAGGCCGATACCGAACGTGCAGCCCTTCTGGCCGACACGTCGGACGATCCCGCCCGCATCGCCGAGGTGCAGGAACGCCTCGCCGCCATCGATGCCTGGGGGGCGGAAGCGCGTGCGGCCACGATCCTGAAAGGCCTGGGCTTCAGCCACGCAGATCAGCAACAGCCCTGCTCGGCCTATTCCGGCGGCTGGCGGATGCGCGTGGCCCTGGCGGGCGTGCTGTTTGCGCAGCCCGATCTGCTGCTGCTGGACGAGCCGACCAATTACCTGGACCTGGAAGGTGCGCTCTGGCTTGAGGCCTATCTGGCCAAATATCCCCATACGGTGCTGATCATCTCCCACGATCGCGGCCTGTTAAACCGCGCCGTCGGCCATATCCTGCATCTCAATGACCGGACCCTGACGCTTTACACCGGCGGCTACGACACATTCGCGAAAACCCGCGCCGAACGCCGCGCCGTCCAAGCCGCCGCCGCCAAGAAGCAAGAGGCCCAGCGCGCCCATCTGCAAAGCTTCGTGGACCGGTTCAAAGCCAAGGCATCCAAGGCGAAACAGGCCCAAAGCCGGGTGAAGATGCTGGAACGGATGGAGACGATCCGAGCGCCCGAAGATGCCGCGCGCACGGTCTTCACCTTCCCCGAACCCGAAGAGCTGTCGCCGCCGATCATCTCGATGGACGGCACCGCGGTGGGCTATGACGATAAGCCGGTTCTAAAGCGGCTGAACCTGCGGCTCGACCAAGATGACCGCATCGCGCTTTTGGGCCGCAACGGACAGGGAAAATCCACGCTTTCCAAACTCTTGGCCGACAAACTTCATGCGATGGAGGGGCGCATCACCAGCGCCTCGAAGCTGCGCGTCGGCTATTTCGCCCAGCATCAGGTGGACGAATTGCATCTGGATGAGACGCCGCTGCAGCACATCCAGCGCGAGCGTCCGGGCGAATTGCCGCCGCGCCTGCGCGCCCGGCTGGCGGGCTTCGGACTGGGTGCCGATCAGGCCGATACTGAGGTGCGCCGCCTGTCCGGCGGCCAAAAGGCGCGCCTCTCGCTGCTACTCGCCACACTCGATGCGCCACATCTGCTGATCCTGGACGAGCCCACCAACCATCTCGATATTGAGTCCCGCGAGGCCCTGGTGGAGGCTCTGACCGCCTATACAGGCGCCGTCGTGCTTGTCTCCCACGATATGCATCTGCTCAGCCTCGTGGCGGATCGGCTATGGCTGGTGAAAGATGGTGGCGTCACGCCTTACGCGCATGATCTCGACACCTACCGCGCCTCGCTTCTCGGGCAAGACACCAAGCCGCCGAAACCCGCCAAAAAACCGGTCAAGAAGCTCAGCCAAGCGGATCTGAAAGACCTGAAATCCGAGGTCAAGAAAGCTGAAGCGCGGGTGGCGAAAATCGAAGAGATGCGCGAGAAGCTAGCCAAAAAGCTTGCTGACCCGGCGCTTTACGAAGACAGCCGCACCGGAGAACTAGCGACTTGGCAAAAGAAATATGCCGAGATCATGGAAGGGCTCGACCGCGCCGAAACGCTTTGGATGAAAGCCGAAGCCGCCCTGGAAAAAGCACAGGCGACCTAGCCGCTCGCCCACCCACAAACGCAATACCGCCCCACAACACCAATCTTTACGTAGCCCACCCATGATCCTTGACCTCCTCCCCCTGTTCTCCGGCGTTGTCCTCGCGCAATTGGCGCCCGGCCCGAACCTGATGGCCGTGTCCGCCAATGCGATGGCGGGTGGGCGGCGCGCCGGACTGGCCACGGCGGCGGCAATTGGTCTTGGCAACGCGCTTTGGGCGGCGGCCTTTGGGCTGGGGCTCGGCGCGCTGATCACCCGGGCGCCGCATCTGCTGCATTGGCTCAGCCTTGCGGGCGGGGCCTATCTGTTGTGGCTGGGCGTGCGGGCCATCTGGCGCGCCTGGCGCAATGACAGCGCGGAGGCGCCGATCACCGGGTCCGGGCGCAGCGCCTCGCAGGCCTTTCGCCATGGCTTGCTGATCAATGTCACCAATCCCAAGGCCTCCCTGCTCTGGGTGTCGATCACCGTCTACATCGCCGGGCTGGGCCTGACCCCCGGCGGGATTGCCGTGGCGGTTTCTGGCGTCTTGCTGTCGTCGCTTCTGGTCTATGGCGGCTATGGTCTGTTGTTCGGCACCGGACTGGCCCGACGCGCCTATACCCGTGTGGCGCGCTGGATCGAGGGCGCGTTCGGGATCGTGTTCGGGGCGCTCGGCGCCAAACTGGTGATCGATGGCAGCCAGGGGCTGCGCGGCTAAGCTATGGATCTGAGCCTCTACATCCCCGCCTTCGTCACAATGTTTGTGATCATCGACCCGGTCGGTCTGGCGCCGCTCTTCGTGGCGCTGACCCAGGGCATGGATGCGCGGCACCGCCGCTCGGTCGCCATTCGCGCCTGCCTGGTCGGTCTGGGCGTGCTGACGCTGTTTGGTCTCGCAGGCGAGGCCGTGCTGCAATTTCTGGGCATCTCCATGCCCGCTTTCCGCATGGCGGGGGGCATTCTGCTGTTCCTGACCGCGCTTGATATGCTGTTCGAGCGGCGCACTCAGCGGCGCCAGGATCGCACCGACCATCCGCCTGCCGATCCTTCGGTCTTCCCGCTTGCCATTCCGCTGATTGCAGGGCCCGGCGCGATTGCCTCGATGATCCTGCTGACCGGGCAAAGCGACACCGCCCTGCATATCGCGATGGTCCATGGCGTGATGGTGCTGGTGATTGCCTGCGTCTTCGCCTTGTTCCTGCTGGCGGCACCGCTGGAACGTTTACTCGGTCCGACGGGCATCAATGTGGTCACGCGGCTTTTGGGCATGTTGCTGGCGGCCTTGTCGGTGCAATTTGTGATCGACGGCCTGCGAGACCTACAGGTTATCTAGCCCATACCCTATATCACAGGCATGTTCGAGGATCCCGACCGCATCGCCAATGCCGCCTATCTGGGCCTGCTATTGGCGGCCATTGGCGGCTATACCTTTGTGTCCCATCGCAAATCTCTGGGTAAAATGGCCCAATATGCAGCGATTTGGGGCTTTATTTTCCTGGGCGCCATCGTCGCGGCCTTTCTCTGGCAGGATCTGCAAAACGACCTTCTGCCGCGCCAATCCGTTGTGGCCGCCGGCACGATCGAGGTTCCCCGCTCCGCCGATGGGCATTTCTACCTGATGCTGGATGTGAACGGCACGCCGACGCGCTTTGTGGTCGATACCGGCGCGACCGATATCGTTCTGACCACCCGCGATGCGGCGGCGGCAGGCATCGATATCGACAGCCTGATCTTCTCGGGCCGCGCCGCAACCGCCAATGGTGAGGTACAGACCGCCCCGGTTTGGCTGGACACTTTGGCGCTGGAAGACACGTTGGATACCGGCATCCGGGCGGTGGTGAACCGCGGCGAGATGCCGGAAAGCCTGCTCGGGATGTCCTATCTCAACCGGTTTTCGCGGCTTGAGATCGCGAATGGGCGCCTGGTGCTTCAGCGCTGATATAACCGAGCAGCATATCCAAATGCCCAGACTTCCAGTTTCCGAATATCAGCGTGCAGGGTCTGATATCAGATTTTTGGCATGCAGAGCGATCTGAGTTCCGGTTTTTGGATATCAGCCACCGCCGCTTTCAGCCTTCATCTGCCACTTCCCGCTTTCCTCGGACCAGTATTTCGCGGCGAGCCCTGCGGCGGTCAGGCTTTTCCATTGCTCCCGCGCGGTGGCCAAAGCGGCCTCATCATGGCCGTCGAACAGGACCATGCTGCGCGTCATCGCGGTGACTTCGTCTGGCGCAATCGCGGCGCCTTCGACCGACACGAGGCAATCGGGCCCGTTCGGCGCGGCGCCGGTGGTCAGCAGGATGGGCTGGTCCGCCTCGTGATCCTGCCCCGCGCGACCATGGGGTAAAAAGCCATCCTCGGGCCGCAGCCAAAGCTGGTCGTCCAATTGCCCAATCAACGCGTCCGACCGCCCCCGCACGGCCACGCGCCAGCCCGCGCCGAGGCTTTTCTCCAAAAGCACCCGAAGCGTGACTTCCAGCGGCGCGCGGGTCAGATGGTAAAAATAGACCTCTCCCATAGGAGCCTTTCTGCGCTGCGCGACTGCCTTCAGCGGCTTAGACGCGGGTTATTCCTCATATTCGTCGCGGATCAGGCGGTCCAAGGCCATCACACCCCAGCCCGTCGCCCCTTTCGGCGCAAGGGTCGTGTCGGATTTGACCGAGGCCACACCGGCAATATCCAGGTGGATCCAGGGCGTCTCGTCCTTGACGAAGCGCTGCAGGAACTGCGCCGCGGTGATCGAGCCAGCGTCCCGACCGCCCACGTTTTTCATATCCGCCACACGGCTTTTGAGCATCGCGTCATAGGCGGCGCCCAACGGCATCCGCCAGGCGCCCTCACCCTCGGCCTCTGCCGATTTCAGGAAGGCTTTGCAGAAATCGTCATTGTTCGAGAAGACACCTGCATTTTCATGGCCCAACCCGATGATGATCGCACCGGTCAGTGTCGCCAGATCGATCATGCCCGTCGGCTCGAACCGCTCCTGCGCGTACCACATCACGTCGCACAGAACGAGGCGACCTTCGGCATCGGTGTTGATCACCTCCACCGTATCACCCTTCATCGAGGTCACCACGTCACCGGGCCGCTGCGCGCGACCATCGGGCATGTTTTCCACCAGGCCGACCAGGCCCACGACATTGGCCTTGGCCTTGCGCAGCGCCAGCGTTTTCATCACGCCCGACACAACGCCCGCACCGCCCATATCCATGGTCATGTTTTCCATGCCTGCCGCAGGCTTCAGGCTGATCCCACCAGTGTCGAAGACCACCCCCTTGCCGACCAGAGCCAGCGGCTTTTCCTTGCCACCGCCATTCCAAGACATCACGACAACCTTGGAGGGGCTTTCACTGCCCTGCCCCACGGCCAGCAGCGTGCGCATGCCGAGCTTTTCCAGATCGGCCTCTTCCAGCACCTCGACCTCCAGGCCCAGATCCTTCATCGCCTCCAAACGGTCGGCAAATTCCTGCGTTGTCAGGATGTTCGAGGGCTCATTGACCAGATCGCGGGTGAACACCACGCCTTCGGCCACCGCCATGGCGGCGCCCAGATCGGCCTTGGCCTCATCGGGTTTGGCGCAATGGATCAACGCCCCCTCCAACTCGGTCTTGTCGCCAGACTTATGGGCATCGAACGTGTAGGCGCGCAGGACCAGACCCAGCGCCAATTCCGCGATGCGCGTCGTCGCGCCGGTGCAGATCGTCAGAGCACCCTTGCCCTTGAACTTCGCCAAGGACGCCCCGGCCTTGCGGGCCTCGGCGACGGAGGGGCGGCGATCGAGCTTGACCACCAACAGCGCCTTGGCCTCAAGCCCCGCGGGGAAGCCCATGGTAAATCCTTCGCCCACCTTCACCTTGCCCCAGCGGTCGGAGTCGACCAGCCGCGCCACAGCGCCTTTGGTCAGACGGTTCACCCGTCGACCGGCCGGATCGAGCTTGCCGTCATCGGTCACCAGAATGGCGAGCTTTCCCGCCGCCCCCGCCAGCGCATCAAGATCGGTCTCTGTAAAGTCGATGGCGGTCAGCGAGGTCATGGCGCGGCTCCTTAAAGGCGATTAAAGCGTGACTTTCAGGTCGCGAGACTAGGGCGCAAACCGGATGTTGACCAGATGCCCCTACGCATTGGACACAAACTGGCGTAAATGACAGATACGGCGTCCGGTCTGCCACCCGGACACAGCATGTTGGGGGACCCTCTTGGGTCATATTGATCGATATATTTTACGGCAGTTGATCCTGCTTTTTGGTTTTTTCAGCCTGGTCCTGGTTTCGGTCTATTGGGTGAATCAAGCCGCGCGCCTGTTCGATTCCCTGATTGCCGATGGCCAGAACCTGAGCGTGTTTTTGGAGTTTTCGGCCCTGACGCTGCCCTGGATCGTGCAATTGATCCTGCCGGTTTCGGCCTTCGTGGCGACGCTTTACATCTTCAATCGGTTGATCGGCGAGTCTGAGCTGGTGGTACTGCAAACTGCGGGCTTGTCGGCATTGCGGCTGGTGCGGCCCGTCTTTGCCTTTGGAGTGCTGATGGCGATCTTGATCGCGCTGTTGAGCAATATCCTGGCCCCGACCGCGCGCACGCAATTCATGGACCGTCAGGAAGAAGTCGCCGACGACCTGACCGGCCGGTTCCTGCGCGAGGGGGAGTTCATTCACCCGACCGATGGCCTGACCGTCTATATCCGCGCCATCTCGGATCTGGGCGAGTTCAGCGATTTGTTCCTGCAGGATCAGACGACACCCGGCGCGCAGGTCACCTATACCGCCCGAAACGCTTTGTTGGTGCGGTCCGAGACGGGGCCGCGTTTGGTGATGTTTGACGGTACGGCCCAGACCCTTGACCTGGAGACCGGGCGGCTCGCCACGGTGCAATTCAGCGATTTCACTTATGATTTGGGCGGGCTGATTGCCGAGGGCGGGTTGCGCCGGATCAGCGCCCGCGAATTGCCAACTGGCCTGCTGCTGCGCGCCACGCCTGAAATGGCCGAGCGGCTGGGTATCGGCTATGGCCGTCTGGTCTTTGAGGGCCATGACCGCCTGGCGCAATCGCTGTTCGTGATTTTCGTGCCGATCATCGCCGCCGCGTCCTTGATGCTGGGATCGTTTTCGCGGTTTGGCGTGTGGAAACAGATCCTGATTGCGGTGATGCTGGTGCTGCCCATGCAGATCGTGCGCAATGCCGCCGAGGCGCAGGTGCGCGCCGATGCCGATCTGTGGCTCTTATCCTACGCGCAGCCCGCGATAGCGGCCTTGGTCGCTGCGGTGATGCTGGGCCTTGCGATGCGGCGCCGCAAGGGCTGGCGGCGGGTGCCGCTATGATCCTGCACCTCTACATCGCGCGGCGCTTCCTGCGCGCTTTTGTCATCGTGCTGGTCGTGTTCATCGCCGTGCTGGTGCCGATCGACATGGCTGATCAGATGCGGCGCCTGGATTCGGGCCAGGGCTTTGGCGCAGCGCTGCAATTGGCGATGCTGAACCTGCCGCGCGCCATCAACGGATTGCTGCCTCTGTTTGTGATGCTGGCCACATTGGTCCTGTTCCTGGGCTTGGCGCGCACCTCGGAACTGGTTGTGGTGCGGGCGGCGGGTCGGTCGGCCCTGCGCTCGGCCGCCTCGCCCGTGGTGGTGTCGCTCTTGTTGGGGGTGCTCAGCCTGGCGGTGCTGAACCCCTTGGTGGCGGCGACGGCGCGGGAATACGATCTGGCGCTGGCGCGTCTGACGGGATTGGAATCGCGCACCGTGTCGGTAACGAACGAAGGCCTGTGGTTGCGCCAGGGGGTGGAAAGCGAGCAAACGGTGATCCGCGCGGGCGGCACCAATTCCGACGGCACCCACCTGTTCAACGCGTCGTTCTTCACCTTCGACACCGATGGTCAGATGGTCGAGCGGATGGATGCCGCGGAAGCGATCCTTGAATTGGGCGCCTGGACCCTGACGGATGTGAAACGCTGGCGCATTCTGGGCGCACACAACCCCGAAGCGGAATCTGAGCTTCTGGCGACGCTGACCCTGCCGTCCAGCCTGACGGCTGAGCAGATCCGCGATAGTTTCGGCAACCCCGAGACGATCCCGATTTTTGAACTGCCAGGCTTCATCCGGCAGCTCAACAATGCGGGATTTGCCGCGCTTCAGCACCGCACCTGGTTTCAGATGCAATTGTCCTCGCCCCTTCTGCTGGCGGCGATGGTGTTGATCGGCGCAGGCTTCACCATGCGCCATACGCGGTTTGGCAAAACCGGCGTGATGGTCCTATCGGCGATCATGCTGGGCTTCGGCGTTGTGTTCCTGCGGCGCTTTGCAGAGGTTTTGGGGGAAACCGGACAGGTTTCGGCAACACTTGTGGGTTGGACACCCCCGATTGCCGCAATTCTCTTGGCCTTGGGCCTACTTTTGCATACGGAAGACGGGTGATGCGGCGCATGGCTTATATCTTTGCGGCGACGCTGGCCGTCCTACTCTGCCTACCACATCTGGCGGCGGCGCAGAGCGCGCCCGCCATTGCGCCTGCCACCTTGATCGCCGACAACATTCGCTTCGATGGCACCTCATCGGTCACGGCTGATGGCTCGGTCGAAGTCTTCTTTGAAGGCACGCGCCTGCGTGCGCAGTCGATCTCGTTTGATGGCGAAACGGATAGGCTTGTGGTTCAGGGCCCGATGACGTTGACCGAGCCGTCCGGCAATACTGTGATCATCGCCGATTTCGGCGAATTGTCATCGGATCTGCAAAATGGCGTGATGCAATCCGCACGCCTGGTGCTGGACCGCGAATTGCAGATCGCCGCCACCGAGATCAACCGGTCCGAAGGGCGCTATACACAGGCCTATCAGGCCGTGGCATCCTATTGCGAAGTCTGTTTTGAAAACCCCACACCGCTATGGGAAATCCGTGCGCGCCGGATCATCCATGACGAGGCGGAACAACAGCTCTACTTCAACAATGCGCATCTGCGCGTATTGGGAATTCCGGTGTTCTACCTGCCGCAATTGCGCCTGCCCGACCCCAACCTGGAACGGGCAACCGGATTTCTGGTGCCCGATAGCCGACAGGACAATGTCACCGGAACGCATCTGCTGACACCTTATTTCATTCGTCTGGGCGACCATGCCGACCTGACCCTCACGCCCTGGATCGGAACCGGCGGGCAAACGGTTGAAGGCCGCTACCGGCAGGCTTTTCGCCATGGATATATCCAATTGGACGGCGCGCTGACCTGGGATGATCTGACCGATGACGATACACGCGGCTATTTCTTTTCCGTTGGCACATTCGACCTGCCGCGCGACTTTACGCTCGATCTGCAAGCGCAGGCGGTCAGCGATCGCGGATATCTACGCACCTACGATTTCTCTGGCGTAGACTTGCTGGAAAGCTTCGTGCGGCTGAGCCGTGTGGATCGAGAGCAATATGTGGGCGTCTCGGCGACTGTCTATGAAACGCTGCGCGACGGTGTCGATAACGACACCCTACCGACCCGGGTGGGTCGGGCCGAGATCACGCGCCGCTTCACGCCCAATCTGATCGGCGGGATCCTGACCGCCGACCTCGAAGCGACAACGCTCTACCGGTTTTCCGATATCGACGGGCCCGACGGCCGCGATGTGTCCCGCATTACCGGGATGCTGGATTGGCGCCGCACCGAGGTGTATGGCGGGCTGGTCACCACATTCGAAGGCGCCATGCATGGCGGCTATTACAACACACGGCAGGGCGGCGATCTGGACGGGCAGGAAACGCGCCTGACACCCTATGCCGCGGTTGAGATGCGCTATCCTTTACAGGCGGCGGGGGCCAATGGCGTCAGCCACCTGATCGAGCCGGCGGCACAACTGGTCTGGTCAGACACCTATGGCGATCCCGTGCCCAATGAAGACAGCTTCCTTGTTGAATTGGACGAGGCCAATCTGTTCTCGCTGGATCGGTTCCCCGGCTCGGATCAGCGCGAAACGGGCGCGCGGGCCAATGTCGGCCTGACCTATACACGCTCCGCCCCGTCGGGCTTTCACTGGTCTTTGGCGGGTGGGCTTGTCCTGCGCGCACAAGACGAGGATCAGTTCACCGAGGGATCGGGCCTGGATGGCGTGCAATCGGATTACCTGGTCGCCACGCATCTGCGTTTTGGCCAAAATCTAAGCCTGATCAACCGGGCCCTGTTCGATACGAATTTCGATTTCACCTCTTCGGAAATCTCGCTGTTCTGGACGGGTGAGCGTCACACGCTTGGCACCAGCTACACCTATCTTGAATCCGACCTGGCCGAGGATCGCCCGCGCGATCTGGCCGAATGGATCTTCGATGCCCGCTACGAGATCGATAGTGGCTGGGATGCCGGTGTGGATTGGCGCTATGATTTCACCGATGGCGGGCCGACCAGCACGGGCCTGTCGCTTGGTTTTGCGAATGAATGTGTGGATATGGAGTTTTCCGTTTCGCGCAGCTATACGGACTCGGCCACGGTAGAGCCTTCGACAACGTTTGGCTTCGAAGTGGCCCTGGCAGGTTTCGGCGCGTCGCGCGAAGGGCGCTCGACGGCGCGGAGCTGCCGGGGGTAAAAGGCCCAAGACGCCGCCCTGAGCAACAACGTGACGGAAGTTCGAGCATGACCTTTTTCTCAAAGTTTTCGGCCGCCTCTCTGGCCTTTGCCGCGACGCTGGTGGGGCTGGGTACGGTGCAGGCGCAAAGCCCGTTTTCGGCGGCCATCCGCATCGATGATGCCATTGTCACGAATTACGAGATCGATCAGCGCATCCGGTTTATCGAGGTGCTCAACGCCCAGGGCGACTTGCGCAACGACGCCATCGAGGCGCTGATCAACGAGCGCCTTCAGCAGGCCGAAGGCTTGCGTCTGGGCGTCGCGGCGGATCCCGAGGCGATTGAGGCCGGCGTGGAAGAATTCGCCGCCCGCGCCAATCTGGGGGCCGAGCAATTTATCCGTCAGATGGGCAGCGAAGGGGTCGCGCCGGAGACCATCCGCGATTTCGTGGCCACCGGGATCACCTGGCGCAATGTGGTGCGCAATCAATTCGCCAATCAGGCGCGCATCAGCGATGCCGAGATCGACCGCGCGATGGAAATCGGGACCAGCCTGGGGGGCGGTGTGGAAATTCTGCTGGCCGAGATCATCATTCCCGTCACGCCACAGAACCAGGCCAATCTGGAAAGCGAATTGGCGCGTCTGGGCCGCGATGTCAGCGGCAATTCCGAGCGCTTCTCAGAGGCGGCGCGCCGGTTCTCGGCAGCGCCGACCCGCGAACGCGGCGGGGTGACTGGCTGGCGGCCCATCACGTCGATCCCCGAAGGGCTGCGCCAGATGTTTTTGGACATGGCGCCCGGCCAGGTCAGCCGACCGGTGCCCTTGGGCGGGGGCCAGGCCTTTGCGATCTTTCAGTTCCGCGGTGAGCGGGAGGTGACAGCGCCCCCGCCGACCGTCACCGCGATCGATTACGTCACCATCGCAATCCCCGGCGGCCAATCCGAGGCCGCCCTGACCGAGGCGGCGCGTCTCGATGCGGCTGTGGATACCTGCAACGATTTCAACGGTGTGATCCCCGGCGGGTTCGAGCGCCAAAGCGTTGCCCCCGGTCAGATCGAGCAGGATATCGCGCTGGCCCTGCGCAATCTCGACGATCACGAGATGTCGACCCAGGTCACGCGGAACGGTGGCGCCGTGCTGCTTGCCGTGATGTTGTGCGACCGGGTCTTGGCCGATCCGGAAGGTGGCCGCGCGGCGGTGCGTGAGCGCCTGTTCCAGCAGCGGCTGGAGAGCCTCGCAGCGGGATATATCGAAGAATTGCGCGCCAACGCGACCATTCGGTTCCTCAACTAGGCCATGGCTGGCGCCGCACCGATTGCGCTGAGCATTGGAGAGCCATCGGGTATCGGCCCGGAGATTGCAGCGAAGGCCTGGGATCACCTGCGCGACGCCCTGCCCTTTTTCGTCATCGGAGATCCACGGCATCTGGCGGGGCTTGGGGTGGCGGTGATCGAGGTCGACGCGCCCGATGAGGCGCCCCTGGCCGCGGCGCAGGGCCTGCCGGTCTTGCCGCTGGCCTTTGACGGAGAGGTCCGGCCCGGCAGCCCGGATCCGGCCAATGCCCAGGGCGTAATCGACGCGATCACACGCGGGGTTGCGCTGGTACAATCGGGCGCCGCCGCGGCCCTGACGACGGGCCCGATCCACAAAAAGGCATTGATGGACGGCGCGGGCTTTGCCTTTCCGGGCCATACGGAATTTCTGGCGCATCTGGCGGGTGTGGACCGCGTGGTGATGATGCTGGCCTGCCCGGATCTGCGGGTGGTGCCGGTGACGATCCACATCGCGCTGGAGGCCGTACCGCAGGCCCTGAATGCGGAGCTGTTGCGAGAGACGATCGAGATCACTGACGCGGCCTTGCGGCAGGATTTCGGGATCGCGGCGCCACGGCTGGCGGTGGCCGGGCTGAACCCCCATGCCGGCGAAGGCGGGGCGATGGGGCATGAGGAGCTGACATTGATCGCGCCGGTGCTTGATGCCCTGCGCGGCGCGGGCCTGGCGGTGAGCGGACCGCATTCAGCCGATACCATGTTCCATGCAGGTGCCCGAACGGGCTACGACGCGGCGATTGCGATGTATCACGATCAGGCACTGATCCCGATCAAGACGCTGGATTTTGCGGGCGGGGTGAATGTGACGCTGGGGCTGCCCTTTATCCGCACCTCTCCCGATCACGGGACGGCTTTCGATATTGCCGGGCGCGGCGCGGCGGACCCGACCAGCCTGATTGCCGCCTTGCGGATGGCGCACGACATGGCCGCGGCGCGGATGGCGGCGGGAACCGCCCCATGACGCCCCGGTCTTTCGCCGCGTGCTCGGGCCCTTTCGGGCCCCTGCGCCCCGCGCGCGACCCGGCGCCCGAGGCGGTGCCTCGGGCGGGGGGCTGTGGTTCGGGTTCGGCATGGTGGCTGGCGCCGGAGGGGGGCTATCTGCCCCCCACGCCTGCGGCGCCCCACCGAGGATATTTGGAAAGCAAAGATCGAGGGCAGTGGGATGGCCATTGATGCATTGCCGCCTTTGCGGGAGGTGATTGCCGCCCATAGCCTATCGGCGCGCAAGGCGTTGGGGCAGAATTTTTTGTTGGATTTGAACCTGACGGCCAAGATCGCCCGGCTGGCTGGTGATCTGAGCCAGGCGGATGTGTTGGAGGTGGGCCCCGGCCCTGGCGGATTGACGCGCGGCCTGCTGGCAGAAGGCGCGCGGCGGGTCGTGGCGGTGGAAAAGGATGCGCGGTGCCTGCCGGCGCTGGCCGAGATCGCGGCAGCTTATCCCGGCCGATTGGAGGTGATGAACGCCGATGCCTTGGAGATCGACTGGCAGGCGGTTTTGGCGCCGCCGCGCAAGATCGTGGCCAACCTCCCATATAACGTCGGAACCGAGTTGCTGGTGCGGTGGCTGACCCCGCCAAGTTGGCCGCCCGCCTGGGACAGCCTGACACTGATGTTTCAGCGCGAGGTGGCCGACCGGATCGTGGCGCAGCCAGGGGGCAAGGCCTATGGGCGGTTGGCGGTGCTGGCGCAATGGCGGTGTGAGGCGCGGATCGCCATGACCCTGCCGCCTGAGGCGTTTACGCCGCCGCCCAAAGTACGCTCGGCCGTTGTGCATCTAACCGCCCTGTCCGCACCGCGATACGAGGCCGATCCGGCGGTCTTGTCACGTGTGGTGGCAGCCGCCTTCGGGCAGCGGCGCAAAATGCTACGCGCAGCCCTGAAAGGGTTGGCGCCCGATATCGAAGAGCACCTGCGCGCCGCGGGGATTGCACCCACGGAGCGGGCTGAACAGGTGCCGATCGAAGGGTTCTGCGCCCTGGCGCGCACCTTGGCTTAGACCGCGGGACATCATCCGCACTCTAAAAGCAACGCGCCGCGATCTTGGTGGATCACGGCGCGCAATGTCAGTCAGATTGTCGGCGAATTACTCAGCGGCCTCTTGCGGAGGCTTGTCACCATCCTCTGGCGCGGCCGGAGCGGCCTCACCGCTGGCCTCGCCGGCGTCGGGCGCCGGATCGGCCTTGCGACGGCGGCTGCGCGTCCGCTTGGGTTTTGGGGCCGGGTTTTCCGGTGTTTCGACCAGGCCGCTTTCGCCACCATCGGTTTCGATCACGGCATCGAAGCCGCCCTGGGCGGGCTGCTGCCCCTCGGGTGCGGCCTCGGGTTGGGGCTGCTGCGGTTGGCGGCCCTGATCCCCGGATTGCGGTTGAGGCTGCTGATCGCCGCCGCCACCGCCCTGGTTTTTCGGGTTACCGCCCTGTTGGCCGCGATTGTTCTGGTTTTGATTCTGGTTCTGCTGTTGCTGCTGTTCGCGCTTGGCTTCCATCTCGCGCTGTGCCTCGCCCAACATGCGCAGATAATGCTCGGCATGTTGTTGGAAGTTCTCGGCCGCAACGCGGTCATTGCTGAGCTGCGCGTCGCGGGTCAGCTGATTGTACTTGTCGATAATCTGCTGCGGTGTGCCGCGGACTTTGCCCTCGGGGCCCGAGGAGTCGAAGACGCGATTGACGATATTGCCAACGGAGCGGTTGCGGTTCCCCTTGGACCGCGAGCGGTTCTTCGATGATCTCATGTGCAGTCTTTTCCAGTTATCCTGGTTGGTGGCCCATGGTCGTATCCGACCGGGCCAATATGGGTCAGTCTGCGCGACACCCATCTTGATCGAGGGCAATAGCGCTGTCTGGCTAGGAAAGTGTGCCGCTGGTCCAATCGGTCCGCTGGCCTCACGCGAAAGGAGTAACCATGCGCGCCGTCCCATGACAAGACCAAACTGGCGAAACGATGTGAAAACAGCGGAAAAACGGCATCTGCGCCACAGAAATCGATGGGTTGCTCAGGGGCGGCACGCCAAAATCACCCGGTCTTTTCCGTTCAAATCCTTGTGGCAGGCGATATTTTCCAGCCCCATCCGATCCAGCATGCCGCACACCTGCGCGGATTGGGTCGGGCCGATCTCCAGCAATAGCCGCCCGCCGGGGGTCAGATGACTGCGCACATTCACGGCCAGTTCGCGGTATGCACTCAGGCCGTCCCCACCCGGGGTCAGGGCCATTTGCGGCTCCCACATCCGGACATCGGGCATCAGGCGCTGATATTCCTCATGCGAGATATAGGGCGGGTTCGACACGATCAGATCGTAATGGCCCACGATCCCCTTGAACCAATCGCAAACCACCAGGCCCGCACGGTCATCCACCCTCAATTGCGTCAAGTTTACCATGGCCACATTCATCGCCGCCGGCGACATGTCGGTGCCGATGCCGCGGGCCTGGGGCCGTTCGGCGAGCAACGTCCCGAGGATACAGCCCGAGCCGGTGCCAAGATCCAGCACATTGCGGAACGGCGCGGCCAACGCGTGTTCGATCAGCGTTTCGGTTTCGGGCCGCGGATCCAGCACATCGCCCGTCACCGCGAACCAACGGCCGTAAAACATCCGCTTGCCGATGATCTGGCTGACGGGTTTGCCTTGGCTGCGATCGACCACGGCATCGAGAAAACGTGCCATCTGGCCTTGGGTCATTTCATCATGTCCGTGCAGCGGCACGCGGTCGGCGCCGATATTCAGCACATGGCCCATGATCCAGCGCACATCTCGGGCGGCACCGTCGATGCCTGCGCGCGCCAATTCATCCCGACCCCAATTGAGCTGTGCTTGCACATTTGCAGGCCGGGTAATGGACATTATGCCTCCATTTCGGCCAATCGCATGGCCTGATCTTCGGCGGTGAGGGCCTCGATGATCTCGGTCAGATCCCCGGCCATCACCTGGTCGAGCTTGTAGAGCGTCAGATTGATGCGGTGATCGGTCATGCGGCCTTGCGGGAAGTTATACGTCCGGATCCGCTCGGACCGGTCGCCGGAGCCCACCTGCGCCTTGCGGTCGGCGGCGCGTTCCTGATCCACCTTCTGCCGTTCGGCATCATAAAGTCGCGCGCGCAGAACCCCCATGGCGATCTCGCGATTGCGGTGCTGCGATTTCTCGGAACTCGTCACCACGATCCCGGACGGCAAATGGGTGATCCGCACGGCGGAATCGGTGGTGTTGACATGCTGCCCGCCTGCCCCGCTGGCGCGCATCGTATCGATGCGGATATCGGCGGCGGGGATGTCGATATCAACCTCTTCGGCCTCGGGCAGAACCGCAACGGTCGCCGCCGAAGTATGGATCCGCCCACCGCTTTCGGTTTCGGGCACCCGCTGCACGCGATGCACGCCGGATTCGAATTTCAGCGCGGCGAACACATTTTCACCCGCGATCCGGGCGGTGACCTCTTTGATCCCGCCCAGCTCGGTTTCCTGAAGATTCACGATCTCCAACTGCCAACCGCGGCTTTCGGAATAGCGCGTATACATCCGCAGCAGATCGCCCGCGAACAAGGCAGCCTCGTCCCCACCGGTGCCGGGCCGGATCTCGATCATGGCGGGTTTGGCATCGGCGGCGTCTTTGGGCAGCAGCGCCAGTTGCAAGGCCTGTTCCGCGGCGGGGATCGCCTCGCGCAGGCGCGGCAGTTCTTCCTCGGCCAGGGGGCGCATATCGGGATCGTCGAGCATGAGTTCAGCCTCGGTCAGATCCTCAAGCAGCTGATTATAGGCTGCAATCTCGGTCACGACCGGCTTTAGCTCGGCATATTCACGGCTGATCTTGGCAATCTCGGAGGCATCTGGCCCGCCATTCAATTGCGCTTCGAGGAATTCGAACCGGTCGGTGATCTGACGAAGGCGGTCTTGGGGAAGCATATCGGGAACTCAGTGGCGACAAGGGGCGGCGGCAAAGGCGAAACGGCGCAATGCTCGCTAAGATTCGTCCCCATGCAAGGCGGTCAGCCATTGCTGCACCCGAACCGTATTGGCGCCCAGATCGTTCATGCCGTAAATCGACCGTGAATAGATATCGACCCGCGTGCCCGGCGCCTCGGCCACCCAGCGCAGCGTCACGATATCGGGATAGCGCATGACGGGCGTGCGCACCACATACGTGATGTGGCGGTCTGCGATGGAGCCTGCCAAAATCTCAGCCCCCTCCGCTTCTGCCAGCGCGGCGATGCGCTCGCCGACAACATCTGGCTGCGCCGAGACCTGCGAGCCGTTGGGGCCTGCCATCCGCGCGAAATTGGGCGTACCGGGCGGCACGACCTCAGCCGGGTCCACATGCTGGCCCTCCGCATCGATCGGAGCGAACCGGACATAGACCGCGAAGGCCAAAAACACGAGCGCAAGCGCAACGACGGCGTAGAGTAGAAATCGCATGCCCCTCACATGCGATGACGCGCCGGGCAGGTCAAGATCGCCGGGCAAATTTGCGCGACAGCGCGGTGGCCCGTCGCGGATAGTCCACCGCCCCAGAATCGTGACCTTGCATCTTGCCTCAACGCTGGGTCAGATGCAGGCTTGCAACGAACCGGAGACCTCTATGCCGCGCCGCATCATAATCGATACCGACCCCGGACAGGATGATGCCGTGGCCATTCTGTTAGCGCTCGCATCGCCTGAGCTTGAGGTGCTGGGGGTCACCGCGGTGGCGGGCAATGTGCCGCTGGACCTGACCGCACGCAATGCGCGCATCGTGTGCGAATTGGCGAAACGCCCTGATATCAAGGTTTTTGCGGGCTGCGACAGGCCATTGCGGCACAAATTGGTGACCGCCGAACATGTGCATGGCAAAACCGGGCTGGACGGGCCGCAATTGCCCGATCCGACAATGCCGTTGCAACCGGGGCATGCCATCGATTTCATCATCGACACGTTGCGCGAGGAACCCGCTGGCAGCGTGACGCTCTGTCCTTTGGGGCCGCTGACCAACATCGCCACCGCATTCCAACGCGCGCCCGATATCGTGGAACGGGTGCAACAAGTCGTGCTGATGGGCGGCGCTTATTTCCAGGTGGGCAACATCACACCCGCCGCGGAGTTCAACATTTACGTCGATCCCGAAGCTGCTGATATCGTGATGAAATCCGGCTGCGATATCGTGTTCCATCCGCTGGATGTGACCCATAAGGCCCTGACGACGGCGCCGCGCGTGCAGGCATTTCGCGATATGGGGAGTGAGGCCGGAACGATGGTCGCGGCCTGGACCGATTTCTTCGAACGGTTCGATAAGGAGAAGTATGGCAGCCCAGGCGCGCCGCTCCATGACCCCTGCGTGATCGCCTATCTGCTGAAGCCCGAATTGTTTTCGGGCCGCCGCGTGAATGTCGAGATCGAACTGCGGTCCGAACTGACCCGCGGTATGACCGTTGCCGATTGGTGGGGCGTGACCGACCGCGCGCCCAATGCGCTGTTCCTGGGCGATGTGGATGCGGAGGGGTTCTTTGCCCTGCTCGTGGACCGGATTGCGCGGCTCTAGCCTGAGCCTCGTGCTGGCCATTCTGGCCCATGGCGCCGCCGCGCAGGAGCCCGGCAGCGCCGAGATCACCCTGCCCGACCACATCCTGTTCCTGGCCACCGACCTCGCCCTGCCCGGCCCGCCCTTGGTTCTCTGGCAGGAAGATGGCGGTCTCCAAGCCCAATTCGCGCAATTGCATCTGCGCTTTCCGCTGCCACCGCATTTGACCGTCACGCTACGCCAGATCGAGGGCGGCGCTTGGCAGATCGACACGCTGTCGCTGGACCAACTCGGCATGGATGCGGATTACCATGGGCGGCCCGGCGATCTGCGGATCACGCAGAGCGATCTGTCCGACGCCTGGCTGCGGCTACGTATCGAAGGCAGGGTCACGCCCGACACGCTTGGCATGGCGCAACCGGTGCAGATCGACCTGCGCGTGCCGCTGCCGCCGCGCTGACCCTGGCAAGTCCCTGTCCCGGCGACTACATCTGGGACAGCAACGCAGGAAGACCCATGACCGCGCAATTCCCCTTCGACAATTCCTATGCTCGCCTGCCCACGCGGTTCTACACCCGCCAAAACCCGGCGGAGGTGGCCGCCCCTGGCCTGATCGCGGTCAATCATGGGCTGGCCGAGCGATTGGGGCTGACCCTGCCCGAAAGCGCAGAGGACCAGGCACGGCTTTTTGCGGGCAATGACATCCCAGACGGCGCTACCCCCCTGGCCCAGGTCTATGCCGGGCACCAATTCGGCGGCTGGTCCCCGCAATTGGGCGACGGCCGCGCGGTCATGCTGGGCGAGGTCGTGGCGCCCGATGGCGCGCGGTTCGACATCCAGTTGAAAGGGGCGGGCCAAACACCTTATTCGCGCATGGGCGATGGGCGCGCCTGGGTCGGCCCGGTGATCCGCGAATACATCCTGTCCGAGGCGATGGCCGCCCTTGGCATCCCCACCACGCGTGCGCTGGCCGCCGTCACCACGGGCGAAACCGTGCTGCGCGAACGGGCCATGCCGGGCGCTGTCCTGACCCGCGTCGCCGCCAGCCATATCCGCGTGGGCACGTTCCAATTCTTCGCCGCTCGCCGGGATGTGGAGGCCTTGCAAGCCCTGACCGATCACACAATCGCCCGCCATTATCCCGATGCCGACGGGCCAAGCGGCTTGCTGGAAGCGGTCATCGGCGCGCAAGCGGATCTGGTCGCGCGATGGATGGGGGTGGGCTTTATCCATGGTGTGATGAACACCGATAATATGACACTGTCGGGCGAAACCATTGATTATGGCCCCTGCGCCTTCATGGATGTCTACCATCCCGAAACCTTCTTCTCCTCCATCGATCAATTCGGGCGCTATGCCTTTGCCAACCAACCGCAGATCGCGGCCTGGAACCTGGCTCAATTGGCAACCGCGCTTTTGCCGCTGATGCCTGATCGCGACGCGGCCATCGAACGCTTTACCGAGGCGGTGAATGGCTTTGCCGAACGCTTCGATGCCGCTTGGCACGGCGTGCTGCGGCGCAAGCTGGGCCTGGCGGAGGACCGCGAGGAGGATGCAGCGCTCGCCTTTGATCTGCTGGATCGCATGGCCCAGGGTGGTGGCGACTTCACCCGCGTGTTCCGCGCCTTGTCGGGCCCCAATCCAGCCCTCGCCGAGGCGGAGTTCCGCGCGCCACGGGTCTTTGGCCCATGGTTTGAGGCCTGGCAGGCGCGGCTAGCCGAAGAACACCGCGATGAGCTCGCGCGTGTCACCGCGATGCAGGCCGTCAACCCGGCGCTGATCCCCCGCAATCACAGCGTCGAACAGGCGATCCAGGCGGCTGTCGCGGGTGATTTCGGCCCGTTCCACCGGCTGAATGAGGCCCTGAGCGATCCGTTCACCGACCGGGCCGATATCCTCGATCTGCAGGCCGGGCCCGAGGAGGACGAGGTTGTGACGCAGACCTTCTGCGGCACTTGAACGTTTTGCGGCGCTGTCTGTCCTGTTCCCCTTTCGGGCACGGGCACTGACCTGGCATGGTCCAGGCGCAAAACATGATCCGTGGGAGGAGCCATCATGAGCCTATTGAGAACCTTGGCCGCCGTCGCTGTCGGCGTTGCAGCGACAAAAGGCGCGCAAGCGCTGTCCGACCGGTCCCGCGAGCGCGGCGGTGGCGGTCTGTTGGACGAGATGCGTGGCCGTGGCGGCGCCGATCTGGGCGCCCTTCTGGGCGGCAATCGGACCCGTGGCGGCGGACTGGGTGACCTGTTGGAAGAATTTGGCGGCTCTGGCGCGTTAGGCGGCTTGGGCGGGATGCTGGGCCGCGGGGCCGCGGGTGGCCTCTTGGGCGGTTTGCTGGGCGGCGGGTCCGGTCAGACGCCAGCGTTTGGGCGGCGGCTGAACGAAGCTCTGCGCAATGGGCGCGAACCCGACGACGTCCCCACCGCCGATGAAGAGGCGATGGCGGGCCTGATGATCCGCGCGATGATCATGGCCGCCAAGGCCGATGGGCGGATCGACGGTGCCGAACGGCAGGCTCTGTTGGGCCGGTTGGGCGATTTGGACGCGCGCGAGCGGCAATTTGTTGAAGCGGAAATGGCCGCGCAAATCGATCCCTACGACTTCGCGCGTGACGTGCCCGACCATCCCGGCCTGCGGGCGCAGATCTTTGCGGCGGCGATGTCGGCCATCGATGTGGACAGCGCAGCCGAGCGCCGCTTTGCCGAAGATCTTGCCGCCGCCTTGGGCGTCGATGAGCGCGCCCGTGGCCATGTGCAGCGCCGGATGTCGGGCCATTACGGCGCCGAACCCGATGCGCCCTGGGAAAAGCAGGCCAATGACGATCCCTATACGCGCCCCATCGCATCGGGTGGTGGCAAGGGTGTCGGCAGTACCGTGATCGGTGGCGGACGCCATTAAGGCCTCTGCCCTCCTCGCGCCCGGCCGGTCTTTATCCGGGCGTGGGAATCCCTTAGATCAGAGCGCGGGCGAGGTAAGAGGGCCAGGATGAGCGACACGATTGAGGACCGCTGCGCGCAAAAAGGGTTGCGCATGACGGAACAGCGCCGCGTCATCGCGCAGGTTCTGGCTGAGTCGGACGATCATCCCGATGTCGAAGAGCTGTATTCCAGGGCCAGCGGCGTGGATCCGAGGATCTCTATCGCGACGGTCTACCGGACGGTAAAATTGTTCGAAGAGGCCGGCATCCTAGACAAGCTGGAATTCGGCGATGGCCGCGCCCGGTATGAGGATGCCGAGCGCGACCACCATGACCACCTGATCGACATGAATTCCGGGGAAGTGATCGAGTTTGTCGACCCCGACATCGAAGCGCTCCAGGAAAAGATCGCGGCCAAGCTGGGCTACAAGCTGAAGGGTCATCGCCTGGAGCTTTACGGGGTTCCGTTGAAGAAATAGGGCTAGGCCGCCAAGCTGGCCGTGTCGCGACGGCCCAGCGCCGTCAGCGCACCATCGATGCGCTTGCAATCCGACAGCAGCGCATCGAGTTCCGTGCCCAGATCGATCTGAAACCGGTTCAATTGTTCACCGATCTCATGGATGCCCCCGGCATCGCCAACGATCTGCGCCGCCTCGATCCGGCACATCACGCGGGTCATGGCCAGACCTGACCCCACCCGCTTGAGATTGGCCATCACATCGGAAAACCGACGATTCTGTGCGACGACCTTTTTGTGGCTCTCCGTCATCTGCTGTTCAAAGTCGCCCAGGGCGATGGTCATGCGCCGATCCTCCTGCGCGGGGTCGGCGGCGATCTGTCCGTGCTCGGCGACCTGCTCGGCCTGTTCCCGGGCGAAACGCGGGATCGCCTCGCTTAGCAATCCGCGTGCGCAATAGCCAAGCCGACCGGCCTGGGCCGTGTGGCGCAGCCCTGTCATGGCCGATTGCAATTGCCCGATGACATGTTCGATTTCATTGGCCAGCGACGCATAATTCTGCGCGATGACCTTGAGCGTTTCCGCGCCCTTCTGCAGGCGCCCACCCTGGATCGCCAGATTGGTCGGAGAGCCTTTGATCCACCGCAGCAGATTGACCACATTGGCCATTGCCACATCCATCCGCTTCAACGCTGCGGCGATATCCGCATAGCTCGCCAAGCCCGAATCCGGCACCCGGTCCAACGCGCTTTGGCGATGTTGCATTTCGCTCGATAAGGCATCCGCGGCAAATTCCTCATAGCTAGCGAACCCCAGATCGACCGTCATCGCCTGCAGACGCGCCGCGCTGTCTTTGGGTGTGATATCCGCCGACAATTCGTGCTTGCGCAGATCCCGGTAGATCACAGCCACCTTGTCCAAGGTCGCGCTGCCGGGTTTCAGGCGGACCGAGACCAGGCTATCGCCCATCTCAACCGCAACGGCGAAAACCCAGTAATACCGCCCGTCCTCGGCGCGGTTCTTGACGTAGCCGGCAAAGGGCGCGCCCGCTTTCAACCTTTGCCACATCAGGCTGAACACGGCGCGTGGCATATCGGGATGGCGGATAATCTTATGTGGTGCGCCAATCACCTCGGATCGCCCATAGCCCGACAGGCGCAGAAAGACCGAATTGCAGCTTTGAATGACGCCGCGCGGATCGGTGCGCGAGAAGAACAGATCGTCGGCGTCGAACCCCTCGACAGGTTGATCGATCACTGCGATATCAGCCTTGGCCATGGCTTAACCCCGTCACTCATACGATCCCAGCGTTACGGGCAAATGATTGCCATCGCCTTACCGCGGCGCCGTGCCCCGAACCGACAAGGACGCTAATATGGACAATTTGAAGGGGATGGGCTGGATGACCCTGGCCATGCTGGGTTTTGCCCTGGCCGACACCTTCATCAAACTCACCTTAGGGGCGCTTCCGGTTGGGCAAGTCATTGCAATCTTTGGCCTTGGCGGGGCGCTGATCTTTGGCACCTGGGCCGCGCTGAAGGGTGAAAAGGTGGTCGATCCTGACCTGTTCACCGCGCCGTTTATCTTCCGTCTCGGCTCTGAGGTTGTCGCCACTGTCTGTTTCATCGTGGCGCTGTCGCTGATCGACCTGTCACTGCTATCGGCGATCATTCAGGCCAATCCGCTGCTGGTGACGCTGGGGGCCGCGCTGTTCATGGGCCAGAGCGTGGGCTGGCGGCGATGGGCGGCAATCATGATCGGCCTTTTTGGAGTGCTGGTGATCGTCCGCCCCGGCTTTGAAGGCTTTGACATCAACAGCTTGTGGGCCCTGGGCGCCGCCATCGGGCTGACCGGGCGCGACCTGGCGACCCGTGTCATCCCGCGCAAGGTTTCAACGCTGTTGCTGACGGCCTGGGGCTTTGTGGCCGCGGGCGTGGCGGGTGTTACGATGCTGGTGTTCCAGGGCGCCCCGGTTCTGCCCGACGGGAACCTGACGCTGTTGCTTGGCGGCGCGCTGACCTTCATCCTGATCGCCTATTACGCGATCACCGCGGCGATGCGCGTGGGCGAAATCGCCGCCGTGACGCCATTCCGCTACACCCGGCTGATCTTCGCCTTGATCCTGGCCTTCTATGTCTTTGACGAACGCCCCGATGCCTTGACCCTGATCGGCGCTGGCATCGTGATTGCGACCGGGCTTTACACCCTGTTCCGCGAGCGGCGGAGCACCGCGTAGGCTGCGCTGCGACGTTACCGCTAACATTTGTTAGCGCAAAGGGGGTTCGATCCTGGCCAAGCCGGTGCTATAGCGCCCCTAACTTGGCAGCGGAGAGACCTTATCATGAGCCTGATCCTCGATATCCATGCGCGCGAGATCCTCGACAGTCGCGGCAATCCCACCGTCGAAGTCGACGTCACGCTGGAGGACGGCACGCAGGGCCGCGCCGCTGTGCCTTCGGGCGCCTCGACCGGGGCCTATGAGGCCGTCGAAAAGCGTGATGGCGATGCGGCGCGCTATATGGGCAAAGGTGTGCAAGAGGCCGTCGCCGCCGTGAATGGCGAGATTGCCGAAGCGCTGCTGGGCTTCGACGCGACCGAGCAAGTCGCCATCGACATGGCCATGTGCGAGTTGGACGGCACCGACAACAAGGCTCGGCTGGGCGCAAATGCAATCCTGGGCGTGTCGCTCGCGACCGCGAAGGCCGCCGCTGACTTCACCGCGCAACCGCTCTACCGCTATGTGGGCGGCACCCAGGCGCGGGTTCTGCCGGTGCCGATGATGAATATCATCAATGGCGGCGAACATGCCGACAACCCGATCGACATTCAGGAATTCATGATCATGCCCGTCGCCGCGAGTTCGATTGCGGAGGCCGTGCGTATGGGCTCGGAAGTGTTCCACACGCTGAAAAAAGAGCTGTCGGCCGCGGGTCTCAGCACCGGGATCGGCGATGAGGGCGGCTTCGCGCCCAACCTGTCCTCGACCCGCGATGCGCTGGATTTCATCCTGAAAAGCATCGAGAAAGCAGGCTACACGCCGGGCGACGACATCATGCTGGCGCTGGATTGCGCCGCCACGGAATACTTTAAGGACGGCGCCTATGTCTTTGCAGGCGAAGACAAATCGCTCAGCCCCGAAGAGAATGTGCGCTATCTTGAGGCGCTGGTGAACGATTACCCGATCCTCAGCATCGAAGATGGCTGTGACGAGGATGATTGGGCCGGTTGGGGCATGTTGACCGAGGCGCTTGGCGGCAAGGTGCAACTGGTGGGCGACGATCTGTTCGTGACCAACCCTGAGCGCCTGGCCGAAGGGATCGAGAAAGGCGCGGCAAACTCGCTTCTGGTGAAGGTCAACCAGATCGGCACCCTGACCGAGACTTTGGAGGCCGTCGAGTTGGCGCATCGCTCCCGCTATACCTGCGTGATGTCGCACCGCTCGGGCGAGACCGAAGACGCCACCATCGCCGATCTGGCCGTCGCGACGAATTGCGGGCAGATCAAAACCGGCTCTCTGGCCCGGTCGGACCGGCTGGCCAAGTACAACCAGCTGATCCGGATTGAAGAACAGCTGGAAGACAGTGCTGTCTACGCAGGTAAATCGATCCTGCGCGGCTAATTCTTGGCGCCCCTGTCCGGTCTTGGGGCTGACAGGGGCCCATTCCCACGGCTAGGATGGAGGCATACTTACAAACGTTAGGTGCCCCGCACGCATGCGCGCCTCATCGTCGACACGCCCCGACCGCCGGTTGGAGGATATGCCTGACTTGGAGCGCCTCTGGTGGTCGGAATTCGGCAATCCTATTGAATTTGCCATCCGCAGCGCGGCGATCATGATCTGCGCGGTGGGAATCTTGTATTATGCGGGTTGGATCTACGGGCCGATCTGGGCGCTGGCCTACTTCTCGACGCAAGTCATCACCTTCAACGTCTTGCGATCCGCCACGCCAGAGCGGCGCTTGACCTATGTGATCGGCATAGGCGCCTATATGACCTCGACCGCAATCTACGTGTCGCTGCCGCTGTCGCTGATCGCTTCCGGCGATCCGACGCTGGCCTTTTGCGGCACGTTGGGTGCCCTCGCCTTGGCGGTCTTTGTCATCTATCGCGATGAACCGCCCCGGCCAGTGCATTGCTTCGATATCGCCCTGATCTGGTCCTGCCTTGCCATGGCGCTGGCATTCTATGTGCCTGGGGTCGACGATGTTGTCGCCCAGGCGATCATGATCATGCTTGGGTCGATTGTGGGGGGCTATTACACGCTGGCACTGATCACCAACCGCCGCACTCGGCAAGAGTTGCGGCAGGCCGCGCAGCGCGGGGTCGAGGCGCAGAAGATGGAGGCAATTGGCCGCCTTTCCGGTGGAATTGCCCATGATTTCAACAATATCCTGACCGTTCTTCAAGGCAGCCTGGAGCTGTATCACGTGGTGCCCGACAGCGCAGAGCGGCACGCCCTGGTGGGTGAGGCGCAGCAGGCGGGCAAGCGCGCGGCGGGTCTGGTGGCGCAATTGCTCGCCTTTGCGCGCCGCGCGCCCCTGGAAGCACAGGTGCTGGAGGCGGGCGCAGTGATCGACGAGATTGCCGCGATGGCACGGCGTCTTTTGCCGGAGTCGATCACGGTGATACGCCAGGTCGCCCCCGGTCGGCACTACATCCTGGCGGATCCCGATCAGCTCAGCTCGGCTTTGCTGAACTTGATCCTCAACGCACGCGACGCGATGGCGGGACGCGGCACCATTACGCTGAGCGCCGAGCTGTGGCCCGGCCCTGCCACTGCACCCGCCGCCACCCGCCTGCGGGGCGGCAATCTGCACCATCTGTGCCTGTCGGTCGCCGATGACGGCCCGGGCATGGATGCAGAGACCCAAGCCCGCGCATTGGAACCGTTTTTCACCACCAAGCCGGTGGGCCAGGGATCGGGCCTGGGTTTACCAATGGTTAAAGGCTTTTCCGAGCAATCGGGCGGCTCGCTGGATCTGGTCTCCGGACCCGACGGAACCGTTGTTTCGCTGCATTTGCCAGTGGCAGCTTCCCCTACCTGACACAGGGCGCCAGATGCCATAAATTGGTCATGAAACCCGGGCATTTCCGGCACCGACCCCTTGTAACATGTCCGTGAGGACCTATCTGCTGTATACACCAGTATACAATTAAAGCGAAAGCGATGCTCGACACACTCATGTCAGGGCCATACGTGCCCTTTGCCTTTTCCATTGCGCTGCTTTTGGGTCTTTTGGCCCTTGAGCTGGCCCTGCTTGCCGTCGGCGGATCGCTGATTGGCGACGGGCCGGATACGGAGATCGATATCGATCTGCCGGGCGGACCAGATATGGATTTTGATCTGGAGGTCGATTTCGACGGGCTCGATGTGGATGCCACGGAGTTCGAGTTGGAATTGGGTGAGGATGTCGCGGTTCAAACGCCGGGCACCGCGCCGACCGGCCCGACCAGCTGGCTGGGCCTGGGCAAGATGCCGATGCTGATCTGGCTGGCGACCCTTCTGGCGGCGTTTGGCATATCGGGCGTGGGTTTGCAGGCTTTGGCGGTTCAGGTTTTCGGCAATCCTTTGCCGGCCTCGCTGGCCATCGTGCCCTGCGGCATTGGCGCGCTGTGGTTCACGGGTCGGTTTGGCGCAGTGTTCGCACGCGTGCTGCCGAAAACTGAAACGCAGGCGGTATCAACGCGCACGCTCAATCGCCGCCGCGGGACTATCACGCAAGGTACGGCGAAACGCGGCATGCCCGCCGAGGTCCGCGTCACGGATCGCTATGGCAATATTCACTACCTCCGCGCGGAGCCGATGCAGGACGGCGCGGAGATCCCCCAAGGCGCGGATGTTCTGGTGCTGCGCCACCGCCCGACCGGCGGGTTTCGTCTCATCGCGCTCTGAAGCCCCCTTCACCGGCGCGCACAATTTGAAAGGAAATGCATATGGATGCTCTTGGATCCTTCGGTATTATGATCGCGGTCGTCATTGGCCTTGTTGTTCTGATCGGTCTGATCGTGGCCCGGCTATACAAGCGAACCACCCGTGAGGTGGCGCTGGTGAAAACCGGGGCTGGCGGTAAGAAAGTCATTATGGATGGCGGGCAATTTGTGATCCCACTGCTCCATGAAATCAGCCCAGTGAACATGAAAACCCTACGCCTGGAAGTGCGTCGGAATGGTGAACAGGCGCTGATCACCCAGGACCGGATGCGCGTCGATGTCGGCGTAGAGTTCTATGTCTCCGTTATGCCGAGTGAAGAAGGCATTGCCCGCGCCGCCCAGACACTTGGCGACCGCACCTTCTATGTCGACCAGTTGCGCGAGATGATCGAAGGTAAACTGATCGACGGTCTGCGGGCTGTGGCAGCCAAGATGACCATGGATGAATTGCACGAAAACCGCTCGGACTTTGTTCAGCAGGTGCAAAACACCGTGTCCGAGGATCTGACGAAGAACGGTCTGTCGCTGGAATCGGTCTCGCTCACGGCACTGGATCAGACGCCTTTCGAGGCGCTGGATGAAAACAACGCCTTTAACGCGGTTGGGATGCGCAAGCTCGCCGAGGTGATCGCAAAATCCAAGAAGGAACGCGCCGAGATCGATGCCGAGGCCGAAGTGGCCGTGCGGCGCGCCTCCATGGAAGCCGAACGCCAGAAGCTTGCCATCCAGCAGGATGAGGAACAGGCGGCCATCGCGCAGGTTCAGCAGATCGAAACGATGAAGGCCGCGCAGGAGGCCGAGATCGCGCTGCGTCGCGAAGATTCGGTTCGCGAGTCGGAACGCGCCCGGATTGCTCGCGAAGAACAGGTTCGCGCCGCAGAGATCGCACGCGAGCGCAATATCCGCGATGCCGAGATCACCAAGGAGCGCGAGCTGGAGGTGGCCGAGCAGGAACGCCAGATCATCATCCAGCAGAAATCCGAGGAAGAAAGCCGCGCGCGTGCTTCGGCGGATCTGGCCCGCGCCGAAGCGACCAAGGCGACCGAGGCGGTTGCGACCGCCCGCGAGGTGGCCGAAGCCGAACGCGTGAAGCAGATCGCCCTGATCGAAGCGACGCGAGAGGCCGAGCGCGCCGCAACCCGCGTGCGGGTGGAAGCCGAGGCCGAGAAAGCCGCCGCCGCCGACCGCGCCGAGGCCCGCCGCGAAGAGGCTCAGGCCGAAGCCGATGCGATCTCGATCCGGGCGGATGCCAAGAAGAAGGACATGCTGGCCGAAGCCGAAGGCACGCGCGCCATCACCGAGGCCGAAAATGCGCTGTCCGAACAGATCGTCGCGATGAAGGTCGACATGGCCCGCATCGACGCAATCCCCGGCATCATGGAGCAGATGGTCAAGCCGGTCGAAAAGATCGACTCGATCAAGATCCACCAGGTCGGTGGCTTGGGCGGCGCCAATGGCGGCGCTGCGGGCGGCGGCGATGGCGACAAGCCGGTCGTGAACCAGGCGCTCGATTCGATCATGGGCATGGCGGTGCAGATGCCAGCCCTGCGCGCGCTCGGCGATGAATTGGGCCTGAGCCTGGAGAACGGCGTTGCGGGTCTGGCGGATTCCGCGATGACCAACCGCAAGAACGGGGCGGCGGCGCCGAGCTTGGAGGCGCCCAAGGCGCCGCCTAGTGTTGAGAACGCTGCGGACAGCCCCGCAACGCCCGACCGCGCCGCAGAGTGATCCCCGCGCCAAGCGTGACAGACGCCGCCCAGACCCGGGCGGCGTTTTGCGTTCTCTCTGCCGTCTGATGTCGGTTTTAGCTGGTCACGGGACGTCAAGGGCAACAGGGATTGCGCTTTGCTGCGCAAATCGCCGAGGGCGCCCGCGACGCTCCGCTGCTGATGTCGGTTGTGACTGGCCAGCCGCAATGTCTGCGGACCATACTTTGCAGAACGCAGGAATGAGGGAACGTGCGCCGTGTTGGATCCTGACCAAATCATCGAAACGCTCGGACTTACCCCCCACCCCGAGGGGGGCCATTATAGGCAAACCTGGGCGTCATCAGGTCCGGGGCGCCCCTCCGGGACCTGCATCTACTTCCTCTTGAAGACAGGGGAGGCAAGCCATTGGCACAAGGTCGATGCGACGGAAATCTGGCTCTACCATTCCGGCGCGCCGTTGGAGTTGCGGATGGCTAAGGGCGATGCCGGGCCGGCCGTGACGCATATGCTGACACCGGACCTGACCATCGGGGCGCCGCAGCTGATTGTACCTGAGGGCTATTGGCAAGCCGCGCGCACGACCGGCGCCTTCACGCTGGTCTCCTGCACCGTGTCGCCGGGCTTCACCTTCGACGGCTTTACCCTGGCCGAGCCAGGCTTCGACATCCCGGCTGACTAGAGCCTCTATCAACTTGTGGCTGTCCAGCGACGCTTGGCTCTGCTTCGTCGCGACGGAGAGTTGCCAGCGCTGGGTCACACCGAGACCTCTCCACCCGCTGGGACGACGACACATGCGCTGCCATCCAACAACAATCTATCGTCGGCCCTCATCTCCCGCCCCAAAACACTTACAGCCCAGCTCCCTTTTTCATCTTGGCAAAAAACTCCGGGGGAGGCGAAGCCGGGGGCAGAGCCCCCTCAGACATGGCTCACCCGCACAAAACATGTGGATCATGCAGCGCGGGCGCCCGAGCCGAAGGCGAGGGCGCCCGCCCCCCGGCGATTTGCGCAGCAAAGCGCAATCCCTCGCGCTCGAAAGTCGTAGTCTAAACCAGCACCGCGCCTTTCGGCCGCGAGACTTGTCCCCCGCCCACAGGTGCGGCCACGCCGGTGGTGCCCGGCGCGGATGTCGGCAATCCGCGCAGCACCCGCACGGCCAGATAGGCAAAGGCCTGCGCCTCCAACGCGTCCCCGTCGAGCCCCACCTCCTCAACCGGGCGGGCGGGCACGCCAGTCGCCTCTGCCAGCATCGCCATCAACGTCGCGTTGCGCCGTCCGCCGCCTGTGACAAGGATGTGAGTCGGGCGCCCGGGCAAATGCGGCAAGCCCCGCGCCACGGCCCCTGCCGCGCAGGCGGTTGCGGTAGCCACGGCATCGGCGTCGGACAGATCTTGCGTGGCCGCCCCCAGATCGGCGAAGGCATCGCGGTCGAGTGATTTCGGCGGGCGGGCATCGAAATAAGGACGCTCCAAGATCCGCTGCAGCACCGCGCCGTCCACCTGCCCGCGCCCGGCCAACGCTCCCCCGTCGTCAAAGCGCCCCAAATCACGGGCCAGCATGATATCGTCAATGGGCGCATTGGCCGGGCCAGTATCGAAGGCCAGGCAGGCGCCGGGCGCCTCTGGGCACGGCGCAGCAGGATCGACCCAAGTGATGTTGCCCACACCGCCGAGGTTCAGAAACGCCACAGGCCCCGCCGCGCCGATCCAGCGCGCGCAGGCCCAATGATAGAACGGCGCCAACGGCGCGCCCTGCCCGCCCAATCCCATATCGGCGCTTCGAAAATCCCAAACGACCTGACGGCCCAGCGCCTCGGCCAAAGCTGCACCATCGCCTGCCTGATGTGTGCGGCGCCCGGTCGGGTCATGGGCCAGCGTCTGGCCATGGAATCCGACCACGGCCACCTCCGGCAGTTCGACCATCGCCGCGACATGGGCCCGCAAAACCAGATCCGCCGCTGCCGCCACAGGTGCCTCACCGGGCCAGGCGCCCAAGGCACGCTGCAACACGGCCCGATCCGTATCTTTGTACTCCACCGACCAGGCCGGGCCGATGCCGCAGAGCTCCACGCCATCGGTTTCGATCACCGCCACATCGACGCCATCCATCGATGTGCCCGACATTGTCCCTGCCGCCCAGATCGGCCCCTTTTCCTTGCCTGCCATTGCCGCTAGACCCTCCCTCGCCTCACATTTGCCTGGACGCACCATGACCTACCAG
The DNA here is from genome assembly GCF_037544085.1 of Gymnodinialimonas mytili. Taxonomy (NCBI): domain Bacteria; kingdom Pseudomonadati; phylum Pseudomonadota; class Alphaproteobacteria; order Rhodobacterales; family Paracoccaceae; genus Gymnodinialimonas; species Gymnodinialimonas mytili. The sequence goes on from NZ_JBBIFW010000001.1 coordinate 74,121, forward strand.
CCCAAATCCGACTTTCTCCGCATTATCATCGAGCGGGGCTTTCTGGCCGATTGCACCGATTTGCAAGGCTTGGATGAGCGCCTGCTGCAAGGGCCGGTGACGTGCTATATCGGCTATGATGCCACGGCGCAGTCGTTGCATGTCGGGCATTTGCTGAACGTGATGCTGCTGCGCTGGTGGCAAAAGACCGGCAATCGCCCGATCACGCTGATGGGTGGCGGCACGACCAAGGTGGGCGACCCGTCTTTCCGGTCTGACGAACGCCCCTTGCTGGGCCCTGAACAGATCGATGCGAATATCGCCGGGATGCAGAAGGTTTTTGACCGCTATTTGGATTATGACACGGCAGGCAAAACCCCCGCCGCGCAGATGATGAACAATGCCGAATGGCTCGATGGCCTGAACTACCTCGATTTCCTGCGGGATATCGGGCGGCACTTTTCGGTCAATCGGATGCTCAGCTTTGAGTCCGTGAAATCGCGCCTCGACCGGGAACAGAGCCTCAGCTTCCTGGAATTTAACTACATGATCCTGCAGGCCTATGATTTCCTTGAGTTGAACCGCCGCCATGGCTGCCTGTTGCAGATGGGCGGCAGCGATCAATGGGGGAATATCGTCAACGGGATCGATCTGACGCGCCGCGTGCTGGAGACTGAGATCTTCGGCCTGACCACGCCGCTTCTGACCACCTCGGACGGGCGCAAGATGGGCAAAAGCCAGGGCGGCGCGGTGTGGCTGAATGCAGACATGCTCAGCCCCTATGAGTTCTGGCAGTTCTGGCGCAACACGACCGATGCCGATGTGGGCCGGTTCCTGAAACTCTATACCGAGCTGCCGGTTGCGGAATGTGACCGGCTCGGCGCGTTGCAGGGTTCTGAAATCAACGAGGGCAAGATCATCTTGGCCCGCGAAGTCACGACCCTGCTGCACGGGGCCGATGCTGCGGCTGCTGCGGAGGCCACGGCCCGCGAGGTGTTCGAGAAGGGCGGCACCGGGGATGATCTGCCGACCCTGACGCTCAGCGCGGGGGATATCGGCGACGGCATTTCCATCGTTCAGTTGATTACGCGGTCCGGTCTGGCGGGCTCTGGCAAAGAGGCCAAGCGCCTGATTTCCGAAGGCGGCGCGCGGTTGAACGATGCGGGGCTGTCGGATGCGGGCCTGATGGTCACAGCCGCCGATCTGGCGGAACCAATCAAGCTGAGCGCCGGGAAAAAGCGCCATGCTCTGGTGGTTTTGGCCGACTAACCAGCCGCCGCGGCCCCTGACATAGGGTTTAGGGGCCGCGGTGGTCTTGCTTAACTCAAAATTGACCGATTCGCGCGCATGTTCGCGCTATGTTCGATTTTGCATCCGATCTCCCCGCACCCCCCGCGACCCGCCCCCTGGCGCAAAGAAGCCTTCAGCAGAGCGCGCTCTGGCGCGGGGCTTTGGACTTGCTCGGTTCCGACGGAAAAGTCGCGCAGATCGGGGAAACCCAGGCTTTGGTGATGCGCCGCTGCTGGCCGGTTCTGGGCACGGTCGGCATGATCTCCCGCGCCGATCTGCGCCTGACGCCCGACACCGCACGGGGCTTGCGATCCGCGCTTGGCTTGCAGCACCTGGTGATCAATGCGGAAACCGAAGGGGATGCCGATGCGCTGCGGGCGAGCGGGTTTGTCAAACTCGCCTCCGCCCGTGTCGTGGCGGAGCTGCCGCTCGACCCGTCAACAGATCTGATGGCCGCGCGGCTTGGCGGGAAATGGCGCAACCGGCTGCGCCACGGGCTGGGCCAGGGGCTGGTGATCCGCCGCCGCCCCCTGCCCCCCGATCCGCGCCATTGGATCTTTGCGGCAGAGGCGCGACAGGCCCGAAAGCTGGGCTATCGCCCGCTGCCCCCCGCGCTGATCTGTGCGATGATCGCCCAGGCGCCGGGCGCGGGTCAGATCTTCACCGCCTATCGGCACGGTCAAAAAGTCGCTGCGATGGTGTTCCTGCGCCATGGGGCGAAGGCGACCTACCAAATCGGATGGAGCAATGAAGACGGGCGCAAGGTCTCCGCAGGGCCGGTGCTGATGTGGCGAGCCATGGTGGATCTACAATCCATGGGCACGGATCAGATCGACCTTGGATCGGCCGATGCCGCCCAAGCGCCCGGCCTGACCCGGTTCAAACTCGGCACCGGCGCGCAGACGCGCCGCCTGGGCGGGACCTGGATCGACAGCGCCTGGTCACCCCGCTGGCATCGCTTCGGACATCGCCTGCGCCGCGCCCATGCCTGATCACCCGGCGGAGACATTCCGGTCATAGGCATTTGCCAGAGGCGTTCGAGGCTCTGTTTGGTGGGCGCCTTACGAAGAATAGACCTGAACAAAGCGCCCGGCCCACCTTTCGATTATTTGAAATCCGTCGTGACGCGCAGCCCGGTTTCCTGCGCCAGATGCGCGACAAGCGCCTCGATCTGCGGATTGCGCGTGTCACCGACCGCAGCCTCCACATCGGCCTTCCGGCCCTCGCGACCCGCCTGGACCATATCCATAAAATTCATCCCGCCCATGGTGGTTTTGCGGGTGCCCGAAACATAGATCGTCTTGGATTGGTCCGGATGGCGCAGCATCACCGCCTCGATATCCAGGCCATCGCCCTCGCCGTCGCCTGCGGTCAGCCACATGAACCCGTGATAGATATCGCGATACTCGGAGATTGGCGCGCTCCACCGGATTTCGGTGCCGGAGGAATTGTCGACCACCTCGACCCGGTCCGGGTGGATCGCCGCGCGCCGTGTCCAGTACAGCGTGCCTTTCAGTGCCCGACCCAAGGCTGGCGCCCCGATGAAGATGGCGATGAAGAGCGGTAAGATGATCCCCATCACATTGTTGAGGTCATAATTCCCCGACGCCACCACATTGATCGTGATGATCACCCCAATCAGCAGCACAATGCCCGCAATGGCCAATTGCACGATGGGACCGGTCAGGTTGAGCGCCGTGGGCTTACCCTGACCATATTCCACATGCACCGGACCCGCACCAAGATGGGGCGGACGGATGCCGCCGATCAGGTCGGGCGCCGCTTTGCGCGATAGCATCTCGGCCACGGGGTTTTTGATTTGCGCGTCACCTGTCATGGGGTCCTCGGGTTTCTTTATCGATGCGGGCAAGATTAGCGCGAACCTGCAACCGGACCCATGCAGGTTTTCCCGACCCGCTCTGCCCCACGCGCACTACCCCGCCACAGCCCGCAGCAGCCGGGCCCGACCCGGCGGCACAGCACGGATTTCCAGCCCGGTGAACACGTGTAGCGTGCCCAGATCATCATCGATCACCGCATGGTCGCTGACCCAGCCGCCCATCAGCAGATAGGTCCGCAGAAGCGGCGGCATCTTGGCCTGGGCCGCTTTCAGATCCGGCTTGCGACGCAAACGGCTGGCAAAGCGAAAGACCGACGGCGCCTTCACGCGCGGCAGCCAGCGCTTCGGCGCCAGGTGCCGGTCCCTCAGCAAGGCGAAGGCGTCGTAATAGTCGCGCGCTTCGGTGCCATGGAAGGACGAACAGCCGAACAGCATTTCCACCCCTTCCCGGTCGACATAGGCGGTCATCGCGCCCCAAGCCACGCGCAGAATATCGGGATCGCGCCAATCGGGATGGATGCAGAACCGCCCCATCTCCACCATCGGGCCGTCAAAGGCGGACAGGGCCGACAGCTCATAGAATTGCGCGGAATAGCTGCGGTCGATGGCGCGCCCGTTGGGCAGGTGCAGCAAGCGAAAACAGCACACAAGCGTGCCGGCGCGTGTGTCCTCGACCAACACGTGAGCACATTCGGCATCATAGGGATCGGCATCGCTGCGCGCCTCGCCGCGAAAGCTGAGCGCCCTGAGATGTTGCGCCGCCGCGTGGTCCGCGTCGCTTTCTGCCATCCGGGCGGCGTACCGCCCCTTGCGCAATGTCAGCATTGGCCCGCTCCTGCCATCCGCCCCGTCAGGCCGCGCCTACCATCCCTGCATGACGGCGACACGACAGGATTAAACATGCGGTCAAGCGGACGTCATCACAAGATGCCGTAGCGTCAACCGCCCAGAGTATCGCCGATATTGATGCGACCGAAGTTTGACAGGATCGACCGGAAGAAACCCAGATCCCGCACCGAGCTTTCGGTGACACGGCGGGACAATTGCACCACCTGCCCGTCTTCCAGCCCGAAGCGTTCGACATTGGTCACCCGCCCCCCTTCGCTGAACGAGATCGCCACGATATCGCGTTCGACCACCTCCGGCGCGTTATAGGTGAAGTTGCGGACACGATATTGCGTGTAAAACCACGCCTCGTCGCGCAGCACCCCATTGGCACCGGGCCGTCCGACCAATTCGGCCACCTCATCCCGGCTCGCGCCCAATTCGACCAGGGCCAATTCGTCTTCGGGCGGCACAAAGCCGTGGTTCGTATAGGTCGCCGAGCAGGCGCTCAGGGTGAGAACCACGGAAACAAGGAACACAAGACGCATGGAGACTTCTCTGCTGTGATGGCCGGGTCTGGATCTGTTTGCCCCCGCAGAACCGCTTGCACGGCGCCGGGAAGCTGCCTAGTGCCTTAACTTAGGGGCGCGCTTTGGGCAAGCGAGGGCGTCCATGACACATGATCAGGAGCTTGTGATGGCCTCATCCGTTCTCTCCCTGTCGCGGCTGAACCGGGCCGCAGACACCCCGTTCGAGCTGGTGCCGACACCCGAGGAGATGGCGCAGATCGCCCAGGATCTGGGCGCGACAACGCTGCGCAAGGTGCGGCTGACGGGCAATCTACGGCCCATCGGCAAGCAGGATTGGGCCTTGAACGCGAGCCTGGGCGCCACCGCGGTGCAACCTTGCGGTGTCACGCTGGCACCGGTGACCACCCGCATCGATACCGATGTCACACGGCACTATCTGGCCGAGATGCCCGCCCCTAGCGGCGACGAGATGGAGATGCCCGAGGATGACACGACCGAACCCTTGCCCGACAAACTGGATCTGACCGCCCTGCTGATCGAGGCTTTGTCGCTGGCCCTGCCCGATTTTCCACGCGCCGAGGGTGTGGAATTGGGTGAAGCGATCTACGCCGCCCCGGGTGTCACGCCGATGCGCGACGAAGATGCCAAACCGCTTGCCGGGCTTGCCGCGCTGCGCGACAAGCTGTCCTCCGGTCGATCCGACGAGCCCGAAAACGACGATTGATGCGGGCCGGGGAATGGCACCGGAAAAGGGCTTGCATAGGCGTGGAATCGGAGTATGTTCCCGGCCTCATTCGCCCCCGGAAGATTGCGCGTCCGGGCCGCGGTGCATCTGGGATGCAGCGGCTTATCCAACGCGTTCATCTTAAAGGGGAATGGCCGGATCTTTGCCGGACATATCGAGACAAGAATTTACCGGACGGGGCGGGCAACGTGCCTCCCGCGTTCCCTGACCCGAGGTTGAGACATGGCTGTCCCACAGAATCGCGTGACCCGCTCCAAGCGCAACATGCGTCGCGCCCACGATGCCCTTGAAGGGGCAAATCCAAATGAATGCCCGTCCTGTGGCGAGCTGAAGCGGCCCCATCATGTGTGCCCGTCCTGCGGCACGTATAACGACCGCGAGATCATCGCACAGGCCGACGAGATCGACCTCGACGAAGACGCGGCCTAAGGGTTGCCGTCGGTTGGGGCGGGCTTGATTACATGAATGACGGTGCAGCGTTGACGGGAAAGACGGTCGAAGGCACCGTGGTTTCCGTCGATGCGATGGGGGGCGATCTGGGCCCCTCTGCCGTTGTTGCGGGTATCGCCAAATCCGCCTCCAAAAATGGTGATCTGCGGTTCATCATCCATGGCGACAAGCCAGAGCTTGAGCGTCTGATCGCCCGCAAGCGTGGCCTGACCGAGAAATGCGAAATCCGCCATGCCGAGGGTGTGGTGACTATGGATGCCAAACCTTCCCACGTGATGCGCAACGGCAAGGGCACCTCGATGTGGTCCGCGATTGAAGCCGTGCGCTCCGGCGATGCAACGGTCGCGGTGTCTTGCGGCAATACCGGCGCCCTGATGGCGCTCAGCATGATCCGCCTGCGCAAGATCCCCGGCGTGAACCGCCCCGCCATCGCCTGCCTTTGGCCCTCGCGCAACGCGTCGGGCTTCAGCGTGATGCTGGATGTGGGCGCCGATATCCGCGCCGATGCCGAAGATCTTCTGCAATATGCGCTGATGGGCGCCAGCTATGCCCGCAACGGGCTGGATCTGGAGCGTCCGCGCATCGGTTTGCTGAATGTCGGCACAGAAGAGCATAAGGGTCGTGCCGAGCTGAAGATGGCCGCCGATCTGATCGAGCGCGTGGCGGGCCCTGCCGATCTGGAATTTGTGGGCTTTGTCGAGGGCTCCGACCTGCCCTCGGACCGCGTCGATGTGATCGTGACCGATGGCTTTACCGGCAATGTCGCCCTGAAGACGGGTGAAGGCACCGCGCGTTTGATCCGCGAATTGCTGGGCCAGGCATTTCGCAAGACCCCGTTCTCGCGCATCGCGGCTCTGCTCGCCTATACGTCCCTGCGCCGCCTGTCGAAACGCATCGACCCGCGCCGCGTGAATGGCGGTGTGTTCCTGGGCCTGAACGGCACGGTGGTGAAATCCCACGGTTCCGCCGATCCCACCGGCGTGTCGGCGGCGATCAAACTGGCCGCGCGCCTGGCGACGTCGGGCTTCAACCAGCGGCTGGCCGCGCGCATTGCGCAGGCCGAGGAAACCGCCTCCAATGTGATCCATACGAAGGACCCGCAACCATGACGCTCCGTGCGGTTCCTGTCGGCATCGGCCATTATCTGCCCCAGCGCGTTGTGCCCAACGCCGAGTTCGAGGCGATGGAGGGGCTGGACACGTCCGACGAATGGATCCGCGCCCGGTCGGGCATCGAACGACGCCATTTCGCGGCCGAGGATGAGACAACCAGCCAGATGGCCATCGCAGCGGCACGCGCCGCGCTGGATCAAGCCGGGCTCACCCCGGACGACATCGATGCCGTGATCGTCGCGACCTCGACCCCCGATCTGACCTTCCCCTCCGTGGCGACGATGGTCCAGGCCGGTTTGGGCATGGGCGGCGGCTTTGCCTTCGACGTGCAGGCCGTCTGCGCGGGATTCGTGTACGCGCTCAGCAATGCCAATGCGCTGATCATCGCCGGTCAGGCCCGGCGTGTTCTGGTGATCGGGGCCGAGACGTTCAGCCGGATCATGGATTGGACCGACCGCACCACCTGCGTGCTGTTCGGCGACGGCGCCGGTGCGCTGATCCTCGAAGGGCAGGACAGCGCCGGAACCCCCGAGGATCGCGGTATCCTGGCCACCGATCTGCATTCGGACGGCACCCATCGCGATCTGCTTTATGTCGATGGCGGGGTGTCGGCCACGCAATCGACCGGTGTGCTCAAGATGCAGGGCCGCGAAGTGTTCCGCCATGCCGTTGAAAAGCTGACGAAAACCGCGGAAACGGCCTTGGAAAAGGCGGGCGTCGGGGTCGAGGATGTCGATTGGGTTGTGCCCCATCAGGCCAATATTCGGATCATCACAGGCACCGTCAAAAAGTTCGGCTTGCCGATGGAGAAGGTGATCGTCACGGTCCAGGATCACGGCAACACCTCCGCGGCGTCGATCCCGCTGGCCATGTCGGTGGGTGTGGCCGATGGCCGGATCACCCGCGGCGATCTATTGGTGACCGAGGCGATCGGCGGCGGTCTGGCCTGGGGCGCGGTGATCCTGCGCTGGTAGCGCGAGACCGCGTTTGTGCCGTTCAAGCGACATCGGAAGCCCGGCGCGCAACGCTTTGGATTGACACATTAATCCTTCTAACACATCCTGCGGTAGAAATTTGGGGAGGCCATAATGACCGCAAAAACACTCACGCGCATGGATCTGAGCGAGGCGGTGTTCCGCGAAGTGGGCCTATCGCGCAATGAAAGTGCGCAATTGGTCGAGCGTGTGCTTGAGATGATGTCCGATGCCCTGGTGGAGGGGGAGCAGGTCAAAATCTCGTCTTTCGGCACATTCTCTGTCCGGTCCAAGACCGCGCGGGTGGGCCGCAATCCCAAAACCGGCGAAGAGGTGCCGATCAGCCCACGCCGGGTCTTAACATTCCGCCCGTCCCATCTGATGAAGGACCGGGTGGCGGAGGGCAACCGTTCCTGATCCGACCCCAGACGATCCGGATCCGCCCCGCCAGACGGGCGGACCGCAAGACAAAAGACCGACGGGGCGCACCGACAAGACGTCGTTTGACGACGCGAGCAGAGGACCCGAGTTATGGCAAAATCCGCGCAGGCGTTCCGCACGATCCGCGAGGTCGCCGATTGGCTCGACGTGGCGGCCCATGTGCTGCGCTTCTGGGAATCGAAGTTTTCGCAGATCAAACCGGTGAAACGGGCGGGCGGGCGTCGCTATTACCGTCCCGTCGATATGGAATTGGTCGGCGGCATCAAGGTGCTGCTGCATGATCGCGGTCTGACCATTCGCGGTGTGCAAAAGATGATCTCCGATGAGGGAGTTGATGCAGTCATGGCGCTGTCCCCGCCCATCGACGGCATTCTGGGCGAAGATGCCCAGGCCGCCGCCGATGGCGCCGAGGTGGTCGATCTGAAGCCCGCCGCTGAACCGGATGAAGCGGTTGAGGCCGCGCCCGCCACGCCACAGGTGTCGCCCGCCTCAGATCGCCCGAAAACCGAGGCACCGCAGACGACGTCGCCCGAGACCTCGGCCACTCCCCCAACGCCGCCATCCGAGCCATCCGATGCGACGCCAGCGATGACTCCTGCACGCGCACCGGACAGCCAGGCGCCGGATACCCAGCCTGAGCCTCAGCCGGAACCCGATCCCGAACCGGCACCGGCCTCAACCGCGTCCGCGCCACCCCCACAGGCTGCGCCCGAAACACTCGCCCCATCTGCCCCGCAAGCCGCGGATCCGCAACCGGCCCTGCCGCTCGACCCACCCGCCGCCGCAGTGCCCCAATCCAGCAGCGCCGCATTGGCCAAGCTGGCGCAATTGGCCACCGATCCCACCCGCCTGCCGCCCGATCAGTTGACCGCCCAAATCGGCGCATTGCGCATGCTCGGCGCGCGCATGACCCGCGGCCAAACGCATCGGTAAACCGCCCCTTGCACCGCCCCGCAAAATGGTTAGAAGGGCAGGATGTCGGGCTATGGCGCAGCCTGGTAGCGCGTCCGTCTGGGGGACGGAAGGTCGCAGGTTCGAGTCCTGCTAGCCCGACCATTTCACCGCTCTACCGCCACTTTTGCACCGCTGGGTCTTGCCCTTGGGGCGCGAAGCGGCTTTGGTCCCAGGCCATGCCGCCCGCGTGATGCAGAGGATCCAAGACATGCCTGAGACCGCCCAAGGCGTTTTGCCCGATCACGCCATCGCCGCCATGATCGAGACCGGCGCGATTGCGGCGACGCCCCCGGTGCCCGCCGACCAAATCCAACCCGCCAGCCTGGATCTGCGCCTGGGCCACCGCGCCTACCGTGTGCGCGCGTCGTTCCTGGCCGGTGATGGGCGCAGCGTCTCCGACCGCCTGTCTGAATTCACCATGCATGAGATGGATCTGACCCAGGGCGCGGTGCTGGAAAAAGGCTGTGTCTATGTCGTTCCGCTGATGGAGGCGCTGGCCCTGCCCCATGACGTGACCGCCATCTGCAACGCCAAAAGCTCCACCGGGCGCGTCGATTGCCTGACCCGGGTCATCGCCGATGGCGGCGTCGAATTCGACCGGATCCCAGCGGGTTACACCGGCCCACTTTATGCGGAGATCTGCCCCCGCTCCTTCTCGGTCAAGGTCGCACCGGGCCTGCGCCTCAACCAGATCCGCTTTCGCCGCGGCCAGGCCACGCTCACCGACGACGAATTGCGCACCCGCCACGCGCGCACGCCCCTGGTCGATCAACCGCCTCTGATCGATGACGGCCTCGGCTTTTCCGTCGACCTCGCGCCAAGCGACGGCACCCTGGTGGGCTACCGCGCCAAACCCCATACCGGTGTGATCGACCTGACCCAGATCGGCACGCACCCGACCGGCGCGTATTGGGAACAGCTCCACAGCACCAATGGCCAGATCATCCTCGATCCCGGCGCCTTTTACATCCTTGTCAGCCGCGAGGCCGTGACGATCCCCCCCGATTGCGCCGCGGAAATGGCGCCCTACCTCGCGATGGTGGGCGAGTTTCGGGTCCATTATGCGGGCTTCTTCGATCCCGGCTTCGGCCATGGCATCCCCGCGCGCGGCGTCCTCGAAGTCCGCTGCCACGAGGCGCCCTTTGTCCTCGAACACGGCCAAACCGTCGGCCGACTGGTCTACGAATCCATGGCCGACACACCCCAGACGCTCTATGGCGCGGACATCGCGTCAAACTACCAGGGCCAGGGCCTCAAACTCTCCAAACACTTCAAACCCTGATCTTCCAATGGCCCCAAATACCCCGGGGAGTCGCGGCACGCGACGGGGCAGCGCCCCCAACGCGCCGAATGCGCCCGGCATCGCGCGCGGCGCAGCCGCACCGCTAACCAACCGACGCGATCTCAGCCAACCCGGCGCGCTGATCCGCGGTCAGATCGTGCAAAGCCACCACATAGGTGTGGATCGAAAACACCACCGCCCGGCTTTCCGGCAGGCGCCACAACACCTGCTTCTCAGACCGCAAATAGCCGCCCCCGCCCTCCGATCGTGGCGCCGCGACCCTGCGCGGCTGATACAAGGCCGGATCCGCATAGACCAATGCGTTTTGCCGCCAGAGCGGCTGTTCCACCCGTAGATTGTCAAACAACCGCTGGACGCGGTGCGCCATGCCCGCATCATAGGGCGCGACCGGGTCATGAATCTCAGACAAGGGCCGCCCGATCTTTTCGGCGAGCGTCCAACTGGCCGGAAAACACAGGGCCGCCGCCACCAACACATGCTCCTCAGCGCCGGTGGGCTTCTCCAACAGGCACAGATCCTGCTGCACCAGACGCGCCAGCGTGCCCAAAGCATCGCCCGGATCCAACTCCACACTCACCCCGTCGGGCCGCTGACACGCGCTCTCGCCCCACGCATATCCGTCGCGCCCGGACAGACAGGACAATACCACGTCATAAAGCTCCGCCACGGCCCGCTCCGATCCCGGCACAGCCGCAATCACGCCGCCGCGCCGTTCGGCCACCAGCCGGTCGCGCAGGGCCATCTGCCCGGCAAAGGCCTCATCCCGCGCCAACCACTCCCCAGCCACAAGCGGCTGTATCCCCGGCAGACGCCGCGTCGCCTCCGCCATCCAGGGCGCGCTCGGCAGATGGGTCTGCAGAATATCACTCATATCGCAAAACGGCGCCTCAGCCCTTGGAAGTCGTCGCCTCACATCAGCCCCGGCCGCGCCGATCTGTCAACGCGCCGGGGCGTCCTCCCAATGAATCCGGGCCAGCAGACCGTAATGGTCCGACCCAAATCGCGGGCGGCGGACCACTGTTCCGGTCCCATCGGTGAAGACATGATCGATGCTTAACGGCACGCCCCGCACGCTCAGCGTCTCATAAAGCGCGCCGATGCGGTCCGTCCCCGTCGCCCGCGCAATCCGGCGCACCGAATGCCCCCAGGGCACCATGTTGAAATCTCCGGCAACGACCGTGCGCCCTTCGATCTGCTCCAGAAAGGGCATCGCCTGATCCAGAACCGCCGCCTGGCCATGGGGATAGGGCCAGACCAGATGGGTCGAGACCGCCCAGAACGTCCCGCCCGGCGCTTCCACAAGGGCGGCTGCAAAGGACCGATGCGGCGAGCAATAGGGCGCGGATAGCGGCCATCGCGACAGCACGGCCATTCCCGACCAATCAGAGAACCGGCATTCGTGCTGATAGGGATGGGTGGCGCGCAACCCCGCAAGAAAGCCCCCGCGCGTCGCGCTCAATTCCTGCAACAGAACGATATCGGCGCCGCTTGCCCGGATATCGGCCAGGATCGCAGCATTGTCGCCCCGGCCCCCGAGCGTGTTCTTGGTATAGACAGCGACAGAGGGTGCTGCGGCCTGCGCCGCCTGCGGCTCGACGCCCATGGCCAGGATCGGCACCGCGGCGATAGCGGCACATAGGATCGCGCCCCAGCCGAACCGCCTCAGGCGCAGTGCAAGAAGCAGCACCCCAAGACCCAACACACCACCGGCGATCCATAATCTGAAGACCGCCAGCGAATCGCCCGCAGGGTGCAGGCCGCCCAAATAGCTGGCCAACAACACGAAAAGTCCAACGGCAGCGCATAGGCGCACCAAGGCTCTCAATACACGCACCGCCGACCCCGCAAAGTCATCACGGCATCGCACCTATGTGCACGCCCCCGTGATGACAAGGTCACAAAACTTGCGCGGCCGGGGCGTTGTCCCACATGCTGATCCCGACCAAAGGACAAAGACCATGCCCACTACACGCTTTACCTTTCCCGGCCATTCCGGGGATGCCCTCGCCGCCCGCCTCGACATGCCCGAAGGCCCCCATCTGGCCACGGCCCTGATGGCCCATTGCTTCACCTGCGGCAAAGATATCGCCGCCTCACGCCGGATCGCAGCGCGTCTGGCCGCCCAGGGGATCGCCGTTTTGCGGTTTGACTTCACGGGCTTGGGCCATTCCGGCGGCGAGTTCGAGAATACCTCGTTCACCTCCAATGTCGCCGATCTGGTCTCGGCGGCGCAGACCCTGTCTGAACGGGGGATGGCCCCCAGCCTGCTGATCGGCCATTCCCTTGGCGGCGCCGCGGTTCTGCGTGCCGCAGAGCAAATCGGCTCGGCCAAGGCGGTTGTGACGCTCGGGGCGCCGTTTGATCCCGAACATGTCATCCACAATTTCGGCAATGCGCTCGACACAATTGCCGCCGAAGGCGTGGGTGAGGTCAATCTGGGCGGACGCCCGGTGCGCATCGGCCAGGGCTTTGTCGAAGATGTGCGCGCCGAGAACCTGGCTGCGGATATCGCCAGCCTGAACAAGGCGCTTCTGGTTCTGCATGCGCCCCGCGACGCTGTGGTGGGCATTGAAAACGCGACACAAATCTTCGTCGCGGCCAAACATCCCAAAAGCTTTGTGACCCTCGACAAGGCCGACCATCTGGTCAGCCGGGCGGAAGATGCGGAATATGCCGCCGATGTCATCGCCTCCTGGGTTGCGCGTTATCTGGATCTGTCGCCCCCGGCCCCACCCATCGGCGCGCCCGAAGGTGTGACCCGTGTGTCCGAGGCTGATCCCGACGGGTTTTTGCAGGATGTCATGGCCGGGCCAAAGCACCATGTCGCCGCCGACGAACCGCTCAGCTATGGCGGCACGGATCGCGGGCTGACCCCCTATCAATTCCTGGCCGCGGGCCTGGGCGCCTGCACCTCGATGACGATCCGCATGTATGCGCGGCGCAAGAAATGGCCGCTGACCCATGTCTCGGTCGATGTCACCCATAATCGGGTGCATGCCCAGGATGCCGGGATCGATATCGGACCGTTGGATCATTTCACCCGGTCGATCACGTTGGAGGGTCCGCTGGACGCGGATCAGCGCAATCGCCTGCTGGAGATTGCCGATAAATGTCCCGTCCACCGGTCGTTGGAGGCCGGTGCGAAGATCACCACCCAACTGACCGAGGTCGCGCAGGCGGAACCCGCCTAGCGGGCGGGCGTTCGGGGTCTAGCGCACGCTGTCGAGCGGCAGAAGCGGTGTGGATTTGATCTCTTCCATGCTCAGAAGTGCGGTGACATTGTAGATCCGCACTTCTGAGATCAGGGCCTGATAGAATTCGTCATAGGCCCGCGCATTGGCGACACGCACTTTCAGGATATAATCGATATCGCCCGCAAGCCGGTGCGCCTCCATCACTTCGGGACGCTCGCGCAGGGTTTTCAGGAACGTGTTCTGCCACTCCGCCTCATGTTCCGAGGTGCGGATAAGCACAAAAAAACAAGCCTCTAGCCCCAAAGCTTCCGCATCCAGCAGAACCGTCTGCTGGCCAATAATCCCGGCCTCCCGCATCTTGCGAATCCGGCTCCAGACCGGGGTCTTGGACGAGCCCACTTCGCGCGCGATATCCTCCAGGGATCGGCTTGCATCCTGTTGCAACGCGATGAGGATTTTCCGGTCGAGCGGGTCGATTTGGACAGACATTCGGATCTCTTCAGGATTGGCGAACAGAGGTTCTTGCCTCAGCCCAATACAGAACAAGCGTCCCTTTCAGCAAGCGCGATCTGCCAATTTGCAGGAAAAAATTCTATTCTCATGGGGAGAAATGCTTCTGAGGTTCTGACCTATGCGTCATTTTCCAATCTTCCTCGATCTGCGCGGACGCCGCGTTGTGCTGGCCGGTGGTGGCGAGGCTGCGCTGGCCAAACTGCGGCTGATCCTGAAATCCGAGGCGCGCGTGACGGTCTTTGCCGAAGATGCCGCCCCTGAAATCGTGGATTGGGCCGCCGCCGGTAAGCTGCGCTTGGTCGAACGGGCCTTTGCCCCGGGCGATGCGCTCTGCGCGGCGCTGGCCTATGCGGCGACCGAAGACGACGCCGAAGATGCCCGCATCGCCACCCTCGCCCATGCCGATGGCGCGCTGGTCAATATCGTCGATAATCTCGACGGGTCTGCCTTCATCACCCCCGCCATCGTCGACCGCGATCCCGTGACCGTCGCCATCGGCACCGAAGGCGCGGCGCCGGTTCTGGCGCGCAAGATCAAGGCGGATCTCGAAGCACGATTGCCCAGCTCTCTGGGATTGCTCGCGCGGATCGGCCAAGGCTTCCGCGCCGCCGCCAACGCCCTGCCCATGGGCCGCAAACGGCGCGATTTCTGGTCGGAGTACTACTTCAACAAAGGCCCGGAAGCCCTTGCAAAAGAAGGTGAAACCGGCGCTGAACTGGCTCTTGGCGATTTGCTGATCGACCATCTGCACAGCGCGCCCACGACAGGCCGTGTCGATCTGGTCGGCGCCGGTCCTGGTGATCCAGAACTGCTGACGCTCAAGGCCCGCAATCTTTTGGACAAGGCCGATGTGGTGATCCACGACCGCCTGGTCAGCCCCGAAATTCTGGAACTGGCCCGCCGCGAAGCAACCCTGATCGATGTCGGAAAAAAAGGCTTCGGCCCCTCGACCAAGCAAGAAGATATCTGCGCGCTGATGGTCGAACACGCCCAAGCGGGCGCTCATATCGTGCGCTTGAAATCGGGCGATCCCGGCATCTATGGGCGCCTGGATGAAGAGATCGACGCTCTTGACGCCGCGGGCGTGGATTGGGCCATCGTGCCCGGCATCACCGCGGCCAGCGCGGCCAGCGCCCAGATTGGCCAAAGCTTAACCAAACGCGGCCGCAACGGCGCGATGCGGTTCCTGACCGGCCACGACGTGAAGGGCTTCGCCGAGCAGGATTGGCGCGGCCTGGCGCAACCGGGCCAAGTGGCGGCGATCTATATGGGCGCGCGCGGGGCCCGGTTCCTGCAAGGCCGCCTGATGATGCATGGCGCCGCCCCGGACACGCCTGTCACAGCGGTTGAGAACGCCTCGCGCGCCGATACGCGGGTGATCGCGGCGACATTGGCCACCCTGCCCCAGGCGCTCCAGGACGCCGCGCCGGACGGGCCTGTGATCCTGATGTTCGGCCTCGCCCCGCGCGCCGCCAGCCACGAGCTTGCGCGCCTTCGGCGCGACCCGACCCTGCCCCAATTGCAAGAGGAGCTCGCCTGATGCCGTCCCCCAAAACACGGGCGTTCACGCCGAAGGTCGTCACCGCCAACGCGCTGCTGGAAGGCGACGTGGTCTACCTGACCCATCAGGGCGATTGGACCCGCCACCACCATGAGGCCGATCTGATCGAAGATCAGGCCACCGCCGATCTGCGCCTGCTCGAGGCGCAGGCCCAAGCCCATGAGGTGGTCGGCCCCTATCTGGCAGACGCCAAACCCGGCGAGCACGGCCCCGAACCGATCCATTTCCGCGAAGCCTTCCGCACCCGCGGCCCATCCAACTACGCCCACGGCAAGCAAGAGGCCTGAGCGACGCGCCCGAATTTTTGAAGGAAAAATTCGTCCCGCTTTTCGCGCGAAAATCGATGCCGCCCAGCCCGACAGGAGCAAGCAAAATGTACGCCTATACCAGTTTTGACCGCGACTTCCTCGCCGAGCGCAACGCGCAGTTCCGCGCGCAAGTCGAACGCCGCATCGACGGGTCGTTGACCGAGGATGAGTTCAAGCCGCTGCGGCTGATGAACGGGCTCTACCTGCAGCTCCACGCCTATATGCTGCGCGTGGCGATCCCCTATGGCACGCTGAACAGTGCCCAGATGCGCCAGTTGGCCATGATCGCCGACCGCTGGGACAAGGGCTATGGCCATTTCACCACGCGCCAGAACATCCAATACAATTGGCCAAAGCTGAAAGACGTGCCCGATATGCTGGATGCGCTGGCAGAGGTTGGGATGCATGCGATCCAGACTTCGGGCAACACGATCCGTAATGTGACCGCGGACCATTTCGCGGGCGCCGCCGCCGAGGAGGTCGGCGATCCCCGCCCCGTGGCCGAACTGATCCGTCAATGGTCCACCGATCACCCGGAATTCCAGTTCCTGCCACGCAAATTCAAGGTCGCCGTGACCGGGTCCGACCAGGACCGCGCGGTCACAGCGGCCCACGATATCGGCCTTCGATTGACCGAGCGCGACGGCATCCTCGGCGCGACGGTCCTGGTCGGCGGTGGCCTCGGGCGCACGCCGATGATCGGCAAGGTGCTCGCCGAGTTCGTCGCGCTGGACGATCTGCTGCCTTATCTGGAGGCGATCGTGGCGGTCTATAACCTGTTGGGACGGCGGGACAATAAATACAAAGCGCGGATCAAGATCACCGTCCATGAGAATGGCATCGATGAAATCCGCCGCCTGGTTGACGCAGAATTCGCCCCCCGCAAAGCTGCCTTCAACGGCGCCGACATGGCCTTGTTGCAAAAGATCCAGGCCAATTTCGCGGCACCGGATTTCGCGTCCGGCCAGGGCGACTACAGCGCCCACTACGCCGATGACCCGATCTTCCGCAGCTTCGTGGACACCAACACCGCGGCCCATCGCCATGCCGATTACACGATCCTGACCGTCTCGCTGAAAGCCCACGGCAAAACCCCCGGCGATGCGTCGAGCGACCAGATGCGCGTGCTGGCCGACCTGGCCCAGACCTATGCCCATGACGAATTGCGCATCAGCCACGAGCAGAACGTGATCCTACCGCATCTGCCCAAGCGCCACCTACACGCGGTCTATGACGCACTGGCCGAGGCTGGGCTGGCCACAGCGAATATCGGTCTGATCTCGGATATCATCGCCTGCCCCGGCATGGATTACTGCGCGCTGGCCACAGCCCGCTCGATCCCCGTGGCGCAGGAAATTGCCACGCGATTTGAAGAGCTTAAGCTGGAACACGAGGTCGGCCCCCTGAAGATCAAGATCTCGGGCTGCATCAATGCCTGCGGGCACCACCATGTCGGCCATATCGGCATCCTGGGCCTCGACCGCGCGGGGGTGGAGAATTATCAGATCACCCTGGGCGGCGATGGCGGGCCATACGCCGTGGTGGGCGAACGCGCCGGGCCAGGCTTTGCCTATGATGAGGTGACCGACGCAATCGAGCGCATTGTCCGCGCCTATCTGGATGTGCGCGAAGATGCGTCTGAGACCTTCCTCGACACCTACAAACGCCTGGGCGCCGCGCCGTTTAAGGCCGCCCTCTACCCCGAGGTGAAAGCCGATGCCGCTTAAGGAACTCGCCGAACGCCGCACGCTGCTCCACCGCAAAAGCGATGCGCCAACGCTGCTGCGCCATGCCTTGGACGATCAATCGATTGGACCCGTGGCGATGGTCAGCAGCTTCGGCGCCGACAGCGTCGTGCTGTTGCATATGATCAGTCAGATCGACCGCGCGACGCCGGTCCTGTTTATCGATACCGAGATGTTGTTTGCCGCGACGCTGACCTATCAGCGTGAGGTGGCCGAACATCTGGGGCTGACCGATATTCGGATCATCAAACCGACGCGCGCGGTCCTGCTGGAGCGTGACGTTGACGGCACTTTGCACCATTTCGACCCAGATGCCTGCTGCGCCCTGCGCAAGACCGAACCGCTGGAACGTGCGCTGCACGACTTCGGCGGCTGGATCACGGGCCGCAAAAAGATCCATGGCGGCGCGCGCAAGTCCCTGCCTTTGTTTGAGAAAAACGGGCGGCATATCAAGATCAACCCATTGGCGAATTGGACCCAACCGATGGTCACCGACTATATCGCGCGGCACCAATTGCCACGGCACCCGATGGTGGCCCAAGGCTTCCCCTCCATCGGCTGCCAACCTTGCACAACGCCTGCCGGTGACGATGAAGATCCGCGCGCCGGACGCTGGCGCGGGCAGGACAAGGACGAATGCGGCATTCATTTTGTCGATGGAAAAATGGTCCGCGGCCCGTTCCGCAAGGCCTCCTAAAGGATAGCAACGATGTCTGATGTGACGATTGTGACGGATAGTGGGTTCGCGCCCGAGGATTGGAATGGCCAAGCGACGCCGCTCGCCGAAGGCGTTCCGGCAAATGCAACCGCCGTGGATGTCGCCCCAGATGACGATGTGGCCGTTTTGGCGGCGCATCTGGATCAATTGGCCTTCATCCGCGTGGCGTTCCCCAGCTTTGCCGATGGGCGTGGATTTACCCTGGGCCGACGCCTGCGGCAGATGGGATATGCCGGGCGCTTGCGCGCGGCAGGCCATGTGCTGGCCGATCAATACGCGATGGCGCGCCGCGCGGGGTTCGATGAGGTCGAGATCGACGGCGCGCTGGCCACCCGCCAGCCCGAGGAGCAATGGCTGGCGCGGGCGAATTGGCAGGCTCATGATTATCAAAGCCGTCTGCGGGCCTGAACCACTACTATCAATAAAATCGATGAAACAAATGAATCATCAGAATTTCTGATGAAAGCCCGCCCGGATCGGCGGGCCTTTCCCTGACCCAGATCAATGCGTATGTCTAAGGAGAGGGCGTAAATCGCGCCTGACAGATGAGATGACCGAGCAAACACCCGTGACCGATATTCAAGCCGCCGCCGTCAAGGCGACCCCGACGCTGCCCGACGCCCAAACCGTCACCGATGTGACCCACTACACCGACCGTCTGTTCAGCTTCCGCTGCACCCGGCCTGCGAGCCTGAGGTTTCGGTCGGGTGAATTTGTGATGATCGGGCTGCTGGGCGATCCGGACCCGAAGACGGGCAAGCAGAAACCGCTGCTGCGCGCCTATTCCATCGCCTCGCCCTCTTGGGATGAAGAGCTGGAATTCTACTCGATCAAAGTGCCCGACGGCCCGCTGACCAGCCGGTTGCAGCATATTCAACCGGGCGAGCAAATCATCCTGCGCCCCAAACCCGTCGGCACGCTGGTGCATGACGCGCTGCTGCCGGGCAAACGACTGTGGTTTTTCGCCACCGGCACCGGGTTTGCGCCCTTCGCCAGCCTACTGCGCGAACCGCAGACCTATGAGGATTACGACGAGATCATCATCACCCATACCTGCCGCGAAGTTGGCGAATTGACCTATGGCCGCGATCTGATCGAGGCGTTGCAGCATGACGAATTGCTGAATGAAGTCATCGGTGAGGGTTTTTGGAAGAAAATCAAATACTACCCCACCACGACCCGCGAAGAGAGCCCGAAGATGGGCCGGATCACCGATCTGATGCGGTCCGGCACGGCGTTTGAGGATCTGGATGTGCCGCCGCTGACCCCGGAGACCGACCGCGCGATGATCTGCGGAAACCTCGCCTTCAACCTGGAGCTGAAGGATATGCTTGAGGAATATGGGCTGGAAGAAGGTGCCAATTCCAAGCCTGCCCATTACGTGGTCGAGAAGGCATTTCTTGACTAAGAATCAATGGAGTTTGTGCGTTTAACGAGGAGTTAATCGTTTAACGTCACCCCGCAACACACTGACAAATATAAAAAAGCCCCCGATCTTGCGTCGGGGGCTTTCGCGTTAACGGATAAGGCTGGCTTATTCGAGGCCGAGCGCCGTGCGGGCCTGTTCCAGCGCGGCGTCGAGCAATTCGGGATTGTCACGCGCGCCTTCCAGGGCGGTTTGCACCGCCGTGCGCACCGGCAGCGACAGGTCGGAGGCCTCCAACGCATCGACGGCACGGTCATAGTCAAAGCCCTCAGCCGTGAACAGCTCGGACAGATCCGCATCGGTGGCCACACCACCGGCGGCGTCGGCGCCCTCGGTGACAACATCGCTTACCCCGGCGGCGCCTTCGGTTGCCGTGTCCGCAGCACTGGTCTCAGCTGCGTCGGCAGCCCCTTCGGTCACCTCGGCAGCGGCGTCGGTCGTCGCATCGGCTGCGCCTTCTGCGGCTTCGGTGGTTTCCACGGCCTCATCCGCAGCGGCGGCTGCGGCATCCGTGGCGTCATCTGCGGCATCGGCGGCAGCATCCGCGGCACCGGCGGCAGCATCCGTGGCCTCATCTGCGGCTTCGGTCGCAGCATCGGCAGCTTCACCGGCTGTCTCTGCGGCGGCATCGGCCGCCTCACCCGCGGTACCGGTCACTTCTTCCACGGCGCCCTCTACGGCTTCGGCCGCATCGTCGAGCAGTCCGCCAACCGTGTTTGTCACCTCTTCGGCAACCCCCTCGGCGGCCTCGGTCGCCTCTTCCACGGCGTCACCCGCCGCATCCACCGCATCTTCCGCGGCGGCTTCGGTTGTTTCTGCGGCGTCGCTGGCCGCCTCTTCCGCGGTCTCGGCGGCGTCCTCCGCTGCACCGGTGGCAGCCTCGGTCGTCTCTTCAACGCTTGGCGCATCGGCCTGGGTCAGGAAATAGCCCCCCACACCAAGTGCGGCGAGGATCACAATGATGATTAACGCTCGGCTCATGTTCAGAACCCCCATGATGGTCATGTGTAATATAGCGTGGCTCTACCCCGCGCCCCGCAAGCACGCAATGATGCATCCCGGCGCGCTTTCCCCGTAAGGCGCGCCTTGGGCAGATATCCGCCTTGAAGAAACGGGCCGCAAAGGATACCTTAGAGACCTTGGATTTTTGGCAATAGAAGGACAAGTGCCATAGCCCGCAGACCCCATAACGCGCCGCCGCAACGTGAGACCGGCCCGCGCGTAAACGACCGTATCCGCGCCCATGAAATCCGTCTGATCGGCGCGGAGGGCGAAAACCTTGGCGTGGTGACCCCGGAACGCGCCATGGATCTGGCCGCCGATGTCGAGCTTGATCTGGTGGAGATCTCGCCCAATGCGGATCCGCCGGTCTGCAAGATCATGGATTTCGGCAAGTTCAAATATGAACAGCAAAAGCGCGAATCCGAGGCCCGTAAAAAGCAGAAGACCATCGACATCAAAGAGGTGAAGATGCGTCCGGGCACCGACGATCACGACTTTGATCGTAAGGTGAATGACGCGCTGCGCTTCTTGGAAAAGGGCGACAAGGTCAAGGTGACGCTGCGGTTCCGCGGTCGTGAGATGGCCCACCAGAACCTGGGGCGCGAGCTGCTGGAAAAGGTTGCCGACCGGATCGAAGGGATCGGTAAGATTGAATCGATGCCCAAGATGGAAGGCCGTCAGATGGTCATGATGATCAATCCGACGAAGTAACGCCTCTGGGGCCGGCGCGGTTCAGCCGGCCTTACCCCTTTGCCACATGTTGCTGGACGCCAAGGGCGCGCGACCAGTCTTGGGATCACACGCCGTTGGGGCGCATTCAGACATGATTTGGAGTTGGTCCAAGCGCCCGTTGCAGAGCGGGTTTGGTCTGTGCGTTCGCGCCATCGACGATACCCGAGGCGATGTCCGTTTTTGGTCGCCGAAGCGCCAAAACTGGCCGCTTGCAGCGATGGAATGCAGGCGATGTCCCGCCGATGATTGGCATGGGCGAAATTTCGCCGACCAGCCCGCACAGAGCGATCTTTCATATCACGCGAGGAGTCCCTCAACCTAGGCTCAGCGCATGACATATGCGGAGATAGTCTTATGAAACTGACATTTGCGGCCGCGGCCATCACCCTTGCAACGGCCGCTATGGCCCAGGCCGATGGGCTGGATTTCAATGGCCAAGTCTCCATGGGGCTCGGCGGCACAACGCAGGCAGGTGTGACCGAAATTGTCCCCGTCACCCGCTTTGACGGCCGGGCGACAATGACCTTCGACCTCGATATCGGCGTCGAAGTGGGAATCGTGGTGCCGCTCCAATCCGACGGCGACCGCACCGGGGCCGCCATCACGATCAGCTCGAGCTAGACTGATCCGAGGGCGCGCGCCGGGTTGCCCACCACCCGTGCCCCGGCCGCGACATCGCGTGTGACAACGGCACCGGCGCCGACGATTGCGCCGTCGCCGATCTGAACCCCCGGCAGGATCAACGCGCCACCGCCGACCCAGACATCCGCGCCAATCTCGATCGGCAGCGCCCTCTCCAGACCTTCGCGGCGCAAGACGGGATCGCGATGGTGGTCGGCACAAAACATCTGAACACCCGGGCCGAGCATTGTCCCATCGCCGATCCGCACAGAGGCCGTGTCCAAGATCACGCAATTGGCGTTGAGATAGACCTGCGCCCCCAAATGGATATTCACGCCATAGGCGCAGTGAAACGGGGCCTCGATCATCACATTGGGGCCGGTCGTCGCAAACAGCATCGCCAATTCCGGCGTCAGGTCGCCGTCGGGTACACGCGTGCGATGGGCATGGCACGCGGCCCGCGCCGCATCGCGTAGACGCTCCAGTTCCGGATCGAGGCACGTATACCACTCCCCGGCCGCCATCTTTTGCCGCTCAGTCGCCATGGACCCTCTCAAACGAAAAACGCCGGAGCCTAGGCCCCGGCGCAATCACACTCTATCGAACTATATCACGCGGCGGCAGCCACGGCGCGACCGGTCATCACCTTCACCAGATGCGCGCGATATTCCGCAGTGCCGTGCAGATCGGCGATCATCGCCCCGCTCGGCACATCCAGCGCATCCACCGCCGCCTTCGAGAAGTCGGCGCCCAATGCCGCCTCGGCCTCGGACCAGCGGAACACGCCTTCCTGTGAGGCGCCCGTCACCGCGACCCGGACCCCATCGGCGAATTTGCAGACAAACACACCCACCAGCGCAAAGCGCGAGGCCGGCTGCACAAATTTCTGGTAGTTCGAGGCCTCAGGGATCGGGAATTGCACCTCGGTGATGATCTCCCCCTCCTCCAAAGCCGTCTCGAACATGCCCTGGAAAAAGTCATCCGCTGCAATCTCGCGCGTGTTGGTCTTGATCACCGCGCCCGCACCCAAAGCCGCCGCCGGATAACAGGCCGACGGATCGTTATTGGCAATCGACCCGCCGATCGTGCCGCGATTGCGCACCGCCGGATCGCCGATCCGACCCGCCAAAGCCGCCAGGCCCGGGAAAGACGACGCCGCCTCGCGCGCCACCGCCGCATGGGTCGTCGCCCCGCCGATACAGAGCGCGCCTGCATCATTCGTGCACACGCCCTGCATCTCGGAGATGCCATTCAGGCTGACCAAGGTGCTTGGCGCCGCCAGACGCTGTTTCATGGTGGGCAACAAGGTCTGCCCACCGCCCAGGGCCTGCGCCTCATCTTGCCCCAAAGCCGCAACCGCATCGGCGATCGTCGAAGGCTTGCTGAACTCGAAGTTATACATTTCTGTCTCCCCAAAAGAGGCGGGCGCCCCTTCTCTGTTTTTCAAATATCCCAGGGGGGTCTGGGGGGAGGATCCCCCCAGCCCTGCCCCCAATCAGCCTTGCATCGCGGCCCAGACGCGCGACGGCGTCAGGGGCATGTCGATATGTGTCACACCGGAATGGCCCGCGCGTTGAAGCGCATCGATCACCGCATTCACCACCGACGGCGGCGATCCAATGGCGCCCGCCTCACCGCAGCCTTTCACGCCAAGCGGGTTGTGAGTGCACGGCGTTTGGCTGGAATGATCCACTTGGAAATTCGGCACGTCATCGGCGCGTGGCATGGTGTAGTCCATGTAGCTGGCCGATAGGAGCTGCCCGTTTTCGTCGTAGCTGACGTTCTCGAGCAGCGCCTGGCCGATCCCCTGTGCCAGCCCGCCATGGACCTGGCCTTCGACGATCATCGGGTTGATGACATTACCGAAATCGTCCGCCGCGGCGAAGGACTTGATCTCGACCTTGCCGGTATCGGGATCAACCTCGACCTCGCAGGCATAGGCGCCCGAGGGATAGGTGAAATTGTTCGGATCGTAGAAGGCTGTCTCCTCAAGTCCCGGTTCGATCTCTTCCAGCGGGTAATTGTGGGGCACGTAAGCGGCGAGGGTCACATCGCCCCAGGCCACCGATTTGTCGGTCCCCGCCACGCTGAACTGACCGTCCTTGAGCTCGATATCGCCCTCGGCGGCCTCCATCAGATGGGCGGCGATCTTCTTGGCCTTGGCGATGATCTTCTCGGTCGCGCGCACCATGGCCGAGCCGCCCACCGCGATGGAGCGGGAGCCATAGGTGCCCATGCCCATCGGTGTGTTGGCGGTATCGCCATGGACCACTTCGACCATGTTTTCGTCGATGCCGATCATGTCGGCGACGACCTGGGCAAAAGACGTCTCGTGCCCCTGCCCGTGCGAATGCGAGCCGGTCATGACGACAAGACCGCCCGTGGCGTTTACCCGTACCGTGGCACTTTCATAAAGCCCCGCGCGCGCACCGAGTTGCCCCACAAGCGCCGAGGGTGCGATCCCGCAGGCCTCGATATAACAATTCACGCCCAAACCACGCAGCTTCCCGTTTTCGGCTGACTTCGCGCGGCGGGCTTCAAACCCGTCACGGTCGATCATCTCCAACAGCTTCGACATCGTGCCTTCGTAATCGCCGGTGTCATATTCCACCGCCACGGGCGTGGCATAGGGGAATTCGGTGATGAAGTTTTGACGGCGCAACTCAATCGGGTCGACGCCCAATTCCCGCGCGGCCTTATCCACCACACGCTCCAACTGGAACGTCGCCTCGGGGCGGCCTGCCCCGCGATAGGCGTCGACGGGCACCGTATTGGTGAAGACCGCCTTCACATTCACATAGATATTCGGCGTCTTGTAATTGCCCGCCATCAGCGTGCCGTGCAGCCAGGTGGGGATCGACGGCGCGAAGGTGGACAGGTAGGCGCCCATATTCGCGTAAGTCTCTGTCCGGATGCCGGTGAAGTTGTTGTCCGCATCCAGCGCCAGTTCGATCTTTGTCACGTGATCGCGGCCATGGGCGTCGGTGATAAACGCCTCCGACCGGGTGGAGGTCCATTTGACCGGGCGCTTGCAGGCTTTGGCGGCGAAGGTGCAGAACGCCTCTTCGACATAGTGGAAGATCTTCGAGCCGAACCCGCCGCCCACATCGGGCGCCACGACGCGCAGCTTGTGCTCGGGTATGCCCAGCACAAAGGCACCCATCAACAGCCGGATGACGTGCGGGTTCTGAGACGTGGTGTAAAGCGTGCTTTCATCGGTGCCTGGGTTGTAATCGCCGACGGCCACGCGCGGCTCCATCGGGTTGGGTGACAGGCGGTTGTTTACCAATTCCAGCGTTGTCACATGGGCCGCCGCCTCGAAGGCGGCATCGACGGCGGGCTTGTTTTCTTCGACAAAACCCCAATCGTAGCAAAGGTTGCTGGTCAGCTCATCATGCACCTTGGTGGCGCCGTCTTGCACGGCGGCCTTCATATCGACCACGGCGGGCAGTTCTTCGATATCCAGCTCAATCGCCTCGGCGGCATTGCGCGCCTGGGCCTGGGTTTCAGCCACCACGGCGGCAATCGCATCACCCACATAGCGCACCTTGCCTTGGGCAAGGATCGGATGCGGCGGTTCCTGCATCGGCTCGCCATGCTTGTCGGTCACCTGCCAGCCGCAGGGCACGCCGCCAATGCCTTCGAAATCGACGCCGGTGAAGATCTTCACCACGCCAGGCATATTCTCCGCGGTGCTTGTATCAACGCTGTTCAGCAACCCGTGCGCCACATCCGAGCGCAGGAAATGCACATAGGCCTGGCCATGCAGGTTCATATCGTCGGTATAGCGCCCCTGCCCGGTCAGAAACCGGACGTCTTCGCGCCGTTTTGAGCTTGCGCCAATCCCACTATCCTTGGGCATGGTCGTCCTCCCTGTTTGATCGCCCGCCGCTCACCACCATAGGGAGCGGTCTGGGCATCGGGGCCTCCCGCCCCGTCATTGTGTTTGCCGTCCAATCGCGTCGTCAGCGGCCCGCCTCCCCGCGGGCCGGGCGGATCATTCCGCCGCCATCGCCGCCACATCCTGGCCGGACGCGGCCATGATCGCCTTCACGATGTTATGGTAGCCGGTGCAACGGCAGATATTGCCTTCGAGATAATCCCGTATCTCGGTCTCGGTGGGCTTTGGATTGTCCTTCAGCAGGGCCGCCGCGCTCATCACCATGCCGGGCGTGCAGAAGCCGCATTGCAGGCCGTGATGGTCCTGGAACGCCTGTTGGATCACGCCGAGCGAGCCATCGGCATTGGCCATACCTTCGATTGTGGTGACCTCTGCGCCGTCCACATCCTGCACCAGCGTGGTGCAGGCCTTCACCGCGTCGCCATTCACATGGACCACACAGGCGCCGCATTGGCTGGTGTCGCAGCCCACATGGGTGCCGGTCATGCGCAGGTCTTCCCGCAGGAACTCACTGAGCAGCGTGCGCCCTTCGACGTCGCCGGAGACGGCTTTGCCGTTCACCGTCATCGATACCTGGGTCATTCATACCTCCCTTGGTTATTGAAACTATCCAACCATGATTAGGCTCAAAGACAAACAGGAAATTTTGCCGCGATTTCAGGGAATTGATGCCAATTCGAGCATGTTGCAGGCGCAGCATTTTTTGCGCTTGCAGCAATGCGGTGCAGGATAAGTCATGATTGTAACGCTTACGCGTCCCGTGGGCGGGGCCGGGTCGGAATTTCTTTCAGCAGGCCGCCGACGCCCATCCCCATGATATCCTCCGGTGCAACGGGCACGCCGCAGATCACCCGCTCCAGCACCCAATCGGCGCCGTTCATCGCCGGGGAGCGGGCGCAGCCCGGCAGACCGATCACCGGGCGGTCCTGGGCGGTGCCGATAAAAAGCAAGTTTCCCGGATCCACTGGCATCCCGTAATGGCTGATCACGCCATCCGCCGCCCGCACGCTTTCGGGCGCTGTGTCCCGTGCGTCGGACGTGGCCGAGCCGGTCAGGATCAGCACCAGCGCGCCGGGCGCCGCGCGGATCGCGGCGGCGATGGCGTCGATGCGGTGCGGCACGACGCAGCGCGGGCTTAACGCCACATCCAACCGGTCAAGCCGCGCCTTCATCGCGCGGCGGCCCTTATCGGGCATCGGCGCGTCGCCGATCTGGGTCTCGATCAGCGTGGCCGACGGGATTTCCGGCGCCTTCAGCGCCACCGCCCCCTGCCCCGCCGCACAGGCCGCCGCGACATCGGCCTCGGCGGCGGCAAACGGGATGATCTTGACCGTCACCGCCAGGCCGCGCGGGCCCAACCGCGTCCATTCCGGCACGGTGGCCACGGTGATCGCCGGGTTGATCCGGTTCACGCGGTGGATCGCGGAGGCATCGACGGCGACAATTCCCGGGCCTTCGGCACGCAGGTTTACACGCCCGGTCGCGGCGGCGTCCTGGATCAGCCCCGGCCCGGCCAAAGCGCTGGCAATCCGGGTCGCGGCCTCATCCTCGTGCAGATCGCCAGACTGCAATTGCGCGACATTCACCGACGCGATCCCCGCGCCCTGCAAGGCCTCGATATCGGCGGCGCTCAACCAACGGCCCTTTGGCAGGCGCAGGCCATTGATACGCAGGCAATGGGCCAGGATCGTGCCCTCAGCCTCACCCGTCGGGAGTGGTCCGAATTTCATATCTGCCGCAGGACCTGGGTGATCTGGCCCATGATCGATACAGCGATCTCCCCCGGTCCCTTGGCACCGATATTCAGGCCGACAGGCGCGTGGATCTTGGCGATCTCTTCGTCGGAAAACCCCGCCTCAGCCAACCGGGCCACCCGTTTGGCATGGGTGCGGGTCGAGCCCAGGCAACCGAGGTAGAACACATCCGAGCGCAGGGTTGCCTCAATCGCCGGATCGTCCAGCTTCGGGTCGTGGGTCAGGGTCACCACGCAAGTGCGCGCGTCGAGGCCCAGCGCGGCCAGCGCCTCGTCCGGCCAGTCTTCGACGATGGTCTCGCCGGGGAACCGGGCAGCGGCGGCAAAGGCGGGTCGGGGATCGACCAGCGTGGCGTCATAGCCCGCCAGGCGGGCCATGGGCAGCAGCGCCTGGGCGATATGCACTGCGCCGACCACGATCATGCGCAGGGGCGGTAGGTGGAAATGGACGAACACGTCACCCTCCATTCCCGTTGCGGCACCGCGAAACCAGTCGGGGCGGGTTTGGGGCGTGGCAGTGAACCGTTCACCGGTGTCCGTATCGACGCAATAGGCGATGGATTGGCGCGACGCACGCGCCGCAACCAACGCGGCCAGACAGTCTTCGCCCATCGCGCTGACCGGCTCCACCCAGACACGGATGCGCCCGCCACAGGCCAGCCCGACCGCAAAGGCTTCATCGTCGGAGACGCCAAATTCCAGCATCTTGCCCTCAGTCGCCTGCGCCATCTCCATCGCCTCGACCACCACGGCGCCTTCGACGCAACCGCCCGAGACCGAGCCCGCCATTTCGCCGTCGCCTGCGATCACCAATTGCGCGCCCACCGGGCGTGGGGCCGAGCCCCAGGTTTCCACCACCGTTGCCAGAACCGCACCGCGACCTGCGCGGTGCCAATCCAGGGCCCGTTCGGGCATCTGCTCCACATCGTCCATAGGCGGCCTCCCACGCAGGAGCCTAGCGCGCCCACACCCGGGCGCAACGAAAAAGCCCCGGCGCCGATGGGAGGTATCGGGCCGGGGCGGCGGCGGGGGAGAGGTCCGCCGGTTGTCAGTTGGCCTGTGCGCTCTGCAGCAGCTCGGTCACACGGCGCACGACGACACGGCGATTGGCCGGTTCATCGGCAAGCGTCGGCACCAGAAGATCCGACTCGCCGTAGCCCTGCAGAACCATATTGGCCGCCGGAACGCCGAAATATTCGGTCAGCGCGCGCGCCACGCTTTCGGCACGACGGTCCGACAGGGTCAGGTTCGACGCCGCCGAGCCCACGGCGTCGGTATGGCCTTCGATCAGGAACACCTCACCGGGGTTTTCCTGGATCTGGGCGACCATGAACTCACCCAGCGCCAGCAATTCCTCGGCCTCGGTTTCACGCACGGCGGCAGAGCCGGTCTCGAAGGTGATGTTGTTCACCTCGACGGCAGGGGCCAAGTAGCGCACGCGCTCGATCTCGCGCACCTGGGCCAGCGAGAAGCCGCGGTCGACCACCTGGGCGTTCAGCAGCGCCTGGCGCAGGGCATCGCCATCGGCGGTCGAGAGCGCTGTTTGCGGAACCTGTTGCGGCTGCGGCAGGGTCGTGATGTCGACGGCCTCGACCCGCTGCGTGTCATCGAACAAAATGAATTCGCGGCCATCGGTGCCGATGATCGACCGGCGCAGAACGCGCAATTCCGGTGAGCGGATGGTCACGACCTGGCTGCCATCGGGCTGGTTCACGATGGTGCGGGTCGAGCCGTCCTGGAAGCGCTGTGTCGTGACCTCGGATCCGGGCTGGCGCAGGATCGCATCATCATCCCGCAAGACCTGCAGATTGCCGCTGGGATCACGGACAATGACGCGGTCGGGCGCCTGGCTGACGACCTCGCGGTTGCCGCCCAGAAGCGTGCCGACCACAGCGCCACCAACGGCGCCCAGAAGTGCGGCTTCCAGTGTCGTCAGACCGCGATCATCGTCTTCTTCGGCGGCGGCGGTGGCGGCCGGGGCTTCGACGAAGTCTTCGTCCGAGCGGCGCGTCGTTTCTTCGGTCACCATTTCGGTGACTTCCTCAACAGCGGCGGCCTCGTCTGCCTCGGCGCTGGCGGCCAGGGTTTCAGCGGCATCGCCGCTGGCCGCTTCGGTCTCGGCGGCAGAGGGCGCCTCGGGCGTTTCAGGATTGGCGACGCTTTCATCGGCGACCTCGGCGGGTGTCTCTTCCGGTGCCGGCTCTTCCGTGGCGGTGTCTTCAGCGGGCGTCTCGGTCGGAGTTTCTGCCGAGGATTCTTCGGTGGCCGCATCGTCGGCAGGGGCGTTTTCGGCAGGAGCGTCAGCGGGCGCTTCCTCGGTCGCCTCTGCAGCAGGCGCTTCTTCGACCGCCTCTTCCGCCGGAGCCTCTTCTGCGGGGGCCTCTTCAGCCGGAGCTTCTTCTACTGGAACTTCTTCCGAGGGGACCTCCTCAGCGGGAGCTTCTTCGGCAGGCGCTTCCTCGATTGGGGCGTCTTCTGCGGGCGCCTCGTCCACCGGCGCGGCCTCAGCCGGAGCCTCCTCGACCGGCGCTTCCTCTGCGGGGGCTGCCTCAGCAGGTGCTTCTTCGACCGGCGCTTCCTCCACGGGAGCCTCTTCTACGGGGGCTTCGTCAACGGGGACTGCCTCAGCCGGAGCCTCTTCGACAGGGGCTTCTTCAACAGGCGCGGCCTCTGTCGGGGCCTCTTCCACAGGGGCTTCCTCTACCGGTGCCTCGGTCGGCGCTTCTTCAACTGGGGCAGCTTCGGCAGGCGCCTCTTCCACGGGGGCCTCCTCGACCGGAGCCGCCTCTGCAGGGGCTTCTTCAACGGGGGCTTCTTCAACAGGGGCGGCTTCGGCGGGGGCCTCTTCGGTGGGCGCGGCCTGAAGCGCAGCGCAGTCTTCAGCGCTTAGGCCTTCGGGGCACGCGACGGCACCTTCTGTGGCTTGTGCCAGGATCGGATGGGGAACGGCGAGGGCCAGGCTGGCGACCAGGGCTGTGGTTGTGGCTAGGGTACGGCGCATGATGTCTCACTCCAATTTCCGGCACAGTTGGACGGGAACGAGTCGCACCGCAATTGGTTCCGAAAGCGGTGCGCTGACGCGGCGATAGCTTGCCTAAGCTGCGCGCAAAGCCGCCATAAGGCGCGCTTTTTCGCCGGGATCGTCGGGACGCGCGACGGCTTCGGCCAGGCCCGCCAGGGCCGCGATATTGTGGCCCGCGCGGAAGCTGGAGACATGGGGCAGCATGGCGCGGATGCCCGCGGCCCTGGGCGCGAACCCGTCCCACCGCAGTAGCGGATTGACCCAGATCACCCGGCGCGAGGACAGCGCCAGACGCTCCATCGCAGCCCCCAGACGCTCGGGTTCATCGCGATCGAGCCCGTCGGTGATCAGCAGCACGACGGCCCCCTGCCCCAGCACGCGGCGCGACCAATCGCGGTTGAACGCCTCAAGGCAGGCACCGATCCGCGTTCCGCCCTCCCAATCCTGGGCTTCGGCCCCTGCGGCGGCCAGGGCCGCATCCACATCGCGCGCGCCCATATGGCGGGTAATATTCGTGAGCTGCGTGCCAAAGGTGAAGGCATGGACCTGCGCCCAGCCTGCACCTTTCTGGTTCGACACCGCATGGAGGAAATGCAGGACCGCGCGGGAATATTGGCTCATCGAGCCGGAGATATCACAGAGCGCCACCAGGGACGGCCAGCGTGTGCGCCGCTCCTTGCGCGCAAACTCGACCACATCGCCGCCACGCGCCATGGCACCGCGCATCGTGCGGCGCCAATCGGGCCGGGCGCCCTGGGGGGCCGATTGCGTTCGACGCGACATCAGCGGCGGCACCGACAGGGTCATCTGGGCAATGATGCGCTTCGCTTCGGCCATCTCGGATACGCTCATCTGTTCGAAATCGAGCGTTTTCAGCTTTTCCTCACGGCTCATCGTGAGGGTCGCGTCGATCTCAATCTCGGTTCCCTGCTCGGAGTCGGCGTCGCCCATATCGGGCACATCGCGGTCGACGCCGTGCAGCAGTGCCTCGGCCGCCCGTTTTTCGGCGGCCTTGGCCGTGCGATCCTCGGCCACACCGCGCACGGCCGGGGTCAGCATCGACATCATGTGTTCCAGATAGCGGGGATCGCGCCAATAGAGACGAAACACCTGATCGAACACTGCGCGATGTTCGGGACGGGCAGTGAAACAGGCGCGCAATGTATAGTAGAACTCGGCCCGTTCGCTGAACCCCGCCGCGGCAACGGCAGCAATCGCATCGGTGACCCGCCCCGGCCCGGCGGGCAAGCCCGCCACCCGCAAGGCCCGCGCGAAATGCGTGATGTTGCGGGTCAGCTGCGGGTTTTCAGGCAGATCGAGGGGCGCATATTCCATCACGCCACAAAAAACGCCCCCAGCCTTGCGGTCAAGGCCAGGGGCGTCGTGTCAGAGCATCGGCTTTACTGCGTGTATTCCGTCACGATCAACCGCGCGGGGTTATTGGAGGACGGATTGTAGCTGCCGGTCCAGACATCATACTGGCCGATCAGCGGGTTGAAAAAGGTGATCGAGCTGTCGAAGCCATTGGTCAGCGGCACCGCACGGCTGGGCCAGCCGCGGGTATCGTCATTGTAATGCCAGGTGCCATCGGGCGCGTTCACGATCAGCACCGTGTCGACCGAAGAGGTCGATTGCAGGGCAAAGGTCAGCGACCCGGTGGGCGATGACCCGCCGCTGGGGCTGGGGCGATATTGCAGACGGAAATCGGGGCGCGACACCACGTATCCGGGCCCAAGATAAGGCGCGCAATTGGCCAGGTTCACCCGGCCCCCGGCGGTCAGGTTGCGGATATAGGGATCGGGCAGGAAACCGGCCTGCAATGTGTGAGAGCCGAAAACGGTCGGGTTGTTATAATTCGGGCAAGCGGCGGCGACACTGGCCGTGGCCGCAAGCGCCAGGGCAACGACGCCGACACGGGCCATCAGACGTTTGAAGATATTCATGAAAAGGGGTCCTCCGGGGCAAAATGATGCCAAATCTTAACCGCAGGCGCTGGGGTTCTGTCAAAGCATACCTGCATCTGACGGATGGCGGAATTCCGGCACTACACGTTTGTGTCAGAGGCTTGTGCGCAGTGAATCATCGCCTCGATCACCTCAGCTGCCGCCCCTGCCGAGAGGTCTGTCACATCAAGGTCCAACCCGCCCGGCAAGCGCAGCAACCTATGGGTCGCATGCAGATCGCGCAGCATGGCCGCATCGGTCAGTTTGCCGGTCCCATCGCGGGCCGGATCGGTCAGACGCCGCATGTTTTCCTCAGGGTCGATCCGCAGCACAAACGGGACCAGTTGCGCCCCACGATCCTTGGCCAGTTGGATCGTCGGTTCGATCAACGGCCCTTTCGCATCGGTTTCCGCCAGCGCATCGGTCAGGATTAGCGGGACATCGGCGGGCAGACCCAGCGCAGCCTCATACATCACCGCCCGCAATCTTTCCCGCAAGGCGGAGCGGTCGGGCGTGCCCCTTTCAAACAAGGCGCTGGCCGGGTTCAGGATCAGGTGATTGTCGATCAGTCGCGCGCCGATCCGGTCGCGCAGATGCATCGCGATGGTGCGTTTGCCCGATCCCGGCCAGCCTGTGATATGAATGACCGGCGCCGCTTTCACGACAAAGCGTCGGCGCGCAGATCATCAAGGATGCGCTTCGCCTCGGATCCTTGCAGCTTCTGGATGTCATCCTGGTACTTCAGGATCGCGCCCAGCGTGTCGGCAATCACCTCGGGGCTAAGCTCGATCACATCCAACGCCAACAGGCATTTTGCCCAATCCAGCGTTTCGGCGACGCCGGGGCGCTTGAACAGATCCTCGGTGCGCAGGCGCTGCACAAAAGCGACCACCTCGCGGCTGAGCGTTTCCGCCGCTTCGGGGACCCGCGCAGCAAGGATCTGCATCTCGCGCTCCAGATCGGGGTAATCGACCCAATGGTAGAGGCAGCGCCGCTTCAGCGCGTCATGTACCTCGCGCGTGCGGTTCGAGGTCAGAATGACGATGGGCGGTTCCGGCGCGGTGACGGGGCCAAGTTCGGGGATCGTGACCTGAAAATCGCTGAGCGCCTCCAGCAGGAACGCCTCGAACGGTTCATCGGTGCGGTCGATCTCATCGATCAGCAGCACTGGCGCACCGGTGGGATCGGGGCGCATGGCCTGCAGCAACGGCCGCTCGATCAGGTAATCCTCGGTGAACACATCCCTCGCCGCGATGCTGCCCGAGGTCTCTGCCGCGCGGATCGCAATCATCTGCGCGGCAAAATTCCATTCATAGACCGCGCTGGCCGCATCGAGCCCTTCATAGCATTGCAGCCGGATCAACCGCCGCCCCGTCGCCGCGGCAATGGCTTTGGCGATCTCGGTCTTGCCGGTGCCCGCCTCTCCCTCCAGGAACAGTGGGCGGCCCAGGCGCAAACTGAGAAAGACCACCGTCGCCAAGGCCTGGCCGCAGACATAGCCCTGCGCGGCGAGGGCCGATTGCACCGAAGGGATCGTCTCAAAGCTGTTCATGATCGCGCCCCTCCGGTCCGTGATCGTATGAATTCTTGTTTTCTTTCAAATGCAAAAGCGCGCCCTCCCCGGCTGCCCCCATCAATACTTGGCTTTTTAGACAGGTCAAACCCGACTGTCTCCGTCTGGGCATCAACGTGTTAACCTGCTAGCAACAAAACCTCTTTGAAATGTCGATAAGCCATCGCAGCGGCGCCACAAATGACAGGCATCTCCTCCACCAGGCCCCAGCGGGTCGCAGTTTGTAACGATCAATCTTAGTATCCCTTCCATGTGCGACAGAGATGATGGCCGACGCGCCCGACAGCTTTGGGCGCGCCATATGGCGCGTATCGGCGCCGATCACGGTGCGTTCGAGCGGTTGAGCCACCGGCATATGGCTCTGTTCGTGCAGGAAGATGACCCGCTGGTGCTGACCTTCAGCCGCGCTGATCATGTCTGGGACCGCGGTATCGACGGGCTGCCACTGGGCTTTGGGCTGGTGCAGGCCCGCGCTTGGTCGCTGCTCTCGCTGATGTCGGTGGGTCCGACCGGATTCCGCGATCAGGGCGTCAGCGCATTTCTGGCCCATCTGGCCCGCGAGCGCTTCTTTGCCAGCTTTCCAAGCATCCTGATCCTGGCCACCGGCCCCGACAGTGCGCAGGCCGCGATCCGGATGCGTGCGCTGCTGCCCCAGGCGCATCTGGTCCTCACGCGCCCCAGCGCCGCCACAGCGCGCCTGATCGCCCGCGATCAGTTGGAGGCCACCGGCGGCACATTGATTTGCGCCCTAGACGATCAGCGCGAAAGCGAAGCAACGGTTCCGACCCTGCGCGTGCCGATCAGCGCCGATGCGCTGGACGCCGCGATTGCCGCGCCGCGGATGCTGGTGCCGCTGAGCCAAGCGGTGCTTGATGGCAGCTTGACCGATCCCGACCAGCGCGCCGGACTGATCGAGCTTGCGGTCGCCGTCGCCGCTAGGCAGGGCACAGACCGCCCGCCTCTTCGATAAACGCCACCACCTCGGCCACCCCCTTGCCGTCACGCAGATTGGCCAGCACAAAAGGTCGGGGACCGCGCGCGGCCCGGGTATCGGACAACAACAGATCGGGATCGACGCCGACATGGGGCGCCAGATCCAGCTTGTTGACGATCAGAAAATCCGACCGCGTGACCCCGGGGCCCTTTTTGCGCGGAATGTCCTGCCCCGCCGCGGTGTCGATCACGTAAAGCGTCAGATCCGCCAATTCCGGCGAGAAGGTCGCGGCCAGATTGTCGCCACCGCTTTCGATGAAAATCACATCCAGATCCGGGATCCTCTCTTGAAACTCCGCCACCGCGGCCAGATTGATCGACGCGTCTTCGCGGATCGCGGTATGGGGGCAACCGCCGGTCTCGACCCCCTTGATCCGCTCAGCGGGCAAGATCTGTGCGCGCAGCAAAAACTCCGCATCCTCGGCGGTGTAGATATCATTGGTGATCACCGCGACCGAATAACGCGCCGCCATCTCCTTGGCCAAGGCCCCGGTCAATGTCGTCTTCCCGGCCCCGACAGGCCCCCCGATCCCAACGCGCAACGGCCCGTTCACCGATCCCATAACCACTCCACTTTTCCGAAACCCTGTCGCAATGCTCCGCGCCCCCTTTCATCTTGGCAGAAAAACTCCGGGGGAGGCGCAGCCGGGGGCAGCGCCCCTCTTCGTCTGATATATCGCGCCTTACGTCCGAAAAATACGAACCTCCAGCCCTTCATGTTCCATCGCTGCCAGATCGGCCCCGAAGGCCGCTTGGCCCAACCCGTCCAGACCGGCGCGGCTGGCCTTGCGGGCAACATCGGTGATCACGGGGCGCAACGCGGCATGCACCCCCTGCCCGACAGATTGCCCAAGGGGCATGAAGCGCACGGCGGCAGAGATCAGACTGGCGGCAAACGCCTGCAAATACAGGGTCAGCACCACATCCACCTTCAGGTCCAGCCATTTGGCGGCGGCGCCGAAGGCCACGGGATAGGGCCGGTTCACACCATCGCCTTCGCCGATTTCGCCCAGGGTCCGGGCCAAGGCCGCCCCTTGATCGCGCGTCTCTTCCCACCTTTCGGCCGAGCCCGCCAGGGCGCGCGCGATATCGCAAAGATCGTCCAGATCCGCCGCCTCATCCATCGCGGCCGCCACCAGGATCGCATCGGAGCGTCCGGCCCCGGCGCGCAGCACGACCGAGATCCAGCGTTCAAGGCCATCGGCATCCGCCACATGGCCTTTCGCGATTTCAGCCTCCAACCCATGGGAATACGCATAGGACGAGGTCGGAAACGCCGGTGACAACCATTGGCTGACCCGTAGCAGCGCCTCGGCCTCCCCCAAACCCAGAGGCACCAGGCGCGCGCCGATCAATGGCTGTGCCCGTGGGTGCGACCGTGACCATACGCCCCCCCTTCCGGTGTGAAAGGCGCGGTCACTTTTGAGACCTCGGCCCCCAGATGCGCCAGCATATCCGACAAGACGTGATCGTCGCGGATCAGCAGGTGATCCTCGGCCACCTGACAGGGCGTGTGCCGATTGCCGATATGCCAGGCCAGACGCACCAGATCGCCGGTCACTTTCAGCAAGGGTTCCGGTGCGGCACTGATCTGGATCAACTTGCCCGATTGGGTCTCGATCGCATCGCCGCTTTCCAAAGAGACGGTCTGCGGCAGATCCAGCAGAACTGCCCCGCCCCCCGAAGTCTCCAAGCGCTTTCGGCGCACAAAGCGCGCCTCATAATCCAGCGCCAAATGGTCGCCCACTGGGCCAGACCAATCCCCGGCACGGTGAATGATATATGCGGTTTCCTGCGACATGGGCGGCCCGGTCCCCCCTTATGTTTGTGGCGCGGCAATACAACGAGTGGCAGTCTAATGCGCAAGTATACCGGTGCGAAGGCCCAAAACGAAAAAACCGCCCTCTGCGCGGTCGCGAGGGCGGTTGATCTGTCGCTTTTTGCGGGGTCAGGTCAGCGCGCGGGCGGCGGCATCGATCACCTGGCGACGGGTCAGGCCCTGGCGCGCAAGCTCTTCATCACTCAATTCCAGCATTAGGCCCGGACGGACATGACCCGTACGGGCGCGGGCAATACGTTCAAATGCGGCGCTGAACCGGTCGACCAGGCCCTGCGCAACCTGTGCGCGGCCAAGTGCATAGGAATTGGTTGTAAAAACGGCCATGGAAGCCTCCGATCAGGGTAACAGGTGGTATCAAATATCCCGAATATAGGTCAGAGATACGAACCTACCTGCCCTGATTGGACAAGCCCGCCTTGCATCGGGTGCAAGGCGCCTTTCCAATGGGTTAACGTACCGGCTCCACGGCAATATCGACGTAATCATAGCTGCCGGAGCCGCTTGAATCCGAATAGCCGGTCAACACACCCGTCCGCAAAGCGGGGATATACATCACCTGTTCGGTATAGGTGTCGTCCTCTGTGCTGATCGTGATGCTGACAGGCACCGCCTCGTAGCTGCAGGCGCCCAGGTTCCAGGTTGTCCGCGCACCGATCGATGCGATCAGCCGCTCCTCCACTTTTCCGCCCGCATCGTCGAAAAACGTCTGCATTGTCGACCATGCCTCGCCCGCAACCGGTTCTGGGATCTCTGCAAGGTCCATCGGGCGCGTCACCCAGCCTGCCGATCCCCGCTCGAGAGCACCGTTTTCAAGAATTGTGCCGTACCAGGCCAGATAGGTGCCGTGAATTGTGATCGATCGGCTGACAATCGGATCATTCGGAATGACGAAATCCACCTCGATCCGATGCTCATCCAAGCGGCGCTGGATTTCGGCACTGCCGTCGGTTGTGGTGAACCGGATCCCGCCCGCCTCAAGATCCGAGGCGACCGGACAGGCTAGAGCGGCTCCGGCGCCGAGCAGAGACACCAGTGTTGCACCATAGGTAGAATATAGGCGGGTTCGCATATCAGAGCTTTCCCTCTGGTGAGTTTCGGCAACGTTTGCACAATCTTGACCAAGTCGCCTCAGATCACCAGCCCATGCGGGCGGGAGGCAGGTCAGCGGGCGATCCTATCGGCAATATATGTCTAACGCGCACGCACGACAGAGATGTCAACGCATTCGAAGCCGCCAGCGACAGTTTCGCCGCTTAGGCCAACCAATATACCGGCGCCGAGGTCTCGCAGATAATTGAACTCTTGAGCTAGGGTTTGATAGCCCCCTTGGCTCGTGAGTGTGACCGGCAGAGCCGTGTAACTGCAGGCGCCCAGAACCCAGGTGAACTCCGCCGCAACCGTGCTTGAAATCTGTTGGTTTTCCAGGTCGCGCCCCGGGCGGACCTCTGCTTGGCTCATCGTCCAGCTTTGGCCGGCGGCAGGGATCGGAATATCCGAAATCGCGCGGTCCCGTTTGATCCAACCGCTGGACCCATCCTCCAAAACGCCATCTGCATCGAAGGTTCCAGACGAGTGTAGATAGACGCCTTGAATGAAAACATTGCGATGGATATCTGGCGGCCCCACTGAATGGTAGCCCACCTCGATCCGATCCGCATCAATCCTACGGTGCACCTCGGCCAATCCGTCGGAGGTGGTGAAGCCGATGCCAGGCCCCTCCAGATCCGCCGCCGCCGGACAGGCCAAAGCCGGACCTGCGCCTAGTACATAAAGTAGCGCTGCGCCATGGGCAGTTCGGCGGCGGGTTCGCATGTCAGGATCTCCCCATCGGCGCGCACCTCATAGGTCTCGGGATCCACATGGACCTCGGGCGTGGCGGAATTGTGGATCATATCCGCCTTGGTGACGCCGCGAATGTTCGACACCGGAATAGTGGACTTCGCAAGGCCCAGCTGATCCCCGATCCCCGCGCTTTGCGAGGCGCCGCTCACAAACAGCACCGCGGAATGTTCCAGCGACCGCCCATAGGCGCCAAACATCGGGCGCGAATAGACCGGCTGCGGCGTCGGGATCGAGGCATTGGCGTCGCCCATCTGGGCGCAGGCAATTGTGCCGCCCAGCAGCACCATTTCGGGTTTCACCCCAAAGAAGGCGGGCGACCAGAGGCACAGATCGGCGCGCTTGCCTTCCTCGATACTGCCGATCTCAGTGGACATGCCGTGCACGAGGGCGGGGTTGATCGTATACTTCGCCACGTAGCGTTTGACGCGGGCATTGTCGTTGTCGCCGGTTTCCTCAGCCAGGCGCCCGCGCTGCTTCTTCATTTTGTCGGCGGTCTGCCAGGTGCGGATGATCACCTCGCCCACACGGCCCATCGCCTGGCTGTCGGAGGCCATGACTGAGAAGGCACCCATATCGTGCAGGATGTCTTCAGCGGCGATGGTTTCCTTACGGATCCGGCTTTCGGCAAAAGCCACATCCTCAGGGATCGATTTGTCGAGGTGGTGGCAGACCATCAGCATATCCAGATGCTCTTCCAGCGTGTTCACGGTGTAAGGCATCGTCGGGTTGGTCGAACTTGGCAGGATATTCTGATAGCCCACGACCTTCATGATATCCGGCGCGTGGCCGCCGCCTGCCCCTTCGGTGTGGAAGGCATGGATCGTGCGGTCGCCGATGGCGGCGAGCGTATTCTCCACAAAGCCGGATTCATTGAGCGTGTCGGTGTGGATCATCACCTGCACATCCATCTCATCGGCCACGCTCAGGCAGCAATCGATGGCGCCCGGGGTCGTCCCCCAATCCTCATGCAGTTTCATCGCGCAGGCGCCCGCATTGATCATCTCGACCAGGGCGTCGGGTTGGGAGGCGTTGCCTTTGCAGGACAGGCCGAAATTCATCGGAAACGCGTCGAGCGCCTGCAACATCCGCCCGATATGCCACGGGCCCGGCGTGCAGGTCGTGGCGAGGGTCCCGTGGGCCGGGCCGGTGCCGCCGCCGAGCTGCGTGGTGATGCCCGAATGCAGCGCATCATCGATCTGTTGCGGGCAGATGAAGTGGATATGCGCGTCAAAGCCCCCCGCCGTCAGGATACGCCCCTCGCCCGCAATGGCCTCGGTCCCCGGTCCGATGACGATATCGACGCCCGGCTGCGCGTCGGGGTTGCCCGCCTTGCCGATCTTGTGGATGCGCCCGTCTTTCAGGCCGACATCCGCCTTGTAGATGCCCGTATGGTCCAGGATCAGCGCATTGGTGATCACCGTATCCACCGCGCCGCCCTCGCGGGTGACCTGGGATTGGCCCATCCCGTCGCGGATCACCTTCCCGCCGCCAAACTTCACCTCTTCGCCATAGGTGGTGAGGTCACGCTCGACCTCGATGATCAGGTCGGTATCGGCGAGCCGCACCCGGTCGCCCGTGGTGGGGCCGTACATGGCGGCATAGTCAGAGCGGGGGATTTGGGTGGGCATTTGCGGTCCTTGTTTCTCAGAAAGCGATCAACGGGGGAGAGGAATGACATCTACGTCGTGAAGCCAGATCGGTTCGACAAGGCTCGGGCAAGTCAGCTGAAGATCGATCGGACTAGCGCGGGGACCGGAGGGGCTCCAGGCGGTGCAGCGCTCGCCCGGCGGCCCAAGCCGATACCCACAACCAACTCCGCAGACCGATAGTCTGCCTCGCATATCGCCATAAGCATCATCGCGAGAGGCCGTCTGGAAAGCATAGCCTGAACAACCGGCCACCGACATCGCACTCAGCAAAACAATCACCCTCAAAGTTCCGCGCGCCATCGACGGGCCGCGGTGCGTCGATCCGACGGTATTTCTGCGCGCTTTGTGACTCAGCCCCTTACGCCGCCCGAACGAAGCGCCAAGACCAGCCAAATCGCCGCGCCGGGGGGCAGCCCCCTTTCGGCATCTTTCGCGAGCGCGAAAGAGCCTGTCGGGCAGTGGTCGATGGCGCGGCGCCTTCGGCTTTGCTCCGCGCCGGGACCTTTGCGCAACTGGGACAATCGCCAACGCACGTGCGCTGGCCTTCTCACCGGACTGACGGACGCGACCTATCAAGCCTCAAACCATCGCAAAGATGCGGGCCGGGCCGCCGGTGCCGCCTTCGTGTTTGGGCGCGCCGATGATGATCGTGGCGCCGGAGGCTGGCACCTGATCCAGCCCGGCCAGGTTCTCGATCCCGAACCGGCCCGTGGGCAACCACGCGTAATGCGTTGCAAAATCGGCAGAAATCCCGTGATCGAGCGACAGCGTATCCGAGGCGATCGACCGCGCTCCGGTCTCCAGCAGCATCTCGGTCGCCTCGATATGGAAGCCCGGATAATGCTGCAACTCACCGTCAAACCCACGATATGCATCGCTCGACGCTTTTGCTGCCCATCCCGAATGCATCGCCACACAGGCCCCGTCGGGGATCTCACCATGGGCATCAATCCAGGCCTGCAAATCATCGGGCGTGACCTGCGCATCGGCATCCTCCGCGGCCCGCGCCGCGATATCCACGACACAGAGCGGCGCCACAAGGTCGCCCACCGGGATCTCATCCACGCTGGTGCCATCGGCGCTGAAATGCAGCGGTGCATCGATATGGGTGCCGGTATGTTCATTGACGCTGAGGTTGAACAGGTTGAAGCCGTGTTCGGCGAAGTTGAACGGCTGCTCCGAGGAAATGCCGGGCTCGCCGAAATAGGTCGGGAAGGTCGAACTCAGCGTGTGGGTCATGTCCACAACGCTGGAATGCCCCTCGGCCATCGCTTTCGTCGTACCACCCAGTGTCGCCGCGCCTGCCGCAGCCGCAGCCGCCGCCGAGCCCTTGAAGAACGACCGCCGCGATAACATCCGGTCCTTCACCGCATTCATCACACAAATATCGCACATGGTTTCTCTCCCCCTGATGGTTAGTTCAGCAAATAGGTCTCGATGTCTTCGGTGCGGCGCTGGGTCAGGCGCGCAAGGCAATTGGCGTGGTAGAGCGGTGCAATTGTCCCGCCCAGCGCTTGGCCCGCCTCCATCTCGCAAGTCAGATCGCGATAGGTGATCCACGCCCTTTGCGCCTGACGCAGCCCCTCCTCTTCGACCCGGCCCGAGGCAAGCACGCGCTGATAGACGATGTTCAAAAGCGCATCCCAGCGCTCCCAATCCTGGGCGGCACAGGCATTTAGCTCGATCTGCACCATCGCGGAGCGATCCGAGCAATCCAACGGCTGAGCGGAGGCGGGCGCAGCCATCACCAGCGCGACCCAGAAAGCCAACCTCATCTGGTGCGCCCCCGCTTGGCCAAGCGACGCCGATTTGACCCGGTTTTACGTGCCAAGGGTTTCAACGCCGCCGCCGCGACCTTTTCGGGGGAAGCGCCGCGCCAAATCGCTTTCTGCACCTGTTCGGTGGCCTGAAAAAACGCCTGGGGCTTTTCCGTGACCATCCGCGTGGCCTCCGCTTCGGTGACGTTCCAGGCGCCCCACAGACCCATCACGCGCA
This sequence comes from Gymnodinialimonas mytili, assembly GCF_037544085.1. Taxonomy (NCBI): domain Bacteria; kingdom Pseudomonadati; phylum Pseudomonadota; class Alphaproteobacteria; order Rhodobacterales; family Paracoccaceae; genus Gymnodinialimonas; species Gymnodinialimonas mytili. The sequence continues at coordinate 116,895 of NZ_JBBIFW010000001.1, forward strand.
TCCAGATGACCGCGTTGGCCTCGACCCCGAGGCGCATGATATCCGCGCTGAGCCGCCAATAATCGAACGGATTGACCTGTCGCATGCCCTAGAGCGCCCCCATGACCTGCTGGTTGAAACCATAGACCTTGCGGTCGCCGCCATAAGGCACCAACTGCACGTCGCGGGTCTGACCCGGCTCGAACCGCACGGCGGTGCCGGCGGCGATGTCCAACCGCATGCCGCGCGCTGCATCCCGGTCAAAGGACAGCGCCGCATTGGCTTCGCCGAAATGATAATGACTGCCGACCTGAACCGGCCTGTCCCCGGTATTGGCGACCTCCAGCGTGATCGCCGCACGCCCGGAATTCAGCTCGATCATGCCCTCGGCGGGCATCACTTCCCCCGGGATCATGCACCACCCCCCCGGACCTTGGCGACAATGCGTTTGCCGAAAAGGCCCACCAACGCGCCCAGCAACAGGGCAATAGACGAATGTCCGAAGGTCAGGATCGCTGCGACCAACAAGAGCAGAACCAGCGTCAGAAGATCGAATTCCGTCTCGCTGATCGGGATTTTGGCCAACGCTATCTGTTCCATTGCGCGGCGGACCATGGGCTCGAAGGTGGGGGTCAGCACCCCCGCTACAGCGCCCAGAATGAAGCTCCAAATCATATCACACGTCTCCTGTCAGCGGATCGGGTGGTGCACGGTCACCAGCTTGGTGCCGTCGGGAAAGGTCGCCTCCACCTGTACATCGTGGATCATCTCGGGGATGCCCTCCATACATTGATCGGCGGTGATGACATGGGCGCCCTCCTGCATCAGGGTGGCAACGGATTTGCCGTCACGCGCACCTTCCACGACGAAATCGGTGATCAGCGCGATGGCCTCGGGGTGGTTCAGCTTCACCCCGCGCAACAGCCGGTTGCGGGCCACCAAAGCGGCGAGGGAGATCAGCAATTTGTCCTTTTCACGGGGGCTCAGATTCATGGTCTTCCTTCAGATTTGCCAGACACGCGGCAATGGAGCATTGGTGATGCATTCAACGGCGCGCGCCACCGCTTTGCGCAGCGGATAGGCGCGCGGGGCAAGGAACCGCGCGGTCAGCCGCCCGTCCCAGGCCGATGCGGCGGCGCGGATATCCCGCGGCAAGGCAGTCCGCAGGCGGGCCAGGCGATCTTCGGCGTCCGGCGCGATCAGCGTCAAAGACGCGGTCGCCGTCGCCCCGTTCAACCCCGCCGGAGACGCCGAGGTCAGATCCGCATCGGTCAGCCGGATGGCCTCGATCATCGCGCGCTTGCCGCCGCGCATCACATCGCGCCGGTCGGTCAGGCGCAGGTTTTGAACCCGTTCGCCCATCGCCGCGCGGCCCAAAACCAGGGTTTCCAGCAGGATCAACTCGGCATCCTCGGCCATCTCGACGCTCAATCGCCGGTCCAGCGCCGCGCCATCGAACAGGATCAGTTCCTGCGGCACCCAATGGAGCGTGGCACCAGGCCCAACGCTCAGTCGCGTCTCGACCCGCCCGGGCGCGCCCGTGGCACGGTAAGCGCGCTCCGCCGTTTGGGTCGTGCCGAGTGCTGCGCCATCCTCGATCCGCAGGCTGTATTCCAGGTGATCCCCGCCCGTAACCCCGCCAGCCGTGTTCAGAAAAACCACCTCCGGCGCGCGCCCAAAAACGCGCGGTAACAGACACTTGGCCGAGCCGCTTTGGTGAAGATCCCGCAGACGCCCGCCCGACAGACGGGCCATAGCCCGCCCCCGCACCCGCTGAAGCGGCGTGGTCGTGGTGGCAGCGTCGAACATTACCCACAACCTAGGCGCGTGGCGCGCTGGCAGGCAAGGGGCGAGCTTGGTCAACAGGATCACATCGCGAGAACCGCCCAATTTTTGGGCGCTACACAGATGGGTCGACCTTGTCCCATGGGTCATGAGCGTGTAGCCGAAGGGCCATGACCCGCACTCTTACGATCCGCCGCCCCGACGATTGGCACCTGCATCTGCGTGACGGCGCGATGCTGCAGAGCGTGCTGCCAGAGACCGCCCGCCATTTCGCCCGCGCGATTATCATGCCGAACCTCGTGCCGCCGGTTGTCACCGCCAAAGACGCCGCCGCCTATCGCGACCTCATTCTGGCAGCCCTGCCAGACAATGCCGATTTCACGCCCCTGATGACGCTCTATCTCACCGAGGGTACAGATCCAGCCGATGTTGCCGCCGCCTTCGCGGACGGTTTAATCACCGCGGTGAAGCTCTATCCGGCAGGCGCGACGACCAACTCCGCCTCTGGTGTGCGCGACCTTAACAACGCTCGACAAGTACTTGAAAAGATGGCAGAGATCGGTCTTCCGCTGTGCATCCATGGAGAGGTCACCACCCACGAGGTCGACATCTTCGACCGAGAGCAGGTCTTTCTGGAGACGGTGCTTGATCCGCTGCGCCGCGACCTGCCCGAGCTGAGGGTCACGCTCGAACATATCACCACCGCCCACGGCATTGATTATGTGCGCGACGCACCGGGCGACATCGCGGGCACAATCACCACACATCACCTGATGATCAATCGCAACCACATGCTGGTGGGCGGCATCCGACCGCACTACTACTGCTTGCCCATCGTTAAACGCGCTGAGCATCAGTTGGCGCTGCGTAAGGCTGCCACGTCCGGCCATCCGCGCTTTTTCCTGGGCACGGATTCCGCACCCCATCTCGACGGCGCCAAAGAAACCGCCTGCGGCTGCGCCGGGGTGTTTTCCGCGCCCAACACGATGTCCTGCCTCGCCCATGTGTTCGAAGAGGCGGCAGCGCTCGACCAACTCGAAGCCTTCGCGTCGCTGAACGGCCCCGCCCGTTACGGCCTTGCCCCCAACGACGCCACCCTCACGCTCGAAAAACGCGCCGAACCGGTCGACTACCCCCGCAAGTACCACACACCCGACGGGCCCCTGACCCTCTTTGATCCCGGCCATCCGCTTCATTGGCACATTCTGGACTGACACCCCTTTTCCACTGGCTCCAAATACCCAAAAAAGGCCCGCGATGATCCCTTCCACGTACCCCGACGATGCCACGATGGCGCAAATGACCGCGCGGATGCTGCTCGATATCCGGGCGGTGCATTTCAATACCGATGAGCTCTTTACCCATGCCTCGGGAAAACAGGCGCCAACCTATATCGATTGCCGCAAGCTGATCTCGTATCCCCGCATCCGGTCGGCGGCGATGGATTTCCTGACCTGCAAGGTGATGCGGGATGCGGGGCTGGAAGCCTTCGACAATATCGCTGGCGGCGAGACCGCCGGCATTCCCTTCGCCGCTTTCGTCGCCGAGCGCATGGCGCTGCCGATGTCTTACGTGCGCAAGAAACCCAAAGGCTACGGCCGCGCGGCACAGATCGAGGGGGAGATGCCGGAAGGCGCACGGGTGCTGCTGGTCGAGGATCTGACCACCGATGGCGGCTCGAAACTGAAATTCGTCGATGCGATCCGCCAGGCGGGCGCCAACTGCGGGCATACCGCCGTGATATTCTATTACGGGATCTTCTCAGACACGGAAGCGCGTCTGGCTGAGCACGGGCTGAAATTGCATTGGCTGACAACCTGGGCCGATGTCATTGCCGAGGCCCGGCGCGGCGGTGATTTCGACGCGGACACCTTGGCCGATGTCGAGCGATTCCTGCACGATCCAGATGGCTGGCGGGCTGACCGCGGCCTGACCTAGGATACGCTGTCCCTGTACCGGCCAAAAATCGCCGCGCCGTGGCCAATTCGCCACGTCACATTTCAATGACAGGAAGGTGACACTACCATATCGGCGAAGACATCTGCGATTGGTCAACAACATGTGGTAGTATGCCGATGGCCGGTCGGCATGGGAAGTTTTCCACAGGTTTATACAATTTGACCCGCCCGCACGGGCACCCTCTATACCCGCGGGATCACCGGCGCCCTGCTGCCAATTCGGGACCGGATAAAAAATGTACAAAGCGTATCGGGGGAAAGCAGTTGAGTGAACTTGCGCCGTTTCAGCCACAGGTCCCGGCCCAGCAGGAGGATGCGACAAGCGATCCCGCCACAATCCTGCCGCACAATATCGAAGCCGAACAACAATTGCTGGGCGCGATCCTGACGTCAAACGACGTGCTGGATCGCGTCGATGATCTGGTCTCTCCCAGTCATTTCCACGACCCCGTCCATGCCGCCCTGTTTGAAATGGCCGCGGCGCGCATCGCCAAGGGTCTGCAAACCGACGCGACAACACTGAAAAGCTTTGCCAGCGATATCACCGGCCTCGCCGATCTGGGCGGCGCGGAATATCTGGTAAAGCTGCAGCTTTCGGCCATCGCGACCTCTGCGGCACGGGATTATGCGCAGTTGATTCATGACCTGGCATTGCGGCGAGAGCTGATCGCGCTTGGCGCCCGTGTGTCGGACCGCGCCCGCGCCATGCGCGACGCCGTGAACCCGGACGAACAGATTGTCGAAGCCGAGCAAGAACTGTTTCAACTGGCCTCGACCGGCGGCACCTCGAAAGGGTTCCAAAGCTTTCTGGGCGCGCTGCACGATGCCGTCCAGATGGCCAATGCCGCCCATAACCGCCAGGGCAAGCTGGCGGGCGTGTCGACCGGCCTCGTCGATATGGACCGGATGCTGGGCGGCTTGCACGAATCCGATCTGCTGATCCTGGCCGGGCGCCCGTCGATGGGGAAGACCTCGCTCGCCACAAACATTGCCTTTAACGTCGCCAAGTCCTGGAAAGAGGGCCAGAAAGAGGACGGCACCCAAGGCACAGTCGATGGCGGTGTGGTGGGCTTCTTCAGCCTGGAAATGTCGTCGGCACAGTTGGCGCAACGGATCCTGTCGGAGGCAGCTGAAATCCCGTCGGAATTGATCCGCAAAGGCGATCTGACCGAGCAGGAATTCCAAAAATACCTGCGCGCGGCGGGCGAGTTGGAGCGCTGCCCGCTTTACATCGACGACACGCCCGCCCTGCCCATCGGCCAGGTCGCGGCCCGCGCCCGGCGGTTGAAACGCTCGCCCCGGGGGCTTGATCTGCTGATCATCGATTATTTGCAACTGCTGCGCGGCTCGGCCAACAACCGCGACAACCGCGTGAACGAGATCTCGGAGATCACGCAGGGCCTGAAGGCCATCGCCAAAGAGTTGAACATCCCCGTCATCGCGTTGTCGCAGCTATCGCGCCAGGTGGAAAACCGCGAGGATAAGCGACCCCAACTCAGCGATCTGCGCGAATCCGGCTCGATCGAGCAAGACGCCGACGTGGTGATGTTCGTCTATCGCGGCGAATACTATAAGGAACGCGAGAAACCGGGCGAAGAAAACCTGGAAGCCATGACCAAATGGCAGCAGGATATGGAGGCGCTGCACGGCAAGGCCGAGGTCATCATCGGCAAGCAGCGCCATGGCCCGATTGGAACGGTCGAGCTGAGCTTCGAGGGCCGCTTCACCCGCTTCGGCAATCTCGCCAAGCCCTGGCAGGGTGACGACGATCGCGGCTTCTGACATCCAAGGCTCAGGCGACCAGGCGCGGCGATGAGGGCCGTGCCCCCCTTGACGGCCCGGGCCGCAAGGCGCACCAACCCGATATGGCATCTGGAACACTCCATATCGACAGAGCTGCACTTGCAGCAAATTACATGACGCTTGCGGCCCGCAGCACAGGTGCGACCGCTGCGGTCGTCAAGGCGGATGGCTATGGTTTGGGTGTCGAACTTGCCGCCCAGACCCTAGCCAAAGCGGGCGCACAGCAATTTTTCGTGGCCACCGCAGAGGAAGGCGTCACCCTGCGCGCAGCACTCGGGCCCAGCCCCGAGATCAACATCTTCTCCGGCCATATGGACGGCGATACGGCGCATCTGAAAGACGCGGCGCTGACCCCGATGCTCAACAGCCCCGAGCAGATCGTGCACCACCAGGCCGCCCTGCCCGGCCACGCCTACGGCTTGCAACTCGATACCGGTATGAGCCGCCTGGGCCTGCAACCCGCCGATTGGCCCGAGGCGCGCGCCCATGCCGCGGCCGCCACGCTGCTGATGTCGCATCTGGCCTGCGCCGACGATCCGAGCCATCCCCAAAACGCGAGCCAGCTTGCAGCCTTCCGGGACATGACCGACGGCCTCGCCACACCAAAGTCGCTGGCGGCGACAGGCGGTACCTTGCTGGGCCGCGACTATCATTTCGACCTGACCCGCCCCGGCATCGGCCTTTATGGCGGCTCTCCCTTCACCCAAGCGCGGCCCGTCATCCGCCTGTCCCTGCCGGTGATCCAAATCCGTGAGATCGCGCCGGGGAGCACCGTGGGCTATTCCGCCACCTATATCGCCAAGACCCCCCGCAAGATCGCCACCTTGTCGGCGGGATATGCCGATGGCCTGATCCGAGCGCTCTCCGGCAAGGCCACGCTTTGGCATGGCGATACACCATGCCCGCTTGCCGGACGCGTCTCGATGGATCTGCTGACCGTCGATGTCACCGACTGCACCGAACCGCCGGAAGCGCTCGACATTATCGGCCCGCATCAGAGTATCGACCAACTGGCCGAGGCTGCAGGCACGATAGGCTACGAGATCCTGACCTCCCTGGGCGCGCGCTACAGGCGCGAGGTTCAATGATCCTGCTCAATCCCTTTGGCGCCATCGGCCGCGCCATCCTGGGCCTTTTGGCCAGAATCGGCCAGGTCACACTCTTTGCCCTGGTCGCCCTGCGCCACGTGGTGACCCCACCATTCTACTTGCGCGAGATCGGCCAACAGCTGATCGCCATTGGCTGGCTCAGCCTGCCGGTTGTTGGTCTGACGGCTTTGTTCACCGGCGGCGCGCTGGCGCTGCAAATCTACGCAGGCGGCGCCCGCTTCAATGCCGAGGCCGTGGTGCCCCAAATCGTCGCCATCGGCATCACACGCGAACTTGGCCCCGTCCTGGGCGGCCTGATGGTGGCCGGTCGCGTGGCCGCTGCCATCGCAGCTGAGATCGGCACGATGAAAGTCACGGAACAAATCGACGCGCTGCGCACCCTCTCGACGGAGCCGGTGAAATACCTGACCGTGCCGCGCCTGATCGCGGCGACGATCTCGCTACCGATCCTGGTGGCTGTCGGCGACAGCATTGGCATCTTCGGCGGCTACCTCGTCTCCACCTCGCGGCTCGGCTTCAACGAGGCCGCCTACCTCGCCAACACAATCGACTTCCTGCAGCTCTGGGATGTGACCTCCGGCCTGATCAAAGGCGCCGCCTTCGGCTTCATCGTCGCGCTGATGGGCTGCTATCACGGCATGCACTCCGGCCGCGGTGCCCGCGGCGTGGGCCGCGCCACAACCCAGGCCGTCGTCTCGGCCTCCATCCTCATCCTCGCCACCAATTACCTCCTCACCGAGGCCTTTTTCTCCGCCTGACCTCTTCCAATGGCTCAAAATACCCTTGGGGGAGGCCGCAAGGCCGGGGGCAACGCCCCCACCCGAAACTCAAACCCGACGCGCCGCAGGCGCACCTTTTGACAAACCTTCCCGATGACTTCGAAAATCGCCCTCACTGATCTGACCAAACGCTTCGGTCCCAAACCCGTCCTCCAGGGTGTCACCCTCGACGTGACCCAAGGCGAGAGCCTGGTGGTGATCGGCGGCTCGGGCACCGGCAAGTCGGTGCTGCTGAAATGCATCCTCGGCCTGATCACCCCCGATAGCGGCACCATCACCATTGACGGCCAACCCAATGACGCGCGTTTTCTCGACAAATTCGGGATGCTGTTTCAGGGCGGCGCGCTCTTTGACTCCATGCCGATCTGGCAAAACGTCGCCTTTCGGCTGCAGCGGGGGCCTGGCAAGAAGCCCCGCTCCGAGGCGCGCGAGATCGCTGTCGAGAAACTGCGCCGCGTGGGGCTCAACCCCGACACCGCCGACCTCTACCCATCCGAGCTCTCGGGCGGCATGCAGAAACGCGCAAGCCTCGCCCGCGCCATCGCCGCCGAGCCCGAAATCATTTTTTTCGACGAACCCACAACCGGCCTCGATCCGATCATGTCGGGTGTAATCAACGACCTGATCCATGAAATCGTCACCGAAATGGGCGCCACGACCATCACCATCACCCATGACATGTCTTCGGTCCGCGCCATCGCCAGCCGCGTCGCCATGCTCCATGGCGGCCATATCCAATGGCAAGGTCCCATCGCCGATCTCGACACGGCCCAAGACCCGCATCTGCGCCAATTCATCACCGGCAGCCCCTCGGGCCCGATCGAAACCCTGCGCTAGCCCTCTCGGCCCCTTGTCACCGCTTGGCGTGCGGGTCACATCTCCGCCATGGACATCTATACCTTCACCGCACCAGACGAGTTCGGCCACCCGCTACGGGCGCCGCTGATTACGGATGAAATGACCAAGCCACGCCTGCGCCCCATTGTCGGTTTCTGTGCCCTAAGAAAGAAACTGCGCCCGATCCCCGACCAAAGCCCGCGCAAGCATCCACATCGGATCAAACGGGCCGCTTTGGCGTCTGTCACAATGATCTCCGCCATGTTCGCCTTCCCAATCATGGGCCTCACATGACCCCTCTCGCTGTCATCGAAGCCATCGCGACGCTGCTCTGGTGCTATGCCGCGCTGACAGGTGCCGCCTGGCTTGCTCGCGCGCGCCGTCTCGACCAACGCCAGCATGTTCCCGTCTTCACCGAGCTTCTCGGCCATCTTGTGCCCGCGATGATTCTACTGGTCGGGGTGGTGCTGGTCGGTGCTCTGGTGGGGCTGCCCAGCGTGGTGGTCTTCATCGCCGTCCTCTTCCCCGCTGGCCTCGCCTACGGGCTTCACATGGCCCTCAACGATTTGCGCGACACCGAACAGATCGCATTACGGACCGAATTTCTGCGCGTGGGCCTGGCCCTGTTGCTGGCTGCCCTTGTCATCGTCTGGCGCGGCGCGCCATAAGTCGGCGCCCCAACTCCGAGTTCAATTCCGAAGCCATGCCGCAGAAAACACTCATCGCCGCGAACCTGATCCTGCTGGTCCTGTTTCCGATTTCCTGGATCGCCCCGCTGATGCGGGCGGGATTATTGCCGATCTTCGGCCTGAGCGAGATCTCGATCCTGTCCGGGATCGGCACCTTGTGGGGCGGCGGTGAATGGGCGCTTGCTGCACTTGTCGCCCTATTCGCCTTGGTCGCGCCGATTGCGAAAACCATCTGCCTGATCCTGGTGCAGCTCAGCCGCGCGCCCGCCAGGCTGATGCCGGCTTTGTCGATCATGGGCAAATTCGCCATGGCCGATGTCTTTCTGATCGCGGTCTATGTCACGCTGGCCAAGGGCATCGCCGTGGGCCGTGTGGAAACCGCCTGGGGCCTGTGGCTCTTTACCGGCTGCGTCCTTGCGTCTCTGATCATCTCTCTGGCCACCGCCCGCCATGTCAAACCGACTTGAGGGACACATCTCTCAGTCCCCCTATCCGCGCCTACGCACTGCAACCTCAAAACGCCTCTGCTCTTCGATTGGCTCCCAATACCCCAGGGGGGAGCGCAGCGATGGGGGACAGCGTCCCCCAACCTGAGGCCAAGCGCGTCGCGCGCGGGCCGAGGCAAAACCATGCGCGGCACGCGCACCATCAAGAACCGCAATGCCGCATGCTGGCCGTCGGAAACAAACTGCGCCGCGCTGCCCACGCGCCACCCTCCTGACACCTCGGTGACGCACGCCCTCTGGCATGACCGGAGAAAGCCCATTACACCGCGCCCATGGCCAAGCCCGTCACCCAATTCACCTGTTCCGCCTGCGGCGCCGTCCACAAAAAGTGGTCGGGACGTTGCGATGCCTGCGGCGAGTGGAACACAATCACCGAAGAGGCGCCTTTGGGCGCCGGTCCGGGCAAAGCGGCGTTGGGATCCGCCAAAGGCCGCAAGATCGGCCTGAGCGATCTGCGCACCAAGGAGGCGCCGCCGCCCCGGCAATCCTCGGGCGTCGCGGAGCTGGACCGCGTGCTTGGCGGTGGTCTCGTACCCGCCTCCGCCACGTTGGTGGGGGGCGATCCAGGCATCGGGAAATCCACGCTGCTCCTGCAAGCCGCCGCCGCTTTCGCGCGCAAGGGGCTGAAGGTTGTCTATGTCTCGGGCGAGGAAGCCACCGCGCAGGTCCGGATGCGCGCCGAGCGCCTGGGCCTCAGCGATAGTGCGGTTCTGCTGGCCGCGGAAACCAACCTACGCGATATTCTGACAACGCTGGAAGCAGAGCAACCCGACCTTGCCATCATCGACTCGATCCAGACCATGTGGCTTGACACCGTCGACAGCGCGCCGGGCTCGGTCAGCCAGGTCCGCGCCTCGGCCCATGAGCTGACGACCTTTGCCAAACGCCGCGGCACCTCAGTGATCTTGGTGGGCCACGTCACGAAGGAAGGCCAGATCGCGGGCCCGCGTGTGGTCGAACATATGGTCGACACGGTGCTCTATTTCGAAGGGGAACGCGGGCACCAATTCCGGATCCTGCGCTCGGTCAAAAACCGCTTTGGTCCCGCCGACGAAATTGGCGTGTTCGAGATGACCGGTGCGGGCCTGAGCCAGGTGCCAAACCCGTCTGCCCTGTTTCTGAGCGACCGCGAGCAACCGGCCCCCGGCTCGGTCGTCTTTGCGGGCATCGAAGGCACACGGCCCGTTTTGGTGGAGTTTCAGGCGCTTGTGGCGCCGTCCTCTCTGTCGCAACCGCGCCGGGCTGTGGTCGGCTGGGACGGGTCGCGCCTGTCGATGATCCTTGCCGTGCTTGAGGCGCGGGCGGGCATCACCTTTCAAGGGCTCGACGTCTACCTCAATATCGCGGGGGGCATGCGAATATCAGAACCTGCCGCCGATCTGGCGGTGGCCGCCGCGCTTCTCAGCGCCCGAGAAGACGCCGCCTTGCCCCGCGAAACGGTTATTTTCGGCGAATTGTCTCTGTCCGGCGCACTACGTCCGGTCAGTCAGGCGGAAAACCGGTTGAAAGAAGCCTCAAAACTTGGTTTTTCCAGCGCGATTGCGCCCTCGGGCTGCCGGATCGCGGATGATGCGGGCGTCACGGTGCAGTCGATGGCGGATCTCCCCCGTTTTGTGGGGGATGTCTTCGGCGCAGGATAAACCCGCGCGGACGTAGCATAGAGGACGAGCATGGACGGATTTACTATTTTCGACGGCGTCGTGGCAGGCGTGATCGTGATTTCGGCGATCCTGGCCTATTCACGCGGCTTCGTGCGCGAGGTGATGTCGATCCTGGGCTGGATCGCGGCAGCCTTCGTGGCGTTCATGTTTGCGCCCAATGCGCTGCCCCTGATCGGTGAGATCCCGTATCTGGGCGACTTCGTCGGCGGCAGCCCGGAATTGGGCATCCTGGCCTCGTTCGGGATCGTATTCATTGTGGCGCTGATCGTGATCTCGCTCTTCACGCCGGTCTTTTCGACTTTTGTGCAGCGCTCGGCCCTGGGGGGCCTGGATGCGGGGCTGGGCTTTCTGTTCGGCGTGGCGCGCGGGGTGCTTTTGGTTGTGGTCGCGCTGATCGCCTATGACCGCGTGGTGGGCGATGAAGCGATCCAAGAGATCTCCGAAAGCCGGTCAGCCGCGGTGTTTGCCGAGCTTCAGGGCTCGATCGAGGCGCAGATCCCATCGGACGTGCCCGGATGGATCCTGGAGCGCTACGAGACACTGATCGGTTCCACACCCGAGGAATAGAGGGCTTGGGCGGGCGCTATCGGTTGCCCGCACTGACTGCCAACCCAGCGACAAGCAGGATAAACGCGCCGCCAAAATAGAGATAAAGGCCACTGCGCAGCATATCCCCGATCAAATCGTAAGCGCTCTGCATATCGCTGAAATCGACCTCAATCGGCAGGCCGATATTGGCCTGAAATTCTTCTAGACGGCTGTAATAATAGACAATCAGCACAATTGGCGACAGCCCGGCCAGCAGGGAGAGCAGGCCGGAGGCACGGCCCAAAAGCGCCACAACCGCACTGATCGCTGCCAGGGCGAAACCGCCCAAAAACACCCAAGCCTGCCACGGTCCCTCTTGCACGATCCGCGCCAAATCATCGCCAATGACCTGATGGGGGGACAAATGCTGGCCTGCAAAGGGTGGCTCAAACCATGTGACAACATAGCTCGCCGCCATGGCCGCCCCGGCCAGGAAGATTACGAACCGCATGAAACTGCTCCGATTTTTGTTTTTATCTTGGCAACAAAGTAGCCCGAATCGCAGGCGTCGTCCAATCCTTGCCGCCGCGATGTGACGCGGCTTTATGATCCTTTCGTGACACCGCGTCGCGAGGGCCCTATGTGGGGGTTAATGCCCCGGCCCGGAGATTCGCCCGATGGACCAAAGCCCCCTGCCCCGACACCCGTTCGATCCCGCAGATGACGACAAGCTGCGTGAGGAATGCGGGGTCTTTGGCGTGATTGGCGTGGCCGATGCGGCCAATTTCGTGGCGCTCGGCCTGCATGCCCTGCAACATCGCGGGCAAGAGGCGGGCGGCATCGTCACCCACCATGCCGATCACGGTTTCAGCACAGCGCGGCGGTTTGGCTATGTGCGCGACACGTTTACCAGCCAAGCGGTGATGGAAACGCTGCCCGGCCCCATCGGCATCGGCCATGTGCGCTATTCCACGGCGGGGTCCAAAGGCAACACAGCGATCCGCGATGTGCAGCCCTTCTTCGGCGAATTTGCCATGGGCGGCGCGGCCATTGCCCATAACGGAAACATTGTGAACGCGGATGAGTTGCGGCGCGAACTGATTGGGCGCGGCTCGATCTTTCAAAGCTCGTCGGACAGTGAATGCATCATCCATCTGATGGCGCGCAGCTATCAAAAGACCATCCCCGAACGGATGAAAGACGCGCTGCGCCGGGTGGAGGGCGCGTTTTCCGTGGTTGCGATGACGCGCACCAAGCTGATCGGGGTACGCGATGCGTTGGGTGTGCGCCCCCTTGTTCTGGGCCGCGTCGGCGACGGCTATGCGCTGTCCTCTGAGACCTGCGCGCTGGACATCATTGGCGCCGAATTCGTGCGGGAAATCGAACCGGGCGAAATGGTCGTGATCACCGAGAAGGGCATCGAAAGCTTCAAACCGTTCGAGCCGCGCAAATCCCGGTTCTGTATCTTCGAACATGTCTATTTCAGCCGCCCCGACAGCATCATTGGCGGGCAATCTGTCTATGAAACGCGGCGCGGCATCGGTGTGGAATTGGCCCGCGAGGCACCGGTGGAGGCCGATCTGGTCTGCCCGGTGCCCGACTCAGGGACGCCTGCGGCCATCGGCTACAGCCAGGAATCGGGCATTCCCTACGCGATGGGGATCATCCGCAACCAATATATGGGCCGGACCTTTATCGAGCCGACCGAGCAAATCCGCAACATGGGGGTCCGGCTGAAGCTCAACGTGAACCGCGCGCTTATTCGCGGCAAACGGGTGATCTTGGTCGATGACAGCGTGGTGCGCGGCACCACCAGCCGGAAGATCAAGGAGATGATCCTCGATGCCGGTGCGGCTGAAGTGCATTTCCGCATCGCCTCGCCACCCACGGCTTGGCCCTGTTTCTATGGTGTCGATACGCCGGACCGGGAAAAGCTGCTCGCCGCGACGATGTCCGAGGAAGAGATGCGCGCGCATCTGGGCGTGGCGTCGCTGCGATTCATCTCATTGGATGGTCTCTATCGCGCGGTGGGCGAGGCCCAGGGCCGCGATGCGCAGAACCCCGCTTATTGCGATGCCTGTTTCTCGGGCCAGTATCCGGTGCGGCCGACAGACCAGGTTGCCAAGGGATTCAAGATGGTTGAGCCCGCAGAATAGCCCCGCGCCCGCTTAAATCGATCTTTACCAAACCTCATGTAAACCAAGGGGCGTGTGGCCGGGCGGATCTGCGCATTTCGTCGCGCTGTACCGGGTGGGGAATGTGGTAAACTTGATGTCTGTCATCAAAGAGTGTGTGTTGTGATCCGTCGCTTGTTCCGCCGTCAGAAATCGCGTCCGCTGACCGAAGCGGAGTTGGCCCATCGCCTCATCGATCCCGGATATGCCTGCACCTGCTGTGGTGAGGTTCTGAATGCCGCAGCCGGGGCGGTCTGGCCTACCGCCCCGTTCGGTTGGACGAACCCGCCTGCCCCATATCCGGACGATGCGTTCGATACGGCGGGGCGTGACGTATTGACCGAGAATTACGCGCGTCGCGGCGGCGATACGCTGCTCCGCGCCTACCTGCCAATCCCCGTCCAAGGGACCGAAACCCAGGTGTTTCTGGGCGTCTGGTGCAGCCTGAAGGTGGGCAATCACGCACGGTTCCGCAGCGCGCAGGCGCGCGGCGATGCCGATCGGATGGGCGATATGTTCTCGTGGCTCTATACACAGCTGCCCGCCATGACCGGGCCGCTTTTGACCGAGGGCGTGTTGACGCCCTATTCCCAGGGCCGGCTGCCGCTCTATTGGATCACGGCCGAGAAACACCCGCTCTATCGCGCGCAGCAAGATGGGTTAACCGCCTCTGAAATTCTGGCGCTCTACCGCGATATGGGATGCGGTGATCTGGTCGATCACCTGATCGCATGAGGCACACCCCCCTGCGCTTTCGTCCGCACCATGTGCTGTGTTCTTTGGGCTTCGAGGGGCACGGCTATTCCGACAGCTTCACCGCCAATATGGAGGCGATTGTGATGGGCCGCCTGCGGGCCGATGGCGGCATGGACCAGCCGCTTGAAATCACCTCGGAGGCGGACGCCATTTGTGCCCCATGTCCGCGACGGCGCGGCACCGGTTGTGAGAGCCAGGCGCGGATCGAGGCGCTGGACGACGCCCATGGCCAGGCGCTTGGCCTGGCGCCCGGCGACCAACTGAGTTGGGGTGAGGCGCTGGACCGCGTGCGCACCAACATCACGCCTGACACGCTGGAAGAGATCTGCGCAGGCTGCCAATGGCTGCCGATGGGCCTTTGCAAATCTGCCGTCGCGCGGTTGCAAGACAACACCGAATAGACGCCCACCCCCGGCAGGCGTCGGGGTGGGAGGGTGGGCGACGGCTGCCGGGGGTGGCCTCACCCGTTGGGCAACAAAAAAACGCCGCCCCAAGGCGGGACGGCGCAAAGAGTGTCGCTTTGGGCTGGTTCAGGCGCGGCGGCGCAGAACCTGCCAGGCGCCTGTCACCAGCAGCGCAGCAATCACCGCCTTCACAGCGTCACCGATGAGGAACGGCGCGACGAAATGCGTCCAGTAGAACCCTACGCCCTGCCCGGCCCAACCGGCCTCAAGGCCAAACGTGTTGGCGACGGCCATGGGCCAGGCCAAGCCCGGAACGTAAAGCAGCGCCGAGATCACAACCGCCGAAACGACCGTGCCCACGAAGCCTTTCGCAAGACCGCGCTCTGCCGCCCAACCAGCGGCCCAAGCCATCAGGACAAAGCCCAGAAGGAAGCCCGCGGTCGGACCGGCGAAGGCCACGCCGTTCATACCATTGGCAAAAACCGGCAGCCCCGCAGCCCCTTCGGCCAAGTAGGCCAGCAAGGTTACGGCGCCCAAGCGGGATCCAAAGGCGAACCCGACCATCAGAATGGCCAAAGTCTGCAATGTCATCGGCACCGGGATCATCGGCACGCTGATCTGCGCGGCCAGAGCGATGAACAGCGACCCGCCGATCACCAGCAAAGCCTTGCGGAGCAGCCCGTCGGCGCCCAACGTCGCGGAAAGAAGTGTCATGTCTCGGCCCATGCGATCGGCTCCCTCTCATTGTTTTCGTGCTGCACGTGCAGCGTTACACCGGTATTCCCCTGCGCCCCCGGGCTTGTCAAGGAGGCCCGGGGTCTTGCCTAGCGCTAACAAAGCGGCCATGACGCGGAAATGGACACAAAACCGCTCTCCGGGCGTATCGCCCTTGTCACTGGTGCCTCCCGCGGGATCGGCGCCGCCTCGGCGCTGTGGCTTGCGGGCCAAGGCGCCCATGTGGTCGCCGTTGCGCGCACCATCGGCGGGCTCGAAGATCTCGACGACCGGATCAAAGAGGCTGGCGGCAGCGCCACATTGGCCCCGATCGACATCACGGATGACGCGGCCATCGCCCATCTGTGTCGGTCGGTCTACGACCGTTGGGGCCGCGCAGATATCTGGGTTCATGCCGCGATCCAAGTGAGCGCGCTGACCCCGGCGCCGCATATGCAGGTCGAGGATCTGGACAAAGCCATCGCCACCAACATCCGCGGCACCGCGCGGCTGATCGCAATGATCGAGCCACTGATCACGCCGTCGGACGCGCCCGTCGCGATACATTTCGACGACGATTGGGATGAAAAGTTTGCCGGCCCCTATGGCATGTCGAAGGCCGCACAACGCGCGATGTTCGCCAATTGGCAGGCCGAGGCTGCCGCCCATGGCCCCGCCGTGCATCTTTTGCGCCCGGAGCCGATGCCCACGGCTGTCCGCGCTCGGTTCTATCCCGGCGAAGACCGTGCAATATTGGCCGAACCCCATGCGGAGGCTGCCCGGTTGCTGACGCCCGTATTCAAAGGTTAATTCGACGCCTCAGCCTCTAGCTCATCGGCCAACGCCTCGGCCCGCGCCGCAAGCTCAGCCAGGCCATCGGTGATGCTGTCGGGCACTTCGGTGCGTGGCCCCGCCTCTTGCAGGTCTGAGATGCGCCGCGCGCGATCCGCCAGCCGTTCCTCCGCGGTTTTCAACGCCTTTTCCTGCGTCGACACTTTTTCCTTCAACTCCCGCAGATCGTCTTCCAGAGCGGCGGTTTTATCGGCCAGCATCAGCCCTGCCATCAGCAGCATCCGATCCGGCGCCATGCGCCCGATCTGGCCCAACACCACCGTCGCTTCGGTGTCGAGCATCTTAGCAGCGGAGCGCAGATACGGCTCTTCGCCCGTTTGGCAGGCGACCGAGAAAATCCGTCCCCCGATTTCGACATCTACTTCAGGCATGGGCCGCTCCGTCCTGTGTCTCTAGGCCGATCTGCAACTCATCGGCGATCCGCGCCAATTCCGCCGCTTCAGACGCGCGCAAGGCGCGCAAGGCTTCCAATTCCGTGCGCAAAGCCTGATCGATCGCAGCCGGATCGGCCTTCTCCGTGAGTTTCGCGATTTCGGCGGCAAGGTCGTCGGCGCGCTCCCGCATGTCGCGCAATTCCCGGCGCAGATCCAAGATCCGGATATCTGGCGCTGCGCCGCTGGCCAGCACCTCGTCAAGCTGGTCCTGCGCATCATCGCGTTCCCGGCGTAACCGGTCAATCCGGCGATCCAGCACCGATGTATCCACCGCCGCCGCGGGCGCTGCCGCGGATTTCAAAGCATCGAGCTGCTTCTCCTTTTCCGCCAAGTCGGCCTCGGCCATCTCACGCGCGGTCTGTGCAGTCTTTTGAGCGGTCTGGGCGGCATCGCGTGCCATTTCGGCCGCTTTCTGGGCCGCCTCGGCCTTGTCGATCTTGCTCTGCAATTCCGCTGGATCCGGGCCAGCCGGAGTTGCTTGCGCCTCGGCCAAACTGTCCTGTGTGTCGGCCAAACGGGTTTCCAAGGCGGCAACCCGGTCCGACAGATCCGCCGCCCGGTCCTCCGCTTCGGCGCGGGCGGCCTCCGCCTCGGCCAGGGCGCTGGCGTCCGGCCCCGCTGCCGCGCGCGCAGTTATCCCGCTGGCCACACGATCAATCGCTTGCGCCAGACGGCGCTCCAATATGGATAGCTTTTCGAACTCGGCGCTGTCACTCATCTTGCCGGTGCCCCCGATATCGTCCCGTCCCGGGCGGGTCCTCCACCGCGGGTTTCTTTTTGTTGCCCATCGCTGCCCATTTGTCCGAACGGGCTTGCAGCGGCGATCGCACCCTGCCTCTGGCGCTTGGGCCAAAAGGGCCAGAAACGCCGCGGATTTGCAAGGTTTTCTGCGCCGATCTTCGAGAAATCGGCTGGAATAGGCGGAACCGTTGCCCGGGCGCGCTTGCACTTGGCCGCGCCTTTGATATCACCCGACGCGTTACAACCTGGGCCAAAGCCCGCATCCCACAGAGGATCGTACCGATGGACATCGCCGCCCTTGCCGCCCGCCACCCCGACCATTGGGCGCGCGCCGCCTGTATCCGCACGCTGACGCTTGATGCCGTGGCCGCCGCCAATTCCGGGCATTCCGGCATGCCGATGGGGATGGCAGATGTGGCGACGGTGTTGTTCGACAAACATCTGAGCTTTGATGCCAGCGCACCGGATTGGCCCAACCGCGACCGGTTTATCCTGTCGGCGGGCCATGGATCGATGCTGATCTATTCGCTGCTGCATCTGACCGGCTACCAAGACATGACACTGGAGCAGATCAAGAATTTCCGCCAATTGGGCTCAATCACCGCAGGCCATCCGGAATATGGCCATGTGAGCGGCGTAGAAACAACGACCGGTCCCTTGGGTCAGGGCATCGCCAACTCGGTGGGCTTTGCCATGGCCGAAGAGCATCTGCGCGCCAAATGGGGCAAGAAGATCATCGACCACTACACCTATTGCGTCGCCGGCGACGGCTGCTTGATGGAGGGGGTCAGCCAAGAGGCGCTGGCGCTGGCCGGGCGGCAAAAGCTGAGCCGCTTGATCGTGATGTGGGATGACAATGGCATCACTATCGACGGCAAAGTGTCGATGTCCGATATCACCGATCAAAAGGCGCGCTTCGCAGCGTCGGGCTGGGATGTGTTTTCCTGTGACGGGCACGATCCCGAAGACATCGACCGCACCCTGACCGAGGCGAAGGCCTCGCCCGGGCCAGCGATGATCGCCTGCAAGACCCATATCGCGATTGGATCGAGCGCCCAGGACACCGCCAAGGGCCACGGCGCGCTAACCGACCCGCAGGTCGTTGCCGACACCAAGGCCGCCTATGGCTGGACGCAATCGGCCTTCACGATCCCCACCGATCTGAAAAACTGGTGGGAAGGCGTGGGGTCGAAAGGCGCGGAAGAGCGCAAGGCGTGGGAGGCGCGGCTTGCGGCGCTGTCCTCGGGCAAACAGGCCGAATTCGCGCGCAGCTTTGCGGGCGAGATGCCCAAAAAGCTGAGCGCGACGATCAAGGCGCTGAAAAGGCAGCTATCGGATGAACAGCCCAAGGTGGCGACCCGTAAAGCCTCACAGATGGCGCTGGAAGTCATCAATAGCGTGGTGCCTGAGACGCTTGGCGGATCTGCGGATCTGACCGGATCGAACCTGACGAATACCGCTGATCTGAGCGTATTCAGCGCCGAGGATCGCAAGGGCCGCCACATCCATTACGGCATCCGCGAACATGCGATGGCCGCAGCGATGAACGGCATGGCGCTACATGGCGGCGTGAAGCCTTATGGCGGCACGTTCTTCACCTTCACCGATTATGCCCGCCCCGCGATGCGGCTATCGGCGTTGATGAAGATCGCGCCGGTCTATGTGATGACCCACGACTCGATTGGCGTTGGCGAAGATGGACCGACGCACCAACCGGTGGAGCATCTGGCGATGCTACGGGCGACGCCCAACATGAACGTGTTCCGGCCCGCCGATGCGGTGGAAACGGCAGAAGCGTGGGAGTTGGCCTTGACCGCGACGCAGACGCCCAGCGTTCTGGCGCTCAGCCGTCAGGGCCTCCCGACCGTCCGTAAAGAACACAAGACCAAGAACCTGGTGGCCCAGGGCGCTTATGTGCTGGCCGATGCCGAGGGCAAACGCCAGGCGATCCTGATGGCGACGGGCTCGGAAGTGGCGATTGCCATGGCGGCACGCGATCTGCTGCAGGATCAAGGGATCGGCACGCGGGTGGTCTCGATGCCGTGCTGGGAATTGTTCGAAGAGCAAGACGAAAGCTACCGCAAACGCGTGTTGCCCGGCGGCCCGGTCCGTGTGGCCGTGGAGGCCGCGATCCGCTTTGGCTGGGATCGGTGGCTTTATGGGGAACGTGGCAAGCGCGAAAAGGGCGCGTTTGTGGGGATGCATGATTTCGGGGCATCTGCACCCGCGGATGAGCTCTACGCGCATTTCGGCATCACCGCAGAGGGCGTGGCCGCAAAAGTCAAAGAGATGCTCTGACCGGGGTGGCCGGGTCCCATGACTCCCACGAATTCTCCCGCATCTCCCTCTGCCTGACGCCCTCCGGGGTTTGGGCCCGGCGCGCCGGTCGCTGCCCGTTCGGGCCGCACGGCGGCGCGGGTCAGCGCCTCTGGCCATGGTGCATCTTCGCTTTGAACCGCCGCCCGCACGTGAAAGCTGGATTTGCTCACCTACGCTATATAGGTGCCCTGAACCGTCGATAATCTAGCCCTTCAATCTGCCATCCTGCGGTGGGGCGCGCCGACAGCGCCGAAGGCGACGGCGCGCCAGGCCCAAAAATCGAATGGGGTTGGCCCGCGCAGGCGGGCCGGGCGCAGATGATTGCGGGAGCGCCCGGCTGCCCCGATGTCCCTAATGTGCGCCTTTTTTGCTGCCGCCCAGGCCAAGGGCGCGCAAAGCCGGGGCGATGATGCTTGAGACGATGGGGATAAGCAGCATCCCCAAAATCACGCCCAACACCCCATCGATCACAGCTTTGACCAGCCAATTGCCGAAGCCGTTTTCACCCGCAAACAGATGGGCGACGTGTTCGATCCCATCTTCGGGTCCGTGCCAGCCCATCTCTGCCAAGCTATGGACAATGATGGATCCGCCCACCCACAGCATCGCCGCGGTCCCGACAATGGTCAGCCCCTTCAGGAACCCCGGCATGCTGCGCACGACCACTTCCCCGAATTTCCGGGTTCCGATGGTCGAGCCGTTGGCGGCCAGATAAACGCCGACATCATCGGCCTTCACGATCAAAGCCACCGCGCCATACACCAGCGCCGTGATCCCCACCGCGACCACGGCTAGCGCCGCCGCCTCGAACCAGATCGAGTCGGTTTCCAGAGCCGCCAAGGCGATGGTCATGATTTCAGCAGACAGAATAAAATCCGTCTTGATCGCGCCTTGCACCTTTTGTTCCTCCAGATGGGCGCTGTCTTCGGTCGACATCTTCTTGCTGGCGGCCTCCTCCACATCGTGATGTTTCGGCGATAGCCAATGTTGGACCTTTTCGGCGCCTTCGAAGCACAGATAGGCCCCGCCCAGCATCAGCAGCGGTGGAATCAGCCAGGGCGCAAAGGCCGACAGCAGCAAAGCGGCGGGCAGCAGGATCACCAACTTATTGAAAATCGAGCCTTTCGCGATCTTCCACACAATGGGCAATTCGCGCTTGGCTTCGAACCCATGAACGTATTTCGGCGTCACCGCCGCATCGTCGATCACCGCACCGGCCGCTTTTGCGCCCGCCTTGCTGGCTTGACCGATCACATCATCGATCGAGGTTGCCGCCACTTTGGCGATGGCTGCCACATCGTCCAACAGGGCCAGAAGTCCGCTCATGCCACAAATCTCCGCCATTCAGGTCTGTCTTCGCACCATAGGCCACGGGGTCACGACGTCCAGACGCGTCTTTCTTAGGCACGTTAGCGCAACCAAGGCATGTTTTCGCTACCGTTTCCGCTAACAGTCGGTAATCACATGCATTTTGGCTTTTCTCGTGGCTCGGCTTTGCCTATCCCCTGCCCCAGGGGTGGCGTACAGGAGCATGGAACGATGACGATTACATTAGGCATCAACGGCTTTGGACGGATCGGCCGTGCGACGCTCGCCCATATCACCGAGGCAGCCCGCAATGACGTCCAGGTGGTAAAGATCAACGCCACAGGCCCCATCGAGACGAATGCGCATCTTCTGCGTTATGACAGTGTCCATGGCCGCTTCCCCGGTGAGGTCCGGGTCGACGGCGACACGATGGATCTGGGACGCGGCCCGATGAAGGTGTTTTCCACCTACGAGCCGCAGGAGCTGGATTGGGACGGCTGCGATGTCGTTCTGGAATGCACCGGCAAGTTCAACGATGGCGAGAAAAGCGCCATCCACCTGGAGCGCGGCGCCAAAAAGGTGCTGATTTCGGCGCCCGCCACCAATGTCGACCGCACCGTCGTGTACGGCGTCAACCATCGCGATCTGCTGGCCGATGAGCGGATGATCTCCAACGGATCCTGCACCACAAACTGCCTGGCACCCTTGGTTAAGGTGCTCAACAGCGCCATCGGGATCGAGCGCGGCATCATGACCACGATCCATTCCTATACCGGTGATCAGCCGACATTGGACCGGCGCCATAAGGATCTGTACCGCGCCCGTGCGGCAGCGATGGCGATGATCCCGACCTCGACCGGCGCCGCCAAGGCCTTGTCCGAAGTCCTGCCCGAGATGGAAGGCCGCCTGGACGGCACCGCGCTGCGCGTGCCAACGCCCAACGTGTCCGCCGTCGATTTGACCTTTGAAGCCGCCAAAGACGTCAGCGTTTCGGATGTGAACGAGGTTGTGGCCGAAGCCGCCGCGGGTCACATGGGCGCCGTGTTGGCCTATGATCCCGCGCCCAAAGTCTCCATCGACTTCAACCACACCACGCAATCATCGATCTTCGCCCCCGATCAGACCAAGGTTGTCGGCGGCCGCACCGTGCGCGTGTTGGCCTGGTACGACAATGAATGGGGCTTCTCGGCACGGATGGCCGATGTCGCGGGCGCCATGGGGCGGTTGCTGCACTGAGGGTCAGAACCGCTCAAGCTGCGGAGTATCATCGGTGATCTCGTAGTAATCGCCTTTGTCTTTCACGAAAATGTGCTTGCCAACGCGAAAACCGGTGGGCACGTCAAGACATCCCGCAGCGATGCCGATCCCGTCTTCGTCGTTCAGGCGATAAAACAGGCTTGATCCGCAGAACCGGCAAAAGCCGCGCTTTGCAAAATCCGAGGATGCGTACCATGTCAGCCCGGCTTCGGCGTCGAAACGCAACGCAGCGAACGGCGCGTGGGTCGAGGCCCAGACATGGCCGCTGCTGCGACGGCATTGGCTGCAATGGCAGATTGTGACGCTGTCGCGCGCGGGGCCGTCGATCCGAAACCGCACTTCTCCACATTCGCATCGTCCCGTCAGCATCCCTACCCCCTGTTCATCTGAGCCGCCCGTAAAACGTCATCCGCGCGCTTTCCGATAGCGCGATGCCGGGTTCGGAATTGTAAGCCAGAACCGCCAGCATCCGCGTATCATCGCTTTCGGTCGGCGTGACCCGATGGATGGAATTGCGGCCCCGGAACAGAACAAGGGTGCCGGGCTCCATCCGCAACACGTCGGGCGTGATCGTCCCATCAAGCAAAGCCGCAACGCCGGAATAGTTCATCTCACCCGCGTCGGCGTCGCGCAGATCTTTCACATATTCAAAGCGCCCGCCCGCTCGGGGTTTTTCGATCAGCAAGGTGATCGCGAAAGACGAATTGTCGAAATGCCAACCCAGCTCTTGGCCGCGCCGCGCATAGTGGATGTTGATGGAGGATAGCGGATCGGCGTAGGCAAAGAGCTCGGCTTCTCCGGTGACGGCCCTCACAAAGGCCCGAAATACCGCGCTGTCGTAAAGCAGCCGCAGCGGAGATTGCGCGGCAATGACATCATCGCAGATGCACCCTTTGGAAGAGGTCACCTGGCGGTTGGCCGGATGGCGCGCCGGCAGGTTTGGGTCATGCGGCGTCAGATAGACCGAATGGGTTTGGGCACAGAAATAGGCCTGTGCCTCCCCGGCCGCGGCCTCTTGGCGGATCTTGAGCAACGCGTCAGGCCTGATGAAATCGGACAGAACCAGAGCACCGTCGCGCGCCAGCCGCGTTGCGCAATCGCGCGCGAATGCCGCCTCCGCGACCGCATAACGCTTAAGATCGATGATATCGGATATGTCCATCCGCCGAACATGCCCTGCCTCGGCGCCTTCGCAAAGCCCAGACTTCCGGCTTTACGGCGCCATGGGGCTTCGACAAGCTGCGAGAACCGCAGATCGGAGCCCATGATGACCGAGACCTACCTTCTGAAAGCCAATGACATCGCCGCGATGGCTGGTCTGGCGAAAGTGCATTTCGTCAATCCCAACGCCAAACGCATCAACAAATCCCTGGGCGATGCGACAGGGCTGACAGGCCTCGGCATCCATCTGATAGAAGTCGCGCCGGGTGACGAGACAACCGAGTATCATGTTCATCACCATGAGGATGAAGCGGTTTACATCCTATCCGGCACCGGCACTGCGACCATTGGCGATGACGATCATGCGATCGGTCCGGGGGATTTCATCGGCTACCGCAAAGGCGGCCTGGCCCATACGATCGTGAATACAGGCACCGAGTTGCTGCGGGTCCTGGTGGTCGGCCAGCGGCTTGACCACGATGTGGCCGATTATGTGCGCCAGAAGAAACGCATATATCGCAATACCGGTATGCCACATGACCTGGTGGATCACGACGCGATCAGCCACCCCATCGCGGGCGCCAAGAAATAGGACTTCCCCCTCATTTTGCCCCATGGCACGGTGCGCGCGACTATGACGAACACGCTCGCCCTTTGGATTGCCGCCGTGATTGCCGCCTGCTTTGCGGTGGATGCTATTCTATTCGATTGGGCAGGAAGCCTGTTTCTGGCCCTCCGGTTTCGCGACCTTTTGGGGTGGATGGCGTTTTGGCGATAAGACATGTCTCCGCCGCTTGTCCCCTTCCCAAGCGTCGCATAGCGCGCTAAGGAGCGCTTGTTACCGCTAACACCCCATGGGGCCACGCTGGCGTGCACCCCACCACAGTGAGGAGGCTGAGGATGGCCGTCAAAGTCGCAATCAATGGATTTGGCCGCATCGGGCGCAACGTGCTGCGTGCCATCATTGAATCGGGTCGCACCGATATCGATGTCGTGGCAATCAACGATCTGGGCCCGGTCGACACCAACGCCCATCTTCTGCGCTATGACAGCGTCCATGGCCGCTTTCCCGCAACCGTCACCACAACCGACACCACCATCGATGTGGGCCGCGGCCCGATGCAGGTCACGGCCATCCGCAACCCCGCCGACCTGCCCTGGAGCGATGTGGATATCGTTTTGGAGTGCACAGGGATCTTCACCTCGAAAGAGGCCTGCCAGGCGCATCTGGAAAACGGATCGAGCCGGGTCCTGATCTCCGCCCCCGGCAAGGATGCCGACAAGACTATCGTCTACGGCGTGAACCATGACCAGTTGAGCGCCAACGACATCGTCGTGTCCAACGCGTCCTGCACCACAAATTGCCTGGCGCCGGTTGCCAAGGTCCTCAACGACACGGTCGGCATCACGAAGGGTTTCATGACCACGATCCACTCCTATACCGGCGACCAGCCGACGCTGGATACGATGCACAAGGATCTCTACCGCGCCCGCGCCGCGGCAATGTCGATGATCCCCACCTCGACCGGCGCGGCCAAGGCCGTCGGTCTGGTTCTGCCGGATCTCAACGGCAAGCTTGACGGCGTCGCGATCCGCGTGCCGACCCCCAACGTGTCGGTCGTTGACTTGACCTTCGAAGCCAGCAGCTCCACCACCGCCGAGTCGATCAACGACGCCATCCGCACCGCCGCACATGGCCCGCTCAAAGGTATTCTGGGTGTCACCGACGAAAAACTGGTCAGCCAGGATTTCAACCACGACCCGCATTCCTCGATCTTCGCTACCGATCAGACCAAAGTCATGGATGGCAGCATGGTGCGTGTGCTCAGCTGGTATGACAACGAATGGGGCTTCTCCAACCGCATGGCCGATACCGCCGTCGCGATGGGCAAGTTCCTCTAGCGCCACCAGAACCGGGCGCATTTGCCCATAATTGCGCCCGCCCCCTTCCATTGGCCCCAAATACCCCCGCCGGAGGCATCCGACCTTTGCGGCGCGCGCCAGCTATGGCATCAGGGCGTCCAAACCTGACGGAGACCGATATGAGCTGGAACACCCTCGATGACATGGACCTAGCGGGCAAAATCGTCCTAACACGGGTCGATATCAACGTGCCCGTCGATGGCGACCGGGTCACGGATGCAACGCGGATCACCCGGATCGTACCGACCATCAAAGATATTCAGGCAAAAGGCGGCACGCCGGTCCTGCTGGCGCATTTCGGGCGCCCCAAGGGCAAGGTCGTGCCTGAAATGTCGCTGCGTATCACCTTGCCCGCCCTGCAGGATGCGCTCGGCCAAGAGGTGACGTTTATCGAACGCCCTGACCGCACCACGCTCGACGCGCTGTCCGAAGGCGCCGTCGCCCTCATCGAAAACGCCCGGTTTTCCCCGATGGAAGAGACCAATGACCCGCAAATGGCGGGCTTTCTGGCGTCCCTCGGCGATGTCTATTGCAACGATGCCTTTTCGGCGGCGCACCGCGCCCATGCCTCGACCGAGGGGGTCGCCAAATTGCTGCCGAATTGCGCCGGGCGCCTGATGGCCGAAGAGCTTGGCGCGCTTGAAAAAGCGCTCGGCTCACCGGAGCGTCCGGTCATGGCCGTGGTCGGGGGCGCGAAAGTGTCCACCAAGCTCGACCTGCTGACCAACCTGATCGAAAAGGTGGATATGTTGGTGATCGGCGGCGGCATGGCGAACACGTTCCTCGCGGCCCAAGGCGTGGATGTGGGCAAGTCGCTTTGCGAACACGATCTGGCCAACACCGCCCGCGAGATCGCAGCAAAAGCTGCCACGCAGGGATGTGAGATCCTGCTGCCGCGCGATGTCGTTGTGTCCCACGAATTCAAAGCGGGCGCCGAGAGCCAGGTGGTGCTCGCCGAAGACACGCCAGCCGATGCGATGATCCTGGATGCGGGTCCCGACAGCACCGCCCATATCGTCCAAGCGATGGGTCGCACCAAAACGCTGATCTGGAACGGCCCGCTCGGGGCCTTCGAGATCCCACCATTCGACACGGCAACCAACGCAGCCGCCCAGGCCGCGGCAGAGGCGACAGCGGCGGGCAATCTGATCTCGGTCGCGGGCGGCGGCGACACGGTCGCAGCCCTGAACCAGGCCGGGGCAGCGGATCGGTTCACCTATGTCTCGACCGCGGGCGGGGCTTTCCTGGAATGGATGGAAGGCAAAACCCTGCCCGGCGTTGCAGCTCTCAGCACCCGCTGATTAGCCAGCGCGAGCGGATTGGCGCCTGTGCTGGGCGCGAAAGACAAAGTGTTTCCGCCGACCATAAACCGCTGATAGCGCAACCATGATTGCCGCAATGCAGCGCGGCGCCTACACCACGCCCAAACTTTGACGGAGACCGCAATGGCCACGCCTGAACAGATCGCCCAAATGCAAAACGGGAAAGGCTTTGTCGCCGCCCTGGACCAATCCGGCGGCTCAACGCCGAAAGCGCTGCGGCTCTACGGGGTCGAGGAAAGCGCCTATGGCTCCGACGCCGAGATGTTCGATCTGATCCACGCCATGCGCGCCCGCATCGCAACCGCACCCGCCTTCACCGGGGACAAGGTCATCGGTGCCATCCTGTTTGAGATGACGATGGACCGCGATATCGCGGGCAAACCGGCTGCCGAGTATTTGTGGTCTGAGCGTCATGTTGTTCCGTTCCTGAAAATCGACAAAGGTCTGGAAGACGCCGCCCAGGGCGTGAAGATGATGAAACCGATCCCGGGCCTTGGCGATACGCTGAAGCGCGCCTCGGATAAGGGCATTTTCGGCACCAAGGCGCGTTCTGTGGTGGATGCCGCCGACAAAGACGGGATCGCCGCCAACGTGGCGCAGCAATTCCAGATCAGTGCTGAGGTGCTGGATCATGGCATGGTGCCGATCATCGAGCCCGAAGTAACGATCAGCGCCCCCGACAAGGCCGAGGCCGAGGCGATCCTGCTCGACGTGATCGCCGCGGAACTCGACAAAGTGCCGGGCGACAAACAGGTGATGCTGAAGCTGACCCTGCCTGAAACGCCGGACCATTACGCCCCCCTGATCGCACATCCCCGCGTGATGCGTGTGGTGGCATTGTCAGGCGGCTATGACCGGGCCGAGGCCAATGGCCGTCTCGCCAAGAACCACGGCATGATCGCCAGCTTCAGCCGCGCGCTGACCGAGGGGCTTTCGGCGCAACAGGATGACAGCGCGTTCAACGCTGCGCTGGATGGCTCGATCAGTTCGATCCACGCCGCCTCGATCACCTGACCCCAACCTGAATCCAAAGCGCCACAGGCGCGCGGATTTCCGCGAAACCTTGGCGCTTTGGGGGATTCACAAGCCCGTTTGAATATGCGAGTCTGCCTATAAGTCGCCCGATCCAGAGGCGGCGCCGCATATTTGAGGCTACCAATTGCAGACCCAATCCCTCGCCCGGGTTCTTTTGCCCGGCGCCCTCATGATCGTGGGCGCCTATTTCACCTTCACCGCGGTGCAAGGCAATAACGGCCTGTTTCAACGTATCCAAGTGGAGGCAGAGCGAGACCGTCTGGCGGTGGAACTGGCACGGCTGGAATATCAAACCGACCGGATGGAGGTTCTGACCCGGCGTCTGTCCGACGATTATCTGGATCTGGATCTGCTAGATGAACGGGTTCGCAATGTTCTGGGCTATATTCGCCCCGATGAAATCGTCCTTCCCTAGACATCGCAGGCAGAACCGCGACCGCTGCCTGTGTTGCACAGGCGCGCCTTGGTGCGGACAATCATTATCCTCCAAGCTCTGATCCACAGCAATCGGTCGACGGGCTCGGCCCTCCTTCTCCGAAGCGCGCAACACCATAGTGCTGCCCACAAGTCCTCGATCGCCCGCATCTTATGTAAGGATTTCGCAACGCGCATAGCGGGTCTGTTACGCTGCGTCAGGATTTGCTCAAGACTCCGGGAACAATCTCTGATAGTAGATCGTTCAACGTTAAACTATTCCCGAAACGGGGGAGGAGTGGCGCAGGATGGCTGCACGCAAAACGACCGCCAGGTCCGCAAAAAAGCCGAATGTTTCGGCAGATGAATTGAAGACCTATTACCGAGAGATGCTGTTGATCCGGCGCTTTGAAGAGAAAGCCGGTCAGCTTTACGGAATGGGCCTGATCGGGGGCTTTTGCCACCTTTATATCGGGCAGGAAGCCGTTGTCGTCGGCCTGGAGGCTGCGGCGGACGAGGGTGACAAACGCATCACCTCCTATCGCGACCACGGCCATATGCTGGCCTGTGGCATGGATCCCAAAGGGGTCATGGCCGAATTGACGGGCCGCGAAGGCGGATATTCCAAAGGCAAAGGCGGCTCCATGCATATGTTCTCGAAAGAGAAGCATTTCTACGGGGGCCACGGGATCGTCGCCGCGCAGGTGCCAATCGGCGCTGGCCTGGCCTTCGCGGATAAGTATAAAGGCAATGATCGCGTCACCTTCACCTATTTCGGAGACGGTGCGGCCAACCAGGGTCAGGTCTATGAGGCCTATAACATGGCCGAAATCTGGAACCTGCCCTGCATTTTCGTGATCGAAAACAACCAATACGCCATGGGCACATCGACCAAACGCTCGACCCATTCGCCGTCCTATTGGGAACGCGGGGCCGCTTACGGCATCGAAGGCGAAGAGGTTGACGGGATGGACGTTCTGGCCGTGAAAGCCGCCGGTGAAAAAGCCGTCGCGCATTGCCGCGCAGGCAAAGGCCCGTACATCCTTGAGATTAAGACCTATCGCTATCGCGGCCATTCCATGTCGGATCCGGCGAAGTACCGGACCCGCGAGGAAGTGCAGGAAATGCGCGAAAAGCGCGATGCTATTGAACATGTGCGCCAGATGCTGCTGACCGGAAACCATGCCTCGGAAGAAGATCTGAAGGCGATCGACAAAGAGATCAAAGAGATCGTCAACGAGGCTGCGGAATTCTCAAAAACCAGCCCCGAGCCCGCGCTTGAAGAGCTATGGACCGACATCTATGCCGATGAGGTTCCGCAAGGAAGCGCCGCCTGATGAGCTTGGTCCTTCTGGTCATCTCGGTCCTCGTAGGGGGCGTGATTCTGCGATACGTGACGAAAATGGTCATGGGCAGCGAGGCGACCTGGCTCAGTAGCTTTATCGCCGCGGGAATCGGCGTTCTGCTGAGCCAATTTGCGGTTCCAGTATTATTATTGGCGGTTACCGATGCTGACTCAGCGATTGGCCTGATGATCTTGATCGTAGCCGTCCTTTCAACGGCAATCATGACGGTCGTCGTGCGCTTCATTATCCGTACAGAGCAATCCGGCGAGGCGCCCGGATGGGGCGGCAGCCTGGGGATCGCTGTCTTGCATCGCATCGCAATCGTCTTCGTAAACATGATATCCAGCGCCGTGTTGTGAGCGGCTGAGGAGAACAAGAAAATGGCAATCGAAATACTTATGCCCGCCCTCTCCCCCACGATGGAGGAAGGCACGCTGGCCAAATGGCTGGTGAAAGAAGGCGACACCGTAAACTCGGGCGATATCCTCGCCGAGATCGAAACCGACAAAGCCACGATGGAATTCGAGGCCGTCGATGAAGGCATAATCGGCAAGATCCTTGTTACAGAGGGCACCGAAGGGGTGAAGGTGAACACACCCATCGCCGTGATTGGCGAAGAGGGGGAAGATATGTCGTCCACCAGCGCCGAAAGCGCGCCCGCGCCTGCCGCGTTGTCGTCCTCCGAAGGTAAGGCAGACCCAGCGCCTGCCACAGCGGCGACACCTTCAGCCCCCGCGGCACCGACCCCGGACCAAACGCCCGATTGGCCCGAGGGCACGGCGATGAAAAAGCAGACCGTGCGCGAAGCGTTGCGCGATGCCATGGCCGAAGAGATGCGCGCCGACGAAGATGTCTTCGTCATGGGCGAAGAAGTCGCCGAATATAACGGCGCCTATAAAGTCACCCAAGGCATGTTGGACGAGTTTGGCGCCAAGCGCGTCATCGATACGCCGATCACCGAGCATGGCTTTGCCGGGATCGGGGTTGGGGCGGCCTTCGGTGGCCTGAAACCTATCGTCGAGTTTATGACCTTCAACTTCGCCATGCAGGCCATTGACCAGATCATCAACTCCGCCGCCAAGACGCTCTATATGTCCGGCGGTCAGATGGGCGCCCCCATGGTGTTCCGCGGCCCCAACGGCGCCGCCGCCCGCGTGGGCGCGCAACACAGCCAGGATTACGCAGCCTGGTACAGCCAGATCCCCGGTCTGAAAGTGGCGATGCCCTATTCCGCCGCCGATGCGAAAGGGCTGCTGAAAAGCGCCATCCGCGACCCCAACCCGGTGATCTTCCTGGAAAACGAGATCCTCTATGGGCGGTCCTTCGATGTACCCGACCTGGATGATTTCACCGTGCCGTTCGGCAAGGCGAAGATCTGGCGTGAGGGCACGGATGTGACGCTGGTCAGCTTCGGGATCGGCATGCAATACGCGCTGGAGGCTGCCGACAAACTCGCCGAAGACGGGGTCAGCGCCGAGGTGATCGACCTACGCACGCTGCGCCCGCTCGACTACGATACGCTGCTCGCCTCGGTCATGAAAACCAATCGCTGCGTCACGATCGAGGAAGGCTTCCCGGTCTGCTCCATCGGCAACCACCTGTCGGCCTATCTGATGCAGAACGCGTTCGACTATCTCGACGCGCCGGTCATCAACTGCACCGGGAAAGACGTGCCGATGCCCTATGCGGCCAATCTGGAACGTCACGCGCTGATTACCACCGATGAGGTGATCGAGGCCGTGAAACAAGTGACCTACCGGTAAGGGGATACAGCGATGCCAACGGAAATTCTGATGCCTGCGCTCTCCCCCACTATGGAGGAAGGGACGCTCGCCAAATGGCTTGTAAAAGAAGGCGACACGGTCAATTCCGGCGACCTTCTGGCCGAGATTGAAACCGACAAGGCCACGATGGAGTTTGAAGCCGTCGATGAAGGCGTGATCGGTAAGATCCTCGTGCAGGAGGGCGCCGAGAATGTGAAGGTGAACACGCCCATTGCGCTGATCGGCGAAGAAGGGGAGGACTTCTCCGCGGCGCCATCTGCCGCGGCTCCATCGTCTGAGGCCAGCGCACCGGCGGCAGATGCGGGGGCTGAGGCGGCTCCCGCAGGGGGCTCCGAAGCGCCCGCTCCCGCCCCTGCCCCGGCGGCGCCAGCCGCCGCGGACGGTTCGCGGATTTTTGCCTCACCCCTCGCGCGGCGGATTGCCAAGGATAAAGGCCTGGATCTGACGCAGATCAAAGGCTCCGGCCCCCATGGGCGCATCGTGAAGGCGGATGTCGAAAAGGCCACGGCGCAACCCACCGTCGCAGCTTCAGAAACGCCCAAGGCAGCGGCTCCGGCCGCGGCAGCCGCGGCGATGCCCACCGGCCCGCAGGCCGAGCAGGTTCTCAAGATGTATGAGGGCCGCGAATTCGAAGAGGTCAAGCTCAACGGGATGCGCAAAACGGTGGCTGCGCGCCTCACCGAGGCCAAGCAAACCATACCGCATTTCTATCTGCGCCGAGACATCCAGCTCGACGCGCTACTGAAATTCCGCTCGCAGCTCAACAAGCAGCTTGAGCCGCGCGGCGTGAAGCTGTCGGTGAATGATTTCGTCATCAAAGCCTGCGCTCTGGCCCTGCAAGCGGTACCGGATGCCAATGCCGTCTGGGCGGGTGATCGGATGATCAAGCTCAAGCCATCGGATGTCGCGGTCGCCGTGGCCGTCGAAGGAGGGCTCTTCACGCCGGTCCTGAAGGACAGCGACAGCAAAAGCCTGTCTGCGTTGTCGGCTGAGATGAAGGATCTGGCGAGCCGCGCCCGCGACGGCAAGCTTGCCCCCCACGAATATGTCGGTGGTTCTTTCGCGATCTCAAATCTTGGCATGTTCGGCATTGAAAACTTCGACGCCGTGATCAACCCCCCGCATGGCGCGATCCTCGCCGTCGGGGCGGGCGTGAAAAAGCCAATCGTCGGCGAAGATGGTGAACTGGCCGTGGCGACCGTGATGTCGGTCACACTCAGCGTTGATCACCGGGTCATCGACGGGGCCCTTGGCGCGCAGCTTTTGGCGGCGATCAAGGAAAACCTCGAAAATCCGATGGTCATGCTGGCCTGATCCCACGCTCTGGGCGGCGTTTGCGCGCCGCCTTTCCCACCGCGTGAATTCGACGTGAAACGCGGTGGGGTTTCCCCTACCTGACGATACGTCAACCGCCGTGCTACCTCCGAACACAGATCACCATTAGTGATCGAATTGGGGGTTATGATGGCACATTTCTATTTCAGCGATCTGGATCTGATCACAATTTGTCGATCCGTTGGATTGATCGGTTTTGCGATCTACGCCACGGCTTTCTTTTGTTTATCCGTCGGTAAGCTCGACAGTTCCAGACCGCTCTATTTCGGGATGATGCTGGCCGCATCTAGCTGCGTGATGGTCTCGCTCTGGGCCGACTTCAACCTCAGCGCCGCGCTGATCCAGGGCTTCTACATCTTGATGTCTTTAGGCGGCATCATGATCCGCTACCGCCGCATATGGGACGATCAGACACCGGCCTGATCCATCGGATCACACCCCCACGTGGCGCCACGCACCCGGCGCCAGGTCCGCGATGCTATGGGGGCCGATGGAATAGCGCACCAGCCGGATCACCGGATAGCCCACCGCCGCACACATACGCCGAACCTGGCGGTTTTTGCCCTCGGTCAAGGTCAGCTTCACCCAGCTATCGGTGATGGACTTGCGCACCCGGACCGGCGGATCGCGCGTCCAGATCCAATCCGGAACCGGCACAGGCTCAGCCTTGCAGGGCGCCGTTTTCCCGTCTTTCAGCGCAATCCCGGTCTGCAAGCGCGTCAATGCGTCGCTTTCGGGCACACCTTCGACAAGGGCGAAATACACTTTCGGCGATTTGTATTTCGGTGACGAGATCCGCGCCTGCAACCGCCCATCATCGGTCAGCAGCAAAAGCCCCTCACTGTCGCGATCCAACCGACCCGCAGCGTAGACACCTTTGGGCAGGCCAAACCCATCCAAAGCGGGCCACCCGCCTTCCGGGGTGAACTGGCTCAAGACGTTCATCGGTTTGTTGAAGGCGATCAGCGTCACGCGCCCTGCTCTTCATCATAGGCCTTCAGCCAACGTTTCGGTGCCATGTCGCGCCATGTCTGACGCAAGCGCGCCTCTGCCCAGTCCCGCTCGATCCGACCCGCCGCGACCAGGATGCACCCGTAATTGGCGTAGTGATCGTGTAGCACGAAGGTTTCGGGATCGGCGGCCATCAGCATCTCGCGCTCTTCGATCGAGCCCTTGAAGATCGCCGCATCGATATAGGGGGACCACCAGCACCACATCTTGCCATGGGCTTTCAGGTTCGGATTACCCCAACTGACCGCGTCCTCGACCTTTGGCAGGTTCAGCAACACGGCAAAGTCGCGCAGTTCGGGCCAGGTTTTGATTGGGCCGCTCATGGGCCCGTCCGGCGCAGGCTTTGCCAGATGACCGCCCCGCCAAGCGCGACGAAAACCGCGCCAAACAGGCGATTGGTCCAAGCGCCAAGCCGTGTGAACACCGCTTGCACGCGTTGCCGCGAAAAGAGATGCGCAGTCACGGCATGGGCAAGGGCGGCCTGGGTCTGCGTCCAAATCACGATGGCGACCAGCAACCACATCGGCGCGCCGACGGGAACGATCGCGGCCAGAAGCGCGCCATGGAAGAGGACCGCTTTCGGATTTGTCAAAACAACGCCCATACCGAACCAGAAGTCGCGAGAGGGAACCGTGTTGAGCACAATGCCCGGCGACGGATGGCGGCGAAACATCCGCAGGCCCAGCCAGATCAGATAGGCCGCGCCCGCCAGCTTAAGGATCAAGAACAGGGTGGGCAGCGTTTCGAACACGACGCCAACACCGGTGACCGCAAGACCAGCCCAAAGGAGGCCGCCGACCGAAATCCCAAGCCCCGTCAGGATCCCAGCGCCGCGCCCCTGGCTGACCGCGGCGCTGGCGACGGCGGCCATATTTGGGCCCGGCGTGGCCCACCCGATCAGACCGATCAGGGTCAGCGTGGCGAATGTGGATGCATATTCCATCAATGCGCCTCGGCCCAATTGGCACCCTGCCCCGCATCGACGACCAAGGGGACGGACAGCTTTACCGCAGGATCGGCGGCGCCTTCCATGACGTCCCGCGCGCGGGTGATCAGCGTGTCTGTGGCGTCTTCGTCCACTTCGAACAGCAATTCGTCATGGACCTGCAGCAGCATTTTGGCGGGGATATCCGCAATCGCGGCCTCCATCCGCACCATCGCACGGCGGATCACGTCGGCGGCGGTGCCTTGGATGGGCGCGTTGATCGCAGCACGCCCCGCAAAGCCCGCGCCCGGCCCCTTGGCATTAATCTCTGGCGTGTGGATCTTCCGTCCGAACAAAGTTTGCACGAACAGATTGTCCTTCGCGAACTTTTTGGTGTCGTCCATATAGGTGCGGATGCCGGGGAAGCGTTCGAAGTAACGGTCGATGAAACCCTGCGCTTCACCGCGCGGGATGCGCAGGTTGCGGGCGAGGCCAAAGCCGCTGATCCCATAGATCACACCGAAATTGATCGCCTTGGCCTGACGGCGCACATCCGGTGTCATCTCGTCCAGCGGAACGTTGAACATCTCCGACGCGGTGGCAGCGTGGATATCCTGTCCCTCCTTGAAGGCGTCTTTCAGCGCCTCGATCCCCGCGATATGGGCCAGAATGCGCAATTCGATCTGCGAATAATCGAGCGCGACCAGAACCTTACCGGGCTCAGCCACAAAAGCCTCGCGGATGCGGCGGCCTTCTTCGGTGCGGATCGGGATGTTTTGCAGGTTCGGATCGGTCGAGGCGAGGCGACCGGTATTTGCCCCCGCAATCGAATAAGACGTGTGCACCCTGCCCGTTTCCGGGTTGATGTGGTCTTGCAACGCGTCGGTATAGGTCGATTTCAGCTTGGAGAGCTGCCGCCAATCCAGCACACGGGCAGGCAGATCGTGCTCGGTCGCCAGATCTTCTAGAATATCCGCACCGGTCGAATACTTGCCAGTTTTGCCCTTCTTGCCGCCCGGCAGACCCATCTTGTCGAACAGGATCTCGCCCAATTGCGCGGGCGAGCCGACATTGAAATCCTGCCCGGCAAGCTCATGAATCTCGGCCTCAAGCCCAGCCATCTTCTGGGCAAACGCGTTCGACATCCGGCTCAGCACATCGCGGTCGACTTTGATGCCCGACCGCTCCATCCGGGCCAGTACCGGCACCATGGGCCGCTCCAACCGTTCATAGACCTTGGTGACGTGTTCGCGATGCAGCTTCGGCTTGAACAGATGATGGAAGCGCAAGGTGATATCGGCATCTTCGGCAGCATAAGGCGCGGCCTTGTCGATGGGCACCTGATCGAAGGTGATGGCGGATTTGCCGGATCCGATCAGCTCTTTGATCGGAATAGGCGTATGGCCCAGATACCGGTCCGACAGCGTATCCATCCCGTGATTGTGCAACCCGCCATGGAGCGCGTAGCTGAGCAGCATCGTGTCGTCTATGGGCGCCACATCGACGCCATAGCGGGCCAGCACCTTCACATCGTATTTCGCGTTCTGGGCGATCTTCAGCACGCTTGGATCTTCGAGCAAGTCCTTGAGCGCCGCCAGCGCCTCCTCTAGTTG
Source organism: Gymnodinialimonas mytili (assembly GCF_037544085.1). NCBI lineage: Bacteria > Pseudomonadati > Pseudomonadota > Alphaproteobacteria > Rhodobacterales > Paracoccaceae > Gymnodinialimonas > Gymnodinialimonas mytili. The sequence goes on from NZ_JBBIFW010000001.1 coordinate 153,357, forward strand.
GATCTGACCCTCCGCCAGCGAACTATCGGCAAACAGATCATCGCCCCCGCCGCGATGCTGCAGCGGGATGTAACACGCCTTGCCCGGTTCCACGCTGAGCGACACGCCGACCAATTCGGCAGCCATCTCGTTCAGGCTGGTGGTCTCGGTGTCGAACGCCACCGCCCCGCGGGCACGCGCATGGTCGATCCAAGCGGTGAGCGCCGCCATATCCCTCACCGTCACATATTTTGTGTGATCAATCGGCGGCATCTCGGGCGCTTCCGGCGCCGCCTCGGGCGTGGGTTCGGCGATCACCGGCGCCTCAGTGCCCAGCTGATCGGCGATGCGCTTGGTCAGGGTGCGGAACTCCATCTCGGCCAAAAACGGCAAGAGCGCGCCAGCCTCCGGTGCGCGGACCTCAAGATCCTCCAGCGTTTCTTCAAGGCTCACCTTATCGTCCAGCAACACCAATTGCCGCGACAGGCGGATCTGGTCAGCATGGTCGATCAGCGTCTGACGGCGCTTGGGCTGCTTGATCTCGTCGGCGCGGGCCAACAGGTTATCCAGATCGCCGAATTCGTTGATCAGCAGCGCCGCGGTCTTGATCCCGATGCCGGGTGCACCGGGCACGTTGTCGACACTGTCGCCGGCCAGCGCCTGCACATCGACCACGCCATCGGGCCCGACGCCGAATTTCTCGACCACACCGTCACTGTCGATGCGCGTATTCTTCATCGGATCCAGCATCTCGACCCCGCCACCAACCAGTTGCATCAGATCCTTGTCGCTGGAAATGATCGTGCAGCGCCCCCCGGCTTCGCGGGCCTGGCGGGCGAACGTGGCGATGATATCGTCGGCCTCAAACCCCTCAAGCTCCACACAAGCCAGGTTGAAGGCCCGCGTCGCATCGCGGGTCAGCGGGATTTGCGGGCGCAAATCCTCGGGCATCTCATCGCGATTGGCCTTGTATTGATCGTAAAGGTCGTTGCGGAACGTGTGGCTGCCCTTGTCGAACACCACCGCGACATGGGTGGGCGGATCCTTGGTGTCGTTGATCATCTTCCACAGTAGGTTGCAAAATCCGCTGACTGCCCCAATCGGCAGCCCGTCGGATTTTCGCGTCAGCGGCGGCAGCGCGTGATAGGCGCGGAAGATGAAGGCCGAGCCATCCACGAGGTGAAGGTGATGCCCTTGTTCGAATGCCATATCTGCCCCCTGCAAACTGTTTGACCTGTTCTAGCCCGCCAGATCGGCGGCGGCGAGCCGAGATTTGCGCATCGGCGGTGGCAAACTGCCGATCCTCGGGAATTGGCGGGCGATGGCTTTACCGGCCAGGACCCGCGCCACAGCCTCCTCATGTGGTTTTACAGATGAGGTTTCGCGATGCGTTCTCTTGGATATGTGTTGGTGTGCTTACCCCTTGCGGCCCCCGCTACCGCGGAGATGGCCCTGGATCCCTCCTGTCAATTTGCGGAGGGCAGCGCGGAAAGCTGCAGCCACGCGGTTGCCTGTATCGGCAATGAAACCCTGTTTGTCGGGCGCAGTACCGGCTGGGAGACCGGCCTCTTGCAAGGTGAGATGTCAAACGGCGCCAGCTGCGAAGGCGATTGGGATAATGCCGAGGGTCTGGCCAATTTCACCTGCGATGACGATGAACGCGGTCAGGTCGTCTACTGGTTCCTTGACGAGGAAACCGATGTTTCGCTTGGCTCCGGCGCGACCGAAAGCGGGCGCCCGATCGAGGCATGGGCCGGCACCGAAATCGCAGAATATGTGGAGCGCGAAACTGGTGCGGCCACGCTGCAATGCGGGGAAGAGACGCTGCAGCTGCGCTAAAGGCCTGCGCGCCACAGCGACAGACGCACGGAATAGGGGGTTGGCGTCCAGGCGCCTGCCTCAATCCCCGCCGCACGCAGCATGGCGCCCAGCCAAGTGTTACAGGTGCGCAAGATATGAAACCGTCCCTCGGCCGTCACAAAGCCCGCATTGCGCCCATGGCCCTCGGCGACCACAGGCTCCCCTTGGGCAGACGCTGCAATTGCAGCCAATAGGGCCGAATATTGCGCATCCGACAGTGCGATCTGCGGCACTTGGTCGAACGCAATGTCCCGTCCGGTCACATCGATCCGCAGAACCGAGCGGTCCCCCGTGACTGCGCGAAACGTCGCGCCTGCGGTCAGATCGCTCCAATTCGGGGTCCCGGTGTAGAAGTCATGGGCGCCCCAGCCCACCACGATATAGCCCACATCCGGCGCCGCGATCGGCACGCCTGCGGCCTGGGCAAAATCCAAGGCGGCGCGGGTCTCATCGGTGGCAGGCAACAGGAAATCGACATGGATCGGCCCATAAAGCAGACCGATGCGATGATCGGACCCGTCAGGAAGATCCGCCGCGCGCCCGGGCAGCAATCCCCCAAAGGTCGCCGCCAGCAAATAAAGCACAATCAGCAGAACGGGCGCCAAGATCACCCGCCGCAGGATGCGGGTCACGCGGATGTATCCGCCTCCCCCGCCGCATCTTCATGGATGAACTTCTTGTCACAATAGCCGCATTCGACCCAGCCGGTCTTGGGGTCGATCTGCAACCAGACGCGCGGATGGCCCAGCGCACCTTCGCCGCCATCACAGGCGATCCGATAGGTCGAGACGATTTCGGTTTCTGGGGCGTCATGGCTCATGGCTGGGCGGGTCCTTGCACAAAATCCAGCCGCTCTATGGCACCTCCACCCGCGCCCGGCAAGTGGCCTGCGCGCCGCAAGGCATCTCGCATCCGGCCCCTTCTCTGTTCCCAAAATATCCCGGGGGAGCAGAAGGCGGGTGCAGCGCCCCCTTCACCGATCCGCCTCCTAGCCCACGGCCCGAACGACGCGGCACCACGGACCCACCTTGTTACGCGCCCTCGCGACGCGTCAGCATCGGACCCAAAGGACGACCGCCCAGGATATGCATATGATAATGCGGCACATCTTGGACCGCATGGGCGCCCGCATTCGACAAGGTCCGATAGCCATCCCCATCCCCGCCCGGCGCCAGGTTCAGATCGGCACAGATCCGGGCCGCAACCCTGTGGAAATCCACGATCTCGGCATCGCTCGCCTCCGCCGCGAAATGGTCGAAACACACATAGGCACCCTTGGGGATCACCAGGATATGAACCGGCGCCTGCGGGTAGATATCGGCAAAGGCCAACGTATGCTCCGTCTCGGCAATGGTTTTGTTCGGAATCTCGCCCCGTAGGATTTTCGCGAAGATGTTCTGATCGTCATATGCGTAGCCCATGGCGCGCCCCTTCAATCGGCAAACAGATGCGGGGTCTCGGCCAAGGCCTGCCCCTGGGCCGGATCAATCCCGAAGAAATCCGACAGCACAAGGGCGTTTTCCTCGGCCCCGCGCCCTTCGCGCAGGCGCCAATGGGCATCGAATTCCTGATCGCGGATCGCGGTGGCCTCATCCACAAACTCATGGCGCAGCGTTGGCAACATGCGCGCGATGACCTCACCCGGCGTATCCTCGGTCGCCAGACCAACACGCTGCGCATGGCCCACCAGGTACTGATCGTCAAACTGGCATTGGATTTCCAAGATGCGGGCATTCGCGCGGTCCGACATGAAATCACGCATCAGATCGATATTCGACGGATCGATGCAGATCATCAGCCGCTCGGTCCCGTAATAGTCGAACAGCATCCGCACCAGCGCCCGGCGGTGGCGGTTGCGCTTTTTCAGCGTCCGCTCGATCCCGCCCAGATGCGGCACGCCGCAGGCCGCCTCATCAAACAGATATTCCACGCCGGTGACCTGTAACCGATCCGACGCCGCATGCAGCAAACGCTTGGCCACATGCCATTTCTTGCAGACCAGCATATACAGGTCGCGATCCGCCCCGAGTGTGCTTTCGCGTTCCCAGAACCGGGTGCCATAGCGTTTGCCGATCCGTCCGCGCCCGGTCAGAAACGCGTGCAATTTCGGCCCCTCTTTCGAAGTGGCAAAATCCACTCTGTCGGAGGCCCAGAGCGCGCCCAAACGGTCTTTCAGCTCCGTCGCCTCGGGGCTGATCTTGCGGGCAAACAGATAATCCTGGCTGATCAACAGATCATATTGATCGTTGTAGAAGGTCACCGGCATTCCGTAATCGCTAAACATCTTGAAGGTCAGCGTGCGGCTTTCGATCTGCGCATCGGGCACCAGATGGCGCACCAGGGTCTGAAAGAACGTCTCATCCGGGATCCAGGTGCCGCGGAAGAACCGCGTCACATCCGGGCGGTCCCGCAAAAACGCCTGGATCGCCTGGATCGTGGACCGCCTCAGGCACCACCATTGGCTGCCGATCATCACGCCGATATCATCGGGGATCTTCCGCGTCAGGCCCAGCCGCTTTTGCACCCCGACCGACGCGTAAAACAGCGCTTTGTGGCTGCGTTCGTTGACCAGATGGCGGTAAATCAGACGCTCTTCCTTAAAGCCCGTCTTGATCCAGTCGGATTTGAAGAAATCGAAGCTTTCGATGTAGTCGACATCGCGGGCATCCAGAAATTTGCGCGCGTACCGCGCCGATTTCACCGCGGCGCAATCGCCTGAGGCCATGTAGAAATGCGTGGCCTTTGGAAACGCCTCCATCGCCGCATCAATAGCATAAAGCGTCGCCTGGCAGAGCGACCATTCCCCCCAGCCGCATTTCACCCGGCGCCGGGCGAAGGTGATGCCCGCATCATCGGCCAGCGCCGTCTGGATCTGCGCGTAATCCGCCGCACTTGCCCGCGCATCGAAATGGATCGAGACATAATCGCCGGTCGCCGCCAAACCGCGCGCTTGGCGGATGATGGCCACCGGATCCTTGTGACATAGGAGGATAAAGGCGATTTTTGCCATGCCCGATACATTTGCCCTTGGTTGAGCCTTATCTTTGCCGTCAATTTATCGCCGATGGCGTTGAAGCGACACCATTTGTTTGCAATTTATGTCTTAAACCCACGTGAACATATGGAATTTGTAAAGGTTAAGGTGCGATGGGGTTTCCCGGAACATGGATGACGACAAGCGAAAGCATGGTCTATCGGGTCGTACCCAAATGCGCTTGTTCGACCATCGGCCAGATCATGTACTACTCGGATAATGGGGCGTTTTTTGATGGCGATATCCATGATGCCGATCACGGCCTGCACAAATGGGCCTTTGACGCCAGCCAACCGGTGATCAGCGCCAATGTGACTGAACACAAAAGCTTCGCCTTCACCTGTGTGCGCAATCCCTATAGCCGGATCCTGTCATCGTTTTTCGACAAGATCTGTGGCATCCAACGCAACGGACGACGCTATCGCGGTAACCTGGTGCCGATGCTGATCCAGAAATACGGCGTGGATGTCGGTGGCGAGGATGGCACGGCAGAGTTTGACCAGATCGCCTCGTTCCGGCGATTTCTGCTGTTTGCGCGCGATACGATCAAATGGCGCAAGCCGATGGATCCCGACATCCACTGGTCCTCGATGTCAGGCCATATCTCGACCTTCATCGTGAATGGCGGGCGCTATGATCGCATCTTTTGGACAGAATGCTTCAATGACGGCATGCAAAGTGTGCTCGATGCGACCCAATCCACCCACCCGATCGCGTTGACCGAGGTGCCGCGCTTCAATGAAAGCGAGGGCCACGGCCCCAAACGCGCCTATCCAATCGAAGACTACTTCGACGATCTGTCCAAACATCTGGTCTACGAGATCTACAAGCCCGATTTCGAACTGTTCCGATACGATTTTGAAAACCCCGCCAATAAGATGCCGATTGGCGAAATCGACCTGGACGAGGTCCACGCGAAGCTCGGCGAATAATGGCCGAGAGACCGTTGCGCGAATGACGCAACCCAGATTTGCCATGCCTAGAACGGGTTTGCCCGCATTGATCGCTTTCGGTCTCAACGGTAGCGTTAAGGATATTTTTTCCCTGTCGTGCGAGGGCTTTTTCAATGTTTCGTGCCGTAATTCTGGCATCCAGCGCCGCCCTGGCGCTTACCGCCACGCCGTTGGCCGCCCAGACAAGCACTACCGAAGCGCAGCGCCAGGCCGTGTTTCAGCAGATGCTCTCCGATCCCGCCAATCGCGATCTGATGATCCAATATGCCCAGATGTCGGTCAGTCTGCGCGATTTCGAGGCCGCCGCCGCCACGTTGGAGCGTCTGGTGGATCTTGAACCCGACAATACCGCAGCGCGTGTGGAACTGGCGATCGCCTATTTCGCGCTCGGCTCCTATGACGTCGCCGAATATCATCTGACTGCGGCGCAACGTGGTGGAGGTCTGACCCCGGAACAAAGCGCGCGCGTATCCCGCTATCTGGACGCCGCCGAGGTTGGCACCCGCGACAACGCCATATCCGGTCGGGTCGCCTTGGGGTTCGCCGTTACCGAAGACACGGATGAAGAGGGCATCTTTCTGAATGTCGGCGTCGATTGGCGGCTGGATCTGGGCGATGCGAATGTCACCCAGTTGGTCACGGAGTTCGGCTTCACCAGCTACAGCCCCGGCCAGAACACCGGCAACAACCGCACCCAGGGTCGCCTGCGCGTCGGCCCGGAATTCCGCTTGGGCGGCTCTGCCTACAGTGCGCGGTTGCAACCTTATGTGCAGGGTGAGGTCTTCACCAGCAGTGTGGACAGCGCCGGCTTTCAATCCTTCGAAGCGGGCCTAGCCTATCAAAATCCGCTCAGCCAGCATGTCACAATCTATAGCGACCTGTCCTTTGGGATGGCCTATGGCACCGATGCCGGCGCCGAAGATTTCTCGTTCGCGCAAGCCGAACTGGGCGCCACTTACCGGCCCAGCCGCGATACGCGCCTGCGCGCCTCACTCAGGGTCGAAGAACAAGAGACCGACGAGGTCAATCCCGAGACAACCGAATTGCAAGGGCTTCGGATCAGCGCCCAGCATGCCTTCGATCAATCCCTGATCGACGTGCCGAACCGATGGGTTGTCGGTGCGTTCGGGGATTTTGAAACCGCCGAGGCCTCAAGCGCGTTCAGCATGTCGGAAACCGACACCGATTATTACGGTCTGTGGATGCGGGCCTTCATGTTCGAAGACACGTTCGTCGAGATCAGCGCCGCGCAGGTCATTCAAGATGTGACGCAATCCGGTACAACCACCACGACTGAAGAGAACATCTATACCGTGCAAATCGGGTGGGAGTTTTGATCATGGCCCGTGTGACCCCTTGGATCTTGGCCGCCAGCACGGCGCTTGCGCTCGCCCTGCCCGCTCACGCGCAGAATATCGGCACCGTGGCCTCGTCAGAGCCCACGCTGACCGGCACACCGCCCGGCGCTGGCGCGCGCACCCTGGCGCTTGGTACCGGCGTGGTTCAGGATGAGCGTGTCAGTTCTTCGGCGACCGGGCGCGGACAGCTTTTGTTTGTCGATCAGACGACCCTGTCGCTCGCCCCCAATACCACGATTGTCTTGGACGAATTTGTGTTCAACCCCAATGGCGGCGGTCAGATTGGCCTGTCACTGACCGAAGGCGCGCTGCGCTTCATCGGGGGCACTCTCAGCCGCGATCAAGAGGCGGTTGTCAGCACACCGACCGCGACAATCGGCATCCGTGGATCCTCGGCCCTGGTGGTACATCTGAATGGTGAGACCATTGCCATCTTCCTGGCCGGGGAGCAGCTTTGCATCGTTACGCCCGCAGCAGGCCGTAATTGCACCAGCCGCCAAGGTGGTGTGCTGGGCGAGGATGGCTATCTGGGTCGCGTCGATCCGGAGTACCTGGCCAGCCTGCTGCAATTGATCGATGGGACGCCGCAGGGCGGCGGCGGTGGCGGGACGGCAGGCACCGGCATAGAAGGCCCGAACCCCGCGGATCGCGGCCCGGTTTCGTCGACCGGTGAGGAGCTTGACCCGGAAATCTTTGACGATGGCTTCGACATTGAAGGAGATCGCGAGTTCCTGCCGCGGGATCCCGGAAACGGAGATGGCGGAGACGGCGGAGACGGTATCGGATGCGACATCTTCTCCTCTGTCCGCGACGACTGCGTATAAACATCGCGCCTTAGCGCTTTGACATTGCTTGATATTCCCCTGCCCATCCTTCGGGCGGGGGTGTTTTTTTGTGCCCCGCGATCCGATCGAGATAAAGCTGTGCCAGCAAGCCGGAATTACAAAACGGCACTTTGATCCGCGACAATGCGGCGAACGCTCGCCCTGCGCCAATCCAATCCCGCGCGACATAGGCGCCGCGCGCCGCGCTCAGCGTTGCCTCAAAATCCCCAAGCCCCGGGGTCGACGCGGGCATGATCGTCGACACCTCCACCGCCCGGGCAAAGCCTTTCACGGCGATCAGATCCAGCGTCACGGCGCGCAGATGGGGCGGACAATGGGCCACGCTCATCGGCCCCACACAATTGCGCACCCCGTAAATCCGCGTCAGCCCTTCCAACCGGGCGGCCAGCGTGACGCTATCGCCGATGCAGGTATAGCTCAGCCGATCACGCGAGCCCATCAGACCCACCGAAGCCGGGCCGGTATTCACCCCTACCCCGAGATTCACGCGGGGCAGGTTCTGGCTGGTCAGGGCGAAATTGGCCTGCTCGGCCGCCTCATTGATCGCATTTAGCGCCCCCAAGGCGGCGGCGGCGTGGTCGGGCCGTTCGATGGGCGCGTTCCAGAATGCCATCACCGCATCGCCCATGAATTTGTCGATCGTTGCACCGTGATCCACCAAGGTCTCGGCCACGGCGGACAGAAACGTGTTGACCAAGGTCACCACACGATCGGGCGGCATCCCCTCGGTCACCGTCGAAAAGCCGCGCATATCAACAAACATCACGGTCAGATCCCGCTCGGCGCCATCCGGGGTCAGGGCGGCGGCAGGGTTCTTTTCGATCTCGGCGATCAGCGGTGGCGGCAGGAAGCGGGCGAAACGTTCGCGGATCGACCGCCGCGCGCGCTCCTTAGCAAGATATCCCAGCGTCGTGCCGGGCAGATAAACCAGGGCCGTGGTCAGAACCAGCATCACGGGATTGAACAGCAGGCCCAGATTGCTGAAGGCCAGGATGCCACCCGCAACCGACCCGCCCCCAAAGGTCAGCGCGGCGGCCAGGCCCAAAGCGGGGCGCTCGGCGCGATTGGTTAGTGTCAGAAGCAGACCCGCCAAGGCGACCAGAACAATTTCCAGGCCCCGCATCCAATCGGGCCGCGTCAGGAACCGCTCTGCGATGATCTGCTCGATGATTTCCGCATGCAGCGTCACGCCAGCGATCTGGCCATCCAGCGGCGTGGTGCGGATATCGAACAAGCCTTGCGCGGATGACCCCACCAGAATGATCCGCCCGGCCAGGCGTTGTTGCAGGATTGGGTCGATCCCATCGGCCTCCAGCACCTGCCCGACCGGGGTGACCCGCGCAGGCTGAAAACCGGAATAATGCAGGCGAAACCGGCCGTCCGCCTCGACAGGAAAGTTGAACCTGCCGGTCTGCATGGCGGTGGCCGCAACGGTACCGCCGGAAAACTCGCCCGACGCTTCGGTGGTTTTCAGGGTGTGGCCCCCGGCCCGCTGCGCCACCCGCAACAACTCCGCCGACAGCGACGGGACCAGCACGCCGCCGATCTCAGTAACCATCGGCACCGCGCGCGTAATGCCATCCTCGTTGCGGCCCAGACTGATCGTGCCCAGGCCACTTGCGGCTTGGGTCAGTTCGGGCAGATTGCCGACGGCTGCCGCATAGCGGGTCAGACCGCTGGGAACACCGCCCGTGACGGCAAACCCCGCCATCGGCACCGGCACACCCCCTTCCAGCCCACCCGCGATGGACAAGACCACCGGGCGCCCGGCGATGGCGGCGGCAAATCGGCTGTCATGGGGCTCGATCCCCAGATCCGGCAGAACGGGTCGGATGCCGTCGGAAAAGCGCGACCAGCTTTCAACGATCCGGTCGGGCGAAGTGCGGTCAGGTTCGGGAAATAGGACATCATAGCCCACCGCGCCCGCCCCGTGTTCGAACAGACGGTCGGTCAATTCGGCCAGATAACTGCGGGGCCAGGGCCATTGGCCGTATTCTTCCAGCGCTGCCTCGTCGATATCGATGACATGAACCGGAGTTTGCGGGTCATAGGCGCGCGGTGCATTGCGTTGATAACCGTCGAACACCGCGTCGCGCGCCCGATCCAGGATTGGCGGCGGAAAGGCCGTCAGCCCGACCATAAGGGCGGCCACGGCCAGGCTTAGCCACAGCGTCAGACGTGCCATGGGCATCGCTTTGCGGGTCGGACCGGTCTATCGGGGTGCTCAACTGCCATCTTGCCGCGGATCGTGGCGGAATTTTCGTGTCGCCGCAAACCCTTCCGATGTCGGGACCCGATTTGACAGGGCGCATCGCCCGAGGTCAGGCTGATGCCGCGGATGGGATGAAGGCGGCATGATGCAGATGACATTTTGGTCGATGATGGGCCTGCTTGGCGTGGGGTTGTATCTGATTGCCTATGCAGCACTCCAATTCGGCGCCCTGCGCGGCAGTTCGGCGATCTATTCCGGATTGAACCTGGCCGCCGCGGTGGCGGTCCTGGTCAGCTTGACCGAGGCGTTTAATCTGTCCTCGGCCCTGATCCAGATCTCCTGGATCGCGCTTTCGGTGATCGGGTTGATACGCCTGGCGATCTTGCGGCGGCAAACGCAGTTCACTGAGGAGGAACAAGCGCTGCTTGCAATGCATTTTCCTAGCCTGCCGCCGCAACAGGCCCGGCAATTCCTGCGCCTGGGCACCTGGCAACGGCTGAGCGCCGATCTGGTGCTGACCCGTCAGGGCAGCCCGGCCAGCGCGCTCACATATCTGGCCAGCGGCGCGGCAGAGGTGCGTGCCCATGGGGCCATCGTTGGCCGATTGGGCGCTGGTGCCCTGGTGGGAGAGCTTTCGGTGATCCACGGCGCGGAGGCGACGGCAGATGTGGAGATCACCGCAGAGGCGCGCGTGTTTTCCGTGGCAAGCGACGCGCTGCGGCGCGAGTTGCTGGCCGACCATGATTTTGCGCTGGCTGTCAGCCGCGCGCTACAAATCGAGGCACAGCGCAAGCTCGACACGCTGAACCGGGCGGCAGCGGGCCGCTAGGCAGGAGGCTAGGCCTCTGGCAGAAGGGCATTGGCCGGGGGCGCCGTTGGCGCTGCGCGATCCATCGGAACGCTATAGGCGACCTTGCGCGCCAATTCCCGCCCGAACAGAGCCACCATCGCATTGTTCAGCGCGGGCGCCCGCGCCATACGCGCCCGCAACGCCGCCGCATCGAAGCGCAGAACCCTCCCGCCATCCGGTAGAGTTACATCCGCACTGGATGGCGCGCCCGTCAGAAAGGCGACCTCACCCACGAAGACCGGGCCAGAGATCGGAAACCTGAGGCCCGATTTACTGATATCGATCTTGTCGGCGAAGGTGAGCATCAGCGTTGTGACCGGCGCGCCTTCGCGGGTCAGGACCGTGCCTGGCGCGCAGTCTTCGGTGGTCATCAAGCGACGCAGACGCCGGAATTGCCCCGGCGTGAGCGTTGGAAAATGCGCGAAAACAGCGCGATCATCGGGGGTCATGCGCCAAGTCGTCCGCTCGAACAAAATCGCAACGACCAAAACCAAATTGATCGACAGAAGCGCAACGTTGGACAGGATCGACGGCACGATCGGCTCTGGGCGGAACCCGTAATAGATGGCATCGGCCAACAAACCGCTGCCGACCAACAGGCGCAACATCAATTCATCGCGCACCGCAAAGCCCATCAGCTTTAGCGCCAGACCCAACAGTAAAATCCACAGCGCACCAGATCCACTGTCGAACGACGTAAAAAACTCTAGCACCAACATCCCCTAAATGCCTGCGGTCCCGCGGTTTTTCAGACCATTTGTCGAAGCTAACCATAGCCTGCCGATCACCAAAGACTTTTTTGGCGGCGATATTGATTTGTGAAGCTTTCATGAAATTTGCGATCCGTTCGATCTGGATCAATTTCCGTTTTCGGGGCGCTGTGACAGGCTTCGGGTATTCCGTCGCCCAAAGGAGAACTGCCATGTTCGATTTGACTGAAGCGCCGACCCCATCCGACCGTCCGACCATCACCCATCCCAGCGGCAGAAATGCCGACCCTCTGATGCGGATCACTCATCTTGACCTGTGGTACGCGCCCGAAGCCCATGCGCTGCAGGATATCAGCTTTGATCTCTTCGCCGGAGAGATCCTGGCCTTTATCGGTCCATCCGGCTGCGGCAAATCCACCATGCTGAAAGTGCTCAACAGGATGCATGACGACACGCGCGGCGTTCTGATCACCGGTAACGTGACGCTGGAGGAGCAGGATATTCACGCCGCCGATCTGGATCCGCCGCTGCTGCGACGCCGCTTTGGCTGGGTGGCGCAGAAACCCAACCCCTTCCCCAGCTCCATCTGGGACAACGTCGCCTATGGCCCGCGGATCCACGGGCTGATGCGCAGCCGCGCCGAAATGGCTGCGCATGTGGAGCAGTGCCTGCGGCAGGCGCATCTGTGGGACGAGGTGAAAGACCGGTTGCATGACACCGCTGGCACCGAATTGTCGGGCGGGCAGCAACAGCGGCTCTGCATCGCGCGGGCGCTGTCAACCCAGCCAGATGTCTTGTTGATGGACGAGCCCACGGGTTCGATCGACCCGATTGCCACGCAGAAGGTCGAGGATCTGATGGCGGAGCTGAAGGCCGACAAGGCGATTGTGGTTGTGACGCATTCGATGATGCAAGCCCGGCGCGTGGCCGACCGGGTGGCGTATTTTCATCTGGGCCGGTTGTTGGAGATCGGACCCACCGATCGGATGTTCGACGCGCCGGAGAGCGACGAGGCGCGCCGGTTCATGGCAGGGGATTTCGGCTAACCTTGTGTCTCTGATCCGAAGGCGCGCCGGCGGCGCAGGGTCTTTACCTCGCCTTACGCCTACGGCGACGGCTCAGGCGGGCGCCCTTGGCGAATGGCTCGCACAAGGGATACCTTCACAAGGAGAGATGACGCAGGGCTACCCGCGTCATCCTTGGGTTTAACTCAACGCCGCCGATGGTGCCTGAGCCAGACCGTGACCCCGATCTGCGATATCGGTCCCGGGTGTGAACACATCGGTGCGCGCCGATGTCACCAACCGCGCTTTGACCGCGTGGTGTGATTGCGGCACCGGCGCCTGTGACAGGGCCTGCCACCACAAGGCCGCAAGACCCGCCACATGGGGCGTGGCCATCGATGTGCCGTTAAACGAAACCAAACCACCGCCCGTGGCGGCTGAGACCACATCGACCCCCGGCGCAGAAAGCGACGGATTCGTGTTGGAGAACGGCGCCACGGAAAGTTGCCCGCCCTGGGCCTCGCCCAACGCGCCAACCGACACGATGCCATCGGCGACGGCCGGTACGGACACCGACACTTCGTAATCGGGATCCTCATCGCGCTTGCTCTCATTGCCGCTGGCCGCCACCACGACGGCGCCGCCGGAAAACGCCGCCATGGCGTCAAACATCGCCATCATCCGATCGAAAACCCGCAGGTTCATCCGGTACGCCTCAAGCGAGATCGAGGTGGCCAAATCCACCGGAAAGCCCTCCTCAACCAAGCGCTGGCTCAGGCCGGGAAAGTCGAAGCCAAGTGACATCGACATGACGCGGGCGCCACTGTCGAAGGCCCATTTCATGCCGTCGAACAGCATGGTCGAACTGCCCGAGCCATCATCGCCTAGAACCTTGCCGATCAGCGCATCGGTCACGCCGGGGGCCACACCGATCCGCACGCCATCCACATCCCGGCCAAAGACGGTGCCAGCGCAATGGGTGCCATGGCCTTGCGGATCGCCATTGCCAGCGCCGGAAAAATCCTTCTCGGTCAGGGTCACGCCCGCAAATGCCGGGTGATCCGCATCGATGCCCGTGTCTAGAACGGCAACCCGGATCCCGGCGCCGTCAAACGGGCTGGTATCGGCGCCGACACGGGAGACACCCCAGGTGGGGCCGGTGGCTTGCGCGGCATCGGCGCCCTTATTCATCGGCGCGATCAGGCGCGTCGGCATATCGCGGGCAATCGCGGCAACGGAGGGGTCGTTTTGCAGGCGGTGCGCCTCGACCGCCGACATCTCTGCCGTCTCGAGGGTGGGGCTTGGCGGGACATCGCCCATCGCGCCCATGGGTCCGTCGGTGACGCCCAAAGCCTCGAGACCGAACCTGATCCGAGGCCGCATGGATCGGAACGGGGCATTGGTATCGCGCAGGATAATGAATCTTCCCATCACGTAATCTCCTAATCAAAAATGCGTCCAAAAACGCCCCATCGCGCAGGAGAAAATAGTCCGGCACAGGCGCTGAACGTGATCATAGAGTAGCAGAAAACGTGAGTCGCAGGAATGCGCGGACTAGATCAGGCCCTTTTCCGCAAAGACCTGCCGCAGGGCACGTTTGGGGCGCGGGCCGACATGGGCGATGACCTCGGCCGCGGCCGCAACACCCATCTGTCCAGCTGTCTCAAGGGTTTGACCCGTGGCAACGCCGTAAAGAAACCCGGCAGCGAATTGATCCCCCGCCCCGGTGGCATCGACGGGCGTGACGCGGGTCACGGGCACCTCGACGCGGGTCTCGCCCTGGATCAGCACCACAGGCTCACCCGAGCGCGTGCAAACAACGGTCTCACACACTGCGGCGGCTTGGGCCAAAGCGACCTCCAGATCCTCGGTCTGATAGAGCGACAGCCATTCATCTTCATTGCCAATCGTGAAATCCATCTCCTCGGTGATCAGATGGCGGAAATCGTCGCGATGCCGATCCACACAGAAGGGATCGCTCAATGAAATCCCCGCCTTGCCGCCCCCCTCATGGCAGGCCTTGGCCGCCGCGGTGAAGGCGCGCTTGCCCTCGGGCTTGTCGTAGAGATAGCCCTCCAGAAACAGGTAGCGGGTATTGCCCGCCACATCGGCATCCACATCGCCCTCATCGAAATCCGCGCCCGCGCCGAGATAGGTGTTCATCGAGCGCTCGCCATCGGGCGACACAAAGATCATCGAGCGGGTCGTCGGGGCAATATCGTCGCCCGAGATCGGCGGGTTCGGAAAGCCGATCCCATCGGCGGTCATCCCCTCCTGGTAAAACAAGCCCAGCGCGTCATCTTTGACCTTGCACAGAAACGCCGTCTTCAACCCAAGAGAGCCTGCGCCCGCCACCGAATTGGCCACCGAACCACCCGGCGTCTGCACCCGATCCGTCATCGCGCCGTAAAGGATCTCGGCCCGGTCGCGTTCGATCAGCTGCATGATGCCCTTCTGGATACCCATATTGTCCAGAAAGCTGTCATCGGCATGGGAGATAACATCGACGACGGCATTGCCGATGCCGACCAGATCGTAGGGTTGGGTCATGGGGTCAGTCCTTTTTCACGGCTGTCACGGCGATGGCGTCGAGTTCGATCTCGACCAGCCAATCGGGGTCAACAAAGCCCGACACCTCCATCACGGTGGTGGCGGGCCGGATATCGGTGAAGGTCTCGGCATGGGCGCGGGCGGCCTCTTGCCAGGTGGTTACGTCTGTCAGGAGGATCCGGGTTCGGATGACGTCCTCTGGCCCCGCACCGGCGTCGGACAGGGCATTTAGCGCGATCTCAAGGCACCGTTTGGTCTGGCCATAAACATCGCCGATACAATCGGTGCCGCCGCCCGCAGATATGGGGGCTGTACCACCCACCGCGATGATGTCGCCGATCCGTACAGCGCGGGAGAAGCCGATCTGCGGCTCAAGATATGAGCCGGAAGAGACATTTCTGCGGCTCACGCCGGCACCTCGGTCTTGTCTTCATAGACGCACAGATCGCGGATCAGACAGGCGCCGCACTTGGGTTTGCGGGCGACGCAGATATAACGGCCATGCAGGATCAGCCAATGATGGGCGTGAAGCTGGAACTCGGCGGGCACATTGTCTTCGATCTGCCGTTCGACCGCGTCCACATCCTTGCCCGGAGCAATCAATGTCCGGTTCCCAACGCGGAAGATATGGGTATCGACAGCCTGGGCGGGTTGGCCCCACCACATATTCAGCACCACATTGGCGGTCTTCCGACCGACACCCGGCAAGCTTTGCAGCGCCGCGCGAGAGGACGGCACGACACCCCCATAATCTTCGACCAGGATGCGGCTCAGCTTGATGACGTTCTTCGCCTTGTTGCGGAACAGACCGATGGTTTTGATATGCTCGATCAGCTTTTCCTCACCCAGATCCAGCATCTTTCGCGGTGTATCGGCGATCTCGAACAGCTTGGCGGTGGCCTTGTTCACCCCCGCATCGGTCGCCTGGGCACTCAGCGCGACGGCCACAACCAGCGTGTATGCGTTGACATGGTGCAACTCACCCTTCGGCTCGGCCTCAGCCGCGCGGAACCGGGTGAAGATTTCATAGATCGTTTGATAATCGAGCGCTTTGGGTGCCTTTGCCATAGGCCCTTTTGGCAAGGCAGGCGCGCGGTCGCAAGCCTTCGCGGGACTATCAGCAGGTTCCGGGTCGCGCGGGTCGGTCGTGGCGCGTAGGTTATGGGTCAAAGAGAGGATGAAATGACCCAACACGACACCAACGCGCAGACCGGCAGCTACCATTACGAGGTGATGCGCCGGGCGCTTGATCTGATCGATGCCGATCCGCACCAATCGCTTGAGGATCTTTCCGCCCATCTGCGGATGAGCCCGGCGCATTTCCAGCGCACCTTTTCCAGTTGGGTTGGCGTCAGCCCCAAGCGTTATCAGCAATATCTGACGCTGGACCACGCGCGGCGTCTGCTGGCCGAGCGGTTCACGGTGCTCGATACGGTGGGGGAGACCGGGCTGACCTCGGGCGGGCGCCTGCATGACCTGTTCCTGCGATGGGAGGCGATGAGCCCCGGCGCCTATGCGGCGGGCGGCGAAGGCCTGGTGATCCGCTGGGGCTGGTTCGATAGTCCCTTCGGTCCGGCGTTGATCATGGCCACCGACAAGGGCATCTGTGGCATCGGCTTTGCCGCGGAAACCGGGCCTGAGCCGACCATGGCAGATCTGCGCGGGCGTTGGCCCAACGCCACATATATCGAAGACCCCATGGCCCTGCGCCCGATGGCCGACGCCGCCTTTGGTGGCAATGGCGACTTGTCCCTGTCGCTGATCGGGGCGCCCTTTCAGATCAAGGTGTGGGAGGCACTGCTCAACATTCCCACCGGCCACGTCACGACCTATTCCGAGATTGCAGGCGCCATTGGTCGCCCGCGTGCCGTGCGGGCCGTCGGCACCGCCGTGGGACGCAACCCGATCAGCTGGCTGATCCCCTGTCACCGCGCGATGCGCAAATCGGGCGGGCTGGGCGGCTATCACTGGGGCCTGCCGGTCAAACGCGCGATGCTCGCCTGGGAAGCCGCCGCCACCGAGGATGGCGCCGCCTGAAGTGGGCTGCGCTGCCTGGCGCGGAATTCCCCCTGTTGATGCGGCACACATCTGGTATATTCGCCGCCAATGGACCCCAAGAAACCGGGCTCCAACCATCAACAAGGGCAGAGCGATGATCTCAGCAAAACCAATTCTTCTGGCCGCGGCCGCGGCAATGGCCCTGACCGGCTGCGTCTCGAACAATGTCGGCGGCGGCGGCTTCGGCAGCGACCCGAACGCCAACCGCACCCGCGACGGGGCCGTGGTCGGCGGTATTTTGGGCGGCTTTTTGGGCGCGACAGCCGATGACGACAATCGCGGGCGCAACGCGGTGCTGGGCGCAGCCGTGGGCGCTGCGGCAGGTGGCGCGATTGGCGCGGCGCTGGACCGCCAGGCGCAGGATCTGCGCGGCTCGCTCAGCAACAACCGGATCCGCATCGAAAATACCGGATCTGAGCTGATCGTGACAATGCCCGAAGGCATCCTGTTCGATGTCGATTCCGCCGCCATTCGGGCCGGATTGCAATCGGATCTGCGTGCTCTGGCACAAAACCTGAACCAATATCCCGATACCGATGTGCGCGTCGAAGGCCATACGGACAATACCGGCTCGGCCTCCTACAACCAGGATCTGTCGACGCGCCGCGCGCAGGCCGTCACGGGCGTATTGCTTGAGGCCGGTGTGGCGCCGTTTAGGGTCCGCGCAATTGGCCGGGGCGAGGATGAGCCGATCGCAAGCAACCTGACACCGGAAGGCCGTCAGCAGAACCGCCGGGTCGAGGTGATCATCCGCCCGCGCTAAATCGCAGGCCCCGCAAACCCAAACAAACGGCCCGCGCAGCACCTTGCGTGGGCCGTTTTGCGTTGCGCTCTTCCATTGGCACCAAATACCCTCGCCGAAGGCCGGCGACCGGCCCGGCATATGCGCGACATCCGGTCTGCACGCGGCTCTGGACACCTCCGGCACGTGGTCATACCATTTGACCAATTCAAAGCGGAGGCCCCATGCCCTTCCAACGTATCGAGGCCGAGCGCCTCTCCCAATCGGTCGTCAAACAGATTGAGCAACTGATCCTGCGCGGCATCCTACGCCCCGGCGAACGCTTACCCTCGGAGCGTGAATTGTCCGAACGGCTGGGCGTGTCGCGCCCCAGCCTGCGCGAGGCGGTGGCAGAACTGCAATCGCGCGGTCTGCTGGCCACGCGTGCGGGGGCCGGGATCTATGTGGCTGACGTTCTTGGATCGGCCTTTTCGCCAGCCTTGATCCAGCTCTTTGCCGCCCATGAAGAGGCGGTATTCGACTATATCGCGTTCCGCCGCGATCTCGAAAGTATCGCCGCCGAACGAGCAGCGGTGCATGGATCGGATACCGACCTGAAGGTGATCGACGCCATCCTGGGCAAAATGGAAGTGGCCCACCGCAAACGCAATCCGGCCGATGAAGCCGAGCTGGACGCCGAGTTTCACCTGGCCATCATCGAGGCCAGCCATAATGTGATCCTGTTGCATATGATGCGCTCCACCTTCGACCTGCTGCGCGAGGGTGTGTTTTTCAACCGCCAGCAGATGTTCAAGAACCGCACCACGCGGGATTTGCTGTTGGACCATCACCGGGCGATCAACGAAGGCATCCAAGCGCGCGACGCCGCCGCCGCAAAGGCGGCTGTGGTCGAACATCTGGATTACGTGGAAGAAGAGCTCACCCTGCTGAACAAAGCGGCCAAGAACGAGGATATCGCCCGCCTCCGCTACGCCCATGAAACCGAACGCTAGCACCGCCATCAGGGCCTTGCGGTTTTCCATATGGAAAATGGGACGGAGAACGTGGTTGCCCGGGCCCGCCAAGCCGAGCGCTTCGAGTTAGTCGGCGGCGCCACCCCCGAACGCGTTGCCATTTTGCCAATCGCAAGGCGCCTCCTGCATCTCAAGATGGAGCCGATCTTCGCCATAGGCGTGGGCGCGGGCGATGTCGTCGTTCAAGGTGATCCCAAGGCCGGGCGTGTCCGGCGCTGCGACAAAGCCGTTTTCGACCTTTGGTCGTCCGGTCACCAACGCGTCATGAAAAGGCGTTTCAATGGCTTCGACCATCAACAGGTTGGCGCAGGTGACACCCAGATGCACATTTGCGGCCCATTCCACCGGCCCGGCATAGAGATGGGGGGCGATCTGTGCGCCAGCGGCCTCGGCCAGAATGGCGATTTTCTTCCCCTCCCAAACCCCACCTGCGCGGCCCAGAGCGGGCTGCAAGATCCTCGCGCCATAGCGGAGCGCCAGGGCGAATTCGCTGATGGTGCAAAGCCGCTCGCCCGTCGCAATGGGGATCGGAGTATGGGCCGCGACCTCGGCCAAACCAGGCAGATTGTCCGGCGGGATCGGCTCTTCGAACCACAGCGGGTCATGGGGCGCGATGGCCTGGGCGAGGCGAATGGCACCTGCGGGGGTAAATTGGCCATGGGTGCCAAAGAGAAGATCGGCCCGGATGCCCACCGCCCCCCTGATCGCGGCGCAGAACCGGGCCGACAGGTCGATATCGGACAAGGCGGGCATATGCCCGCCGCGGATCGTATAGGGACCGGCGGGATCGAACTTCACCGCCGTGTAGCCCTGGGCCACGCAATCCGCAGCGGCCTCTGCCGCGAGTTCGGGATCGATCCAGAACTGATCCATATCGTGATGCGGCATCGGGTAAAGGTAGGTATAGGCCCGAAGCCGATCATTCATCCGTCCGCCGAGCAAGGCCCAGACCGGGCGCTCCCGCGCCTTGCCCAATATATCCCAGCACGCCATTTCCAAGCCTGAAAACGCGCCGAACACCGTCGGATCGGGGCGCTGGGTAAAGCCGGAGGACTGCGCGCGGCGGGACATCAGCTCGACGTTTTCCGGGCTTTCGCCGTGCATATGGCGCGCGAAGACATCCGAAATGACGACACGCATCGCCGTGGGGCCAACGCCCGCGGCATAGACTTCGCCGAGACCGGTGATCCCGCAGGCCGTGGTCACGCGCACGATTAACCAATAGCGTCCGCCCCAACCCGGCGCTGGAGGGGCGATGGCAAAGATCTCAAGAGCGTCCAGTTTCATATCGGATCCGGTCTTGGGGGCCAGCCCCCAAACCCCCGGGGTATTTTGAGCCATTGGAAGAGAGGGGAGGAGCGCAATCGCAGTGTCGGGGAAATGTGAGGGTTTGGCTAGAAGACGATCACGTTGCGGCGGGCCTGGCCGGTATTGGTATCGGCGATGGCTTCGTTGATCTCTTCGAAACGCCAGCGCTTCGAGACCAATTCATCGAGTTTGAGGCGCC
Organism: Gymnodinialimonas mytili; assembly: GCF_037544085.1. NCBI lineage: Bacteria > Pseudomonadati > Pseudomonadota > Alphaproteobacteria > Rhodobacterales > Paracoccaceae > Gymnodinialimonas > Gymnodinialimonas mytili. The sequence continues at coordinate 174,032 of NZ_JBBIFW010000001.1, forward strand.
CTTGGCCGTAAAGCTCCACCATCCAAGGGATATCGCGTTTCAGGACGATCTCACCGAAATACGAACCGCGGATGCCTTGCCCGGTGGCGGCGAAAATCACCGGTTCATAGGGTGTTTTCTCGCCAGAATGGGGCATGCCGACCGCATAGGCGGTGCCGCGCGGCGCCAGCAGGCGAAGGGCGGTTTCATAGGCGGGAATGGCGCCAACGGAGACGAAGACGTGGTCCGCCAAATGGCCGCCGAGCATCTTGTAAAGCGCTTTCCACGGCTTTTCCGTGTCGGCCTGCAGCGTGTCCGTGGCGCCAAATTCGCGCGCATCGGCCAGTTTCTTCTCCTCAAGATCCATCGCCACGATGCGCGCCGCGCCAGCGATGCGGGCGCCCTGGATCGCGTTCAGCCCAACGCCGCCCGCACCGATGACAACCACGCGCTGGCCTGGGCGGACCTTGGCGGTGTTCACCGCGGCCCCGATACCGGTGGGCACACCGCAGGCCAGCAGGCAGGCAACCTCAGACGGGATCTCGGCGCCGATGGGGGCAGTCTGACTGGCATCGACCACCACCGCCTCGGCAAAGGCGCCGCAATTCATCGCCTTGTTCACCGCTCCGCCCCCGGGCGTGGTCAAGACGGGCGCTTCGGCCACCGTTCCATTGCAATAGATCGGCTGCGCATCGGCGCAGGAGGCGCAGCTGCCGCAGGATTTCGCCAGTGTCACGATCACGCGATCCCCCTCGGACAGACCTGTCACGCCTGATCCCAGCGCCGTCACGCGGCCCGCGGCCTCGTGCCCGTAGACCGCCGGAAGCGCACCGCCCCAGGCCCCTGCCATGTAGGAGATATCGGAATGGCAGATCGCGACGGCATCCAGAGTGACCTCAACCTCCCCGGGCCCAGGCGCGCGCAGGGACAGCGTTTCGATTTGCAACGGGGCACCGAATTCATGGCACACAGCGGCGCGGATGGATTTTGTCATGGCGACCTCGTCAGTTTGCTCCAGGCACCATTCCCTAACACTCTTGCACAAGCGGGGCCAAACCCGTCATCCAACGGTCCATCCGCGACCTTGGCCCTGCGCGATGGGCTTGCGCCCTGGGGTCACTTTGAGGGAAATGGCGGCATGGATGTGATTGATGTGGATGGCGTGAGGCTGCATGTGCAGGTGGACGGGCCGAAAGATGGCCCGCCGGTGGTGTTTGCAAATTCGCTCGGCACGGATTTAAGACTATGGGATGGCGTTGTCGCCGCCCTGCCACCGGGGCTGCGGCTGATCCGCTACGACAAACGCGGCCACGGCCTGTCCGATTGCCCTGCCCCGCCCTATGCCATGGGGGCGTTGATCCGGGAGGCGGAGGCGGTCATGGATGGGCTTGGCCTGCGCGGCGCGGTTTTTGTCGGCCTGTCGATTGGTGGGATGATTGCCCAAGGGCTCGCCGCCAAGCGCCTGGATCTGGTGCGCGCCGTCATCCTGTCGAACACCGCCACCAAGATCGGCACCCGTGCGATGTGGGAGGACCGGATCACCACGATCCAGGCCGATGGCCTCGCCGCCATGTCAGACACGATCATGGAGCGGTGGTTTTCCCCCGACTTTCGCGCCAGCCCGGCCTGCGCCCCCTGGCGTCGGATGGTCGAGACCTGCCCCGAGCCGGGCTATATCGGCTGCTGCGCAGCCATTGCGGGGACAGATTTCTATACGAACACGGCTGATTTGCGTCTGCATGCCCTGGTTATCGCAGGCGACCGCGACGGGGCAACGCCGCCCGATTTGGTGCGGGAATTGGCCGATCTGATCCCGGGCTCGCGCTTCGCCTTAATGCGCGGCTGCGGACATTTGCCTTGTGTTGAGGACCCGGCGGGCTTTGCTGCGCATATGGGCGAGTTCCTGGGCGAGATCGGACATCTGCCATGAGCGCCTCGCCCTTCGACAGCGCACTTTACCGCGACCTGTTCGGCGATGCCGAGGTGGCCAAGCTTCTCTCCGACGGCGCCAGCATTCGGGCGATGATGCTTGTGATGGGCACATTGGCCAAGGTGCAGGGCGCGGCGGGGGTGATCCCCGAAGTCTCGGGCCTATTCCTGCACCGCGCCGCCATGGAGCTGCAGATTGATCCCGGCGGGCTTGCCAAAGCGACGGGCCGGGACGGTGTCACCGTTCCGGGGCTCGTCGCCGCGTTTCGGGCCGAGCTGAACGCGCCGGACCACGCGCAATACCTGCATTGGGGCGCGACGTCGCAAGATATCCAGGACAGCGCCCAAAGCCTACGCCTGCGTCAGATCCTCAGCCTGATCGAGGCGCGCCTGCGCAAAGCCGCGTTGGCTCTGGCCGATCTGGCCGAAGCCCATGCCGACACGCCGCAAGCCGCGCGAACCTATGGACAGGTCGCGGTGCCCTCCAGCTTCGGCGCCCTGGTGGCGAAATGGGGCTGGCCGGTGCTGCGCCTGCTGGACCGGCTCCCCGATCTGCGCCGCCACGCCCTGGCGGTATCACTGTCGGGTGCGGCGGGCACGGCCAGCCAATTAGGTCCCGACCCCTTCGCCTTACGCGCGGCGCTGGCCGACGCCCTCGGCCTCGCCGATCCGGGACACTCCTGGCACGCCGAACGGAACCGAATTGTGAGCCTCGCCGATTGGTGCGCCGATACCTGCGCGGCAGGCGGCCCCATGGGCGAAGACCTCTTGCGCCTGACCCGCTCGGGCGCGGCGGAATTGGCGCTGTCGGGTGTCGGCTCCTCGTCAACCATGCCGCAGAAGGAAAACCCGGTCGCGCCCAGCGTCTTGCTGGCGCTGGCTCGCAGCGCGCCGGGTCTGTTGGCCCCGCTCCGTCTGCCCCATGGCGAGGCGCGGGACGGCGCCGCCTGGTTCACCGAATGGCTCTGTCTACCGGCCCTTGCCGCTGCGGCGGGCCGCACAAGTATGCTCCTCCGTGACCTTCCCGCCAGGATCCAACCCGACCCAGCAGCGATGGCTGCCCCAATCATTGCGCCGCCCGGCTTGCTCCAGGCCGAAGCGCTCAGCTTCGCATTGGCCAGTGAGATATCCCGCTCCGACGCTCAGGCCGAGATCAAGCGCCTCGCCGCCCAGGCCCGAAGTAGCGGCCAGAATCTGACCGATCTCGTCGCCGAAGCGCACCCGGATGTGCCGCTGCCGCCATCCGATATACGCGGCACCGCCCCTGCCGAGGCCCGCGCCTTCGCCGCTGCCGCCCGCGTCACCGCTGCCGATTAAAGCGCTCTGCCTCTTCCATTGGCCCAAAATACCCTGGGGAGTCGCGCAGCGACGGGGCAACGCCCCAAGACCACATACGCATCTTGCGCGACGCCATGTGTCAATCTAGCCTGACACATGTCCGATCCTGTGAAGGCCCCGATGCGCCTGCCCACCCTGTTCATCCTGACCACCGTCTCCATCGACGCGATGGGCATCGGGCTTATCCTGCCGGTCATGCCCGACCTGATCGCCGAGATCCGCGGCACCGATCTCAGCGATGCGGCACGTTGGGGTGGAATCCTGTCGGCAACTTACGCGATCATGCAATTCCTCTGCGCCCCCACCCTCGGCAGCCTCTCGGACCGGTTCGGGCGCCGCCCCATCCTGCTGATCTCCATGGCCGTTCTTGCCGTCGATTACGTGGTGATGAGCCTCGCCCAGACGATCTGGCTCTTGGTGATCGGGCGTATCATCGCGGGGATCGCCGCAGGCACCCATGCAACCGCGCTGGCCTATATGGCCGATATCTCGGATCCGGGCAAACGTGCACAAAACTTTGGTTTGATTTCAGCGGGTTTCGGGATGGGGTTCATCCTGGGCCCGCTGCTGGGCGGTGTCTTGGGCGACATCGATCCGCGCGCGCCGTTTGTCGCCGCCGCCATCGCCTCTGCCGCGAATTTCACCTTCGGCTACTTCGTTCTGCCCGAAAGCCTGCCCGCCGGGAAACGCCGCCGCTTCGATCCGGCCCGCGCCAATCCGATCGGCGGGTTGAAACAGATCGAAGCACTGCCCGGCGCGGCCCCGCTTTTGGGGGTGATGATGATCTACAACATCGCCAATTTCGTCTATCCCGCCGTCTGGGCCTATTACACACAGGCCGCTTTCGGGTGGGATTCCAGGATGGTTGGCTTTTCGCTGGCCTCCTACGGCTTGGCCATGGCCGTCGTCCAGGCCGGCTTGATCCGCGCGATCCTGCCGCGCCTGGGATCAATCCGCGCGGTGCAATTCGGCCTGGTTTTGAATGCGGTCTGTCTGATCGGCTATGGGCTGATATCGGAGGCGTGGATGGTCTGGGCCCTGATCCCCATCTCTGCGCTTGGCGCTATTGTGGCACCCGCGATGCAAGGCGTGCTCAGCAATGCCGCCCGCGACGATCAACAGGGCGAATTGCAGGGCGTGCTGGCCTCGATCTCATCCCTGTCGATGGTACTGAGCCCATTGGTGATGACCCAGGCATTCTTCTGGGCCACACGCGATGGTGCCGCGCTGTTCTTGCCGGGCGCACCGTTCTTGGTGGCCGCGCTGCTGATGAGCGGTGCGCTGGCCTTGTTCATGGCGCATGCGGGCAAACCCGCCCCCGCGCGCTAGCCTGCGGTCAGGATCGCGGCGAACAGATCCGGATCGACATTTCCGCCCGACAAGGTGGCAATCACCGGCCCCGGATCAAGCATGTCCCCGTGGAACAGAGCCGCCGCCAGCGCCACTGCGCCGCCCGGTTCCAAGACCAGCTTCAGCCGCGCCGCAGCATGGCGCATCGCGGCTTTCGTCTCGGCATCCGACACCACAAGACCCGGCCCGCACAAGGCCCGCGCAATCGGAAAGGTCAGATTGCCGGGCGCGGGCGTCAGGATGGCGTCGCATAACCCGACTTCGGGGCCGTCATTTCGCACGATCTCACCCCGACGCAAGGAGCGCGCCATATCGTCAAAGCCCTCCGGCTCGACCGGGCGCACATGCAGACCGGGGGCCTTTGCGGCCAAGGCCGTGGCGATCCCTCCGGTCAGCCCGCCCCCGCCGCAACAGGTGAGAACCGTCGCTTGCGTCACCCCCAGGGCGGCCGCCTGTTCGGCAATCTCCAAGCCGCAAGTCCCCTGCCCGGCTATCACCATAGGATCGTCATAGGGTCGCACCAGCGTCAAGGTGCGCTCGGCCTGTAAGGTCTCACCCAGCTCTTCTCGGCTTTCGCCACCCGCCCGATCATACAACACCACCTCCGCCCCCATGGCGCGCGTGTTTTCGATCTTCAGCGCGGGCGCGTCGGCAGGCATCAAGATCACTGCAGGCACGCCCATTAACTGCGCCGCCCGCGCCACGCCTTGGGCATGATTGCCCGAGGAATAGGCCACAACACCCCGCGCCCGCGTTGTGTCATCCATCGCGCTCAGTGCCGACCATGCGCCGCGGAATTTGAAAGAGCCCGTATGCTGCAACGCCTCAGCCTTCACGAAGACAGGCCGGCCTGCGATCTCATCCAGGACCGGTGAGGACAACAATGGCGTGCGCCGCACGACGCCCCGCGCCCGATCAGCCGCCGCTTCGATCTCAGCAATGGTGATCACCGTGCGGCCTCCAGGACGGCATCGATCACCGCCTGGGATCCGGGCTCATCCAGAAACGGCACATGGCCGCGATCATCCAGTTCGGCAAAGGCCATATCCGGGCGCCGCCGTCGCATCTCTGCCGCGGTTTCTGACGACAGGATGTTGGATTGGCGCCCTCGGATCAGGCCCAGGGGTACCCCCTCCAACGCGTCGAACAAAGGCCACAGATCGGGGGCCACCGCATCGGGCGCGAAGGCAGGCGCCACCGCATCCCGCAGGCGCGGATCGTAACGCAGATGCAAGGCACCGCCCTCTTCGCGCCAGATCCGGCGCACGAAATTCCGCCATTGCGCCTCGGCCACGCCCATAAACACGCCATCATACAGGATCGGCATCGCTGCTGCGGCCGCGTCCAGCGAGGGGAAGCTGGGCGGCTTGCCGATGTAGTCCATAATGTTGGCCAGCCCCTCGGCCATGATCTCGGGGCCGACATCGTTGAAAATGACACCACGCAGCCGCGCCTTGGCCATCACCGCCAGCATCAGCGCCACCAAGCCGCCGCGCGAGGTGCCTAGGATCACGGCATCTTCAAGCCCCAGATGATCCAACAGGGCCACGACATCCTGCGCCTCCTGCGGCGGGGTATAGGTGCTGGGATCGGCGAAGTCCGAGGCACCACGCCCGCGAAAATCCACCCGGATCACCCGCACCTTACCGGCATAGGCCTCGAGCACAGGCTCGAAATCTTCCATGTTGCGGGTCAATCCAGGCAAACACAGCAGCGGCACACCCGATCCCTGCTCTTCATAGGCAATCTTTACGCTATCACCCGCCGTGACAAACGCCATTACACACCCCCCGCAATTTCCGGCACGTTACTCAAATCCGCAACGACGCGCCCAGGCGTCCCGGCCAGGCGATCCATTGGCTCGCCCGCACGGTTCACCCACAACGTGTCGAACCCATAGGCCGCCCCATAAGCGGCATCCCAGCCATTTGACGAGACGAACAGCACCTCTTCCGACGCGCAGCCGAACCGCGCCCCGACCAGATCATAGACCCGCCCGTCGGGCTTGAAGACGCCAACATCCTCGACGCTCAACACCGCATCCAGATAATCGCCAATGCCAGCGCTCTCCACCGCGCCTTGCAACATATCAGGCGAGCCATTCGACAAGATCCCGGTCTGCAACCCGCCCGCCTTTAAGGCTGCCAACATCCCCGGCACTTCCGGATACGCCGCCAAAGTCCAGTACAGCCCCAGCAAGGCGTCCCGCAGATCCAGGTCCGCGCCCAGGCCCGCCCGCTCCAGCGCCCAATCCAGACCGTCCTGCGTCACCTGCCAGAACCCGACATGATCGCCACCAACCGCCCGCAACCAGGAGTATTGCAACTGCTTCAGCCGCCAATCGCTGGCCACCTGCTGCCAAACATCGGCAAAGGCCGAACGCCCCGGCGCCCCCGCCAAATCCCGCGCGGCGGCTGAGACATCGAACAGCGTCCCATAGGCATCAAAGATGCAAACCCGGATCGCCATCATTCCCTCCCTCTGACCACAACAAAAGGGTCGCATGGCGGTCAAGCCGCCGCAACGCCTGACCTTCTCCGTTTTGAAAATATCCTGGGGGAGCCGCGCAGCGGCGGGGGCAACGCCCCCAACCTGCGTGGCAACTCAAACCAAAACGCATGCGCCGCAAGGCGCGCAATTGGATCAGAGGTTTTCGGGTTGCGGCATGCTCAACACATGGAAGCCGCCATCGACCGTGACGATCTCGCCGGTGGTGCACGCGCCGTAGTCAGATGCCAGATAGACCGCCGTGCCGCCAACCGCTTCCAACGTGGCGTTGGATCGCATCGGGGCATTCGCCTCGGTCGTCTTGAAGGTCTTGCGCGCGCCGCCAATCGCGGCCCCGGCCAGCGTCTTCATCGGGCCGGGGCTGATCGCATTCACCCGGATGCCCTGCGGGCCCAGATCATTGGCCAGATACCGCACGGAGCTTTCCAGTGCCGCTTTGGCCACGCCCATCACATTGTAGAACGGCGTCACCCGGTTCGATCCCTGATAGGTCAGCGTCAGAAGGCACCCGCCATCGGGCATCAGCTCCGCCGCGCGGCGCGCCACATCAATGAAGGAATAGCAAGAGATCGTCAGAGAATTCTGGAAGTTCGCCCGCGTCGTGTTGGTAAACCGACCCGTCAGCTCGGTCTTATCGGAATAGGCAATCGCATGGACGACGAAATCCAGGCTGCCCCAAGCCTCTTTCAACTGCGCGAAGCACGCATCCATCGAGGTGTCATCGTTCACATCGACATCCACCAGCATCTCTGATCCAAGCGACGCCGCCAGCGGCTCGACCCGTTTGCCAAAGGCTTCGCCTTGGTAAGAGAACGCCAATTCCGCGCCCTCGGCATGCAGCGCTTTTGCGATCCCCCAAGCAATCGACCGATCATTTGCGACGCCCATGACAAGGCCGCGCTTGCCCTTCATCAAATCAGCCATATTGAAAACTCACCCGTCGTACCGGCTCAGCAGCATCGAGCCATTCGTGCCACCAAAGCCAAAAGAATTCGTCATCACCGTGTCGAGCCCCGCCGTTTCGACCAGCGCCGTTGCGATTTCGCCCGGCTCAAATGCCGGGTCGAGCGTTTCGACATTGATCGAGGGTGTGATGAAATCATGCTCCAGCATCAGCAGGCAGAAGACAGCCTCCAGCGCCCCCGCAGCCCCCTGCGCATGGCCCGTCATCGATTTGGTCGAGGATATCGGCGGCTGCGTCTTTCCGGCAAAGGCGCGGCGCACCGCCTCCACCTCGGGCAAATCGCCCGCGCCGGTCGAGGTGCCGTGGGCATTGATGTAACTGACAACCCGGCCCTCGGGCAGGGTCGACATGGCCAGCGACATCGCCCGCTCCGCGCCCTCGCCCGATGGGGCAACCATGTCGTGCCCGTCCGATGTGGCGGCGAAACCCGACACCTCGGCATAGATCTTCGCGCCCCGTGCCTTGGCGCGCTCCAACTCTTCCAGCACCAGGATCGCCCCACCGCCGCCAATCACGAACCCGTCGCGATCCGCATCAAACGCGCGGGAGGCGCGCTCGGGCGTATCATTGTATTTCGAGCTCATCGCGCCCATTGCATCGAACAGGCAAGAAAGCGTCCAGTCGAGCTCCTCCGCACCGCCGGCAAACATAACATCTTGCTTGCCCATCATGATCTGCTCGGCCGCTGCGCCGACGCAGTGCAGCGAGGTCGAACAGGCCGAGGTGATCGAATAATTGATCCCCTTGATCTTATAGGCCGTGCTGAGATTGGCGCTGATCGTGGACGACATGCATTTCGGCACGGCAAAGGGCCCGATCCGTTTAGGCGCGCCCTTTTCGATCACCGTCTGATGGGCCGCGAACATCGCGCTGGTCGAGGGCCCGCCCGATCCTGCGATCAGACCCGAGCGCTCGTTCACGACATCAGACTCCTCCAGCCCGGCATCGGCAATGGCCTGACCCATAGCGATATAGGCATAGGCAGCACCCGGCCCCATGAAACGCAGCACGCGCTTGTCGACATGGTCGGCGACATCGATTTTGAGCGTGCCCGCGATCTGGCTGCGAAAGCCATGCTCCGCCATCTCAGGCACATGTTCGATCCCCGAGCGGCCAGCCTTGAGGCTGTCCGTCACCTCAGTGGCGTTGTTCCCGATGGGGGACACGATCCCCAACCCTGTCACGACGACCCGGCGCATGGGCGTCCTCCTTTTCCCTTTGATTGGGTATCTAGGCGACCGACCCCCATCGGCGCAACCAGTTAGCCCAACGGAGGCAATCGCGGATCTGCTGCGATATCACCGCAATAGGGACTCGATCGCGTGTCAATGCCTCTAGCGGCGCAGGATCGGGCCAATCGTCAGGTTGCTGTCCCGCCCCAATCCGCGTCTCAAGCACCACTGGATGGCGACAAGGCTCAGGATCAACCACAACCCGCCCCACATCATCGTCGTGCCGCCAAATTCCTCAGCCAGCATGCGCGCGTCGGAGTTAAGGCTCGCCCGGCGCAGCGTGTCGTCGAAAATGTCATAGGGCACATAGATCATCGAGCTGAGCCCGATCAGCCGCAGCATCAGATCGCAGGCCTGCTGCGACAGGTAGCGCGCCGCAGCCAGCATCGCAGCAGCTGTCGCGAGGCAGATGCCCATCGCCACCGGGTCCCGGACATACAGCACAAGCACCACCAGGATAATTGCCCCCAACCCGCCCAGCACCATCCGATCCGCCTTGGTGCGCAGCGCGATCAGCAACAGCGCCACCCCGATCCCAAGCGAGCCCAGATATCCCGCCGTCAAGATCAGAAACCGGCTGCCGCCGCGGGTGATTGCCAAACCGCCCTGTTGGATATTGACCGACAGGCTGAGGATCTCACCACCCGTCAGGATCGCGACAAGCCCGTGGGACAGTTCATGGAACAGCACCACCAGCAGCTTCAGTGGCAGGACAATTGGCGTCGACCAGAGCAGAAACACCGCCACGGTCAGGGCAATCAATTGCCAATGTCCGCGAAACCATCTCGCCAGATCCGCCATACACACTCCATGCCGCCGATATGCAGAAATTAGGGCAGCCACCGCGGTACGGGCAAGCAATTCCAGTATTCGTGCGCGCGTTGATCTAACGCCTATTTTGACACATACTGCGCGGTCTTCAAATGTCAGCATTCACAATGTCGGGTGTGTCAATCTGGCGAAAACAACGATGGAACAATTGGAGAAATTGCTCCCAGAGCCAAGGAAGTTTGTTGAGCTTTCCGGATACTTCGTCAGGATCGAATTGGCGGATGCAAATGGGCGAGCCTTGCAAAAGGGGCAACCAGACAGACCGCCGGCTCGCTTCAATCGTCGCGGAGAAAATGCGCTTTACCTTAGCCCAGATGCCGAAAGCGCGCATGTCGCAATCGGCGGCGATGTGAAATCTGATGATCCTCCCCGTGTGCTCGCAAGGTACAAAATCACGCGCTGCAAGCTTATTGATCTGAGAAGCAAGGATGCAGCCAAGCTTTACGAGCTGGCCAAATGCCCATGGCGCTCGGCGCTTCAGCGGGGCGAAGACCCATCGTCTTGGACAGCCGCTGATGTTGTGAAGGCGTCGGGCGCCGTTGGTCTCATTGATCCATCCAGGCGACGACCAGGTCTATGGCATTTGACACTCTTTCGTTGGAACGAGCCAGGCGCTCCCAATGTCAGCTTGAGCGGACCGCCTATGCCATTCGCGGTTAGGCCTGGCTATCGATGATCCAAGCCTGTTCCAGGCCAACGCCTCAAATTGAGAGTGTTGGCTCAACTCGATTGATGACCGAGACCTGCAAGGCTAACTCTGACCTTGTCTTGTCAACTCTCGCTGAGCGCCACTTTCATGTCTTTGACTTCGTAGATCACCTCGCCATCGGCCTCGACGATGCCGTCAGCGACACCCATTGTCAGGCGGCGGGTTTGGACGGCCTTGGTGAAATCAACGAAATATGTCAGGCGCTTGCGGTCGGGCCGCACCATGCCTTTCAGCTTCACCTCACCCACACCAAGCGCATAGCCGCGGCCGGTCCAGCCGCGCCAGCCGAGGTTGAAGCCGGTCAATTGCCACAAGCCATCAAGGCCCAAGCAGCCGGGCATGATCGGGTTTCCCGGGAAATGGCACTCGAAAAACCACAGATCGGGCGTGATATCGAATTCGGCCACCACGTGGCCTTTGCCGTGCTTGCCCGCGTCACCCGAGATATCGGTGATCCGGTCCATCATCAGCATCGGCGGTTCGGGCAATTGCGCGTTCCCGGGGCCAAACAGCTCGCCCCGCGCGCATTTCAGCAGATCCTCCCGATCAAAGCTCGTCGGATAATTCGCCATGCCCCCCCCTATACGAGACTAAGTGTCTGCGCCGTTTTCGGCTTGGCCTCGGTCTAGCATCGCCGCTTCCCCTGCCGCAAGGGCGGCCCCAAGTCGCGGGGCGCGCGACAGATCGACATTTGCAAAGCGCTCGCAAAGCGCCATATACTAACCGTGTTAGTAAGAAAGCACGGGATCATGACCCCCGAAGCCCTCGAACGTTCAAAGACTTGGCTCGGCCAAGCGGACCTGCGCCCGACCCGGCAGCGGCTGACATTGGCTGCGCTGTTGGTGGGTGATGGCAAGGATCGGCACGTGACGGCGGAAGGTTTGCATGATCTGGTGCTTGGCAGCGGCGACAAGGTGTCGCTTGCGACCGTCTACAACACGTTGCGCGCCTTTTGCGATGCGGGCTTGATGCAAGAGGTCACGGTGGATGGCAATCGCAGCTATTTCGACACCAATGTCGATGATCACCCGCATTTCTACCTGGAAAATGATGGCCGTCTGACCGATGCCCCGGCCTCCGAGTTGGAAATCAAGTCACTTCCGAACGTGCCCGATGGGTATGAAATCGCAAAAGTTGACGTGGTGATCCGCTTGCGCAAGACGGACTGACGACAGCACGAAGTCCGACAAGCGGCGCTCTTACGATCCTTTGTATTGGGTTGACCGGTCTGACCCTTGCGACGTTCTCTGATCGTTAATGGCGACACCGGGCATGGTTCAACAGGCCGGGCTTTCTGCTATGATCCAAACAGATCGAGTGTTTATCCAGCGGGCATCTTGGTCCAGAGATCGGTGGCCATCGGGTTTGCCTCGCGCAACCGTCGATCGATTTGGCACCTGATGCACCGCCAGGCGCGCCGGAAAACATATTTTTTCCGTCACGGATTTCGCGCGAAATCCGCCCGCACCTCTGGCCAAGGGCATTCTGAACAGGTAACGGCTCCGCAAAGACGCTTCCCCGGAAAAGGCACATCCAAATGGACCTCCGCAATATCGCGATCATCGCGCACGTTGACCACGGCAAGACCACCCTTGTGGATGAGCTGCTGAAGCAATCGGGTGCGTTCCGGGAAAACCAGGCTGTCGCCGAACGCGCGATGGACAGCAATGATTTGGAGCGCGAACGCGGCATCACGATTTTCGCCAAGCCCACCAGCGTCGAGTGGAAGGGCACGCGGATCAATATCGTAGACACGCCCGGCCACGCTGATTTCGGCGGCGAGGTCGAGCGGATCCTAAGCATGGTGGACGGCGTCGTCTTGCTGGTGGATGCCGCCGAAGGACCGATGCCGCAGACGAAATTCGTGACGTCCAAGGCGCTTGCCCTGGGCGTGCGTCCCATCGTCGTGCTGAACAAGGTCGACAAGCCAGATGCCGAGCCTGATCGCGCTTTGGACGAGGTGTTCGACCTATTCGCAAACCTCGACGCCAACGAAGATCAGCTGGATTTCCCGCATATGTACGCCTCGGGTCGCAATGGCTGGGCGGATGCGGAGCTGGACGGCCCGCGTCAGGACCTGCACGCCTTGTTCAACCTGATCGTGAACCACGTGCCGAAGCCCCGACAGATCGCCCGCCAGGATGAGGATTTCCGGATGCTGGCCACAACGCTCGGCGCCGACCCGTTTGTGGGCCGTCTGCTGACGGGCCGGGTTGAATCCGGGCGCCTCAAGGTCGGCCAGACCGTACAATCGATCAGCCGGTTGGGCGAACGGATCGAGCAATTTCGCGTCACCCGCATCCAAGCGTTCCGCGGCCTGGCGCAGCAGGATATCGAGGAGGCGCTGGCCGGTGACATCGTGTCCCTCGCAGGGATGAGCAAATCCACCGTCGCCGACACGATCTGCGCGCTGGCCGTCGATGAACCGCTGGAAGCACAGCCCATCGACCCACCCACCATTACCGTGACCTTCGGCATCAATGACAGCCCCCTGGCGGGCCGGGACGGCAAAAAGGTGCAATCCCGCGTGATCCGCGAGCGCCTGATGAAAGAGGCGGAGTCAAACGTTGCCATCAAGATCAGCGACACGCCCGGCGGCGAGGCTTTTGAGGTTGCGGGCCGCGGCGAATTGCAGATGGGCGTTCTGATCGAGAACATGCGCCGTGAAGGGTTCGAGCTGAGCATCTCGCGCCCACAGGTCCTGTTCCGCGAGATCGACGGCACCCGCCATGAGCCCGTCGAAGAGGTCACCATCGATGTCGATGACGATTACTCAGGCGCTGTCATCGAAAAGCTGACCGGCGCACGCAAGGGCGAATTGGTCGAGATGAAGCCCGCGGGCGTGGGCAAGACCCGGATCATCGCCCATGTACCGTCGCGCGGGCTGATCGGGTATCACGGCGAATTCCTGACCGACACGCGCGGCACGGGTGTTCTCAACCGGGTCTTCCACGAATGGGCGCCCTATAAAGGGGCCATTCCGGGCCGCCGGTCGGGTGTTCTCATCTCCATGGAAAACGGCACCTCGGTCGCCTATGCGCTCTGGAATCTGGAGGATCGCGGCAAGATGTTCATCGGCGCCCAGGCTCCGATCTATACCGGCATGATCATCGGCGAGCATAGCCGCGAAAACGATCTGGAGGTGAATCCGCTCAAGGGCAAAAAGCTGACCAATGTGCGCGCCTCGGGCAACGACGAGGCTGTGCGCCTGACCACACCGGTGCAGATGTCGTTGGAACAGGCGATTGCCTATATCGATGATGACGAACTGGTCGAAGTCACACCCAACGCAGTGCGCCTGCGCAAGCGCTATCTCGATCCGCATGAGCGCAAGCGCCACGCCCGCGCTGCGGAATAAGGAACTTTGGGCCGCCGCCTGCGTTAATTGCGCAAGGAGGTGGCCCATGATTGCCCCATTTACAAAGCTGACCGAGTTTTCCCTGCATTCCAATGCGGGCCAGTTCCGCGTGACCGATCTGGTGTTTGATCCAGCCGATGGCGCCGCACGGATGGTTCTGTTCGATGACGGAAAGTGGCTGTTCAACGATGAAATGGCGGTCGGGATCGACCGAATGGAAGCCTTCGACGCGGAAAACGCGACCTGGCACGCCCGGATCCAACCGGGAGAAATCCGCGAGGCGCGCACCGTCGCATCGGTGCCTGTGGATATCACCGCCCTGCCCCCGATCGTCATCGGCCCCTTTGGCACAACGCAGTCGCCATTGTTGCTGTTGACCCAGCTCTTCGGCAACCTCGCCCATGGCGCCGCATCTGTTCCGTCGCAATTGGAGCGGGTCAGCGATTGGATCGGCGCCCCCGTTTTTGGGCCGACCGGACCGATTGCTCAGATCATCGATTTGCATATCGACACCCAGGCCCGTCGCGTGACCGAAGTGACGCTTGGATTGGGGGCGCAACGCGTGCGCGTGCCATTCCACACGCTGCGCCATTTCGTACAATCCGAAGGCTATGCAGTGACCGATGTCACGGAGGATGACTTGTTGCAGGGGATCACAGTTGTCGCGCCCGGTCCCAGCCTGCCACCGGCGCCCGAGCAAAGCTGGGTCGCGCGCAGCGCCTAATCCTTATCAGACGCAAAACCGGCCCCCGAAAGGGCCGGTTCCTTGCTGCAAGACGTCTCTATGATCATAAGAAAATCATGTCATCCGGGCTGTGCTGCATCTCAATGGCGGGCTCCGCGCTGATATCCTGAACTGCAACCTCGACATGGGCTCGGACAGCAACACCACTGACATTGGCCATGACATAATCATGCCCGTTGCCGCCTAGCCCGCCACCACTTGGCGCGCCAAATCCGTCGACAAACTGGAAATCAGGATCATCTTCATTGCCGGGATTGATCCATGGATCAAGATCACCCAGCAGTCCGTCTTCGGGCAGATCGACATCGCCTTTTTCCACATTTTCGGGGTTGGGCTGCGTGTAGTGATCGAGGTCATACAAATCCTCTTCACTGGGCGCGCTACCGCCCGAGGTTTCGCCCTCAGGGCTGGGCATGGTGGTTTCGGGGTCAAGCCCCAGCGGGTCGTCTTCCCCCACGCGTTCCTCGAATTCTTCGCGGGTCAGCCCACCGCCGGTGTCGCCATTCGGATCGACGGGCATATCCTTCCCGTCATCAACCTCCACCTCTTCCATGACCTTGGCATATCCCTCTTTCGCCGCGACATAGCCGGCAACCGCGACCACCAAGGCAACGGCGGCTTTCGCAACAACAGGCGCCCAAACAATCATCGCGCCCTCCTGATCGGCCAATATGCCTTCAATGACCGCGTGGATGTCTTCGCCACCTCCATCGCTGCTCGAATCCTTGCCCGCCGCGCTTTCATCCTGCACAGGCAGGCCAAAACCCAGCATGTCGGCCAGATCATTGCCGGTTACCGCATCCCAATTGTCGGGCAACATCTTGCTGTTTGGGGTGTTGAAAAAGTGCTCGGTCACATAGCCTGCATTCCGCTGGGCGCCCGCATTTTGCAACGCTTTGGTCAGGCCCTCCATACCGCCAGCGGCGAAAGCATCGGCGAACATGCTGCCCACGCCACCGATCTGGCCAATCGCATCCAGATAGGCCGGGCCATCGCCGCCCAGAAGATCCAGCAAATGGCCGATAGACGCCTCTGGCGAGGTGTCTGCGGTCACCAATTCCGCCAGTTTCTTGGACAGATCGTCGTCCAAGAATAGCTTCACATTCCCGGTCTTGGCCGAGGCAACGAGTGTATAGGATTGCGTCGTATTAAGGATAAAATCGGTCATAATATGTGTCCTGAATAAAGGAATTTGTTTCCACCAGTGAAACAAAGACATAACCTCACGCCGATGTGAGCCACAGTCAGGAAAACCCGCAAATTCAGCATGTTAACCGGGGAACAGCCGGGGATATTTCCCCCTTTATGCATAATCTAAACGCAAAATAGCGGCGACCCGCAAAGGATCGCCGCGTTCGAAGCAAGCTGCTTGGAACAGGTTACATCAAATCCACAGGCACTTGCGTCTCGACCGGGTGGAGGGCGGCCTCCAACGGACGATCTTCCGCGTCGCTACCTGCCTCGATCTGGCCGGGCTCGACATTGCTATGGAAGTCGAATGTATCGGAGCCCGCGATTTGTACCATAGCGGCCTCACCTTCATTCGCTCCATTCGCGACGACAAAATCCTCGCCGCCGCCCAAATCGGGCTTTTCGCCACCGAGATCGCGGAACTGAAACGGCAGGTCATCATCGTCACGATCCACCGGGATGATCAACTGGTCTAGCATCTCATCGGCCATGTCCTGGATCTTCGCGCCATCGATGGCGTCTTTGGCCCGCTCAGGGTCGATCAGCATTTCCTTGGCCAGTTCCGCGTCGGGATTCCACGCTTTGGTGTGGCCATCGACATAGGTTTCGTTTTCCGGATCGGTGAGGGTCTGACCATAAGTCGGCGCGTTGGCCACCTGGTCCTCGACCCAAGGAGGGGTGAAGTCAATGAAGCCAGCATATTCCGAATCCGGGTCGGCCGGGATCAGCTCTTCGTCAGCTATATCCTCAAACTCCTCCACTGCGCCCCATATGCCGCCGATTATGCCACCGACGACACCTGCAACAACGGTAGGGACGAGCGCTTTGGTTACGACACCGGTGACAACAGCCGCGCCGCCACCGACCACGACCGCACCCTCGGCACCAGCGCCTAAGACGCGATCAACATGGTCATCATCGCCATTGCCCTCCATCAATCCGGCGTTTTTTCCAGCCGGATCGAAATCATTCGGGTTCTCCCCGTCCCAGACGCCATAGCCGAAGATGTCTTCGACATCGCGGCCCGGGATCTCAACGAAGGACGAGCCGAACCCGCCGAAGCCCTCTTTCTGCCCGAGGCGATCGTAGAAATCACTGGTCAGGTCACTGCTCGCGGCCAATTCCGCCAGCAGCGCATCCAGCGCCTCGACACCGCCGGTGGCAAAGCTCTCGGCCAAGCCACCGCCAGCGCCCAATAGCTCATCCATCGCATCGAGATATTTGGGTGCGTCATCGCCGAGAATATCGAAAAATCCCGCAGCGGCCTCGGCCGAGGTGTCGGCCTCTTCCAGCAATTCACGCAGGTTCTCTTTCAGATCATCGGCCAGCTCCAGCCGCATCTCACCACTCTCTTTCGAGACGGTGAGAGTGTAGGATTTGGTCTGGTTGAGCAGAAATTCGGTCATGTCATCGTTTCCTAATCAGAAATGTTCGTTTCGAGATACGAGACATGGGCTAGCCTCACGTTGAGGTGAGGCAGAGTAAGGAGAACCCGCAAAATCGGGCGCACTCCCCTTGCTTAGGGGGACAGGGTTTCCAGACCTTCGCAGGGCTCTGGTACGCCAAAAGGCAGAATCCCCCCTAAATGGGGGGATCGGGAAAAGAATTCGGTTTTCAGAAGGTTACAGCGCCGAGGCGGAGCCGCCGAAGAGGTGATCCATCGTCAGAGACGGCTGATCACAGCCCGCTTCGCCGACGATCTTGGCCGGCACACCCGCCACGGTCTTGCAGGGAGGAACAGGGTTCAACACAACCGAGCCCGCCGCAATCCGCGAACAATGGCCAATCTCGATATTGCCCAGCACTTTGGCACCGGCACCGATTAGAACGCCATTGCCGATCTTAGGGTGGCGATCCTCTTCTTCTTTGCCGGTCCCGCCAAGCGTTACGGAATGCAGCATGGAGACATTATCGCCAACAACAGCGGTTTCGCCGATCACGATGGAATGGGCGTGGTCGATCATGATGCCCTGCCCGACTTTCGCGGCGGGATGAATATCGACCCCGAACACCTCGGAGACCCGCATCTGGACGAAATAGGACAGGTCCCGCCGCCCCTCGCGCCACAGCCAATGGCCGACACGATATGCGGTGATCGCCTGGAACCCCTTGAAATACATCAAGGGCTGCAGGAAGCGATGGCAGGCCGGGTCGCGGTCATAGACAGCCACGATATCGGCGCGCGCCTGCGCACCCAGCATCGGGTCGGACGCAAAGGCCTCATCGGCGATCTCCCGCAAAAGCTGCTCAGACATCTCAGATGAAGCAAGCTTTTGCGCAACGCGGTAGGCCAACGCTTTTTCAAGGGAGGGATGGTGGAGGACGCAAGCATGGACGAGCCCGCCCAGAAGCGGCTCATCAGCGATTGCAGTAGCAGCCTCATCGGTAATCCGACGCCAAACCGGATCAAGTTCCGTCACATGGGATTGCGTACGCGCCATATCGGGCCGTCTCCTGTAGATGCCATCGCTTAAAGATAAGCGACGGCACCGGAAACGTCCATGCAACGAAAGCGTGTATCTGTCAGCTGAGCTGACACTTGCCCGTGATCACACGGATGCGGGCAAGGAGAGTTCGGCAAAATGCCCGATAAGACGGATGGTGCCGTCTGCGAAATCACCGCCCTGGGCTGTCAATTCCAACGCGGTTGGTGACCAGTTCACCTGCGGCGCACCTGGACCGTTGACCCAGCTATTGGCTGCGATGCCCAGACCGGACCCATAACGCGTTAAATCGCCTGCTACACCGACATCCCAGGATGTCAGCGTGCCCGTCAGCTCTGAAATGACCCGTCCCGTGATGCCGAACGCAATGGAACGCTCGGGAAAAATCACCGGCGTTGTCACGGAGGTCCCAGCGGTAATCGAAATGTCGACCTCCACCGAACGCAGAACCATCGAGGCACCGCCGGGGGTCAGCGTCACAGCGCCGACGCTCCAAGCATCGCCGTCGAAAATCGCAGGCGCCCCAGCATCCAGCACAACCGCGTGCCATCCGGGCTTGGTTGGAACAAAGACCCAGCCGCCATTGGAGGCGAGCGCCACATGGCCCTCCTGCCCTGCCCAATCGCCAATTGCCCCACTTGGCACGCCATAGGCGTGCCCGTCGATCACCACTGGCGGACTTGCCACGCTCACCGATTGCAGGCGCAGTTGCACCAGGCCGTCCAACCGCGTCAATGCCTCGTTCACCGTGACATGCTTTTGCGCCTGTGCCGGGGCCAAAAGCGGAAGGGCCAATTCGGGGGTATCAGTCATTGATCTCGATCCTTGCAAATGGCCCTGGCCCGAACCGTTCGGAGACCTGGGCGACTTCGATTGTGTAGGAGGATTGCGTGCCGTCCGCGGCGCGGGCCGCGTCGGTATAAATGAAGTTGGGGCTGGTCAGCAGTTCTTCGCGCCGTGTCGCGGACGCATCCGAAACCCGCAACAGATATTGCTCCGACGCCTCGCCGAGGGGCACATCCGTGCCGTCCCAGCTATCCGCGTCGATCCGAGAGCGCCGGATCCAGGAGACAAAGTGCCCGCCCGCCCCCTTTTGTGCCCGCAGGTGCACGGGGCGATAAGGGCGCAGTCCAACCCCCTGAAACGTATCGATGAACTGCGTATAGCTGTCATCATCGACAGATCTTTGCGCAGGTCCGACGCGCCAGTAGCGTTCGAGCCCTCGGGCGGAACTGGAAAGGTTTACCTGATTGACCGCGCCATCCAACAGTACGAACAAGGTTCCCACGGGCCATTCGGGCGGCATGATGGCATCGGTGCCCTGCTGCCCGCGCAACCGCAGGCCGATCTCCCATAAATCGGGCGCCACCAATGTCGCCTCCGCGAATTGGATCACCTCCCAATCTCCACCGGAGCCCGCACCGAGCGCCGCCGCATTGGCGCCGGACAAAACCCGCGCTTGCTCAGCAGATGACAGAGCACCCGTTTCCAAACGGACCTGCATAAGGCCCGACCGATCCCACAGGCCGGGCTTGGCCGCGGGCATCGGCATCTCGAGCAAGCCGATGATTGCCGAATTCTCGACAATCGAATTCAACGCATAGCCATCAGAGCCGGGTGCGTCATAGACGGCCACGGATCCCGGCCAAGGATCCGCGGCAACCGCCAGATGCGGCGCGTGCTCTACCTCGTCACCGGTCAACAACGGCAAATCCATGAACACTGGCGTGACGGGCAGCGGCGGCACGAATGGGGTGATGTTCGCAATGGATTCCACTTCATCCGACGGCTCAATTGCTGAAGGTTCAACCCGCACCGCTTCAATCTGGCGAAAACCCCGGTCATCGATGCGGTCGATACGCCATTGTTGCCCGTCGCGCGTTTCGACCATTGCGCCTGCGCCGATGGCGCGAGTTGATGGCGGCAGGGCGAAGCGCAGCGTATCTTGGGCAACGCGCCCCTCGGCCAACCAGCGCTCAGCCGTTGCCTGCGCCTCGGTTTGGGTCAGAGACATGGGCAGATCAATGTCATCAACCTGATCGGAATCGTCACCCGGAAAGACCGCTTCCGAGACCAGTCCGGCATATTCGCCCTCGGCATCGGTGTATCCCAACCGCAACCGACCAACGGCCTCGGCATTCGGGGCGCGGACATAGGTAAAACCACCCTCGCCATCCTCGTCCAAAGCGGTTGTATCCACGTCTAAAAGCGCTTGCGGAGCGCTCACATTTGGCAGGAACACGATTTTCCCATCCCGCTCCACGGCGCTGAACCCGTGGGCCATCATCAAGGGCTGCAAACGCGCCCTGGCGCTTTGCGTGTTGCCCGACACAATCCCGCGCACCAGCCCTTGCAAAGCGGATACGTCATAATCGCGAATGCCGGCCTCCTCGCAGATCTGCGCCACCACAAGCTCAAGCGGTTGCGCATCGATACGACCGGTCAACCAATGGCCGCGTGTCCAATTGGCCCCATCGGACCACCGCGCCTGATCGTTCGGAAAAGCAGGCCAAGGCCGCGCATCCCAAGCCCAGGCGTGGGCGCGCGACATATCCAACATCGGGCCGCCATAGAGGCTGGATTGCGGGTTCACACCTGGGGTTTCCCAATAGTCCAAGATGGCACGCAGATATTGAACCTGAACAAGGTCATCGCGGCGCCCATTCGAATATTTGGGGATACCGCTTTCCGCAGATTTCGGATCAAGGAACCGGTTCGGCTGATTGGGACCCTTATCGATCGCCGCACAGCCGAATTCGGTGAACCAGATTGGCTTGGATTGCGGCACCCAGGGGCTTTGCGCCCCCAACGCGTCGACATCGATCCGCGCGATCTGTTGAACGGCCCCGGCGGCAGACGTGGTCGTTGCACCGTTCAGACCAATGGCCAACCGCCACCCGGAGGCATCGGCAGCAACGCCGTTTTGCCCCCGCAAAATGTCGGGTTGAACGGTCACTACACGTTCGACCCAACCGTCGCTCACGCGCAGACCGCTCCAGGTATCGATCAGCACAGTTGCGCCCGCAGCGCCCGTCGCATCATGGGTTGCGATCGACAGATCATGGCGATGGTCGAACCCATCGCTGGGTTCTGAAAGCACACGCGTGCGGATCGTTACTTGCACTCTTTGCCCGGCTATAAACGGCCGCCATCCACGCTCGGAGATCACGCGCGCAGTATCACCGATCTGCAATACATCGCCCTCACCACTTACAGCAACGCTTTCGACATCCGGGAAATCCAGCGCGTTAGCAGCCGCTGCAAGGCCGACAACCGGGTAGGCATCGCCTTGGATCCAATGGGGCGCGCTGCCTGCAAAGTAAGGGCTAAACCCGGATCCGCCATTCACCGTCATCGCGTTGAGCGGCACGCCACCCCGGCGCTCGACATGGGGATTGAGCCACCAATTCCGAAGATCCTTGTACCGGTAAACCCACGGATCCCCCCAGCCATCGGTGATGGGCGAACGTGTCTGCGACGCCTCATCGGCGGGGCTTGCATAGAACCAATCGTACCCCTCGCCACCTTCAATTCCGGACTTCAGGTAGCGCAGGCTGTGGATTGGCCCAAGATCATGGTCGAGGTGATCACCCCCTTCGCGCCAGTCGCTCAACGGCATGTAATTGTCGATGGCGATAACATCGATATTGGGATCCGCCCAAAGCGGGTCGAGATGAAAGTACACATCGCCCGACCCGTCCTGGGGTTGGTAGCCGAAATACTCGGTCCAATCGGCAGCATAGGTGATCTTTGCCCCCGGCAGCAGCGCACGCACCTGCGCAGCCAAAGCAATATAGCGATCCACGGCCGGGAACCCGATATCGTCACGCATTTGAGTCAGGCCGCGCATCTCGGAGCCGATGCAAAACGCCTCAACGCCGCCTGCCGCCGCGCAGAGCGCGGCGCAATGTAGAATAAACCGCGAATAGCTCCATTCGGCGGGGCCGTTATAGCTGATCGTGGCGCCTGAAATCGCAAAATGCGCCGCTATCGCGGAGCCGAAGAAAGCATCAACCGCCGCCCGGTTCGCAGCTGTCCCATCGGGGCTACCGGCCAATGTCGGCGCGATATCCCCTGTGATCCGTCCACGCCATGGCAAATAGGCCTGCTCGCCCGCGCCATAGGGATCAGGCAGCCCGTTTCCGACCAACTGCTCCATCAGGAGAAACGGATAGAACGTGACTTGCTGGCCGCCCGCATGGATCGCCTGGATGGCTTGGATCACCGACTGATCCGTCGGCGTCCCGCCATAGACCGGCCTGCCATCGACACGGGCGATTTCTTGCGCCTGAGCGCGGCCAATCCCACCGGACCGCCAGGGCATCTTCGCGCTATCGCGGGACCGATCTTCAACCTTGGGCCTTACAGTGCAAGATCCGGCGCGCAAATCGTCGCCAAACCACGAATAGATCAGCGACACCGATTCCAGGTTTGGCAACCCGTCACGCAACTGGGCCAGCGATTGATTGAAATCCGCCGTGCCACCTTGCGCGCTGACATTCGCTGCCTGTGCGCCAACCAGACCGGTGCGCAGACTGATCGGCTCAACCGCGAGCGCATATTCACCTGTCCCAGGCATCAAAGCGACGGCCTTCAACAGATCAGAAGCCGCCGGGACGAGTTCTTGGCTCGGTCGTGCTGGCCGCACAACTTCGAAAGCAAATTGCGGAACGCGATTGCCATAAGGCGTCAGATCAAGGTTTTCGAACACCACATAGGCGATCCCGCGATAGGCGGGAACCGTGCCCGCCCCCTCGACGGCCTCCAGCAGCGGATCCGGCATTTGACTTGGCGTGCCTTTGTAGAGACGCCAAATGACACTGGTACGATCAATCTCCACGCCATCGGCCCAGATGCGACCGACACGCGAGATTTCTCCCTCGCACAGTGCAACCGCAAGGCTGATACTATAGGAATAGGTGGTCGTCTGCGGCTGTGGCGGCCCGCCCTTGCCGCCGCCCCGACCCCCGCCGGTTGTGGTACTGGTCTCCAGAAACTGCGTGGACCAGATCACATGACCACCCATGCGGGTGCGTCCGAAGGATTCCGCAATCGGGCCACCCTCGCCCGCGCCAGTGATGCGCAGACGATCGGTGCGGCCAACCTCAACCGGCTCGCTGCCTGAGCCCAGCAACCGTTGATCGATGACACGCCCCAAAGTCGCGCCAACCGCGCGGCCAAGGACAGCCCCGCTCATGCCGAGGATAGGGGCCTGAATCAGTCCGCCGGCCGCAGCGCCTGCAGCCGAAAGTAGAATGGTTGCCATGGATCAGGTCCTTTCAGGGAAGGCGAACCGCGCCGCGATCCGGCGCGCCCAAGGAGATGTCAGCGCACCTTCGGTGACGCCTTGGCCGGTATAGGCATGTAAGAACCGCGGCGCGGCGCCTGCGACGGTTTGAATGCCGATATGCTTTGCAACGGCGCCCGAGCGCATACGGAACAAGATCACATCCCCCGGCACCGCATCGGCAATCGGCTTTTCCACCAAATGCGTGATTGCAGCCTGCCACAGACGCTCTTCGCCGGAGACTTCGGACCAATCCGGGGTGTAAGCGGGCACAGGCGCCGGTAGCGCCCCGTACAATTCCCTCCAGAGGCCCAAGACCAGACCCAAACAATCGCACCCCGCTCCCTTGCAGGAGGCCTGATGGATGTAAGGCGTGCCCAGCCAGGTCCGCGCGAGATCAACAATCTGGCTCATCGCAAAGAGCCTCCATTCCGGCTCGACATTCGGGTGGGATGTGACATTTGCCAATCCTCACTGGGGATGTCGGGAAAACCGCCAAAATTCAGGGCGTTGTTGAACTTTGTTCGGCAAGTCGCAAAGCGCTTGTCACAACCCACGGTCAATCGCACCATATCGCCCCCGGCGACCTCTATACGCAGATTGTCCCACAGTTCGACCAACCGGACAGAGCCGTTTAGCCGATCCAGTTTGATGGCCCCGCTCAGACCCGCAGCTGCACCGCTTAAAACACTCAGCTTTCCACGCTCGAACCAGCGCGCATCGAATTGTGTCGCATCATCAAATGCGAAGCGGCGTCCATCGCTGGATGTGACAGAGACCTCGGCACTGAACCCGGGCGCAGACAGATCAAACCTGCAGCGCGCATCCCCCAGAACAGCGGGGCAATTGCGTTGAAAGACGCGACCACGTGGCGTGTTCATCTGCTCAGCCAAGCCACGCAGTTCGGCGGTAAAGGCGCCATTCGACCGTATGATCTCGCCGAACGTGCCACGAAACTGCAGTGCGCGGTTTTCGGGTGCATCCCATTGAACAAGCCATGCCTCGACATCGGCTCCGTCAAAGCGACCGGCAAAGATGTCCTCTTCACTGATTGCCGCATCTGTCAGCGCGCCGATTGCCTCGGTGTTGTCAACCGACAAACCCGTTGTCTGGCTCAGCGCAGAGGCGGTCAGACCAGTTCCGGCACGGAAGACGACATCGTCAAAAGTGACGTCCAGATCATGGTCGGTGAAACCCAGCGACACACCATCCTTGCGCGTCACACGCCAACAGCGGCACAGCGCAGTGATCCCGCTTTGCAAATGCGCATCGAGCGCCTCGACGCTCATATCCGGATCTCCATGATGGGCACGTCCGGCACCTCTCCCGCTTCAAAACCAGCGGCTGAGGTTTGAATGATGTCGGTGTCAAATCGCACCGGCACATCAAATTCGTATCCAGCGGTCACAATCTGCTCGGCCGCAGGCGCAACCGCAAAGGTGATTTCACCTGTCGCGTAGTTGACCGTGAAATCTGTCGTTTCCGACAGTTCGGTGCCCGCAACGCCAATGCGAACACTGCCATCGACAGGTTTCACGATGGACCGCGAATAGGTGTTCAAACCCGACGCATAGGTCTTCGACAATTGGAAAACGGTCGTGTTGCCGTCACCCGTGCCGATCTGCTGATCATCAAATGCCGGATCCGCCGATGGCAGGCCGCTTTTGCAATCAGACCAATCCTTCCAGCGAAACCCGAAGAGCTGCCCGCGCCGAGCCTCGAAAAAGGCGATCAGCACGGCGATGTCGTCGAGCGAGCGCATCCCAACGCCCGCGTCATAGCGACGTCGAGAATGCGCCCAGGGCGTGTTGCGTTCTTCGAACCCGTTGCTCAACGTCACCACCTCGGTGCGCCGCTCTGGGCCGCCCGCCGAACCAAAGCTCAGGTTGGTCGGGAAACGAACTTCATGAAATCCCATCTCACACCCTCCTCAACGGTTGCGCTGGCCGCGCGCCAAGGCCCGCTGCATCTGCGCGGCGACTTGGCTGGACGACCGCCGGAAACCCGCTACATCGGGCGAGGTGATGTTCATTGTAACGTGAACAGCTCCACCGCCGCCGCCCGCGGCCGCAACGCCCAACTTGCCGTCGGGCCCGCGCCGCAACGGCATGATCGCCTCCGGCCCCGCCTCGCCCATCAGACCCGTACCGCCGCGCATCGGAAATGTGGTGGGGCCGTTCACGACACCACCACGCGCAAAGGGCGTGACCCGTCCCTGGCTAAAGGCCCCGCCACGCTCAAACGGCAGCAAGTTGCTGAGCAAGCCGTTCACACCATTGGCAAGCGCACCGCCGAGTTGGTTCTGAACCGGACGGATGGCGCTGTTGTAAGCCGCATCCACCATCGAACTTGCGACGTTGCGTAAAGCATCGGACAAGCGCATTCCGTCGAAGACCACCCCATCGAAGGCACGCCGCAACCCACCGCCGATACTGCGGCTCATCGCATTCACCTCACGCCCCGTATACAGCATCGTGCCCTGCATCTGGCTCAACTCGTTCTGGAACGTGGCAGCCATCGATGCGGCGCCAGAAAGGCTGTTTTCCAATTCCAAAACCTCGGCGTCGAAACGCGCCAGATCATTGTCAATTTCAGTCATCTCCGCCCTCCTGGGATGTGTCGGGGAAACGGGCCAAAAGTGCTTCGAACGCATCTCGGCCCATGGGCGCAGCCCCGGTTTCGGGACCAAGCAGCATCATGAATTCTGTCGGGGTCAGGCGCCAAAACTCCTCAGGTTTTAGGCCCAATTGCTGATAGGCCACGCGCATCAAGGCGGGCCAATCAAAGCCTTTTGGACTATCGCTCATGGCGCTGGCTGAAAGGCCAAAACCAAAAGACGCGCCGCAACGCGGGCCGCTTCCAGCACACCGCCCTCAATATCGGCATGCAGCAGGTCATTCAGGTCACCGCCCCATCCGCCACCGCGAAGTCCCGCACATATCAGCGCCAGAACATCCGACGATTTAAGCCCATCACCCTCAAACCGTTTGACCATCTCGGTTAGCGATCCCGCCCCGAAATGAGCCTCCAATTCGGCAAGTGCGCCCAGTGTCAGCTTGGCATCGTGGCGCGTTCCATCGACGGTTAGCGCCACTTCCCCGGTCCAAGGGTTCGCCATGATTTAGGCCGCGGTGAAATCGAGCGCACCGGCAGAGGCCATGCTGATCTCATACGTCGCCTCCCCGTCATGGGTGCCCGCATATTCGATCGAGGTTATCTGGAACGCGCCCTCCACGACACCGAAATCCGGGATCACGACCTGGAACGCGGGCATATCACCCTGGAAAAAGATCGACCGGGCGCGCTCATCGGTCGTGGCATCACGGAAGATGCCCGAGCCTGTGATTGCCGCAGATTTCACGCCAGCGCCACGCAGCAATTCGCGCCAGCCCCCGGCGCTTTCCAGACTGGTTACATCGACGGTTTCCGCGTTGAAGCTCAACCGCGTCGCACGCAGACCCGCGAAGGTTTCAAAGACGCCATTGCCGTCCATATCGACCTTCACCAGAAGGTCCTTTCCGTTCTGTGCCGTCATGGCAAACTCCAGTTTTGTCAGGGATATTCAGGCGGCGCAGGCTAGGCTGCGCTGGAATCGATGAAGGCGCGAAACCAAAGATCGATTTCACGCAGATCACCGGATTTACGAGCACGTGCGCGGCGAAACCGAAGACCGGCCAAGGTGCCGCGGCTCAACGCCAGATTGGCATCGGTCAGAACGTCTGATACCGCCGCTGCCAGCCGTTTCGCGCTGTGAAAGCCCGCCTCATCGGAGACGATCTTGACCAGAAATTCATGCAAAGCTGCGGCCTCCATCACATCGGAGGCATCGCGGGCGGTCTCAGGCCCAAGGCTTATGTAGAGGGACGGAACATCGCCTGGCGGGATCGCATCGTAGATCGCACCGGCAGATAGCGTTACCACATTCGAGTCATTCGAAAGGGCCGAGAATACCGCCTCCTGCAGGGCGGCTGTGGCGGCATAGCTCATGCGGCAACCTCCTCTCGTGCGAAACAAACAAGATACAGCCCCGAGGCCTCGGCCTCGGTTACTGCTTCGATGCGGTAGACGCGGTCGCCATCCCGGAACCGCATCGCCGATGTGGGTCGCGACGGAGCACCCTGTGGAGCGGAGCGCACCGTAATTCTGAGGTTGAGCCGAGAGGCTTCGATCTCACGCCCCGCACCGCGCGGCAGAACCTCGCCCCAAAGCGTTCCCAATGGCGACCAGGTCTCGACAAAGCCGCCAGCGCCGTCACTGGCGCGCTGCGGCGCCTCCAGCAGCAGCTTTCGATTGAGCTTGGGGCGTTTCATACCACCTGTCCCCCGAGCCGCATCTGGCGATGGGGCGCAATCAACGCCGCGATATGGGATGGGATCATAGAAGATCCGCCCTGATCCTGGTCATAGTACTCACTCGCCAGGCTCAACATCGCCTCGCGCAGATCCGCGGGTATTCCGATCCAATCGGCGCTGAAACCTGCGGTCACTTCGATCTCAATCGATCCGCCCTGCACCGGGCTTGGCAAGGCCGCCGCCGTGGCAATGATCTGGGGACGATGCGTATCGCGGCGCAATCCATAGCTCGATGGGTCCAGGACCGTCTCGGCGCCGCGCCCATCGATCAAGCGAACACCATCGATGCTCGCAACCGGCGCAACCGGCAAGCCATGGCCCGACAAGGCTTTCCACCCATGCGTCAACGTCAAAGCAAATCTGCGCTGGAACAGCGCCTTGCCGATCCGGGCCTCAATCGCGGCCATCGCGGCACGCAGGCATTGCTCCAATCGGGCATTCTGGCTGCCGTCATCGGCAAACCCGGACGCCAGGCGCAAGTGGTCAGCCAAATCACTTACGGGCAACACGGCGCTTGGCACCGGTGTCAATTCGACCATGATCATCGGAAAGTCTCCGGGTTATTGGATCTGAAACAAGGGTTGGGGCGTGGCGCCGACCTCCGCGCTGCTCATGCGGAGAGACGCGCAGCTGGACCCGCAAAGGCCCGCACACACGCCCCACCCGGCACCATCCCCCCGAGGATCGCGCCGGGATCGTGGCTGACTTAGGAGGTGCCGAACTTCATCATTTTGATGGCTGCAAAGTCGGTCACATCACCACCAACGCGCTTGGTGGCATAGAACAGCACATGCGGTTTGGCCGAGAACGGATCACGCAGAACGCGTAGATCCGGACGCTCGGCAATCGTGTAGCCCGACCCGAAATCACCGAACGCAATCGCCATCGCATCCTCGGCAATGTCAGGCATGTCTTCCGCAATCAGGACCGGATACCCCATCAGGCGCGCGGGCTCGCCGGCCGCCAGACCGTCCGACCACAAGAAGCGACCATCGGCATCCTTCATCTTCCGAACTGCACCCGCGGTCTTGGAGTTCATGACGAAGGTCGCATTGGCCCGGTACCGCGCACCAAGCGCGTAAACCAGATCGACAATGGCATCGGAGGCGTTGGTGCTGTCGAAGTCGCCCGCCGTTCCGGTCGCCACATAGCCCAGGTTGCCCCAGCTCCACGATCCGTTGTCCACCGTGGGGTGCGACAGCAGACCCGTCGGTTGGCCAGCACCGGTGCCGCCGATAAATGCTGACGCTTCGGCGCGAGAGAACTTGTCGGCGATCCGACCGGCCAGCCAGCCTTCGATGTCGAACGCGCTGTCATCCAGCAGGCGCTGCGACGCCTTGGGCAGGGCCGACAACTCATGAAGGGCGATCGAAATGCGCTCGATCTGGGGTGTGTCGGTGTCGGCTGTAGGCGTCACTTCATCGGCCCAACCCGCGCCGGTATCGGTCGAGTCGATCAGCACATCAAAAGAAGACGCCTCGACGGTCACAACATTGGCCACCGACCGCAGCGAGGCCGAGCTCCGCAGCACCGACTGGATCATCTCCGACGTCTGCGGATCAACCAGATAGCCGCCTTCTGCATTGACGGATGTGTTCAGCGCTTTGCCTTCCAGCTCAAGGCCACGCAGCGCGTCGTCATCGCCGCACCGCAAATAGCTCTGCAACGCCTTTTTGTGGGGGGCGCCGGTGTCGATGTCTGCGGACAGCGCCGGACGGGCAAACGAGGTGGTTTTGGTATTCAGCATGGCAATACGCTCTTCCTGCTTTTGGAGTTTGACATTCATGTCGTCTTGAAACTGGTTGAATTCGCTCAAGAAACCGCCGATGGCGGTCTTGATTTCAGCCATGGGGGAACCATCCGCCCCCGCGCTTCGGGTCTCGGTCATAGAAGCACCTTTGATGTTGAGGTTGGATCTTTGCGGGCCAGATCGCCCATCGATCAGCGGGCCTTGCGCGCCGCCAAGTTGCGGCGGGCGTCCTCGAACACCTGCGCCAGGTCGTTGAGCCCGTCCGATTTCCCTTCACGGGATTCGACACGCGCTTCGGGGAGCATCGGGAATGTCACCAGCGACACCTCCCACAACTCCACCTCCGACAGAAGCCTACGGCCCCTCTCGTCCTTGTTGGCCTTCACCGTGCGATACCCAATGGACAAGCCATCGATCGCACCGGCCTTGGTCAAAGCGGCGGCCTCACGGGCGCGGGCGACGTCATCCAGCAGACGGCCTTTCACATACAGGCCGCGGCTGTCCTCTCGCACCTCGTCCCAAATGCCAATCGGCTCGTTTGGATCATGCTGCCATAGCATCTTGACCCGTCGCCCCGCTTTTAGGGATTTGGCATAAGCGCCCTTTTCGACGACATCGCCACCCTGGTCGGTCGCGCCGAAAAGCGAGGCATATCCCTCGATCACATGGTCGTCGCCCAAGGTGAGTTCATCGCCAAACCCATGGAACTTCATCTCCAATCCACTCGCGGAAAGCGGTTTCATATCAGTCTCCTATCCGCCAATGTTCAAGTTAAGTAACTGGCTGATGCCTCGTGCCAGGATCACTGACACAACACCGAAAACGGCCAGCCACAGCCGTTTCTCCAACCGTTGCAAAGCGCCTTCGATGCCTTGCAGACGAAAGGTCAACGCGGCCCAGCGTTCCTGTTGCACACGCTCATTGGCCTCGATGCGCGCATTAGCGGCGTCGAATGGCGCATACAGATAGCGCGACCCGCTGCCCTCCTTCGGCGCACTCATTCCACGGGCCGTTCCGGAAGCCCCAGCATGCGGCGCTTCTCGGCCTCGGTCAGGAAATCCGCCTCGCTGACCCGGCGCCAGGCGGCTTCGCGTTCCGCCGCCAAGGCAGGCACGCCATCCAGATCGGGGCTGACATCGATCACCTCGCCCGCCAACCCGCTCAGCCAATGCGACAAGGCTGACCAGACCCGCGTCGCCAGCGGCAGGACCGTCAAACGGTAGAACGCCCGATTGGCCTCGGCGTAATTGGCATAGGTCGCATCGCCGGGAATGCCCAACAGCATCGGCGGCACACCAAAGGCCAACGCGATATCGCGCGCGGCGGCCTCTTTGGTCTTCTGGAACTCCATATCCGACGGGCTGAAGCCCATGGGCTTCCAATCGAGCCCCCCTTCCAGCAGCATCGGACGCCCCGCATTCCGCGCGCCCTGGTGGTGGCTTTCCAACTCCATCTGCAATCGGTCGAACTGGTCCTGGCTCATCGTGCCAGCCCCCTCCATCCCGTTATAGACAATCGCCCCCGAAGGCCTGGCCGCATTGTCCAACAACGCCTTTGACCACCGCGCCGCCGAATTGTGGACGTCGATGGCGGTCGCGGCGGCTTGGATCGGAGCGAGGCCCAGATGGTCATCCTGCGGATGGAAATTGCGGATATGACAGACCAACTCCGCGGGGAACCGGTGTTTGCGGCTGCCGACAGTGTAATCATAGCCCTTCGGCCAGCCATCCGCGCCGGGCACCGGTGTCATCCGGTCCGACCGCAAAACATGCAATTCTCCCGGCCAGCCCGGCGCCTCGCTCACGGCCTCCACGAATGTGTTGCCCGACAGCATAAGCTGCGCAAAAGCCGCCTCCAGCAGATCGGCGCGAGTCTGTGCCGCGTTGGGCCGGTTCAGCAGCGCCATCACCGGATGTGTATCATAGCGGCGCTCGACATCTTGGCAGACCACCGGCAATGCGGCCGCCGCTTCGGCGATCACCTTAACCGCGCGAAAGCCGACCGGGTTGCCCAAAAAGCCATTCTTGGTCAGGCTGCCCACGTCACGTGGGCTCCAAACCACCCGCCCTGACGACCCCCAGACCGCCAATTTGGCACTGGCCGAGGCCTTCGCCTCGGGCGCGGCGACGGGCTCGGATTTCTTTAGGAAATCAAAGGCCATATACGTCTCTCCTCAAGCAATACGGATCAGATCGGGGCGCCTTGACGGCCCCCGGTGATAAGCGCTCCAGCGCCCAGTTTATGGCAGTTAGAAGCTCCTGATCGCGGGATTGCGACGGTGCTTGGTGGGTTCCAAAATGCCCTCGGTCAGGGCCCAAACCAGGGCATCCACCCGGTCCGGCGACCCCTGTCCCTCATACCCCGTGCGGGCCATCTTACACATCTCGTCTTCCAACTCGGCATGGACGCCGAGATGGCGGATCTTGCCCTGTTCATAAAGCGCCGCGACCGGTTCGGCCCGCGCCACCTTCCCGACCGAGGCGCGCACCTCGCGGAAGTTGATATTCGGATCGACCGTACGAACAGTGCCAGTAACCAACGATCCACCCTGGTTCACCTCACCGACCATGCGCGATGCGCCATAGCGGTGATAAGCGGCCACGGCAGCCTCGGCCCATTGGTTGGGCGACACGCCCTGAACCGTGCAATCCTCAATCACAATGGCGGTCCAATCGGCGGGATTGCCGGTCTCGATCACCGCAACCACAACGATCCCGCACGCATCGGACCCGGAATGCCCCGTCACCGGCGGATCCACCGCAACGATCACCCTGGCGCCTTGGGGAATGCGCTCATCCACGGCCTCAACCGCGGGTAAACGCAACGCGTCAATTTCACTGCGCTGCCACAGCGCACTGTCCACATCATCCAGCAACACGCCATCCAATTCCTGGCGTCCCAACCGCGTATCGCCGTAGCGCGACCGCACCTCTTTCAGGAAGGACGCGGCCAGATAGGCGGAGTTGGCTTCCGTCGGCGCATGAGTATGGGCCACATCGTCCCGCGCCAAAAGCTCTTTCAAAACTCCGACATTGCGCGGCGTGGTCGTCACGATCTGCTGCGGACGCTCGCCCAGCCGCAGACCGAATTGCAGCATGTCCCATGTGTTCTGTGCATTGGGCCACTTCGCCAATTCATCGGACCAGGCCAGATCGAATTGCGGCCCTCGCAATGCTTCGGGATCATTGGCTGAAAACACTCTGGCCTCAGCCCCGTTTGGCCAGACCAAACGCCGTTCGCCCGCGATCCAATTTGGCACGCGGTCCGGAGGAGAGCAGGCGATCAACCCGCTCTCCCCCTTGATCATCACCGCCAGCGCTTGGTCGTAGGTTTCCCCCACCAAGGCGACGCGGCGGGCCCGGCCGCGGGCTTCAGGCGTTGCGCCTTCCACCATCGACCGCACCCATTCGCTTCCGGCGCGCGTCTTGCCTGCACCACGGCCCCCCAGAACCACCCAAGTGGTCCAGTCCCCTTCAGGGGGCAATTGATGCGGCAAGGCCCAGAATTCGAAAATCCAAGGCAAGGCCGCCAATGCGTTTTCGTCCAGTGAGTCCAGGAACTCTTTTTCAAGCTCCGGGCTTGCGGAGGCAAGCCAGGCGGAGGCCGATCTCAGATCGTGCCGCGTCGAGGTCGAGCTGTCCGCCGCCCCCATTTCCGAACCGTTTGACTCCAGCTTCACGTGCCTTCTCCTGCATATCCATGGTCATGAGGAAGGCGGCATTCATCTGCCGAACTGCCTTCGTCACCTCACCTTCCCCAAACTCCGGCGCGGATTTCAGCTGATCACAGCTTGCCTCCAGCACCGCAATCGCCGTCTCGAACGCTTTCTCAGCGCGCTCGACCGCCGTTTCCGCCCGGTTTTCAGTGTCTTCCATGTGTTGAATGGTCGTCATAGTCGTTACCCCGTGTCCCAAGAAACCTCTCAGTCACGAGCAGAACGCAGGTGTGAACCTTTCCCAACCGGCAAGTCCGCGTGTGTCGGACAAGCCTCACCCGGCCAAGAAAAAACGGCCCTAGGGAGTTTCCCCGGACCGCTTACCCACATCTTCCAGCATGCCAAAATAGGTGCCATGGGCCGTTCGATGGGTCAACAACTATTGTATTATCAAAGGGTTAACCTAATGCACGCCCGGTAACACCCTGTTAACCGAGCCTCAGGGAGGCCAATAAAAACAGGGGGTTCGAACATGTATATCGTTGGGAGGCACCGTACGGTGCGGCCAACAAATCTAAACGTAAAGCCGCGACGCGGGTCTCGATGCGGGCAGCGGTGGGCCGATTTGTTAACCTTTGGCCGTCAATTGCCGCTCGCACGCTCGGCTTCGATCTCACGCCAGCGCGCCACGTTGCGATTATGCTCCTCCAAAGTGACGGCAAAGGCATGCCCGCCGGTCCCGTCTGCGACGAAGAAGATAAAGTCCGTAGTATCGGGGTTGACCGCCGCTTCGATTGCGGCGCGACCCGGATTGGCAATCGGCGTCGGCGGCAGGCCCGAAATGACATAAGTGTTCCAGGGTGTCTCGGCGCGCAGCTCGCTTTGGCGCAGACCACGGCCCAGCACGCCGCGACCATTGGTGACGCCATAAATTACGGTCGGGTCGGTCTGAAGACGCATGCCTTGGTTCAAACGGTTCACAAAGACGCTGGCCACGCGCCCGCGCTCATCGGGAACCGAGGTTTCTTTCTCAATGATCGAGGCCAGGATCAACGCCTCTTCCGGCGTCTCGATCGGCAAATCCGCTGCGCGCGTCTCCCATACCTGGGCCAAGATCTGTTGCTGCGCCTCCTGCATCTCGGCCAGCAATTCGGCCCGCGACTCGCCACGACTCACTTCGATCGTGGCGGGCGCCAACATACCCTCTGCCGGGATATCGGCCACCTCGCCGTCCAGGAAATCCGCAGCCTGGAGGCCTTGAACGATCTGCCAAGAGGTCAGGCCTTCCGGGATCACCACGCGGTAGATCATCGGCGTGCCCGCTTCGACCAGGGTGCCGTATTCTTCGGGGATGCCCTCATCATAGGCAAAGCGCACAATCTCTTCCACGTCGCCCGTACCGGGCACCCGCTCGCTCAGGCGCAATTGCCCGCTGCCGGAATTCAACAGCACATAGGTCGCACGGTACCGGAACGAGGACGGACCGCCCGCCGTCACGATATCAAGAACCTCGGCCATGCTGGCGCCTGCCGGGATCTCATAGCTGCCAAAGCGCAGATCACCGGCACGGTCAGAGGCCCGCGTGCCGATCCGGAAGATGGAGGCTGACCGAACGGCGCCTTGCTCTTCCAGCCGATTAGAGACCGAATTCAGGCTCTCGCCCTCTTCCACCTCAAAGAATGCGCCCGCCTCCAGCGGGCCATTCGCGACCCATTGCTGTTGTCCCCAACCCAAAGCCACCGCCGCCGCGATCAACGCCACAATCAGGAAGGAAAACGCATTCGCCGCGATATGGCGCCAGATCATCACTTAGACACGCCCCATGATGAGGCAGGCATTGGTGCCGCCGAACCCGAAAGAGTTCGACTGTGCGATGTTGATCTCGCCCTCTTGTTTGGCATTCGCACAGAGGTTGATCGCCGTCTCAGCGGCGGGATTGTCCAGGTTGATCGTCGGCGGGGCGACATTGTCGCGGATCGCGAGGATCGAGAAAATCGCCTCGATCGCGCCCGCCGCGCCCAGCAGATGGCCCGTCATCGATTTGGTCGAGGACATGCGCAGATTGGCCGCGTGATCGCCCATCAGGCGTTCCACGGCGCCCAACTCGATGGTGTCGGCCATGGTCGAGGTACCGTGGGCATTCACGTAATCCACCGCGCTCGGCTCCAATCCCGCGCGCCTCAACGCCGCACGCATGGCGCGTTCTGCGCCTTCATGGTCCGGCGGAGGGGCCGTGATGTGATGGGCATCACCCGACAGACCATAGCCCAGGATTTCCGCATAAATCGTCGCGCCCCGCGCCTTGGCGTGCTCATATTCCTCTAGCACAACCATCCCAGCCCCTTCGCCCATGACAAAACCGTCACTATCGGCATCCCAGGGACGCGAGGCCTTTTCGGGGTCCTCAGACCGTTTCGTGCTCAGCGCCTTGCAGGCGTTGAACCCGGCGATCCCGATGGCGCAGATCGGGCTTTCGGCGCCACCCGCGACCATCACATCCGCATCGTCCAGGGCAATCAACCGGGCCGCATCGCCGATGGCATGGGCGCCCGTCGAGCATGCCGTCACGACCGCATGATTGGGCCCCTTGAACCCGTAGCGGATCGAGACCTGACCCGAGATCAGGTTGATCAATGCGCCCGGCACGAAGAATGGCGATACCCGTCGCGGGCCGCGTTCGTTCAGCACGATTGAGGTATCCGCAATAGACGACAGGCCACCGATACCCGATCCGATCAGGCAGCCGGTCCGCTCCAGGCTTTCGCTGTCGGTCGGAGTCCAACCGGCATCTTCAACGGCCTGAACCGCAGCGGCCATCCCATAAAGGATGAAATCATCAACCTTGCGCTGTTCCTTTGGCTCCATCCACTGATCGGCATTGAATGTGCCGTCAGTGCCGTCGCCCATGGGCAATTCGCAGGCGTAGCTGGTGCCAAAGCCGGTTGTATCGAACCGAGTGATGGGGCCGGCGCCCGATTGGCCCGCCAGAAGGCGCTGCCACGTCGCATCCACGCCACTGGCCAGGGGCGTCACCAATCCCAAACCTGTCACAACCACTCGCCGCATCGCACTGCCCCTCATCGTCTTTATCGGCGTCCGAATACCGGAAACGCCCCGTCAGGCGCAATCCCTCGCCCACATTGTGCGCCAAGACCTGCCAGACGTCAGTTTACCGAGATTTAAGTATCCGCTGCTAGCCTGCAACCTGGTGAGACACGAATAAGGGCGATTTGCCCAATGTGGGTTTGGGAACGTATACGATCCGCTTTGGCGGGTGCGATGCTGTGTCTGGTGGCATCACCGGTCTGGGCACTATGCCCGGATCTGGTGGTTTTGGGCCATATCGCCCACCATGCAGAGGCATTGTCCAACAGTCGCAGCATGGCGGCGCGCCAATATCATGGGCGCGTGTTATCGCTGGATCTGAGCTATGTCGACGCCCCTCGTGTCGCATCGATGCTGGCCGATGAGTATTCCTTTGGTCGCGAAGATTGGGTTCAGCACACGCTTGACCGCTTGGCCAGCATTGCAACTGCAGGTGCAAACGACAATGCCGACGCCATTCAATCCCTGATGGATGAGACCGACGTCTATATCGGCCTGAACCGGTTTCGCATAGCGGGCGGGATGCCCAACTGCCCCGCCCTTTCAGAGGATGTCCCGATTGCCGCCGACGAGGACGAGGAAGATAGTGACGGCGAAGCACCCAATCTTGAACTTGGCTCAAGCCTCCAGAACAGCCCCACACCGAGACCCCAACCGCGCAGCAGCCTTGGTCAGCCGATCCTGATTGGCGCCGCCCTGGCCCTTGTCCTGGCTCTGATCGTCGTGGGAAAGATCCTCTGGACCCGGCTCAAACAGCGCCGTGAGCCGCGTATCTTGTGCGATACCGATTGCGAAGTGCGGATGACGTCCAAGGATGACGCGTCCTCGGGTGCGCAGCATTCGGACATGGAATTCACCCGTGTCCTCAATATCAACCGCTTCGGGATGTGTATCAGTCAGCCCCACACGCCAATCCGTGGCGGCCATATCGACATCAGATGCCGCGGCGACGTGTTTGGCGGGACCGTGCGGTGGAGCAATGATCGCTGCTTTGGCGTGCAATTGGACACCGCCCTGTCCGAGGCGGAAGTGACGAAAATCACCGATGACACAACGGGTGACGCGCCACAGCCCAGCCTGGCCTGACACAATGGCCCCGCGAACAGGGCGCAGCGCAAACGAAAGCGGCGCCCGGATCATCCCGAACGCCGCATTTCAAATCTTCTAACAGAAGCCGCTTAGCTGGCTTCTTTGATGAACTTCACCGCATCGCCAAATGTCTGGATCGTCTCGGCGGCGTCGTCTGGGATTTCGATGCTGAATTCCTCTTCGAACGCCATCACCAGCTCAACTGTATCCAGCGAGTCGGCGCCCAGGTCGTCAATAAAAGACGCGGTCTCGACAACCTTGTCTTCTTCCACGCTCAGGTGCTCGACGACGATCTTCTTCACGCGCTCTTCGATGTCGCTCATCATTCTTCCTCATGTCTTCCGGGCGCCCGTTTCTGGGACACCCTAGGTTCACGTCGTGCCGTTTCGGCCGCTCAAAATGCTCTGTATCACCCCCAAAGGACCGACACATAACCGGCCAGCAGGACCACGCCCCCCGGCAAATCTGCGCCGCCTATAGCACATGTCACCGCCATGGCAATGCCCCCCGCCCGGGTTTCTGACCCTACGTAAGGCACCATAGCGGCGAGGCGTTACAGCATTGCCATACCACCATTCACATGCAGCGTGGTGCCGGTCATGTATCCAGCCTCGGCGCTGGCCAGATATAGGGTCGCAGAGGCGATCTCGTTAGGGGTCCCCATGCGCCCGGCAGGAATTTGCGCCAGGATCTTTCCCTTTTGGTCATCGGTCAGCTTGTCCGTCATCGCCGTCTCGATAAAGCCGGGCGCGATGCAGTTCACGGTGATGCCGCGGCTTGCCACCTCATAGGCCAGGCTTTTGGACATGCCGACCATTCCGGCCTTGGAGGCCGCATAATTGCCCTGCCCCGGATTTCCCGTGGCGCCCACGACCGAGCTGATATTGATAATCCGGCCCCAACGCGCCTTCATCATGCCACGCAGCGCGCCACGGCACAGCCGCATGGTCGAGGTCAGGTTGACCTCAAGCACGCTCGCCCATTCCTCATCGGACATGCGCATGAACAGGTTGTCGCGGGTGATCCCGGCATTGTTGACCAGGATATCCAGGCTGCCCATGGCGGCAATCGCCTGTTTCGGCAGGGCATCCACCGCCGCTGCATCGCTGAGATTACAGGGCAGGACATGGGCCCGCTCGCCAAGCTCCGCCGCCAGCGCCTCCAACGGCTCCACACGGGTTCCAGACAGCCCCACATCGGCCCCCGCCCCATGCAATGCGCGCGCAATTTCCGCGCCGATCCCGCCCGACGCGCCGGTCACCAGCGCAGTTTTGCCTGTCAAATCTGTCATTTAACGCTCCCCATCCGAAGTCTCGTCGATATGCACCAACCAATAGGTGTAGGATTTCGTATCTTTCTGCGACACCCATTTCCCCTCGGGCGGCGCGGCGCGCGATTGCTGCGCTATGT
Source organism: Gymnodinialimonas mytili (assembly GCF_037544085.1). Lineage (NCBI taxonomy): Bacteria > Pseudomonadati > Pseudomonadota > Alphaproteobacteria > Rhodobacterales > Paracoccaceae > Gymnodinialimonas > Gymnodinialimonas mytili. Next base: position 213,258 of record NZ_JBBIFW010000001.1, read on the forward strand.
GGATGTCCCAGGGACGGCCCGTCAATACATCCCCGACCCAGGCGCCCCAGCCGAAGCCGTCCCGCCAGGTGATCCAGAACGGCGCATCGCGGCGGCAGAAGCCCGTTTTCTGATCCGGGCCAGCCTTGCGATCAAAGACATAGACCAGATCATCCGACAGACGCCGCAGCTCGATGCGCGCCACCACGGGACTACCCCTTGATTGCTGCGACGGCCTGTTGCACGTCGTCCGGCGTGCCCACCGCATGGGTCGCCACCGACCGGTCGATGCGCTTGACCATACCCGACAGCGCCTTGCCGGCGCCAATTTCAAACGTCTCGGTGACACCATGCGCCGCCATCCAGGCAACGCTTTCGCGCCAACGGACCCGACCGGTGACCTGAGCGACCAGATTTTCACGGATCAAATCGGGCGCACTGTCGGCGCGGGCGATCACATTGCCCACAAGCGGCACGGTCGGAGTCTGCAGATCGACCTCCGCCAGCGCGACGGCCATCGCCTCCGCCGCCGGTTGCATCAATGCGCAATGGAATGGGGCCGAGACCGGCAGCATCAGCGCGCGTTTCGCGCCACGCTCCTTGGCCAGAACGGTCGCGCGTTCGACCGCCGCTTTCGCACCCGAGATCACCACTTGCGCCGGATCGTTGTCATTGGCCGCCTCGCAGACCGCGCCATCGGCGGCCTCGGCGGCAATCTCTGCGACCTTGTCGAAATCAAGCCCGAGGATCGCCGCCATGGCGCCCTCACCCGCGGGCACGGCGGCCTGCATCGCCTCTCCGCGCAGACGCAACAGACGCGCAGTGTCCGCCAGGCTCAGCGTGCCCGCCGCGCAAAGCGCCGCATATTCGCCCAGCGAGTGGCCCGCCACGTAGGAGGCGTCGCTCACCGCCACACCTTCCATCTGCAGCGCCGCCATCGCCGCCATAGAGGTCGCCATCAAAGCGGGCTGCGCATTGCGTGTCAGCGTCAGCTCTTCGATATCGCCTTCGAAAATCAGGGCCGACAGATCCTCGCCTAGGGCCGCATCCACTTCATCAAAGACCTCGCGTGCCGCGGGATAGGCCTCGGCCAAATCCCGGCCCATTCCGATCGTTTGGGCCCCCTGGCCGGGGAAAATGAAGGCGCGGGTCATATTGGGCGCTCCTGTTATTGATCAATGCCTCGGAGCTATCGCAAGCCCGCGCAACGCGCAATCGCCCAAGACAGACAAAACCCACCGCAGCGTTTGGCGCTGCGGTGGGATTGTTTGTCGATCATGTCAGCGGCGGTTTCTTCCGCCGACCTGGATTACCAGCTTTCGATTTCCAGGGTCGAGTCGCACTGGCCGCTGCCATAAGTACCGACCCAGACATCCACGCGACCCGTAGCATGGGTCATGTTGGTGATGTTGACCCGAGCGTTCCGGTTGTACTGGCTGCGGTCGTCGTTGAAGTACCAGTTCCCGTAGGAGTCGCGGACAAGCAATGTGGTATCACAGCCATCCCCTTTGGTCTCAATCTCGATCCGGTTGTAGCGCTGCAAATCGCTGAGCGTGAAGGTGTAGCTCGGCGCCGCAGTATAGTACCCCAAGCCAGGGATATTGTGGCTGCCACAAGAGGCCAGATTGGTCGGGCCACCAGCCGTGACGGCGTAACGATCCGGCGTCCACAGGCTGCCGCCGGTCCCCGAGGCAGGACGGCCTGTCAGCGCCGAGGTTGGGCACCCGTCGGCGCCAGGCGCCGGTGGGCCGGGATCGGGATCGGGCGTTGGATCGGGATCAGGCGTCGGGTCCGGCGTCGGATCGGGATCGGGTGTCGGGTCCGGCGTGGGATCAGGCGTCGGATCGGGATCAGGTGTCGGATCCGGTGTGGGATCAGGCGTCGTCCCGCCACCACCCGTGCTGCCGCCGGTTGTCGAAGTGCCACCGCCGGACGTTGGTGTGGCGCCGCTATTGCCGCCGCCGGTGCTGCCGGAAGAAGATGTGCCATAGCAGGTGCCGTCATAATCGGGATCGGATTGACCCGACCCGCCAATGTCGCACGGATCACCTTCCAGAACCGGTTGCACCGCCAGATGGTCATCCCAGGCGGTATCGAACATTCCGCTTTGCAACTCATCGCGCACATTGCCGGAATGCGTCGTCAGCGATTCTCCGGTTTGTTCGGATACCGCGACGCCGAGGCCGACCATAACGGCCGCAACGACAACCCAATCGACGGTGGCTGCGCCGTCTTCTTCTTTAATAAACCACCGGTGGTCCACGGGGGCCCTCCAATCTGCATTATAGATCCGGTTTCGGATCGTTGCGAAATGTCACCGCTGGCCCCCCGCGGAGTAAAATTATCCAGGGGCAGAAGTGATGGAGGTATGTGGTTAGAATGCGGCGCAAGCCTGCACGCGCCGTGGCCGTTGCAAGGGAAATCCATGGCAGCGGAAGCTGCACGTTTCATTTAGGAAACAATCGGCGCGAGAGGCGCCCTTTGGCCGCTTATGGTGCCTCGATCGGTACGGCAAGGTTGGCGTCCCAGGCAGAGTCGAACAATCCGCCCTGGAATTCATCGCGAATCTCGCTGGAATGCACGGACAGGCCATCATCGACCTGATCTTTGACGGCCACACCCAAGGCAACCATCACGCTGGCCACGACCACCCAATCCACGGTGGCAACACCGGCTTCGTCTGCAACAAACGTTCGGACCTGCATCTGCAGTCTCCAATCTGTCGTCGATCCCCCACAGATCGGCTTGTCTTCACCCTTTGCGAGGGGCCTGCGCAGAACTGTGGCACGGGCCTCGCCGAAATATGGCGCAAAGATGACGCCACAATGTGTTCAAATTGTGGCGCTTCCGAAGCTACCCCATGGCGAACACCCGTTCTTCGCAACAATTGTCGCAAGGGTGGACAGCGACCTCAGCGCCGTATATATGCGCGCATCTCTTCGCGATGCTATTTTGATCGGCGTGCTCCCTCGTGGCCGGGGGCGGAGAGAGCCAATGCCCGGCCTTTGAAACGCGCCTGTGACCAGAACTGGAGTTTCCATGCCTCTCTACGAGCATGTGATGATTGCGCGTCAGGACCTGTCCAACACGCAAGCCGAAGGCTTGATTGAGCACTTTGGCACTGTCCTCAGCGACAATGGCGGCAACGTGGTCGACACCGAATATTGGGGTGTGAAGACCATGGCCTACAAGATCAACAAGAACCGCAAGGGTCACTACGCCTATATCCGCACCGATGCGCCCTCCGAGGCCGTGCAGGAGATGGAGCGTCTGATGCGCCTGCATGACGACGTCATGCGCGTTTTGACCGTGAAGGTCGACAGCCACCCCGAGTTGCCGTCCGTGCAAATGCAAAAGCGCGACGAGCGCGAAGGCCGCCGCGAGCGCCGCTGATCTGTTGATTCGAAAGGACTGAGCCAATGGCTGCAAAACCATTCTTCCGCCGCCGCAAGACCGACCCGTTTGAGGGCGAGAACGCGCCGAAGATCGACTATAAAGATACGCGCCTTCTGCAGCGCTATATCTCTGAGCGGGGCAAAATCGTGCCCTCCCGTATCACCGCTGTGGGCGCAAAGAACCAGCGCAAGCTGGCCCGTGCGATCAAGCGCGCCCGCTTCCTGGCGCTGCTGCCCTACGCCGTAAAGTAAGGAGACGACGACATGGACGTTATCCTTTTGGAACGTGTGGCCAAGCTGGGTCAGATGGGCGAAGTGGTCTCCGTCAAGGAAGGCTACGCGCGCAACTACCTGCTGCCGCAGAAAAAGGCGTTGCGCGCAAACGAAGCCAATATGGCAACGTTTGAAAACCAGAAAGCACAGCTTGAAGCGCGCAATCTGGAAAGCAAGAAAGAAGCCGAAGCGCTTGGCGAAAAGCTGGCGGGCCAGCAATTCATCATCATCCGCTCAGCCTCTGACGCGGGCTCGCTTTACGGCTCCGTCACCACCCGTGACGCCGCCGATGTGGCCACCGAAGAAGGCTTTTCGGTTGATCGCAAGCAGGTCGCCCTGACCGCTCCGATCAAGGATCTGGGTCTGCACAGCGTGCTGGTCGTGCTGCACCCCGAGGTCGAGGTCGAGATCGTGCTGAACGTCGCCCGCTCGACCGAAGAGGCCGAGCTTCAGGCGTCGGGCAAGTCGATCCAGGAACTCGCCGCCGAGGAAGAGGCCCAGGCCGAATTCGAAATCTCGGAGCTGTTCGACGATATCGGCGCGGCGCAGATGGACGATCTGGACGAGGCTGCCGCACCGGCCGAGGACGAGACCCCGGCAGAGGCCGAAGACGACGAATCGTAAGCCACGTCTTTGCGAATTGGAAAGGCCGCTGTGTTTCGGGACAGCGGCCTTTTTTAATGCGCTATTGCGACCGAGATGGCCAAGGCTGACCGCGCAACCCAGACATCGTACGATGCGTGAACCAGCAAGATCCCGCGGATCATCCAAGCCCCAGGCGGCAATCACTTCTTTTTTTGATCAGGCGCCGGCGCGGCCACCCCTATATAAAAGCCATCTGACCCTATCTGATCGGAGGCTTCGATGCAGCGCGCCCTACCCGTCTTTCTTCTTGCTTTCGCCTCACCGGCCCTCGCGCAGACGCAAGAGGTCAGTCCAGCGGGCACTTTGCCCCTGACCTTGGTCAACGCCGCGACCCAAAGCGAGGCGCGCACGGTTGCCTCCGACGTCACGCTAACGGAACAGGTGGTGACCGGTGTTCTGGCCTCGCCCTGGTCGGTTGCGGTCCTGCCCGACAGCGCTGGGTATGTCGTGACCGAACGGGGCGGCACGCTGCGCCATGTCACTCGCGATGGCACTGTTGGGCCTGAGATCGCGGGCGTACCGAATGTTCGTGCCTTGCGCCAAGGGGGGCTTTTGGACATCGCTCTCGCCCCCGATTTCGCCGAAAGTCGGGTGATTTATCTCAGCTACGCGGCGCCCGACGGGCTGGCCGGGTCCGCTACCGCACTTGCACGCGCGGTCCTGTCCGATGATCACACGGCGCTGGACGAGGTCACCGAGCTTTGGCGGCAAACACCCGCCTCTGCCATACCGGCCCATTTCGGCAGCCGGATTATCGCCTTCGAGGATGGTCGCGTGCTGGTGACCACAGGTGATCGTTTCACCCCCGAAAACCGGCAATTGGCCCAAGATCCGATCAACGCAACCTACGGGGTCACCATCATGATCGGCGCCGATGGCGCACCCGAAGCGCCCGCCGTCGAGGGCGCCCTGCCTGGCGTGCTCAGCTATGGGCATCGCAACATCCAAGGCGCCGCGCTGCACCCTGAAACCGGCGCGATTTGGATGCTGGAACACGGGCCCGCGGGCGGCGATGAGTTGAACATCATAACCCCCGGTGCGAATTACGGCTGGCCCGAGGTCAGCTATGGCGTGAACTATAACGGCACCGATGTGGGGACCGGCGAGCAGATCCACGCGCCCGCTTTTGTGGAACCGATCTATTTCTGGGACCCCTCCATCGCGCCGTCCGACATGGTGTTCTACCAAGGGGATATGTTCGCCGATTGGGAGGGCTCGATCCTCCTGGGCGCGCTGGCCGGCCAATCGCTGGTCCGGTTGGAATTGGAGGGCGACAATGTCATCGGAGAGGAGCGCCTGCGCGAAGGCGAAGGCCGTGTGCGCGACGTGGCCGTGGATGAAGATGGTGCGATTCTGGTTCTGATCGACGATGATCCAGGCGCCTTGATCCGGTTGACGCCTGAAGGCGCCGACTAGGCGCCGCGGCTGGCGCGCAGGGCGAACAAGCCTGCCACGCCCAGGCAGGCCGCCCCGATCCGGTTGATGACGCGCATCACAAACGGCCCTTGAAGGTGGCCCCGCAAAGCGCTGGCCAACACCAGCCATCCTGCGCCGTTCAAACCGGCCACCACCAGAAATGTTGCCATCAAAACCGCGAATTGGCCGAAGGCTGGGGCGCTGGAATCCACGAATTGTGGAACAAAGGCCACGTAAAAGACCGGGCCCTTCGGGTTGAGCGCGGAGACCAGTGTCGATTGCCGAAACAACGCCCAAAGCGACCAGTCCGGCGCGGTATCATCGGTTCGGATCGCCGCGACCGGCGCATGCCAGAGGCGGTAGGCCAGCCATAGAAGGTAAAGCGCGCCGCAGATTTTGAGCGCTGTGAACAAGGTCACCGACGCCGCCAGGATCGCCCCGGCCCCGGCCAACGAGGCGCCCATCCCCACAAATGCGCCGAGCACCACGCCGGGCACTGTCGCCAAACCGGACCGCAATCCGTCACGTATCCCATAGGTGACCGTCAAAACGATGTTCGGTCCGGGGATAAGCACCACGATCGCGCTGGCGATGGTGAACGCAATCCAAGTCTCTAAGCTCATCAAGGGCGGCCTCGCATAATATGACGGTCCTGTGCCAGCGTAGCCTGCATGGGCGCCGGCGACGTGCAAGGCCTTTCCAGCGCCGCGAGGTGCCTAACGGCGCACGCCCTAAAACGCGAACGGCCCGTCTGGAGGACGGGCCGCATCATCATCTCTGATCGAAAATCAGTTGTTCCAGGTTTCCATCTGCAACTGAGCCGAGCAGTTCTGGCCGTTATAGGTACCAACCCAGATGTCGTAGGTGCCCGACGGCGCGTTCACCAGCGTCACCGCGGGGTCGAACCCATTGGTGTCATCGTTGTGGTACCAGTTGCCGTGCGCATCATTGACCAGCAGCACGGTGTCACAGCTTGACACGGCGCGGATCTGCAATCGGCGATATTGCGGCGACAGACCGTCGATCTGAAATTGGAAGTTCGGCTGAACGGTGAAGAACCCCGCCTGGCCGGTGCAATTGCGCAGGTTCGACGGGCCACCGGCATAGGTGTTGTAGCTGTCAGGCAGGTAGAGCGCCTCACCGGTCGTGTGGCCTTGCTGGGCACCGGGATAGGAATAATCGGGGCATGCGGCCGCGACACCGGCAGTGGCGGTCAGGATAGCGGCAGCGGCAAGGATCTTTTTCATCGTGTTACTCCGTAGGACGTCTTTTAATCTTTTTTGGAAGGGGGTTAGGGTTTTTCGGTATCAGTCTTCGGTTGATTTGGCCCCCGCGTCGGAGCGGCGGCTATGGGGGCCAAATTCATGATTTTCGGGCGCAGTGAAAGGCGGGAATACCCTACCCGCGCCCGACCGGATAGGGCCGGACTCAGAAGTTCCAGGTCTCCATCTCAATCTCGGCTTCGCAGGACGTATCTTCGCCGAACGCACCGACCCAGATATCCACACGGCCATTCAGCGCGGCGGTATCGGTCAGGTTCAACTCGGGCTGGCGATTGCCACCGCTATCGTCGTCGAAATGCCAGTTGCCCTGGGCATCGTGGATCAGCAGCGTGGTGTCACATTCGCTTTCGACCTCGACCTCCAGGCGGCCATAGGTCTCCATGCCAGACAGATCGAACGTATAGGCCGGTGTGGCGTTGATCACGCCCGTGCCGGGAATGCCCGAGCAGCTGGCCAATGCCGTCACACCACCGGCCAGGGCCGTGTAGCTGTCGGGGCTGTAAAGCTCTTCCCCGGTTGAGGCGACCGATGTGCCCTGCAACGCGGTTGTCGGGCATCCGGCAGTTTGGATCGGTGCGACGGGCGCTGGCGTGGGGTTGGGCGTCGGCGTGGGCGTGGGGGCCGGCGTCACGACAGGGGCCGGAACCGGTGTGGGCGTCGGCACCGGGGTCGGCACGGGGACGGGCACCGGCGTCGGGGCGGGCTGCACAACGGGCACGGCCTGCAATGTAAAGGTCCCGGCGCAGGAATTGCCGCCGAAGGTCCCCACCCAGACATCAACCCGGCCATTCAGGGCCGATTGATCGGTGATCAGCAATTCGGGCTGCAGGTTCCCCTGGCCATCATCGTTGTAATACCACGTCGTGTCCGAGCCGTTGACCAACAGGGTCGAGTCGCAATCGGCATTGGCACGCAGCAGCAGGTTGTGGCCCTGCATCTGCGACAGCGTCACCGAGAATTGCGGCACCTGGCTGGCTGTGCCGAACCCGTCGACTCCGGGGCAGGACGAGACCGACACGCCGCCGGTGGCCTGAGCGATGTAGCTGAGCGGTGCCAGCAACTGGTTTGCGGTGAAGGTCAGCGCCGGGCCGGGTTGCTGCCAAGTCGGGCATCCGTTGGCCGGGGCCGGAACGGGAACCGGCTGCGGCACCGGCACCGGGGAGGTTCCGCCGCCGAAGGTCTGGACCGACAGGTTGGCCGGGCATCCATTGCCCGAGAATGTCCCGACCCAAACGTCGACACGGCCCTGCACATCCGGACCGCCAAGACGCAAACCGGGGTTCAGGCCGATATCGTCATCGTTGAAATGCCACTGGCCCGTCGCGTCATTGACCAACAGCGCCGGATCGCAGGACGAGCCAACCGACAGTTCAAGCTCGCGCCCGGCCATATTCGACAGGTTCAGCGTGAAATCAGGGGCGGCGCGGAACTGACCAAAGCCCAACACACCCAAGCCGCATTGATCGAGCGTGAAGTTCCCACCCGCCTGGACGCCGAGGTTGATCGGTTGGAACAGCTGGCTGCCATCGTAATTCAAGCCACCCTGGGACAGGGCAAAGTTCGGGCAGGCATAGGCTGCGCCACCCATGGCACACAAAGCCAGTGCGCTTGCAGTCATCAGACGCATGATTGAAGGGTCCTTCCATTTTGGCCGCGCGCGAAGGGGGATGCGTCGCAACCTTTTCATTATGTAATGGGATCAGATTATGGGATTTTTGTGGCTTGCCAACGGCGGAAACCCTGACCTCGCGAATATGCTGCGCAGGGTAGGGCCTGATGCGTGGAAGGCCCAGGCACTTTTCACGCGGCGCACGGGAAACACCGGCGCCGCGTGACATGCGATTTAGCCACCGAACAGGCGCTGCCACAGGGTGCGGCGGACGGGCTGATCGGTGATGATCACGGCGGTATTGGCGCCAAGTGGCGCGGCGCGGCTAACCTCATCGACCACGCCTCGCAACGCGATGGTTTCCGGATGCGTTTCGACAACGCGCAGCCGGGTGATGGAGGCCGGGCGTATGACCGGGCGCAAGGAGGTGACCGGCGCGATACGGATCGGTGTCGCGACAGCAACGCGGGGAGTGGCCAGGGCATAGCTACGCGGCGCGTGGACATGTCCACGGGTCAGGCCCAGATCCGCGGCCATCGCCGATGGGTTGAGGAATTGCGACATATCCTGCGCGGCGACGGGGGCGCTCATCAGGGGCAATGTGGCCAGGGCGGCCATCAGGGGAAGGGTCTTTTTCATGGGTCAAACTACTCGATTAAAATGGGGAGGGTAGGAGGAAGAGCGGCCCTGCCCCGCGGCCTGTGCAGCGGGACAAAACCAGGGCGGGGTTGTTACAGCGTGGGCCAAGGGATCAGCGGACCACGGGGAAAACCAAAGCTCTGCGGCACATGGCTGCGCGGCAGGGTGAGGCGCGGCCCGCCGGGAAAGCGATGGCCGAAATGGTAAAGATCGCCGTAGCCGTGCGGCAAGGCATAGGAATGCGGGCGCAGGGGAAGCGCGGGCGGCACAATCCGGATCATCGGAAACAGCGCGCCAAGCTGGCCATGGCGTTCGGTGAAACTCTCGCGCGCATCGGCGTAATCCTCGGCAAATGCCTCAAGCTCTTCGGCGTAAAGATCCATGCGCTTCTGCGCATCGGCCAGCGCCCGGGGCGATGTGCCGAAGGGCCCGATCGCGGCATCACCGGGTGTGCCGCAGGCCACGCCAAGTTGCGCGCACATCTCAACCATGCGCTCGAAGGCGGGGTTGGCGTAGATATTCGGAAGGACCTGGATATTGGGCCGCTCGGTTGGCCGCTCGACAATGATGGTATCGGCCTGGGCCGATCCAAGCGCGGCACAGAGGCCAAGCGCGGCGAGAAGGGTGTGTTTGAACATGGCGGGTCTACCTTGGAATAAAGGGCGTAAAGAAAATGTGTTCGTCATTAAAAAGGCCGGGGGTGTCGGCGATGCCCAAACCATGACGGCTTCTGGCGCTGATATTCAAATTCCGGGGTCGGTTATTCGATAACAGATCGCGTTAACGTTTTGGCATCACTGAGAAAACGTGATGCGCATGATCCAGTCATCTTGCGGTCGTCCATCCAGGGTCAGACCGGCGGGGACGGTCTGAATATGGACGAATCCGCAGGCGCGATAGCAGTGGATGGCGCGGGTATTGTAGGCCAAAACCTTCAGCGAGACTGCCCGTAACCCCATTCCATCGCGACCTTGGTCCAGGGCCAGTCGGATCGCGCGACGCCCTATACCGCGCGCCAAAAAGCGATCCGCGAAGAGTCCAATGGCAAGCCATGCCTCGCGGCCATCTTCGGACAGGTTGTGCAGGCGCACCGCGCCGACGGCGGACTTATCCGCCTCGATCACCCGCGCGTAGGGCTGGCTGCGCATCCAGGCGAGCCATTCGGCAGAGCGCTGTGCCGTCGCCTGCGGCAGGCGCGCGGGATCGCCGCCATACATCCGGTTGATTTCTGCGGTGGGCGGAAAACCTTGATGCATCCGGGCATCGCTGTCGCGCATCGGGCGCAGGGTCACATCGGGTGGCTGCATATCCCCCACCCTGCCCCAAACGAAAACGCGCCGCCAAGGGGCTTGGCGGCGCGCAATCGCATCAGGTGGAGATGTGCTTATTCTTCGTCGAGTGCATCCACCGCCTCTTTCAACTCATCTTTGGAGACCTCTTTTTCGGTCACCTCGGCCATCTCGGTGATGAAATCGACGACCTTGTCTTCAAACAAAGGCGCGCGGACCTGCTGCTGGGCCTGCTGGTTCTGCTGAATGAACTCGAAGAAGGCACGTTCCTGGCCCGGATATTGGCGGGCCTGGGTCATGATCGCTTGGGTCATCTCGGCATCGGTGACCTGAACGTCGTTCTTCTGGCCCAGCTCGGCCAGCAAAAGGCCCAGCTTCACGCGGCGTTCGGCAAGCTTGTTGTGCTCTTCCGTCGGTTCGATCTTATCGTGATCGTGGCCTTCGACATCGGGATTTTCCTCGTGCCATAGCTGGTGGGCGATCTGATCGGCCTCGGCCTGCACCAGCGACGGCGGCAAGTCGAAGCTGACCACGTCGTCCAATTGATCCAGCAGACCGCGCTTCATCACCGCGCGCGCGGCACCGGCATATTCCGATTTCAGACGGTCGGTGATCTGACCTTTCAGGGCGTCGAGATCCTCGGCGCCGAATTTCTTGGCCAGTTCATCATCGATTTCAGCCGGGACAGGTTTTTTCACGTCTTTGATGGTGCAGGAGAAGATGGCGGGCTTCCCGGCCAGGTTCTCGGCCTGATAATCCTCAGGGAAGGTGACCTCAACATCGATCTCTTCACCCTTCTTCACACCGATCAGCTTTTCCTCGAAGCCCGGGATGAACTGACCCGAGCCCAGGACCAGCGGGAAATCTTCGGCAGAGCCCCCATCGAAGGCTTCACCGTCGACCTTGCCCACAAAATCCATCACAACCTGATCGCCATCGGCCGCCTTGCCGCCTTTCTTGGTGGCGAAGTTCTGGGCGTTTTCAGCCAGGTTGCCCAGCGCTTCGTCGATATCGGCATCGGCGGGCGCCACGGTCAGCTTTTCCAGCTTGATGGCTTTGTAATCGACATCGGGGATTTCGGGCAGCTTTTCGTAGGTCATGGAGATGACGACATCGTCGCCCTCTTTCCAATCCTCGTTCACCATCTTCACGTCGGGCTGCATGGCGGGGCGGTCACCGGATTCGTCCAGGTGGCCCTGCATCGCGGCATCGACGCTTTCCTGCATCGCTTCGCCCATCAGACGCTGGCCAAACTGCTTTTTCAGCAGCGCCATCGGCACCTTGCCCTTGCGAAAGCCCTTCATCTCGACCTCGGGCTGCGCCTCTTCCAGCTTGGAATTCACGCGCGTTTCCAAATCATCCGCGGTGACGGTGATCTGGTATTCGCGCTTCAGGCCCTCGGAGAGCGTTTCGGTGATCTGCATATTATCCTCGTGGCGGCAAACTCGGGGTGGGCAACGCGATGTGCCCGAACCCCCAAGGGTCGGGTGAAAATTTGCGCCGTTCTAGGGGCGCGCGGCCCGGTCCGCAAGGGGGGTCCGGGCCAAGATTGCAAAGGTTTCTAGCCTGCAAGCGCGTCGGCGACGACCTGTTTGAGGTGCAGGCCCTCCACCGCGCTGAATTCCAGGTCCTCGCGGCCCAGATAGGCGCCTTGATTGATCGCGGTCCAGCCGTTTACGGCAAGCCGGTAGCTGGCCTCGGGATCGATGTCGATCTGGGCTGCGTGGACGAAATCGCCACTGCGCTGATCGAGGCTGGTGGCCAGGTGCTGATTGGCACGGCCCATGATGGCTGTAAGATCCGCACCGCTCAGCTCGACCATCTGAATATCGCCGTCAAAGCGGATATAGGCGTCGAAGTCATAACGGGTCACCTCACCCTGGGGCAGCGGCTGGCCAAAGGTCGTATGGCCCAGCATCGCGATATCGGCCCCCGCCGCCGCGCGCACGGCCTCGGCCGCGAACAGGATCGAGGCGGGCAGATCGCGCGCCACGTTGGTTGTGCCGATCACGGCGGTTTCCTCGGGCGTCAGATGTTCGGCGAGCGTGGCCGCGATCATCTCGGCCAACGCGCCGTCGGCGTCCATCTCCACGCCGATGGGCCGCATCTCAACCGTCGGGTGCGCGCCAGGCGCCAATCCGATCACCGTCAACGCCCCGGCCCAGGACCCGCCATGCACATAGGGCACCGGCATGCTCTCATCCACGAAGCTCAGGTGATCATGGGCGCCGATCATCGCAACGCCCTCGGGCAATGTGGGCAAAATGGCTTTGTCATCGGCCACACCCGCATGGCTGAGCATTAGGGACATGTCATTGCCTTCAACCACGGCCCCAAAGGTCTCGGCGGCGAAGGCGGCCGGGTCCAGAAATTGCAGCGTCTGCCGCACCGGCTCGCGATAGACAAACGGGTTTGTGGCGGCGAGGCCCAGGGCGCCGATACGGTGGCCACCCGCGGTGATGGACGTGGCATAAGGCGCAAAGAAGCGCCCGCGGCGGTTGTCGATCAAGTTGCCGACAACGTGCAGGCCTAGCCCCTCGGCCTGCGCGACGGCGGTGGCCATATCGTCGACCAGCGCGGTTTCGTGGTTGCCAAGGTTCAGGATCGTCGGACCGCGGCGCACAAGCGCGTCCCAAAAGGCCAGATCGACCGAACCGCCGGAGCGTAGGGCCGCGACATTTCCCCGCTCGAACGTATCGCCGTTGATGATGAAGATCATCGGGAGCCCGGTTTCGGCGCCGATCCGGTCGATCTCGGCCAGCACTTGCGGGAGGCGCGCATAGGGTGAGTGCAGATCGGCCATGCTCAGGGCCAGCACCTCGGCCCCGCCATGGGCCTCGGCGCGGACCCGGCGCGGCAATGCGGCGGCGGCGGGCAATGCGGCCAATCCCGACAGGACCAGACGGCGAGACAGGGCAAGTGTGGCAGGACGGGACATCGGCAATTCCTTTCGGGTCTTTGTTGCGCACGCGCCCGGTTAGCCTTGCTTGATGAAGCGGATGTGACATCTGCCAAACAGCGTCGCGCGTAAGGGAAACCGGACATTTACCATTGTGTCAGGTTTCGTCATATTTGACACATGTGCGGCCCCCTTCCCTGCCATCGGTTCAAGGACACAGCGACAGATGTCTGACGATCCCAGCAAAACCAAGGTCCTGTTCGACGGGCCAGCCGGTGAGCTGCCGGCCGGGGCTGAGCTGTCGGGCGGCATGTACCGCGTGACCAACCGGATCGCGGCAGGCGGGTTCGGCATCACCTATGAGGCGCGCGACAACCTCGACCGGAAGGTGGCGATCAAGGAGTGTTTCCCGGCGGGTCTGGCTTTGCGCGCGGGCGATTTCACAGTCTCCGCCGCCAGTGCCTCGACGTCTGAGCCGTTTGAGACCGCGCGCAACCTGTTCCTGCGGGAGGCGCGGACGCTTGCGGTGCTGCGCCATCCCAACATCGTGCATGTCCAGACGCTGTTTGAGGAAAACGGCACTGCCTATATGGCGATGGATTACATCGATGGGCGCGATCTGCAGGAGGTGATTGATACCGATCCCGGCCTGCTGACACCGGCCTATGTGATGGAGCTGACCCGCGCCCTGCTGGGCGCGCTGGATTATCTGCACCGCGATGCGCCCGCCAAGGGTAAGGAACGCCTGCTGCATCGCGATATCAAACCCGCCAATATTCGCATCGATCCGCTCGATACGCCGGTGATCATCGATTTCGGCGCGGCCCGGCAGGAAACCAAGAAACAAAGCCGCGCGGCGGGCACGTTTCGCGTGGTCTCCGACGGCTATAGCCCGAATGAATTCTATGTGGCGGGCACCGAACAAGGCCCGGCCTCGGATCTCTACTCCCTCGCGGCGACGCTGCACCATTGCATCACCGGCGCGGCCCCGGCCCCTGCCGATGAACGCGCGCAGAAGGTCTCGAACGGCGAAGACGACCCCTATGAGCCGATTGCAGGCCGCTTTCCGGGCCATGACCCGCGGCTTCTGGCGCTGATCGACCGGGCGCTGGCGCGGCCCATGAAAGACCGCCCCGCCGATGCGGCGGCCTGGTTCGCGGCCATCCCCGACGCGACGACGCGCATCGTTGAGCCTGACGAAACACCGGCGACGCCCATCGCGACGCCCCCGCCGCCCCCCGGATCAAGCGGATTTTGGAAAGGCGCGGCGCTTGGCGGCGTGGCGCTGGCCCTCCTCGGCGGCGGGGCCGTTGCCCTGGCGCCGGGTCTTCTGCCCGCGGGCGGAGGCGACATGGACGAGATGCGCCGCCAATTGGACGAAGCGCGCGGCTCTGCCACCGAGATGTCGGGCACGATAGAGATGCTGGAAGCCCGCATTCGCGAGGCGGAAGAATTGCGCAGCGCCGCAGCCGACCGCGCCGACGATCTGGAGGCCCGTGTCAGCGACCTGCGCGAACAGCTTGATGCGGCTGCAGAAGGCGATGATGCGCAAATGGCCACGCTGCGCGAACAGCTTGCCGAGGCGGAAGCGGCGCGGGAGGAGGCCGATGCCGCCCTGGCCGCGATGGAGCAAGACTTCGAAGACCTGCAGTTGGAATTAACCGCGGCACTCAGCGTACCAACACCCGAAGTGACCACCATCGTCTCGGCGCGCGACGCCGCACAAGCCGAAGCCAGCCGGTTGGAAGCCGAAGTGGCGCGCCTGCGCGAGTTGCTCGATGGCGGCGACGCGACGGCCCAATTGGAAGAGGCGATTGAGGCGCGCGACCGCGCATTGCGCGATGTGGATCGCGCCCGGTCCGATCTGCGGCGCATGGCCGAGGACCTGTCGGAGGCCGAAGCCGAAGCCAACCGGCTGCATGGCGAATTGCGCACGGTCCGTGCCGAGATCGAATTGGCACGCGCCGCGGCCGCCACGCCCAACCCGGGGCCCAATACCAGCGGTGCCACGGGGAGCGCGGCGATTACCGGCTGCCCCAGCTTTGCCGATCCCGGCCCCGGGCGCGCCTTTACCGGGCCCGAGATCTTCTCGACCCAGGCGCTGCAAACCGTGGGCGGCGGCGGCACCGCCCTGACCGATTGCGCTGGTTTGCCCGGTAATGTCAGCGGCTTCACCGACCGTGCACCGAACTACACGCTTGAGCTGAGTGAAATGAGTTTGTTTGAGCGGTTGCAGATCAACGTCACCGCCGAGGGCTGCGATCCGACATTGCTGGTCAACACGGCGGATGCGGCGTGGCATTTCAACGACAATGCCAATGACAGTCTGCTTCCGGAATTGAACCTGACTGGCGCGGAGGCCATCGAAGGCCGTATCGATGTCTGGGTCGGTACGTTGGACGGCCGAAGCTGCGATGCGACAGTGCATGTGGCCAGTTGGTTGAACTAGCCTAGAGCCTCAGACTATCGGGCTGATACTCGGTGGTGATCCAATCGCGCAAGGGGATCTGGTCCCGGCTCAGTCGCACCTGATACGCATCCAGAAACCTGTCAAGCACACCGGTCTTTGACCATTTCAGATGCAGATGCCGCAGGTTCAACGCCTTACGGGCCTGCGCGACGGGAACGCCCTCGATATGGATATGCCATAGCGCCGCCGCCAAGCCGGTGCGATCGGCGCCGGATTTGCAATGGATCAGCGCGGGCCGTTCGAGCGTGTCGAAGATATCAAGCAGCAACAGCAGGTTGCGCGCGGTGGGTGGCTTGCGCGCAGCCAGGTTGACCGAGCGCAGGCGCAATCCCAAGGCGGCGCAGGTCTCGGCCTCTAGCAGATAGGTGGCGCCTTCGGGCGCGCGCAGGCTGATCACCTCGACAATGCCGCGATCCTTCCAGCGACGCAGCATCGCCGCATCGGGATGGTTGGCGCGGTAGAGGCCCGGGGCGATCTGCCCCTCATTCCGCCACAGATGCCGCAGGATACCGTGATCGACCCATTGCTCAAAAAAGCGCGCCTGCCAGCGGCCCAGATCGCTGTCGATCTCGGGCGTATAGGGCCCACGGATCACCGCGCGTGCGGCGCGGACCTTGTCTGACACGGTGATGCCCATGGCCTTCACCTGATCCAGAGCGGGGCATTTTGCAAGACCCCGCCGCGCGGGGGGCGGGAAAACATCCGTTTACAAGTTACCCAAAGGCGCGCGACACTCACGCCGTTATGTCTGACGGCATCCCTTCCTCCGGCGATCCCGAGGGTCGCACCATGCAATTGCCTGCCGGTGAACTGCCACCCGGCTGGACATTGCTGGGCGGCCAATATGAGATCGTGCGCCTGATCGCCTCGGGCGGATTTGGGATCACCTATCTGGCGCGGGATACGTTGGAGCGGGACGTGGCCGTCAAGGAATGCTTCCCGCTTGGTTTGGCGCAACGGCAAGCCGCCACCCATGTGGTCAGTGCGACATCGGCCGGAACCTCCGAACACTTCGACACGGCGCGGGCGCAATTCCTGCGCGAGGCGCGGATGCTGGCGCGTCTGGATCACCCGAATGTGGTGCGAGTCCAGACCCTGTTCGAGGAAAACGGGACCGCTTATATGGCGATGGATTTCATCCATGGCCGTGATTTGCAGGAAGAGATCGTCGCCCAAGGCGCGCCCATGGCCCCGGCTCGTGTGCTGGAACTGGCCCGCGATCTGTTGGGCGCGCTGGACTACGTCCATAACCAATCGGTTCTACACCGCGATATCAAACCGCAGAATATCCGGATCGACCGGTTTGGCGCGCCGATGCTGATCGATTTCGGTGCCGCGCGGGCGGAAACCCAGGCGCGCTCGCGGATGGCAGGCACATTCCGGGTGGTGACCGACGGCTACAGCCCGCATGAATTCTACGTGTCTGGCGCCAAGCAGGGCCCGCATTCCGACCTCTATGCGCTGGCCGCGACGCTGCACCATTGCATCACCGGGGCCGCACCAATCGCGGCCGATGAACGCGCCTCGGCCCTGGCAACCGGTCAAGCCGATCCGTATCAACCCATCGCAAGCGCCTATCACGAGCAAGATGCCCGCCTGCTGCACCTGATCGACCGCGCCTTGCGGATGAGCCCGGGGGATCGTCCCGAAACGGCGACGGCGTGGCTGGAACAGCTTGCCGATGCGCCCACGACCATTCTGGCGACCCCATCCGCCGTCACGGAAACGCCGCCCCAAAAACGCGGGCGCTTTGTGCCGGGCTTAATCGTGGGGGCGCTGGCCATGGGCGCGATGGGCGGTGGCATTTGGGCCAGCCAGCCCGGTTGGTTGATGCCCGGCATGGTCGAGATGGAGGCGCGCATGGGCGCGCTGGAAGACAGCCTGGCCAGCGCCGAAGCCGCCCGCGCCGCCGCAGAGGCGGAATTGGGCACGCTGCAAGGAACCCTAGCTGCGGCGGAGGCGGAACTGACTCGCCTGGAAAACAGCGATGGTGACATGCGCGCCACGATGGCCCAGTTGGACGCCGCCCGCAGCGCCCGTGACGCCGCCGCAACGCGAATCGCCGCGCTTGAGGCGGATCTCGCAGATCTGGCCGCCACACAAACTGCGCTGACCGAAGCGGGCGCTGAACGCGATGCCGCCCTGGCCCGCGTCGCCGAGCTGGAAGCGGAAAGCGTCGCCGCCGCCGAACAGATCGCCGCTTTAGGGGCCGAGTTGACCAGCGCCTTGGGCCAGATCGACGTGCTTACGCCGCAAGCCGAGAGGCTGACACAGGTCGAAGCAGACCTGACCGAGGCCGAAGCGGCGCTATATGCCGCCAATAATCGCGCCACCACCCTCGAGGCGGACCTGGCCGCGGCCCTGGAGGGGCGACAAGATCTGACCGCCCTGCAAGCCGAATTGGACGCCTTGCAAAGCGCCCTGGAGAATGCGGAACAACAGCGTGATCAATTGATGACGCAAATCGCCACCGCCGCGGACGTGCCGGTCAGGGATGGCAATGCCGGGCAAGTGGAACGTCTGCGCGATCGGGTCGCCGCGCTTGAGGCGGAGAATGCAACATTGCGAGACGCTTTGGCCCGGGCCGAGGCGGCGCTGGCAGCATCAGGCCCAGATGAAACGGCCCCACCCGATCCGCGCGCCTGGATTGAGGGAGCAATTCTGCCGGCGCCCAATGGCACCGTTGCGCTATTGCCGCGCTTTTCGTGGGACAATCAAACTGTTGCGCTGACCGACAGCACCGGGGGCATCGCGCTTTATGATCGGGAGACCGGCGCTTATCGCGCCCACCTGGCCCGCGGCATCCCCGAAGAAATCACCCGGATCGGATTTTCCAATGGCGGCGGCTATATGATCGCCACCACTGCCAGCGGTACGCCCGACCGATTGTTCCATGTGCCTTCGGGCCGCGAGATCCGGCGCTTCAGCCCCACCACGGTCACGACGGCGGTGCGCGCCATCTCGCCCGATGAACGCTATTTCATCTATACCCGCGCCGATGCCAGCGGGCAGACCAGCGTCGTGATCCAATCGCTGGCCGAAGCGGCAAATGCCAATGTGGTCCCGTCCGAGCGCATCCTGGCCTCGATCCCCGCAGGCCAGCAGGTGCGCGTGGCCTTCGCCCAGACGAGCAACGATATCGTCGTCATCCGGCCCGGTGAGGTGCAGCTTTACGCGCCGGACGGACAATTGCTGCGCTCGGCGGCGAACCGGATGGGACAGATCGCGGCAATGGCGCCGATTGGGCGCGATGATGGGCTGCTGATCCTACGCTCCTCCGGTGCGGTCGTGCTGTTCGACAATGCGATCAACCAGCGCGAGTTGGCCAATATCGCGCCGCGCGCCACCTATACCAACTATCGCCTCTCCGGCGATCGGCGCAGCTTTTTCCGCGCCAATGCCACCACCTGGGAAGTGTTGGATCTGACCACCGGAACGATCCGCGGATCCGGGCCCGTGGGCCAAGGATATGGCGACGCGGATATCTCGATCTCGCCCGATGGCGCGATGATCTTCATCGGCGCGATCGATGGGCGCCCTGCACGTCTGCTGAACGTCGATACCGGCGCCGAGATCCAGCAATTCGGGGCTGCCGATGAGGGCTATTTCAGCTTCGACAACCTGTTCTTGGCCACTGGCGCCGAAGGCGATCCGAGCGCACAGATCTGGCGGTTGAACCAAGCGACGGATTAGGGACGAGCGCGGTTATTGCGTTACAAAAGCCGCAAAGTCATCGCGTTGAGCGCGCGGCGACGGGCCACGGTGCGGCGACCCAACCTAACTTCTGAGCGCTTTATTGATCAAAATCCGCCAAACCTCGCGTCAGTGCATAAGTTCAGCCAAATCGCCGTGCCAGGGGGTGGCCCGGCGATGCGGGGCGGCTTCGCCGCTGTTAACCCGCTGAAGCGCGTTTTCAGACGCCGCCCTTAGCAGCATAACACCGTTCTAGACTCAGGCATCCCCAATCCGGCCCTAGGTCGCCAACAGATACACGCTCGACGCGATAATCCAGAGCGACGCAAGCGTTTTGAGCCACAAGCTGCCCAGCACCTGCGCGATCCCTTTGGCCAGGAACCCACCCACAATGGCCCCCGGCACCGCGATCAGAGCAATCTCCAAGCGCACCAGCCCGGCGAAATACCCGTCCCAAAACCCGGTGATCACACAAATCACGCTGACCCACACCGCCACGGCGATGGCAACCTTCGTCGGAAACCGGCGCAGGATCAGGTAGATGGCTAGAAACTCACCGATGCCCACGGAAAACAACGCCGTGACTGCACCACCGATGATGCCCAGGCCCAACAGCACCCACAACTCTCCGGGGCTAACCCAAACTTTGCGGTCCTTGGCAGCCTGACGGCGTTGCAGCCAGGTGAAGATCAACAACGTGATGCCAAGCGCCAGGGAGAAGAATTTGAACCAAACAATCAGCTGATCGCCTTCGACATCGACAAAGGCCTGGGTCAGCAAAAGCGCCGGGATGCCCGTGGCCAGGGGTGCAAAGGTCAGCGCCGCCAGGGTCTGGGACGAGACCTTTTCATCCCAGGCCAGGCTATCCTTCACGAAGATCGCATGTGCCCAAGTCAGCGCCCCGATAGACATGCCAAAACACTGGATGGTGAAGGACACCGCCACCGATTCCTCTGGCTTCAGCGTGGCGATCTGCAAAAGCTCGGGCGGGATCATGATGCCGCCGTCTTGCAGGGCCGCGAAGACCGGCACAAAGACCACGCCACCACCGGTGCCGGTCGCATTGGCAATAATCGCGCCCATGATGCCGACCGGAAAGAAGAACCAAAGCCCCGCCAACACCTCAGCCGTCAGGGCACTTTGCCAAAACAGCGCCAGATAGGCGGCCAACAGCAGGGCCAAATGGATCGGGATCCACACCTTCAGCAAAGGCTTCATCGCGGAGATCATGGGCTCACATCTTCCCCAATTGGCCGCCCTTGAACCGCCAGCGCACGAATATCGCTTGCAACGGCCCGAGCAGCGCCAAGAAGGACGGGATGAAGACCAGCAGGAAATGCACACCCGCGATGCGCAGCCCACCACCGCCCTGGAAGGCGAAATCCGGCAGATAGGGGATCAGCCCTGCGCGGGCGACAAAGAACACGATGCCGAATTCCACCCAGGAAAAGAAGAATTGGTAGGCAAAGGGCCAATCGCGGTCCCATCGGGTGGTCTGGATGAAGATATAAACCGGGTCGAGCAACAGGCCGAGCCCGGTAATCGTGCAGAGAAACCAGACGAAGATCTGGA
Organism: Gymnodinialimonas mytili; assembly: GCF_037544085.1. Lineage (NCBI taxonomy): Bacteria > Pseudomonadati > Pseudomonadota > Alphaproteobacteria > Rhodobacterales > Paracoccaceae > Gymnodinialimonas > Gymnodinialimonas mytili. The sequence goes on from NZ_JBBIFW010000001.1 coordinate 234,420, forward strand.
TCGTGCGCCAATCCCAGATCCAACCGGCAATGGCATAACCATAGATCAGCGTGATTGGCAGGCCGATGATCAGGAACAACAACAGGCGCGTCTGGATGCGGCCAGCGAGAGTGGGGATCATTGGAAAACTCCTTCGCTCAAGGCCGTGCGCCGACCATCCACTTGGTCCACCCGGCCAGCGACCGCAGCGGGCCGAGATTCGGGACCTTGTGGAGGCCTTCGGTCACTTTGTGATCGACGGCGCGGATCGCGGAATATTGCAGGCCGAGGAAACTATCGACGGCCAGATAGGGCCCGCCCGTGGTGATCGTGCCCGCCGCATAGACGCGGCCATTGCCATTCCGCAGCCCCTCGATCTCAAAATCATTGGTGCAGCGCAGGCCGGTCGGCCCACCTTGGCTCGCCGTGCCGTTGGTCACGCGATAGGCGTGGTTGCGCGGCAGATGGTAGATATCGAGCAGATCGGCCAGGAACGGAGAGCGCCGGATATCGGCGATCAGCCCAGTGCAATCGATCAGATAATCGCCATTCAGCACCACATCATTGCCGTCGGTCGTAGCGATGGTCACCTTCACGCCGGGCGGGTCACCTTCGATCGGGTCAAGGCCCGAGATGTTCCCGTAAATCGGCTCGTACCATCCTTCTTCCGCGCCGCGTTCGGCAATGGCGATCCAATCGGAGCGTTCGGCGGTTGTGGTGCCGCCCAATTGGCTGAGCATCACGCCACGCGCCTCTTCGCCCGCATTCTCGTACTCGACGCGCAGATCGCCGCCCCAACAGCTTTTCGGCCAATTGAACGGCTGGATCTCGACATTGTTGCGCACCAGACGCCGGGCCTTGCGGAAGACCGCGCCGTCGCGCACACCGATGGCCGAGCGCATGGAGTGGAGAATGCGGATATCGGGATTCTTTTTGCGCGCCTCAAACAGGCGTTGAATGATCCGGCTGGCCACGATCCCCCTGCCCCGCACAACCACCTGAACGGGGCCGCCGCGACGTTCGGCCTCGACATACATCTGGTCATGGGGCTCATAGGCGTTGGCGACCTGCGCGCGGCTGTCGGGATGGTTGGTGATGAAGGTCTGGAAGTCATCCACAAAGCGCGTGGCCGGATAGCCGGTGGCCAGATGCACGACATCGGCGATCAGGTAGCGGTTGCGTGTCTGACCGGTCGCCTCGCCGCCCCAGAGCTTGTAGGCGACGGCATAGCGCCCATCCGAGGTTTTGCGCAGACCCAGCACCTGGGCCTTCAGGAACATCTCGCGCCAGCCGATGCGTTTGGCTTCGATATCCAGGCTGTCGAAGACATCACCGGCTCGCGGCGTGTAGCTTTCGGACAGAGTCGGCTCGCCAAAGACCTGGAAAATGCCCTTCACGCCAATGCCCTTGCCGACCTCGCGCATCGCATAGCCGGGGAAGCCCCAGATATTGTCGGGCCGGCTAAGCGAGTTTGACCGCAGGCGCTCATGGTCGGGGATCTGGCTGTTCTTGCAGTAGCGTTTATAGGTCTGATAACAGACCTCCTCGGTGCCGATGGCGCGGATATCGCCGGTATCCACGCCGTAGCAACGCAGGTGATCGACCCAGACAAAGCTGCCCAAACCACCGCCCACGGCAACGAACTTCACCTCTTCGATCGGATGGCCCGAGCCGCGCAACGCCTCGATCCCGACCACCTCTTTGCCCGCAAATTCCGCATCGGGAAAGCTGCGGCGCGGCGGCGGCGGGGTGTCGTCATCGGTCATGACCAGACGCGAGACGAGGCTTTCATCGACCTGCACCCCGGCGATCCGCGTGGCGCTGGCCGGGCTGTCGGCGGGGGCGAGCAATTCCAGCACCCAGCCGGGGATCGAGATCTGATCACCGGTCTCCAGCGGCTGTTCGTCCACCCGCGTGCCGTTCACATAGGTCCCGTTGGTGGAGCCTTCGTCACACACCCGCACATCCTCGGCTGTCAGAACCAAAGACAGATGGGTCCGGCTGACCGCATCGCCCGCCAAGGGCACGTCTGCCTCGGACGATTTGCCGATCACGAAGGCGCCGGGCTCTTCGCATAACAGGATCCGAGAAGGGCCCGTATTATTGCCATCGATCCCAATCTGCCGGACACGGAAGCGGACAGGAAATGTAATCATTTTAACCCCTTACGAATGAACCCAATAGGACGTGCCGTCGCCCAAGCGTTGACCGCAATAGCGGCAATTCTCACCCGGCAAATACGGATTCAACTGGCGGCATTCGGGATTGGTGCAGCTGAGGCCCTTGCCATCTTCAGACGACATGATGCGCAGAAGCTGACCACGGATTTCCACGGTATCCAGATGATCCATCGCCACCGCCTCGTCGCTGTCCATCATCCGCCGATTGTGCCACACCTCGTCGGGCGCGCCGCAAATCGCGGTGATGCCCCCCGCGCCATCAGGGCCGATCATGACGAGGCATGTGGCCCCTTCATCGCGGACCGCCTGCAAAGCTTCTGCCGCTCGACCGAGGCGGCGGCGCATCAGAACCTCTGCCCCGCTGGTGACCAACGCGATGGAGACGCCGTCGAGATCGAGCGCCTTCAGCCGCCCGGTCGATGAGCTGTCATAGACCAGGTGCAGGGGTTGACCGATGCCGTCCACACGCGCCTGTTTCGGGGCACAGATCGAGATCCGCAGGCCGACCGTTTCGAACGCGCGCACGGCCCCTGCCGCCAGACGCGCGGTGCCACCGCGCCCCATCGGCACCGGCTGTGCGCCTGCCGACCCGATGGTGGCCACCCCGTTCGACGAGGTATCGGTGACGATCAATTGGCCATCCGGCCCCCGTATCACCGACAGATGTTGCCGCGACAGCGTGCCAAACCCTTCGCCGAAATGCACCACGCGCCCGTCACCCGCACTGATCCGTCCGACATTGTCGGCCCCGAACCGGCCAATCTCCACCGGAAGGCGTAAGGTCTCGGTCTGCAACAGCACGGCACCGGTCCCCGCATCACGGATCGAGATCTCAACATCTTCTGTCATATAAACGTTCCCCGTCGTGTCTTTTATGGCTTTAATCTAAAGGCTTTGGATTGGGTGGCGGACTGTGCAGCGGATCGCGCCGTATGGTCACCGGGCGGCATCCGTTCTCATTGCAGAGCAGGCCCACATCCAAGCGCGGGCGCGGCGCATATTGGCCGATGGGCGGCGGCGCAGGCGTGGTGCGGGTTTCGTCAATGGTCGGCCCCAGAGGCGCGGGCGCAGGTGCAACGGGAGCGTCGAGCCCCTCGCGAAGCGGCGCCAGACCGGGTGCGATTTGAGTTGGTGCAGGGCTTGGCGCCTGGCTGGGGGCCGGCGCCGGAACAGGCGTTGGTGTGGGGGCCGGGGCTGGCGTCGGAGCAGGTACGGGTGCTGGCGTGGGCGTCGGATTTGGCGCTGGCACGGGTGTGGGGACCGGGGTCGGCGTCGCGGGGGCCGGAATTGGTGCGGCAGGTGCGGGTGTTGGCGCAGGGGCTTGCGCCGGGGCAGGCACGGGATTTGGCGTCAATTCGGTGCCGACACTTGGGCCATCGCCGCTTTGAGCACGCCCATCGAACACCGCGGCACCCAAGCCGCCACCCGATTGCGGCTCGGGCAGCGTTTCCACCTCAACCGCCTCGCCGTTCTCAGGCTCCGCACCCGGCGCGGTATCCGCCATGTCCTGCGGTGTCGCGGGCTCGCTTGGCGCGGGGGGCCCGGCCTCGGGCGTCTGCGGGTCAGATATCGGCGCGGTATTGGGCTCAGCGGAGAGGTCCACCTCCGGTGTCGCATTCTCCGGGTCCACCTCGGGATCGGCCTCAGACGTTCCAAGCAGATCGGCGGCGACATCCTCGGCGCTCATCTGCGGCTCTGTCCCGTCAAGACGGATCGTATTCGCCGCATCTGTCGGTGCGGGCGCAATCGTGTCGGGGTTGGATGCGGTCACATCGGGTTCGCTCGGCTGGCTGAAATACAGCCCCAAAGCCAGTGCCGCCCCGCCGAGAAGGGCTGCTGGCACCAGAATTTTCGACAAGCCGGATCGCTCCGCGTCATCGGGATCCGGCGACGGCGCAGCGGCGGATGGCGCCGCTTCTGCGCTCTCGTTTTTCGGCGTGGAGGAGTGGACATGTTCGACCGCGCGTTCGATGGCCGAGGATACCGTTGTGGTCGTGCTGGTGGTCGTTGCCACACGCATTTGGGCACCGCCGCCCCCGAAACCGTCGGTCAGTTGCAGCACCAGGATCGCGGTATTGTCCTGGGACGGATCGTCCAGATCGTGCAACGCGCCCATCAGCGCATCGGCGATCTGGCGGCTGCTGGCGCCGGCACCGAGCCCCTTCAAGATGTCCACAATTGCGCCGTCATCCAAATACTGCAGCCCGTCCGAGGCCTGGATCAGCACATCGCCGGGGTCGAGCACCGTGGCGGTCTTGGGCACATCCATGGATTTAATAAAGCGGCCCATCAGAACCGAGGTCAGCGCATTGCGATCAGGATGGTTTTCGGCCTCTTCTGCGGAAATCTCACCCGATTTGGCCATCTGATCGATGATCGGCGCCATGGAATGGTCTTCGTTGAGCTGGCGCAGTTTCCCCTCGCGCCACAAGTAAAGGGGGCTGTCCCCGACCGAGGCCCAATAGAGCCGGTCTTCGAACATCACCGTAGCCAAGAGTGTGGCGCCCATACCCTGCAGGCGGCTGTCTTCGGCGGCGCGGTCTTTCAGGATGTCATTGGCGGTTTCAATCGCCATCTTCAGCTCGTGCTGAAGGTTCTTTTCCAACGCAGGACCATCATGCATCAGAAATTTCAAATGGCTGACAGCATCGATTACCACCAGACGCGAGGCAAGGTCACCGGCGGCGTGCCCGCCCATCCCATCGGCAAGGATCGCAAAACCGCGGTCCATCCCACCATGGAAATCGGCCAGCAGCGTGTCTTCCTGATACGGGCGCTTGCCTTGCCACAGCGCCGTGGCCACGTCGTAGCCGCCCGCTGCCGCGCCCGTGGTCTGTGTCGCGCTCACGCGTCGGACCAATCGAAATCTGCGCCGCACAAGGCCACGAAGCGCATGGCGGTCGCGCCGATGCGGATCGTGTCGCCATGGTTGAGCGTCTCGGCGCTTAGAACCGGAGCATCGTTCAGACGCACGATATTGGTCTTGCCGCCATGAGAGAGGTGGAACAGCCGCGTTTCGTGATCATAGGTGACAAAGGCATGAGGTTCAGAGCTGATCGTATCATCGCCAAAATCCACACGGGCCAGACAATCGGCACCGCGCCCGACGGAGTTCATGCCCGAGACCAGAGAGACCGAAGTGCCGCGGCCGGGGCCTGCAACGACGACCAGCCAGCCGACCGTCGGCGCAACCTCGGCGGCGGGCGCGGCAGCGCTTGCTTCAGGCGCGATATAGCCATGGATCCGTGTTTTGGGCCGCGCATGGCCCGACGCGTCGCGACCCGGCAAGTCCGGGGCGGGCGCGTCCAACGGCCGGGTGACCGAGGCGGGCGGTGGCGGGGATACATCCAGGGGCCGTGTGGCGCCATCGCCGCCGGCGGCGGGCGCCTGAGGCTGAGTGTCAGGCAAGCCGCCGTCCAACTCATCATCGGTCAGGATCGGTTTCTTGGCCATGGGCATCCTCTTTTGGTCGTCGCGGGCACGGCGTTTGGGGTCGTGCCCAAATTCTGCGGTCGGTTTGGCCCGTTTGCGGCAAGGTGACGGGTCCATTGCTCGATTGGTAGCACACTCCGGGCCAACTTGAAGGATTTTGCTGCATCGCGCGAGTGGCGGGAAACCGGAAGCTAATCGGTTCGCGGGCTCACGTCGGCGTGTGGTGCAGATCCGCCATCGCCTGCCCCTTTGGCGCGGCTTGCCGCTGTGGCGGGCGCATAGGTGCGCTCGGCCAGCGCCATCAAAGCATCACGCGCCGCCGGGGTGACCCCGGCGCGGCTGCGCAATGGCTGCGGATCGAAGGGCGCGCAGGACGAGATCTGTACCTCCACGGGATCGGATCCGGGATCGGCGCCGATCAATGCGCCCTGTGCGCTCAGCTTCAGACCCGCTTGACCCGCTTGCAAGATGATCGCCGACTGCGCAGGGATGACAAAGGGCGCCAGGATCAGAGGCACGTGGATCGGCCGCGCCCAATCCCGCCAAGCGCCGCCATCCGATAGAAAACAGCCTAGCACAAGCGGGCAGAGCGGCCCGGCAACCTCTGGACCCAGATCGGTATGGGCGACACCCTCGGTTGCACGCAGCAACGCCGCCATGGCCCCTGCCCCGTCATAACCGCGTGCACAGAGCCAAGCGGTGGCATAGCCCGCCTCTTGCGCCACCCCGTAGGCCCGTCCCGCCCCGCGCGCGGCTTTGGCAGAAAGCGCTTCGACCTCCCCCAAGGACCAATCCAGGCTCATGGCGCCGGATAGCTCCAATCATCTGGGTCGGCGGTGGCCAATTCGTCGGGAAACGGCGCGTTCTGGAACATGGTGATGCGCAGCCATCGATCCGACCGGGGATCAAACCGCGTAGTTCCGAAAAAGCTAAGCTTGGCGCGCAGCAGGTCTATCGGCGCCATATCGGCATGCAGGGTGTTGTCGCGGATCTCGGCATAGGGATGGGTAGCGGCCATTTGCAGGCGGCGCACGCTGTGGCGATGGCCCGGGTGGTGCAGCAGAAACGCCGCGACGGGGCCGGTTTCCTCCCTAAGCGCCTCGTAAAGCTGCGCCGCATCGCGGGCCGGGCAGAGCGGCTGGGCATACGCGTCCAGATCCTCCTCGGCCCGCTCCCCCAAGCGCGGTTCGAGCTTCTCGGCAGAGACATACCAGACCCGCGCTTGGGCTTCTGGCGTGGTCCAATCCGTGCTTAGCGCATCTGGGTGAATGCGCTGGATCAGGGTGCGGAGGTCTGCGACATCCATCGCGCCGTCGATCTTATGGGGTGTTTCATCGGCGGCCATCCAATCGGCGGCCTGGTCCACGATCCCGCCATAGGGTTCCAGCAGCAACGCGGCGAGTTGCTCCTGACCCTCGACGCTCAGATGCGCTGCACCCCAGCACCAAAGCCGATCCCAAGGGCGCGCTGCCCTCAAATCAGTGGCCTCCAACTGGGTCAGCAGCGCCGCCATATCAGCCCGTAGATCCGCCAATTTCGCTCGCTGGATCGGATGGTCCGACCCCCAGTCGGTGGCATTCACCGCCGCGCGCGCCGCAACATCCCGGAAGCACGTGATCTCAGCCTCGGAGGCAACGGGCAATGCCCGGACCTGCGCCAGCGCCCATTCCCGCGCTGCGATCCAATTGTGGATCAGCCGCGGGTGGTTCATCAAGAACGGCGCCATACCAAGCCCGGTCGAATTCCCGATCCCGAAGCGGCGGCGCAGATCGGGGCTCAGCCGCGGGGCTTCGGGGTTAAGCGCTCGCGCCATATGCTCCACCAAATCCATAACGAAAGCCCGGATCAGGTAGACACTCAGCATCTCAGCCTGAAACGGCGCGGCCATCTCGGGCCGGTCGGCGATCATAGCGCGATCTGCAGCACCGAACTTCGCCGAACCATAGACCGCCGTGGTACGCATCAGATAGCCGACCTCATCGACCTGCGCATGGTCGGGTTGCCGCCCCGCAGCCAACGCCTGCACCACCTGATCCCACATCCGGACAGAGCGGTTGGCACGGCTGAGCGTCAGCTCGCGTTCGGTGATCCGGCCCGCCTCCTGCAGGGGCACATTGGCGCGAAGGCGGGCGATCTCAGTCGCATCCGGCACACCATCATACAGCGTGAAGGTCGCGTCCCAGGCGGTTGCGATCACCCGGTCACTGCGCTGATCGGGGGGCAGATCATGGGCAAAGGCAACCAGGGAATAGCTGCGTTCAGGGCCTTTTGCGGTGTAGACGGCATGGCCCATACCCTGCGCATCGATCTGCCAGGCATTGCACGCAAAGCTCCAGGCCTCCGCCTTCATGCGGCGTAGCAGGATGCGCATGAAGGACAGGCGCGATTGATGAAACGATCCCATCCGTGCAAGGCGCATCACCACCTGCGGATCGCGCATCGGGATATCGGGGGCGGCGGTATCCTTCATGTCGCCGGCCCAAAATTCTTATCGAAGAAGTCCAACCAATTGCCCCCCATCAGCGCGGCCACGCCGGTCGCGTCAAATCCGACCGCGCGCAAGCCTTCAGCCAGTCGAGGGAAATCCGCGTTGGAGCGGAACCAATCGGGCTGCGGCGGAAAGCCCGGGGCTGCGGCAGAGCCTTCGCCATAATCAATGCGCTTGGTCCAGCGCCCGACCCGCATCCATTCCACCACGCTGTCCGGTTGATCCTGGCACAGGTCGCTTCCAATCCCGAAATGCGCCAGCCCGTGGGTCTCCACCATATCAGCTACCATCCCGCAAAAGCTGTCGAGCGTGCAATCCGAGCCGCCCGCCAGATGATGCGGGTAGAGCGAAAAGCCCATCATACCGCCACCGGACACGACCGCATCGATGACCTCGGGGGCTTTGTTGCGCCGCGCCGCGTGCCAGACATGGGGATTGGCATGGGTGATCGCGATGGGCCGCACGGAATGCTCCGCCGCGTCGATGGTGGAGCGGTCGGCGGAATGGCTCATATCGACAACCATCCCCACCCGGTTCATCTCAGCAATCACCTCACGACCCATCCGCGTCAGGCCGGGATCCTCGGCCTCGTAACAGCCGGTCGCCAGCAGGGATTGGTTGTTATAAGTCAACTGCATGAAGCGCAGGCCAAGCGTATGCAGGATCTCGATCAAGCCGATATCGTCCTCCATGGGCGACGGGTTCTGCGCGCCAAACACAATCGCCGTTCGCCCCGCCGCCTTGGCCTCGCCTATATCTGCGGCGGTTTTGGCGTGGCAAATCAGATCGCTATGGTCTTCAAAGTACCGGTTCCAGCGTTCGATCTGTAGCACGGTTTCGCGAAACATCTCATGATACGCTATGGTGACGTGCACGGCATCCACGCCGCCCGCGCGCATCTGTTCAAAAATGCCGCGCGACCAGTTGCAATATTGAAGTCCATCGATCCACATCGCTCGATCACACTCCGGCAAGCGCGCCCCGTCAAGCATACCCGTTCACGTGCCTTCCGGCAGAGCGCCGCGCCACGGGTGGGTGGGTGGGGTGGCGGGGGCTCCGCCGGAAGGCACATGAACGCTCAACTGGTGAAATAGACGCGATAGTTTTCGCGTATTTCGGCTTCGAGATCCGGCGCGATCAAGGAGCCGGTCGAGGCCAAGATCGCCTCTTTTCGGGCAATCGCGCTGGCCATCAAGTCGGGCTTTTCCGCCTGTTCCCATTCCTTCGGGCTCATCCGATTGCCGAGTTTGGGGTAGACGAAATCCGACTCCATCAAGGCCAGTGTCTTATCGGTTCCCAGATAATGGCCAGACCCGCCAAGACAGACTTCGGCCATTTGATCCAACGCCAATGACTCTTCGGTCACCTCGATGCCGCGCACGCACCGCATGGCCTGGCCGATCAGATCATCGGCCAGGATCAGACTTTCCATCGAGAACCCCAAAAGCGAGGCATGCATCCCCGCCGCCTCATAGACCATGTTCAACCCCGATAGCCCCGCCATCACGTTGGAACACATCTGTTCCCATCCCGCCTGCATATCCGGCATCTTCGCGTCCGAGGCGCCACCGGCCGCCCCGCCCGGCAGCCCATAGAATTGGTGCATCTGCGCGCAGGCGGCGCTCAGCAAGGCCTGCTCGCCTGAGCCGATGGACATCGCACCGGTGCGCAGATCCAGATTGAAGGGCCAGGTACCGAACACCGCTGGATGGCCCGGTGCGATGGCATTCACATAGACCAGACCCGCCAGGCATTCCGCCGTGGATTGCACCAGCGCACCCGCAATGGTGGACGGCGCGGTCGCGCCCGCCATCCCCGCTGAGAGCAGCAGCACCGGCATGCCCGCGCGAATACAGGCCTCCATCACCTCGCAGCTTTCGGTCGCAAATTTCATCGGCGGCACGACGAAGCAATTGGTGTTCGAGATGAAAGGCCGCGCGCGCCAGGCCGCCTCACCCCCCGCCAGCCTATGGATCAATACCAGACACGGGGCGACATGGGACGGATCGGCAAAGGACGTGCCGATATGCTTGGTGGTGCCCGCAACCGAGGCAAAGATCGTGTTCAGATCCAGGTCCAGATTGTCTTCGATGTCGCGGCAGACCATCGGGCGCTGGAAGAAATGCACATTCTCCATTTCCTGCGTGATCCGCGCCGCATCATAGAGGTCTTGCGTGATCGAGTGGCGATAGGTGTTTGTGACCACATCAACGATATTCACCGCAGCACCCGCCGTGCCGAAATGCACCTTTGTGCCCGACAGATGAAGGTCGTGTTCCGGATCACGCGCCATCAAGGTGATATCGCGTGCGGCCTGGCCCAGCGCGGTTTCCACCACCTGGCGCGGAAAGCGCAGGCGTCTGTCCTCACCCAGGATCGCGCCAACACCCACCATCAACTCGATCCCCGATTGCGGCGCATCGGCCAGGCCAATCGTCTCCAGGGCCTCCAACGCGGCATTGTGGATCTGGACGATCTGCGCCTCGCTCAAAACACGCAGGCTGCCGCCCTCCATCCCCGGTCGGATCGGGCGCAACTCATCGGGCAGCTTTGCCGCGCGCGCCGCAACCCGCGCCGCACGTCCGCCGCCGCGGCGGCCCTTGCGTTCTATCATGTCAACCATCAAAGCCTCCCAACTTCAGTAGGTTATCGATCTCATCGCCTGGTGCCGCCGCCTTCAAAGCGCCAAGATCACCGGCCATCACAGCCTCGACCGCGTCGCGCAAAGCAGCATGGGTCACCCGCGCGATTTGGCTGCCGGCAGAGATCCGGCGCACGCCCATCGCAGCCAGATCCGCGACGCGCAGATCCCGCAACCGGCCCGCGGCCAGCGCATTGACGGGCGCGGCGACGCTGGACAAAACCTGGGCGAGTTCCGCCTGGCCCGGCGGGACGGGCAGATAGAGGCATCCTGCCCCGGCAGCCTCAAACGCCTGCAATCGGCGAATACCTTCGGCCAAATCGTAGACACCATTCATCACCCCATCGGCCCGCGCGGTCAGCACGAAGGGCCGACCCAGACCCCGGACGGCATCGACCGCGGCGCGGATCCGCTCCACCGCCAGTTCGAACGGATAGGGCGAAACCCCGTCGCTGTAGGACATGTCTTCGATCCCGCAGCCCGACAGTCCGGCCTCGGCCGCCATGCGGATGGTCAGCGCCACCTCCTCTGGCGCATCGCCAAAGCCGTTTTCCAGATCACCCGAGACCGGCAGATGCGTCGCCGATACGATCTGGGCCGCGTGATCCAGCGCCTCGTCCCGGGTCAATTGCCCCAGATCGGGCCGCCCCATCGTGAACGCGTGACCCGCTGAGGTCGTGGCCAGCGCCACCGCCCCCATCGCCGTCATCATCCGCGCGCTGCCCATATCCCACGGATTGGGCATCACAAAGCACCCTGCCCCGTGCAGATCCGCGAACTTCTGGTGTCGTGATATCGTGCTCATGCCAACCTCCTGAGCGCGCTGCGCAAAATCAATTTGTGGGGGATCAGAACCAGCGCCAGATAGACACGCCCGGTCCAATGATTGAACCAGATCCGCGTGGTCACCTCGGCCATGCCGTCGGTGTGGCGAGTTTCGATGGTGAAGGTTAGATGGCGGTCTTCAAGGCCCAGCTCATAGCGGCTGTCGGTCTCGGCCACGACGGGCAAATCCGCCATGCCCTGGCCCATATCGGGTGTTTTTAGCCCTGCCCGTCGGACCAACCAATTCCGGGCATGCAGGGCGATATGCGCCCAACGGGGCACTTGGCCCAGCGCCACTTCATAGGCGGCGCGGGCCGTCGCCAGATCAGGGCGGACATGGCCCCGATGCGTATCGAACCAATCGGGCGGGCGCAGGGGGCGTTTCAGGTCGGTCATGCGGCCTCCTTCAATTGGGCGGCAATGGCGGCGATATGGGCGGGACCGACCTCGCAACAGCCACCGACAATGGTGGCGCCTTGGGCGATCCATCGGGCGACATGGTCGGCATAGATCTGCGGCCCCATATCGCGGCGCGCGCTCAGCGCATCGACGGTGGAGGCGTCGGCGAGAAAATCATTGGTGATCTGCGTGAAGGCGTTGGCATAAGCCCCGAACGGCGCACGGCCACGGCCCAAAACCTCAAGCGCCGCGGGCATCGCCTCGGGCGCGGAACAATTGGCCAGCACAGCCGTTGCCCCGTCTGAGATCGCCACGGCCTCGGCCAAAGGCTCGCCCGAGCGCAAGCGGGAACCGTCGGTGTCATCGACGGTGAAGGCGAACCAGACCGGCAGGTTCAACGGCAGCACGGCCTCGACCAGGGATCGCGTTTGCGCAACCGAGGCGATGGTCTCGGCAATCAACAGATCGCAACGCGGGGCGAGGATTGCCGCGACCTCGGCATAAAGCGCGACGGCTGCAATATGGTCCGGGTGCACATCGGCGCGATAGGACGCGCCGAGGGGGCCAATCGCCCCGGCGACACGGCCCGATCCAAACGCCTCCCGCGCGGCGATGGCTTGGTCGATGGCCAAATGGTGCAGCGCCTCGAATTGATCCTCCAGCCTCGCGCGCACCAGCCGATCACGGTGGATCGCATAGGTGTTGGTCGTGGCAATCTGCGCCCCGGCGGCGAAAAAATCCGCATGGATCTCGCGCACCAATTGTGGCTGTTGGCGCATCACATCCGTGGACCAGAGCGGCGTCGGCGGCAAACCGGATCGCGCGACGAGCTCTTGGCCCATGCCGCCATCAAGAAGGGTGACCGCGCTCACCTAGGAGGCTCCGGCCAGCGCGCCAACAAAGCACCACTGCTTTGTCGCTTGACCTTGATCTCTTCGACGGATCGCGCAAACAGCACCGGCAAAAGGGCCCGATCCGTGGGGGTGAAATGTGCCAAATGCACGGTCATACCCCGCATCTCGGTGGCACAGGTTACGCTGTGTCCTTCGGCACTTTTGCAGGTCATATTGATATGGAACTGACCCGCACCCGACGTCGTCAGGTGCCAATCGAGCGCTACGAAGGCCGTATGATCCCAATAATAGAAAAACCCGTCGTCAGGGGTCGGCGACACCGCTTGCTCGCGGCGTTTGGGGGCGAATGCCCCTGAGGCATCAGGTGTGCCGATCTCGCCGAGATTAAGGTCGAGCGCGACGGGTGCATCCCAGTTTTTGTCGCCGCGGTCGTCCAACGTCATGCCGGGCTGCGTGGCCTCCAGCCAGATCCCGGCGGTAAATGTCGCACCCTCGTTCCGAAACAAACCGATCTCAGCGCGCCGGATCTCCAGATCAATCTCGGCCCGTCCAGATAGCTGCGCCCGGAACAAGGGCGCCGATGTCACGCGCGGATCCGTTCGTTTGCAGGATCCCAAAGCGGGGCATCGGGTTGGACGGTGGCCTTGCAGACCTCGCCATAGATATTGACGTCCAACTCGGTGCCCGGCTCAGCGCAATCGGAGCGGACCATGGCCAGCGCCACGGAATGGCCCACGCGGTAACCCCAGGCGCCCGAGGTGGTTTCGCCGACAACGGTGCCGTCCCTGGTGATGGTCGACATGTAAGGCGCATCGGCATCGCCGGCATCGACCTTCAGTGTCACGAAGCGCTTCTGCACGCCGCGCTGTTTTTCGGACAGAAGCGCCGCCTTTCCGGGGAAATCCTGCGGCTTGTCGAACTTGATGAACCGCTCCATCCCGCCTTCCAGCAGCGTGTAATCGGTGCTGAGATCACCCTTCCACGCGCGGTAGCCCTTTTCGATGCGGAGCGCGTTCAAGGCGAACATCCCAAACGGCGTGGCGCCTGCGGCCAGCACAGCCTCGTAGATCATGGGCATCACGTCGAAAGGCGCGTGGATTTCCCAGCCAAGCTCGCCTGCGAAGGACACCCGGAAAAGGCGCGCGGGATGGCCCGCAACCGTCGCATCCTGATGGGTCAGCCAGCCCAGGGACAAATCCGCGTCGGTGCCGATCTTCTCCATCAAATCGCGGGCCTTCGGGCCGGTCACGATCAGCGTGGTCACGTCGGTCGTATGGTCGGTCAGACTGACACCATCGGGCAGGCCATCGCGCCACAGCACCTCGTAATCATGCCATTGCGCAGGGGCCGCAGTGATCAGCGTGAACTCATCTTCACCTTTCCGGATCAGCGACATCTCGGTCAGAATGCGGCCGCGTGTGTCGGGGAAATAGCCCAGGTTCATGCGGCCAATCTTGGGCAGCGCGCCTGCAATGCGACCACGCAGCCATTCCGCCGCGCCCTCGCCGGACAACTCAAACCGGCTAAAGCCCGGCAGATCCAGCACGCCGACGCCGTCGCGCACCGCTTCGCATTCCTCGCGCACCCGTTGTTCCCAAGGCCCGGCGCGGCCCCAGGTTTCTGTCGCCTCGATGGAGGTATCGTCGCCGTCTTTCGCGAAGTAGTTCGCGCGTTCCCAGCCGCCGAAGCTGCCCATCTGGCCGCCCAGCTCCAACACCTTGGCGTGGTTGGGCGACAATTTCTTGTCGCGCCCGGCAGGCCAGGATTTCCACGGGAAATGCATCCCGTATTCGTGGCCATAGGTCTCCAGCGCCTTGTCCAGGCAATAATCGTGGTCCGCGTAGTCGGTGTAGCGACGCGGATCGACGGCCCACATGTCCCATTCGGTCTGGCCGTGCATGATCCATTCGCTGAGCGTCTTGCCCGCACCCCCGGCTTGCACAATTCCGAAGGTAAAGGAATGCGCTTCGAATGCGTTCTCAACGCCCGGCATCGGTCCGATCATCGGCAGACCATCGGGCGCATAAGGGATCGGGCCGTTGATGTTGCGGCCCACACCGCCCTCACCCAGAAGCGGCACCCGCTCCATCGCGTCTTCGATATACCATTCCAGCCGGTCCAGATCGTCGGGGTAAAGCTGGAAGCTGAAATCCTCGGGCATCGGATCGTCGGGCGTGACCCAATGGGCCTTGCAATTCATCTCGTAAGGGCCAAGGTTCAGGCCGTGCTTGTCCTGCCGGAGGTAGTAAGAGCTATCGACATCGCGGATCATCGGCAGCTTGCGGCCATTGGCTTCGGTCCATTCCTTCACCGCGGGGATTTCCTCGGTCAGGAAGTATTGGTGGGACATCACCACCATCGGCACGGTGCGCCCGCCATGGGGTTTGAACCACTCACCCACGCGCTGCGCATAATACCCAGCGGCATTCACCACGTATTCGCAGCGGATCTCACCCTTCTCGGTCTCCACGATCCATTCGCCGTTTTCGCGGCGCACACCCGTAGCGGGGGTGAAGCGGTGGATCTGCGCGCCCAGATCGCGCGCGCCTTTCGCCATGGCCTGGGTCAGCTGCGCGGGGTCGATATCGCCATCCAGCGGATCCCAAAGCACGGCTGACAGATCATGGGTCTCGATGAAGGGATACATCTCCTTCGTCTCTTCCATGGTCAGCATGTTCATCTCAAGGCCCTGGTACTGGGCCATGCCCATCACGCGTTCGAATTCCTGCCTGCGCTCTTTGGAATGGCCCAGGCGAAGCGCACCGGTCACGTGGTAGTTCATCGGGTAATCGACCTTGTCGGCCAGCCCGCGATACATCTCAAGCGAGTAGCGCTGCATGTTCAGCACCGCCCAGGAGGTCGAGAAATTCGGGCAATTGCCCGCAGCGTGCCAGGTGGACCCGGCGGTCAACTCATTCTTTTCCAGCAAGACACAATCGGTCCAACCGCCCATCGCCAGATGGTACAGGGTCGATGTGCCCACGGCCCCGCCCCCGATGATCACAACCCGTGCCGTGCTTGGTAGATCCGCCATGTGCTTAACCCTCCGCTATAAGGTCGCAGCGGTCCGGTGCGCGCGACTCTTAACATGTCTTAATATGACAGTATTACGTAGGGTCGTTACATCTTCAATTTGTATGTCACATCTGATTTGATCGGCAAAACCGATTAGGACACGACCACATGCAGATTGACCAAGTGGAAACCTTCCTCGACCTCCTTGACACGCGGAGCTTCAACCGGACCGCCGAACGGTTGGCCGTGACGCAATCAACCATTTCGGGCCGTGTCCGTGCGTTGGAGAAAGCCCTGGGCGAACGCCTGTTTGACCGCTCACGCGCGGGCACGCAGCCGACCACAGCGGCGCTTCGGTTCGAGGTGCATGCCCGTGTGCTGCGTCGGGCCTGGGCGGATGCGCAGGCCGATGTCAAACCATATGGCGCCGCGGTGATGTTGCGCATCGGGATCCAGCACGATCTGCTGGACAATCATGTGGCCGATTGGCTGGCCGCTTTGCGCAGCGCCCTGCCTGATTGCGGGTTCTATGTGGAGGGGCATTACAGCGGCCAGATGTGCCGCGATCTGGAAAGCGGCGCGCTGGATTTGGGCGTCGTGTTTTCGCCCCGCCCCTCCCCCGATCTGTATTTCGAAAGCATGGGCGATGTGGGCTACCGCATGGTGTCGACCAAGGTCGAGGAGCTCAGCCAGGTGGCCCCTGTCGATTATATTCTGCCGAACTACTCCCCCGCTTTTGCGCAGACCCATGCCACGATGCTACCCGGCCTGTCCGAAGGTTCGGTCTCCAGCGGCCAGGCGGCAGCGGTTCGTGGGTTGCTGCAGGCCTTGGGCGGCACGACGTATCTGCCGGTCAACATGGCCGATACGCTGATCACCGATGGCGCCGCGCGCGCCGTGGCAAACGCCCCGAAGATCGCTCAGCCGGTTTTTGTGGCCATGCATCTGCGAAACCGACACCGCGCCGCCTACAGGCGGATGGCGAAAGTGTTGCGAGATCGGGTGTCGGGCTGACCCCTCTCGTTGCCCCGCCCAAGCCGACAGATAGACCCCGTTCGCGCGAATATGCAGGGCGAGATCGCACAACCTTATCCCGCATGAACTCTCCAAAGCCTGCGCGGTTCAGTCGGGTATAGGTCAATGCGCTCGCGGTTTCGATATATGCCGATGGAGCTGTTCTGTAGTGTCGCCGTGTTTGCGATGTGGAAAAGGGCACGAGTTGGTTAAGAGCATTAAAACCGCGAAGGGGCTTCTCCTGCGTCCAGCATCCGCAACGGATGCGACGTTTGCCGGGCGCCTCCTCAAAGATCCTGCGGTGCGGCAGTTCCTCGGCGGGCCTTTGCCTGACGAAAGCCTGTCGGTCGCGTCCCGGAACGCCGTGCTGCCCGATGAGGGAGAGCGTATCTGGATCGTCGAAAGCACCGGATTCAGCCCATTGGGCCTTATCTCACTGACCCGTCACAAAAATGGAGAGGACATCGAACTGTCCTACCAATTCGCGCCGGATCATTGGGGCAAGGGCTTTGCCTTTGACGCAGGGCGAACGGCGCTTGCATATGGATTTCAGCAACTGGCCCTGCCACGCATTATCGCCGAAACCCAGGCGGCGAATAGGCGCTCTATCCGCCTTCTCACGCGTCTTGGCCTGCGCCCTTATGCTGAGGTGATGCGTTTTGGCGCGGCTCAGGTCTTGTTCCAAATCCGACCGGATGCGATAGCCTAAGCCATGCCCCACGCCATGACCGCCGAGATTGAGGCCGCTTTGCCCGATATGAGCCGCGAGCAACTGCTTCACATGCGCGATCTGATCTTCGCCGCGGCCAAGGCGACCGGGACCGGGCCGCTCACCGAAACGCTGAAATGGGGTCAGCCCGCCTATCTGCCCGCAAAGCGCGCGGGGACGACTCTACGACTGGGCGTGTCGGACGGCCGACCGACGCTGTACGTCCATTGCGGCACCAATCTGATCGACCGGTACCGCAGCCAGTTTCCCGATGATTTCACCTATTCCGGGAACCGCGCGGTGCAGATGCCGAAAGACGGCCCCTTCCCGGACGTCGCGTTTCAGCAAATCGCAGCGATGGCGCTGACCTATCACCGCGACAAGGTCTAATTCGTGATCCGAGAATGACGGGTTTGCCGGGGCGGTTTGCGGTGCCAAAGATGCGGCAGCGCGAACGTCGCGAAAAACCGGTCAATCAGCAAATTGCTTGTCGTCCGCTTATGGCTCAGCGGCTTCATCCGAAAGATCGGACCGCGCTGGATCACCGCAGGCCGCATACGCTTGCCTTTCTGCGACAACAGCGGAATGCCAAATGCATGGGAGAATCCGCGGGGCGTCGTGCCTTGGCGCACTTCGTAACGGTTCGTCAGGAACAGCCGATGCGATCCGAAAACCGACAGGAAATACTCGCTTTTCGGCGCGTCTGGAAGGTTAACGTTTTCATTGGCCACGCCCGCATCGACGGCAGGGCGTTCATCGGCCAGCTCAATCGCCCGGCGCGCAGCCCCGAACGGCACAAACGGCGCACGCACCACCAAAAGCGCGCGATCGGAGGTCAGATGTTGGGCATATTGCTGCGCCGTCGCCTCTGGCACACCGGCATTTGTGATCCGATCCTGGGCCGAGGCGCCCGAGGCTTGCGCGATCACATCCATGCAGTTGTTGGGAAAGCCAGCCTCTTTCAGATTTGCAACAACCGCATCAGCATGGGCGGGATCATCATAGAGACGAGTGACAAGGGTGGTCATGGGGGCCTCCTAGCAAATAATGCGCGGCAATGATGGTCTACACATCAGGCGTTTCTAAAGAATGACGATAGGGTTGCGGATCAGATTTTCGAGAGGAGCGCCCATTCAAGCGCCAAATCGCCCATAAAGCGGCGACCAACAGCAACGCCTCTGCCAAGAAAACCGGCACATAGGCTGCGGCTGGCTCTGTCGTCTGGGGCAGCGCGAGGAGCACATCGCGCACAATGCCGCCCGCCGCAATGGCGATCCCCGCTGCGGTGGCCTGCACAGCGCCCCAGGCCCCTAGGGCCAGGCCGATCTGGGCGCGTGGGGCGCGGCGCATCGTTGCCGTCAACGTGCCATGGCCAAACAGGCCCGCGCCGATGCCGCTGACAAAGGTCCCAAGCGTAAACAATGCAATGCCGCCCAGCTGCGCCGCAGCGGCAATGGCCAGAAAGGCGGGCACGCCGATGGCGGCCCCGGCGGTGGCGACCCTCAGCGGCTCCGCCCCGCGCAACAACACGCGGCTTGCGATGGCAAACCCGATCAACCCGCCTGCGGCCAACACCGCGGTCAACCGGGTTGTCATGGCGACACTCATTTGCAGGACCTGCCCGCCATAGGGCTCCAGCAAGACCTCGGCCATACCATAGGCCATGGTGCCCAGGGCGATGACGATCAGCAGGCGCATTGTGCCCGCGCGGGCGGAGAACACCGACCAGGCTTGCGAGAAGGCCTCCACCGGTGGGGGATTGGCGGCGCGCGCCCGGTCGCGCGGTTCCTGCTTCCACAGCGCGATCAGGTTCAAGACGATGGTGACGACCGCCGCGCCTTGGACCACCTGCACCAAGCGGCCCGGCGTGTAGTCGCTGAGCAGCCAGCCGAAAACCAATGCGCTGACGATCATTCCGACCAGCAGCATCACATACATCAAGCCCACGACTTTGGGCTGATCTTCGACATCCACCAGATCCGTGGCCAGGGCCAGACCCACGGTCTGAACCGTGTGCACGCCCGCGCCCACTAACAGGAATGCCAAGGCCGCCGAGGAATGGCCAATCCAGAGCGGCGCATCGGCGCTTTCAGCGTAACCCGACAGGACCAACAACGCGAAGGGCATGATGGCAAATCCGCCGAATTGCAGCATCGTGCCTTTCCAAATATAGGGCACACGGCGCCAGCCCAGGGCGGACCGGTGTTGGTCAGATTTGAAGCCAATCAGCGCCCGGAAAGGTGCAAAAACCAACGGCAAGGCCAGCATCACGGCAACCAGCGACGCGGGCACGTCGAGCTCGACGATCATCACCCGGTTTAACGTGCCCACCAACAACACCAACGCCATACCGACCGAGACTTGAAACAGCGACAGACGCAACAGGCGCGAAAGCGGCGCTGTCTCACTCGCGACATCGGCAAACGGCAAGTAGCGAGGCGCAACGCGGGTCAAACGGTGTAGGATATTGGTGCGGAATTGGCCCATTGTGAAATCGTCAGGTCCGCCAAAGAACGTCAGTGGAACGACCGGCCGGGTCAAGAAGCGCGCGATTGCCGCCTCTTTCCCCCGGTCGTGCAGAACGCGGCGCTATTCGCGCGCCGTGTCGGTTGGTACGAGAGCTCGTGCCGAGGCCAGCGTCACCGGGTCATCGATGACAAGCCGCGCGGTCCGCCCATCGGGCAAGATCACAACCGCCCCATCGGAGGCAGCGGCATCGAGATACATGGGCAATTGCGCAGCGCCATCGGCACTGGCGGGCAACACGTTGGCCTCCGTCGCAAGCGCCGCCTGTCCTGATCCAAGTTCCTGCCCAGACAGGAAATCGGCCACCCAGGTGGTGTTGCTAAGAACGGCAACATGGACCGCAAAGGACCCAACAGCGACCGCTGACAAAAACAGCGGCACGCCAACGGTAGGCTTAACGACAAGCCAGATCTTTGAATTGTTCATTCGATCAAGCTCCTCCCTAGCCCAACCAAGGCGTGGCAACAGCGACTAGGAAATGGGCGACCAAAGCGATCCCCCCAAAGACGCGGGTGCCGTCGATGAGGTAGCTATGCACCTCTTCGGCCTCACTGAGGGTCAGGCCGGTGGGCCAGACTTTATCGGGATCATCAGACATGATGTTCCTCCCTCTTCCTTCACATTTGAGCCCGGATAGACATGTCGCGGGCCGATGAGCGACAGGGGGATCACCTGGCAGATCAGGCCTGACTTGGGCGGTCCACGTGTCAGGCAATAGCATGTCATAGTTTATTGACACGTCAACTGTAAATTAAACTAGACAGCCTTAACTCATGGCCCTTCGGCCCAACAAAACAAGACGAAAATTCCCTACAAGTTGCAGCTGCAATTGTCGAAAATCTCGAAGAATTTCAATGAAAACACTTGGCAAACGACGCCTCTGGTGCCGTCGATTTGCACGATTGTGACACATTCTGAGCGCCAATTGAGACCGCAATAAAAGTACCCGCACGCCCCGCTGTCACCCGACATATGGGACCTGCGGACATAAGTCGATTGAGCACACCGATTGAGCAAATGGCACCAGGCGCGATGACATCTTATGGCGACGAACTTCCAGCCGGCTGGCAGCTGTGCGGCGGGCAGTACACCATTGACCGCTACCTGAATTCCGGCGGCTTCGGGATCACCTATGCCGCCCGTGACAGTTTGGGGCGCCGTGTTGTGATCAAGGAGTGCTTCCCCGGTGCGCTCTGCTGTCGGGCCGATACCCAGGTGCGCCCCCGCTCGCGCAGCAGCGAGGCGGAATTCGACGCCATCCTGGAATTGTTCGAGAAAGAGGCCACCGCGCTTGCGGGCTTGCGACACCCTTATATCGTCGGTGTGCATCAGTTCTTCCGCGACAATGGAACCGCCTATATGGCGATGGATCTGGTCGAGGGGCAAACACTGCTGGATTTGATCGAAAACGATCCGGACCGCCTGACACCCGATGCGGTGAAAAAGCTGCTTCTCGAGATCCTCGAAGCGGTGGGCTACATCCACAGCAACGATATCCTGCACCGCGATATCTCACCCGATAATATTCTAATCGACTCCGACAATCTGCCGGTCTTGATCGATTTTGGCGCCGCCCGCCAGGATGCCACGCGGGTCAGCCGCGCTCTGTCGAAGATCCTGACGGTGAAAGACGGCTACTCGCCCCAGGAATTCTACCTGACCGGCAGCGATCAGGATTATTCCAGCGATCTCTATGCCTTGGCGGCGACGTTCTACCATGTGGTCAGCCGCACCGCGCCGCCCTCCAGTCACAACAGGATGGCAGCCGCCGCGCGGGATTTGCCGGATCCGCTGGTCTTGCTGGAGCCGGGCCAAGGCTATGACGACCATTTCATCGGCGCGATCAACGCGTGTCTGAGCATTTTTCCCAAGGATCGTCTGGGCTCTGCCGCCGAGTGGCGCAACTCGATCGACCTGGAACGGCGACAGCAGGCCCTTCTGGACGAGGCCGAACAAGATGAGGCGCTTGAGGCGCGTATCGCCCGATTGGTTGCGGAATTCCGCACGGAATTCGAGGCTGCTGGCGGTGCGGCCAAGGCTCAGATGGCGGCGGCAAAACCCAAGCCTGAAAAAGCCGCGCCCGCCAAAGATGCGCCGCAGATGAGTGATCTGGCCCGGGCGCTGTCCTCACCCGATTTGATCGGAGACGACGAGCGGTCCGATGACGACATGCCCAGTGCCGCTCCGGCACCCAAAACCCGGGTGATGCCACGTCGCCCCCGGCCGACCGCAGCCGTCAGATCGGACGCGCCGGCTGAGACCCCGCGCCCGGTCAGCCGGGCGTTGGATGACACTGTGCGCCCAAGGGCGGGCGCACGCGCAGATCAACCCCTGCGCATCCCGACATCGAACTCTGCACCTACAACATCTGACACCGAGGCGAAGCCATGAGACCTCCGCGCGATCTAAATGTCCGAATGCGGCCCCTACCCGGGCCGGAAGAGCCTGAGGCCGACGGCGCCGCACGCAACAGCGAGCCGCGCGCCATCGGCACGGGTCAGGCGCGCCATGCGGTTTCTGACCCCCGAGCGCCGAACCACAATCGCGTCGTTTCACGCCCCCGGCGGCAGATCTGGGATCTGGAGGCCGATGAAAGTGGGGCCCGGCCAAACCCAGAGATCGATGCGCAAACGGCAGCCTATGCCGCGGCGCACCAAAACAGCGAGCCGCGCCCGATCTCCCATCCACAGGCGCCGCGGCGCCTGTCCGAAGGGCACTACCATGACGCGCCGCCCGCATCCGAGCCTTTGGTGTTGCGCAACCCGGTCGCCCCGCCGAGCCAGCCGCGCTATGCGACCTCGCCGCATCCAGAGGACACCCAACCGCGCCAGCCGCGGCAATTCGGGGCCTCCTATGATCGTGCCCCGATGGCGCGTGACCATGGCTATGAAGATTATGGCCATCCCAGCGCCCCGCCCCACCATCCAGGGCCCAGCCATGTCAGCGGCAATCCGGCCAAGACACGCATCCTGGGGTTCCACGCCGATGCGGCCCAAGGCGACGCGTTGGACCACGCCGCCCATGCGCAAGCCCGCCTTCCCCGGTTTCCAGCGGGATGGCTGGTGGTCACCGATGGACCCGGCCTGGGCGCGTTTTTTGCCGTCACAACCTCGGTCTCGGCCATCGGTCGGGGCAGCGATCAGGATATCTGTCTCGATTTCGGCGATACCTCGATCTCGCGCCAAAACCATGCGGCGGTGGCTTACGATCTGGAACAGAACCGCTTTTTCCTGGGCCATGGCAGCAAGTCCAATGTCGTGCGCCGCAACAATCAACCGGTCTTGTCGACCGAAGAGCTGCTGGATGGCGACCTGATCCGCATCGGCAAGACGACCCTTCGCTTCGTCGCATTGTGCGGCGCGGATTTCACCTGGCCTGCTGAGGCATTGGAAGATGCGGAGGGTGGCCATTATGGGTAATCCGAGCGATTTGACGTTGAACGTCGCCTCTGCCCTGTCGCTTGGCGAACGAGAGCGTCAGGAAGATGCGTTGGCCGTGGCCTTTCCCGACGGCTCAGATCTGGGCTTTGCGGTTCTATCGGACGGGATGGGCGGCCATGCGGCGGGCGATCTGGCCAGCCGGATCATCGTGTCGGAGGTCTTTGCCGAACTGACGCTTCGGGGCCGTGAGCCCAAGGATCTGGCGCCCGATATGCCCCTGTTGCTGCGCCATGCGGTCAACGTGGCCAATGATAGTCTGCGCGCCCATGTGGAAGCCAGCCCGAACCGCCATGGCATGGGCGGTACCGTCATCGCGACCGCGGTGCTGGATGATCAACTCTTCTGGATTTCGGTGGGTGATAGCGCGCTCTACCTGTTCCGCGACGGGGCGCTGTCGCGTCTGAATGACGTGCATTCGATGGCCAAGCAGATCGAGTTGATGGTCGCCAAGGGCATGATGGATGCGCGCACGGCCGAGGATCATCCACAGCGTAATTGCTTGACCTCCGCGGTAATGGGCGACGAATTGGCCGAGGTGGATTGCCCACCCAAACCGTTTCAATTGCGCCCTGACGATGTGATCCTGGTGGCCAGCGATGGGATCGATGTTCTGGCTCACGGGCTGATCACCGAGATCCTGCGCAACGGTGCGGGGGCCGATAGCCGGAGCCTGTCGAAAGACCTGATCGCAGCGGTCGCCGATGCAGGTGATCCGCATCAGGACAATACCTCGATCATCGTGATCAAAACCGAGCGTAACGTACCGGAGCTGGTTACCGCCGCGCCCACCGTGCACAAACCCGGCCCACTGGCCCGCGCCTTTGCCTGGATGCTGCCGCGCCGGGTGGGAGGATAACGCCATGGCCGCATCCCTGCCACGCCATATGATCCAGGCCCGGCTTGAGGCTTTGTTGACCGTTCCGTCCCTACCGGCGAGCGAATATGCCAGCGGCGCCCGATTGCTGGATGCGCTGCAGAACCCCGCCCGGGTCTCGATCCTGTCGCCCTACCCCGAAGACGGGCTGTGGTTGCTGCAATGTATGCTGCTGCACGAGGTGCTGCCTGCCGAGGCCGACGTGATCCCCACGCTCGAGCTCAGCTACCGCGCCACGCCGCGCCTGCGCGCCACCTTGGAAGATGGCAGCAAGGTCACCCGCGCCGGATGGCCCAGTATGGCGCTGATGGATGAGGGCCCGATCTATATGGATCTGGAAGTGCCGATCGAGGCGCTGGAGACGATGTCGGTTCTGCTGGTGCCGCTTGGCACCGATGCGTTCGAACAGCGTGCTGCGCTGAACTGGGCCGCAAAACGCTCGGAAGTCGCCATCTGGTGCGCGCCGTTTTTCACCGGCGCCGATGCGCAGATGTGGCTGAACGCGCCAGAACGGCTGAGCTATCATGCCTTTGCCGTGCTGACCGGCGGTGGTCCGGGTGATGGGCTGCCCCGGGAGGTGGGCTTTGATGGTGTGTTCCGCACCGATCCCCATGATCCAGCCGAAAGCCAGTGGCAGATCTCGCGCCTGATGACGCAATTGCTGAATGATATCAGCGAGGCGCAGCGCCATGACATTGATGCGGCCGAGTTGTTCCTGCATCGCTTCGCTCATCTATTGCCGGACGATGCCGCACCGACAGATCCCGCGCCGCAACCCGACGCCGAGCTTACCACCGATGATCTGTTTGCCGACCTGGCCGACGATACGCGCAGCCCGGCACCCCCGCCGCCGGAATTGGTCGATGCCATCTCTGAGCCGATGCTGTTCCTGCGCCGTCGTGCCCGTGCCCTGATCGAGTTGCTCGATTGGGAACCGGGTGAGGATTGGCCGCATATGGTTCTGTCCCACTGCGTCGAGACGACCGAAGGGCTGCGCGACCGTGCCGTGCGCTGGCCCGACACAACCGCCGCCGCGCGCCGCCTGATGCGCCGGGTCGAGGATGCCTGCGACACGGCCGTGTTGCTGCAAATCGAGGCCGGTGAAGATCAGGCCCGCGATGCAGCACAATTGTTAACCCAAATCAGGGAAGAATTCGAAGACGCCCTGGTTGCGTAACGCGACCGCCCAATCGCCAAGGACATGACATGGCCTATGAATGTGACATTACCGCGAGCCAGCCTGCGGAGGTACGCTCTGCGGAGGATATGCCTGCCGTAAAGCCTGGGCTGCTGTCCCATGCCTACCGTGACCTGGCGCCGATTGCCGATCAACTGGCATCATTGGATGCCGCCCTGGCGCATCTGACCGAAGCCGGGGACGCCGCAGCGGAGGAAGACGCGCGCGCCCTGCGCCGCGAGTTGCGGCGTGTGGAACCCAGTGTGACGATGATCGGCCAGGTGAAGGCCGGGAAAACCAGCTTGGTCAACGCCATGATCGGGCGCCCCGGACTGTTGCCCGCCGATATCAACCCGTGGACCTCCGTCGTCACCTCGATCCATCTGTCACCCGGCATCCGCGAAGGTGGTGAACAGGCCAAGTTCCGTTTTTTCAGCGAAGAGGAATGGGCCACGCTGCTGCAGAAAGGTGGCCGCGTTGGCGAATTGGCCCGCCGTGCCGGCGCCGATCAAGAGCTGGAGAAGGTGCGTGCGCAGCTGGAAAAGATGCGCGCCACGTCCAAGCGGCGGCTGGGCGACAAGTTCGAGATGCTGTTGGGCCAAGAGCACGCTTATGGCTATGTCGATCCGGAATTGGTTGAACGCTATGTCTGCCTCGGTGATGAAACCGAGGACGACGGCGTTGAGGCCAGCCAGGGCCGCTTTGCCGATGTGACCCGGTCCGCGGATCTGTTTCTGCGCCAGACCGACCTGGCGATGCCGCTTTGCATCCGCGACACCCCCGGTGTGAACGACACATTCATGGTACGCGAACAGATCACGGTGAATGCGATCCGCGCCAGCCGTCTCTGCGTGGTGGTCCTGTCGGCGCATCAGGCGCTGTCGACCGTGGATATGGCTCTGATCCGGTTGATCGCAAACATCCCCTCTCGCCAGGTGATCATCTTCGTCAATCGTGTGGATGAGCTTGAGGATCCGGCCCGCGACATCCCGGAAATCCACGCCTCGATCCAGGCAACATTGAAGGCACAAAACGGGCCGGTCGATGCCGAGATTATTTTTGGCAGCGCGCTTTGGGCGATGACCGGCTTGCAGGGCAATCTCGAACGGATGAACCGCGCCAGCGCCGACACTCTGGTGAAGATGGCTGAACATGAGGTTCGCCAGGGCCTGGAGGAAACCAGCGTCGAAGCGATGGTATGGGCGCTCTCGGGCCTGCCTGCCTTGGGGGCCGCGATCGCGCGGCGGATCGGAGAAGGGGACGGCGCCGATGCCGTGAACCGCCTATCGGTTCGGGCGCGCAATATCGGCCATGGGCTGTCCGTGACCTCCCGCGTTGCGGCGCGGCAGGTTGGCGATCAGGCGCTGCGCCCTGTCGATCAGGCAAAGGTCCTGGCCGAATACGACGCCTTCGCCGCCCGCGCCGAGGCTGCGTTGAGCCAGCAGATGGAAACGCTGAACGCCGCGTTGGAGGATCGGTTGACCTCTGCCCGTCAGACATTTCTCGGGCGCGCCACAACCGGGCTGATCTCGCATCTGGAAACCTACGGCGAAAACGAGGTCTGGACCTACGATCCCGCCGGGTTGCGGTTGCTTTTGCGAACCGGATATCAGGTCTTTGCCAGCAAGGCGGCCCGCGCCGCAGAGGCCGCATTCGATGATGCCGCACGCCGGATCAAGGGGCAGATGGTGGAAACCTTCCGCCTACCCGAGGCCTGCTTTGACCTCGATCCGCCGCAAGTTGTGGCCCCCCCGCCTCCGGTGATCCTGGGCCAGACGATTGCGCTGGATATCAAGGGCGCCTGGTGGTCGCGCTGGTGGCGTCGGCGGCGCAGCTACGATGCCTATGCCGATGAGTTTTCAGCGCTGATCGAGGCGGAGCTTTTGCCGATGGCGCAAGCGTTGGTCACCGATCATGCCGAACCCTATCGCCAGACGGTCCTGAATGATCTGCGCGCCTTTCTGGCCGGGCAGCGCGAGCGGCTGCACACCATGGCCGGGCTGACCGAGACCGACCGCGCGCAGATGACGGAGAACCTGGCAATCGAGGATGAACGGCGCCGCCGCAATGTGGGCAAGGCCCTGTCGCTTCTGGCGCGGGTCGCCCCCGAAGATATGAGGAGTGCCGCGGAATGACCGAAGACACCCAGATCCGCAAACCCCGCCTGGCCCTTCTGGGCGAATTCAGCGCTGGCAAAAGTACACTGACCAATGCGCTGCTCGGCCAAGCCACCGCCCACGTACAGGTCACCGCCACCCAGATGCCCCCGGTGTGGTATTCCCACGGAACTGGCGCGCCCGTGCGTGTGGATCTCAATGGGGAAGAACACGTGCTGGACGGCGATGCGCTGTCGCAGGTGTCCCCCGCCGATACGCGTGCGCTGCGGGTCTATGTCGATGCTCCGCTTCTCGAAAAGCTGGATCTGATCGATATGCCGGGCAGCTCCGATCCCAATATGGCATCAGATGCCTGGGATGCCCTGATGCCCGAATTCGACGCGGTGATCTGGTGTACGCCCGCAACCCAGGCCTGGCGCCAATCGGAGGCGGCAATCTGGGAAAATGTGCCCGGGCGGCTCTATCGGCGCAGCGCGCTCCTGCTGACGCGGATCGACAAGATCGCGTCGGGCAAGGATCGCGACCGGGTTGTGGGCCGCATGGTGCGAGAGACAGAGGATCAGTTTGTCGCGGTTCTGCCGGTTGCGCTGCGGGAGGCATTGGAGGCCGCGCCTGGATCCGAAGCATGGGCGTCCAGCGGCATCGCAGATGTTCTGCAGATGATCGACCGCCTTGCAGCAGACGCACCGGAAGTCGCCACCGCGCCGCGCCGTGTGGAGCCCTCCGGCGATGCAACCCCGGATCGGACGGCGATCCGTCTCGACGGGTCGAAGCCCCGGGCGGTTTCTGCCCCTGATCCGGGCGGCTTGCATGTCATGCCACGCCGTGTGGTTGGACGGATCCGGCGCAGCGCCCGGCCGCATATCGGCGATGGACCAATGGTTTAGGCGACGCGGGCGACCCTTCAACGAATGTTAACCTGCAAAGGCCACAATAGTGGGGTTGAATATGCTCACGACAGGCCTTGGCACCGATGCAAGCAGCAGATCTTTCGCGACTTCGCGCCCGCCTGCCGGCCTGCGAGCTGGCGGCCTATGTCGATATTGGCGCTGGAACCGTCCTCGCTTCAGACGGCGCATTGACCTATCCGCAGGAATATCTGGATGTATTGCGCGATTGTGCGGCGCTTGTCTTCAGCGTGCCCAATGACGATGGCATTTTTGATCACGCGATGGTCCAAACGCCAACCGGATCGCGGGTCTTTATCCGGGACCCGAACGCGCCAGACCTGGTGATCTGCTGCATCTGCGCGCCTTGGCTTGTCCTATCAGACTTATTGTCCGAGACCCGGCAGATCCTGGCCGAGTTGGATGCTGCGGCTCTTCAAGGATCGCAAACGGTGGAGGCAGCGCGCGGATGACGGGATTGCAGGATATCAAATCAGCATTACGCCGCGCCGCGGTGGATGGGATCGCGCCCGGCGATGTGCGCGCCAGTTCGGATGCCGAAAAAACGCTGGCCGATCTGTCGGACATGATCGCCGCGACAGTCTTGCCACGTCAAATCATCCTGCGGCCTAAGACAGGCCCGACATTGACGCTGTCGGGCGATAGCGCACGCCTTCATCACATCCAATCCTCCGATGGCACCGTAAACCTGGATGTGAAAGACGCGGAAGAGGCCGCAAAGCTTCTTCGGGACGCAATCGAGCAAGGCGGCCATGTGGTTCTGCGCATCCATGCGGTGGATAGCCACGGCGCCACGCGATCCCGCGGGATCGCTGCCAGCCAATTGCGCACGGCGCTTGGTGTTTCTGAGCCTGCGGAGGATACCGACCCGCTGGCCCAGCTAGAGGCGGGCCTTCCTTCCGGCACACGCACGGCGCTGGAAATCACGGATGGCGGGTTCGATCTGCTGCGCGGCGATGCATCAGAGGCGGCAGAGCTTGCGGAGTGGGCGGCACCGATGCTCGACACTTTGCTGGCTGAAACATCCCCCTTAGCCTCCGCGATGGAAACCCAGGGGCAGCTGGCCCTGGGATGGCCAGGCGACAATGGTCGGCATATACGGATCGCGGGGCGCCTGGGGCATATCGTTGTCGCCTCGGTCGATGGCGCGATGACCGCAGTTTAGCCGAAGGCGCTGAGACCATTCGGCCAATCCAGCCGGTCGCCATCGGCTTTGCGCCATGCCGGGCGCCTACACCAATATGCGGACGCAACTGATCCTGGGCTTGGCGTTTCCGGGCGGATGGCGAAACATCCCAACCGTCAGGCATCATCGGCATTCGTCAACCGGTCGATCCATCCCGCAAGGCTCTGCGCGCATGTCAGTATCAAAATTGCGCCTACCCCCAGCAGGATATAGCGATATTCGAAAAACATCGTCCCGCGCAGGATGTTCAATTCTTGCCAGCCCCACCAGATCAATCCAAGGCCCGACGCCATCAGGGCAATCTGAGCCACACGCCCGATCATCGCGCCAGCTCCACGCTGTCGGGCTCGACCAAAAACACGTTCATCGACCCGTGCCGCTCAACCCGGCCCTCGGCCCGGACCAACAAAGCGGTGAAATCCAGCAACGCATCGGGCATCGGGCCGCCATCCGGTCCCGCCACCAGGAAAAACGCGCTGTCCCCCACCGTATCGGTCGCTACAAAGACGGGCGGCAAGCCCCCGGCAAGACAGAGATTGGCGCAGGCGCGATGGGCCAGTCCGGTGCCGGGTCGCATTGCGCCAGCCAGACAATTGCCGTCGCAAATCTCGCCGGTCAAACGCCAACGTCCCAGATCCTCAGGCTCCGGCAAGGTTCCGGAACCGTCAACGGCCTGAACGCCGTTGGCACCGCCACGCAAGATCATCCCGTCCAGGTCACCCCGGTTCAACTGTGCGCCGGTGGCACGCACAACCTGACCGTCGAGATCGTTGACGCGGCTTTGGGCACCATTCTTGCCCTGGCCCATCAGCAGAATCGTCGCGCCGTCGGGATATTGCGCGCTCTCCAGGACATGCAGGATCGGATAGGGCGCGGCCTGCACGATCCCTGTCACCTCGGCGCGGCCCATCCGCCCCCCATTGCCAGGATCGCTTTGGGTCGCTGCGATCAAGTAGGAGGTGCCAAACGCGCCCACGAAAAACACCACCGCAGTGAGGACCAGAAAGCCCCACAACCGTCTGTCGGGGCGCGCCCAACCAATGAAAAACGGCGCGTCGTCGGCGTCTGGGGCACTCATTCGGCGGGCTCCATCTGGAACGTGTCGGGATCTGGCGGCGCAGCGAGATCAGGCACGATCACAGGATCGACCAATGTGCCCGGAGGGTTGGCCATGGCGAACACCTGCAACCGCCCGTCGATCAGACGCAATTTGTAGGTCGGAATCTTTTCGGTGAAGGGCGCGGGCGAGCACCCATCGGTCATACGATATTGAAAACCATGCCAGGGACAGGTGATACATCCGTCCAGAATGCGACCCTCGCCCAGCGGGCCATTTTGATGCGCGCAGGCGTTGGACACGGCGGAAAAGTGCGTGCCATCGTAGCGGAAGACGGCCACCCGCTCATTTGGGCCCAATTGCAAAATCCGGGCCCTGCCATTGGCGATCTCGGCTGGATCGGCCACATCGATCCACCCCTCTGCCCGTGCTTTTCCCACCGCCCCGCGTCGCCATGCCGCCAAATGCACTCCCGCGACCGCAAGGGCTGCCGCGCCAAACAAGATGGCAAATAGCGGATTTTCGGCGTCCTGAAGATATCCCAGGCAGATATGCGCGACGATCGCGATATAGGCCACATAGATCAGCAAATGCAGCCGTTTCCAAACGGGCGCGGTCAGGAAGCTCAACCAGAAATCGTGGCTTGTCGCGGCCAGGATCACCAAGATGACAAGGGCGAAGATCCCAAGGGCCTCAATCGGAAAGCCGAGCAATTGCCCAAACGCGGTATTCGACGATAACATCGCCTCCAACCGGTCGAATTGGGTGAAATTAAAGTACCAACCGTAGACATAGCTGGCATGGGTGAAGGCGACGACCGCCGTTAGGACGCCAAAATGTCGCCTGTTGTAAAGCAGCGGTAAAAATCGCTGATCCAGGCGCGCGAGAGGGCCGATGCAGAGGATCGCGGTTAGCATGAAAAAGGCGCAGGTTCCAAAGGCCCGCATCCGTACGATGGCCGCATCGATCGGGCGTGAGACATCTGCCTCTGGGGTGCCGAGGCGGAGAAATACCGCAATATAGATCGCCACGAATACCAACAGCGCGGCGTCATAGACCCATTTGTTGGCGTTCCATTGAACGGGGACGTATTTGACACTCACCGCGGGGGCTCCAACATCTCGGCACGCGCCTCGTTGGGGCCGTCCTGGCGAATGACCAGGGCGCCTGCGATCATGATGGGCACAATCACCGCCAGAAGCAGTGCAAGCGCAGGTTGCAGGGCCAATGGCGGCCGATAGCGCCCCTGCCCCTCAACGTTGCCCCGCACCAGCGCGATCCAACGCAAAAGAACCAACGGCCATAGGATCGCGATGCCAGGGATCAAAAGGGGCCGAAATATCCAGACCCCGCGTGCGTTTTCATCAACGCGGTCGATGCCATATCCCAGAAAGGCGATTGCCACGACAAGCCCGACAGCCAGGTAGATCTGCACCGCCAGAATTAAGGTTGCCGCCATTCTTGCCCTCCCTCCGCGATCATGCGTCGGTGACATCAGCCTAGCAGCAATCCCAAACAGACCAAAAGACTTATTCTCGTTCTATTTGAAGGGCTTGTATACAGGGATAGCGCAGTTTTTCTGCAAAAGGCCAGCCGCTCTAACCGCGTATTAACCTGTCAGGGGGCATCCGAATGGCAGTTTATTTCGGAGCGGCAATTTGAATCGCGTAATTGAATGTCTTACCCATGATCATAATCATGGTCTTGTGGCGGTGGCGGCGTTTGTTTG
Source organism: Gymnodinialimonas mytili (assembly GCF_037544085.1). Taxonomy (NCBI): domain Bacteria; kingdom Pseudomonadati; phylum Pseudomonadota; class Alphaproteobacteria; order Rhodobacterales; family Paracoccaceae; genus Gymnodinialimonas; species Gymnodinialimonas mytili. Next base: position 266,970 of record NZ_JBBIFW010000001.1, read on the forward strand.
CATGATTGGCGCCTGTCTGACCGTTCTGATCACCCGCCGTTTGATGAGCGCCAATCCATTGCGAAAGCGGCTGCAATTGATGTTGAGCGGGCTGATCGCAGGCGCCACGATTTGGTCTACACATTTCATTGCGATGCTGGCCTATGACCCGGTGATCCCGCATGGATACGAACCCCTTCTCACAGGCATCTCACTTGGGATTGCCGTAATCGGCTGTACGTTGGCCAATGGCATCTTTGCCTATGCGTCCCGCCAGGCGCACCGCGTCGCGGGTGGCGTGGTATTCGGTTTGGTTATATCAGTGATGCATTATGTCGGGATGTTGGCATATCAGATTCCCGGGCGCATCGAGTGGGCGACAGAGCCGGTGATCGCATCGATCCTGCTGGGCAGCGTGCTGGGTGCGGCGGCCTATCACCGGATGGTTTACCCCGTGACGCGCTATTGCTGGCTGGGGGCAACCGTTTTGATGGTCTTGGCCATTTGCGCCATGCATTTCACGGGGATGAGCGCAATGACGATGCGCTTGATCCCAGGATTTGAAGTGCCAGAGCAGGTTCTACCGGATGCCACGATGGCGTTGTTGGTGTCCGCTGTAACAATCGTCATTTTTTTCGTGGGCTTCGCGGCGATCAGTTTGGAAGCGAATGTTGAACGTGAGGCGCTGGAGCAATTGCAGCATTCAGCGGCACATGATCAGCTGACGGGCCTGCCAAACCGGGCAAAGCTGAACACCCATCTGGAGGATTGCGACGAGTTGCTGGATCGCGACGAGACGGCGCGCGCCGCAGCCTTGACGATCGATCTAGATATGTTCAAGCCAATCAATGACTTGCATGGGCATAGCGTCGGCGACTTGGTGCTGCAGGAAACCGCAGCACGTCTCTCGCGCGAGATCGGGCCAAACGAATTCATCGCACGAACCGGCGGCGATGAATTTGTCGCGATCAAAACGGGATTCCGTCGCGTTGAAGAGGTGATGGCCTTTGCCGAACGTCTGCGCGCCGCGCTCATCGAGCCTGTTGAAACGGCGAATGGTGCGCTGGTTGTCGGGGCCTCCATCGGCGTCGCGTCAAGTCTGAGCGACGGCACGGATATGGCGCAGTTGGTGCAAAAATCCGATATGGCGATGTACCGGGCCAAGACCAGTGTCGAGCGCAAAGTGTGCCGCTACAACGCGGCCATGGACGAGCAAAGCCGCGATAAAACCATGTTGATCAACGATTTGCGCCAAGCCATCCCGCGCCGGCAGTTTCATTTGGTCTATCAGTTGCAGAACGATTTGACCTCCCTCGAACCCACCGGTTGCGAAGTATTGCTGCGATGGACCCACCCGGATCGTGGCAATATCTCTCCGGCGGAGTTCATCCCACTAGCTGAAGAAACCGGGCTGGTGCGCGAAATCGGCCTGTGGGTCCTGCGAGAGGCCTGCCACGAAGCGGCCGGATGGGATCGCCCCTTCAGCATCGCGGTCAACGTTGCCCCCCAGCAATTGGCACAGCCTTCGTTCATTGAAAGCCTGTCCGATATCCTGATGTCATCGGGTCTGGCGCCCGAGCGCCTGGAATTGGAGGTGACCGAGGCCAGCATCATCGACGACCAGGCCCACACGTTGAAGATCATGCATCGCATCAAAGCGATGGGGGTACGGATTGCGATGGATGATTTCGGCACCGGCTATTCGTCGCTTGCCACGCTACAATCGTTCCCATTCGACAAGATCAAGATCGACCGCAGCTTCGTGCAGGATGTGCACCTGAACCATCAGCGCGCGGCCATCGTCCGCTCAACGCTTCTGCTGGGCAACGCGCTTGGCATCCCAGTGCTCGCCGAAGGCGTTGAACAGAATGATGAACTGGAATTCTTGCAGGCCGAACAATGCGCCGCTGTCCAAGGGTTCCTGTTCGGAAAGCCAATGCTTCTGGATGAAATTCGCGAGATCGCAATGGTCATAGATGCAGATGTTGCATGATGCGCTTCAGGTCTGACGGCCTCAGAAGGCCAGCGCGCCGCGATCCAATTGCGTCAGCGCCCCGCGCTGGCCAATCACCTGGCGGGACACGGCGGCGGCATTGCGCAGGCAGGTTTCAATATCGGCGCCGCTGTCCAGTTGCGCCAAAAGCCCTGCATTGAAGCTGTCCCCGGCAGAGGTCGAATCCACGACGGCCGCAACGGCAGGCAAAGCCACAATTCCGCGTTGATCGGCGTGTTGATAGTGGATCGGCTTTGCACCGTCTTTGACGATGACGGTCTGGCATCCGGCCTCCGCATAGCGGGCCAGTGTCGCCGTGCCATCTGCATCGCCAAACCAATCGGCCTCATCATCGAAAGACGGCAGCGCCATGTCACTGACCCGCGCGGAGGCCATCACCACATCGCGCATCGCATCGGCATTCTCCCACAAGCGCGGGCGCAGATTGGGATCGAAGATGATGCGCGTGCCCGACGACCGCGCATCTGCCACGGCGCCCAGCAGGGCCTCGCGCCCATCCCCTTCCAGGATCGCAACCGTGATGCCGGAAAAATAGATCACATCCGCCCGCGCCAATGCGGCGGACAAAGCCGCAGGATCTTCGGCCAATAGCCGTGCCGCGGCACGGTCCCGCCAATAGGAAAAACTGCGCTCTCCATCGCGCAGCGAAATCAGATAGGCGCCCACACTGCGTTGTGCATCCCGACCGATATCGTCGGTTTCGATGCCCGCCTCCCGCATCATCCGCAGCATCGCATCCGACATTTCATCGCGCCCCACACGGCTAAGATAGGCAACGGAAAGATCGGGGCGCAGCGCCTTAAGATACCAGGCCGTGTTGAACGTATCACCCGCAAATCCCAGCGCGTATCGATCGGGCGTATCGGAGGGCGCAATCTCGACCATGCATTCGCCAATCGACAACACGCGCCCCAGCGCGATTTGCGGCATCAAAGGGGGGGTATTCATTGCTGCGACATCTTCCATTTCCAAAACTGGTATACTATCATACTAGTCGAACATCAAACAGCCCAAGGCCAATGGTGACGGGGCCGCAATCTCGGGGCCAAGGCCCCACGACGCAGACAGCTAAGGACCAAAAATGGCGCAGTATCCAGAGGTAACCAGCGGCGAGAACGTCACCCGACAGGTGCTGGCCGATCACGCCGAGCTGATGGTGGTCGCCTTTCGCTTCAACGCCCGAGGCGCCGAGGGCACGCCCCATAGCCATCCCCATGTCCAATCGACCTATGTGCAAAGCGGCCGCTTCCGATTCACCATCGACGGCACCACCAGCGAGGTCGGGCCCGGCGACAGTTTTGTCATTCCATCCGGCGCGATCCATGGCTGCGTTTGCCTGGAAGCCGGGACGCTGATCGACACATTCACCCCCCGACGTGACGACTTTTTGTGAGGTTCCAAATCCGTGCTGAACGTTAAAACACTCTACGCCGTCGACCCCGAAACAACCAAAGCAATGGATACAGACGGCTTGCGCGACGCGTTCCATATCGATGGGATCTTTGTGCCGGGCCAAATCAACCTGACCTACACCCATTACGACCGGATGATCGTGGGGGGCGCGGTGCCCCAGGCAGGCGCGCCTCTGATCCTGGACCATGTGGCAGAGGCTGGAACACCATCGATCCTGGAGAGGCGCGAGATCGGCATCCTGAATATCGGCGAGACTGCCGAGGTCAGTGCGGGCAATGACAGCCACACATTAGGGCGCGGGGATATCCTTTATCTGGGTATGGGGGCGGGGCCGATTCACTTCGCGGCACCCGGCCGGTTCTACATCATTTCGACCCCGGCACACCGCAGCCTGCCCAGCCGCCTGGTCAGCCTTGAAGAGGCCGAGAGCCTCAGCCTAGGATCCGCCGAGACCGCAAATGACCGCACGATCTACATGTTCATTCACCCCGAGGTGATGGAAAGCTGCCAACTGGTCATGGGCTACACGATGTTCCATGGCGGATCGGTCTGGAACACGATGCCCGCCCATCTGCATGACCGGCGGATGGAGGCCTATCTCTATTTCGATCTGGCCGAGGATAACCGCGTGTTCCATTTCATGGGCAAGCCCCAGGAAACCCGCCATATCGTGATGCGCAATGAAGAGGCCGTGGTCTCGCCCCCGTGGTCGATCCATTGCGGCGCGGGCACTGGCAGCTACACGTTCTGCTGGGCGATGGCCGGCGACAATGTCGATTACAAAGATGTCGAGATGGTCGCGATGGAGGATTTGCGGTGACAGCCTTTTCGCTGTCCGGGCAAACCGCGCTGGTCACCGGTGCAAATACTGGAATCGGCCAGGCGATTGCGGTCGCGATGGGCCGCGCGGGCGCCCATGTGATCTGCGCCGGACGCTCTGCCTGTGACGAAACCGTCGGGATGATCGACAGCGCCGAAGCAATGGCGTTGGATTTCGCCGACCCGATGGCTGCGCGCGATCTCTTTGAGACACGGCCGGTCGATATTCTGGTGAACAATGCCGGGATCATCCGGCGCGCCGACTCCGTCGATTTCGCCGAGGTCGATTGGGACGATGTGATGGATGTGAACCTGAAGGCGCTGTTTTTCACCGCGCAGGCCTTTGCGCGCGCCGCCCTGCCCCGCGGTGCCGGGCGGATCGTCAACATTGCCTCGCTTCTCTCGTTTCAGGGGGGGATCCGAGTGCCGTCTTATACCGCATCGAAACATGGGGTTGCCGGGCTGACAAAGATCCTTGCCAACGAATGGGCCGCCCAGGGCATCAACGTAAACGCCATCGCGCCGGGCTATATCGCGACGAACAATACCGAGGCGTTGCGTGCTGATCCTGGTCGAAACCAAGCGATCCTGGATCGGATCCCCGCTGGACGTTGGGGCGACCCCGATGACATCGCCGAAACCGCCGTGTTTCTCAGCGCGCCCGCCTCGAAATACATCCACGGCGCGGTTCTGAATGTTGATGGCGGCTGGCTCGCACGCTAGACCGCAACGTCGCGCGTTTTCCAATCCCCCTTGAACAATCGCGCGTGGAAGGCGGGGAGCTTGATCAATTCTTCCAGCAGAAGAAGCGACAGCACCCAAATGGCCGGCACATCCAGATACAGGACCAAAACGGCAGTCGCAGGCACGCGAAACAGCCATTGCGACCAAACGAAGATATGCATCACGTAGAGTGTGTCACCCGCCGCCCGTAACGTGTTGCCGCAAATCGCGTTGGATCCTTTGGGAAATGGCAGCAACAACAGGATCGGGAGAAAGCTAAGGATGGCGGCGGTCGTGTCGGGATGCAAATCCGCGTAGAGCTTGCTCGATATCAAACAGATGAGGGCGTAAATCAGGGCCACAAGCGCCGCCGCCCAGAACGCTCCGCGCCAGGCACGGCTCAGGAATTGGTCCATCGCCGGACCATCGACATGTTTGCCCAAAAGCTGCGCCACATAGATCCCGGTGGCTTGCGCCCAGGACATGCCAATTGTGCCCACCACCATGATCCAAGGCGTGATCAACGTCATCGCCGCAAAGTCCGTCAGCGGCATACGCGCATAGAGCAGGCGGCAGACATTGTTTGCCAACGCCGCACTGATGAACGTGGCGGCGATCGGCCAGGAAAACTGCAAATGCCGCAAAAGCGTGGCCGCGAATGTGCCATTGCGCCACCCCGTCACACGCAAATTATCACCGGCAAGTGCGCGCAGGCTGACCAATAGAATGCCGACCTGAAGCAACGTGGCGATTACGCTGCCCACCGCAGCGCCAACCACGCCCATCGCAGGTGCGCCGAGATAGCCGTAAATAAACATCAGGCTCGCCGCGATGTTCACTGGCAGTGCGACAGCATAGCTGTAAAGCGGGAGCTTCGTGTTCCCGATGCCGTTGAAATAGCTGGAGATGCATTGGCCGATGGCCTCTGCCAGAATCACGGCACTGAACACGGCCAAGTAGCGTCGCGCATCAGCGGCAACGTTTGCATCATGGGCAAAGCTGTCGATCAGTGGACCTGCGGTCAGCGCCAGAAACACAAATCCCAGACAGCACGCACCCAGATTGACGATCAGCCCCGCCACCAGAGCCGACTTCAGAAAGCTGGGATCACCTGACCCATGGGCCTGGGCCACCCGGATTTGGGTGGCGCTGGAAAAGGCGAACAACACCCCCAGGACAAGCCCCGCAATGGCCCCCGCGACGCCCAATGCCGCCAGGGCCGTTTCACCGAACCCGGCCACCAGATAGGCGTCAATCACCACAATCCCATGCAGCATAACGGCCTTTACGGCCATGGGCCAAGCCAGGCCAAAAATGGCCCGCGTCGGCGGGATATCACTTTGCACGTTGCGCTCTGTCATGGGGCCTCAGGCCGGGGGCCAGGCACGCGGATCAGCGGGAGGCCCCGCGTTACTCCGCCTCAAAATAGTCGGCGTTCATCGACGAGATCGTGGCGATGGTGGAATCCAGCCGCGACAGATGCAGCATCCCGAAATCCACCGCCGCCTCGGAATCGCCCGATATCACCGCCTTGGCGATGTTCTGGTGATCGCCCAAAAGCTGCGGCATGCGGTCTTCCTGCGCCAAGCTAAGGTTGCACAGCCGGTCGACTTTGGCCTTTTCGGCGGAAATCACCTCGAACGCGAAATCGACTTTCGCGATCTCGCACATGGTCTTGTGAAACTCGTAATCCAACCGACTGAATGCCGCATAATCGTTCTGTTCGATGACTTTGGCCTGCGCTTCCAGACAGGCGGTCAACACCTCGGCGTCTTCGGCAGAACAATTGGCCGTGGCCCGGCGCAGCACCTCAGATTCGACCGAAGAGCGCACGAAGCGGGATTTGGTGATTTCCCGGGCGGAAAAACGTTTCACCTCTGTCGCACGCTGGGGGCGGATCAACAACAGATCCATGTTCTCTAGCCGACTGAACGCATCGCGAACCGGCTGGCGCGACACCCCGAATTGAGAGGCGATCTCGGCCTCGGAAATCTTGTCGCCTGGACGCAGCCTGAGAGACGAGATTTCCGCATAGAGATAGTCAAAAATCGCATCCACACTGGTGCGGCGATCCTTGATCTTATTTATCACAGCCATAGGGGTGTTCTCCGGGTTTCGGGCGGGCGGGTCAAGTCGGTGTGCCGGGTCGAACGGGAATAAGCGGTTACCATCTTGGCACCTTGCGAATGTAATCCGGCACATATTTCAGCATCTCATCGGTGTCGTCGCGGTCGATCACCATGGCCGCGCGATAGAGGTCATGGAGTTCCCCCACGGCGTCGAGATCCAGCTCAACCCCCAGGCCGGGGCCTTCGGGCACGGCGAGCGTGCCATCCACGAAAGGCGGGCGCCCGCCCTTGATGATTTCTTTCGTGGACCACGGATAATGCGTGTCACAATCATAGGTCAGGTTCGGCGTCGCGGCGGCAACATGGCACATCGCGGCCAGTGATATGCCCAGATGCGAGTTGGAATGCATGGACACGCCCAGATCCGCAGCGCGACAAATCTCACCCAGATGCACGGCGCCCGTCGCGCCGCGCCAATAATGGTGATCGGACAAGATGATCTGTACGGCATCTTTTTTGACCGCTTCGATGATCTGTTCGAATTCCACCACAACCAGATTGGTGGCCAGGGGCATTTCGATCTGCGCCGAGAGCTCCGCCATCGCATCCATGCCGCGGCAGGGATCTTCGAGATATTCCAGAATATTGCCCAGGGCATCAACGACCCGTTTGGCCGTCGGCACCGTCCAAGCGCCCATCGGATCGATGCGCAAACCGTGGTCGGGGAATTCTGCACGCAGCTTAAGCATCGTTTCGATCTCAAGATCGGGCTCCAGCACGCCGCCTTTCAGCTTCAGCGATTTGAAGCCGTATTCAGCGACCATATGCTGGGCTTGGGCGACCATGGCATCGGGGCTCATCACCTCGCCCATGATATCAGGGCCGAAGGTAAGATCCTGCTTGGCGAATTTGAAGAACAGGTAGCCGCCGAAAGGGATCTGTTTGCGCACCGCGCCCCCCAGCAGATCGTAGAGCGGGCGTCCGACCTCTTTGCCGCGGATGTCCAGGCAAGCGATCTCAAACGCGCTGTACACGACATCGACAACCTTGTGATCGGCCAGCGCGGTTGGCGCATTCACGCCACCCGCACCCGGAAGCGCCATCTCAATACGATACCGCAGATCGCGCAGGTCATAGGGATCGAGCCCGGTCAACCCGGGGACAGCGGCGCGCAGACCCTCAAGCGTGCGGGTGGCGCCGTAGGTCTCAGACAGGCCCACAAGCCCGCAATCGGTCGTGACCTCAACAATCGCGCGCAGAAACACCGCCGGATGCACGCCTTTGGTGTTGGCCAAAGGCACATCCGGGATCGCAATCGGGGTGATCCGAACCTCCGCCACCTTCATCGCACGGCGCCCCTTAGAGAAATATTATCAAGTGCATCTTTTTTCATCTTCCGACTAGTATCCCAGATTTGTTACTAGTATACCAGTGGAAACTTTTCGAATCGTACTCCACCCTGAGTTGCGTGTCGAAAATCCAGAATGTTGCCCGGCACATCCAACGCAGATTGGACAATCCGGGAAGGGGAGGCGCCATGTCAGGTGTTCGGCTGGACGGAATAGTGAAGGCCTATGGTGCCCTGCAGGTTGTGCACGGCATCGATCTGGAGGTGCAGGAACAGGAATTTGTGGTGCTGGTCGGCCCGTCGGGCTGCGGCAAATCCACGACGCTGCGGATGATCGCCGGCCTTGAGGAAATTACTGATGGGCATTTGACCATCGACGACACCACGATGAACCGCGTGGCCCCGAAAGATCGCGACGTGGCCATGGTGTTTCAGAACTACGCGCTTTACCCGCACCTGAATGTCGCCGACAACATTGCCTTCGGTCTGCGCATCCGCAAAGAGCGTAAGGCGGATATCGATGCGGCTGTGTCCGAGGTTGCCGGTATTCTGGGGCTGACCGACTATCTGGATCGGCGCCCGGCCGATCTATCCGGCGGGCAGCGCCAGCGGGTCGCCATGGGGCGCGCGATTGTGCGGCGCCCTAAGGTTTTTCTGTTCGATGAGCCGCTCTCGAACCTCGACGCCAAGCTGCGCACGCAGATGCGGGCCGAGATCAAGCGCCTGCACAAGCGGCTGGGCGCCACCAGCATCTATGTGACCCATGATCAGGTCGAGGCGATGACCCTCGCCGACCGGATCGTGGTTATGCATGACGGTCGGATCGAGCAGATCGGCACGCCGATGGATCTGTTTCTGAACCCCGCCAACACCTTCGTCGCCGGGTTCCTCGGCGCGCCGCCGATGAACATGATCAATGCCGAGATCACCGGCGGCGATAGCGGCCCTGCCGCGAAATTTGAAAACACGACAATCGCCCTGCCCCCGCTGACCGCCTTGGAGAACAGCATCGGGCGCGATGTGATCCTGGGCATTCGTCCCGAATTTGTGTCGGTGACCAGCGGCGAGACGCCCGGTGGCGTTCCCATTGACTTGGATCTGATCGAGACGCTGGGATCAGAGGCGCTGATCCACGCCCGTCTTGCTGGGGAACCCTTTGTGATCCGTACCGAAACCTTGGGCAAGATGGACAGCTTGAACGCCGTCTCGGGCTTCACCATCACGCCGAATTTGATCCGCGTCTTTGATGCCAAAACCGGCGCCGCCCTGCCCGGCCAGGTCCACGCCGCATGACCACGCAGCCCGATATCCGCGGCGCCGCGCCGAGCAAACCCGCGCCGCCGATGGCCATGGGCAAACTGACCCGTTCGCAGCGCATTATCGATCACCTCAAGCGCGAATGGCAGATCTACGCGATGCTGCTGCCGACGATCATCTGGCTTTTGCTATTCTTGTATAAGCCGATGTATGGCCTGCAGATCGCCTTCAAGGATTATTCGATTTTCCGAGGCGTCGCGGCCAGCCCCTGGATCGGGTTCGAGCATTTCGAGACGCTGTTCAACAGCGATCAGTTCATCCGCGCCCTGCGCAATACAATTGTTATAAGCTTCTACAGCCTGATCTTCGGCTTTCCGATGCCGATCCTTCTGGCCTTGATGTTCAACGAGATCCTGCACCAGACCTTCAAGAAAACCGCGCAGACCATTGTCTATCTGCCGCATTTCATCTCGTCTGTGATCATCGCGGGCATCGTAATCACGGCCTTTTCGCCCTCGGCAGGGATCGTGAACACGATCCTGGGCTGGTTCGGGGTGGATTCCATTTACTTCCTGACACGCCCGGAATGGTTTAGGCCAATCTTCATCGGCACCGGGATCTGGCAAGAGGCCGGGTTCCAATCCATCGTCTATCTGGCCGCCATCGCAGGTGTCTCGCCCACGCTCTACGAAAGTGCCGTGGTTGACGGCGCCAGCCGCTGGCAGATGATGTGGAAGATCACCATCCCCTCGATCATGCCGACGATCATCATCATGCTCATCATCCGCATCGGCAACATGCTGGAAGTCTCGTTCGAGATGATCATCTTGCTCTACCAGCCCGCCACGTATGAGACCGCGGATGTGGTCAACACCTTCATCTATCGCCAGGGCATCCAAGGCGGCCAATACGATCTGGCCGCGGCGGCGGGCCTGTTCAACGCAGTGGTGGCCTTTGTCCTGGTGATGAGCGCCAACGCCGTTTCAAAGCGCTATTCGCGCACCAGCCTGTGGTGAGGGGCGCAACATGGCCAAAATGAACCTCTATTCCCGCGGCGACAAAGCCTTTGTGATCCTCAACATGGTGCTGGTCGGGCTGTTCGCGATCTCGACGCTTTATCCGTTTATCTACATCGCCTCGCTGTCGATGAGCACGGGGTTCGAGGCGCGCGCCGGAAACGTGATCCTGACACCCGTGGGCTTCACACTGGAAGCCTATAAGCAGGTCTTATCCGAGCCGCTGTTCTGGATCAGCTACCGCAACACCTTCATCTACACGATTGGCGGAACGTTGATGAGCCTCGCCTTCATCATCCCCGGCGCCTACGCTTTGTCGCGCCCGCAACTTTACGGGCGGCGGTTCTGGAACCTGATGGTGGCGTTTACCATGTGGTTCAATGCGGGCCTGATCCCATTCTTCCTGAACATGCGCGATCTGGGGCTGCTCGATAGCTATTTCGGGATCATCATCGGGTTTGCGGTGAATGGCTTTAACCTGATCCTGTTGCGCAACTTCTTTGAATCGATCCCCAAAAGCTTCGAAGAAGCCGCGCGGATGGATGGCGCCAATGAATTCCAGGTGCTGTGGAAGGTGTTCGTACCGCTCAGCAAACCGGCCATCGCAACCGTAGCTCTGTTTTGTATCGTGTCACGCTGGAACGGGTTTTTCTGGGCGATGGTTCTGCTGCAGGACGAAGACAAGATCCCGCTACAGGTCTATCTGCGGCACGTGATCCTGGAACTGCAGGATGATGAGGAATTCGCCTCGACCCTGCTGGACAGCGCCTATTCGGTCGAGACTGTCAGCGCCGCGATCATCGTCTGTTCGATCATCCCCGTGCTGCTGATTTACCCGTTCCTTCAGAAATACTTCAGCAAGGGCATTTTGCTGGGCGGGGTGAAGGAATGACCCGAGAGACGAACGCAAATGGGAGGAAATTATGCGTAAACTGACATTGGCATCTATTGCCTTGGCCACAACCGCGCTGAGCGGCCCGGTTTTGGCGGATGGTCACCTGAGGATCACCGAAGAACCGCTGGAACTGACCATCCACATGCATTGGCCGCGCGCCCAAGGTTATGGCGTCGGCGGCAGCCCAAGCGAGATCTACCCCGTCGAACAGGCCGCCCGCGAGATGACAGGCATCCACCTGACCGACGCCACGGCGGGCCGCAATTCCACCGATGCTGGCGAGGCGATGAACCTGCTGCTGGCCCAGGGCGATCTGCCCGATATCGTCGGGGGTCACCTGATCCGTCAGCCGGTCAACCAGTACGGGCCACAAGGCGCCTTTGTGCCGCTGAACGATCTGATCGCCGAACATGCGCCCAACATTCAGGCTTATTTTGATAGCCACCCCGAGGTTTTCGCATCGATCCAGGCCTATGACGGGAACATCTACTACATCCCCTATCTGCCCGATGGTCAGTTCGGTCGCGCCTATTTCATCCGCCAGGACTGGCTGGACGCGCTGGGTCTGGAGCAGCCCGACAATGTCGATGAGCTCTACGAGACGCTTGTCGCCTTCCGCGACCAAGACCCCAATGGCAACGGCCTTCAGGACGAGATCCCGTTCTTCGCGCGCAATTGGGAAGAGACCATTCGCCTGGTGACGCTGTGGGATGCCCGCTCCTCCGGGTCGGATACCTATCACGATTTCTACGTGAACGACGCGGGCCAAGTCATTCATCCCTATGCACAAGAGGCTTATCGCGATGCGCTGGCCAATGTGGCGCAATGGTACGAAGAGGGCCTGATCGACCCCGAAGTCTTCACCCGCGGATCATCCTCACGCGATTACCTGCTATCGGAAAACCTGGGTGGGTTCACCCATGATTGGTTCGCCTCGACTTCGGGCTACAATGCGGCCCTGGCCGACCAGATTGACGGGTTCAACTTCATCCCCTTCCTGCCACCCGAAAGCGCGGGCGGCGTGCGGATGGAAGAACACCGCCGCATCCCGGTGAAGCCCGATGGTTGGGCGATCAGCTACACCAATGAACATGTGGTGGAGACGATCCGCTATTTCGACTTCTGGTTCACCGAGGAAGGCCGCCTTCTGTCCAACTTCGGTGTCGAGGGCGAGACCTGGAATATGGTCGATGGGGAGCCTGTGTTCACCGATGAGGTGCTGAATTCCGACCGTGCGGTCAACAGCCAGATGTATGACCAAGGCGCCCAGATCCAGCGCGGCTATTGGCAGGATTATCGCTACGAATGGCAGTGGACGTCCGAGGCGGCACGCGAAGGCATCGAGCTTTACGAAGCCAATGATCTTCTGGTGCCGCAATTCCTGGGCGTTGCGTTCAATGAAGATGAACAGGCGATCTACGACCGCTATTGGCCGTCCCTGCGGACCTACATGCTGGAACGCCAGCAGGCATGGGTTCTTGGCTCCGGCGACATCCAGGCCGATTGGGACGACTACATGGATGACCTGAACAACATGGGCTACGCCGAGGTGATTGAGGTCATGAACTCGGCCTATGAACGCCAATATGGCGGCTAATATGCCCTGAACCAACCCGCTCTGCGGCCCGGATCCGGGCCGCAGAGCTCCGATAGATCCTCTGCGCCAGACCGACAGGACAGACACGTGATGCAAGGCAAGATGGCCACATTCCTCGACGAGCCGAAACCGGGCCGCTTGACGATCCAATACGCGCCCGATGCGGACAGCGCCATTGTAGAGAACCCACCGCGGTTTTCATGGCTGCCGGTGATCGAAGACGGCGCGCTTTATGTCTTGCGCCTGTCGCAGAATGCGAAATTTCCTGACGGCAAAACGCGGGTTTATACCGGCATTCCGCTGAACTTCTTCACGCCCCACGATGTGCTTGAACCCGGCACATGGCATTGGTCCTACGCCGTTTGGGACGCGCAGACCGGCCAGCCGCAAAGCGGGTGGAGCCAAACGCGCAGCTTTGACCTGGCGCCCGACCTGCCGCAAACGCCGCTGCCCGGTCGCAACACGCGCTTGGCGCAGGCCACGCGTGCCCACCCCCGCCTATGGATGACAGAGGATCGGTTGAAGGCGTTCCAGAAAGACATTGCCGCCGACCCGGATCACTGCACTTGGGCGACATTCTTCGAAAACTCCGTTCTGCCCTGGATGGATCGCGATGTGATGGCCGAGCCTGCGGGCTACCCCAACCATCAACGCGTCGCATCGATCTGGCGCCAGACCTATATCGATTGCCAGGAGCTGCTTTATGCCATCCGCCACCTGGCGATAGGCGGCAAGGTCACGGGTGATGCCGAAATGGTGGCCCGCGCCAAGGAATGGCTCTTGCAGGCCGCGTCGTGGAATCCCGCGGGCACTACATCCCGCGCCTATACCGATGAATGGGCGTTCCGTGTGAATCTGGCGCTCGCCTGGGGCTACGATTGGCTCCATGACGAGTTGTCGGATGAGGACCGCGCGAAGGTACGCGACGCGTTGCTGGCCCGCACCCGCGAAACCGCCGATCACATCATCAGGCACGCCAATATCCATTTGTTCCCCTTCGATAGCCATGCGGTGCGCGCCGTCTCGGCGGTGTTGATCCCGGCCTCTATCGCGCTGCTTGACGAGGCGCCTGAGGCCGAAGGGTGGCTGCACTACGCAGTGGAGTTCCTCTTCACCGTCTATTCGCCCTGGGGCGATGCCGATGGCGGTTGGGCGGAGGGACCGCATTACTGGATGACGGGCATGGCCTATCTGATCGATGCCGCCAACCTGCTGAAATCCCATACCGGTCTGGATCTGTACCAGCGGCCCTTCTTTCAGCATACCGGGGATTTTCCGCTCTACACCAAGGCCCCCGATACGCGCCGCGCGACCTTTGGCGATGACAGCACGATGGGTGATCTGCCCGCCGTGAAGATCGGCTATAACCTACGCCAATTCGCAGGTGTCACCGGCAACGGCGCCTATCAATGGTATTACGACGAGATCAAGCGCGGCAATCCCGGCACTGAAATGGCATTCTATAATTGGGGTTGGTGGGATTTCCATTTCGACGAGATGGTCTACCGCACCGATTTCCCGTTGGTCGAGGCAACGCCGCCCGAAGATGGGATGCGCTGGTTCAAGGGGATCGGCTGGGTCGCAATCCAGCACGGGATGGACGATCCCGAAAATCACATTCAATTCGTGATGAAATCCTCGCCCTTCGGATCGATCAGCCATAGCCACGGGGATCAAAACGCGTTTTGCCTGTCGGCCTTCGGCGAGGATCTGGCCATTCAATCGGGCCATTACGTCGCCTTCAACAGTACAATGCACCAAAGCTGGCGGCGGCAGACGCGGTCAAAAAACGCGCTGCTGATCAATGGCAAGGGACAATATGCCGGGCAGGACAAACCGCGCGCCATGCGCTCCACCGGGCAGATCGTGACCGCCGAACAGCGCGACGACCATATCTTTATCCAGGGCGATGCGACGGCAGCTTATCAAAGCCTGACCCCCGAGGTCAGCCTGGCCCAGCGCGATGTCTATTTTGTGCGGTCGCAATACTTCGTCATCGTCGATACCGTGGATGCCCAGGCGCCGATGTCGATCGAGTGGCTGTTGCACGCCAACGGGCCGATGCATCTGGGCGAGACCTCGTTTCGCTACACCGGCGAGCGGGCGGGGTTCTACGGCCAATTCCTATGGTCCGAGGCGGGCGCACCGCAACTCAGCCAGCAGGAGGGCTTCCCCGATGTGGATCCCGCCGAATATGACGGCCTGCCCGTCAGCACCTGCCTGAACGCCGCTTTTCCCAAAGCCACGCGCCACCGGATCGCCACGCTGATCGTGCCCTACCCGCTTTCGGCGCCCCGGCGCGTGTTCAGCTTTCTCGATGACCAGGGCTACGATTGCGACCTGTATTTCACCGATGCCGATGACCGCAGTTTCAAGGTTGTCGTGCCCAAAACCTTCGATGCCGGTTCGGCATCCGATTAATGCGTCCCCAGGAAGGAAACCTTATGAAATTGAACGGCAAGACGGCCATTATCACCGGTGGTGGGCGCGATATCGGGCGGGCCTGCGCCCTGAAACTGGCCTCTGAAGGCGCCAATGTGGCGATCAACTATTTCGCCAGCGCCGAGGGCGCGGAACGTACGGTGGCCGAGATCCAACAAAATGCAGGCCGTGCCTTTGCGCTTCAGGGCGATCTGAATACGCAGGCGGGCGTCGATGCGCTTGTGGCAGAGACGGTCGCGCAGTTCGGCTCGGTCGATGTGCTGGTCAACAATTCCGGCGGGCTGATCGCGCGCAAGACGATTGCCGAAATGTCGCTGGACCATTGGCACGCGGTGATGGATCTGAACCTGACCAGCACGTTTCTGATGGTAAAGGCCTGTCTGCCGCATATGCGCTCGGGCGCGATTGTGAACCTGGCCAGCCAAGCGGGCCGCGATGGCGGCGGGCCAGGCTCTGTCGCCTATGCCACGTCGAAAGGCGCGGTGATGACGATGACCCGCGGCCTGGCCAAGGAATTGGGGCCCGCAATCCGCGTCAACGCGCTGTGCCCCGGGATGATCGACACCGATTTCCACAATATCCACACCAAGCCCGAGGCGCGCAAAGGGTTCGAGGCCGCCGCCCCTGTCAAGCGCCAGGGTGTGTCCGAGGATGTCGCCAATCTGGTCCTGTTCCTGGCCTGCGATGACAGCGCGTTCATCACCGGAACCAATATGGATATCAATGGCGGGATGCTGTTCAGCTAAGACCAGATCGCCACCGCCTGGATCACCCGGCGGTGGCGTCATGGCCTAAAGGTCCAGGAATGCCGCGATGGCGGCCAAAGACGCGGCATGGACCGTTGCCCTATCCGATCCTTCGGGATCGTCACAGATCGGGTCTTCCCCCTCTTCGATCAGCAATTGCGGCGCCATCTCCGTGCAGATGGGCAGAAACGAAAAATGGTGCGCATCGGGAATGATGGCGTGTTCGACCTGGGGCAACATGTCGATCAGGCCGCTTCCCTCACTGCGGACATCCGTTGTGGGCCAGGGGAAGTCTTGCCCCAGGCTGACGATCTGCACCGGGATGTCGACCTCCGCCGCGCTGCTGGGCACCGCCGCATAGGTGAAGCCGGGATCGACCGCGATCACCCGCCCGAACCGCGGATCGCCCATATCGGCCGAGAACTCGGGCGGTAGTGTGTCGAAATCCACCCCACCCCGCGCCAGGAACCGACAATCCTGCGCTGCATCGCCTTGTTCCGTACAATAGGCGCCGTAGGCCTCGGCATCCAACCGCAAACCCGCCAAGCCCAGCACTGTGGACCCGCCCAGCGAAAAGCCCAGGGCCGAAATACGGTCCGCATCGATGCGGGTGGCGAAATACGGGTCGGCCAACAGGTGGTCCAGCACGGCGCTGACATCGGCGGCGCGTTCTGCCAACCGCACGGTGCGCCGGGGCGAGCTGTCGCCTGAAGTCGTGCCGGGGTGGTTCATCACCGCCACCAGCGCGCCCTGCTCGGCCAGTCCGGAGGCGAGCCAAGCGGTACCGATCATGCTGCTTCCCGATCCGTGCGAGATGATGATCAATGGCAATGGCCCATCGGGCAACGCGGGCGCCATATATGCATCGAGGCCCTCAAACACCAAATCGTTGCCGATCCGAGTGATATAAGTTGGGATTGGCGCTGGCGACCAGATGCCCGCCGCAATCAGGCCTGAGCGGTGGTCCGCTGAGACATCGAAACTGTCGAAACCTACCGCAGGATCGGCCAATGCGGGGCAAGTCAAGGTTGCAGTCAGGGCAGAAAGGGATAGAGCACGTTTCATATCAAGATCTCCTGTTTCTTTGTGAAGCGATGTCTTGATCTGGTCGAAAGCCCTGATTTCGCGCGTCCTCAAACCGGTTTCAGGTCGCGCAGATCCGGTTTTCGGTCTAGGCCAAGCCCCATGTTGACGCTGCCCCTGCCCCTGATCGTGGCTCTGATCCTTGGCTTTCTGGCCCTGCGCCACGCGGTTGCCGCGGATCGCTCGGTACTGTTTCTTATGTTGCTAATGTCTTGCGCATTGCAGGCGCTGCTGGTGTCGCTGACGCAGCATTACGGCCTGGTTGGCCTGGCCAAACTGCAACCGATCACGGCAGCGATCACGCCAGGCTTGGCCTGGCTGACCTTTCAATCGGCGGCCCTGCACCCCGTCACGCGACTGCAAGCGGCGCTACACGCGCTCGGGCCGCTTTTCATCATCTTCTGTATCATCTTCGCGCCAGCGACGCTGGATGCGGTCTTGTCCGGGATTTTTGCAGGTTATGGCATCGCGATTCTGATCCGTTTGAAGGCCGATGAGACGCTACCGCTGACCCGGCTGGGTGCGGGCCCATTGCCGCGGCGGATCTGGAGTGCGGTTGGGGTGATGCTGATCCTGTCGGCGCTGTCGGATGCAATGATCGCGATTGCACTTGCAGCGGGCAACACCGCTCTGCCGCCGCTGATCATCAGCATCTTCACCTCCTTCGCACTGCTTGGCATCGGTCTGTTGAGCCTGTCCCCAGATGCTGACGGGCCGGACGATCCGAGCGCATCGCCCCCCGAGCCGCCCATAAGCTCGACCGAAGCTGAGGCGGATCTGATAGTCCGCCTTGATGCATTGATGTCCGAAGATCAGCTCTATCTCGATCCCGATCTGACCCTGACCCGCCTGGCCCATCGCCTGCACGTTCCGATCAAACAGCTGTCCGCCGCGATCAACCGTGTAACGGGTGAAAACGTCTCACGCTACGTGAACGGGTATCGCGTGCGCCATGCCTGCGCACGACTTGAGGCGGGTGCGTCGGTGACCGAAGCGATGTTGGACAGCGGCTTTAACACCAAGTCCAACTTCAACCGCGAATTTGCGCGTGTCATGGGCCATGCCCCCTCGGCGCATCTTCTAGCGGCGAGCAGGTCGGCTTAAGCCGCTCACCAGCAGTTCCTATACTTTTGAGACAGGATCTACCCGATTGCTCGCGCCTTCACGGTACCCTGACGCGATACACAATGGCCTCCAAGTCAGGAGCCCGAACCATGCACATTCGTCACGAACGTCCAATGTCGGATCTGGCCTTTCAGGTCAGCGCGCCGCTTGGCTTGGAATTGGCCACAGGCGAGGTTGTGACAATCTCAAGCTGGTCACTGGAGGGGCTCACCTTTCCGGGAGACAGCGATGTGGTCCCGAAAGAGGCAACGCTGTCGATCCCGTTTCAGGGGGTCGATATCCGCTTTCCCGTACGCCTGATATCCGGCGCAAAGTCTCGCTTCCTGCGGTTTGACGGGCTTAGCGGGCGCCAACGCGAGACATTGGCTGTGTTCTACCGGTCGCTGCTATCGGGCAGAATGGCCGCAACCGATGAGATCATCACCAGCTTGGATGCCCCCGTCGATCTGGTTCCGATGGGCGAAACCGAAGAGGAAAAAGACATTGCGATCGCGAGGAAAACGCCCCGCTCCGTGCGTGTGGTTCTATCGACCTTGATCTATCTGACACTGGGGGCGCTGGTGTTCTGGACTTTGGGGAGCGGTATTGCGAACCGCTTGGCCACGCTCAACATCCGCAATGCACGCATCGAGGCACCGCTGATCCCCCATAGTGCGGCACAAGGCGCTTATGTCGATGAGATCATCGCGCGACCGGGCGACAATGTGGCGGCGGGAGATGTCCTGATCCGTCTGACGACGCCCGCCGGCGAGGCGGCTTTGTCCGAGGTGCGCGGCCGGATCGACCTAGTGGAACAGCGCCTGCGCGCCGCAGAAGATCGCGCCGTCGCCTTGAATACCCGCCTGGCGTCGGCGCGGGCGGCTTTGGTGGACGCTGTCGCACGCGCATCCAGAGCAGATCTTGAGGCCGCCAATGCCGCATTAGATGCCTTCGATGGCGGCTACGCTCCGGTGCATATGACCTTGTTTGAGATGGCCAGCGCAGCCAGGCGCGATATGGACACCCTGACCGAGGAATTGCGCCGTCTACGCCGCGAACGTGGACGGCTGCGCGATGCCAGCGACGCCCTGCATATCATGGCCGCTCAGGCCGGGGTCGTGACGCAGATCGCAGTGCTGGACGGGCAATTTGTCCCGCGCGGGGCCATCGCCGCCGAATTGGAAAGTCAAGCGGCCCGGCAGGCCCGCGGCTGGGTCGATCACAGCATGGCCGCAGCCTTTCATCCCGGTATGGCGGTTTCGGTCACGCTGAACACCGGCGCCGGCGCCCAACGCCTGGACGGACAGATCATCGGATTGGAGGCTGGCATCGATCCAGAACTGTCGCCGGATTTCGGCATGCTGGTCACTGTTGGCTTCCCCGATCTTGCGGCAGAGCAAAGCCGCACCGACCTGCCCCACCTGATGCCCGTGGAATTGGTTGCAACGCGGGAGTGGGCGATCCGGGCGCGCGCGCTGTTGCCTTGGCGCGCGCGGTAATCCAATGCATGCGCCGGACACTGAATATGCATTCGACAAGGACCTGGCCGCGCGCCTGAGAACATTGCAGCGGCCCGCAAGACATGGCCTGGCCAAGTGGCGCCCATCCCAATTGATTTTGGTCGCGATGTTGCTTCTTGCGCTGGGCTGGCTTCTGACCCACACCCAGAACCGGTTTTTCCAACCCGATACGCTGCACGTGACCCTGGTATTGGGCACGCTTGGTCTGTGGCGCTTTGGCTGGTGGTTCAGCCATGCTATCCGCGCCGAGATCTACCGCCGCGGCCGTTGGCCCAAGCTGCGCGCGCAAGCCGACGGGGTTTGGGCAACAGGTTGGCGCCCGCGTCGACTGCACATCCAGATGACCACTTATTTCGAAGAGCCGTCGATCACCAAACGTGTCATCGGTGCCATGCTCGCGCAGATCCGGCGCGAGCGCATTCCGACCACGATCTATATCGGCACCGGCTCGGCCTATGACGAACAGATCATCCGCGACTTTGTGGAAACCTACGCGCAAGATATCCCCGATGATCTGGCCGAACTGGTGTTTCTGCGCCAAAACCAGCCCGGAAAGCGCATGGCCATCGGGATGATTTTGCGCGCCATCAACCGCAACGGCGTTGATCCCGACGATCTGGTGATCTTCATGGATGGCGATGCGCTTTTCGGCAATGACGTGTTGCAAAAGACCCTGTCAATATTCGGCGCCGACCCCGATTTGCAGGCACTCACCACCGATGAAGAGGTCATTTGCTACGGGCCCAAATGGATCGCCGCCTGGCTGAATATGCGGTTCGCGCAGAGGCGGCTGGCCATGCAGAGCCACGCGATGTCCGGCAAAGTCCTGACGCTGACCGGGCGTATGTCGGTGTTTCGGGCGCAGCATATCCGATCCGAGCGCTTCATCCGCACCATCGAAGCCGATCACCTGGATCACTGGCTTTGGGGGCGGTTTCGCTTTCTGTCGGGCGACGACAAATCAACCTGGTATCATCTGCTCAGCTGCGGCGCGAAGATGACCTATGTGCCCGATGCCACCGTCTACACGATCGAGGTGATCAAGGAGAATGGGCTGGAGCGGATGGTGCAGAATTTCCGCCGCTGGTCGGGCAACATGCTGCGCAATGGCACCCGCGCCATCGCCTTGGGGCCACGCCAAGTCACGCCATTCATCTGGTGGTGCCTGGTGGATCAACGCCTGGCCATGTGGACGATGATGGTAAGCCCCACTCTCGCACTTTTGGCAGCGCTGTTTGATCCACTCTACCTGTGGTCCTGTCTGATCTGGGTGCTGTTCAGTCGCGTGATCCTGTGCGTCTTCCTCTACACCTATAGCCGCAACGTCGATCTGAGCTGGCCGTTCATTCTGTATCTCAACCAGGTCATCAACGCCTCTGTAAAGATCTTCATGATCTTTCACTTGTCCAAACAGAAATGGTCCAATCGCGGCAATCAAAGCGCTGGCGGCGGCGAAGGCTGGGTCGCGAGGGTGCAGAACACGACCGCAAAACTGCAATTAACCGTGGCGGTGTCTGGCTTCGTCACATTGCTCGCTCTGTATATCGGCGCCTTACCCGCCCCGTTCTAAGCCTCCTGACGTTCCGCATCCTGCCCCGCCGATCCGGCGGGGTTTTTGCATCGGCATATTCCGTTTGGCCTCACCGCTACCCTTTCGGATAGTCGGCCCGTTCCTTTGCGCCGACCGGTAGCCTTTCAGGATCGCGAAACATGTATACAGGTTTCGTAAGCATTTTCCAGACAACGAGAAAACTCAATTGATTGGAAAAAGATTATGGATCTGAGCCCCCTAAACACCGCTAATGCCCACGCCACGTCGCTCTATGCTTTGGACCACAAGCCCGCAATCTCGGTTGTTGGGCTGGGCTATGTCGGCGCAGTGTCGACCGCCTGCCTTTCCGCGCTTGGCCACAAGGTCATCGGGGTGGATATCGACGCCGCTAAGGTCGCCGACATCGCGGCGGGCCAATCGCCAATTCACGAAAAAGACCTTGGCACTTTGTTGGCCGATGGCGTGGCGCAAGGCCTGATATCGGCGACGGACAACCTGGCGCAAGCGGTGCAAGACACTGATGTCACCTTCGTCTCGGTCGGCACGCCCACCGCAGCGGATGGCGGCTGCGATCACCGCTTTATCGAGGCGGCTGCCCAGCAGATGGCCGAAGGATTAGCGCAGAAATCCAGCTTCCATATCTTTGTCATGCGCTGCTCGATCCCGCCGGGCACGACGATGAAGGTAATGACGCCGATCCTGGAGCGTGTTTCTGGCAAGCGGCTGGGCGAGGATTTCGGCGTGGCTTTCAACCCAGAGTTTCTGCGGGAGGGCGTGGCGGTTGAGGATTTCTACGCACCGCCCAAAACCGTGATCGGCGCCACCTGCGATCGCACGGCCAATACGCTCCGCCAGATCTATCGCCCGGTCGACCGCGCGGCGATCATCACCAATATCGAGACCGCCGAAATGGTCAAATATGTCGATAATGTCTGGCATGCGACCAAAGTCTGTTTCGCCAATGAAGTCGGGCGTTTGGCCAAGTCTCAAGGGGTCGACAGCCACGATGTGATGGCGGTGTTCTGCCAAGATCAGAAGCTGAACCTATCGCCCTATTACCTGAAGCCCGGTTTTGCCTATGGCGGGTCTTGCCTGCCCAAAGAGGTACGCGCCGTTGCCCATATCGCGCAGGAAGCGGGCGTGTCTCTGCCGATGATCGAGAGCCTGGACGTCACCAACCGCGCGCAGATCGACGAAGCGGTGAACATGGTGCGCGAGACCGGCGCCAAGCGGGTGGGCATCCTGGGCCTCGCCTTTAAGCCCGGAACAGACGATTTGCGCGAAAGCCCGATCCTGGAAGTCATTGCAGCCTTGCGCGAGGACGGGGTCGAGGTGATCGCCCACGACCCGGCGGTTACAGCCGACACCGCCATCGAAAGCCAACTGAGCTATGTGCAGCATGCCAGCCCCGGCCTTGCCGCCTTGGCCCAAGATTTGC
Organism: Gymnodinialimonas mytili; assembly: GCF_037544085.1. Classification (NCBI taxonomy): domain Bacteria; kingdom Pseudomonadati; phylum Pseudomonadota; class Alphaproteobacteria; order Rhodobacterales; family Paracoccaceae; genus Gymnodinialimonas; species Gymnodinialimonas mytili. The sequence continues at coordinate 289,985 of NZ_JBBIFW010000001.1, forward strand.
GCGGCTTCCTGGTGGACGACGCGCAGGATGTGGCAGCCGAGGCCGAGGCCATTATCGTCACGCAGCGCAATGACCTTTACGCTGATATCGCGCGCCATGCGATGGACACAAACCATACGCCCGTGATCGACGTGGTCCGCGCGTTCCAAGAACTCCCCACTTCTGCGGAGTATCGCGGCATCGGCTGGTAACTCCAGCCGGGGCTGCCCCCACCCCACTTTCAAATTTAGACAAGGATGAATGAGATGGCACAGCCTGACTCAACCAGCCCCATTGTGGGCACTTCCCAAGATGATGCGCTGCAAGGCGCCAAGACCTCTGACGTGATTATTGGCCTGTCCGGCGACGATCGGATCGAAGGCGCCGCTAGCGGCGATACAATTTACGGCGATTTCATTGCCGAGAACCGTTTGCAAAGCCCCACAGATGCGACCAGCTTTGATCAATACGGCACCAGCGGCACCTGGCGTGTCAGCGAAGACGAGACCGGCCTGCCGCAGATGTCGCAAACGGTCACGACGCTGAAAGGGGCGCAATACGATGTGTCGTTTGAGGTCGCCGCCAACTACGCCGCGGGCGCCCTATCTGGCACGGTCGATGTTTTGTGGAATGGCACGGTGGTCGGAAGCGTCGATACCTCAAGCGCGGTGTTTTCGGACGCCACGATCAGCTTTGAGGGAACCGGTGGCGAGGGAGAGCTGACCTTTCGCGCGCGTCCTGGCCAGGGCGATCAAGACGCCAACATCAACACCGACGGCCCAGTCTTCTGGTACGAGAAAGCCGTCGACATCGGCGGAGAGCTTGTAACTGTGAAGGCCTTTGCCGAGGGTCAGGCCAATATCTATCAAGTGATGGATGGCCAGCTAAACGTCTTCGACCCGGCAACCGAAACCTACACGCCCGCCGGGGCTGATGCGAGCGTTGTGGTCAACGCAATCGGCTTCAACCGAGAGGACGATCTGATCTATGGCATCGCCGTGCGCGACGGCGTCGATGCGCTTGGGAATGCCGTCAGCCAAAGCGATCTGGTGATGTATGACGCCCAGGGCAATGCGTATGGTATGGGCCGCACGCCCTATCGGTCTTGGACAGGCGATTTCGACGATCAGGGAAATCTCTGGGCGTTCGAGGCAGATTTCGACCGGATCACCATGGTCGATGTCGATCAGCGAGATGCCGATGGCAATCCCCTGGCCACCACGTTCAAATTCCCGACGGATATGATCACCGACAAGGTCTGGGATGTCGCCTTTGATGCGGCCAGCCAGAGCTTTTTCGGCTTGGTTCGCCCCAGCGCCGAGGGCGGTGACGCGACGTTGATCCAGATTGACATCTCGCAGGTGCAATCGGGCGGTGAGCCGCAATTCTCAACCCGCGCTGTGACCGGCACGCTTGTTGACGGTGTCATGCAGGATGGCGTCCCGCTGATCACGTTTGGAGCCTTTGTGATTGATGGCGACGGTAATTTCTACGCCGGTGGGAATGGCGGCGACCACGATATGGATGACGCCACCGGCACGTCGGGTGGCATCTACCGGATTGTGACAATGGCGGACGGTAGCGCGCATCTTGAATTGGTCAGCGACGCGCCGAAAGCCTATAGCAATGACGGCGCAGTCGACCCGCGGTCGATGGACCCGTTTAGCGATTTCGACCCCTCCGCCATCGTGCTGATCCGTGGGCCCGAGCTTTACGAGGTCGAAGATGCCTCCAAAAGCTATGATGATGTCATCGACGCTGGCGCGGGCAAAGATGACGTCCATGGCGGCTATGGCGCCGATATGCTGATCGGCGCCTCCCTCGGCGATACGCTGCACGGCGATGACGGCAGCGATTTGATCTATGGCGGCGCAGGGCCCGACAGCACCTCCACCCTCATCTCGACCTATGATCAGGATGGGCTGCGCTATGATCAGTTCGGCAACCTGCTGCCCGAGGATGACGATGCGCTTATCGGCGGGGACGGCGACGATGTGCTGGACGGATCGGCTGGCCATGACCGCCTGGACGGCGGCGCAGGCGCGGATGTTTTGTCGGGCGGATCTGGCCATGACACGCTGGAGGGCGGCATAGGCAACGATACCCTGTCAGGTGGGCGTGAGAATGACGCGCTCGCGGGCGGCAGCGGTGACGACCAATTGTCTGGTGGATCGGGTGACGACCGGTTGGAGGGCGGCGCGGGCAATGATGACCTGTCGGCAGGCAGCGGTGACGATCTGTTGTCGGGCGATACCGGTCGCGACACGCTGGATGGTGGATCGGGGGACGACGCGCTGTTCGGCGGGCTGGGCGACGACAAGCTGAAAGGTGGATCGGGCGCGGACACGTTGAACGGCGGCGACGGCGACGATCACCTTGACGGTGGCAAAGGCGATGATCAGCTGAGCGGCGATGACGGCGCGGATTACCTGAAGGGCGGGTCCGGCGATGACAACCTGTCCGGCGGTGATGGCAAAGACTATCTGAACGGCGGATCCGGAAATGACGTGCTGGATGGCGGCGACGGGAATGACCGCATCTATCTGGGTGCCGGGGCGGATCTGGCCACCGGCGGCTTGGGATCGGACCGGTTTGTCTTCCGCTTCGAGGATCTGGACGGGTCAATCGACACGATCACCGACCTCACACGCGACGACAGCCAAAGCGATATCATCGATCTGCGTCAGCTTGATCTGCTGAACGGGACCGATGCCGCAACGTGGACGGCGGAGAATGTCCAGAACAACAGCGACGGCAGCGTTATCGTCGATTTGGGCGGAGCATCACTGCATGTCTTGGCGCACGGCACCGACCTGTACCAAGAGGTTGTCGACAGCTTCCTGTTCTAAAGCCAAGCGGGCGCCGGGATCATACGATCCCGGCGTCTTTTCCGATCATCGCCGCGTGGGTTCGGTTTTTGGCATCCAGCTTGCGGCACAGCGTTTTGACATGCAGCTTGATTGTGACTTCTTGCAGATCGAGTTCGCGGGCAATTTCCTTGTTGGCCAGGCCACGGCACAATCCGTTCAAGACCTGCAATTCTCGTTCCGACAACAGATCCGATAGGGGCGTTTCGGCCTCGGGCTCTTCGGCATTCAGAAAATCGAGCGGTACATAGGTTTCCCCCATCGCCATGAACCGCACCGCGTTGACCAGGGATTTCGCGGCCATGGTTTTGGGCAGAAACCCGATCGCACCCGCATCGATGGCCTGTTGCGCGACCGCTTTCGTCGTTGTCCCTGACATGATTGCAACCGGGCGACCGTAGGAGGCTTTGATAGCGCGTTGCAGCCCCTCAAGCCCGTTCATGCCGGGCATGGAATAATCGAGCAACACAAGATCATAGGCGATATCGCTTCCGATCTTCTCACACGCGGCCTCAAGCGAGCCGCAGGTCTCCACTTCAAACTCTCCTTGATTGGTCAAAAACGCGCTCAGCGTTTCCAGCACCAGATCGTGGTCGTCGGCCAAAAGCAATCGCATCTTATGTCCCCTTCTCGTCAGGCCGCCGTTCGGCCACCGCCCGGCACAATTGGTCCAGATCAACCGGCTTTGACAGAATGCCCGCTACCTGCCCGTTGACAAGCCGCGGATCGGTCAGGCGCCGAGCCAGTGCGGTGACAACAAAGATCGGCAGATCCGGCACAATCTCCCTTACGAAAGCGGCCAATTCCCCTCCATTCATGGCGGGCATATCGTAATCGGTGATTAACGCCGACCAGCTTTCCGGATCCTCTGTGATCGCCATCGCCGCATCGCGCGGGTCTTCACAAACGGCCACTTCGGCGCCATGGGCTTGCAGGTAATCGGCAATCACCTGCCCCACCCCGGGATCATCATCCACCACGATGACGGTCATGTCCGACAGGTCATGGCCAGTCGACAGCACCGGCCCACTTTCAGAAGGCGCACCGCCTGCCAGGGGCCAGTAGATCGATATCGCGGTGCCATGCCCCGGTGCGGTGCGCAACCCGATGGAGCCGCCCACGCTTTGCACCTGCATCGACACGATCGCCATGCCCAACCCGGTGCCCTGGCGACCTTTGGTGGTGAAATAGGGCTGAAAAATACCTGCCGCGGTGTCCTCATCCATGCCGATCCCCGTATCGGCAACCTCAATCCGCGCGTAGCGCGCAGTTTCCTCCGCTTGGCCAATGCGCAGATCTTCGAGTGTGCCGCCCCGGCATTCCGACGCGGTCAGAGAGATCTGGCCAACACCGCCTTCCATCGCGTCGCGAGCATTCAGGCATAGGTTGATCAGCACTTGGCTGAGCGCACCGGGGCTGCCCCGCAACGCCAGCGTCGCAGCGCCCGGATCGACCTCGAACGTCATGCCTTCGGGCAGGCTCGGTTGCACCAGAACCGGCAAATCGCGCAGGACGGATCGGAGGTCAAAGGCGCCATCCGCATCCGAGCCCGCGCCGATATCGAGCAATTGATTGACCAGCTTGGCCGATTGCGCCCCCGCGGCCATGATCCGATCCAGATGCGGGCGGATCGGGTCGGGGATGTTGCTCGACATCTCGATCAACGTGGCCGAGCCATTGATCGCCGACAGCAAGTTGTTGAAATCATGGGCGATCCCGGCTGTCAATTGGGCGATGGCCTCCTGCCGCTGCAACCGGATCAAATCGCGCATCAATTCGGCCTCGCGCGCCTCGGTCGCCAAGGTCGCCGTCACGTCGCGCACAACGATAACCGATCCACCGTTTTCCAGAGGCGACCCGGTGATGTCGTGTGTGGCTGGACCGGCGTGGCCATCCAGCGTCAGTGTGCGCTCAAACGGCTTTTGTGCGGGGATAGACACCGGGCCGCTATATTGCCGATGCCATTTGCGCCCCAAGCCCGAGGCGGCCGAGCTGAAGCCCAACAAGGTTGCCGCCGCCGAATTCAGATAAACCAGCCGCCCCGCATCGTCGGTCACCGCGATCCCGTCAATCGCCGCCTCGATTGCCGCCAAGCGCTGCGCCAACAGGCGTTGCGCGGATTTCATAGCCGTCACGTCGGTGGCCGAGATCACCAGACCGCCATCATCCAAAGCCGCCGCGCGCAGAAGGATATTGCGCCCATCCGGCAGATCGACATCCTGCGCGCCATGCAGCTCCGAAAGGCGCTTGAGATCGGCGTCTTTTAGCAATTTGGTGGTGCGGCCCGGAAAATCCTTCGCATTGTCCAGATAGGCGGCCCAGTTCGCCTCGAACGCCGTGCCGGCGGCCCAGGCCAATTCCGGCGAGGGGAACAACGTGTTCACCGTGCCATTGGTGAAGGCGACGTGCCCATCTTCTTCAAGCACCAGAAAAGCATCCTCAGTCGCGGCCAACGCCTGATCCATTCGAGCCTTGGCGCGGTCCCGCTCGCGCGCGGCCTCGACCCGGTCGGACACGTCGACTTGCGTAGCGACGAGGCTGCGCACCAGACCGTCACCGTCGCTGACAGGAAACAGCGTCAATTCGTTCCAGAACAGCTCTCCTGATTTGCGCCGATTGCGCAGCAGGAACGTGCCGCCGACCTTCCGTGAAACCGCATCGCGCAGCCGCGCTCGTTCCGAGGAGTCTTCGGGTTCGGCCGTCAAAAATCGGCAATTCTGACCCAGCACCTCCGCCGCCGAATAGCCAGAAATCGCCTCGAATGCTGCGTTCACATAGACCAAAGGCCGGTCCTCGTTGGTGGCGTCAGAGATCGCAAAACCCGAAGACGACCCCGCAATTGCTGCCGCGAGCAGCGTGTTTTCCGACGCGATCTTGCTGTTTTGCACCGCCTGGAACGCCAAACCCGCAAGCCGCAACACCAGGCTGAGGCTGTCTTTGCCAAATAGCGCCGGTTTTCGCCGCAGAGACAGAAATGCGATATTGTCCAGGACCGGCACCACCAACAGGCCGCCATAGGATGAAAAATCCAACGCCCCGGCCCATACGCCTACAAGGCTCATATCCGTGATGTTGCGGGGTCGGGCGAACAGGTCGATAGGCGCGTCCAACTCAGTTTCCACCAGTTCGGCGGCATCACTGGCCAGAACGATCAGGCGGCCATCAGCTTCAGATCGCAACACAAGCGACAGATCCGCACCGATCTTTTGGCGCAGCGACATGAAGATCGAGGCCAGCGCCGCACCGGGATTGGGCGCCGTGGTATAGGCCTCCAGACATTCCAGAAGCGTCTGGGTTTCCGCCAAGCTGCGGGCTTCCCTGTCGCGTAAAAGCTGCAATTCCAGCAGCGCCTCGCGCAAAAGCTCGTCATCTGCCATGGCTCGGCCTTGGTTGCTATGCCCCAAAGACTATGCAGGAGATCATCAGATTACCATGGCGGTTTCCGGTCTTCAGCAGCGCGCCTTGTTCGCCAAACGTGAACGCGCCGAGGAATGGCGCGCCGTCGAGGGCCGCATTTACACCAGCCACCACATCGGGCAGTTGATCGCGCACGGTCAACATGCAGCCGCCACAATAAATCATCAGGGCGCCAGCAATGGCCCCGTGCGGGCCGTGGCCGGCGGTGCGGGCGAGTTTGGCCACCCGGCCTGCGCGGTCGACCAGCCCTTCGACAGTGCCGTTCATCAGCGTCAGAACCTCGCCTTCCGCGACATTGGCGAACAGATCAATATCGCCGCCGGGATGGGCATTGGCGGGATGGGCGAGCAGGTAGAACGGGACAGAGCCCACCTGGCTGATCTCTCGCCCCAACGGCCAGAGGGTACTCGCCGACAAGATGGTTTGCATATCAGACCGGGCGGCGTCGATCTGAACATCACCGCCGGTCCAATCCGAATAGACCTGCCAAGCGGGGCGGTTGTCGATCTCGTGGATCTGGCGCCCGCTAACGCGGGTAACAACGCCCGAATGCTCGGTCGGAGAATGGCCGTTTTGATAGGCAAAGGAGACGGGCCGCGACGGGAAGAGCGCGGACACCACAACACCTGCACCGCTTTGCGCTTTGCGATCGAACACGAACCAATCGCCGGACACGTCATTATCTGCCGCGCTGCCGCCGATGATGGGCACGTCCGGTCCGACGATATCTTCGATCCCGGCCAACACCTCTTCTTCTGCGCCCGGCGTCGCAGACATCCAGATGATCTCTGGCCGCTCTCCCAGCCGATCCGCATTCTGCAAGGCGCCGCGTGTGGCCATGCGGGCGGCGTCGCGGATATCATCGCCATTCGGGCACATGGCGGTGCCATACGCGCCTTCAGGGTCTTCGATGACAAAGGCCGTCAGTCCGGTCTCAACTCCGGCTTGCGTCATTGCGCCCAGGCAACTGCTGGCCCCGTGCAACGCGCCCTTGCCGCCCAAGGACAGCAGATCGTGGATTGCCATGGCACAATTGCCGTGGATCGAGGCGAAGTCATAGGGGACGGCTGACAAATCGCGCCCCAGATCTTTGGCTGATGGCGCGGCAAAGGTGGTGATTTTCAAAACTGGGCCTCCGGTGGATCCGCCCCTGCCCTAACGCAAGTTTGCGACATGCAGGTGGGTCATTCGGATAGTCACCTATACCAAAGGATAGTCAGGCAGCGTAGGCCGCCTTGACCATGGCATCCGACAAACCCTGATAGATCTGGCGCCAGGCGGTTTCATCGGCGGCAGAGAACTCAGGGCCCAGCAATTGCTGAAACGTCTCAATCAGCGCCGCCCCGACCGAGGCATATTGCGCCGCCGTCACGCCATACCCCACATGCCGTTGCGCCAGATCCACGGCCGCAGGCAAAAGCGCCTGGGGGTCATCAAGATGATCCACGATAAAACCCAACGTATGGGTCAGTTTCCGACCCTGCAATTCCATGTCGCCGACAAATAGCGGCTTTGTGCTGGCATCGATGCGAAACAGATTGGCGTAAAAGGCGCGGGCCGTCCGGTCTGGCTCGGCGGCGGCCAGGGCCCAGGTGGACCGCACGCGCTGAACGGATTCTTCGGTGGCTGGCAATGGCGGGCCCCATGGAAAGACTAAACCGAGGCGCAGTTGGACCGTAGATGAGCGACAAACTCAAGGCCCAAGCTGCGATGGGATGCGGTTCACCCCACGGGACACGCGGGGAACAATCCAAACTAGATCAAACGCCCGACGGCCTAAGTCGCCGGGCAATCGCTTAGGACCGACGCATGCGCCACAGGATGATCAATGCCAAAACGACCAGAGCGGCCAGCAGCGCTTCGGTGCCGTGGGGGTGGATATGCGGCACGCCCTCGGCCCCGTGGGCCAGCGCGACCGAGGGGATCAGGATTGCCACCAGAGTCATTACAAAACGGGTCATTGGGTCAGCCTCTTTCTTTGTTTGCTAGGAAGGTTCGAATATCGAGTTTGTCTTTTTCGTCCATCGACACGTAGATCAGCGACATATTGGTGCGTTCGCGGATCATCTCTCCGGGGAACGGCAGATAGCTCAGTTCGCGGGACCCGAAGGACGGCGAAGCCGTGCCGACCTGCCATTCCGTGGTCAGTTCCACATCGACCAGCTTCAACGCGCTGTCACCCGCCTTGCCGGGGCGTTCCAGTGGGACACCCGCAAGCTTCAGATAGGCCGCCTTATCGGCCGCCTGCACGAAGCCATCGATGAATTGCGCGGTTAAAACCTGCAAATCCGAAGCCTCATCTTCGGGCTTGAGGTGGCTGTGCAGGTGGTCGTGGGCATGGTTGTGGCCAATGTGGCCGTTCACGATATCATGTGGCATTGGACCATCGCTTTCCTTCAAACTCGCCATGAGGGATGGTGACAGGCTTGTCGATATGGGCCTTGTGCTTGCCCAGATTGCCGGAGGCCACGAGGCTGCCCAGCACGTCGACAATCACCCGTGTGCCCATCAGGGCCGTGATATCTGAGGTGTCGTAAGGCGGCGAGACCTCGACCAGCTCCATGCCGCAGATGCCTTCGGCCGCCACTTTGGACGCCAGCGCCAGCGCCTCGCGCGGCAGGAAGCCACCCGGTTCTGGCCAACCGGTGCCGGGCACAAAGCCGCAGTCGATGCTGTCGATGTCGAAAGACATATAGACCATATCAACCCCGTCCCAGGCCATCTCCAACGCCATCTCGGCGGTCTTGTCGACGCCCATCTTCTCCATGTCGCCCATGGTGATGATGTTGGTCTCGCGCTCGCGGGCGACCTTGACCGCCTCTCGCGGGACCTGCCAGCCGCCGATGCCGACCTGTACAAGGTTCTTGGCGGGCACGTTGGGCAGTAATGTTGAGTGGAACCAAGGGGTTGTGTGCATGCGCTCATCCAGATCCTTTTCCTGAATGTCCGCATGGCGGTCGAAATGAACGATGCCGATTTTCTTCGACGTGCACTCAGCGATGCCGCGCACGCAGGGGAAGCCGATGGAATGGTCGCCGCCGATCATGATCGGCAGGCTGCCGGAGGAGAACACGTGGGAGACCGCGCGGCTGATCTGATCGAATGATTTCTCCAGATTGGCCGGGATAGTAAACACATCGCCCGCATCGCACAGCGTCATCTGTTCGCGCAGATCGACGCCCATTTCGTAGTTGTATGGCGTATAAAGCGCTGAGATCTTGCGCACGCCCTGCGGCCCAAAGCGCGTGCCGGGGCGGTAGGTTGTACCGCCATCAAAGGGGATGCCGAGAACCGTGGCGTCGTAGTCCTTCACCTCGGTCACATCCTCGGTGTAGGGCGCCTTGAGAAAGGTGTTGATGCCCGCGTAATGCGGCAGCTCGCCCCGCGCGAAGGTGGGGATGGACTTGTCCTCGATGCTGTCGGCGCCCGTCAGCCCCATGCGCAGGGCCCAGCGGCGTTCCTCATCCCAGCGGCCCTCCGGCAGGTCGGCCTCGGCCTTCATCGACTTCCAGCCTTGCAGCCGGGTCAGATCCGGGTGGTGGAATCGGCGCGCGCGCCTTGGCGCGTCCTTCGGGTGGTGCGAGCGCGAACGGTCGGTGATTGATGGCAACATGGGTCTCCTCCTTTTGCGTGTCTTAGGCGGGTGGCGTGCTGGGCCCTGAGGCCTCGCTGGCGACCCATTCGGCGAATTCGGGTGTGGATGTGCAGGGATGGATCACCAGCCCTGGCAGGTCGTAGGGATGTCCCTCGAGCAAGACCGAGACGGCCCGGTCCGCCATGGCGGGGCTGGTCTTGGCGGTCAGGCGCCATTCCCGGTCGAATTGCACGGCGCCATCCCACCAAAAGGTGCTTTCGATGGGGCCTGCGACATGCACACAGGCCGCCAGGCGCTGCTCGATCAGGTCGCGCGCCGCATTGCGAGCCAGATCCGCGCTGTCATAGGTGATGGTCACTTCCATAAGTGCGGTCATGGCTGCGTCACGATCTGCTGGAAGGGAATACCGCCGTCACGCGCATCGAAATCGTAGGTGATGGTCGCGCCATAGGCGGCGGGATCATGGATGTCCCATCGGGTCTTGTCGAAGACAATCACACGGTCACCCAGTTTGAAGGCCTCCGCCAGATCATGGGTGACCATGAAGACGGTCATGTCGGTCTCGGCGCGCAGATCCTGCAAGAACCCGTGCATCTGTTCACGCGTGCCCGGATCGAGCGCGCCGAATGGTTCATCGAGCAGCAAGATGCGCGGACGCGCGGCAAGCGCCTGGGCGATGGCAAGCCGCTGCTGCATACCGCCGGACAGCGCCGCGGGATACTGATCCGCGACATGGGCCAAGCCAATCCTGTCGAGCGCTGCATCGGCCCGCGCCAGCGCCGCGCGCTTGGCACCACCAAAGAGCCGCCCAAGAGGTCGCGAGAGGCCCTCGGCTGCGACGATGTTGTCGCGGACGTTCAGATGCGGAAAGACGGAATAGCGCTGAAACACGATCCCGCGGGATTGATCCGGTTCGCCTTTCAAAGGCTGCCCGTCCACTAGGATCTCACCGCGGGTTGGACGCTCCTGATCCAATAAAAGCCGCAGGAAAGTGGATTTACCACAGCCGGACGCGCCGACAATTGAAACGAACTCGCCCTCTTGCGCTATCAGATTGACACGCTCCAGGATCGGTCGGCGGTCATAGCTTTGGAAAATATTCTCGACGGTGACAAAGCTCATCCCCTCGCCTCCGCCCACGGATAAAGCCATCGCGATAGCCGTGCGAGCGCCCAGTCGAACAGAAAAGCCAACACAGTGATCCAAGCGACATAGGTCAGGATTACATCCATGGCGAGGAACCGGCGCACCAGAAAGATGCGGTAGCCCAGGCCGCTATCGGACGCGACCGCCTCCGCCGCGATCAGAAACAGCCATGCGGGACCAAGCGACAGGCGCAGGGCCGCGATCAGCCGCGGCATGATCTGCGGCAGCGCCACCGAGATCACGATCGCCAAGGACGACGCGCCCAATGTCTGCGCCTTGACGATCTGTTCCTGCGGCAATTCCATCGTGCGGGCCGACAGATCACGGATCAGGAAAGGGGTGATGCCGATGGCGATCAGCGCGACCTTGGCAGTATCGCCGACCCCAAGAGTGATGAACAGGATCGGCAGGACGGCCAAGGGCGGGATCATCGAGATAACGGCAACAAAGCTTTTGAATGTGCTTCTGACGACAGGGATCAACCCGATGGCAAGCCCCAGGCATAGGGCGACAAGCGCCGCGATGCAAACGCCCATGAACAGCAATGACAGGCTCGATATCGTGTCGCCCCAGAATAGGATCTCGCCCGAACGGCGGTCCGGCTCCGTCATCAGGCGTATGGCAGTATCGAGCAAGGCAGAGGGCGCGGGCAGGATGCGATCTTGCGGGTTTTCGGCGAGCCGCGCAGCCGAGCCAGCGCCATAGGCCAACGCCACCAGAAGAAACGGCAACGCGGCTAGAAAGGTCCGCGCCGCCACCCCCGGTTGCCGATTGATCCAGCGCATCGCGCCTGCCCCGCCCGTTGCCTTTACAGATCGCCGTCGGCTGCCATCTGCATGTAGCTGGGATCGAAGCGCAGATTGACGTTCTCCGGATCGCCGGTCGTGACACCGCCGGGATACTCAACGCCGACAAAATCCGCGCTTGGCGCCCCCTCGCCCAGAATACCCTGATCGAACAGGAATTCGGCGACGGTCACCATGGTTTCGGGCAACGCCTCGCTTTCGGTGAAAGCCACGGCATCGGCGGGATCCCAGAACATCTGGGTCGAGGCGAGTTGCGCGTCGTAGCCTGCCAGATCGGTGCCAGAGGCTTCGGCCATCGCCGTGCGGGCGGCAACGCCCTCAGCACTGTCGGATGACATAAGCGCCATCAGCTCATACCAGGCGCCCACTAACGCGCGAGCGAAATCCGGGTTGGCCTCCAGTGTCTCGGTGTTCACGACCATCATGTCGATAATTTCGCCGGGAATATCGGCAGAGGTGAACAGCGCATTGGCGTTCGGATCTTCGAGAATTGTTGACACGAGCGGGTTCCAGGTGACGACCGCCTGAACGTCTTCGGTTTGGAAGGCGGCGATCATATCGGCGTCGGATGTGTTTATGACCCCGTCCAAGTCTCGCTCGGCCAAACCTACAGAGTCCAAGGCGCGCGCCAGAAGATAATGGGATACCGACAATTCCACGAGGTTCACGGGTATCCCCGCGAGGTCTTCCAACCCGCCCTCGCCTTTCAGGATCACCGCGTCGTTGCCATTGGAAAAGTCACCGACGATCAAAGCTGTCGTATCAACGCCCGACCCCGCAGGGATCGAAAGCGTGTCCATATTCGTGGCACTTACACCGTCAAACTCGCCAGCGGTATAAAGGTTGATCGATTCCACGTAATCGTTGATCTGTACGATCTCGACATCAATGCCGTAGCGCTCGGCCCAGCGATCCATGATGCCACTTTCTTCAAGATAGCCCCAGGGCATCCAACCCACATAAATCGACCAGGCGACGCGAAACTCGGTGCGTTCCTGCGCCGAAGCGAGGCTGGGGGTGAAAGCCAAAGCCATGGCCGTCGTGGCGGCGAGCAATAATTTGGTCATCTATGGTTCCTCCGAACGTGGTTTATCTGTACGTTCGGCCAGGAAATAAGATGATCGGGGAGCGGCCGAACTGGTCGCGCAGTAATCTCCCGGGATTTTGGCCCGCCGTGTACCAAACGGAATTTGCCGTCCGGCTCGCATTTCTCGGACCAGCCCTGATCAATGAGAAATCAGGCGGAACCCTAAATGCGCTGCGCAGGGTTGAGCGTGGGAAACAGAGTGCAATACGGTCAATTGTTCTGAAAAAAGAGCGGACGGAATACTCCCAGCGCTCAAGAAAGCGGCGACTATCGGCGGCAATGCCCGCAAATATAGCAGCATTCAGTGCTGCCTCTGGCTATCAATCCAGTTCGCTCGACGCCTCAGGGACGCTTGGTCGCCGAAGGTGATAAACACATGGCAGCCGTACTAGTCGCTACGGTCGATCTTGTTTCTAGTTACGGCCAAGCACTCCGCATTGAGGATTTGGTGGCACAGCGTCCCGTTGAGCAGGGTCCCGTTGAATCGCTTGTTGTATCTGCGCTCCCGAGGGCGATCCCGGATCGGCTTTGTCTCGACGCGTCGCAGCCAGCCGTGCGTCAGCTCCGGTGCAAACAGGCACTGCCAGTAACTGCCGTGTGTACTCATCCAGACCGTCAATGTTTTGCAGCTGCTGAGCATTGCTGAGTTTATCGTGAACGACGTCCCTTCTCCGCAGATTGCTTTGCAATCGCCGGTCGAACAATACGTGTCCCAAAGGTGGGACAAATGGATTGGGCCTATGCACGACGCCGTCCATTGGCTCGCAGAATCGAAATGGGAGGTGAACTTCGGCTGTACCTTGCTGGCGGCACCAAAGGCTGCCTCAGCCAAAGTGTCGCGATGTTCATGAACCGCCCTGGCCGCGTCTGCGGGATCTATGCGCTCTGCGCCCAGTCGTCCCTATCTGCCCATGATATGGGTCAGCTCGGGCGTGATCCATTTGCCGATGAGCCGTCGAAATCCGACGCCATCGCTGTCGGCCCATATGTGATGGGGATCCGATCCGAGTGACGGCTCTGACACGAGACGCATCTCAGTTCGGCATGTCGCTGGTCTTGTCGGCTAGCCCTGGATGACACGGTCTGGGCGGATGGAGCGCACTCGAAAGCAAGCGGGAATATGCCATCTCGAAGCCGATTTCGGCAGAGCCAAGCCGATTGGGAGCCGAATTCGGGGCGTTTGGGCGTGCCGAATTGCCTAAGGAGCCAGCGTCTCACATTGTCCGCGACGACGCGGTCGAAGGTGTAACGACCGGTGGCGAAACCCTGTCAGCCTGTCTGACCAGGCGGCTTTAGAGCACGCGACGAAGCGATCGAGCGGGCTCAGATCCGGGCCATCTGCTGCCGATATGTCGCGACCATCTTAGGCCGTAGAGGACGTGGCCAGGCCCATGTGCAAGGTCGCCAGAGAAAGGAGCCGCATGACATATCGCCTAACCAGCCTTCTAAGAGGAGCGGTTCTGGGTCTTACGGCGTCAGGCCTTGTCGCCGTGTTGGTCCTGCTGCTTCTACCGCCCTTGATCCCGGGCGATCCGGTACGGGTGCGGATCAACGAGCAGGTGCACAGTTGGACCGGAGGCGCGTTGGAGTTGGGGCCGGAGACACAGATCGCGGCGCAGCCCTTCCTGCGCGCGGAGATCGCCGAGCCGACATTCGTGCCGCCGGCGGCAGGAGAAGAGCGCGACTGGCGTGTTTCGGCCGACGCAATCAATGCGCGGTTGCGGTTCATGCCCCTCCTTCTCGGTCGCGTCGAAATTGTGGATTTGAGGCTACTGCGGCCCGACATCACATTGCTCGACAGCGCATCGCCCCTTGGATTGCCTGGCATCTCGGGGGTCGATGTCCCACCTGCGGCGATGATGCAACCGACGCCGCCGGGGGATATCGTCTTGATTGACGGCGTCGTCCGGCTGGGGAATGTCGATGCAGGGGACGATGATCTGTTGTCGGATATCGACCTACGCTTGTCCCGCCCCTCCCCCTCTGAAGGGATGGTAGTGAACGCGGCGTTCGTCGTGGACGACCGCCGGGTGCATGTCGACCTCGAAATGGAAACCCCGCTCGCGCTGTCATCGACGGACGGCACGCCGGGCCGCCTGTCGGTCCGCCTGGGTCCGCACCTCGCATCGAGCGGCGGCGACTTAGCAAGCCAGGAGGATACCCAGCTTCTCGACGACCTAGGCGATCGTCTTCATGCGGCGGTGATCGCCCTGGGTCTCCCGGCATTCGACGCAATCGTCGTCGATGGTCAATTCTCGCTTCACCCGCACGCTGTGGCGATCAACGATGCAACGGTCACGGTTGGTGATCTGACTTTGGACGGCCAAATCAGCCTCAGTTCCAGTTCCACGGCGCCCCTTGCGGCACAGATCCAAACGCTTGCCGAAGGGGCCCATACCGCCATCTGGGCAGCCGCGCGCGAGATCCGCGACGGAAACTGGCCAGAGGCGCCGGTTTCGCTTAGCTGGCTCGACGGCTTGGATATCGATCTCTCGCTGTCCGGCGAGGCGATTGAGATCGCTGCCGTGACGGTCGACCGGGCCAGTCTTTCGTTCACGGTCAACGATGGCGCGGCACGGTTGGACCTGGCGGGTCGCAGCGAAGAATTTGGCAATCTGGAATCCGCGATCATTGCTCAAGTCGGACCGACCGATATGGCCCCAGAACCGCAATTTGCGTTTCACGGGGACATGGACGACGTTTCGGTCGGGCCGCTGGCTCAAATCATTTCCGACGCGACGTCTCCGCCCCTGATCGGCACGCGGCAATTGCCGAGGGGCACATTGTCGGCTGAGACCCGCTTCACCGCGTCTGGTGACAGCCTCGGCCAGATCGTCGATGCGATCATTGGTTCGGTCAGCGTTACGCTTGAGGACGGCAGCCTCACGGGGGGTGACGTGGTTACGACACTGCAATCTCTGCGGGATGGCCGCGAATTCATGACCGAAGAATACGGCCCGCTGATCCCTGCCGCGGGGCGGACACCGTTCGACCGGATCGAGACCCGCGTCGACCTTGCGGACGGAGCCGCGCGGATCCTCGAGAGTACGATCGCCGGCGACCTGTTTGAGATCGGCATGGCGGGCATCTTGGTCTTGCAAGACGGCGCAATGAACGTCGAAGGCAATGCGAGGCTTCTTGCCGAAGCGACCTCGGTCGAAGTGGAGGTCGACTTGCCATTCGGGGTGGGCGGCACGCTGCGCGAACCGGTCGTAGCTGCTGGCGTGCCCCGGCTTGAGAACGAACGCCCCCGAGAGGAGGCGGAAATTCCCACACGCTTCCGGCCAGCGGGTGACTGATGATGCCGAGCGTGTATGGGGGCGAACCGGGCGACGCGTGTGCGCGCGGTTCACGTGATCAGCGATGACGCACATAATGTCCAACGCCGCCTTTTTCCGCGTCGGGAGTGACGCCCGCAGCCCGTCGATAGCCGTCGGGATCCTCTTGTTCTGGATGGTCTATTACGGCTGGTGCCTGTTTCCGGGCATCGGCGGAATGCTGAATGCGGGCGATAGCGCGAAGTTCCAGACGCTCGGCCATACATCGATCCTGGTCCATGGGCCAGGTTATCCGTTCATCCTCATGCTCGGCAGCTTGGTTCGGTCTTTGGCACTGCCGGTCGAACCCTGGTGGGCGATGACGTTCGCGATGGCCGCGGTTCCCGGCGCCATCGCCAATGCACTGGCCTTTCTCATCACCAGACGTCTGACGGGGAGCGTAGTGTTCGGCCTGGCCTCCGCGACGCTCCTGGGCAGTGCTGGCCTTATGGCAGTGCAATCGACCGAAGCAGAGGTCTATCCGCTGGCACTGGCCTTCGTCTTTGGAATAGTCTTCTTGATGCTGCGCTTTATCGAGACGAAGCGCAGCGGATACTTCGTGGCCGCCTGCGGGCTTTATGCGCTGTCCTTCGGCAACCATCTGATGATGGTGATGCTGGCCCCGGTTGGCCTGTGGGTCATGGTGGCCCATGCGCAGATCCTATTGCGCCCGCGCATCTTGGGGGCAATCGCGCTTCTGTTATGTCTGGGTGCGACGCAGTATCTCTACCTTTTCTGGGTCACACATCAGCCCACGACCGCCTATTCGGAATACATGCCGCTTCCGCCGACGGCGGGGGAGGTGGTGAACTATATCGCCGGCACCTATTTCGGTGATCTCTACGGCGCGGGTCTGGCGTCCACGCAGACGATGGAGGTGCTGATTGGCACTTTCAGCTATGCCCATCCGGGGGTTTCCATTCCGGTCATGGCTGTGGGCCTCTCGCTGTTCGTGGCCGGTTGGCGCCAAAGGGGTCGGGATTGGGCTTGGTACGGGGTCGCGCTCGTCCTGGGGACAGGGCTCGCGTTCACACCCTTCATGCTCTGGTACGGAGCCTACGACATCCGGGCGTTTCACCTCCCGGTGCTCGGCCCGCTCCTTGTGGGGACGATCTCCGCCATCGGCTGGTGGGCGGCAAAGCGGCCGCATCCACGCCTCTGGGTCAGCGGGGCGCTTCTGATCTTCGGCCTGGTCCGGACAGTCCAGATGGCGGGCGATCTCACAGAACGCACGGCCCCCTTCGCAGACCTGGTTCCGGTCCTGGAAACCGTGATACCCCAATCCCCCGTGGAGGATCCGCTGGTTTCAATGACCTATTTTATGCGGATGGCGACGCTCTATCACGAGTTGCAGGGGGAGACACCGATGCCAGCCACCTATCGCGTTGCTTGGCGCATCCACGACGAGGTCGAGCGCCGCGAACAGGTGGGCGGCATCGTCATTCCCACGGACGGTGAGCAAGCGTTGCGCTGGATCGAACATCAGCGCCCAGACCTGCATTGCGAAGTGGTCGACATCGAGCAGCCCGAACGCGCCTCATGGCCCGCCTACGGCTTTCTATGTTCACCGCCCGAGACCACGTCACCCATCACCCAATCGGAGTAACCCGTCGATCTTGGTGGTCGAACCGTTACCTTAAGAACTTCGGTCCCGACGTCTCAGAAATCTTTAAGCCGAGCTAGGGTTATCCCTGACACGATCTGGCCTTGCGTCTATCGATCTGCATCAGTAACTCAGTAGATCGAAATGGCCGATATCGTCACACTGAAAGCGCCGTGCGAAGAAATGAAACTCGACCCAAGCGAAGCTCGCGAACGCCTGCGCGCTGCCGCCGATGATGCCAAGGCAAACCCCGAATTGGCCAAGGCCCGGAAACCGCGTTCACCATGACAATGTCCCCGGAGTAAAGGTCCGCTTCTGCGGTTGTTCAAGGATGCCCCCGCGCTCGCAGCGAATGTCGGCTCTCCGCCCGACCAGCAGGAGCGTCATTTCTGCTTCGGGCTGGCAGCGGCCATCCGCCGCGGGACACAAACGACACCTACGGGCCGTCTTGCAATGGTCAACTTTAGGTTTGTTTATTCTTGCTGCTAACGCTCCAAGAATGGCATGAAGTCGAACGGCGCTCAGTCTGCAACTGCAAAACGTTGCAGTCGCAAACCTGTCGCGAGTATGGGACGCCGTCTGTCACAGACCATTTTTGGTTTCGTCGGATCGTCTCCGCTGCTCGCGAAAACGCTCGAGAAAGAACTCGGTAAATCTCCGCGTGGCTGCAGAACGGTAGGCTGTCGGCGGGAAAACGGCGGAAATTGTCCCGGACGGCAACGCAAACTCAGGGAGCAATTCAACAAGGTCCCCATTGCGAAGTGCGTCGATAACTATGAAATCAGGCATGTTGGCGATGCCACCACCGGCCTTGACGACTGACAACACAGCCTGCGTCGTATCTCCAGTAACAGATGGTTGAAACGTCATGTCTCGGTTCCGGCCAAGCTTGTCAGTGAAGGTCAGTTTGGAGGGCGTCTTCAACGCCCTGTTCTCGATGAAAGGAAGGCGCGTAAGATCGTCGAGCGTTTGCGGCATCCCGAACGTCTCGACGATGGATGGCGCTGCAACCACAACCTGAGAGAACCAGGTCAGTCTCCGCGCTCTATTGGATGAGTCCTCCAGCCAGCCGACCCGAAACGCGATGTCAAACCGTGCTTCCACGGGATCGAACCGCGTATCGCTCAGCGTCAGATCAATCTTGAGAGCGGGATAGAGTAAGCTGAACTCCGCAACTGCTGGCGCAACATAGTCGACGCCAAACTCAAGCGGGGCCGTGACACGGAGCTCGCCCGAAGGCTCATCTCGGCCTTTCCGCACCAGATGAAAAGCGTCCTTTGCTTGCGCAACTGCGGCACGCGCGGCCTCGTAGAAACCCTCGCCGGTCTCGGTCAAATTGAAATGCCGGGAGTTTCTGAGAACAAGCGTCGCGCCCAGGTCATCCTCCAAGAGTTGGAGCTGTTTGCTGACGACCGCCTTGGAAACCCGCAGACGCGCTGCCGCGGCTGTGATCGTGCCTTCCTCTGCAATGGCCACAAAGTAAGTAAGCCTGTTCAGGTTATCTGACATATCCGCTGTCTCTCGTTCGAAAGCACCTTAACGCGGATCATGCTGAATGTCAGTTTTTAGCTGACTCATCTTACAGATAGTTTGCCTTTAGGTGACATCGCCAAGCGCCTAACTTCATTCCAACAGTTCAGACCAACCGAGAAAAAGACCAACGCGATGTCCTGCCGATTCACCTACATTTACGATACCTATTGCGGTTGGTGTCGCGGCGCCCATCCCGTGATCGCCACCCTGATCGAAAGCGGGGCCGAGGTGGAGATGCTCCATATACACCTCTTTCAAGGCGCAAACGCCCACCGTATGGCCGATGGTTTTGGAATGGTGGCGCTCGCCCATGACACGCGGGTTGCCGGGCTGTCCGGGCAGGGTTTTGATCAACGCTATGTCAACCAGGTGCTCGGGTCGTCAACGGAAGTTCTGGACTCGACGTTCACGGCCTGGGCCGCCGCCCTCGTGCACGACCAGGGTGCTCGCACAGAAATAGCCCTTGCGCACGACCTGCAAAACCAACGCTACATCGATGGCATATCTGCGCAAAACCGCGCGGCCGTTGAAGCGGCGATAGCAAGGCTTGGGGTGACCGCCGCCCTCGAAGACGGTGCGCAAGACGCCATGCAAACCGCGGCACAGGCCAGACAAACGCTCGCAAGTCTAAACCTTGGCGGTGTCCCCCAACTGATCCTCGAAGAGAACGGGCACGGCCATGTCCTTTCGATCTCCGATTTCTACAAATCCCCCTCCGCTGTGACCGCTTTGGCCAGCTGACCCTCGCGCCCGTTCCGGAGAAAGCTCCATGAAAAAAATCTCAGACCTCTACGCCTCGTTTCGTCGCCTGACTGTGCCAACCCAAATCTGGATGATGCTTGTTCTCGCGCCAGCCAATTTCCTGGCGCTTGCACTCGTGGATGGCCCGCTTGGACTGATTGTGCCGCTGCTTTCCATGCTCGGCTTCATCCCCAATCTCGGCATCGCCTGGGTGCAGAACGGGTTTTCCGCAGCGATGGCCTTGCCGCATCTCCTCTTCTGGGCGCCCCAGGTTGCGATCCTCGGCAACCATCTCCTCCAGACCCCCGCCAATGCGAGCTTCACTTACATCGCCTACGCTATCGTCTTTGTCGTCAACACGATCTCCCTTCTGTTCGACATTCGCGAGACCATGAAATGGTTCGGCGGTCAGAAACGCGTCGCCTGAACCAATCTTTCCCCAACCACTTAACAAATGGAGAACCCTCAATGACTCGACTGACACAACACACCGTTGAGACGGCACCAGAAGCTTCAAAAGACATGCTGGCTCAGACCGAAAAAGCCTTCGGTTTTGTGCCGGGCTTATATCAAGTGATGGCGGGTGCGCCCCAGTTGCTCCTAACATACGGTGCCATTCATCAGGCCTTTCAAAAAACCAGTTTCAACGCAAAAGAGCAGACCGTTGTCTGGCAGACGATCAATGTGGAGCATGAATGCACCTACTGCGTGCCAGCCCACACCGCGCTTGCAGGCATGATGAACGTCGATCCGGCTCTCAATGAGGCGCTGCGCAACGAGGCACCATTGAATGGCACCAAGTTGGAAGCCTTGCGCACGTTCACGCTTCTGGTGGTGCGCAACCGCGGCCATGTCACACAAGCTGACTTGGACACATTCTATGCCGTTGGATATGGCGAACAGCAGGTCCTCGAAGTTATCCTCGGCGTGGCGCAAAAGGTGCTGAGCAACTACACCAACCACATCGCCCAAACACCCGTCGATCCTGCGTTCACACAATTTACGTGGACGCGCAGCAGCTCAGAAGCTGCGTAAACAAGTGTTGCGGCGAGCGGGATATAAATCTACATCCGCCGCAACGCATATTGAACTCTGCCGAATAGCGCCCGACGAGCCTAATGCCATGCCTTGCGTTCTAACGCCATGCAAGGAAGCCATCCGTCACTCGGCGGCTACTTTGTCCCATAAGCCGTGGATCCAAACTTAGCCTGGTTTTGTTCTCGCAGCGAGTGGCAGCAATGCGGGCTGCGAATGCAGCATGCAGACGGGGTGCCAAATGTCGGGAATGGGCCGTCAGTGTATCCAACCAAGATAGTTCTCGCCAAATCGCTTCATCGCTGCGTTGGAGATTTGTTCGTTCACACTTTCGTCGATGAACAGGCCCCAAGGGTGAACGTCAACGTTAGCCAGATCGAAGTCATCCTTCGGATTTTGTTTGTTCTTGGCTAAGAACGCGTAGAGAATACCGGCCCACATCTCAAAGCCGAGCTCGATCTCCATGCCATCATAGACGCTGTCTCCCGGCGTATTAACGACGATCTTCTTGGTAACATGGCCAAGAGTTTCCAGCAGCATCGTGCTGCATGTATGTGCAACGATATCAGCTAACTGAATGCCCAAATGCACTTGCGAATCCTGCTCAAAATGGAACTTGCATAGCTCAAAGTCGGCGACGCCATGTACCGACCGTGCCGCAGCTCTTGATGATTGAAACAGCCCTTGATCGAAGAAATTTGTGCGATTGCCCTTCAAGTAAGGGATGTGAGAGAGCGGCGCTGAGTAATTCAAGAGCAGCAGGTCCCAGCCGTTTGTCACCATCTACAACGCAGACGGCAGTTTTGCAGTGCCTTCCGATGAAGGCTTTCAAAGAACTTCGCAGGGCCTGTAGTGCCGGTCACCCTTCATCTTAGTCGATGACTTGTACTCAAAATTTTCGAGGATCGTAGCCAAGTCTTCGAAAAGTGGAACGGACGTGCTCCGATGGATCGGTGTTGCAAATTACAAACGCCGCTAGGGAAAATCCAAAACGATGGTGTTTGCTATCATCTAGGTAAAGATATGCCATCCGAACCAAGTATGTGCTGATGAAGCACGAATAAAGTACTCTGCCGTAGAGTGCGATTTCAGCGCAATCGCACAGAGGCTAATGCAACCTTGTCATTTTGCACTGCGGCAAGCCTTGATCGCAATGGCGGGCAGTCGCAAGCCGACACTAACTTAGTAGCGCGAGAAACGGCATAAAATGCTACCCATATGATACCCAACGCCGAGTCTTAGTGAGCTCGCTATCTGACAAAATCTCCCATACATCTGATTTTAAATGATTATAATGGTGCCCGGGGGCGGAATCGAACCACCGACACGAGGATTTTCAATCCACTGCTCTACCCCTGAGCTACCCGGGCACGGGATCGGAGCATCAGCGTGCCCCTAGGGTGGCCGCGTTCTAGGGTGTTCGTCGGGTGCTGTCCATACCGATCGTACGGATTTTTTAGCGCGCTTGGCGCTAGTGCAGCTTGGGGGCCTGCTGCGCGGTCTCTTCGGCGGCGCGCTCGATATCTTCAGGGTCGCTTGACGGGACCGCATAGGACCCGTTCAACCACCGTGCCAGGTCCACATCCGCGCAGCGTCGGGAACAAAACGGGCGATATTTCTGATCGGCAACCTTCGTACAGATCGGACAGGACATCGATTGCACCTCCGCAAAACTCGGCGCCAACATGCGCCAGCGCTTGCGCATCTGCAACCGGGCCTTGCGCCAATACCCTTTGCGCGGCTACGCCTTGCACAGCACAGGCATTCGGAAGAGGCTCAACATGATTAGCCAGATCTCACGGCGCGGCCTTTTGGCGGGTACCGCTGCACTGGGTCTCAGTGGATGCGTGACAGGTGGGGCCTTCAATACCCTTGGGACAACGAGCATCGGCACGCCCGGCGATGGCGGCCCGTCCACCAATCCGGCCTTTCGGCCGCAGCCAAACGCCGATTACGACGCGTGGCTGGCCGCGTTTCGTGGACGCGCCCGGGCACAGGGGATCAGCGAAGACACTCTCAGCCGCGGATTGGACGGCGCGGGCTATCTCCCCGGCGTCATCGAACGCGACCGCAACCAAACCGAATTCCGCCGTTCAACCGAAGATTACCTCGCACTTGTCGCCTCTGAGGAAGATGCCGCCCTGGGACGCCGGCGCTTTGCCGCACAACGCAATGTTCTCGCCGATGTTGAGGCCGCCTATGGCGTTCCCGCCGAGATCTGCTGCGCGGTCTGGGGGGTGGAGAGTGCCTATGGCACGCGACTGGGCGACATACCGGTTATCTCGGCAGTATCCACCTTGGCATGGGAAGGCCGACGAGGCCGCTTTTTCGAGGCGCAACTGATCTCGGCCCTGCGGATCGTGCAGAATGGTGACACGACGCCCGACCGCATGTTGGGGTCCTGGGCAGGCGCGATGGGGCACACACAGTTGATCCCAACCACCTACGAGGAATACGCCGTCGATTTTCGCGGTGACGGACGGCGCGACATCTGGACGAACGACCCGACCGATGCCTTTGCGTTGACCGCAAGCTATTTCAAACGCTTCGGTTGGCGGACCGGCGCGCCTTGGGGATTGGAGGTGGCGTTGCCCGCCGGGTTCAATACCGCAAGCGGGCGGGACAATCGGCGCAGCGTTACCGCCTGGCGTGATCTGGGGGTCCGCCCCGCCGCCGGAGGGTCCTTACCCGACCATGGCAGCGCAGCGATCCATGCGCCGGGTGGCCCGGGCGCGCCAGCATGGATCCTCTATCACAATTTCAATGTCATCCTGCGCTACAACGCCTCGACCAATTACGGCATCGGCGTCGGCTATCTATCAGACCAGATCGCGGGCCGTGGCGGATTGCGCCAAAGCTTCGGGGCGGACAGCACGGGTCTGACCCAAGCTGAGCGGCGCGAGTTGCAAGGCCTGCTGAACCGCGCAGGATTTGACGCTGGCACCCCGGACGGGGTCATCGGGTCTGGTACTGAAGCCGCCATTGAGGCCTATGAGGCCGCAAACGGCCTTCCCGTGACCGGAGCCGCCACGCCAGCACTGTTGAGACGGCTACGCTGACGGCCAAATCCGCGCCAAGGGATGACGGTCACGCTTGCGGGTCAGTTCCAACATGCCCAGCGGCGTCCAACCGGCCACGACAACATCGCTGCCATCCTGACGGAACGCCTTTTTCACCGCATCTTCGACCTTGCGCCGTTCTTTCTTGGGCATCGGCGCCATATCGAGCGTGATCTGCCCGCCCAATCCTTTGATCCGCAGGATCCGTGGCAGATCTCTGACGAGCGCTAAATTGGCCTTCAAACCGGCTGCGAAAGAGTGATCGGCGCCAGTATTCACGTCAATCGCCACTAAGGCGCGAGTCGTCTCGACATAGGCATGGCCGCCGCCTGCCAGCGGCTGACGTGCCGCCAAAACCGCTTCCACCGCATCCAGAACCCCGTGATCGGCAAAACAGCCATCCTGCTGGATCACCTCATCTGGGTCGGGCTCCGACCAATCGCGCCACGCCAAGGCATGCGCATCCTCGGCATCCAACAGCCATTCCGGCGGGCCGTCGCGTTGTTCGACCACCATCGTAGCGGTTTTGCACATGGCGTAGATGTCGTCATAGATCGCATCCGCATCGACCCCGGCCGCCGCCGACCGCAGGATCAGCCCGTATTCGTCCGAGTTTGCGCGGCTGTCTGCGGCGATTTCCAACAAGCGGTCCCGTTCTTCGTCGTCTCGGATCGCACGGCTGACATTTAGGCCCGGCGCAAACGGCGTCACGATGGCGTAGCGGGATTTGAAGATCAGGTTTTCGCTGACTGGAATAGCCTTTCCCGGTTCCGCCACACCCGAGACCTGTACCCATAGTGCGTCACCGGGCTGCATGTCCTTCGCCCGGCGCAGGTAGCCTTCGCGGCCATCGCCCAGATTCAGGATCGCCCCGCCCTGCCCGCCAAACCGACGTGAAACCACGCCCCATGCAATGGCACCCACACCCGGCGCCATCCCGTCCGGTGCATCGATCAAAACGTCCTGCAAGGCCCCGTCGACCATCAAGGCCGCCGCCGCACGACCCTCCAGATGATCAAGGAGAACAACCCGGCCTTTCATCGGCCCCAGACGGGTACACCCGCCCCCTGTAAAAGCTGTGCCGTTTCCGCCAATGGCAGGCCGACAATCGCGGAATGACTGCCGGAGATCCACGGGATAAACGCCCCGGCGGGCCCTTGGATCGAATAGCCGCCCGCCTTGCCACGCCAATCGCCGGTGGCAATATAGCCGTCGATTTCCAATGCGCTTAGCTGTTTCATCCGCACCCGACTTTCCACCAGCCGTACAGAAACCTTGTCGCCAACCCGCACCGCCACGCCGGTATAGACGCGATGCCGTCGCCCACTGAGCAGCGTCAGGAAATCGCGCACCTCGGCCTCATCGGCCGGCTTGCCCAAGATCCGTCGCCCTGCCGCGACACTGGTATCTGCGGCCAATACGACATCTCCGGGCGCGGCTTTGACGGCCACAACCTTTTCCCGTGCCATACGTTCCACATAGGGCCGCGGCAATTCCCCTTTCACGGGGTCTTCATCGATGTCGGGGGGGCGGGTATCGTCTGGCGTCAAGCCAAGCACCGCCAAAAGCTCCAGCCGCCTTGGGCTGCCAGAGCCGAGGATCAATGCCATTGCGACAGACCCGTTACTTGAATCGATAGTTGATGCGGCCCTTCGTCAGATCGTAGGGCGTCATCTCAACTTGCACCTTGTCGCCAGCCAGAACCCGGATGCGGTTTTTCCGCATCTTACCCGCCGTATGCGCGATGATCTCATGGCCGTTTTCGAGCTCGACCCGGAATGTCGCGTTTGGCAGGAGTTCCTTCACGACACCAGGAAATTCGAGCATCTCTTCCTTGGCCATGGTCACTCCAATTGTTGCGCCCCGAGGATCGGAGCAGATGCGGGGTAAATGCGCGCAAAGGCTAAAGGTTTCAAGGCAAATCGCCGTTATGGTCACTTTGGATGGCGCGGTTGTGGCTCTCGGACCAATGGGCTTGGTTCAAAACCGACCCCTCGAGGCGCACCTGGGCGATGTCCGACAGGTCGATATCGGCCAGGATCCAGCCCGGTTCATTCAGGTCGCCTGCGGCGATGACCCCCGTCTCGGGAAAGCCCAGATCAGGCGGGCCGTAGATGGCGGCGGCGCCGACATTTTCATCGACGGCAGGCGACCAAGGCGCCTCGCCCACGGTCGGAGATTGAACGACAACGCATTGCCCTTCCAGCGCGCGGGCCATGGCGCCGATACGCACACGGGAATAGCCCGCCAATCCATCCGTGCAGGACGGCACCAGCAGGATCTCAGCGCCTTGTTCGATCAACGCCCTGCCCAGCAGCGGAAATTCCGCATCATAGCAGATTAGAACGCCAATCTTGCCCAACGGTGTCTCGATCACCTGCAGCGGGTCACCAGGCACCACATCCCAGATCTCGCGCTCAAACCGCGTCATGACCTGCTTGTCCTGATACGCAACAAACGGCGCCTCGGCATCGGGGCCGACCAGCCAGGCGCGGTTGACGGGTCGCGCGCGGCCCTCTTCGAAAACGGGTCCGCTTGCGCACAGGATGTGCACGCCATAGCCCTGCGCCAAATCGGCCATCAGGTGATTGGCCTGTTCGTCCAGATCCGCAGCGGCGTGCAGGCTCGCTTCCAGATCTCCAGCAGTTTGCACCCCAGCAAGGCCTACCAACTCCATCTTGCCGTATTCCGGAAAAACCAGCAGATCGGCCCCTGCACCAGCGGCCTCCCGCACCCAAGCGATCTGTTTTTCGGCATAGGCAGTCCAATTCGGCAGCAGGTCGAGCGGATAGGCGGCTGTGGCAATCCTCATAACGCACGCATCCAAAATTGTAGGGATTTGACCGTTTCCGCCGGCCTATCGACGTCTTTCCAACTGAATTCAGCTGTCAGACCCGGGATGGGCGCGTAGCCGCGTTTACGCCAGAAGGGGTCGAGCGGTTGATAATCCGTCGGGCGTAATGGGTGATCTTCGGGGCGCTCGACCGAACAGAAAGCGGATTTGGACAGGCCCAAAGCGCGGCCGTGGGCCTCTCGCTGGTCAAAGAATGCATGCCCAATCCCCCGACCACGATAGTTCGGCAAAAGAACGCTTTCGGCGCAATAGAACACATCGCTGACATCCGTGGCGTCCTTGATCTGTGCGGCATCGTGATGGTCGGCCAAAGGCATACCGGTGGCCGCGCCGACAACCCGGTTGCCATCCCGCGCCGCAACAAGAATGGCGCTCGGGTTATCCCGATAAGATCGCATATAACGCTGCTCGTAGTCTTCGTTCCCGTCATAGAGATAGGGAAAGGCGCGAAAGACCGTGATCCGCAATCGCGCCAGATCCGGTAAGGCCGCATCCAGCGCCGCACCGGAAAGCGGCTCGACCAGCAGGCTCATCGGCTGACCTGAGCGACCCAATCGGCCAGGTTGTAATAGGTGACGATGCGGGTGATCTGTCCGTCCGCGACGCTGAAAAACCCACCGGCAGGCAGGCAATAGCTTTGCCCATGGGCCTCGGGCAGACCTTCATCCGTCTCTAGATAAGCACCGTGCACAATGAACTCCGCCGCGGCGCGGCTCCCGTCGCCCGTGGTCATGACAACGATATCAGTCAGCGTTTCGTCATAGCAGCGGTCCATATGGGCACAGAAGGCGCGAAACGCATCGTGACCGGTCCGGATCGCCCCTTCATTGACGTGGTGAGCTATGTCCGGGGCGAGACATGCAATCATGCCTTCGGTGTCGGGGGCGTTGAACGCGGCGTAGTAACGAGTGATGAGAGCGTGAGTGTCCATGGCACTTGGGATACAGGTCGGCGGCGGCAGAGGGAAGACACGTGATATCGGTCAAACCGCCAAAAGCGGTCCGTCAGAAGGGTATCTTGACCGGGTTAGCCTTCAGCCAAAGCCGGCCTTCCCGTCCCGCGATCGTCAACCGCGCCCTATCCATGGATGGGGCGCCCAACGTCCGCAAAAGCACCAAGACGCTGCCGAGAACGAAGGCGACAAACATGACAGAGAAGACCAGCATCCAGGCGGCATATCCCGCGCGCATGCGAAACGCTTCGGCAGACAAAACCAGGGCGACCAGCGTGTAAAACGCCACGGAGGTCTGAGTTTCGGAGAGCGCGACAGCGCGACGGCTTTCATTTGCCGTTGGATGCAGAATGGGAAGCAAGGCCAGCTTCACCGCGGCCTTGACGCACGTCCGCCGGGTGCCAGTCTGACAACGTCAGGTCCCTATGCCGCCTCGCCGAACCGTTCCTTCATCCGCGCGATGATCTGATCACGCGCCTGACGGTAGCTGGAAAGCTTCGCCTCGCGGGTTTCGCCCAGGCCGGTTGGGTCGAGGATGGGCCAATATTCCACATCGATATGGTAGTGTCGTGTCATATCCAGCGCACGGCGCTGGCTTGCGGGCGACAATGCGACGATCAGGTCAAATCCTGACAGATCGTCGCCCCATTCCTGCATCTCATCGAAAGACCTTACGCGGTGACGCTCCAACTCCACACCAAGTTCGGCGCAGACCGCAACCGCAAAACCATCAATCTCAAGCTCGTGCTTCACGCCGGCCGATTGCACATAGGCGCGGTGGCCGTAGAACTTCTTCATCAGCCCTTCGGCCATCGGCGAGCGGGTGGAATTGTGGTCGCAGCAAAACAGGACCGATTGCGGAAAGGTCACCGGGGAGGGGTGTGTGGCGGGCACCGGCCTCAGCCCCCGAAATGCAGAACACAGATCAGGGTAAAGAGCCGCCGCGCGGTATCGGTATCAACCTCCGCCTTGCCCTCCAACCGTTCTTGCAGCAACCGCGCGCCTTCGTTGTGGATCCCCCTGCGGGCCATGTCGATGGCTTCAATCTGGCTTGGCGGCAGCGTTTTGACGGCGCTGAAATAGCTTTCGCAGATCTGCCAATAATCCTTAACCGTCTGGCGAAACGGGCTAAGCGACAGATGAAACTCCGCAGCCTTGGCACCGTCTTCCGTGTCGATGTCAAACACCAAACGCTTGTCACGGATGCCGAGCGTCAGACGATAAGGCCCGTCGGGCGCCCCGCGATCCGCGGGCAAGACAAAGGTGTTTTCCTCAAGCAGATCGAAGATTGCGACCTTGCGTTCCTGTTCGATCTCGGCCGTGGGCGCGGGCATCCCGACCGTGTCGATCTCGATATGGCAAATATGCATCGTCACTCACCAGGCCCCTTGTTCAATCGCTCAAGCCGCGCAGTGACCGACCGTCCATGGGCGCCTAGCCCTTCGGAGGCCGCCAGCCGCTCTGCCGATGGTCCGATCGCCTTCAGCGATTCAGGCGTCATCCGC
Source organism: Gymnodinialimonas mytili (assembly GCF_037544085.1). NCBI lineage: Bacteria > Pseudomonadati > Pseudomonadota > Alphaproteobacteria > Rhodobacterales > Paracoccaceae > Gymnodinialimonas > Gymnodinialimonas mytili. Next base: position 319,481 of record NZ_JBBIFW010000001.1, read on the forward strand.
GTGACCGTTGTGCGTTTCATAAAGTCCAATACATTCAACCCACTGGAGAACCGCGCCGAGCGCGCCGTGGGCAGCACGTGGTTCGGCCCAGCGATGTAATCGCCGATTGCCTCCGGTGTCCACTGACCCAAAAAGACGGCTCCGGCATGTTTGATCCGCGCCAACAGCGTTTCCGGCGCGGCGGTGCAAATCTCAAGATGCTCGGGCGCGATCCGGTCGCACAGGGCCACCGCCTCGGTCATATTGGCGACGGTGACAATCGCGCCATTGTCCCGCCAAGAGGCACCCGCAATCTCGGCCCGCGGCAGGCTTTCAAGCTGTTCCGTCACCGCGTGCGCGACTTTCGCGGCCAGATCGGCACTGTCGGTGATCAGAATCGATTGCGCGCTGGCATCGTGTTCGGCCTGGCTGAGCAGATCTGTGGCGATCCAGTCGGGATCGTTGTCGCGATCCGCAATTATCAGGATTTCTGACGGCCCGGCGATCATATCGATGCCCACTTTGCCAAAGACACGGCGTTTCGCTGCGGCCACATAGGCATTGCCCGGCCCGGTGATCTTGTCCACGGGCGCAATGGTTTCGGTGCCGTAAGCCATGGCCGCAACCGCTTGTGCCCCGCCGATCCGATAGACCCGGTCCACGCCGGACAATTGGGCGGCCAGCAAGACCAGCGGGTTCACGACACCGTCGGGTGTGGGCACGCAAATTGTCAGGTCTTTCACACCGGCGACCTGGGCCGGGATCGCATTCATCAAAACGCTGGACGGATAGCTGGCCAGGCCGCCAGGCACATAGAGCCCAGCCGCAGAGATCGCGCCCCATCGCCAACCGAGCGAGGCGCCGGTTCCATCGATCCACCGTTCGTCCTTGGGCAATTGACGGCTGTGATAGGCACGGATGCGCTTGGCGGCCATCTGCAAGGCGGCTTTGTCCTCACGGCTGACCTTCGCAACCTCGGTCGCGATCTCATCTTGCGAAAAGGCCAGGGTCTCGGGCGTAAGCTCGACATGATCGAACGTCTCGGTCAGGTCGATCACCGCCTCGTCGCCGCGCGCGCGCACATCTGCGATGATCTCAGCCACGACATCATCGACCTCAGGCGCGTCTTCGCGTTTCATCGCCAGGAGTGCGGTGAATTGAGCCTCAAAATCCGCGTCTGTTGTGTTCAGAAACTTTGGCATAGGCCCTCCGTCAATCTTGCGCCAAATACCGCGCAGGATCGCGCGCCTCAAGCGTCATAACGGGCGCACCATGTAGAGTTGGTTATGAATATGGCCATCATGATTCAACGCACCGGGGATAGTCCCTGTCACCTCAAAGCCCAATCTCTGATAAGCCGCGCGCGCCGGTGCGTTCTCGCTGCCCACATCCAGTTCCAGTTGGGCCATCCCCGCCGCGCGCGCCTCGTCTATGATCTTGGCCATGATAGCCGCAAAATGGCCCTGCCCGCGCGCCTCGGGCCGCGTATAGGCGCCGACGATGTGACCCCGATGGGCCTGTACGGCACCCGGCATTCGATGCCAGCCCGCAGCGGACACAACGCGCCCGTCGTGCACCACGGCCCAGAAATTCACCCGCCGCAACCCGTCGGCAATGTCGTCAGGCGCCTTCTGCTTCCATTCGCGCAATGTGCTGCCAAAGCTTTTCGGCGCCGTGGTCAGCGCCTCTGACCGTATTTCGTGGTAGAGCCGCCAATCCAAGGGGCCAAGGCGCCGCAATCCGTCGCCGCCGGGGAGAGGCAATGGATCGGTCAAATCACGCAGCATGAACACATCGCTCTGAGGGGTGCCATCCATCAACACCGCAGCGGGCAGGTCGCCCGTTTTGCGAAATCCACGTCCAGTATAGAACGCCCGCGCCCGTGTGTTGCCGCTGGCCACCCAAAGCTCCAATTGTGTGACGCCGTTATCGGCGGCGCGCTGTTCGACCGCGTCCATCAAGGCAAAAGCCGTACCGCGGCCTTGATGGCTGGGCGTCACATAGAACGGACCGATATGGGCGCGATGCGTAGTCATGCTCCAGAAATGTGTGTCCATTCCGATGAAGCCGACAAGACGCTCGCCATCGAAACAGCCCTGCATCGTGCCACGTGACAAAAACCGCTCGACGGCGTCAATCGGCGCCTTTGCGGCCTCCGCTTCGGTCAACAGAAAGGCTTCGGGGAACAACGCGATGCCTTCCAGCCGCAACGCCGCAAACGTCTTCGCATCCTCCTCGGTCAGAGTTCGGATCATAGCCTGTGTTCAGGTGCTTTGCCCGACACCGCCGCGTAGGGTTGCGTGACATCACGCAGGGTCAGTTCCAACGCCTCAACATCCACCGCAATGGCCCCGTCCCCGGCCAGCACAAATGTCAGACAGCCCATCCCATCATCGGCGGGTGCCCATTCCACCGCCAAGAGCGACAAAACGGTATCGGCATCGGACCGGTCGATCCCCTGACTAGCAACCTTCAACGCATCCTCGATCGCCAACACCGATTGCACACGTTCCGGGCTGCGGCCCGCCTGGTGCTGTTCCCAGCGATAGCGGTTCAACAGCAGCGCGAACCGACGCTTGGACCGATCCCAGCGCATCTCAGTGATCGGAAAGATGGCATCCTGAACCAATGCAGAGATTACCGGCACATCGGCGGCTTCCAATGCGCGCAGCGCAACCGGCGCGCCGCCAGCATCCTCGAACCGTGCGTCCTCACCCATCGCTCAACCGCTCCACTTGGGCACCGACGCCGCGTAGTTTGCGAACCAATTGTTCATAGCCGCGATCCAGGTGATAGACACGGTTCACCACGGTCTCACCTTCCGCGGCGAGCCCCGCCAGGATCAACGAGACCGAAGCGCGCAAATCCGTCGCCATCACCGGCGCCCCGCGCAGCGTCTCAACGCCGGTCACACGGGCCGTGTTGCCATGCACTTCGATGTTTGCGCCCATGCGGATCAGTTCGGGGGCGTGCATGAAGCGGTTCTCGAAGATCGTTTCTTCCAGCGTGCTGGTGCCCTCGGCAAGGCACATCATGGCCATGAATTGCGCCTGATGATCCGTGGCAAAGCCCGGAAACGGTGCGGTCGTCACATCGGTTGCGCGCAGTCGCCCGCCGGGGTGGCGCACCTTAAGGCCTACGTCAGTTTCCGTGATCTCAAGCCCCGCCTCTTCCATCTTGACGCAAAGCGCCTCGACCAAGTGGCGTTCGCCGCCGATGCATTCAACCTCACCGCCCGCGATACCCGGGGCGACCATATAGGTGCCAAGCTCGATCCGATCGGTGATGACCCGATGGGTGGCGCCGCGCAAGCGATCGACGCCGCGCACGACGATCTGGTCCGTCCCCGCGCCTTCGATATCAGCACCCATATCGATCAGGCACTCGGCCAGCGCCTTGGTATCAGGTTCCCGCGCCGCGTTCTTGATCACGGTCGTGCCCTTGGCGCGGACCGCGGCACACATGATGTTTTCAGTGGCGCCGACCGATGGGAAGGGAAATTCGACCTCGGTCCCTTTCAAATCACCCGAGGCATGGACATAGCCGTCTTTGAGTTCAACGGTCGCGCCCATCTTCTCGAGCCCAGCGATGTGGAAGTCGACCGCGCGCGCGCCGATGGCACAGCCGCCTGGCAGAGATACGATTGCCTCGCCTGTCCGTCCGATCAGCGGGCCGAGAACGTTGAACGAGGCCCGCAATTTCCGCACGATGTCATAATGCGCCAGGTGCGAAGTCAGAGTGGTGGCTGACAAGGCCAGCGTCTGCCCGCCACTGAGCCGCCCAATCTCGACCCCTAGGCTTTCCAGCAAATCGCTGAGTGTCGCCACGTCCGACAGACGCGGCACATTGGTCAATGTCAGCGGTTCATCGCTGAGAAGCGCGGCGCACATTAGCTTGAGGCAGGTGTTCTTGGCGCCTGCAATCGGGATTTGCCCGCTCAACGGGCCATTGCCCGTGACTACGATCCTGTCCATCTGCTCTGCCCTTCTACGGCGCTTTCGCCGGTTTATCTTGGTTGGCCTCAGACACGTCTGCTTCGGCGGCGCGGGCGCGCGCTTGGGCCTTGCGCTTGGCCAAATTGGCCTTCAACGCCGTTTTCAAGCGATCCTCACGGGGATTGGAGGATCGCTCGTCCGACCCTGTCTGAGATGATTTGCGCGCCATGAAACAGCGTTTACCCCGCTGGGCAATTGCCGTCCAGATTGCGCTTGCAAGGGCGCGCCCAAGCGTCTAAATCGCGCTCACCCCGGCGCTGCTGTAGCTCAGAGGTAGAGCACTCCCTTGGTAAGGGAGAGGTCGAGAGTTCAATTCTCTCCAGCAGCACCATTTCTCACTACCAAACTACTGCGCGTCGTAAGGCTCCGGTATGAGATATCTCGGCTGATCTGGCCCCTTCTTAGTGTCGTCGTGTGCAGCAATCGCGGTTGGCTGACGATGAATTGTTGTCCAGTGTTTTGGCGCCTCAAGAAACTGGTGTCAGGCGATCCAGAAGCGCGCATTGGCAGATGTGCACGCATCCAGGCTCTCAATTTCAGTGGCCTATTCCGCCGCATTGCAGCTCGTGCGTCAGTCAACTCCCCGGCTCGACCTCCGCCTTAACCTGCCCCCAGGCAAGAAGCGCGAAGACGAGCGTGCCGCCGACCACATTCCCCGCCAACACCGGCAGGAAAAATTGAGACAGCGCCGGGCCCGCGCCCAATTCGCCTTGCAGCGCGAGGAACCACATCTCGACCGATCCGGCGATGATATGCGTGAAATCACCTGCCGCGATCAGCCAGGTAAACAGAACGATCAGCAACACCTCGCTGCCATTTTGGCCCGGCATCATCCAAACGATCGAGGCCACCAGCACACCCGCGGGGATGGCGCGAAAAAACGCTTCACCCGCGGGAAATCCCGTTGCGTGGCGCGACAAGTCACCGATCACAGCCAGCAGATCGGGGCCAAAGGCGCCACTAAAGGCCATGAAAGCGGCCGCTCCCGCCGCACCAATGATGTTGGCGACAAGCACGACACTCCACAATCGGATCACGCGATTAAGACACGCGACCGAGCGCCTAGCGACCAGGGGCAAAATCGTTGTGATCGTGTTCTCGGTGAACAATTGCATCCGACCAAGAATGACGAGCAGAAAGCCGAAACTATACCCCAGGTTCTCGACAATATAGCGCCAATCGGTCTCCGGCAGGTTGGCGCGCAAAACTGCCTCACCCAGTACCGAGAATGAAATCAACAGACCTGCCGCGACGCCGGACCAAACCAGGGAGTTCAGCGGGCGCTCCAATTCCTCTTCTCCGTCACGGCGTATAATTTCGTAGACCATTTTGGAATTGAGGCGTGTCGCCTCGCGAATGGCTTGTTCTTCTTGCACGCCCGGCTCCTTCTGAATTTTGGCCATAACGCGCGAGAGGTTTGATTTGTTCCGGTCCAGTTTTCTGGAACCAAGCCGTGCCGCGCGGGTTGAACCAGTGTCAAAAGGAGTTCAACGATGAATGAGACCCTGAAAATCAAACCGCAAAGCGAAGACGTAACTACTGGCGTTCGCGATGTCGAAGGGATCGCTGATGGTCTCGCCGATATTTTGGCCGATACCTATCGCCTAATATTTAAAACGCATGCCTATCATTGGAATGTGACGGGTCCGGCTTTTTACTCGATCCACAAACTGACCGAAGAACAATATGAGAATATGTTCGAAGCCGCGGATGAGTTGGCCGAGCGTATCCGCGCATTGGGGCAACTGGCTCCGATGCGGATGAACGATATTTTGGAGCGGTCGAAAATTGTCGATCTCGATGCAACACCTTCCGCACAGAGGATGGTCGAGGACCTTGCCCAGGATCATGCGCAATTGGCCTATCGGCTACATGCCCTGATTAATTTGGTCGAAGGTCGGCAAGACCCCGTGACTGAGGATCTGGCAACAGAGCGTTCGGCGTTTCACGAACAAGCTGCATGGATGCTCCGCTCTATCGCGGCATCGTAAAGCACGGATCGCCTCGGCTTCTGGCCGGGGCACCTTGCGGAAGTTAGGGCCTACTCGCCGACACTGTCTCAAAAGCTTTGCAATTTGACCTATAGCGAAACGCAGGTAGCACACTATATGTTGTGTAGGCGACGTTGGTGCGGAACGCGGCCAAGACTAGATGAGGCGATGCAACGCTGATGCATTTTCGCCCCGCAATGGTCTGAAACCGACGGCGCGCAACCGGCAGAGGCAACACATCCCAATGGACATGCAGGTAACCAGCTCGGAAATTGCATTATTTCTCGATTTTGACGGCGTGCTGGTGGACATCGCTGCCACTCCGGATGCAGTCGAGGTCGACCCGGATCTGCCCTCCATCCTGACCGGGGCACATACCGCGTTCAAAACGCGCCTGGCGATTGTCACAGGCCGAAACGTGCATGACATCCGCGGATTTCTTCACAATATCGACGTCCCGATATATGGCAGCCATGGCGCAGAGCTTGCCATTGGCGAGACAGTTGAACGTTTGGTCGAACCGCCCAGCGATGTCGCCAATCTCACCGAGGCTTGCGCCGATTTCTGCGCGGATCACCCGACGCTCAGCTTGGAACGCAAACCCTTCGGCCCGGCGATCCACTATCGTGCAGATCCGCCGAAAAGAACGATCGTCCACGACTTCTTGGACCAACTCGCCGCCCGTACCGCATCCGATGTTGTCGTCCAGCAGGCAAAATTCGCCTATGAATTAAAACCGAAGGGCGCCACGAAACGCGCGGCGCTTGCTGATGCGATGGCGCGATTTGGGTGGTCCCCCGCGCGCCCGATCCATATCGGCGACGATGTCACCGACGAATCCGCTTTTGAAATTGCCCAATCTATGGGCGGCTTTGGCGTGAAAGTAGGCGAGGGAGAGAGTATTGCCAGATATCGGCTGCCCGCCCCTTCCGATGTGAAGGCGCATTTGCAACGGTGGAGCGACAGGGGAGATGTCGATTTTGACCAGTCCTAGCCGCCTAGTCGTTATTTCCAACCGGATCGCAGATGATCGTCCACCCGCTGGCGGCCTGGTCTTTGCGCTGCACGATTTCCTGACCAAACGTGGCGGGATTTGGGTTGGCGCCGCAGCCGACCCTCTAGATGTGCCGTCTAAAGCTCTTCGTGAATTAAAGCGTGGCGCTTATCGCCGCTTTACGTTCGATTACACTGCGGAAGATCACGCGGCGTTCTATTCAGGTTATTCGAACTCGATCCTTTGGCCGCTATGCCACCGTCGCACGGATTTGATGGAATTCGACGCCTCTTTCGCGCCGGGCTATCGGGCTGTGAATGCACGAGTAGCGCGTCAATTGCTGGATATCCTGGAACCCGATGATGTCATCTGGGTACATGATTACCACTTTCTGCCACTCGCCCAGGAGCTTCGGAAACTCCGTTGTAGAAATCGTATCGGCTTTTTTCTCCATATTCCGTTCCCGGGCGCGACTGATCTGAGCGCATTGTCAGAGGTTCAGGAATTCGCGCAATGGCTAGGTCAATACGACGTGGTCGGGCTGCAAGCGCAGCGCGATGTGCGGGAATGCCTCTCGGCCCTGCGCTCATTTGCCGATGCCGAGATCCTGTCGAACGCCAAGGTTTCGGTCGCGGGACGTGAGGTGGATGTCCGATCCTTTCCCATCGGGATCGATGTCGACGATATGCGCGACACCGCCCTTAAACACCAGGACCGCACCCCGGTCCGGCTGGAACATCAGGAAAAACTGATCATCGGGGTGGATCGGCTCGACTACTCGAAAGGGTTGGTGCACAAATTCGAAGGGTTCCGCACCTATCTTGACCAACGCGGCGAGCAAGATCCAAAGGCAACATTGTTGCAAATCGCACCTCCGAGCCGCGCGGAAGTTGTGGCCTACCAGGATATTCGGAGCCAGTTGGAAAACGTGGCGGGCGCCACCAACGGCACCCATGGCGAGTTGAACTGGACGCCGATCCGGTATCTATGCCGCGGCTTTGATCGGGAGGTTCTGGCGGGTCTTTATCGGCAAGCCGATGTGGCGCTGGTGACCCCTTTGATCGACGGCATGAACCTTGTCGCTAAAGAATTTGTTGCCTCTCAAGACCCCGATGATCCGGGCGTTCTTGTCCTGTCATCGATGACCGGCGCGGCGGAGGCGATGCAAGCAGCCCTGCAGGTAAACCCATATGACCCGTCCGATATCGCAGAAGCGTTACGGATCGCGTTGACCATGCCGCTGGCCGATCGCAAAGCCCGGCATCAGGAGTTGATCGATATTATCGAAAGCAGCGACATCGCGAAATGGTCGGAAGATTTTCTGACCGCCCTGACACAGCCATTGGCTTGGCCACAGAGGGCACATCGCGATCTTGTCCTCGATGACCTCTCGGCCTTTATGGCGAAGTAGATTTAGGCGGTCTGGCTATTGGTCGGCAATGCCGCCAAGCCCACGCGCGCCAATTCGAGATCCGCCGCAAACGCGCTTTCTTGATCTGCCCGTTGTGCCGGATCGCTCAAGCGCAAGGCGAATGACGGGTGGATCGTGAGAAACACAGGAACGCCCAGCAACCCGCGTTCGACTGTCCCGCGGCGCCGCAGCATCTCTCGACCATTCCCCGTCAATGCCTCGGCGGCTGTGGCCCCCAATGCCACGATCAGTCTCGGCTGAACCTGCCGAATCTCGAAATCCAACCACCATTTGCACGCCTGTATCTCACCCGCATTCGGGCGCTGATGAAGACGGCGTTTGCCGCGGGGCGCAAATTTGAAATGCTTGACGGCATCGGTGATGTAGATCTCGTCGCGGCTCAGACCCGCCTGCAGCGCCGCGCGATCGAACACCTTGCCCGCCGGCCCGACAAAGGGCCGACCGATCAGATCCTCTTGATCACCTGGTTGTTCACCGACCACCATCAGATCGGCATCGCGCGGCCCTTCTCCCCAGACAATTTGCGTTGCGCACTGCCCAATGGCGCAGCGGTCGCAGCGGCGCGCCTCCTCAATCGCCCGGTCCATAGTCGCCAAAGCGGGTGCAGGCCCGTCGCCATGACGCCGCCGCGCAATCGCTGCGGCGTGGGCCGGTGGCATCGATGGCGCGCGTTCGGCCATTCGCTGCACGCTGGCAGGGGCGGATTGGATCAGATCGGGGATCTGTTTCGCTTCGGGCAGGTTCTTCCAGTACTTTTGCGGCATCTCGGATTGCATCGCCTTCACCATCACCCGCGCTGGATTGAAGATCGAGGCGTAATAGGTGCACCACAGTTCTTCGGTCATGTCGTCCGACGGCGGTGACGTATCGCGCGTTTCTTCAAAACTCAGATGACCTCCACGAAAAATCGCGGTCAGATCCGGCGTCTTAATGATCCAATCCATGTCACCGAAGCGACGCGCAAAGAACGGCGTTGCCGCTTCGACGATGCGGTGGGTCGGCTCAAACCAAGCCGCAAAGGCGCGACGGCCGCCCTTGGGCGGGCCTTCGCGGAAACGAACAAAGGCATGCATCTTGTGGATATCACGGCGCACCTCCTTGGCCTGGTGCAACAGCTTGGACATGGCTCGGTCCGATCGGTCACTGAAACGCAGCTGTCCCTGCGACAAACGCCAGAGAACCACGTAGGCGCGATCAAAGCGTTCCGGGTCGGAATGGCACAAAGCCGCCTCGATGGTCTGGATGGCGGGTTTTGAAAGGCGCAGCGCAGGCGCTTTGTCCACAGGCAGCGCGGTGGTGGCAAACAGGCCCGGCGTCGCATCGAAGCGCAACGCCTCCGGCGGGATCTGAGCGGCCAAGGCCTGCCGCGCGGCGCGGCGCCATGCGGTCACCGTTCCGATCCGGGGCAGATCCACCGCATAGCTCACAACAGGCGCAATTGTTCGGCGGGCGGCGCAAAGCGCTGCCGCAACGCTGCGGCATCGGTCATGCCACGCGGAGACCAGCCTTCGGCCAGGATAAACGCCTTCGCGTTTTTCATGTTGGCACCCACAGCCTTGACATCCTCATAGCGCAGCGCCCGGTGGCGCCGCGCGGACAGGATCCGCTGAACCGATATCGCGCCCAAACCCGGCACCCGCAGCAGCATCTCGCGCGACGCCCGGTTCACATCCACCGGGAACAGACCGCGATGCTGCAGGGCCCAGGCGAGCTTCGGATCAAGATCCAAATCCAGCATCCCACCCTGCCCCAGCTCTTCCGCTTTGAAGCCATAGAACCGCAGCAGCCAATCGGCCTGATACAAGCGATGCTCCCGCAATAAAGGCGGAGATTTCAGCGGCAGGATCTCGGAGGCATCGGGGATCGGCGAAAACGCCGAGTAATAGACGCGGCTCAGCGCGTAATTCGCATAGAGGTTCGTGCTCTGCCGCAAAATAGTGGCATCATTTGCGCCATCCGCCCCGATGATCATCTGGGTGGATTGACCTGCAGGCGCGAATTTCGTCCTGGCCCGCCCGCGAAATGTCTTTTCGCGCGAGGCTTCGCGCCGAACCCGCATATCGGCCATCGCCTTGCGGATCTCGGCCAGATTCTTTTCGGGTGCAAAGGTATCGAGGCTGTCTTGCGTCGGAAGCTCCACATTGATCGACAGGCGGTCGGCCCATCTGCCCGCCTCATCCAGCAATTCAGGCGACGCGTCGGGAATGGTCTTAAGATGCACGTAGCCGCGGAAATTCTCTTTCTGCCGCAGCGTCCGCACGATCCGCACCATGTCAGCCATCGTATCGTCAGGTGATCGGATAATGCCCGACGACAGAAACAGACCCTCGATGTAGTTACGGCGATAAAACTCGACGGTCAGGTGCACCACCTCTTCCACCGTAAACCGTGCCCGTTCGATCTGACTTGAGACCCGGTTCACGCAATAGGCGCAATCATAGATGCAAAAGTTGGTCATCAGGATCTTCAGAAGACTGATGCAACGTCCATCCGGCGCATAGGAATGGCAGATCCCTGCCCCACCTGACGATCCCAACCCCGTCCCATCACGCGAATTGCGCCGCTCGCCCCCTGAAGACGCACAGGAGGCATCGTATTTCGCCGCATCAGCGAGGATCGCAAGCTTTTCGGACAGAGTCTTACGGGCCATTTGTTCACTATATGTTCCAATCAAAGCAGCGCCAAGAGATTATTCCGAAACGCCATGCACGGGACGGTTTCGCGCGACGAGGAAGGCGGCAATAGGATTAAAGCGATCAGATCAGGATCAGTAGATGACAGCGCGCACCGGAAGACCAGTGGCTCGGCCGATGCGCCAATGTTGCAGGATTGCTGACAAAGCCACACCCCCACAAAATAGGGGTATCTCTAGGGGCAGGTTGCGTGTTTGTACTCGCGAGGGGCCGACAATCATGTCAAGCTTTGTGCAAATCACCGGATCTTTGGAGGACGACCAGCACATGATCTATGTGCCGCGCCGAACAGTGCGACCGAGCTTTTCGGACAAACGACCTCAGAGGGGGCTGAGATGCGTCGGGCGGTGCGGCTGTCGGCCAGGACCAGAGCGCAGCAGATGACCGACCGCCTGATCCATGAAAGCCCGAAATCCAAGGTGTTTCGTCGCAGCGGCAACGCGGATGCGGTCCAAGCGGTCAAGGTGCTCAACTATGAGTTTCCCACCCCGGACGATATCGCGCAATTCTATAACGAATACGACATCCTGACCGAGCTGTCCCCCGAGGGCGTGCGCCATGTCCTGGACAAAACCCGGGAACATAATCGCCATGCGATGATTTTTGAGTGGGTGCCTGGAGAACCCTTGGACAAAGCCTTCAAGGACAAGCGGAACGATATCGTCGATGCCCTGCACATCGCCATTGCCGCCGCCGACGCGTTGGCGAAGGTCCATGCGCGCAACATCATCCACAAAGATGTCACCCCACAAAATCTGATCGTGGATTTGCAGGACCGACGCGTGTCGCTGATCGATTTTGGCAACGCCACCAATCTGAACCTGAAGCAACCCTATATCGGCAATCCCGACCGGATTGAGGGCACGCTGGCCTATGTCTCGCCCGAACAAACTGGCCGCATGAACCGCACGGTCGATCATCGCAGCGATCTGTATTCGCTGGGGGTGACGTTGTACGAAATGCTGACCGGAGCGCCGCCCTTTGCCGGGCTGGACGCGCTGGAACTGGTCCATGCGCATCTTGCCCAAATCCCCCGCCCTCTCACCGATCACAACCGGCAGGTGCCGCAGCCTCTCTCCGATATCGTCGCCAAGCTGCTGACAAAGAACGCCGATGCGCGCTATCAATCGGCGCATGGGTTGCACGCTGATCTGGTGCGCTGTCTGGCTGCGTTTGAGCAGCACGGATCCGCGGCGCCCGCCTTTGATTTGGGCACCGAGGACTATTCCAGCACCTTCCGCCTTCCGCAAAAGCTCTACGGGCGCGAGGCGGAGATAGACCGGATTGTCGCCGCGTTCGACACCTGCGCCAAAGGCGCCCGCAGCCTGATGCTGGTGGGTGGCTATTCCGGCACCGGCAAGACCGCCCTTGTGCATGAGGTGCACAAACCCATCACCGCCCGCGCGGGCTATTTCTGCTCAGGCAAGTTCGACCAATTGCAGCGCGCCACACCCTATTTCGCCGTGCTTGAGGCCTTCACGCAGCTTTTGGACACGCTCCTGACGGAGGATGAGGCCAAGCTCGCCCCCTTACGCCAGAAACTGCAGGCGGCTTTGGGCGATGAGGGCCGCGTGTTGACCAATCTGCTGCCCAATCTGGAACACCTGATTGGGCCGCAGCCCCAGATTCCCGATGTGGGCGGCGCCGAAGCACAGAACCGCTGTTTGTACATGTTCCGTAAATTCGTGCGCGCGTTGTGCAGTGTGGATCATCCGGCTGTGATCTTCATTGATGATCTGCAATGGGCGGATAGTGCGTCGCTGGCCCTGTTGCATGCGTTGATGACTGACCCTGAAAGCGGGCATCTGATGCTGATCTGTGCCTTTCGCGACAACGAAGTCGACCCGACCCACCCGTTCATCCGCATGATCGACGAGATCACCGAGACCGGCTTGATCCCGGACTGCATCCAGGTCGGCGCCCTGTCGCAAGACACCATCGCTCAGATTCTGTCCGACTCGCTAAACGCTGAAACGCGCGACGTGGCGCCGCTGGCCCGGTTGGTCTTTGACAAGACCCAGGGCAATACCTTTTTCGCCAGAGAATTCATGAAGTCTTTCGCAGATGAAAATCTGCTGCAATTTGATTTCGAAACGGCGCGCTGGCAATGGGATGCAGACCGCATCGCGCAAAAATCCGTCGCGGATAATGTGGTGGACCTGATCGCAGCTAAGGTGCGCAAGCTGGATCAGGATGTTCAACACCGCTTGAAGCTGGCCGCCTGCATCGGCAACCGCTTTGATTTGCAAACGCTCAGTTGGATCAGCAACGAAAGCACCGACGCATTGTCTGGCCAGCTGAAACCGGCGTTCGCCAACGGGCTCATCCTGCCGCTTGGGGGTGAGGCGTATAAATTCAGCCATGACCGCATCCAGCAGGCCGTCTATTCGCTGATCGATGCCGACGAGAAACAGCAAACCCATCTGCGGATCGGCACGCGCCTTCAGGCCCATGAAACAGAGGATCCAGACCCCGCGCGGATTTTCGATATCGCAAACCAGCTTAACCTGGCGCGGGGGCTGATCACGGATCGGGACGCGCAAGTCGCCTTGGCGCAACTGAACCTGGATGCGGGCCGCCGTGCCAAGCTGAACGCCGCCTTCCCCACGGCGCTTGACTATCTGTCAACCGGGATCGCGTTGATGGGACCGGGCGATGAACCATGGAGCGAGAACTACACCCTTACCCTCGCGCTTTACACCGAAGCGACCGAAGCGGCCTATCTCAGCGGCGATTTTGACCAGATGGATGGATGGTTCCGCGAAATCCTGACCCGCTCGCGCGATATTCTGGAGCAGGTCAAACCCTATGAGATCCGAATTCTCGCCTATAAAGCGCAAAACAAGTTCTACGATGCGATCGAAACCGGGCTGGAACTGCTGGAAAGCCTTGGCGAAACCTTCCCCAAACACCCCAATTTCGCACATGTGGGCCGCGACCTGATCGCGACGCATCTCGCCCTGCGCGGGCGGTCCAATGACGATTTGATGGCGCTACCGCTGATGATCGATCCGCGCAAAAGTGCTGCGATGCGGATCATCGCGGACATCATGTCATCGGTCTATTGGGGGCGGCCAAATCTGGTCCCGCTGCTGGTGTTTCGCATGGTCCGCCTGTCGCTGGCGCATGGCAATCACCCGGTCTCTTGCTTTGCCTATGGCGCTTACGGCGTGCTGATGTGCGGTGTGTTGGGGGCGATGCGCACTGGCGATCGCTATGGGCAATTGGCGCTCGACCTGTTGGACAAGCTCAATGCCAAGGAATGGAAGGCGCAGATTTACGTGACGCCTTACGCGCTGATCTTCCACTGGAACCGGCATGTGCGTGAGACCTTGCGACCGCTGCAACAATCCTTCCAGATCGGGATGGAAACCGGGCTGATCGAATTTGCCTGTGTGAACACCAATATCTACTGCATTCAAGCGTATCTCTGCGGGCGCCCTCTGACCCGCATTGCCGATGAAACCAAAGCCTACAGCCAGCTCTACCTGCAGTTCAAACAGGAGACCAACTACAACTACAATCAGGTCTTCCTCCAGGCGATGCAGAACTTCATCGGGCAATCCAAGGATCCCGTGCGGCTGGTCGGTGATGCTTATGACGAAGACCGGATGCTGGCCCAGAATCTGGAGCGCAGCGACAAGACCGGAACGTTCTTTATCCATTTCAACAAGTTGATGTTGAATACCTATTTTCGGCGCTTTTCCGATGCGGCTGAACACGCCGCGGCCTCGCGGAAGCTGCTCGATGCGGTCTTGGCAAAGTTCGAAGTCCCCAACCATCATTTTTACGAAGCGCTTTGCCTGATCGGCCTGGCCGAAACCAAGTCAGGTCGGGCAAGGATCACACATCTGGCGCGGGCGCGGCGCGACATCGCCAAGCTCAAACGCTGGTCCCGTTTTGCACCCGAAAACTATCGCCACAAATACGATTTGTGCATCGCGGAACTGGCCCGCATTCGGGGCAACGGCAATGTGGCGCGCCTGGCCTATGATCGCGCCATCGCCGGGGCGTCGGAGAACGATTATTTGCACGAACAGGCCTTGGCGTATGAATTGGCAGGCCGATTTTATGCCGATACCGGCCGCGCCGTGCTGGCGGAGTTTCACCTGAAGGCTGCCTATACCACCTATCGCGAATGGGGCGCTGGCGCCAAACTGCGCGACTTGGCCGATGCATTTCCGAAATATCTGTCAGGATCTGGCGGTGATACCGCTACGGGTGCGGAAGAGCGGGCCTCTACCGCCCTGATTGATGGCTCAGCGCTTGACATCACGACCGTGCTCAAAGCCTCCACCACGATCTCCTCCGAGGTCAAGCCAACCGCCTTGCTGACGGTTTTGATGCGGCTGGTTCTGGAAAACGCCGGTGCACAGCGCGGTTTCCTGTTGCTCGCGCAGGATGGAGAGGATGCGCTGCGCGTGCAGGCCCGTGGCGATGATGGCGGCGCCGTACTGGATGTGATGCAAGGGACGCTTCTGGAGGAGCACACCGATCTGTCAGTGCCCATCGCGCAATATGTGCACCGGACGGGCGAGCCGGTGGTGATCGCAGATGCCACCAGCGATGCACGCCTGCGCGGGCAGCGTTACCTGTCCCAGCATCAACCCAAATCGATCCTGTGCATTCCAATCGTCAATCAGGGCAAGCGCGTGGGTGTGCTCTATCTGGAAAACAACCTCACCACCGGGGCGTTCACCCGCGACCGGGTCGATCTGTTGACGCTGCTGTCGGGACAGATCGCAGTCTCAATCGACAACGCGCGGCTCTATGCGCAATTGGAACAAAAGGTCAGCGAACGCACCGCACAATTGGCCCAGGAAAAGCAGAAAACCGATGATCTGCTGCTTAATATTCTACCTGCCGAAACCGCGAAGGAGTTGAAATCCAAAGGCCATGCGGACGCGCGATACTACGAACGTGTCACGGTGCTGTTCACGGACTTCGAAGGCTTTACAAAGCTGTCCTCAGAACTGTCCCCCGATGATCTGGTCCGCGAGATCGATGCCTGTTTCAAGACCTTTGATCTGATCTGCGAGAAACACCGGATCGAAAAGATCAAAACCATTGGCGATGCGTTCATGGCCGTCGGTGGATTGCCGGTGCCCAATTCGACCCATGCCGAAAATGTGCTGAACGCCGCGCTGGAAATCCGCGATGTCATGGTCGCGCGCAATGCAGCGGGCGAAGGCTATGGTATGGGATTGCGCATCGGGGTGCATACTGGCCCGGTCGTCGCCGGCATTGTCGGGTTAAAGAAGTTTCAATACGATCTCTGGGGAGATACCGTAAATACGGCTGCGCGCATCGAAACCGCCGGAGAAGTGGGTCGCATCAATGTCTCGCAAACAACATACGATTTGGTACGCGACAGATTTGCGTTCACATTTCGAGGGGAACTGGCCGCGAAGGGGAAAGGCAAAATGCCGATGTATTTTGCGGATCACCTCAGGGATCGAATGCCAGTGGGGAGAGAGGGATGAATGTCGAAAACACGCTGGCCGAGGCGGAACTGACGCCGGGCGCCACTTCGGTGGACGACGCTACGATCCGGGAAATTGTCGAGAAGGCAAAACGGGAAACCCGCATCGAATACAAAGACCGGGGCAGCTTTTTCACGCCCCGTATGCGATCGATCAACCACCTCGAAGTCGGTCGCTCCAAGATCATCACAAACCCGATCACTATTGCGCTGGAATGGGCGTTTGAACAATGGATCGCGGTCAAGCGCCGGATCAAACAGGTGCTGGCCGATCTGTTCCCGCGCCGCGACAAGATCTGGTGTGATCGTGTGGACAGTCATCTGGTCGGTCGCACCATCTTTGGCGGTGACCGGGGCCAAGGCGCCCCCATCCATCATCTACATCTGGAATTTTGGGGCCGGACTTGGTTGGGAAGCTGGCGCAAGCTGGGTCAAACCCGCACCGATAAAGACGGCCAGTTCCGCCTCCCCTTCGACCTGCGTCAGGCCCGGGCGTTTTCAATGCGCAAAACCTATTTCGAAGTGCACACCACCACGCGGGTCTATTTCAAGCAGGACGACCCGCAGTTCCACTTCGATCTGTGGAAGCGCATCCCGATCAAGCCATCAGATCTGATTGGCATGGATTACAACCTGCGCACGCTTCGGCTGGATTTCTGGCGCTACCGCGAAAACGGCTACACCCCGCGCGCCCACGTCGACACCACCACCAACGCGCCCGAGCATTATAGCGAGGGGCGTGTCGATGCGCTTATCTCGCAGGTCATTCCGATCGAGCTGACCAAAATCAAGCATCTCGACCAGATCGAGATGGATCCCGGCACGCTGACCATTCCCCAGATCCAGAAGGACTACCCCGTCAACCTGACCACCTGCATTGAGAAGTATCTGCCCGGCTATACGCGCGGAGATGATTGGTTCGGTGAGCGGATGATGAACGGGATGAACCGTGGCTATTTCCAGCCCGACAAAACCCGTAAGGGCCGGTACTGGGTCCGCTATTTCGGCAAATGTTGGTACGAGCATAACGAAATCTACGCCCTGCCCGATGTCGATATCTGCTTCAAGCTTAAGAAAAACGGGCTTCCGGAGCCGGTGGAAATCCACCTTACCGGCAAGCTGTCCGCCTATGACACCGATCCGTGGCAGACCCGCAAATACACCCCGAAGGACGAACCGAATTGGACCTATGCCAAACGCGTCGCGCGGGTGAGTGGGGCTTTCAACACCGAGGTCGAAGAACACTTTGCCGGTACACATCTGAACGCCGAACAATTCGCCGTGCCCTGCTATCGCAACCTCACGTTGAACCCGGTGGCGGCTTTGCTGATGCCGCACCTGAAAGAGGTCTCACTGATCAACCACACCGCCGACAAGACATTAATCGGCGGCTATATCCAATCGGCCAGCGCGCTGAGTGAAAATGGGCTCAAGCAACGTACCCGAGACATCATGGGCGTGCAGGATTGGAAGGGTTGGCGACCGATGGAACCCATCAGCCCCGCCCATAGCTGCGCCAAGGCCGAAGGGATGTTCTGGGATGTGGTCTGCACCTATGTCGACGAGTTCTTTGCGCTGCGCGAAGCGGAGATCAAAGAGCATTGGTATGAAATCTACCGTTTCTCAGAGGATTTGGTGAACAACGCCGTGCCCGTGGCGTTCACCGCGCCGGGCGATGCGCCGCCTGAAGGGGACAAGTGGCACGATCTGGCAGAGCGCCGCTTTGACTATTATTGCGGCCAGTATTGCTTTGATCCCACGTTGGACCGCCCAGTCGTCGATGGGCAAACCCGTGCAATCTCACGCATTACATCCGCGCAAAGCTTCGATCAGGCTGGGCCGGAGGATTGGCAAAACCTCAAAGACGCCTGCAAATACGCGATCATGGTGGCGACCTATCTGCACACCTGGATCAACGAACATCAATATGACGATCTGGGTGAGGTGCTCTATTCCTGCGGTGGTCTACGCTACGGCGAGAAGCCCCGTGGCATCATGGCCCCGGAAGACGATTACGACATCGCGCCCGACCTGGTGCGGTCCACACAAATGCTGTGGTTCACAAACCTGCTGTCGCGCACCGAATACGGCTTCATCACCGTGAACGAAGAGAATGACGTGAACCCGCATTTTGCCCGTCTGCTGGAAGAAAGGCGCGAGGCGTTCGCAGCCCTTGGGGTCGACGTAGACTCCATTGAATCGAGGACCAACATATGAGCGCCAAAGCCCACCATTCGCTCGGCCATATGATCGCGTTCTGGACCCGGCGCATCTTCGATAAGGCGGTGCTTTGGATCTATTGTAAGGTGTTCGCCCTTCTGCTGGCCATGTTTCTGTGCCTGCCGGGCCGCAAACGCATGAGCCACGATAACGGCATCGCCGGTACTGGCACGTTGCGCATAGTAGACAACCCAAGTTTCCCTGCGCATGACTTCTTTGCGCCGGGCCGAGAGTTTCCCGTCCGCATCCGGCACGCCTCCGCCACATTCCTGGATGATGCGATGAATTGCATCCGGTCGATGTCGATCAAATTCTCACATGACCGGTTCAAAAGCCCTTTCGATATCGAGATGAATACCGGTCAGACCAGCCTGTTTTGGTCGGCCGTCAGTTTTCTGAAATTCGCCAAGCTGCGCAGACAGAAATACGGGGTGGAGTATCGCGACTTTAACCGCCGATATCCCGACGGGTTAAAAGGAAGCATGGAGGCTGGGCGCCGCCATGCCAGTTCGTTTGAGAACCTGCGCTACAATTGCAAAACCCCGTTTCTTTACAATGGGAGCGACGGGCTTAGACGTTACGCGAAATACCGTGTCATCCCCGCAGATGGCGCGCCGGAAACCGGCATTGATCCCGATCCCAGCGAATGGGACCAGTGCAATCAGCGCATCCTGCCCCATGAGACACGGGGGCGAAATTACCTCAAACACGAATACGAAGATCGCGTGGCCCGCCGAGGCGCCCATTATAAACTGCAGATCCAGACCCATCCGGCCTCGGACGGCGAAGATCCCGAAGTGTTCAACAACATGGTTCTCTGGGATGAGGTCGCGCATCCCTGGCATGATCTGGCAGAGATCACGATCACCGAAACGCTGGATTGGCGCGAAAGCACTATGACGACATTTTCAGTCAACAACATGCCGAAATCGCTGGGGGTCATCCCGGCGCAGTCGATTTTTGACTACAATTCCGTCAATTACATGCGCGCCCATTCCGAAATCGCCCGCAAGGCGCGGCTGCTGTCTTACAAGCTTTTCGGAATGGTCCCGCCCATCCCAGACAACGACAATCGCAACGTCGAAGATTGGGGTGTTTGAGGGGAAGCATCCTCGGAAAGCAAATGCAGGTAGGTCTCGCGTTGCCTCAGTTCGGCAATCAAAAGCTGCCGACCTAGCGATGGCTGCGCCACAAGACTTGAGACAAGCTTCGATACTTCAAGTCGCTCTGGCAATGCGGTGACGTTGATCACGCCGCCCTAGGCACCGAAGAACCCTGCTGATCATTGAACAGTCCGGCCAGCTTGTACCCGCCGGATGTTAGGCAGGATAGTCTTCATGGACCAGGGCGAGATCGTTGAGGCTGGCGCGCCCGATGCGTTCTTTGCCGACCTGAAATATGACCGCACGCAACCATTCTTGGCGCTTATTCTGTAGCACCGTGTTCAAGAGACCGCGCGTTTCATCACTTTTCAGAACAGGTATTTGACGCCATGCTGTGGATCTCAAGTATTGAAAGTGGGAATGGATGGCGCCGAGCGTAGAGCTGGTTCTGCAAGGCGGTCAGGTCGTGACGCCGCAGGGTATTGTGGAAGGGGACGTCGCCATTGGCGGCGGTAAGATCGTCTCCGTTGGCCAATCTGTTCCAGATGCCGCGAAATACATTTTGGCCAAGGGCAAATGGGTCATGCCCGGGGGTGTCGACCCCCATGCCCATATCGAACAGATGTCCGGCATGGGCCAGTGGAACGCGGACACATTTGAAACAGCGACGAAATCCGCAGCGATGGGAGGTACGACCAGCGTGATCTCCTTCGCGGCGCAAGGCAGTGGACAGACGCTGACCGAGACGGTGGCCGACTACACCGCCCGGGCGACACGCGGCGCGATGATCGACTACGCATTTCACATGACGCTGACCGATCCGGCGGTAGAGCGGTTCGATGAGGACCTGTCCGAATTGATTGGCGCGGGTCACCGGTCGCTAAAAGTGTTCACGACCTACAATATCCGCCTAGACGATGCCGCCTTGCTGCGGATCTTTAGTCTGGCGCGGGCCAGCGGTGCGCTGGTCTGTGTACATGCGGAAAACGACGCCATTATCGCACAGGCCAAAGGCGCGTTGATCGCGGCAGGGCGTGTCACCCCGCGCGATCATGTGCGATCGCGGCCTCGGATGGCGGAAATCGAGGCCGTCGAACGGATCTGCCGCTTTGCCGAATACCTCGATCAGCCGGTGATGCTGTTTCACATATCAACCCGCGAAGGCGCCGCCGCCATCCGAGCCGCCAAATCGCGCGGCGCACCGGTCTGGGCCGAGACGTGTCCGCATTACCTTTTCATGACCGAAGACGTGCTCGACAAACCGGGACTTGAGGGCGCGAAATGGATGTGCTCTCCACCGCAGCGCATGCCATCGGATCAAGAGGCGCTATGGGCGGCCTTGCTGGACGGAACACTCAATCTGGTCTCCTCCGATCACGCGCCCTATCGCTTTGACCAAACGGGCAAACTGGCGGCGGGGCCTACGGCGGGCTTTCACGAAATCGCCAATGGGCTTCCGGGTTTGGAGACCCGGCTGCCGCTTCTGTTCGATGCGATGGTGTCCCAAGGACGCGGCGGGGCGGAAGCCTTCGCGCGGCTTACGTCCCAAGCGCCAGCCGCGCTTTACGGCTTGCAAAGCAAGGGTATGATTGCCGAAGGCATGGACGCGGATATCGTGGTTTGGGACCCGCACAAGCACGTCACCTATGGCGGCGACGATCTGCATGACAATGTGGGCTACAATCCGTGGCAAGGGCATGAAGTGACCGGTTGGCCGGAAATCGTCCTGCTGCGCGGCCAGATATTGGTGCAGGACGGTGCGTTTTTCGGCATACCCGGCGGCGGACGATGGATAGATCGCCCGGTTCTGGCCACTCCACCGACTCAACCCGATGCGCAGATGGAGATGACATGACCCGACCCGAAGCGGCCAATCAGCTGGCGATCACGTTCTTCTACTACCGCGATCTGCCCGCTGCGATGCGCTTTTACGAAGATGTGTTGGGGCTGTCGCTCGCCATCGATCAGGGCTGGTGCAAGATCTACGCCATATGCCCGGGCGCCCATGTGGGCCTGGTGGATGAGACCAAGGGCATGAACAAATGGGCGGCAGTCAAGCCGGTGCAATTGTGCATACGCGTACCCGATGTGGATGCCTGGTATGCTTACGCAAAGGCCGAAGATCTCGACAACCTGTCTGACCTGTTCGTGAATGACGAGATCGGTATCCGAGCCTTTGTCTTCAACGATCCCGAGGGCTACCAGATCGAAATCCAATCCGCGACGCGGCCCGGCGCGTGAGTTCGCTGATCGTCATAAATCCCAACTCGTCGCAGGCGGTCACCGATGGCATCGATGCGGCGATGGAGCCGTTGCGCCGGTTAGGTACGCCGATCCGCTGCCTGACCCTGGCCGAAGGTCCTCCAGGCATCGAAAGTCAGCGACAAGCGGATCTGACCATCGCCCCGATGCTGGCCCTTGCCGCGGCTCAGGGGGATGCGGCGGGCTATGTCATTGCCTGTTTCAGCGATCCGGGCCTGCACGCCCTGCGCGACCAGACCACCCTGCCCGTCCTCGGCATTCAAGAGGCCTCGGTGATGACGGCTTTGACCCTAGGCCAAAGGTTCGGCGTGATCGCGATCCTGCCCGCCTCGATCCCGCGACATTTGCGGGCTTTCGGCGCCATGGGCGTGCTGGACCGTTTGGCGGGCGACCGCGCCCTCGGCTTGGGCGTCGCCGACCTGGAAGATGCCGACAAAAGCCTTGCCGCGATGATCGCGACAGGCAAACGGCTGCGTGATGAGGACGGCGCCGATGTTCTGATCATGGGATGCGCCGGGATGGCCCGCTACCGTGCGCCCCTGGAAAACGCGACCGGCCTTCCTGTTATCGAGCCCAGCCAGGCCGCTGCATCCATGGCGCTGAGCCATATCCATCTTTCCCTGTCCCACAGAAAGCAGACCGCCCCCCATGCTTGATGAAACCGCCAAAGGCGTCTTTACCATCGCCGTCACCCCGTTCCTGCCCGATGGCGCATTGGATTTCGACAGTATCGACCCGATGGTTGATGCCTATATCGAGAAAGGCGCATCGGGCCTGACGATCTTGGGCATGATGGGCGAAGCCGGCAAATTGTCTGCGGCGGAATCCGCCGCTGTGGTGGATCGCGTGATCAGGCGCAGTTCGGTACCGGTCATCGTCGGTGTGTCCGCGCCGGGTTTTGCCGCGATGACCGCGCTCAGCGATGTGGCGATGGGCGCAGGTGCGGCGGGCGTTATGGTCGCACCGCCCAAGGGAGTGCAGACCGATGCGCAGATTTTGGGCTACTTCCGCAATGCAGCCGAGGCGCTGGCCGACATACCCTTCGTCTTGCAAGATTTTCCCCTGGTGACCGGGGTGCAGATCTCACCCTCCGTCATTCTTCAGATTGTCGAAGATTGCCCGACCTGCGTGATGCTGAAACACGAAGATTGGCCCGGTCTGGAAAAGATCTCAGCCTTGCGCGCGGCCTCGGATGCGGGCGCGCGACGCATTTCGATTCTGTGCGGAAATGGCGGATTGTACCTGCTAGAAGAAATGCTGCGCGGCGCGGATGGCGCCATGACAGGGTTTGGTTACCCGGAAATGATGCGACGGGTCGTCGATGCAGTCGCGGAGGGTGATGTCGACCGCGCGCGTGATATCTTCGACGCCTATATGCCGATGATCCGGTATGAGGCCCAACCAGGTATGGGACTGGCGATCCGCAAGTATTCCCTCGCCAAGCAAGGCATCATCGCCCATCCGACGCTGCGCAAGCCCGGCCCGGGTCTGACACAAGCCACAATGGCTGAAATCCATGCGCTGGCGGCACGGCAGGAAAGTCGGTTGCGTGACTTGGGGCTCTAAACACGAGATACGGAGTGCAACGGCGCGTGATCTAGAAAGCTCGACATGCGGCAGTCACCATTCGTTGTCGGCGTCTTACGCAGGCACCAATTTGCATGCGGGCTGCCGTGCAAGAGTGAAGCCAGCGTACAAACACGATACAATGACATCGTGCCTGAACGCGTCGAGCGAGATACGATGGCATGATCTGATAAAATGGGGACAAATGACAAATGCGGAACCCGGTCTACCATTTTGAGATACCGGTGAACGATTTGGATCGTGCCGTCATCTTCTACGAACGCGTTTTCGGCTTCACTTTTGAGCGCCAGGTCGTTGACGGGTATGAGATGGCATTTTTTCCACGCGCAGACGATAAACCAGGCGCCAGTGGTGCCCTCGCGAAGGGCGACGCCTACAAGCCATCGCAGACGGGATGTGTGCTCTATTTCGACGTGGAAGACATTGATGAGGTACTTCTGAGGTCGAAGAATGAGGGCGCCACACTGCTATACCCCAAGAAGGATATCGGAGAGGGCGGCTTCGTCGCTGAGATAGAAGACAGCGAAGGCAACCGGATCGCGCTGAACGCAATGAATTCATGATCTACGCAACCAAGCGGAAATCGGAATTTAAGGCGCCAACCTAGTGCGCAAGTGCGATTTCTCTCAGCCGAGCGCCTCACCCTGCAGCTTATCGGCGCTTCGGCACCGCATTTCCACCTTTGCCAGCTTTCTTGGCCGCGGCGCGCGCGCGATTTTTCTTGCTGCTGGGCTTGCCTTTGGGCGGTGGAGGGCCTTTTCCGGACCCGCCGCGCTTTGTGTGCGCCTCATCTTGAGCCGTCTTCTGACCCGAGGTCTTGACCTGACCGGTCTTCGACCTTGCCTTTGATGTGGCTTGGGGGTCCTCCCCTCCACGTTTTCGGTTGGCGAGGGGCGCATGAACCGCTGGATCCGGCGCTTCAGCCGCGGGCTTGCGCGCGCGCGGCTTTGCCGGTTTGCGATTTTCGGGCTTTGGTTTGCGGCGGCGCGGCTCCGGCGCATCGTTCCAATCGATGGGCGCATTGTTGGTTTTTCGGGTACCCGACTTCGCCTTTGGAGGGCGATCGAGCTTGCCGCGTTTGAAATCGGGTAAATCGGGAGCCTTCTCCAAACGGGTAATATCTTTGTTGCCCTCGATCTTCATATTCGGGCCAATGGCCGCCAGAAACCCCGCCACGCTGGTTTCTCGGATTTCGATATAGGACAGGTCATCTGCTATCCGGATGGCACCGATATCGTCTTTGGTGATGTCGCCGGCCTTGCACAACATCGGCAGCAAGTGACGCGGAGAGGCCGCTTGGTTGCGCCCCTCGGACAGCGAAAACCAAACGCTGGGGCCGAACGCGGCACGTTGTTTAGGTTTTTCGAGCTGAACCAAGCTCAAGTCTTCGGGCGCGGAATGGCGCATCTTGTATTGACGCAGATAGGCGGCGGCGATTTGCTCTGCCGTGAAGGTGGTAACCAGTTGATCCACCGATGCGCGCTCGCTTTCAGTGATCTCCGCCTGCCACTCATCGGCCTCCAACATGCGCACCTGATCGCGCGCATCGACATCGGCCGCTGAGGGCGCAGCCCCCCAATCGGCGGCCAGCTTCGCAAATTTCAAGATGCGCTCGGCTTTCTTGCGAGACGACGGCACCACGACCAAGGCGCTGACGCCCTTGCGCCCTGCCCGGCCCGTGCGCCCTGACCGATGCAGCAGCGTATCGTGGCTGCCAGGCAATTCGGCGTGAACCACCAGGTCAAGCTTCGGCAAATCGATCCCGCGCGCGGCCACATCCGTGGCCACGCAGACCCGTGCGCGCCCATCCCGCATGGCTTGCAACGCGTTGGAGCGTTCGCTCTGGGTCAGTTCCCCCGACAAGGCCACAACGGAAAAGCCGCGGTTGGACAGGCGCGTTGTCAACCGCGCCACCATGGCCCGCGTGTTGCAGAACACAATCGCGTTCGGGGCTTCGTAGTAGCGCAGCACATTGATCACCGCGTTTTCACTGTCGCGCGCCGCCACCATCATGGCGCGATATTGAATATCGGCATGTTGTTTCTGTTCAGCAATTGTCGAAATTCGCTCGGCATCTCGTTGATAGCTTTGCGCAAGTTTCGCAATCGCGTTTGGAACGGTGGCCGAAAACAGCAGCGTCTGACGTGTCCGCGGCGTTTCATCGAGAATGAATTCAAGATCCTCCCGAAAGCCGAGATCCAGCATCTCATCGGCCTCGTCCAACACCACCGCGCGAACCGCGCCCAGATCAATCGAGCCACGCATGATATGGTCCCGCAAACGACCCGGCGTGGCGACCACGATATGGGCCCCGCGCGCCAATGCGCGCCGTTCATCCCGCATATCCATGCCGCCGACACAAGATGCCAACGCAGCGCCCGCATCGGCATAAAGCCACGCCAGTTCCCGTTTGACCTGCATCGCCAATTCGCGGGTCGGGGCGATGACCAAGGCCAGAGGAGCGCCCGCCTGTCCGAACATGTCATCCTCGGCCAGCAAGCTCGGCGCAATCGCCAAACCAAACGCGATGGTCTTTCCCGATCCGGTCTGCGCCGACACCAGAAGGTCCCGCCCGTTCAATTCGGGTTTGGTTACGGCCTGCTGAACAGGCGTTAACTGCGCATAACCCTTCCGGGCCAGAGCGTCTGCAATCGTCTTTTTCAAGGTCCAGGTTCTTTTCTTGGGCATCGGATATGGGCCCCGCGAAACTGCACATGCGCGCAATCCAACCGGAAGTCACGCGCAATACCGGGTGCGGCACGGTTTGTATAGGCGTTGCCGATCTATGGGCTCGAGGTACAGATTGGCCACCGGTTACGCGGGGTTTTAGCCACCTGGCGCGTATTCGTTCCAGAACAACACATAAGTCTCCAGACCAGGATGCTCTTCGTTGGCGATCAGCTGAGATAGTTCACTGAAGTAAGGCAACTATGCCTATGGCGGACCATCTCTCGCGATGCCAGTTGGGGCTATTTCGCGTGGTTAGTGCATAGCGGACAGCCTTCGTTGGATATCCAAGCGATATTTGGGGGCGCGACGGTGTTTCCAACGCGCCCCAATCCGAAAGAGTCAAGCCTCAGGCAATTTCGGCGCTTTGCCGATATAGTGTTGGATCATCTTCTCGGGAACTTCGCTGCCGTCATACATGAACGGCAAGACGCCCCTGAACCCGGCCTTGCCGCGCATCTTCTCGATCTGGTCATCGGATTTTGTGACCCGTTGCGACATCCGTCGCCCCCATTGCGCGAGATATCCGTAGAGCCTGTCGAGCACGTCTTGGTGGGCATCGTTTTTGGCCAGATCGATAAACTCGTCGGGATCATTCTCCAGGTCGAACAACATCGGGCGAAAACCGCCTTCGGCATGCATCATCTTCCAGCGGCCATCAAAGACCATGAACAGGCGGCAATCGCGCGGCTCCAGACTGTATTCCTTGGCCAAAGCACCGCCCACAGGGCTTGCCGAATAGTCGAATTCGCTGATCACGAAGTCACGCCAATCCGGGCACTCGCCGTGGAGCCAGGGCGCCAATGAGCGCCCCTCGATGATATGCCGGGGTACTTCGCCATCGGCCGCTTCGACAAAAGTGGCCGCCAGATCCAAGCTTTCGACCAGCGCATCGCATGTTGTCCCCCGGGTCGCGTTGGCGGCGTCGCGCGGATCGTAGATGATCATCGGCACCTTGGCGGATTGGTCGTGGAACAGCGATTTCTCCCCCATCCAATGATCGCCCAGATAGTCACCATGGTCCGAGGTCAGCACAATCATCGTGTCATTGATCTCACCGGTGTCTTCGAGATGATCGAGGATACGGCCCAGATGATCGTCGCATTGCTTGATCAGGCCCATATAGGCCGGGATAACCTTTTGGCGGACCTTTTCGCACCGGAATGCGGTGCCGACCTGGTTGTCCATATACCCCTTGAACACCGGATGGGTATCTTCCAGCTCGACATCGTGGCGGCGGGGCTCCGGCACATGTTCAGAACCAAACATATCGTGGTAGGGCGCCGCGACGATATAGGGCCAGTGCGGCTTGATATAACTGACATGGGCGCACCACCGGCCCTTTGCCTGTTTCAGGAAATCGATCGTGCGGCTGGTCAGCCACGCGGTCTCGGAATCCTCCTCGTGAATATGGGCTGGTCTGTCGGCATTTTCGTAAAACCAGCCCGAGGCGATCTGATCGCCATCCTTCACACCTGCATTGGCATGATCCGCCCAGGGGTTGTCGCTGTCAATGTAGCCTTTCGCCTTGAGGTATTCGTTATAGGGTGAGCGGCTTTCATCGTAATATCCGGCAATGCCTTGCGCCCAGAGACCGTCATCGCGGATGAAGATATCGAACCCGCATTCGGCCTGGCGGGCGCCAATCACGCTGTCCGCATCAAGGCCCAGACGCGCCATCCCGTCGGCATCAGCATGCATATGCGTCTTGCCAATCAGCCAGCAATCCATGCCAAGTTTCCGCAGGTGATCGCCCAGCGTCAGTTCACCGACCCGCAGGGGAAAGTTGTTCCATTGCGCGCCGTGGCTCGAAGGGTAGCGACCGGTGTAGTACGACATCCGGCTGGACCCACAGATCGGCGATTGCACATAGGCATTGGTGAACCGCACGCCCATCTTCGCGACACGGTCAAAGTTGGGGGTCTGCAAATGCGGATGGCCTGCACAGCTCAGGTAATCAAAGCGAAGCTGATCGTACATTATGAAAAGAATATTCATGGCGTTGTGTCCTGTGAAAGAAGCGATGACGATCGGAGGCGTTGCCGCCTGTGGTCTCAACAGCGTTACGCATGACCTACCGCGATTATTCGCACTCGGGTGTATGTTTTCGAACAGGAGCCAGCCGGCTGAGAAGCATTTCCAGGGTTCTCGCCTGTCCATGCCTTAATGATGTCTGAGTCGAGTTGTTCCGACTTCTCTGTCTTTCACTTTACGAGAAGCGCGTACCCGAAACTGCTGGGAGACGATTCTCGCGGGGACAAATCGACAATCCGGTGACGCAAGCGCGGGTCGAGCGCGCGCAGTCGCGGCGTTGGGCATCACCTTGAACTATCGCCCGAGGGCGCCATTGGCGTGTGAAAATGACCGCACTGCTGGACCGAAACCGTTCGTTGACGCAGCCAATCCGCCGACCCACGATTTCCTATCTGCATGATCACTGGGCGCAGAGCCCCGCCTTGGCAGCAGGTTTTTGCGCACTGGCTTGCGGAAGCGCATTAGTGGTCGCGCAGCATCTGCGTTGAAGACATACACGAATCCACTGGTGACGCAGCCCTCGAAAGGGATTTCGTATGACAGAGCTTCACGCACGCACGACGCCTAGCCCCAAGCCAGATACAACCACCGAAACAGAGCAACGCAATACGGTATCCACGGAAATGAACGTGGAAATTCCGACGCTTAGCTTTGAGGTTGGTGATACCTGGAATGGTGGTTTCATGGGCAAGATCACCATCAGGAACACCACGGACCAAACCATAGAAGACTGGTCTTTGGACTTTGACACGACCGGCTTTGCGATCCGCGGCGCATGGGGTGGTGATCTTGATATTCACGGGAATATGGCCAGCCTCGAAGCGAAGGGTTGGACAACCGATATTCCGCCCGGCGCGTCGATCACGTTCGGCTTCTCGGCCGTTGGCGCTCCGCCCTCGGATCTGGGCAGCCTCGCGTTTTTAGCAAATATGGAAGACGGCAGCACGATCACGGTGCCGGAAAACGCGACACCTTTTCCAGCGATCAAAGAAGACGACGGGGTGACATTGCCAGTCGGGGGCGAGAATGGTGCGCCCTTTGGTGTCGCCGATTACGATGCCGTCCTCAATAAATCCATGCAGTTTTACTACGCCAATTACGCGGGCGACCTACCAGACGATCACCCGATCTCGTGGCGTTGGGACTCAACGCTTGATGATGGCGAAGAGGTCGGGCGCGATCTGTCCGGCGGCATGTTCGACGCAGGCGATCACGTGAAGTTTGGCCTGCCGATGGCTGGCACTGCGACGACCCTCGCCTGGGGCGGTCTGGAATTCGAGGATGGGTATAAAGAGACCGGCGCCTATGATGCGCTCGGCGATCACTTGCGGCAGCTCAACGACTATTTCCTGAATGCCTATGACGATAATGGCACGGCAGATCTGTCCGACGACGTATTCCATGCGCAGGTGGGCGACGGCAATGACGACCACGCTTTTTGGGGCGCGCCCGAGGACATGTTGATGGACCGTCCGGTCTATTCCCTCGATGCAGAAAACCCCGGAACAGAGGTCACCGCGCAAACGGCCGCCGCAATGGCGTCCGCATCCATGTTCTTCCGCGAGCAAGGCGATACGGCCTATGCCGATGAGCTGCTAGACAATGCGATTCAGCTGTTCGAATTCTCAGAGACCTATCAGGGCAAATACACCGATACCGTCACCGATGCCGCACAATTCTACGGCTCTTGGGGGTATGAGGATGAACTCTCATGGGCCGCGAACTGGCTCTATCAGGCGACCGATGATGAAGCCTATCTGCAGAAATCCATCGATTATTACGTTGATCCGAATACATATTTCGCCTTTGGTTGGGAGAATATGAGCAATGGAGCAACGCTTTTGCTGGCGCAGCAGACAGGGGAAGAGCGTTATATCGAAGATCTGAACCAGCATTTGGATTATTGGCTGAACGACATCACCACCACGCCCGGAACCGACACCAATGATGGTTTGGCATGGGCCGATGAATGGGGATCGAACCGCTATGCGGCCAATACATCGCTTCTGGCCACCGTTCATGCAAAGCACCTGGCCGAGACCGATCCCGAGGGCAATTCAGACCGGGTGGAGGATTTGTTGGATTTCTCTACCGATCAACTGGATTTCATGATGGGCGACAATCCGGATGAGCAAAGCTTTGTGGTTGGCTTCGGCGAAGACTTCCCGCTGAACCCGCATCACCGCGGCGCATCTGGCACGACCCATGTCGGAGATTCGGCACCAAACGCCTACATTCTTCATGGCGCGCTGGTCGGTGGCCCGGACCAAGATGGCAGCTACGAGGATGTGCGCAGCGACTACATCGCGAACGAGGTCGCAACGGATTACAACGCTGGCTTCTCGGGCGCACTGGCAGGCGTCTATGAAAGCTTGGTCGACGACAATTGGATGTAGCGCCGCCGATCAGGACATCTAGTTCAGGGGCCTGTCATCACACCAAGCTTTGAGTGTAATCCATGGCGGATGTTTGTGTGATCCAACACGGACATCCGCATTCATGACGCTCGCATCGAAACGATCCTAATCCACCGCCCTGAGATCAAGTCATATTGGAGCGCCAATTACTTGAGAAAGGGCGGTGAGCTTTACAAATCGTGTCTGAGTTTGTCTTCAATCAAACCTGCTCAATCCAAAAGATCCCTGCGTCGATCCGTCTACAGCGCTCGCGCAGTGGATGTAGTTCTGACCGCACCTCACCATCTCGCGCGCCACAATGGGCATGGTTTTCAAACGAAACGCGTGACGACGCAAATCGGTGTGCCTGGCTATCGCTCGCGAAGTATTCGCTTCGTTTGGTCGTCACAAATCCATCCCGCCAGGTCGAACGCATGGATCGACCAAAACTCGCGTATCCGGACTGGTTTTTGACAGTGTGCAATAGCTGGCAACAGGAGGGTGCTACGACGTCGCAATTGGCATAAGCGGGCCTCCGCGCGACGGAAATCAACACCCACGACGTACAACACTTGTCTGATTGTGAAGGAGAGAAACCGTTGTTCAGATTTGTAGTTGCTTCCGCACTTTTGGTGACCACCACCACCTCGGCCCTGCATTCCGAACCTTTTACAGCGGATGTCTGGGCCGACAATTGGTTCGAGATGCGCATCGACGGACTGCAGGTGGCCGAAGACAGTGTTCCGATCACCACCGAACGCTCTTTCAACGCCGAACGCTTCACCTTCGATGCCGACCGGCCCTTCGTGATCGGCCTGGTGGCGATGGATTTCAGGGAGAATGACACTGGCCTTGAATATATCGGGACCCAACGCCAGCAGATGGGCGATGGCGGTGTCATTCTTCAGATCCGTGATGCAACCGGCGCTCTGGCTGTGGTCAGCGATGCGGATTGGCGATGCCTGGTGATCCATACTGCCCCCACCGACACGTCTTGCGAGGACGAGGCCAGCCCCATCGCTGGTGAAGGCGCCTGCAGGTTCGAAGCAATGGCCGAGCCCGAAGGTTGGGATAACGCCGATTTCGATGCGTCCTATTGGCCTGCCGCGACCATCCATTCCGCGGCTGCTGTGGATCCGAAGGATGGCTACGATGACATCACATGGGATCCTTCAGCCGCCTTCATCTGGGGCCCCGATCTGGAGCGGAGCAATACGGTGCTCTGCCGGGCAGTCGTCGAATGACGCATCTGACCTCATTCCTGGCACTCGGCCTCCTGAGTTTGAGCATGCCGGAAACCGCCGCAGCCCATGGCGATCATTGCCCCGCAATCGCAGCCTCAGTGGCGGAGGCGGGGTTTGACGACAGCGTCACCGTCACCTGCACCGATGATCATGCAATGATCTCCTCAGATACTTATCCGGACCATGACCTGATGACCGGCATTGTGGGCACCAACGAACAGGTGCCGGTACCGGCGGAGTATACCGCCCCAATCCTACTTGACCCCGAACTTGGAGACGTGCCGCTCACGCGAGATGCCGCTCTGGGTGTCGCCGTCAACGGAGTGCCGATCTACGACTATACTGCAGGAGGCGAGATGACGGAGGCCGATTTGGTCCATCACCAAGCACAGCACGATACTTTTCAGACAGGACAACTGGACATATGCGGCGGCCATGCCGGGCGAGGTGACGACTACCACTATCACATGGCGCCCACTTGCATGATCGAGCAGATGGCCAATAGCGGCCCGGATGCGATCATAGGTTGGGCCTTTGACGGCTATCCGATCTATGGCGATACCAACCCAGATGGGTCCGCTATTGCTGAGGGCGATCTGGATGTCTGCAACGGTCAGCCCGATGAGACCTTTGGCTACCGTTATCATACGTCTCCGGACGCACCTTACATCGTACAATGCCTGATGGGACAAGTTGTCGAGTTTGATCGTCTTCCGCGGGTTCGCCCACTCGAAGCCGCGACAGGCGAAGCGGTTTCAACGGGACGCCCACCCAGCGGCGGGGTCGAAAATCTTACCTTCGTGCAAAACGAAGATGGTCGCCGAAGCATGGATTATACATATGAAGGTGAAAGCTACTACATCCGCTATGCTCCATCGGGTGAACCCGGTTGCTACGACTTCTCGACGAGAACCATTACAAACGGCGGCGACGTGCTCACTGGGGAATTCTGCCGATGATTGCGGCAACTCCGAAGGCTGCAGTCAATCTGCGCGATGTGTTTAGCCCCGGGAAAACCAATCCGAAATGCAGTAGTTCGTAATGGCCCTGCCGTTCCTTAGGATCGTCTGCGCCAAACGCTTCCCCTAAGTAGGACGGTCGATCTTTTATGCCGACGCGCAATGTAGCCTGCGAGTTTCAAGACGGTTCAGAACTTGCGTTCTATCACGAGTTCTTTCGTGTCGGATTTCGACTTAACCAAACACACATTCACAACAATGATCGCAAAGGCGATCCAGGCGATCGCAGTTCCTAGGCTTCAACAATTTGGCTCAACGCCCGATCTGTCTTGCTGCTGGCGCCCCTTTCCCGGTCAGCATGCACGCTGATTGTTTCAGTTTCACGCGATTCAGCGCAGAGATACCGGCATGAGAGGCTTCCCGGTCTCGCGATGCGCGCGGCGAAAGATCCCGCGTTCTGTGTAGCAAATCCAGTGGATCTAAAGCCGTCGCGAGTACCAGAACGTCCAATGTTCCTGTGGCATCAGCAAGTTTCGAGACGGTGATTTCGACAAGCATGGCGGAGGAGGTGGGATTCGAACCCACGGTACGCTTTCACGCACGCCGGTTTTCAAGACCGGTGCATTCGACCACTCTGCCACTCCTCCGGCGGGTCGGTTCGTTGGCGATACCTTCGCCTGTGTGATTCTGAAACCCGGTTGCGGCGCCTTCGTGAACTTCGCGTCTTTTCAGATGCGAATCGCTCGGGTATCTTCAAATCAATACAGGTGCGCCCAGCAATCTGCGGCGCGGCCCGGCAACGACCGGATTGACATAAAAACCCGTCAGCAATGGACGGGATCAGAGCGCAGAGAAGAGCAGTGATGACCCCATTTCGCACCACGCCCCGACTCCGTTTGGCACTTGTGCTGGTTCCGATGATGGCCCTGACCGCCTGTATGGAAGAAGGCGAATTCAACTTCGGTTCGCGCAACGCCGATGCCGATGGACCGGCCCCGATCGGCGCCACTCGGCTGGTGGAGCGCGATGTAGAAGCCCCTGAAATATTTGAAATAATGGATGAGGGCCTGTGGGATGGCCGCCCGTCGCTCGGCGGCGTTTGGGTGGCCCATCCAACAGTCACCGACCCCGAGCGCGTGCTGATCCGCAACGAGGAAAACGGCCGCTTCGTGATCGGCGCATTGTTCCGCCGCGAACGGGACAATCCCGGTCCGGAATTGCAATTGTCGTCAGATGCCGCTGCAGCCTTGGGTGTGCTCGCGGGCAACCCGACCATGCTGAACGTAACTGCCTTGCGTCGTGAAGAGACCACAGGTGCGGAAGAGGCCGCGCCCGCGGGTGACCTAACAGCCGAAGCAGTGGCCGCTACACCCAATGGTGGCATCACGGCAACACCTTTAGACAGCCCCGCTGAAGTACCGGCCGACACGATTGCGGTCGCCGCCGCAGCCATCGCCGAGGTCGAAGCCACCCCGAATAGCGAACCGGTGACCTCCGCCAGTGCCGTCTTGGCAAGTCTATCGTCCAGGGCTGACGCTCCACTGCCTGAGGCATCCGCCGTCGTTGAACAGGAAGCTACCCCAGCCCCAACACCCGCCGCGGCACAACCGGCTGCGACACCAGTCAGCGCGCTGGACCGGCCTTATGTTCAGATCGGGATCTTTTCTGTGCAAGAAAACGCCAACAATACCGGGCAGGCCTTGCGCGGCGTCGGGCTGGAGCCCACAATCTATGATCAGTCGAGCAACGGTCGCCAGTTCTGGCGCGTCGTCGTCGGACCCGCTGACAGCGTGGCCACGCGCGATGCGATTGTCGAAAACGTCCGGCAGCTTGGCTTCGATGATGCCTATTTCGTGAGACGCTGAGGTTTTTATGCCCATAACGCTGTTCAGCCGAGCCGCCGCGACCCTGATCGCGGCGGTTTTTGTTTTTGCCCCCCTCCCCGTTTCGGCCCAAGGTTTTCAGACCCAGGCCCGCGCGGCCTATATCTATGACCACGGGTCCGGCCAGGTCCTGTTTGCTCAAAATGCCGATGAGGCACTTCCACCTGCCTCCATGTCAAAGCTGATGACATTGTTGATGACGTTCGAGGCGTTGCGGGACGGACGCCTGACATTGGAGACCCGCTTGCCGGTCAGCGAACATGCGATGTCATTTGGCGGCTCGACCATGTTTCTAAACACACAGGATCGGCCAACCGTCGAAGAATTGGTGCGGGGTGTGGTGATCGTGTCGGGGAACGATGCGTCGGTGGTGTTGGGGGAGGCTCTGAGCCCCGATGGGACGGAAGCCGGGTTTGCCGAGATGATGACCCAACGCGCGCGGCAATTGGGGATGATGAATTCCACATTCGTCAACGCGTCGGGCTGGCCCGCCGACGGACACCGAATGTCAATGCGAGACCTTGGGATCCTGGCAGTGCGCCTGATCGAGGAGTTTCCGGAATACTATGTCTACTTCGCCGAAACTGAATTCGACTATGAAGAGCGCAGCCCTGCGAACCGGTTCAACCGCAACCCGCTTTTGGGAATGGGAATCGGCGCGGATGGTTTGAAAACCGGGCATACGAACGAAGCAGGCTTTGGTCTTGTCGGCTCGGCCGTTCAGGGGGACCGCCGGGTGACTTTCGTGATCACCGGTCTGGCCTCCTCCGAAGCGCGCGCCACTGAGGCAGAGCGGATCGTGAATTGGGGCTTCCGGCAATTTGTCATGCGTGATGTGGTGGAGGCAGGTATCGAGATCGCTCAGGCCCCGGTCTTTCTGGGCGAGACGACCAGCGTTGGTCTGGCGCCGTCGGAGGGGATCGAGATGCTGATCCCTGCTTTGTTGGATCCAGAAATCGAAGCAACGCTGACCTATTCGGCGCCGATTTCAGCCCCTGTCGCCGAAGGCACGGTGGTGGGCGAATTGCATGTGGTGCAAGCAGTCCATGGTTTCGAAGCCCGTGTTCCAGTGGTGACGATGGCCGATGTCGCGCGAGGTGGGCCGATGGTGCGTTTGGGCGCCGCCTGGAGCGATGTGATTGGCCGCGTGGCTGGAACACCCGACAGCTGAAAAGGGTCACCAGCCTTGTGAGCCAGGCTCTCCCGCCCATCTCGGCCTTCGGCCTGCAATGGTTGGGCCCGGCGCGCCGGGCGGCGCTAGGGCTTACGCCCCTGCCCCGCGTCGGCGCGACACCGCGTTGCTCCAATCCAAACGCCGATGGATCAGGTGGGTTGCCCTTCCCGAGCGACCCGTGCCATGCAGATTTTCAACGACATTTCATAGGTTAGGCATCCACTGATGGCCACGAATAACGGCCTGTTCATTAGCCTCGAGGGCATTGACGGTTCCGGGAAATCCACCCAAGCTCGGCAGCTTGCAGAATGGTTTCGCTCGCTTGGGCGCGACCCTGTCTTGACCCGTGAACCGGGCGGCGCACCGGGTGCGGAGGATATCCGGCGTCTGTTGGTTGAAGGAGATCCCAACCGTTGGAGCCCGGAGACTGAGATTTTGCTATTCACCGCCGCGCGGCGCGATCATCTTGAGAGCACCATTCGCCCGGCCCTAAAGGCCGGGCGCGATGTGATCACTGACCGGTTTGCGGATTCCACGCGGGTTTATCAGGGCGCCACCCGCGGTGATCTGCGCAATATCGTTGATCAAATTCACGCCACGACCATTGGGGTGGAACCCGACCTGACCCTGATCCTAGACATGGACCCCGCCATCTCGCTCAGCCGCGGTCTGGCGCGCGGCTCAGGGGAGGATCGGTTCGAGGAATTTGGGCTTCCCTTTCAGCAGGCGCTGCGGCGCGGATTTCAGGACCTGGCCGCGGCGGAGCCCGAACGGTGCCATTTGATCGACGCGGATGCAGATCCAGATCGCGTTGCCGCTCGCATTCGTGACGTTGTGCAAACACGCCTCTGACGCCCTTATCTCACGCGTAGACACTGGTCCGGACCATATCGCGTAATGGTCCCACGAACGGATCGAGCATCTGACGCCGCGTCTCGCCGCTAACGTGGCGGAATCGGTGCCTCAAAATCCCTCCTTCCGAGCGACGCGCGTAGGGGGCCTCGCTGGGCGATTTGCGAAGCAAAGCGCAAACTCTTCCGACCGCCCTGCCCCCCGGTCAAACTGCGTGCTACACACAGCCCATGTCCGATGACGTCCTACCCGAATCCGACCGTAACGGGGATGCCCCACATCCACGCCATACACGCGATCTGTTCGGTCACTCCGCCGCCGAAGCTGATTTTCTCGCCGCAGCACAGTCCGGGCGCCTGCCCCACGGCTGGCTTCTGACCGGACCAAGGGGCGTCGGCAAAGCCACCTTCGCCTGGCGCGCAGCGCGATTTCTGTTGGCCACCCCGCCGGTCGATGGGGATGGCCTGTTCGGCGCGCCGCCGCCGCCCACCTCCCTGGACATCGATCCAGACCATCCCGTTGCAACCCGGCTGCGCGCTTTGAGCGAGCCGGGATTGTGCCTATTGCGCCGCCCCTGGGACAGGGAGGCCAAGCGGCTCAAGACCCAGCTTACGGTGGATGAGGTGCGCAACCTCAAAGGGTTTTTCCATATGTCTGCGGGCGGGAATCGTCGCGTCGTGATTGTCGACAGCGCCGATGAGATGAACGCCTCGGCGGCCAATGCGCTTTTGAAGGAGTTGGAAGAGCCGCCCACAGGTGCGGTCTTATTTCTGATCTCGCACCGTCCATCGGGCCTGCTGCCCACGATCCGCTCACGCTGCCGGACCTTGCGGTTCGGCCCGCTCTCTGATGGCGATCTCGCCTCGGCGCTCGTCCAGGCGGGCGCAGCACCGCCGGATGGCCCGGCCCTGGCCACCCTGGCCGAGGGTTCGGTCGGGGCCGCATTGCGGTTGATGGCCGATGGCGGCCCGGCGCTTTATGGCGATCTGGTGGCGCTGCTGGGCAGCCTGCCGGATATGGACCGCGTTGTCGCGCTGAAACTGGCCGAGGCGACGGCAGGGCGGCAGGCAGAGGCGCGATTTGATCTGACATTGACGCTGCTCGACACTGCCCTGGCGCGCGCCGCCCGTATCGGCGCCACGGGGCTGACGCTGCCCGAAATCGTGCCGGGAGAAGCCGCCGCCCTCAACCGGCTGGCCCCGTCCCCCACCCATGCGCGGGCTTGGGCGGATCTGGCCGCTTCGCTCACCGCCCGGGCACGCCAAGGCAAAGCGGTCAACCTTGACCCCGCCGCGCTCATCTTCGATATCTTCCTCGACCTGGACCGCACCGCGGCCCGCCTTGCCGCGTGACGGATCATGACCCAGCCCACAATCGTCGACAGCCACTGCCACCTCGATTTCGACAGCCTCTCCGACGAGTTGCCTGAGGTGATTGCCCGCGCACAGGCGGCGGGCGTCACGCGGATGGTGACGATCTGCACCAAATTGCGCACCGCATCGCAGGTGCAAACCATCGCCGAGGCCCATGCGCCGGTTTTCTGGGCCGCTGGCACGCATCCGATGTCGGTTTTGGACGAGCCGATGGCCACCTTGGACGAGTTGACGAGCTTGGCCAAGCATCCAAAGTTCGTCGGCATCGGCGAGACAGGGCTGGATTACCACTATACCGCCGACAGCGCCCCCGCTCAGCAAGACAGTCTGCGCCTGCATATCGAAGCCGCGCGGAAGACGAATCTGCCGCTGATCATCCATTCCCGCGACGCGGATGAGGATATGGCGCGCATCCTGACCGAAGAGCATCGCGCAGGCGCTTACAATTGCGTCATGCATTGCTTCAGTTCGGGCGCCGCCTTGGCCGAAGCCGCGCTGGATCTGGGCTTCTATCTCAGCATGTCGGGCATCGCCGCCTTCCCGAAATCCGGGGCTTTGCGCGACATCTTTGCCGCCGCCCCGCGCGACCGGCTGCTGCTGGAAACCGACAGTCCCTATCTGGCCCCGCCGCCCCATCGCGGAAAGCGCAACGAACCTGCATTTACCGCGCTGACCGGTCAGATCGTCGCCGAGGCGTTTGGCATGGGTTATGCAGAGCTGGCAGCGCAGACCAGCACCAATTTCGACCGGCTGTTCTGGAAGGCCGTCCCTGGCCAGAAGGCCGCCTGAATGGGTCAGGTGAAGGTCACCATTCTGGGCTGCGGATCCTCGGGCGGCGTGCCGCGGCTGGGCGGTTTGTGGGGCGAATGCGATCCGAACAATCCCAAGAATATGCGCCGCCGATGCTCGATCCTGGTGCAGCGCGAGGGCGCGGAGGGCACCACCAATGTCCTGATCGACAGTTCACCCGATCTGCGCGCGCAATTGCTGGATGCCGGGGTCGGACGGCTGGACGCGGTGCTTTACACCCATCCCCATGCCGACCATGTCCACGGGCTCGATGACCTGCGGATGATCGTCTTCAACATGAAGGCGCGCTTGCCGGTCTATGCCGATGGCGCCACCCAAAACGATCTGGTCAGCCGGTTCGGCTATGCGTTCGTGCAGCCACCGGGCTCGGCCTATCCGCCAATCCTGGATCTGCATTCCATCGACGGCGATGTCACGATCGAGGGTGAAGGTGGCCCGATCACCTTCACGCCGTTCGAGGTTACCCATGGCAATATAGATGCGCTTGGCTTTCGCATTGGAAACCTGGCCTATTTGCCCGATGTCTCTGACATTCCCGATGAGGTCTGGCCGGTTTTGGAGGGGCTCGATTGCTGGATCGTCGACGCGTTGCGGCGCACGCCCCATCCCAGCCATAGCCACCTGGACAATACACTGGCCTGGATCGACCGTGCGGCGCCGCAACGCGCTGTGCTGACCAACATGCATATCGATCTGGATTATGAGCGCGTGCGGACCGAGACACCCGATCATATCGAACCGGCCTATGACGGCATGGTCGTGATCACCGACATCTGAATGCTCGACTTGCTCGCCATCGTTGTGCCGGTCTTCTTGGTGGTGGGGGCTGGGTATCTTGCGGTTTGGCGCGGGCTGTTCAAAGACAGCGCCGTGGATGGCTTGATGGTTTTCACCCAGAAATTCGCCATCCCTTGCCTCTTGTTCACGGCCATCGCAACGCTGGATCTGTCGGCGGAGTTCGATCTGTGGCTGCTGGTCAGCTATTACGGTGCGGCCTCTGCCTGCTTTGCCTTCGGCGTGCTGGCCGCGCGTGCGTTGTTCCGGCGCCCTTGGCCCGACAGCATCGCCATCGGCTTTGCCGCGATGTTTGCCAATTCCGTGCTTTTGGGGCTGCCGGTGACCGAGCGCGCCTTTGGCACCGGCGCGCTAGGCCCGAATTACACGATCATCGCCTTCAATGCCGCCTTCTGTTACCTCGTTGGCATCACCACGATGGAGATCGTGCGGGCTCAGGCCAAAGGGCTGCAATTGTTACGCACCGTGGGCAACGCGATGTTTCGAAACGCGTTGATGATCGGCATCGGGGCGGGTTTTTTGGTGAATTTCAGCGGCCTGCCGATCCCCATTGTCGCGCAGGATGCGTTGGATCTGATGATCCGAGCCGCGCTGCCCGCCGCGCTGTTTGGTTTGGGTGGGGTGCTCTACCGCTACAAACCCGAAGGCGATGCAGGCACCATCGTGTTCCTGTGCGGCCTGTCGCTGTTGGTTCAGCCGGGCCTGACCTATGCGCTGGGTGCGGTGGGCGGACTGACAACCGGCCAAATGCGCTCTGCCGTGGTAACGGCCGCCATGGCGCCCGGGATCAATGCCTATATCTTCGCCGATATGTACGGTGTGGCCCGACGCGTCGTTGCTTCAACCGTCCTGATCGGCACCGGATTGACCATTCTGGGCGCGGCCTTCTGGTTGGCGATCCTACCTTAGGCCGCGACGAGGATCCGCGCCTCGCGCGCGGTGAGAGACAGGTGCGAGATACATCTGCGCGACAACGGTCCCAAATCCGGGAACCGGGCCATCAACTCCGCCTCTGCTGCCGCACCAATTGTCTCACGCGCAATCTCGCCGGGATGGAGGCTTTCGGCCTCGACCCCTTCGGCGAGAAGCGTCCGATGTGCGTCAAGCAGCAAGTGGTAGTAGGTGACCTCACCGCCTTCGACCACCGAGACACCCGCACGGCCCAGGAAATGCGCGGCGGGCACCCAAACGGCATCTTCGCCGAAATACAACTCGGCTCGCCAGCCGGACAATCGGATCCGATGCTGACGCGACACCCACAAAGGGCGCGCATTGCCGAGTGCGCCCCGCGCGAATTCCACCGGTGCCAACCGCCCCTCCGCCGGAAAGCGGCTGCTGCCGATCCACCGGATCGGCTCGGCCCCGCCCTCGCATGTGATCACCAGATCACCCGCACACAAATCTTCTATCGCCACCTCGCCATTTGGCGTCGCAATCCGTGTGCCTGCCACAAAGCAAATCGGTGTCGCATAGGTGGGTGCGGCAAACGACGGTCCCTCTTGCGATCCCGTCACGGTCAGCGGCTGCCCGACCGGGGGGAAGCCGCCTTGCGGCCCGATGAATGCCAGACCCTCTACAGTGGCATAACCGGGGCTTCCGGTTCGAAAGTTGAAGGCGACCAATTGGTAGCTGTTGCCGTCAGGGTCCGTGACGGTGATGCCGAACTCCGCCTCCACCACCGTACCCGGCGGAAAGGTCTCGAAGACGCCGGGCTCGGTTTCGACGGTTTCGGAATTCACCAATTGTTGGCCTGAGTCGTTGTCGGCGAAATCAGTGTCGTTGTCATTGATCTCAATGGCCTGCCAGGCATTGGAATTCAGCGTGATCGTGGCGTTATCCAAGTGGCTGCCATCGCCCTGGGTCACACCATCAAGACCATCGCCGCTTGCGGTGACGCCGGTCACACTCATCAAGGCTTCGGGCAGCATATAGATCGTAAACGGCATGGCGATCTCGGAAGGAATGGAACGCCGAGCACCTACCTATACAAATTGACCCAATCTCGGGCGAACGATGTCAAAACCATGATGGGTTAACTCGGGCTCATCCCGCGCAACCGCTCTGACCGGCGCCGCAGCAATTCCACCACCGTCAACAGAATGATCGAAACTGCGACCAGGATCGTGGCTGTGGCCAGGATCACCGGGCTGATCTGTTCGCGCAGGCCGGTGAACATCTGCCAGGGCAAGGTCTGTTGCGCGGCGGAGCCCACAAAGATCACCACCACAACCTCGTCAAACGAGGTGATGAAGGCAAACAAGCCGCCCGAGATGACGCCGGGCAGGATCAGGGGCATCTGGATGCGGAAGAACGTGGTGACCGGGTTGGCCCCTAAATTTGCCGCGGCCCGTGTCAGCGACCGATCGAAGCCCACCAAGGTGGCTGTGACGGTGATGATGACAAAAGGAATGCCTAAGGCGGCATGGGCCAGCACAACGCCCCAATAGGTGCCCTGAAGGCCCACACGGCTATAGAAAAAATACATCCCAGCCGCCGAGATGATCAGCGGCACAATCATCGGCGAGATCAGGATTGCCATGATCGCACCCTTCAACGGCACATGGCTTTGGCTCAGCCCGATCGCTGCAAGCGTGCCCAGGCTGACAGACAAAAGCGTCGCGACCGGCGCGATACGGACCGAATTCCACAACGCTTGCTGCCAGTCGGGATTGGTGAAGAAATCCCGATAATGGCGCAGGCTGTAGGCCTCGGGGTCCAATGCAAGCATACCCGGCGTGAACGTAAAGAAGTTCTCGGCATTGAAGCTGAGCGGAATGATGATCAGGATCGGTGCGATCAGGAAAAAGAAGATCAACCCACAAAGTACGCGAAATCCGTAGAACCAGATCCGCTGGCCGAGCGTCGCGTAGGGCGGTAATTTGGTATCCATGGCGCGTTACCCCAGCTTCACATTGTCGATGCCCACGATCCGGT
This sequence comes from Gymnodinialimonas mytili, assembly GCF_037544085.1. NCBI lineage: Bacteria > Pseudomonadati > Pseudomonadota > Alphaproteobacteria > Rhodobacterales > Paracoccaceae > Gymnodinialimonas > Gymnodinialimonas mytili. The sequence goes on from NZ_JBBIFW010000001.1 coordinate 362,400, forward strand.
CGTAGAGCCAATAGAGCACCAGCACCAATGCCAGCAGGATCGAACCCAGGGCCGCCGCCAGGCCCCAGTTCAAGCTACTGGAGATGTGGAAGGCGATCCGGTTCGAGATGAACGTCCCCGTGCGTCCCCCGACCAGCTCGGGCGTGATGTAGTAACCAATCGCCAGGATGAAGACGAGGATACAGCCCGCTCCAATCCCCGGAACGCTTTGGGGGAAATAGACCCGGCGGAAGGCGGTGAAATTCGTTGCCCCCAACGATTTCGCGGCCCGCATATAGGAGGGCGGGATGGTCTTCATCACCGAGAACAGCGGCAAGATCATGAAGGGCAGCAGAATATGCGTCATGGCGATGACCGTGCCGAGCTGGTTGTTGATAAGAGCCAGCCGGGCGCCATCCGCCACCACGCCCAACCAAACCAGGACGTCATTCACCACACCTTGCTGTTGCAGCAGCACTTTCCAGGCGCTCGTGCGCACCAAAAGCGAGGTCCAGAAGGGCAAAAGAACAAGGATCAACAGCAGGTTCGAAGTGCGAGAGGGCAGGTTCGACAGCAAGTATGCCACCGGATATCCCAGCAATACGCACAACATCATAATCGCCAGTGACATCAGGATCGTTCGCTGGAACAGCAACAGATAGATGCGCTGATCTTCCGGCTGCGCCTCAACCCCTTGTGGGGTCAATTGTAGATCGATCGCAGCCAGAAAATATCCCGCCGTGTAGGGATCGGAGAATGCGTCGATGGTCGCCCAGATCTCAAGATCAAGCCAATCGTCATCGATATCCTCAAAGGCGGCGCGCGGGCCAAGCCCGTCGAAATCCTGCGCCGCGATCGCGGCGGCTTGGATCAAATCGGCGTTTGGCCCATCATACCCGGTCTGATCGAGCAGTGTCAGATCGCGCCAAAGGGCGAGATAGAAGGTGTTCCAGGGCTCCTCCGCCGCAGGATTGTCATCGTCGAGCTGTTGGATCGTCAGCGCGAAGGACCGGTACGCATCCGCAGATTCCGGCAGGAATTGCCGGGCCTGTGCATTCGATGCGAACCGCTCCCCGGGTCCGTCCAGATCCGCACTTTGCGCCACGACCCAATCGGGGTCGCCGTAAATCGCAGCCAAGGTCGCTGGATCTTCCCACATCGGATCCAGATCGTGAAATTGCTCGGCGAAGTCCTCGCCGACATCGTCCACCCCGCGCCCGGTGCGGCGAAACAGCGATGACATGCCCGTTGTCTCATAGTTCAAACGGGATCCGAGCCGCGTGTGCAGCCGCCGCTCGGAAGCCTCCATCACGTCATAGGCCAGCGCCGCATAAACCGCATCCGACGGAAGATCTGACGGATCCCAGTCTTCAAGTGCGATCACCGTGCGGGGCAGCGTCTCGGACACGATCTGATTTTCGACCGATCGAAACAGCATGTCCACGATCGGGGCGATAAAGGTGACGAGGATAAACACCAAAAGCGGCGCGATCAGCGCCAGCGCACGCAGCTTTTGCGCGCGCAGGGCCCGCGCCAAAGACCGCTTCAACGGCGTGCCGTCGGCGGCAAGCATCGGTCCGTTTTGAGAGGCCGCGTCGCTCATTCGGTGCCTTCCACCACCAAAATCACGCTATCGGCAGTGCGGCGCCGGATCTCCGCCACCTCCTGATACTCGGGGTCGTTATAGGCCGCCATCGCAGCATCATAGCTTTCGAATTCAAAAACCACGTGACGCTGAAAGGTCTCGCCTTCCATGATTTCGGATTTGCCACCGCGCACAATCGGTTTGGCCCCATTCCGCAGCAGGATCGGCGTATCGAGCCGGATGTATTCCTGGTAGCCTTCCGGATCGTTCACCGTGATGTGGCCGATAATATAGCCTTTGGGCATCTTGCGCCTCTTTGGTTTGGGATGCCGGGGCGACAGGCTCCGCCCCGGCAGGGATCACAGGATCAGGTTACTGAACCAGCCAGGCCTGGAACCGCGAATCCAGATCATCGCGATAATCGGCCCACCACAGGTAGTTGTTAACAAAGGTGTTTTCGGCGTTGTTCGGATCAGTCGGCATATGAGGCGCCATATCGATACCCAATTCGGCATGTTGACCCACCAGCGGCGCTGACGAGGCCCGCGCCGGACCGTAGGAGATATAGGCCGCCTGATCTGCCAGGCGCTGCGTGTCGGTCGCGAATTCGACGAAATCCAGAACCCGCGCCAAACGATCCTCAGGCAGACCGTTGGGGATCACCCAACCGTCCAGATCCAACATCTGCCATTCCCATGCCATTGCGATGGGTTGGCCCTGCTCTTCAATCGCCGAGAACCAGCGTCCGTTGAACGAGGTCGCCATCACAACCTCACCATCCGCCAAAAGCTGTACCGCTTCGGCCGCCGATGACCACCAGATCGTTTGATCCTTGATCGTGTCGAGCATGGCGAAGGCTTGCGCGATGCCTTCCTCGGTCTCCAGCACGTCATAGACGTCTTCATAGGCAACGCCATCGCACAGCAGCGCCCATTCCATATTGGCAATCGGCTGACGGTTCAGTGCACGCTGACCGGGATAGGTCTCAAGATCGAACAGGTCGCAGGCGCCCTGGGGCGGCTCCGCACCCTCGGGCATCAGATCTGTGCGATAAGCAGCAACGGTCGAAAAGACGATCTGCGGAATGAAGCAATCAGACACCAGCATGTCGCCGAAATCATCGGTGGCCGAGGTGCCATCGGGGGCCGCGGCCAGAATCTCGTCGGGATCGATCTCCATCGCCAGGCCCTCATCGCACAGGCGGATCGCGTCAGCGGCTTCCACATCGACCAGGTCCCAGGTGATGTTGCCCGCCTCTTCCATGGCGCGCAGGCGCGCAACGGCTTCGGGGGAGCTTTCGTCCCAGATCACCTCAACGCCCGGATTCATCTCCTGGTAGGGATCCGAATAGGCGTTGATCTGACTGGATTGATAGGCGCCGCCCCAGGACACAAGGGTCATGGAATCGGCCATATGGCCATCGGCAATCGCGCCGGTGGCAGCCAGCGTTGCGCCGGTTGTCAAAAGCATCAAGCTTTTCAATTTCATGTGGTTTCTCCTTGGTTGGACTTCTTTTTTTGATCTTTGGATTTGGCCAAAGGCCTTAGGCATCGAGCGCGCGGCAATCCTGTGGACGCCAGCCGATCTCGATCTGCTCTCCCGGGGTCAGTCTGCGCTGATCGGGGGCATTTCGGGTTTTGATGATGAAATCATCCGTCCCAGCAACACTCAGGCGGGTGCGGTAGATATCCCCCATATAAATGAATTCCTTCACCTCCGCCTTCAACGTATGGGCATTTTCGGGCAGGCGGTCGCGGTTCATTTCGACACGTTCGGGACGGATCGACACTTGGGTTTTTTCGCCCACGGCACTGACATTGACCGGCACCGCATCGATGACCTCACCGCCATCCAGGGTGACCTCGCACATCGTATCGTCGATCTTGCTGACATTCCCGGTCAGGGTGTTGTTCTCTCCGATGAACTGGGCAACGAAACTGTTCTGCGGCTGTTCATAGAGCGTATCGGGTGCAGCCAATTGTTGAATGCGGCCATCGTCGAACACAGCCACGCGGTCGCTCATGGTCAACGCTTCGGTCTGGTCGTGGGTCACATAGACCGTCGTGATCCCCAATTCATGGGCCAGATTGGTGATCTCGAATTGCAAGGTCTCGCGCAATTGCTTGTCGAGGGCGCCCAACGGCTCGTCCATCAACACCAATTCGGGCTCAAACACCAATGCGCGGGCGAGGGCGATCCGCTGTTGCTGTCCACCCGATAGCTGCGCCGGGCGTCGCCCGATGAAATCACGCATCTGCACCATATCCAGCGCGCGCAGGATCTTGTCCTCGCGCTCCGATTTCGCCATGCCGCGCACTTCCAGCGGAAAGGCGAGGTTCTCGCCCACCGTCATATGCGGAAACAGCGCGTAGTTTTGAAACACCATCCCGATGCCGCGCTTATGGGGCGGGATATTGTTGATCGGCTTGCCGTCGAGCGTAATTTCGCCGTGGGTCGCCGTTTCAAACCCGGCCAGCATCATCAGGCAGGTTGTCTTGCCCGACCCAGATGGGCCTAGCATGGTCAGGAATTCGCCCTTCGCGATGGACAGATTGAGGTCCTTGACCACCAGAATCTCACCATCATAGCTTTTCTGCACGCGTTCAAAGGCGACGAACGCCGACGTCCCGTTTGAGGTCAAACGCCTCTCCCCTGTTGTCTTGCGCTTATTGCAGCCCGTTTGTGCAGGCCGATGCGCTGTTACGTGACCTTAGTCGCCGATGGGCCTCGGTTTCAACCATTCTGCACGCGTGCGGGGAATTGAGATGCGTTTCGTCGGGATCGAGCCGTTTTGGTGGGCAATTGGCCCAAGAATGCTTAGCCATTCAGGCAAATCGCCAAAAACCTTTCAGCGCACCCCGTGTCCCGCGACCAAAGACACCGTTGGTCTTGGCGGGATGGCAAAACGCTGACCCTTTGCCCAAGTGACGGCGCAAACCCGAGAGCCAGCCAGAAAACTGTCGGCTGCATAGCGCAGGCAGGCTTTCGCAATTGCTGGTCAGGACATGACCGCGTCTGACGCGACTATGGTCGCTGGTATCGCCATAGGGATTTCACCGTCGGACAAGACAAAAACCGCCAAGTGGCATGCGATCCCTTTGACCCATCGGCCATCGGGCGCACCGCCATTGTCATCGCACACCGATTACTGAGCCTCCGAGACGCTGACCTGATCGTCGTGCTGGAGGTCGGCCACCTGATCGAAGACAGCTTGCAAGCCGAACTCTCGGCCCGAAATGGCGCCTATGCCCGCCTTCGCGGACGGCAAATGTTCTGTGAAGACACATGGCATGCACATAAGTGAAGCGTCACATTATTGCGCCTCCACACCTCCCTGTATAAGAATTGAACCGGGAGGCCGCACTTGGAAGAAATACGTCTTACGTTGGAAATGTCGGTGGTGCTTGGCCTGCTGGCATTCACGGTCTTTTTGTTTGTCTCAGAAATCGTACGGGTGGATCTGGCCGCGATCATGGTCATGGTCTTGCTGGGGCTTCTCAGTCAGCTCCCGGCCTTGTCGAACCTGGCCGATGTCAGCGTCCTGTTCAACGGGCTGGCCAGCAACGCCGTCGTGTCGATCATCGCGGTGATGATCATCGGCGCGGGCCTGGACAAGACCGGATTGATGAGCAAGGTCGCCGCGCTGATCCTCAGGCATGGCGGACGGACCGAACGGCGTATCATTCCGATCATCTCTGGCACAGTTGGGGTCATCTCTTCGTTCATGCAAAATGTAGGGGCCGCCGCCCTGTTTTTGCCAGTGGTCAGCCGGATCTCCGTACGTACGGAATTGCCGCTGAGCAGGTTGCTGATGCCGATGGGGTTTTGCGCGATCCTTGGCGGCACCATGACAATGGTAGGCTCATCCCCCCTTATCCTGCTGAATGACCTGTTGCTCAGCGCGAACCAGACCCTTGCCGAAGATCAGCAAATGCGGCCCTTTGGGCTGTTCTCGGTCACGCCTATCGGTGTGTCGCTGGTGCTGACGGGGATCTTGTACTTCACGTTGTTCGGCCGCTGGGTCTTGCCCAGCGGGCAACGGGGCCAAGACGCGACAAGCGGGCAATCCCTGAAGGATTACCTAAAAACCATCTACGGCCTGAAGACCGATATTTTCGAGATTACCATCCCGGAGGATCATTCCTGCGTCGGCGACACTTTCGACGAGGTGATGCAGCGCTATCATGTGTACATCATCGGCAGTGCGTATCGCGGGAAGCGTTGGTTTGCGCCCGTCATTCAAACGCAGATCGAGGCCCCCTGCCGCATCGCCGTCCTTGGCCGTGAAAAGGTCGTGCGCCAGATGGCAGAGGAAGGTGGCTATATTCTGCATGACCGTCTGGATGTGTTTGCCGAGGATTATGCGCCCACGAAGTCGGGCGTCGCCGAGATGGTGGTTCCGCCCGGCTCATCCGTGATCGGCAAATGCGCCCATGATCTGGTCTTTCGCAAGACCTATGGCGCCAGTCTATTGGCGATCCATCGCGACGGCGAAACGCTCAGCTATGTCGATACGGAGGAGCACGAGCCAACGGCAGTGGGCGAGGTGCCATTCCATGCGGGCGACACATTGGTCATCCACTCCACATGGGAGGCGCTGACCCGGCTGACCAAGGATCGCGACTTCGTGGTGGTGACCACAGATTTCCCGCAAGAGGAATTGCGCCCGAAGAAAGTCGGTTGGGCATTGCTGTTTTTCCTGATCTCGATATCCCTGATCATCTTCACAGATATGCGGTTGTCACTATGCCTTTTGACGGGCGCGGTTGGCATGGTGCTGACCAAGGTGCTGGACATCGATGACGCCTACCGTGCGGTCAGTTGGAGCACGGTATTCCTGCTCGCCTCTTTGATCCCGCTGGGTCAGGCCGTGCAAAATACCGGCACTGCCGGGTGGATCGCGCAACAGGTGCTGTCGCTGCTGGAGGGTTGGCCGATCTGGTCGCTACAGGCGGGGATCGCCGTTCTGGCCACGGTATTCACCTTGATCATGTCAAATGTCGGGGCCACTGTTTTGCTGGTGCCACTCGCCATTTCAATCGCCATTGCCGCGGGCGGCGATCCCGCGATTTTCGCCTTGACCGTGGCTATCGCCACGTCGAACTCCTTCATCATCCCCACCCATCAGGTGAATGCACTGATCATGGGCCCGGCGGGGTATCGCGTGGTCGACTTCATGAAAAGCGGCGGGGTCATGACGATCCTGTTTCTGATCGTCTCGCTGTCGGTGATGAACCTGCTTTTCTAGCGAGCTGTACCATCATTCATACGCCGACCAGTCGAAATCGCGCTGCATTGGCCAGGTCGGTCTGGGACGATGGTGGTTCGGCAACGCCGCGATGTCCTGGTTCACAGCCCCATCGGTCAGGGCCATGATCTGCCTGCGCGGCAAAGCCCGCAGATCGGGGGAGAGATAGCCGGATTTCACCACCAGCAGCCGAATGGCGTCCAGGTCCAAGCCAAGACCGTCAAAATCCTCCAGATTGTGGAACGGGCGTCGTTTTTCCGAGATCACCACAGTCACGCCACCGACCTGCGCCACCGCGCAGTCCATCGCGAAGCGCACGCCTTCGATCTGCAAACGGACACACGGGCCCCCGCCGCCAAGGCTGCCACCGGTGTCAATCTGGCGTCCGCCCGCCTGGAGCGCCGAGAATGCCGCGGGGTCGGCAATCCCGACCAAAGCCGCGCCTTCGACATTGCTGCGCAGCAATGCCTCGAGCACATCCGCACGGTCCCCGACGCCGCCGCCGGTGGGGTTATCGCCGCTATCGGCCAGGATACCGCCGTCGGGCAGCGCCGCGAGGGCTTCATCCAGCGGCAGGCTGTCCATATCGAAGGTCAGATCGTGGCGCGCATCCCAATAGCTTTGCGCGATGTCATCCGCCGCCGCCTGCCCCGCCGCGGCATCCGTAGCCGTCACAACAGCCGCCGCCGTCGCGCGGGGAATGTCGGCCCAGACATAGCCGATCATCAAGTTGGCATCCCAGATGCCGGGGCGCGCATCATGCTCTGGCAAGGCCGCGTAAAGGCTCGCGCAGGGCTCGACAAAGGTGGACGACATTTCACCTGACATCAGCAGCGGTACCGCCCGCCGATAAACAGACGGCCGCGGGCCACCCTGCAGCGCGCGCGCCAACATGGCCGCCGCGCGGCGATGGGTTTCGGCCACATCCACATGGGGCGCAGTCCGGTAGGCGGCGAAGATGTCCAGCGCGTCGGTCAAATGTGCCGTGATTTGCCCGTGCAGATCGAACGAGCCTGCAAGCATCGCCTCTGGCCCGATGATATCGCGGATATCATTGATCAGCTCGCCCTCAGGGTCACCAATCCCAGGCACAAACATCGCGCCATGCATCAATAGAAGCACAGCATCGAGCGGCATCGCGTCTTTGATCGCCGTCAACAACGCGTCGCGCTGCGCGGCATAGGTCTCGGGCGCGACCGGCCCGCCGGGCACCGAGCGATCCTGAAACAGAGGCAGCGGCGTGAGACCTTCAGCGTCGAAGTCAAAGGGGATCTGGGCAAGCAGATCCTCACCAACGATGCGCTTAAAGTCGGATGCCTGTTGAAAAAGCGGGTTCATGCTGGAGCATTCGGTGTGCAACCCGCCAATGGCGACCCGCTTGGTCATAGCTGCGGCACCAGATGGCGACGGGCACAGAATGACAACCAATCGCGCGCCTCTTGCGCGGTCCACCCTGCCTCCGCGATGGCGCCCAGACGCGGGAACATCATCGCATTCAGATGCGCGGTTGTCGGCAAATACTCGGTCCAGATACAGGCCTGCACCCCCAAAAGCCGCCCGGGGCCGTCCGGCAGGTCAGCGCCCGGATCATAGCAGTAGGTGGATTCAGGGTCGGCCAGACCCGCCCAACCGATCCCATAGCCATCCCAACCACCGCGCTGCATCATATCCAGGTAATAGGCCTGGCCGGGCGTCGCCACCACGTCGTAGCCGCGTCCGATCAACTCGGCCATCTTTGCCTTGTTGCGCCAGGCAAAAAGGATGGTGTCGTCGGGCGCAATCCCGCCGCCTTCGGCGCATTCATCCCAACCCGCCAAGGTCTTGCCCAAGCCAACGACCATCTTCTGTACGCGGCGCAAGAAATGGGCCTGCAATTCCATCGCACTGCTGAGGCCTTCGGCCTCGGCCAAAGCCCGCACCGCGGGGGAGTGACGCCAGGCTTTCTGTTCCACCTCGTCCGACCCGATATGCAGCACCGGCCCCGGAAACGTCTCAGCCGTTTCACGCAACAAAGCCTCGACCACCTCATAGCTGCGCGGCAAGGCGGGATTCAGGGCGTTGTTTGGAAAACCTTGGACCGAGCGATAGCTTTCCGGCGGCTCGTCCGGGTCGCGCAGGCCCTCGACTACATTCAGCAGCGCCGTCGCATGGCCCGGGATCTCAATCTCGGGCATGACCTGAATGCCCAGATCCGCCGCATAAGAGATGATTTCGGCCACCTGTTCGGCGCTATAGCTGACATTGCTGCCTTCGGGCCCGTCACCATATTGCGGGCGCAGATCGGAGTCGCGCCGCCTGTCATTGGCCAGCGCGTTCAGGCCTTGGAAAGCGCGCGACGGAAACCGCCACCCCTCATCCTCGGTGCCATGCCAGTGGAACCAATTCATCTTCAGCCAGGCCATGATGTCGAGCAGGCGCTTGATCGTTTCGATCCCATGGAAACTGCGCACGACGTCCAGATGGCATCCGCGCCAATCAAAGCGTGGCGCATCGTTGATTTGCCCGCCTTTCGGCTGCCGAAACGCCGGATCGATCAGCGCCGCATGGCCAATCTGCGCCAGGGTGACCATGCCGTGCCGCAGCCCATCCGCATCTTTGTGGCGCAGGCTGACCTCTGACCCGAACTCCAAAACGAAAGCGCCCGGGTCGAGGCCCCGATCCTCCGCCGCGACGACCGCGACCGTATCGTGGCGCGCCTTGATCTGAAACGGCGACGGCTCGGTTGGGAACAAGCGGCGATGCAACGCGGCAACTTGCGCCATCGCTTTGCCGGTGGTGTCATTGGCGGGCGCATAGCGGTGCGGCCTGTCCCACCAATCCTCAACCGAGACCGCACGGGGCCATGGGAGCAGACCAAGCGGCAGCTCAATCCGTCCGGCAGGAAGCGCAGCGGGCGTGGCATCGTGGGTTTTCGAGGGTGAGACATCGCCCACATCCATCACAATCGTCGTGCCAGATGCATCTTCAAGCCAAGCCGTGATTGCGCCCCGCGCGCGCGCCGTTGCGGGATAGGCCATGCCGCGCAGCGTCACCTCATGCTGCGCTCCCGCTTTGATCTGCGTGTCCAGCGCGATGGCCGTGTAGCTGCCGAGCGTCTCGACAAAGCAGCCCCCGGTCACACGCACCGCGCCTGCGGGCGCCGCCAATGGGCGCATCACCCCCGTATAGGCGAACCGCACAGCGTCGATATCCTCGCCGCTGAAATTGAAGATGGTGAAGCGGATACCACCCCCCGGCGCATCCGCCTCGGCTTCGGACAAGGCGGCTTGGTCCAAGAAAAATTGGCTCATTGCTCTGACACCATCCGCTCGAACTCGGCATCGAAACACAAAAACGCCTCCCCTTCAGGCGCGATGATTTGCGGGGGCAGACCCAGAGCGGCGCGCGGACGGTCACTGACCATCGCGCAGGCCAGATCCAGGGGCAGCCCGGCCGGACCGGCCAGGTTCGCCAGGGATTGCGCCATGTCGATATGCGCTCCGGCCAGAGAGCCCTCATCATTAACCAAACGTCCCTCCTGCACCTCGATCCGGCGCCCATAAAGCGTGAAGTGATCGGGCCCGCCGACGGTTGGCATGGCATCGGACACCGCAAAGGTCGGCCCGGGTCGTGCACGGACCGCGATGCGCAGCATATCCCAATCCACGTGGATGCCATCGGCGATGATGCCCGCCGGGCAATCGGCGTTCAGCGCCACGCCCAATAGGCCCGGATCGCGCGAGGTCATCGGCGGCATCGCATTATAGAGATGCGTGAAGCACCCTGCCCCGGCGGCCAACGCGGCTCGCGTGGCCTTGGCGCTGGCAGCGGAATGGCCGATGGAAACCAGCGCGCCGGTGTCCACCAGACGGGTGAGCAGATCCAGCGGCGCCATTTCGGGCGCGAGTGTGATCTTCACGCGGATCCCCTCGTTGCGCAGCGCCTCGACCAGAGTAACGGTCCAGGCGTCGAGCGGGCGAATATGACCAGCGTCATGGGTCCCACGGCGCGCTTCAGCGATATGCGGCCCTTCAAGATGGATGCCAAGAATGCGCGGATCGTCCCGTCGGGTGCGCACGGCGTCGGCGGCCGCCTCCATCACCTCGGCGGTGTCGGTGATCACGGTGGGCAACAACGCACCGGTGCCCAGCTGCCCGTGGGCGTCGGCGATCGCGTCGAGCCCTTCGGGTGTCGGGTCGGCGTTGAACAGCACCCCACCGCCGCCATTGACCTGCAGATCCGTCAAGCAGGGCATAATCAAATGTGCCATCCGATCAGGTGTATCACCGCCCAAGGGGCGGACCGCGCGCACAGCGCCGTCCTGCCAATCCACCGCCATGTCGCGGGCCAATGCGCCGCCCGACCAAAGAAATCGCGCCCCGATCAGCATGGGGACGCCTCATAGTAAGGCAGCAGCGCCCGCTGCACATGGGCCACGAGGATGGCCTGCGGCCAGGGCAGATCCAACCCTTCAGCCCGTTGAAGCGTCGCCTCGGGCACATATTGCGTGACCAAGGCTCGAGGCAAATGCGCGTCCGCCAAGGCCCCATGCAATTCTGCCACCGCGCCCTGCGCCTCGGGCGTTGCCCAGTAATATCGAATGCGGTCGGCCAGGCCGAAATGGCGCAGCAAGGGCTGATCTACTGGATAGTGACCGCGCCAGTGATCGGGGTGCGCCTCCATCAGCGCGCCCATGACACGGGGCAGGTCCACGGGCCGATCCAGCCATCCGGCCAGATGCGACAGCGCATAGGCCGCTTCGCGCCAGGCGAAGGTCAGCGCTGGACCGACCTTGAGGATCGCAAAGCGCCGCCGGGCCAATTCGGCGAAAACGTTCGGATGCTGGTAATCGGTGGAATGCGCCTCGAAACAGAGCAGCGGATGCGGATCGAGCACCGACGACAGATGATCCGGCGCGGCCGGATCGAAGTGGTCCACGTGGTCCGGGCCGAATTCGACGCCGGGCTGCACCACCAACGCGCGCACACGGTCGAAGGCCGCGTCCAGACCCGCCGCCGCAAAAGCCTCGGCATGGGCGGTCAGGGTGGCGGTCGCACGATCAGGTGGCGTCGGATCGATCCCGGCATGGCCCTCGCGTGCGCCGCCGGGGGGCGGCACCTCGGTCCCGATGATATAGCGCAAGGCGCCCGGATCAGGCGCATGGGTCTCGGCCACATTGGCCAGAAACGCAGCGCGGGCGGCGGCTGGACCATCGGACAATTGCGCGGGTTCACCGGTGCAGCCTTCCGAGCAATCCAGGTGAATCTTGGTGAATCCCGCCTGCACATAGGCCGCAATCATCGCCTCAGCCTCGGCCATGGCCTCATCCGGGGGCGCGCTTTTCCAGGCCTGCGGGCCTAGGTGATCTCCGCCCAAAATCATCCGATCGGCATCAACGTTTAACGCCTTGGCCCGTGCGCGCTGAGCCGCCAGAAAATCGGATGGGGTCTGGCCCGTATAGCCGCCCTGATGGTTGACCTGGTTCGACGTCGCCTCGACCAGTAACGTCCGGTCCAATTCCGCGGCCAGGAGCAAGGCGGCGGTCAGCACATCGCCATGGGCCGAGCAGATCGACGGCAATGGCGGGCCGCCGGCGGTTCGGTTGGCGGTGATGATCCGGTCAAGCTCTGACACGCATATGCTCCTTCGCGACAAGCGCCGCCCCGCGTGCGCCCGATGTGTCGCCAAACCGCGCGGTCACGATCTGCGGCCGCGGCGCATCCGACAGGCCGCGGCGCGCAAGGCTGGATGTCAGACGATCCGCACAATCGGGCAGGTTCGACAGCCCGCCGCCCAAGATGATCCGGTCGGGCGCCAAGGTGATCTGAATTGCATATAAGGCATCAGCGGCCAAGTCGGCCCAAATCTCCAGCACCGCTTGCGCCTCAGCGCTTTGGTCAGCGGACAGCTCTTGCGGTGTCAACGCACGGCCCAGCCGCAGCTGGGCCAAATGCGACAGGCCGGGACCGGCCACGTAGGTTTCAACACAGCCTTCTTGGCCACAGCCACAGCGCAAGACCGGCAGATCGTGGCGCGCAAGGGTTGCGGCGGTCAGGCCCAGATGGCCGATCTCGACCGCCAGCCCTCCGTGGCGATACGGCAACTGGCAATCCACACAAAGACCTGCCCCCACACCTGTGCCGATGATCAGGCCGACAGCATTGCGCGCTCCTTCGCCCGCACCGCCATTCGCCTCGGAATAAGTGAACGCCATGCAGTCGTTGAGAACGGAGATGTGGCGCCCCGTCGCGATCTCTAGCTCATGGGCAATCGCATAGCCGCTGGAGGGCAGGTTCGCCGCGAAGGACACGCCGCTATCCGGGTCGATCATGCCTGCAATGGATAGGCCAATCGGCATCGGGCCGCCGCCTTCGGCCTCTAACCAAGTCACAACCTGCGACAGCGCCGATAGAAGCGACGCAAAGCTGTCGGTTGGCGTCGGGATGCGATGCACGGCCAAGGTTTCGGCGCCCGCAGCATCGAACAGCCGCGCCTCGATCTTGGTGCCGCCCAGGTCGATCCCGCCCAATGTCATGGCAGCGGATATAGCGTCACGCCAGCCACAACGCGGCTCAGCCCCTGACCCTGGAACGGGTCATCCACATGCAGGCCAAGATCCGCAGACCACCGGGCGCTCAGCACCTGTGAGGGCAAAACGGCCAGAACCGCGTCGACACAAGCCTGCCCGGTGCCGCCATAGGCGATGTCACCGCCCGGCCCAATTGTCGTGACGCTGGCATCGGGGAATTGTTGTTTTAGTTCAGCAGCCAAATCCAGGTCATAAGCCCGCGAATGCGGATCTGGATGGAGCAGGATGTAAACCTGCGTTCCGTCTTCGATCGCGGCTTTCGGGCCGTGCCGAAACCCTAGCGAACTGTCCCAGATCGCCATGGTTTTGCCTGCGGTCAATTCCAACACTTTCAACGCGGATTCGCGCGCCACGAATTGCATCGCGCCGGTGCCCAGAAAGATTGCGCGATCCGGGCGTGGCCTGTCGGCCAGCATGGGCGCGGCCAGGATCGGCCCCGCCGCATCGGCGAGCTTCGGCAGTGCCTCCGATGCATCGATCTGCCCCAGCACCGCCAAAGCCGACAGCAGCATCGTTGTCACGCTAGAGGTCATCGCAAATCCCACATCATGGGTCGCCTCGGGCAAAACAAGCGCGCGGCTTTCGCCCGGCCCCGGCCCCTGCCGTGTCGCCAAGGCGCCATTCGGATTGCAGGTAATGTTCAGCCGATCAATGTCCGGGCGATGCGCATCCAGAATGTCCAACAAACCAACGCTTTCCGAACTATCGCCAGACCGCCCGAATTGTATCGACAAAATCCGCGCTTTCCGCGCAATCCAAGGCTTCGGGGCCGAGACGATATCGGTGGTCGAAGCTGGGATCAGCCGCAGGCCCGTTTGCGCTTCAGCCGCGGCGATCTGACCGATGAAGCTGGAACTGCCCGCGCCGGACAACCAGACCTCTTCTATGCCGCGCGATGTGATCCAACCGGACAATTCCGCAGCCTTCTCGGCAAGCGGCTCGGCCCAGGCGCGCCAGATCTCGGGCTGACGATGCGTTTCGGCCCAAGTTGCTGTCTGGTCCAATGGGGTCATTCCGCGGCCTCCTGGCTGTGGGGGTGGGCAATCTGGACCTGCAAACCGGTTTGGCGGATCGCCTCCAAATTGTCGTCGGTCTCATCGAGATTTGTCACGAGATGCGACAGCGCCTCAAACCCGCAAATGCGATGCAGGCTGGGTTTACCGAATTTGGTGCTGTCAGCTAGCGCAACGGCGCGCTCGGCCCCCGCCAATAGCGCCCGGTTGACCTGCGCCTCATCCTCGCGGAAGGTGCTGAGCCCGCTTTTGGGATCGATGCTATCGGCCCCCATGATCAGCGTATCAAAGCGGAACTCAGCCAGAGAGACCTCAACCAAACGCCCGCTCAGCGCCCGCGCATTAGGGCGAACCCGCCCGCCGGTCAGCATGACCTCATGGTGACCCTGGGTCAGAAGAATATGCGCCACGGTGAGGCTTGTGGTCATCACGGTCAGCGGCTGTGCCTCGGCCAGGCACTCCGCAAAGCATTCCGCGGTCGAGCCATTGTCGATCAGCAATGTCTGATCCCCCGCGATCAATGGCAAGGCCGCCTGCGCGATCAGCATCTTGGCGTCACGATTCACATTGCGGCGGTCCTGGGCCAGGGGTTCGACCAGACCGATCCCACGCCGATTTCGCGCATAGGCCAGCGCCAGGTCGATGCGGAAATCGGACAGACCACTATAGCCAAAACTTTGACAAAACCGAATCAATGTCGGCTCCGACGCATCCAGGCGCGCGCATAATTCTTTGCTGGAATCGCGAATAAACCGTTCGGGATCATCCGCCGCCGCCGCCGCAATCGCCTGCATCTTACGGGTCCCGCTGCCCCGAAGGGACGCGATCGCCGCAATCAGATCTTCGGGTTTTTCGGCCGCAGTCATGCGCATCCCAACTTGCAAATCTGCCCGCTCTTATAGCGAGTTTTCCAGTTGAACTCATTTTTCACTCCAAAAAAATAAGTTCAACTAAAAAATACATTTGCAATGCAAAAGAATACAGGGCAGCTTTTTTAGCAATCCTCAGGAGGGGCTTGTGACAACACCAATGATCGAGATCTGCGTGGATAGCCCCGCCAGCATTGCTGCGGCAGCGCAAGGCGGGGCGGATCGCCTTGAGCTCTGCGCCGCGTTGCCCCTCGGCGGATTGACGCCCGGCGTGGGCCTTATGGCGGCCGCGCGTTCGACCGGGTTGCCGATTGCAGCGATGGCCCGGCCCCGCGCGGGCGGGCTGGTGCTGGACCCTGAGGATCTGACCGCGCTTTTGGTCGATATCAGCGCGCTGGTCGATAATGGGGCCGATGCGATTGTGTGCGGGGCGTGCACGGCGGAGCATGCATTGGACGTGGCTGCGATGTCCGCAATGGTGGAGACAGCGGGTGATATTCCCGTCGTTCTACATCGCGCCATCGATCTGGTTGCGGATTGGCACAGCGCCCTGGAAAGCGCCGTGGATCTGGGTATTCGCCGCATTCTCACCTCTGGCGGAGCCAGCACCGCGGCAACCGGCCTCGACCGAATCGCGGCCATGGTTGAGGCGGCGGGCGGACGCATCGAAATCATGGCAGGTGGCGGCATCCGCCCTGAACACGTGGCCGATATCGCCTGTCTCGGCATTGATGCCATCCATGGCTCGGCTTCGCAGCCGGGCAAAGCCCATAGCGCCGAGGCCATCGGCATCCCGCCCCATTCCGAGACAAGCGTTGATCTGGTCCGCGCAATGCGCCGCGCCTTGACCGATGCAGGGGCCGTCGCATGAGAGTTGGGATCATCGGCCTAGGCGCACGCATTGCCAGCCTGATGCCTCATTTCCAGGCGGCCGCGCCGGATCTGACCGTGACCGGCGTCGCCGACCCCTCGGATGACCGGATGGGCGCCCTTGGCGCGCTTGGCCATACGCCGACCCGCTACGACACTGCGGAGCAGATGTTGGATCAGACTTTCGACATGTTGATGATTGGCTCGCCAAATCACCTGCATCTCGACCATCTGCGTCAAGCGTTGCAAAGCGACACGCCACATATCTTCGCCGAAAAACCGCTGGTCATCACCGAAGACGAAACGCTGGAGCTGGCTCGGCTGGCCGCGCGGCATGACGGTGTCCGGCGTGTTATGGTTGGCCTGGTTCTGCGCTACGCCCCGCTTTACCGCGCTTTGAGACAGGCGCAGGCCGACGGCGCATTGGGCGAGATCATGTCGATTGAGGCCAGCGAGCATATCGGCCCCTATCACGGATCGTTCTTCATGCGCGACTGGCGGCGGGACAGCCGTCTGTCCGGTGGCTTCATGCTGGAAAAGTGCTGCCACGATCTCGACCTCTATCAAGGCGTTGTGGGCGCGCGGGCAATGCAGATCGCCAGCTTTGGCGGGCGCAAAAAATACCTGCCCGATCACCGCCCCGAAGCCGCCCCCGGCTACCTCGCGGCGATGACGCCGCGCTGGAACGGCGTGGCGGACGCCTTTGGCGGCGACGGGGATATCGTCGATTATCAGGTCGGTCTGGTGCGCTATGCCAATGGCGCGGCGCTGTCCTTTCACACCAATCTTAACGTGCCGGACGAGTTTCGCCGGTTTGCGGTGATCGGGCGCGACGGCATGGCGGAGGGGGATTTCATTCGCAACACCTTCCGTGTGACCAGCTCAGATAGCGGCGCAAAGCTGGTGGATGCGGAAGCGTTCGCAGACGGGCAAATGGTCGGGCACTATGGCGCCGATGCGGCGATGGCCAGCGATGTGATGGATTACGTCCGCGGGGCGCGCGACAGCCTGCCGCTGACCATGACAGACGCGTTGGAGGCCGGGGTGACCGCGATGGCGATGGACCGCGCCCGGGCGCAAGGTCAAATCATAGACCTGGCCCCCTTCTGGTCAGACTTCGACGCCGCCCTAAGCGCGGAGGCGGCATGATGCGGCGGCGTGAGCTTTTTCCGTTTCTGCTGCTGGTCCCGGCGCTGGTGATCATCCTGATCATTGTGGCATGGCCCTTGATCGAAACCTTCCGACTGTCTTTCACCAATGCCTCTCTCAGGCCCCGGGTCCGCAATGTCGGGTTCGAAAACTACATTGAGATCTTCGAGGACGATTTCTGGGAGATCCTCGGCCGCACCTTTCTGTGGATGATCATGGGCGTGTCCTTGAAGCTGCTTGTCGGGCTTGCAGGGGCCGTGTTGCTCAACGCAGCGGTGGCAGGACGCACAGCCTTTCGGGTGCTGCTGATGCCGCCCTGGATCGTGCCCATCCCGATGGCGGTCTTCATGTGGTCGTGGATGTATAACGGCCAATTCGGCATGATCTCCGGCGTCGGGCAATATATCGGCTTGCTCGACGGCCCGTTTGAGTTTCTGGCCCGCGGCGACACCGCGCTTGTGGCGGCTGTCATCACCGATGTCTGGATCGGGGCGCCGCTGATTGCGCTCTACCTGCTGGCCGCGATGCAATCGATCCCCAAGGATCTGTACGAGGCCGCCTGGACCGATGGCGCTAGCCGGTTCTATCGGTTCCGCCGCATCACCCTGCCACTGATCATGCCCTCGATCATCACCATCGGCCTGCTGACCGCGATCTGGACCTTCAACAGCTTTGACGTGATCTGGATCCTGACCGAAGGCGGCCCGCGCGGCAGCACTGAGACGCTGATCATCGACCTCTACAAAACCGGGATAAGCCGGTTCCGTTTTGGCGAGGGTGCGGCCCGCGCGGTCATGTTCCTGCTGGTACTGATGATATTCGCGGCCACTTACATGGCGCTTCTGTTCCGCGTCGGGCAACAAGAGGGGCAGCGATGATCCACAAATACACCCTCCGTGAAAAGCTGGCGATCTATGCCGGAATGCTCGCTTTCCTGATCTTCATTCTGGCGCCCTTCCTTGAGGCCTTCATGGTCTCACTGCGGCCTATCGATCAGGTGTTCCGCGTGCCTTACTCGCTGTTTGGCGGCGATATGTCGTTTCAGGCCTATAGCGATATGCTGGTCTCGGTCCCGCGCCTGTGGCGCTACATGGTCAATTCGCTGGTGATTTCGACCGCGGCAACCTTACTGGCACTGATCTGCGTGGTGCCGGCGGCCTATTCTTTCGCCAAGTTCGACTATCGCGGGCGTGGATTTTTGCTTGGCGCGTTCTTGTCGATCAACATGATCGGTGCCGCGGTCCTGATCATCCCGCTCTACAAGCTGATGCTGACCCTACAGATCCTGAACACGTACTTTGCCACCATCATCCCCGGCGCCGCCTTCGTCATTCCCACCGGTATCTTCCTGATGCGCACCTACTTCCTGCGTATCCCGAAAGAGCTGGAAGAAGCCGCCTTCGTCGACGGTGCCTCGCGGTTTTATACGTTGCGCCGGGTGGTCCTGCCCCTGGCGCTGCCGGGAATGGTCGTTGTGGCAGTCACGATGTTCCTGACCGTCTACGCGCAACAATTCCTATTCGCGCTGACGTTCAATTCCCGCGACGCATTGCACACGCTGCCCATGGGCCTGTTCCAGTTCTTCGGTCGCGAAGATGTGCTGTGGAACGAGCTGATGGCCGCCACGCTGGTCGGCATCCTACCGGTCCTGATCGTTTATCTGTTCTTGCAAAAATACATTGTCGCCGGGCTGACCGCCGGGGCGGTGAAAGAATAACCACCATCCAAGAGGGAGAAGACAAATGTCTCATATGAAACCGATCACCGCCGCGCTTCTGGCGGGTTTGTCGGGCCTGGCGGTGACTGCCTCCGCCCAGGCGCAAGAGGAAATTCAGTTCATCAATTGCGGCGCCAACGACGGGGAAGCGCCCGCCTTACAGACCGAGCATATCAACGCCTGGCTGGCCGAAAATCCGGGTTACACCGTCACCGAGGAATACGTGCCCTGGGGCCAATGCCAAGAGCGCGCGATTACGCTGGCCTCGGCTGGCGATCCTCCGGCCCTGGCCTATCTGGGCAGCCGCACCCTGCCCCAGCTGGCCGAAAGCGAGCTGATCCTGCCGATCCCGGCCTCCGACGAATTGATCAACAGCTATCGCGAGTCGGTGCGCTCGACCGTGCAATTTGATGGTCAGATGTGGGGTCTGCCACGCGCCTTCTCGACCAAAGCGCTGTTCATCAATGCGACTCTTTTTGAGGAGGCTGGCGTCGAAGCGCCCACCACCTGGGAAGAGACCGTCGCCGCCGCCCAGGCGATCAGCGAAGGCACCGAGGCCGCGGGTATCGGCATCCCCGCCGCCAGCTTTGACAACACGATGCACCAATGGCTGAGCTGGTTTTATTCCAATGGGGCCGAAGTGATCGATGCCGAGGGCAATGTCGTGATCGACAGCCCCGAGGCCATCGCCGCCTTCCAGCTTTACGCCGATCTGGCGCCCTATGCGCAAGACGGTCCTGTCGCCTACGACCGCGCAGAGCTTGAGCCGCTGTTCCAGAACGGTCAAATCGCGATGATGATTCACGGCTACAGCTTTGCGGCGCGGGCGGGCGATGTGGATTGGCAGATCATCCCGGTTCCGGCCGGTCCCAATGGCGATCACTCCACATTGCTGATCACCGATAGCCTGGCCGTGTTCGACGGCTCGGGCCAGGAAGAGGCCGCGATGTCGCTGGCGATGTATCTCACGGCGCCGGAGCGCCAAGCGGTCTTCGACGACACTGCCGGTTGGACCCCGATCCGCGAGTCGGAATTCACCGCCGCCCTGCGCGAGAATGACGCCAATTGGGCGTTCTTCCTGGATACGATCGAAATCGGCGGGCCAGAGCCGCAGATGGTCGATTTCCTGTCGATGCAAGACGTGATCAACGAAGCCTTGCAGGGTGTGATCCTGGGTGAATTGACTGCTGAAGAGGCCGCCACTCAGGCCGCCGAAGAATTGCGCGACCTTCAGGACGGCTAATTCTCACACTGCCCCGCCCGGCCAACGCATCCGGGCGGGGCATTTCTTGACCCAAGCCGAGGCAGGACAGGATCCATGGGACAACTGAAACTCAGCGACGTCACCAAGAGCTTCGGGACGGCGAAGGTAATCCATCCGACCGATCTTGAGATCGAGGAGGGCGAATTTGTCGTCTTTGTCGGCCCCTCAGGCTGCGGCAAATCCACCATGCTGCGCATGATCGCCGGGCTGGAGGAAATCACCTCGGGTCGGATCGAGATCGACGGCAAGGTGGTCAATGATATGGCGCCCGTGGATCGTGGCATTGCCATGGTGTTCCAATCCTACGCGCTCTACCCCCATATGAGCGTTTACGAGAATATCGCCTTCCCTTTGCGTGTCGCGCGACTGTCGGAGACTGAGGTTGACCGCTTGGTCACTGAATCCGCAAAGGTGCTGAAGCTGGAGGAGCGGCTGACCCAACGGCCCGGACAACTCTCGGGCGGCCAGCGTCAGCGTGTGGCCATCGGGCGCGCGATCGTGCGGCAGCCTAAGATCTTCCTGTTTGACGAGCCGCTCTCGAACCTCGACGCCGCCCTGCGCGCCGATATGCGGGTGGAGCTGTCGCGGCTGCACAGCACGTTGGGCAATACGATGGTCTATGTCACCCACGATCAGGTCGAGGCGATGACCATGGCCGACAAGATCGTGGTGTTGCGCGACGGGCGGATTGAACAGGTTGGCACGCCGTTGGAACTTTACCACAAACCCGCCAATCAGTTTGTCGCCGGGTTTATCGGCAACCCGAATATGAACTTCGTCTCGGTCACCTGCACGCGGACTGGCCCAGATGGCGTTCGGATCACCCTGCGCGGCGGCAATGCCGATATCGTGGTGCCCGTCGATCCCGACACGGTGCAGCCCGGCGAGGCCCTGACCCTTGGCATCCGGCCCGATGAATTACAGCAGACCGACGCGCAAACGGGGCTGAGCTTTATCCCCGAAGTGGTCGAGCGGTTGGGTAGCCAAACCGTCTGCTATGGCCGGACGCCGGACGAGACCCCGATTTGCATCACCACCGCGGGAACGGCGCGGGTTACGGTGGGCCAATCGGTTACCCTGACCTTTCAGCCAGCGGATGCGCATCTGTTCGACACCGACGGTAATGCGCTGACACGGCGCATAAATCTCAGCGAGTTTGATCTGGAAAACGCAGCGCTGAGCTTGCCCGGCGCGGCCAGCTGATCGGCGGATATCCGACAATCCAAGCCGCCCGTCCCGACACTGGTGGCAGCCCTCTCACACGGATGAAATAGTCCCGTCTCACGATGGCATGTGATGGCACCAGACTGAGTTTGGCCGAGGGTTTGACGTTCAATGTCGGATACGGCTGACATAAGCTTCACGCAGCTTTGATCCCGGTTTTCGGTGCGCGTTCTGGTGCACCGCGACGGTGCGGGACACATATGCGGAACTTGATGCGCGACGACACCGGAGGATCGCCATGACGGCAGCGCTAGCCCCTTTGGCCCCCAACGAGGCGATGGATCTGTTCAGCCGGACCCGTGCCCGCACGGATGCGCTGGCAGCCGCTCTTAGCCCCGAGGACACGATGTTACAAAGTATGGAGGATGCCTCGCCCGCGAAGTGGCACCTGGCCCATACGACATGGTTTTTTGAGGAGTTTATCCTCAAGCCCCGCGTTTCCGACTATAGCTCGCCCGATGATCGCTTCGCGTTTCTGTTCAACTCCTACTACACTCAGGCCGGACCGCGCCATGCACGGGATCGGCGGGGCTTGGTCTCGCGCCCCGGCGGCGCGGCGGTGCGCGCCTATCGTGCCCATGTCGAGGACAGTCTGGCGACACTAATGGCGCAGTCGCGCGAGGATGCCGATGAGATTGCGGGCCTTGTCGAACTGGGTTGTCACCACGAGATGCAGCATCAGGAGCTTTTGGTCACAGACCTGCTCCATGGGCTGAGCTTCAATCCGCTTTTGCCGGTCTACAAAGACCCCGCGCCCTTGCCCGTCACCGTAGAAGTGCCGCTGAGCTACACGCGCCATGCGGGTGGCCTGGTCGAGATCGGCCATGACGGCCCGGGCTTTGCCTATGATTGTGAAGGCCCCCGCCACAAGACGTTTCTGCGCCCCTTTGAGATCGGCGACCGCCCCGTCACCAACCGCGACTGGATCGCGTTCATGGAAGACGGCGGCTATGCCGAAACGCGCCATTGGCTGATGGAGGGCCATGCGGTGGCCGAGCGCGAAGGTTGGGAGCATCCGCTCTACTGGTGGCGGCAGGCTGGCGCATGGTGGACCTATACGTTGCGCGGCCCTCAACCCGTGGCGCTGGATGCGCCGGTGGTCCATGTCAGCTATTACGAGGCCGACGCATTTGCGCGTTGGGCAGGGGCACGTCTGCCAACTGAGGCCGAGCATGAGCTTGCCTTTCGCGATGTGCCCCTCACCGGAAATCTGATGGGTGATGCGGATGCCATTGGCGCGCTGCGCCCCCTGCCCGGTCCCGGCATTTGGGGCGATGTCTGGGAATGGACAGCCTCCGATTTTGCGCCCTATCCCGGCTTTCGCCCGCCCGAGGGCGCGCTCGGCGAATACAATGGCAAGTTCATGGTCAATCAGCGCGTGCTGCGCGGCGGGTCCTGCGCCACGCCCCGCGAACAGATGCGGGCCACATATCGCACCTTCTTCTACCCGCATCAGCGGTGGCAAATGATGGGGCTGCGTCTAGCGCGGGATGTCGTTTGATGGACGGCAATCCGAGGTATCTTGACCCCACTGCGACAGCCCTGCTGGACGACGCCCTGCACGGGCTGACCCGACCGGAAAAAGTGTTGAGCCCCAAATGGCTCTACGATCAGCGCGGCAGCGCGCTGTTTGAACAGATCACCACATTGCCTGAATACTATCTGACCCGAACCGAAGCAGGCATTCTGCGGGCCAATTCCGATCTTTTGGCCGGTTTGGTGCCGGAGGATGGCGCATTGGTCGAGCTTGGATCCGGCGCCTCGGTCAAAACGCGCATTTTGCTGGATGCGGGCGGGCATTTCGGGGCCTATGTGCCGGTGGATATCTCAGAGGGATTTCTGCACGACACCGCTGATGGTCTGCGGCAACGCTATCCCGATCTTGCGATCCATCCCAAGGTCGGGGATTTCACCGGGCCTCTCACTTTGCCCCATGCCGTCGCCGATCTGCCGAAGATCGGGTTTTTTCCGGGCTCGACCATCGGAAACCTAGCCCCGGATGCGGCCCGGGATCTTCTGGCTCACGCGCGCAAATGGCCCGCCATGGAGGGGTTCATTTTGGGCGCCGATCTGGTCAAGAGCGCCGACACGCTGGTCGCCGCCTATGACGATGCGCAAGCCGTCACAGCGGCGTTCATCTCCAACATCCTCGTGCGGCTCAATTCAGAACTGGGCGCTGATTTCGACCTGGATCATTTCAGATACGAGGCGCTGTGGAACGACAGGCTCGCCCGAATTGATATGCGATTGATTAGTGCTCGCCGCCAGATCGTTCATCTGCAAGGCCATGAAATTGCCTTTGCCAAAGACGAGCCGATCCATGTCAGCGCGGCACGCAAATTCACCGATCAAAGCTTGTCGGCCCTGGTCGGCGCAGCGGGCTGGTCGGTGAATACAGTGCTGACCGACCCGGATGGGCTATTTGCAATTGCCGTATTGCGCCCGAACTAGCAGCGGGATGATCAACCGGGCGCGGCCTTGCCTTGCGCGGCCAAAACCTCTCCCAATAGCGTGTTGGGAAAGGTCCGCCGGATGGTGACGGCGCAAAACACTTCAGTGATGTCATCCAATCGGATGCATTCCACCAGCTTGCCCGTTTCCAGCTCATCCCTGACCACAATCGGCGGCAGCACCGCAACACCCACATCGGCCCTCGCCAAGAGCCGCAGCATGGCCATGTCGTCTGCTTCCGCGGCGATGCGAGGCAGCAGACCCAACCGTTCGAGCATCGCGTCAAAACCGGCACGTAGCGCCGATTCCGGTGTCGGCAGGATCAAAGGATGCGCCTTGATGATCTCGGCAATCGTCGCCTGCCCTGCCCCAACACGGCTGGGTGTTCCGACCAGGCTGACCGATTGCTCGTCGAGACGATGCACCAGATAGGGGCTTGATGCGTCGCGGGCCGGTACCAGATTGGTCAGCACCACATCCAACGCCAACGCATCCAACCCCCGAAGCAGATTTTCCTGAGAGCCTGAGCGCAGGATGACCTCCACGTCATCGCGCCCGATGATTGGCTCAAGGAACGACAATTGAAAATTGCGCGACAGCGTGGCCAACGCGCCGACGCGCAATGCCTGCCGCTTACCGCCTGAAGTTTTCAGGGTGGCCGACAGATCCTCCGCTGTGCGGAAAATCTCTTCGGCATGGTCCAGGGCAATCCGCCCCGCCTCGGTCAGAACCAGGTTCCGGCCACTGCGCTCGAAAAGGTCATGGCCAAGCGAGCCCTCCAGTACCTTGATCTGCGTGGAAACCGCGGATTGCGAGATATTCAGTGCCCGCGCGGCCCCGGTCAGCGTTCCATCGCGCGCGACAGCCCGGAACAAACGCAGATGATGCAGATTGATTGAGGACATGCTTCCACAAAACAGAATGGTTTTCCTGAAAATATGAAATTTTCTTGAAGTGTGCCAGGGGCTAATTCACCGAAAGATCAACTGAGCGGGAGTTCACACTATGGCATCTGCGGTTTCGCTATCGTTCCTTGCGCCCCTGGCCCTGCTGGCCGTCGCGGCGTTGGCTTTGGCTCGGCCGGGCCGACGCCCCGGTGCATTCCCCAAATTGTCCGAGATTGCCGCCCTTACGGCTTTGGCCCTATCGGTTGCCGGGTTCGTGCAGTTTCTGGGATTTGGTCCGGCACGGATCTTGCTGCTGGACGGGGGGGTGATGCTGGCCCTGCGCGCCGATCTGGTCAGCTTGACCATGGCCACTCTGGTTGCCTTCATCGGCTGGGTCGTGATCCGGTTCAGCCGAACATACCTGGATGGTGAAGCGCGCGAAGGCACCTTTCATGGATTGATGCTGGCCACCTTGGCGGCTGTGCTGGTTTTCGTGCAATCGGGCAGCCTGCTGGTTCTGATTGCTGCGGCATTGGCCGTCGGACTCGGTTTGAAACGGCTGTTGTTGTTCTACCCCGAACGGGCCGAGGCGCGCCGCGCGGCCACGAAATTTGGCCTTGTCTGGCATGGCGGCGATGTGGCTCTGGCCGTCGCGGCAGCCTTGCTGATACTGGCCTTCGGCACCGGAGATCTTGCAGCGCTCGGAAATGCGGCGGCGACCGCTGGCTTGGGCCTGTCGGGCAACATCGCGGTGGCCTTCCTTATCCTCGCGGCGGTGCTGAAAACCGCAGCCTTCCCGCTGCACGGCTGGTTGACCGAAGTGATGGAGGCGCCAACCCCCGTTTCCGCCCTGCTGCATGCCGGGATCATCAATTCGGGCGGCGTACTGCTAATCACTGCCGCAAGCCTGGTGCAGCTAAGCCCCGGGGCCATGGCGGCTTTGGTCATGATCGGCGGGTTCACCGCCCTCTTCGGGGCGGCGGTCATGCTGACGCAAAGCGCGGTGAAAACCTCGTTGGCGTGGTCCACAGTATCTCAGATGGGCTTCATGCTGTTGCAATGCGGCTTGGGCCTGTGGGCCTTGGCGCTTTTGCATATCGTGGCGCACTCGCTCTACAAGGCGCATGCCTTCCTATCTTCAGGCGGGGCCGTCGCCGCCGTCGCGGGACTGCGCCGCCCGGGCCCCGTTGCGGTGCCAGATATCGGTGCTGTGCTGAAATCCTTTGGCTTGGCGCTGGTTCTTTACGCGATCATCGCAGCTCTGTTCACGCTGTTGCTTGGACCGAAAACCGCACAAGCCCTGGCCTTGGGGGCCATCCTGATCTTTGGTGTCGCTTATCTGGTGGCCCAGGGCCTGGCCGATTTGGCGCCTGCGGCCCTGACCAAGCGCACGGTCACGACCTCTTTGATCACCGCGATCGCCTACTTCACCTTCCAAGCTGTGGCCGAGGCGATTTGGGGCGCGTCGTTGCCAGCGGCCCCTGTTCCGGGGCCCCTGGAATGGGCGTTGATCGGGTTGGCGGTCGTGTCCTTCGGCTTGGTGGCCTTTGCCCAGGCCCTGTTCCCACTATGGGCGCATCATCCGGCGACGTCAGGGCTCCGCGTACATTTGGCCAATGGCCTCTACCTAAACGCAGTGCTGGACCGCGCCATTGGCGGGTTCCGCGTGGCAAAATCAGACTGACGTGATGGAGACGACTATGTTCATGAAGCATTCCCAGATCACCCCGGCGCGGCTGTCCGATATTCTAACCTCGGCTGAAGCGGCGGCGCGTGCTATACCCCCGGCCTTCCCGCTGGATGTGACCGTCGCGGTGAATCCGTTTCTAGGCCAAACCGGCGAGGATCTGGCGAATGCCTCGGCGCGCATGACCCGCGTGGCCGGTGCGCAGATCACCCAAAGTGCCACCGACTACGCCGCAGCCATTGCTAATGGCACGATCACGGACACGGATCTGAGCGACGCGCTGGATGCTTGTGATCTGGCTGGCAAACCCGCAGATCTCGCAGCGCTGAAGGCCACCTTGGCCGAAGCTCAAAATGAGGCCGTCCCGCTGCCCACCGTCGCCGATCTGGCCGCCAAGGCCACGGGCATCGATTGGCCCTCGGTCATCGAAAAGACCTTCGGGCTCTGGGCCGCCGGACATTTCGACCGCGGCCAGGCGCTGTGGTCGCCGACGCCGGGATCGGATGCCTATTCGGCTTGGAAAGCCTGGGCGATGCATGATCTGACGCCAGAGGTGGCCGGGCTGACCGGATTTTGCGCCCATGTCACCCATGCTCCCGATAGCGCCGAGCGGGCCATTCTGCGCGCGGCCGACGCGCTTGGGCTCAGCGATGAGGCGGCTGAGACGGCATTTCATCGGCTCTATATGGATCTGGGCGGATGGTCGCAGCATGCGCGCTGGCGGCTGTGGCAGGCGGAGCTTGTGGGTGACGTCGATCGCAGCTTGGCCGATCTGCTGGCGATCCGCCTGATCTGGGAAGAGGCACTGTTGGCGCATGTGCCAGGCATCGCCGCAGAGTGGGAAGAGATCGTGGCGCAGCACGCCGCACCCATCGTGCCCAATGCCACACAAATCGCCCTGGCGATCTTGCAAGAGGCCGCCGAACGCGCCCATCAACGCAGTCTCAGCACAGCGCTCGATGGCAATAAAATCACCGACGAAAGGCCGACACTGCAAGCCGCCTTCTGTATCGATGTTCGGTCCGAAGTATTCAGGCGGGCGCTGGAAAGCGTGAGCCCCTGCATCCAAACGATTGGCTTTGCGGGCTTTTTCGGGCTGCCCCTGGCCCATAAGGCTCAGGGATCCGATGTGGTCGAGGCGCATCTGCCGGTCCTGCTAACCCCGTCGGTTGAGACAACCAGTCAGGGCGATGCCGCCGCCGAGGCGGAGATGCGGATCGCCGCGCGGGCGCAGCGGGCATGGGGCCGGTTCCGGCAGGCCGCGGTGTCCTCCTTTGCGTTCGTTGAGGCCGCGGGGCCGCTCTACGCGGGCAAATTGGTGCGGGATGCGCTGGGGCTTGGCGGCAAGGAGCGCGCGCAGAGCCCGGTGCCGCAGGTCATCGGCGGGATGAGCGCCGAGGCGAAGGCCGAAACAGCGGCCGCCGTCCTAAATGCGATGAGCCTGACCACGGGGCACGGCAAGGTTGTCCTGCTGCTGGGCCATGGTGGTCAGGTCACAAATAATCCCCACGAAAGCGCCTATCATTGCGGCGCGTGCGGTGGGCATACCGGTGAGGTCTCGGCCCGGCTGTTGGCCGTGTTGCTGAACGATCCCGAGGCGCGCGCAGGTCTGGCGGCGCGCGGCATCCTGGTGCCTGAGGATACGCTGTTTGTCGCCGGTTTGCATGACACAACCACGGACGACATCACGCTCTACGATGATGTTGAGGTCAACGCCTGGGCCGATCAGATTGCCACGGCAAAAGGCTGGTTGGCCCAGGCGGGCAAGATCGCGCGGGCCGAACGTGCGGCGACCCTGCCGGGATCAACCGCCGATACCGTTGCCGCGCGGGCCCATAACTGGGCCGAGGTGCGGCCCGAATGGGGGTTGGCGGGTTGCGCCGCGTTCATCGCCGCACCGCGCGGCGCGACCTCTGGCAAGGATCTGGGCGGGCGGG
The DNA here is from genome assembly GCF_037544085.1 of Gymnodinialimonas mytili. Taxonomy (NCBI): domain Bacteria; kingdom Pseudomonadati; phylum Pseudomonadota; class Alphaproteobacteria; order Rhodobacterales; family Paracoccaceae; genus Gymnodinialimonas; species Gymnodinialimonas mytili. The sequence continues at coordinate 390,848 of NZ_JBBIFW010000001.1, forward strand.
CCTTCCTGCACAGCTACGATTGGCAGGCCGATGAGAGCTTTGGCACGCTGGAATTGATCCTGACCGCCCCTGTTGTCGTCGCCAGTTGGATCAGCCTGCAATATTATGGGTCCGCCGTGGCGCCGTCGGTCTTTGGCGGGGGCAACAAACTGATCCACAACGTGGTCGGAGGCCTCGGTGTGATCGAGGGCAATGGCGGCGGGTTGCGCCCCGGCCTGCCCTGGCAAGCGGTCCATGATGGTGACAAGCTGATGCATGAGCCACTGCGCCTATCGGTAATGATCGAGGCTCCGCGTGAAGCCATCGTCAATGTCCTGAATGCTCACCTGGATGTCCGCGCCTTGGTCGACAATGGCTGGTTGCACCTGTTCACGCTCAAAGACGGGCGAGTGGATGCCCGGTATCGGCCCGGTTTGATCTGGGAAGATCAGATCGCCAAACCTCTCGCCGCCTAGAACAGCCGCGGTTGTGGTGCCGCTGTCCCCGTTTGGCTTTTGGTCCAGTCGGGGGCGGACATCGGCCATCACGCAGAGCGCCGATCACAGATCCTGTCGCGCCTCGCTTTCCTGGACCTCAATCGTATAGCCGAACCCACGGACATTGCGCAGCACAACGCGGTCAGTGACCGCGCGCAATTTACGACGCAGATACGACACATAGACCTCAACACTATTGGTCTGCGGATCGAAATCATAACCCCAGACCTCTTTGAGCAGTTCAGTCCTGCTGAGCACACGCCCCGCATTCGCCAACAGCGCTTCGAGAAGCGCGAATTCGGTCGCGGTCAGTGTCAACGCGTGCCCATCGGCCTCCACAGCAACACGCGCGCGGTCCAGCATCAGCGGCCCGAGCCGCAAAAGGTTCGGTTTTGGCTCTCCCCGACCAACCCGTCGCAAGAGACTTTGCACGCGTGCCACCAATTCAGACAGCGCGAACGGTTTGGTCAAATAATCGTCGGCGCCCGCCTCCAGCCCTTCGACCTTCTCATCCAAAGCGTCGCGGGCGGTGAGCATCAAGATCAGCACACCATTGCCAGCCGCGCGCAACGCGCGACACAAATCAGCACCTTCGGCATCGGGCAACATCCGATCCAGCACCACAAGGTCGTAGCGCCCCTCGGCCAGGCGATGGGCCAAGCCCGCGCCGACATTCACAACATCGACCTCGTAGCCCTCCATGGTGAGCGCGTCGTCGATGACCTCGCAAATCTCGGGATTGTCTTCGACGACGAGAATATGCGCGGATGTCATGCGCTCGCTCCGAACGGCAGGACCAGCGAGACCTGAGCGCCACCGTCATCGGAATTGGCGAGCCGGACATCGCCGCCATGAACCTCCATGATCCAGTGGGCAATCGACAGACCCAAACCCGCACCGCCGGATCGCCCGCGATAGAACCGCCGCATCGCCTCTCCGATCTCTTCCGGCGCGAAGCCGGTGCCCTCATCTGTGATGGTCACGCGCGCCATATTGCCGTCAACGGCGAGCTCGACATGCACATTGCTTCCGGTTGGTGCCGCGCGCACGGCATTGTCCAACACGATCAGGATGGCCTGGCGCAACCTGTCGGCATCGCCGTTGACGATGACAGGTTCTTGCGGCTCACTCGGCAAGACCGTGACCCGTTTGGGCAGTGCCAGGGTCCGACTGTCGAGGATGGTATCATCCAAGACCTCTTGCATGATCACCGGGCCGCGTTGGATCTGGATCGTTCCGGCCTCGCTGCGGGCCAGGAACAGCAGATCCTCGACAAGACGGCTCATATCCGCGGATTTGCGCACGATCCGGTCCAACGCGCCGCGCAATTGCTCTGGGGTGGCAGACGGGTCGCGCAGCGCGATCTCGGCCTTGCCGCGCACAACCGTCAGCGGCGTGCGCAATTCATGGCTGATATCGGCCAGGAAGCGCGCGCGGCCCTCGGATTGAACCTTCAAGCTGTCCAGGGCATCGCGAAGCTCTTCGGTGCGGGCGCTCACTTCGCGCTCAAGATCCGCCTTGGATCCCAACAGGGCGGTGCGCTGTGCACTGATCTGGGCCGTCATCCGGTTGAAACGGCGCGTCAGCTCGCCCAGCTCATCGCCGCGCCCGTCTTCCGCGACGATATGATCCAAATTGCCTGCAGCGACGACCTCGGCCCCGTGGGCCAGCGCCCCGACCGGACGCAAGACGCTGCGATACAGAAACACCGACAAGGCAATCAGCGCTGCCACCGCCGCGAAGGCCAATGCCAGAACCGCCAATCTCATCCGCTGCGCGACACCGGCGGTTTGTTCAAGGGCCTCGACCACCTCGCCCGTCTCACGCGCAATGGCCTCATCGGCAAGCCGATCCAACGTCCGGTCAAGATTGCCCTCGATCTCATCGCGATAGATCGTCATCGCGTCGTTGAAACGTCCATCGCGCAGATGCGACCCGATCTGCACCCGCGCGCCTTCGATTCGGTCGATCAATCCGCGGATCGCCTGCATGCGGGCAAGCTCCTCAAGCTCCGCCTCGCGCTCAACCGCATGGCGTGGTCCGATCAGCCCCAGCAGTTCTTCTTCAAGCTCCGCTTCCATACGCGCCACCACCTCCAGCAACGCATTGCGCGCCGCTTCGGCTTGGCGGGGATTCGGGCCCAAAATGAACATCTCGGCGATCTGTTCGGAATAGTCGTCAGCCGCCTTGGCAATCGAGGTGACCGACAAAGTCTGTTCGTAGGAATAACTGATTTCGCGGGCCGCATCGCCACCGGTCGCGAGAGACATCAGCATCGCAGCCGTCAGGGTGGCAACGATGGCAGTCAGTCCAGCCTGCGCGATCCCGATCTTGGTCTTGAACCGCACGTCGCCTCCCACTGAACTCACTCATACATACCATTCCGGCGTTCCGCCTTCACGACACCTCTGATCCTACAGCAGTTTTCCGCCTGCGCCACCGCCGGGCAGGGTCTCTAATCAAACTTTAATGAGGGGATCGGGCAGGTCGGACGCTACAAAGTAAGACAGTTTGATGACACCGCGATACCGCGGCGATGCAGAGAGGAACGCCCCCGTGTTCGACATCCTAGATGGCATATCATCTCGTCCGCAGCGGATTGTGCTCTATTCGCACGACACGCTGGGATATGGGCATTTGCGCCGGAACCTTCTGATCGCCGCCGCCCTGTCCGAGATGACCCCGCGCCCTGAAATCCTGCTAATCGGCGGGATGCGCGAGGCGGGTGCCTTCGTGCTGCCCGCTGGCGTCGATTGCGTCACCTTGCCCGCCTATGCCAAGCAGGGTGACGGCAGCTATCGTCCGCGCGATCTCGGCTCGGATCTCAGGCGCTTGACCGCCTTGCGCGCGCGCATGATCCGCAGCGCAGTCAAAGGCTTTGATCCTGATCTGATGATCGTCGACAACGTGCCGCGCGGTGCGCAATACGAGTTGGACGAGACACTCGCGATGTTGACCCGTCAAGATCGCTGCCGCGTCGTGCTGGGCCTGCGCGATGTGATCGATGAGCGGTCTGTGACACGTCGCCAATGGTTGCGTCAGCGCAACTTTGAAACCGTGCGCCGCCATTTCGACGAGGTATGGATCTACGGCGATCCTGATGTTTACGACATCCTGACAGATTGCGGCATGTCCGACCCGATCGGTGCGCGCTGCCGGTTTGTCGGCTATCTCGATCCGACGGGGCGCCGCGATGCGATTCAGGCCGCCGCCGATTTGGCACAGGTCATGGGCTCAGATCCCAGGCCCTATGTCTATTGCGCTGTCGGTGGTGGCCGAGACGGGGTCGCTTTGTGCGAGGCTTTTGCAGCCGCAACGCTGCCCCAGGGCCATCGCGGTATATTGGTGACTGGCACACAGATGCCCGAGGATCAAAAGGCCCATATCGCCGCCTTGGCCGCCGGGCGTGATGATCTGATGGTTCTGCCCTTCTTGCGCGAACCCATAGAGGTGATGAACCGGGCCGCCCGGATCATTGGCATGGGGGGGTACAACACCACGGTCGAGATGCTTGCCCTCCGCAGGCCGTCCCTGATCGTGCCGCGGTGTGCGCCGCGCCGCGAACAGGTCATGCGCACCGAACGTCTGGCGGCACGCGGGCTTGTCTCGATGCTGTTGCCCGAAGATCTGACACCCGCCGCCCTGGGGAATTGGATGGCATCCCCGGTCGGAGAGCCAGGTCCCGCGCCCAACATGACTGGCCTGGCTGGCGTGCAGGCCCTGGCCCGGTCCATCGCGACCCTGATCCCGACCGCCGCTTGAGGAGAGCCTACGTGACCGACATTTGTCCCCCAATCGGCCGGATCGGCTATGTACTCAAGCGGTATCCGCGCTTCTCTGAGACCTTTGTGATCAATGAAATCCTCGCCCATGAGGCGGTGGGACAAGAGATCGAGATCTTCGCCCTGCGCCCGGTCGATGAGACCCACTACCAGGATATTCTGGGCCGCGTGCGGGCGCCGGTGACCCATATAAAGGATCGCTTCTCAGGACCTGACGCCATCTGGGACCGCATGGCGCGCGCCCGTGACGTACTGCCTGACGCATGGGATACGCTGGCGCGGATTGACGGGATCGCCGGAGGTCAGGATGTCGCGCAGGCGCTGGAACTGGCAGTCGAGGTGCGGATCCGCGAAATCACGCATCTGCATGCGCATTTCGGCACCGTGTCAGCCAGCGTTGCTCGCCTTGCAGCCGCCATGGCCAGCATCAGTTGGAGCTTCACCGCCCATGCCAAGGACATCTACCATCACTATGAAAAACCCCAGCACCTGGATCTTAAACTGCGCGACGCCGACGTGACCGTCACGGTCTCGGATTATAACCTTGCCTATCTGCGCGAGACCTATGGCGCGGGACGGTTGGCGCGGATCTATAACGGGTTGGATCTGACGCGGTTTCAATACGCGCCGCCCCGGAAGGACGCGACCGAGATCCTCGCCGTCGGGCGGTTGGTCGAAAAGAAGGGATTCCACATTCTGATCGAGGCCGTTCGGCTGATGGTCGAAGCGGGTCAAACGCCGTCCTGCACCATCATCGGCTCTGGTGAGGAGCGGGACGACCTGGCCGCGCAAATCGCCGATAACGGCATGGGTGCCTATATTCGCCTCGAGGGGCCCCGCCCCCAATCCGAAGTGATGCAGGCGATGCGCCGTGCTGCGGTTCTTGCCTGTCCCTGCGTGGTCGGATCGGATGGCAATCGCGACGGCCTGCCTACGGTGCTGGTCGAGGCGATGGCGCTTGGCTTGCCGGTGGTCTCGACAGATGTGGTCGGGATTCCCGAATTGGTGCGCGCGGGCGAGACTGGCCTTTTGGTGCCCGACGCCGACCCCCAGGCGCTGGCAGACGCGCTCGGACGGGTTACGAACGATGCCGCGTTGCGCGTAACCCTTTCAGAACAGGCGCGGGCATTGATCGAAACCGAATATGACGTCGTGGTCTCTGCTTCGACGCTGCGCAGCCTTTGGGCTGAAGCCGCAGCACATCATGGCGACGCTCCGCGGAGTGCCGCATGATGCGTATCGCCTATGTCAGCGCCGATCCCGGCATTCCTGTCTGGGGTTCCAAAGGCGCGTCAATCCATGTGCAAGAAATGTTGCGCGCGCTCACGCGAGCCGGACATGATCTGACGGTTCTGACACCTCGCGCCGAAGGCACGCCGCCGAAAGATCTGGAGGATGTCGAGGTTCTAGCCCTGCCAACGGCGCCGAAAGGGGCGCCAGAGGCGCGCGCCCGAATGCTTTTGTCGGCGAATGATGCAATGCGCAGCCTGCTTGATGATCTTGTGCCGGATCTGATCTACGAGCGCCACGCGCTCTACGCCTTCGCGGCGATGGAATGGGCAATCGAGGCCGGGATCCCCTCGGTGCTGGAAGTAAACGCGCCGCTCCTGAGCGAGCAGGCCACGCATCGCACCCTTGCCCTTCCAGATGATGCCGAGATGGGTGTGCGCCGCGCCATGCGGGCGGCCAGCCTGACCACCGCGGTCACGGAACCTGTTGCCGTCCATGCCCGCGCGATGGGCGCGACGGATGTCGTCGTGATACCAAATGCTGTCGACCCTGACCGCTTCCCGACGGCAGCCCCCCTTGCCGCGCAGCCGTTTACCGTTGGTTTCTTGGGCTCGCTCAAGCCCTGGCATGGTCTGCCGACGCTGGTCGACGCCTTTGCGCAGCTTCGCACCCATCGGCCCGATGCCCGCCTGCTGGTGATCGGCGATGGGCCCGAGCGGGGCGCCATTCAGGAGGCGCTCACGCGTGTAGGCGCAGATGAAGCGGCGGAGTTCACGGGGCTTTTGCCCGCCTCCGCGGTGCCCGCCGCCTTGGCGCGGCTGGATGTCGGCACCGCCCCCTATGGTGCGGCGCCTGACTTTTATTTCTCACCGCTCAAGATCTACGAATACATGGCCGCAGGCTTGCCGGTTGTCGCAAGCGATGCAGGTCATCTGCGTAAGATCGTGACCCATGACGCCACCGGCCTGATCGTGCCGCCGGATGATGCAGGCGCCCTGGCCACGGAATTGCTGCGCCTGGCCGGGGATCTCTCCCTTGGTCGCCGCCTTGGCGCTGCCGGGAGGGCGGAGGTTCTGGCGCACAATACCTGGGCTGGAACCGCCGCCCGTATCCTGGACCATATCCGTGAAAAGCGCAGGGCTGCATGAGCCGCGCTGCCCATATCACAGACACCTTGCCCGGGCTGGGCCTTATTGTGGGTCGGCTTTCTCCGTATTTGCGGGGCCATTGGCGGATGCTCATCGCGTCGATCGTGGCGCTGCTTCTGGCCACTGCCGCGCGCTTGGCCGAACCCTGGCCCCTGAAATTCGTCATAGACGCGGTTGTGCCCACTGTCGCTGGCGAGACACCGGCCAGTGCGGGTATCGACCCCATGCTTCTCCTTGCGCTTTGCGCCGGCGGTTTGCTGGCGGCGGTGCTGGCGCGCGCGGCCTTTCAATTTCTTGCGACGATGGGCTTTGCGCTTGTGGGCAACCGGGTGCTGACCAAGGTCCGCGCCGATCTTTTTGCGCATCTTCAGTCCTTATCCGTTGGTTTTCATGCCCGCTCCCGCGCGGGTGACCTCACCATGCGCCTTATCGGCGATGTCGGGATGCTGAAGGAAACACTGGTGACGGCGGCAATGCCCCTGGTCGCCAATATCCTGATCTTTGCCGGGATGGTCAGCGTCATGGTTTGGCTCGACTGGCAATTGGCCCTTGTGGCGCTGGCGCCCTTGCCGATCCTGTTTCTGCTGTCACGGGTCCTGACGAGCCGCATCCGCAAGATCAGCCGCACACAACGCGAACGGCAGGGCCAACTTGCCGCCACTTCGACCGAGACGTTGACGGGCATTCGTTCAGTCCAGGCCCTGGGCCTGGAGGACAGCAATGCCAAGCTGTTCGGCGGCGCCAATGAAAAGGACATGGCGGCAGGCATCAAAGCCGCACGCATGACCGCCGGCTTAGAGCGGTCGGTCGATCTTCTGGCCGGGATCGGCCTGGCGCTCATCCTGTGGTTCGGAACGCTGCAGGTTCTGTCGGGTCGGATCACGCCGGGTGATCTGCTGATCTTCGTCAGCTATCTCAAACACACGTTCCGCCCGGTGCGGGGCTACGCGAAATATGCAGCGCGCCTTGCCAAAGCCCTTGCTGCGGGGGAGCGTGTCGTTGCCCTCTTGGATGAGGATGACGCCGTGCGCGACCGCGCAGACGCCCGACCCGCCCCGGAGTTCAACGGCACATTGCACTTTGAGAACGTGCGCTTCGCCCATGCAGACGGCAGGGCGGTGTTCGAGCGGCTTGATCTGACGATCCCCGCTCGGCAACGCGTTGCCATCGTGGGTCCATCGGGATCAGGCAAGTCGACGCTCATCTCGCTTCTGCTACGCCTCCATGATCCCGATGAGGGACGTGTGAGCATCGATGGGATCGATCTGCGCGACGTCACACTGCACTCCTTGCGCCGCCAGATCGCGCTGGTTCCACAGGAGCCTCTGCTGATCTCGGGAAGCGTGATCGACAATCTCGCGCTCGGGCTGTCCCAAACACTGACCGACGATGATGCGCAACACGCCTTGCGCGTTGTCGGGGGCAATGGCTTCGTCGACCAGATGGCGGGCGGGCTGCAAGCTGATATCGCTGAACGGGGCGCGTCGCTGTCGGGTGGGCAGCGTCAACGGCTGAGCCTGGCGCGAGCCTTGTTGCGAAAGGCGCCGATCCTGGTGCTGGACGAACCGACAACGGCTCTGGATGGCCGCAGTGAGGCCACGGTCGCCGCAGCGATCGATGCTGCGGCACGCGGGCGGACCACCCTGATGATCACCCATGACCTTGCGCTCGCCGCGACATGTGATCGCGTGATCGTTCTGGGCGAGAACGGCGTGATGCAGGATGGCGCCCCTGAGGTGCTGATGACGGTTGGTGGCTGGTTCGCAAGTGCCCATGACGCCCAGAATGGGGAGCGTCCGCGTGCCGTTGCGGGCTGAAGACACGGCGTTGTGCGCCCGCGACCCGGTGCTGCCGGGGCTGGCGTCGGTATTGGATGCCACAGACCTGGCACAGTGTGCTGGCCTTCCACCGACGCGGCAATCGTATTTGCGATATAAGCCAGGGACGAGCTGCGTTGCGGGTTTGATCTCCGAAAAGGGTGACACGGCCTGGAGCGTGATGACCTATCCAGCGGATCGTTATGCCGAAGTCCGATTGCGGCCCTCCTGGGCCGATGGCGCGATCTGTTTCGACGATATCCAGACCGTTCTGGTACCACTCCGGCTTGAGCGTCGGCTGCGGGGCGGGCGCGTGTTGGCGCATTCGGAAAAGCGTGGGGCTTTGCTGGACGCGCTTGGTCTGACGGGCTGCGCGCTTCGCATCCTGCGCTATAAACCCGGGCGCCGGATCGTTCTGCGCGCAGACGGGCCCGACGGGCCCCGCGCCGCGGTCAAATTGCATGCCGACCGCGATGCGTTTGAGGCTGCCGCGGACGGTGCCGCGCACAGCGCTGCGATGGGCGGTGCCCCTTTGCTGGGCCTGTCCAAGGCCCATGGCGCGGTTGCAGTCGGGTGGCTGACCGGCGCAGTGCTATCGCCGCGCGATGGCCCTTCGGGCTTCGCACATGCGGGGCGCGCGCTCGCTGCCGCCCATGCGACGCCCGCGACCACAATGCTGGCCGATTGGACGCCGCAGGATCCGATGGAATTTGCCGCGTCCCTGGGCGAGCTGCTGCCGGATCTTGCCGCAACCGCAACACGGCTGGCTGCCGACCTGTTGCCCCCACTGCCAGATAATCGCGCCGCCCCTGTGCATGGCGATTTCAGCCCGGATCAGGTGGCGATCACCCGGTCGCAGGCGCGGCTCGTCGATTGGGATCGCGCTGCCTGGGGCGACCCGGCCCGCGATCTGGGCAGTTTCCTGGCCGCTCTGGACCTGGCGCAGATCCGCGGCACCCCGACTGAGGCGGCCAGCGAGGCTCTGCGCGCAGGTTATGACGCGGCTGGCGCCGCCGCCGGCGTTGACGACGACGCCATCGCGGCGCATCGGGTCCATGCTCTGTTCGCGCTCGCCCAGGATGGGTTTCGCGCCCGGCGCCCTGGCTGGGCGACAGAAGCCCAGCACGTGCTCGATAAAACTCGCAGATTACTGTGGGCGTCGCCAAGGCATATCATCCCGGGCCTGCCCACCGCGCTTTCCGAGCGCATCATGCGCCCCCGGATCGAGGCCGCCTCAGGACAAGCCGTCCCCGAGCTTTCGGCCGAGCTGGTGCGCATAAAACCCGGTCGCCGGGCGCTTGTGCGCTATTCCGGCCGTGGCCGGGCGCTCCTCGGCAAGATGAGTGCCAAAGGCCCGGATCAATCGGCACCACGGATTCAAGCACGCCTTCGGGCCGCTGGCCTCGATGGCCGCAAGGGCGTCGGTGTACCGGAGGTCGTCGGCACGCTCAGCGATCCCGGCATATGGATACAGGAAGAGGTGCCCGGCGAGCCTTTGGGCGCGCTCCTGCACGACTCCGATGCGGCATCGGCCGTGAAACGGACCGGTCGGGCGCTTGCCACGCTTCACGCCACCGCACCGCAAACCGAGCGTAGCTGGAGCCTGCAGGATGAGCTGGATGTGGTGCGACGCGCGGTCGATGGCGGGCCCTATGCCGATTTGCTGGACAGCGCCAAACGCGCATTGGCCGCTCTGCCTGCGACCGAACCACAAGGGCTTCACCGGGATTTCTACTTCGATCAGGTGATCGTGGATGCCTGTGCGATCTGGTTGGTCGACTTGGATCTGTATGCTATCGGCGATCCAGCAATCGATATTGGGAATTTCTGCGCCCATCTGATCGAGCTGGGGCTTCGGAACACCGGCGATCCAATGCAGTTTGATCCGCTCAGACACGCATTCCTCGATGGCTACGAAACGGTGCAGACGCCTCCAGAACGCGAGCGGATCGAGACATTGACCTGGGTATCGCTTACGCGCCATGTCCGCATTGCCACGCGGTTCGAAGATCGGCGCCACACAATCCCGGCCATCGCGACCCTCTGCCGGGCGCAGCTTGGCGCTCAGCCGCCGTCTGCGCGCGCCGCGATGTGATCGGCGACGGCCTGCGCTGCACCGTCAACGCCGCGGAATCCGGGGAACGGGTTTACATCGACCACGCGGAACGCGCTATCCTGCCCAATCAAATCAACTCCGTAGATCTCCAGCCCCAGGGCAGATCCGACGCTCAGCGCAAGATCCACCATCTCGCTTGGCGGGGCAAACGGAAGGCTTGGCGCAGTGTCATCGCGCGGCCAGGCCTTCAAAAGGCCAAATACCCGAGGTCCCGCAACATAAAGCTTTCGGTCGGTTCCGTCACCGGGCAGCATCTCTTCAACATGCCAGGGCCCGGGAAATGGTGGTTTTTCCGGCGCGCCTGTTTCCAGTGCAAGAACGCCAGCCCCGCGCCCCTGCAACCCGGACCGCGCCTTGAGAAAGACCGAACCGGCGGCGGCGCGCTGACAGACCTGGTACCAGTCGGTGAAGGTTTCAGCACTTGGAACGGGCAATCCCGACCGGCGCAGCGCAGCCATCGTCAGCCCTCTATCGCCGACGCGCAAGCAGGCGCCGGGATCATTGACAACCCTTGCCGGAGCGAGCGCGGCGAGCGGCTGCAACACATCGGCCCCCAGACCACGATGTACCAGAAATCTCGATGGCCAACTGGCAACAGCGCCAAGCGGGTCGCGCCATTCGGTGTGCAAGGTCGCGCCATCTTCGACGAGAATCCTTGCCACCGTTTCAAGGATGGTTCCCGGACGCGGACGTTTCCCGGCCAGGATCAAGATGTCGATCAAAGGCGGTCTCCTCTACCTCGGCTGACGCGTCGAACTCATTCGCCCATCCCGATAGCACGCGTCATCTGATCTGCAGCATACTCCCCTAAATGAAATGATCCGAGAGGCACGGCAAACGCGCAGACTAAGACTTTCGCGGCACCTTACCGCGCTGTGCCGTGGTGAAGGTCAGGCGATCAATCCAACCTTGTTCCGATAGCGAAAATCCAGTACCAGCGATATGCCCCTCGGAGGAATAGGCGACTTTGCATGTCTCCCGCTAGATCAGTGCGCGCGCGATGCTGTCGATACCAATTTGTTCGGCATGGCTAATCGCTGCAATTTGCCCAGAGAAGCCAGTATATGGATGATGACCGGTGATCTGCAGATCTACGATCCTGGTATCGAATGACACGAAGAGATCCGCATCGATCATCCGCCCATCAATGGCCGCAAAGCTCACCTGCAGAGCCAAGTCCCGGCCCGGATCGCGGATCTGGATATGTCCATCCTGGATCGATATCGCACCATCAGGTGCGTCGCCGGTGACATGGATATCGGCCGCCATCAATCCGTCGCCATCGCCGGTAAACAGACCGACATTCGCGACATCGTCATTGATATCGGCAACCGAGCCAAGCACGCCATTGTCACCGAGCAGGAAGAAATATCCCGAATTCTGCGTCGCAAACCCGATCATCGCCTGGAAAGCAGGGTCACCCACCCCGGCAAATCGACCGACAATCACGCCGGGATCGACATTCTCGACCGCAATCGTGATCGGGTAAGGCACTGATAGCGGACCGAAAAACCCCACATCATCCGTTGGCAGAACGGCCGTGCCGCCCAACGGCAGAAGACCATTGATTGCCGTCAGGATCGGCCCATCGCCAAAGAGAAGCGGGACCGCATCCAATGACAAAATGTCGGTCGCGGCGGAATGGATATAGGCTTCGACCGACAATCTGGGCAGCGCATCTTCCGGGCGTTCCGGCAAATCGATGTCATCGTCCGGATCCGGGCTGGGAACGGATGACAAGATCTGAATGGTCGCCGTGCTGCTGTTCCCGTCATCATCCTGGATGATGTATTGAACCGGGCTTGGCTGATCGACGAAATCAGGATCACGGGTGAACGTGACCTCACCGGTTGCGGGATCGAACGTGTAGGTGCCCTCCCCCGGGACTACCAGAGGATCGCCGGGATTGGCCGTTCCGACGAATTGGAAGGTGGCAGGCACCACGGCGTCGCCCGCGGTGTCATTGGCCAGAACGTTCAGCGTCACCGGAACGGTCAGATCGTCTTGCGTGATCGAATCGTCCGCCGCGATCGGCGCATAATCCACGTCGACCGTCGCCGGTGCCAGCAATGTCGAATTTCCCTCGGCATCCTCGGCGATATACTGGATCGGATCTGGATCGAGCGTGAAGCCGGGCTCAGGCGTGAAGGTGATCGCGCCGGTGGAGCGGTTGATGCTCCAGGTGCCCTGCCCCGCCACCACAAGCGGATCGCCCGGATTGGCCGTGCCAACGATCTGCACGGTGCCCGTGCGGATCTCGTCGCCGGTCGTATCATTGGCCAGAATGTCGATAGTAACCGGGCCGGGCGGCTGATTGGACGCCAGATCATCGGTCGAGACCGGGACGTAATCCGCGAGCACCGCAACCGGACCGGAACGGACACCATCGTCATCCTCGATCGTGTAGGTAATCGGGGTTGGATCGCCGAAGAAACCCGCCTCCGGCGCAAAGGTAATCGACCCATCGCCTGTATTGACCGTCCATATGCCCTCACCGGGCACGCTTACCGATGTGGCCGGACCACCCGGCGTCACAATCCGCACGGTGGACGGCACCACGGTATCGCCGCCATTGTCGTTGGCCACGACGTCGATCCTAACCGGTGACACGTTCGTCGCCGGATCGCTAATGTCGGATTGCGGCCTGGGGTTGGGGTCAATCGTGATGGTGACATCTGCGGTGGAGGTATCGCCCGACCCGTCCGTGATCGCGTAGGTAACGGTATCCACCGAACCGGTATAGCCGGTCACCGGTGTGAAGACGAGCGTGGCCACTTCGGCGGGTGTCAGGACGGTGCCGGGGCTGGTGATGTTCTGCACATTCCCGAGCGCGTCGGTATAGCTGAGCTGACCTTGCGTCGCCGCATTCGGCAGCGTCTGGATCTCTACCTGTGCGAGGCCGTCGCCCACATCGTCATTGTCGAGAATGCTCAATGGGGTCGCGACATTCTCTTCGACCTGAACGCTGTCGTCCGCGGCATCCGGCGCGGGATCAATGCTGACGATGATCTGCGCGGTCGCGGAGTCACCGGTTGCATCGGTGACCGTGTAGGTGATCGGAGAAACCGGCCCGTCGTAGTTCGGCGCCGCCTCGAATTCGAGTGTTGCAGCTTCGGCCTCGCTCAACTGAACACCATCCGGAACCGCGGTGCGTGTGCCTCCGGGGCCACCGGCCAGATAGAACAATGTGCCTTGCGCCGCGGGTGGCAACGCGAAGGACACTGTTGATGGGCCGTCACCCAGATCGGTGTCATTGGCAAGCGGGTTCAGCGGGGCCGATCCATCCTCGGGCACCGTCAGCGTGTCATTCACCAGATCCGGCGTCGGATTGATGTTCAATGTCAGATTGGCCGTTCCGGTATCCCCATTCGCATCCGTGACCGTATAGGCGAAAGGTCCGAAAGAGCCGTTGGCATTCGGTGCGGGTGTGAAGGTGAGGTTGGCGGCCTCGGTCGTGCTGATCGCCACACCCGCGCTCACGGGCGTCACAACGCCCGCATCCGACAGGTAGGTCAGTGTCCCTTGCGTGGTGGGATCAGGCAGCGTGCCGAAGGTCACCGTCGAAGGGCCGTCCCCCAGATCGTCATTGCCCACGATCGAGAAGGTTTGCGGCGTGTCTTCGGTGACCGCAACGATATCGTCGGCAGGGTCCGGAACCGCGTCTACCGTGATGTTGATATTCACGGTCTGTGTATCGCCGTTGCCATCGGTTACGGTATAGGGGATCGGGTCGACCGCACCGTTGAAATTCGCCGCGGGGGTAAAGACCAGCGTTTCAAGCTGCTGCTGTGTCAGCCCGGACGGCGTTGCACCGTCACCGATATCAATGCGACTGCCTGGGTCCCCTGGCGTTGTTTCATAGGAGAGAACACCCTGAGCCGCCAACGGGCCGGTGATCGCAAAACTGGGAACACCGTCACCAAAATCGACGTCATTGGCGAGCGGATTAACGGGGATCGATGTGTCTTCTTTGGCAGAGAACACATCCGGCACCAGATCGGGGGTCGGATTGATTGTCAGCGTCAGCGTCGAGCTATCGCTGTCGCCATTCGTGTCGGCAACGGTGTAGTTAATGACCGGGACTACACCATCGAAATTCGGGATGGGCGTGAAACGCGCCGTCGCGGCCTCGGCGGGTGTGAGGGGCGTGCCAGATGGCACAGCAACCCGCGCTCCGGTACTGTCGATATAGCTCAGTGTGCCAATAGTGCCGGGATCTGGCAGGTTCGTGAAGGTCACACTGGCCGGGCCATCCCCGGCATCGTCATTGGCCAGCACGTTGACATCGGCGAAGCCGTCCTCGTTCAAGGCCGCCGTGTCAGGGACAGCATCCGGAACGGCATCCACGGTGATATTCACGTCGGCAATATCGGTCTCCTGGATCCCGTTTCCGTCAGCCATATCAATCAGCGTGTATTGGAACGTGGCGACGGTCCCGCTGAAATTGGCAACGGGACGAAACTCGAGCGAACCGATATCGGCGGGATTGGTCAAAACGTCCGATGTGGTGATTGCGCGTCCCAACGTGGTGCTGAAGACCACGCCTTCGGTCGATGGATCGGGCAGCGAGGTAAATTGAATGCTCTGCAGGCCGGTGCCGTTGTCATCGTTGGCGTTGACCGGAATCGCGATATTGGTGTCTTCATCCGTGGTGTAATTGTCGTCGACAGCCTCGGGCACCGGGTCGATGGTCAGCTGGATCGTGGCTGTATCCGATGTTCCGCCCCCGGCGGGTGACGCAGTTGCGGTATAGACCAGATCATCGACATCGCCCGTAAAGCCGGTTGCTGGCGTGAAGCGCAATGTGGCGAACTCATCAACGCTGATCGGTGTGCCAGCGGCGATGGGCGTCATCGCACCGGTCGCGTCATCGCGGTAGCTGTAGACCCCTTGGGAGCTCGGCGGAACGGCAGCGAATGTGATCGTGGAATCCGGATCTCCAATCAGGTCATTGTCGACTGGCTCGATCTCAATCGGTGTATCTTCCTTGCCGATCAGCGCGTCATTCTCAACATCGGTTCCTGCTGCGACGAAGATGTTGGCGGTGGTCATTGCGGTGTCGCCATCCGCATCGGTCGCGGTATAGGTAATCTGGCTAACATCGCCGAAAAAGCCCGCATCCGGGTCGAACTGCAGCGTTCGCATCTGCGTCTCGGTCAGACCCGAGGTTGTTGCATTCGCGGGCAATGTAACCCGGTTTCCGGGCGTGACTTCGTAGGTGACCACCCCCTCTGCGCTATCGGGTGTCGTGATCGAGAAGGTCGAAGGCGCATTCCCGAAATCCTGGTCGTTCAGCAGCACGTCGATCCCGATGGTCTCGTCCGCCTCCGCTGTGAAGACATCTGGGTTCAGATCCGGCGTACCGTCGACGGTGATGTTGATGCTGGCCGTGCCGCTGTCGCCATTGGTGTCGGTCAGCGTGTATTGCACCGGTGCGACCGGTCCAAAGAAATCATTGGCGGGCGTGAAGACCAGCGTTGCCGCCTCGGCCGGGGTCAAAGAGGCGCCCGCGACGACCTGAACCACATTGCCCACGGAATTGGTATATGTCAGTGCGCCCTGTGCGGCAGGCGGCAGATTGTCGAAGCTGACGCTGGCCGGTCCGTTGCCAGTGTCATCCGGCCCGTTTCCATTATCGGCAAAGATATCGATCGCGACGGGCGTATCCTCAAGCGTGGTGATTTCGTCATTCTCGGGGTCCGGGACGGCATCGACCTCGACATTCACGTTTGCGCTGTCTTCATCCCCATCGGCATCGATCAGCGTGTAGGTGAATTGATCAACCGATCCGTTGAAATCGGAGGCTGGCGTGAAGGTCAGGAACAAAGCCTGCGTGTTCGAAATCACGTCACCGGCGCCCACGGTGACGGTCGCACCGGTCGCCGGATCGCGATAGGTGATCGTACCCTGCGTTATCGGCGGCACGGTATCGAACCGCAGGGTGGTGGTTCCCGTCCCGCCCGTATCGTTATCGATGATCGTCAGCGGCAGAGGCGTGTCTTCGTCGGTGCTAAAGGCATCATCAATGGCATCCGGGGCGGCGTCGATTGTGATCGTTGCCGTGGCCGAAGCGGTGTCGCCATCGGCGTCGGTCACCGTATATTCGATCGGATTGACCGGACCTTGATAATCGGGCGTCGGCGTGAAGGTGAGCGTCGAAATCTCTGCCGGGGTCAGGCCCGAAGGTGGCGAGGCCGGATTGACGGTCACCTGCATGCCGGAACTGTTGGTATAGGTCAGCGTGCCCTGGGCCGCCGTGGGCACGGAATCCAGTGTGATGGTGGCAGGCCCGTCCCCGAGATCGTCATTGGCAGCGACATTCACCAAGACGCTGCCATCCTCTTCGACCACATAGACATCGTCTTGCGGCTCGGGGATGCCATCAATGGTGATGGTGACACTGGTGCTGTCCTGATCGCCATCGCTGTCTGTTACTGTGTAGGCAAAGGGCGAAACGGCGCCGGCAAAATCGGGTGCCGGCCGGAATGCCAGTGTGGCCACCTCGCCCGGTGTCAGGGTCGTGCCGGGGGTAATCGGAACCCGCGCACCGCTGCCATTGGTATAGATCAAGGTGCCCTCGGCCGCGGCCGGGACAGTATCAATTGTCACTGATTGCAGCCCAGATCCCAGATCATCGTTGCTCAGGATCGGCAGCGCCAATTCGGTGTCCTCGGTCCCGGCATAGACGTCGGCGACGACATCCGGCACAGCATCGATGGTGATGTTCAGGCTGGCCGTACCCGTATCCCCGTCCACGTCGGTGACGGTGTAGGTCACGGGATCGACCGCGCCGTTGAAACCGGCTGCGGGTGTAAAGATGATCGAACTTGCCTCGGCCTGTGTCAGCGGCGTGCCTTGCGGAACGGGCACAACAGAACCGGAACTGTTGGTGTAGGTCAGCACCCCTTGCGCAGCGGGCGGCAGGGCATCGATGGTGAAGGTTGCCGGGCCATCGCCTACATCATCGTTCCCCGTGATATCGACCGGAAGTGGCGTGTCTTCCTCACCGCTCAGCGTATCGTTCACCGGGTCCGGCAAGCCATCGACGGTGATGTTGATGACTGCGGAATCCGTGTTCCCGCCCGGATCACTGATGGTGTAATTGATCGGATCAACCGGGCCGTTGAACCCCGTTGTCGGCACAAAGCGCAGCGAGCCGAATTCGGCGCGGGTCAGCGTCGTTGGGCCCGTGATCGTCTGCGTCGCACCAGCGGCATCGATATAGGTCAGCGTGCCTTGGGCTGCTGACGGGATCGAGGTGACGGCCGCGGTGGCATTGGGCCCGCCCGGATCATCGTTTGAGAGCGGGTTCAACGCCACGGGCGTATCTTCCGGCGTGGTCACATTGTCATCCATCGCATCCACGGCGGCCAGCACACTTAAATCGACATTCGCCGTATCGGTATCGCCATCCGCATCGGTGGCGGTGTAGCTGAAGGTTGGGATCGGCCCAAAGACACCGGTTTGCGAGGTGAAGGCGACCGTGCGCATCTCGGCTTCGCTCAACGGTGTTCCAGCCACCACATTGGTCGCCAGCCCGGTTGCGTCATCAGTATAGGTCAGCATGCCATCGCCGGGCGCGGGAACGGTATCGAAGGTGAAGGTCGCGGGGCCGTTGCCGAAATCGCTGTCGTTATCCAACAGGTTCAACTGCGTCTCGATGGCTTCCTGCACGTCCTGCGCATCCGATGCCACATCCGGTACGGCGTCCACCGTGATATCCACATTGGCGGTATCGGTATCCCCGTCCGTGTCCGTCAGCGTGTAATCGAAAGTTGTGACAGAGCCGGAGAAATCAGCGGCGGGCCGGAAGAACAACGTGGCAATCGCGCCAGGTGGCAGATCGACGCCCGCCGGAACTGCTACCTCTGCGCCTGTTCGCCCATCGATAAGGAACAGCGTCCCTTGAGAACTAGGAGGCAATGTATTGAACGTGGCTGCGGCAATGCCCGAGCCCGTATCATCATTCGCCAGAATAGTGATCGGAATATCGGTGTCTTCGTTGGTGGTGAAGCTATCGTCGCCCGCATCGGGTGCCGCATCGATTGTGAAGCTGGCGCTGGCCGACGATGTGTCGCCGTCATTATCGGTCACGGTATAGGCAAGCGGATTCACCGGCCCGTCAAAATTCGGAGCAGGCGTTAGGACAAGGCTGGCAGCCTCCGTCACGCTCAGACCGGATGGGGGATTGTTGGGATCGATCGTCACGGTCCCGCCGCCATCTGCCGTATAGGTCAGCGTTGCCTGGCTGGTCGGCGGCACACTCGTCAACGCATAGGTGAACGGCGGTTCGCCCCCATCGTCATTGGCGGTGATGTCAATCGGGGTCGGTGTGTCTTCCGGGATCGTAAAGACATCATCGGACGCCTCGGGATCGCCATCGATTGTGATATTTACTGTCGCAGGGTCGGTATCGCCATTGGTGGCCTCAAGCGTGTAGTTGAACGGATCAACTGTACCGAAAAAGTCCGTTGCCGGGCGGAAGAACAAGGTCGCGACCTGCGCAGGGGTCAATGCCGCCCCAGCGGTGACTGCGACGGGCGTGCCGCTGCCATCGTCAATGAACAAGGCGCCCTGCCCCGCGGGCGGCAGCGAGGTAAAGGTCACGGTGTCAACGCCGGTGCCCGGATCGTCATTGCCCAGAATATCCATCGGAAGATCGGTGTCTTCGTCACCCAGAAACGTGTCGTCAACGGCCTCGATATCCGCCTCGACGGTCACAACGATCTGGGCGGTGTCCACAGCGCCGTTAGGCGCCCGGACGCCATAGGTCACCGGCGTGGTGACGCCGGCAAAGTTGGCCTCGGGAATGAACCGGATGATCTGATTGCCGCCCGCGTCATTGGTCAGGATGTATTGCCCCTCATTCGGCACAATGATCGAGCCGGTCGGGTTGCCCATATCATCCAGCAGCGTCAGCGTATTGGGAGAGCCAGGACCGCCAGGGCGCACGTTCGGGGGTATCGAGTCGTTGTCCAACACATCGATATCGACAGAGACGCCCTGCGGCGTTGTCGCGGCATCGTCGGACAATACCGTCGCATCCCGGAAATCCAGATCTGCCAGAAGCGGGGATGAATTGTCCGCACGCGCATCGACATCATCGTCGCTATCTGCAAGCCCGAACCCGCCAAATGCACCGCCCGCCCCACCGGTATCCCCGGTGACGTTGCTGTCATTGACATCAAACCCGTCATTCGGAGTGCCGTTTTCGAAGACATCCAGCAGGCCATCGCCATCGGCATCCCCGCCGGATGCACTGGTCGGGCCACCATCGCCGCGTTCGGCCACATCGTCGATCCCATCATTGTCGGAATCCGCATCGATGATATCGTCGGTCCCATCGCCATCGCTGTCGACGGGATTCAACCCCCCGGCATAATTGTCGTCCAGACCGTCGCCATTGGCATCGATCATCGCCGCCCCCGTACCGGAGGGCGCGATGTAGCCCGCGCTCGTCTGGGCCTCGACATTGTCGGTGATGCCGTCATTGTCGCTATCGATATCAAGGTGATCGGCGACGCCGTCAGTGTCAGAATCTACTGTAGTTTCAACGTCGAATTCGAAAAACTGATCATTGACGGTCACGTGCCCTTCCGGCGTTGTCTCGGCATCGTAGACATACATCCGAATGGTGTAGTTGGTGTTCGGATCCAGGCGGGCCTCATCAATTGTGGGGAACTGACCATTGAACGAACCGCTTGTCCCGGATTGGAACTGGAAACCCGATACCAGTGTCTCCGCTGTCGCGAAATTGTCGCTCGATACGAAATAGGCCACCTTGTAGTCGCCCCGGTTCGAACCGCCCACATCCTGCGCGGTAAACGAATGGAAGAGATTTCGGATGATAACCGTTTCGTCCCCGGTGGTGAGCGGGAAATCCACGTAATCTTCTGCCGCGATGGCCCCGGCAAGCGTATCCTCATCGGCGCCGGACAGGTCATATTCGAACTGCGACGTTTCATCTCCGCTTGGGTCGCCCGTCAGCTGCGTCAAGCCCGACCCGACAACGGAATTACCAGCCGATGCGATCGCGTCAGCCAGCGGCACCTCTCCGCCCCCGAAATCCTGGAATGTGGCCTGCTCCGAGTTTCCGCCGCTTTCATTGTGGGTCCAAAGAAGTTGGCCGCTGACACTTTTGCGCTCGAACCCTTCATCGGTGTCGAGCACACCATCATTGTCGTCATCGATATCGATACGATCTATGACGCCATCCCCATCGCTATCCCTATCGACCCGGTCGTCGCGATAATCGAGATCCTGCAGATCGGGCGCGGCGTTCGACCCGTCGGCATCCGTATCATTGTCGGTATCGCCGAGGTTGAAGGAGGTGAAGCTTCCCGAACTGCCTCCGGTATCACCCAAGATGTTGCTGTCATTGACGTCATAGCCGTCATTGCGGCTGCCGCCCTCGAAGACATCGAGCAGGCCATCGCCATCGGCATCCCCGCCAGAGGCCACCGTCGGGCCCGTGTCGCCGCGCTCGGCGACATCGGCAATGCCGTCCCAATCGGAATCCTGATCCAGATAATCCGCGATCCCATCCCCGTCCGTATCGACGGGTGTCAGCCCGTTCGGACCATAATTGTCGTCCAGACCATCATTGTTGGCATCGATCATCGCGGCGGATTGACCCGAGGGGGCGATATACCCCTGTGTTGTCTGCGCCTCGACATTATCGGTGATCCCGTCATTGTCACTGTCGAGATCCTTTGAATCGTCTACGCCGTCGCCGTCGCTGTCAAAGCTCAGCAGCGCGATATTGATCGGCGAACGCGGATCGCCATCCACCTGCATCGTCACGGTCGAGACCGGATTCGTCGTTCGGATTGACCACGTTCCCTGGCCGGACACGACCGAGCTGTTGCTGCCAAACACGATCCGATCTCCCGTGTTCGACTGGATGTTCAATTGTCCATCGGGATCATCGACTATAAAGCCGCCCGCCGCATCGAGAATGACCTGATCACCTCCGGAGTTGAAGAAGCCGCCAATCGTCTGGTGCCCGCTGAACTGAACGATGGAATCCTGGTCAAAATCCAACCTGTATTCCGCGCCGTTCAGCGCATTTCCGTTCGACCTGGGGCTCCCGTCTCGCAAGTCCAGATCACCGCGATCATTGCCAGCATTGCTTCCGTTGCTTGTTCGCACCAGCGTGCCATCCACCGATACAGAATTCGCGCCAAAGGTGACGGACTGGCCGGTGAAATTCACCGAGGAGAAGTCGATCGGCGCCACGCTGAATGCTGCGGCATCTTCCACCGTATCCAGGATGCCGTCATTGTCGTCGTCGATGTCGATGCGATCGACAATGCCGTCGCCATCCGTGTCGACATCCACAAAGTTATCGCGGTAGTCAAAATCTTGCACCATCGGGTCCGCATTTGACCCATCATCTTCGGTGTCGTTATCAGTGTCGCCGAAGGTAAAGCTGGTGAAATCACCGTCCGTGCCGCCGTCGTCCCCGGCAACATTGCTGTCGTTGACGTCAAAGCCATCACTGACGCTGCCATCTTCGAACACGTCGAGCAGACCATCGCCATCGGTGTCCCCACCCGACGCACTGGTGGGCCCGCCATCGCCTCGTTCAACCACATCATCTATGCCATCATCATCGGAATCCGCGTCGCGAAAATCCGCGGTGCCGTCGCCATCGGTGTCCACCGCCGTAAGGCCACCGGCATAATTGTCGTCCAGCCCGTCATTATTGGCATCGATCATCGCGCCCGATTGACCCGAAGGGGCAATGTAGTCCCGCGTGGTCTGCGCCTCGACATTGTCGGTGATGCCATCATTGTCGGCATCGATATCGCGGGAATCGACGCGGCCATCGCTATCGGTATCCTGCATCACATCATACTCGATCAACGTGAAGCCAACCGTCGCCGTTGCATTGTTGGCGGGATCACTTTTGCCCGAGCGCACGACAAGTTGGTCGATCAGAACAGGTATGTCGATCCGGCCACGGTTGCTATCGACACTGGTGCCGCCACTGGTCGCGTTCCCGATCAACGTGTCGTTTCCAGACACCACAACACCATTGTCGATCGGCGTTAAATTCCCAGCCGATAGAGGGACCTCGACACCGTTTAGAAACGCCGTGAATTCAACGGTGTCCGAAAAATTCAACCCCCCGACAACCGCCGAGAAGTTTTCAACCGGGTCAGGAAAATCAAAGGTATAGACGGCTGCTTCCGCTGGGAACGCATCGACTTCGCGCGGTTGCGCAAAAATGAAATCACCCACTGCGCCATCGTTTTGGATCTGGATACCGCCCGACCATTGCGGATCATCGCTCGGATTTCCGCCGGTATCGAGGCTCGCGGAAAAATTCAGGGTGCCGCCAAACAAGCCTGGCAGCGACGCCGTGCCGGTGCTTCCGCCTGTCACCAGATTTGTGTTCGTCGCAAAGCCCGGCGAGTTTAGTGGGCCCGCATCTGCAACTGACAATGTCTCCGCTGTGTCGAGCAGGCCATCATTGTCGTCATCGATATCGATTGCATCGACGACACCGTCATCATCGGTATCAAGGGCCGTTCGGGTTTCAACAGCAAACTGCCAGCCATCCGCCGCATTGCTGGTTCGGTTGGGATGTTCTGACAGCACAAATGACAAACGCTCAATCGGTTCACCGTTGGTTGACACGAACCGAATGGTTCCATCGGCAGAGCCGCCGCCTGCCCCGTCAAGACGTTCATCCGTGGTGCTGCCGTCTGAGGTTGAGACGTCGTTGTCGCGAAACGCAAGGCCGGTTCCCGCATCCGCATCGACGAAGTTCGCGCCCGACAGCACCTCGACCAGAATACCGGGCGGCGGCGTGTAATTCAGAACGAATTGATCAACAGAGTTGACATGCAGGTAGACCGTGTCGACAGCTGTGCCTTCAAAATCCAGGGTCCACGTATCCGGCATTCTCCGGATGTCATTGGAATCTTGAAAAACGTTCGTATCGGCCAATTCCGTCGTGCCAGCCTGAAGGAAGGTGAAATTCGCGTTGTCGATGCGCTGGGTCTCAGCCTGTGGCGAAACGGTGTTCGGTGAAATTCGGTTGGCGAAGGTGCTTGTGACTTCGACGCCGGACGGGGTCGTGCCGTCCAGGATCCGGTTGTTCCCGGTCGTCGCGAAGATCACCTGTTCAGCAACCGGTTGCCCCAGCGTACCGCCCCAATTCACCGCCTCCAGGCTTTGCCCGTCAATGTCGCCGATCCACGCCTCAAGCACCCAGTCTCCGCCCTGATCTGCGGCGCCCGTTGTGTCATCGGATGCGGCGATATCCGCACCCGTCGCGTCAGCAAGGGCGGCCATCGCATCGCCATCGGCACCGAAATCACATCCATAGACAAAAATGTCAGCGCTGCCGCCCAGCGCTGCGCCAATCACCGCAAGGCTATCGGCATGGATGGTTTGGATGCTGCTTTCCGTCAGGGCCGTATTGCCGAGGAAAAGCATGCCTGCATCACCATGGGACAGGATATGTACCGCATCGATATCGCTTTGCCCCGACAGGATCTGTGCCATCTGATCGACGCCGTCCTGGTCCGCCGACAACAAATGCACCTGTGCGCCCGCCGGGATAGAGGCCAAAAGCTCCGCTGGGTTTTCGACGCTCGGATCCAGAAAAACGACGTCATTGCTGTCGTCCGGTGCCGCGCTGAGCGCGACCTCCAGTGCCTGTTCCGGGGCGGCGTTGTCTTGCGGTTGTGGCGGCGGGGCGTCATCGACATGAACCTCTGCCGTCTCCAGAAGATCTGCCGCCATCGCGCCATCAAAGACAATGCGCGGCTCAAGCGCTAGAAAGTCGGTTTCGTCAGTTTCAAAACGCGTATCTGGTGACGTGCTCATGTCGTCTGTCCCATCTACTACTGTTGTGGTCTTCGCCGTCTGTCGCGCCGGTCACATCTGATTCGCCAACGACGAGATGTTAAGAAGTTGCTAAGCTCCAAAAGAATTAGACCTGCATTTCTTTAGTCTTTTCAAGCGGACGGGCCGCGAGGTCGGCAATTGAGCGCTTTTTGTACGATCCGGCTAGAAGAGCCGGTGATTTGATGCTGTGCGCGGCCAGTTTTCCGACGCGAGATTGCTGCATCGCGCATCTTGAGTACGCCTATTCGGATCACGGCTCTGACGCTTGCCCCTCGACCTGAAACAGCGCCTCACCGCTCATCCCTGGCAAGGTCGCCTGCGGGCCGGATTGAAAGGCCCCCTCGAGGCGGATCGTTTGACTGACAGGATCGACGGCAGCGCCAATGGCGCTGACCTGGGCAGGCTGCACCTCTTCCGTCTCAAAGACCCGAAACTCAAATTCTGTGCCAATGCTCAACCAGCGCAGCCAAACCGATGGCACGATTAACTCAATGGACAGGCTGCCATTGTCGACAATCTCGATCAGTTCCTGTCCAACTACGGCATTCTCGAACTGGCCGGCATAGACCTCCACGACCCGTCCATCGAAGGGGGCGGTGATCTGACAAAAGCTCAACTCGGCCTCGATCGCGCGCAGATCCGCCGCGGCGATTTCGGCCTCGGCGGCCGATCGGATCACGGCGCCCTGTGACACGGCGCCGGACCGTTGCAAATCGAGGTTGATCTCGTGTTCACGCTCCGCCGCGCGCAAACGGGCCGCCTGGGCATCGCGCAACGCCGTCCTGCCGGTGCAATCTATGGCAACCAAGATTGCCCCTTCTTCGAAAAAAGCCCCAACCGACAGGGGCATGTCATTAATGCGCCCATCGATCTGACTGGAATAGGTGATCTGCGCGTCGGACACCACAATACCGGGCGCGCGCGCCTCTTGTGCCGCCGCGGGCGGGGCCAAGGCGAGCAGACCACAGAAGATCGTTTGGGCGGCGCGGCCCATCATCGGATCGAATGGTCGCCCCGCTCCTGCCACCATTGCTGCAGGATCTGGGTGGTCTGCTGCAAGCTCTCATCTCCGGTCAGACGGCCGTCATAGCTGTCGAGCCCCATGGAGGCATAAAGGTTGGCGAATGCGTTCTGCATATCTGCAAACGCTATGTCGGATCGCAATTCTGCTACAAGAAGATTGAAGCGTTCGTTCAATAGCTCCTGCTCGGTCGCGGTACCGGATTGGAATTCCCGCGCGATTTGATTTGTCAGTTGCCGCTGGACGTTCAGAAACCGCGAGGCTGTGTGGAATTCCCGATGCAGCGACGCATATCGCGCGCGCGCCACGATGACCTGCGTGGCAATTGCCTGGGTCAGCGCGAGCGCGCGGGCATCCAACAGTTCACCGCCCGCCTCAATCGTCCTCTGACGTTCAGGCAACCTGAGCACGCGCATCAAATTCCACGACACACGCGATCCGGTCGTCACCCAATCGCCGTTCAACAACAGATCATTGTCGTCAAAATTTCTGGAGACGAACAGGCTGAGGCCGGGGATCGATTCAAGCGTCGCGATCGGGCGCTCAAGCTCGTTGTTTCGCTGGCGATAGGTGACTTCGCGCAGCTCAGGACGGTTGATCATAGCCGTTAGGATCATGTCATGGCGTGACATGTTCAGATCGGATCGATGGCGCCCCCGCTGCGGCATCACAACTTGAAACTCTTGCCCGATGGGAAGGTTCATGAGCGCCGCGAGCTGTCGCTTGGCGACATCCAAATCGCGGGCCAATTGCTCAAGCGCTTGATCGTTGCGCAGGATGTCCCGTTGGAATTCGAGCTGTTCACGCGGATCGCCATCGGAATTCGCCAGAATGCCACTGCTCTGCTCCAAGGCCCGGCGCCCCTGCGCCTGCAACGAGCGTACCTCGTTCAGCAAGCGTTGCGCAGAGACCACGCGCCAATAGGCGGTCCGCGTGTCTTCAATGATCCGGTTGGTGGCGGCGCGACGTTGTTCAAGCGCGATCAGGACATCGTTGGACCGCTGGCGCGCCTGATAATAGGTCATGCCGAAATCCAACACGTCCCACGTCAATGTCAGATCGCCATCAAAGCTTTCGCGGCCCGTCGATCGGGTCGCCAGGGCTGAAGTTGCGCCGGTTGCCACCGTGACACTACGTGAGCCGGGATCGTTGCTTCGGTTCGAATAGTCGAGGTTTGCCACGAGATCTGGAAGCATATCGTATTCCGCAAGCCGAAGTTCGCGGTTGCGCACGGCTTCCTGACGCAGCTCCACCTGTCGGTCGAGATTATAATGCAACGCGCGAGCCATCGCTTCGTACAGACCAATGCTGTTGGTTACAGGCTCTTGATCGGGACTGACCACCGCGTTCAACCGACCTTGTGCAAGCGACATCAGCTCGGCATCGGTCAAAGGTTCCGGGTTTATCGTTCCACAGGCGGCAATAAGCGCCGTGACGGCGGCAAGACCAGCTCGTTTCGGTGTGTTTGCGATCACTTACAGATCCTTCGCGCGACTGACCAAGCTCAGCAACACACAAACGTTATCGCGCTGTAAATGGGCGTGGTTCCGAGGTGGTCTTGACGAGCGATAACTTGCGCTAAACCGAGTAACACACCCGAAAAAATTAATTAGTTTGTGGCACCAGAGACACGTGTCGGGCCGATTTTGGCACCGGGCTACGATCGAAGTTTCTACAGATTGGTCTCTCGGATCAACACACGGGCGACTTGCAAGACCATTCGGCGCGCCAGACTTTCCGCGCGGCCCTCAAACACGACCACGCCGCGTATGGCCTGAGCATCAGAGGGCAATTCGGTGCCCGGCAAATCGGCCGTCAGGAAGAACCATGCGCCGTTTGGGCGCGGCGCGTCGCCGGGTTCCTCCGCACTCTCGACCGGAATACGCCCACCCGCATCGGCGGCCAGTTCAAGCTGACTGATCTGGGCAGAGGAATAGGCGGCAACCTCCGACAAAAGCGCCCGAGCCGATGGAATCGCAGGATCGTCCGGAACAAACACCCCCTCCGCGCCAAGATCGATGCGATCAAGATCCGCCTCTGCCACATAGCCGCGGGCCAGCGCCGGGCCTGGTGTTGCAATCGTCGCGATACGGTCCCGGCGCGACACCCACCCACCGGCGCGGATCGGCCCCGACAAATCGACCGCAACGCCGTTTATCGGAGCGACGATGGCCAGAGCGTTAATCTCGGCAACCAAACCGGCCAAACGTTCGCGCTCGGTTTCAAGCTCGCGCTCAATGATACGGCGCTCCGTCAGATCCCCACGGGACGCCACCGTGCGATCCAGGCGCCGTTGAAGCAACGTGATGCGCAGCGCCGTTTGCTGACGATCGTTTTCAAGCTCAGGCGAAGACAAGATCGCAAGCACCTCACCCCGCTCCACAGCCCGCCCTTGCTCCGCGTGCAGATCCAAGATCTGCCCGGCACGTGTCGGGTAGATCTCGACCATTTCGGCAAAGCCCATCATCGCCGGAGCGCGGACCTTCACCGGCAACGGCACCAACAAAAGAACGATCCCCGCCATCAGCAGACCTGCGGTTAACCAGGCACGCGGGCGTCGGCTGATCCGCTGTCGCATGCCCGCCCAGGCAACTATCTCTTTATAGACCGGCAAAATGATGAAAAAGACGATCTCAATCAAAAACAAGGCGATGCCCAGCGCCTTGAAAAACAGTTGGTAGACCAGCAATGCGATGCCGAGAAAGAGGAAGAACCGGTAGATCCAGGTCAACCACGCATAGACCACCAAAAAGCGCCGCATCCGGGTCGAATAAAGCTCGGGCGGGTCATCGCGCAGATCGAACAGAAGCTCGCGCAAGCGCCACCGTGCCATCGCAAAGGCGCGCGGTTGGAGGTTTTGCGTGCCAAGCGCGTCGTTCAGAAAATAATAGCCATCGAACCGCATGAACGGGTTGAGGTTCACAAACAGGCTCATGATCCAACTGGTTGTCGCGATTGAAAACGCCCCGATCCGCGCCGTGCCATCGGGAAGAAAGACCCAGGCGAGGGTCGCGATGGCGGCCAGCCAAAGCTCGACCAAGACCCCGCCCGCGTCGATCATCAGCTTGCCGCGCCGGTCTCGCAGCCGCCAGGCATCGGAAACTTCGGTGTAGAGAAGCGGCATCATGACCATAAAAGCTACACCCATGCTCGGGACCGCAACGCCACGGCGTCTTGCCTGATACGCGTGTCCAAGCTCGTGCAACACCTTCACGAAGATCAACGTCAGGCCGATCGCAATCGCTCCTTCTGGCGAATAGAATTGCTGGGCATAGGCGATGAAGCGGTCGGCCTGCCGAAGCACCAGGCTCAGCCCGACAACGCCGCATAAAACCGCACAGATAACGGAGAGCCGCGAAAAGAACAGCTCTGCTATGGGAAGGGTCGCGTCCAAAAAACGGCCGGGGCGGACAAGATGGACACGGAAGAACAGGTAGGCCTTCATCATCTGCAGAATGCCGGCCCGCCGGGCCATGCGCGCCCGATCCGACAGGTCAGATGAGCGGCCCGACATAGGTGCCTGGGTCAATTCATTGGCATAGAGGAATTTCAGCAAGCGGCTGAGTTCAGGCTTGTCGACGATCAGACCGGATTGGGTTTTGAGCCGCTCGATCAGGTGTTCGAGCGTGTCGGCCCGCCAAGCCGCCAGAATGTCGAGCGCGCGCTGGCCGATCTGGAAATACCGATGCCGTGCGGGATCGTAGATCACCCAAGCCGCCGCGCCGGAAGCAAGCGGTGCGGCACGCTCAATCCGCAGATCTTCGCGCAGAGCGGGCAGAGGAAAGTTGTCGGGAAAGGCCCTGTCCATCCCAGTTAGATCCCCAAGGTCTGGCGCATCCATGATAGTGGTCGGCGGAACACGACAAACCATAGGGCGGCGTCTTGCCCCATGACTTGTGCTGTGCCCCGCGCACCGATGCGAACGCTCCTATCGTCGGGCGACATGTCCGAGGCGCGGATGTCGTAAGACATTACACCGCTTGGCTGTTGTTCGGCCCTGTAGCTGGCTTGGGTGATCTCGGCGGTGCGCGGGGCCAATGGGGCGGCATCCAGAAACACACGTATCGGGCGGATCGCATCAAGGACGATCAGGTCATCCACGGCAAGATCGATGCGGTACTCAATATCTGCCGGATCCGCGATTTCCACGATGCGTTGGCCGGTTTCCACTGGACGCCCGCGCCATTCCGACGGGTCGGTGATGATCGCGATCCCGGCCGCGGGCGCGCGCAACTCGGTGCGGGCTAGCCGCTCGTCTGCGAGATCAAGCTCTGCGCGCGCAAGTTCAAGCTCCGCTTCGGCGATGGCGATCTCGCGCCGTGCCTCGGCATCGGAAAACGCGCGATTGTTCAGCGCTGCTACACGGGTTTGTGCCACGGTGACCCGCTGTCGGGCAATCGCCGCAGCATTGCGCAGCTCTGTGTCGTTGAAGCGCGCCAATACGTCACCGGCATTAACCGGCTGATTGGAACGCACCAGGACTTCCTCGACCACACCGTCCAAGGGAGCGCTCATAACCAAGGTATTGCGCCCCACGATCTCAACCGGAGCAATCGCTGTGATCGGAACCCGCACAAAGATCAACGCTGCGAGCGTAAGTACGCTCAGCCCCGACAGCACCTTCGACGGTGCCGGGCCACGCACCGCCACCCGCCCGCGCGTCAAAGCCTGCCAGGCATGGCCGTAAGTCAGGCGCAAACGATCGGCCAATTGACGCCGGCGATCCTCCCAAGGGGTCTCAGCCGCCAAGATCACGCCACCATAGACCCGTCCGGTCTTGGCTACAAACGGCACCCACAGCAGATACGCGAATGGGTAATCCGATGGCGCCTTTGCGCCATCTGTTGCAATGTCTTGCACGCTGTCTGGGCTTTGCGAGCAGGCCTCTTTTGCCCGCGCCTCAATCCACCGCACAACTGGCGCGTTGGGCTCAACCACCGATACCGACGAAATCGCCTCCACCCGTAACAGGCCCCTGCGGCGACGCAGTGCGAAAGCCTGGCGGAACCCAAGGATCGCTCTGCTTTCATTGACAAGATGATGCAGTAACTCTGTTTCCGTCTCACATCTGCGTATGTCGGATTCCAGCTGCAACAGCCTTAACGCCTGGCGCAAAATGGGATCCGAATCTTTTCGTGATCCGGCAGATGTCTGGAAGGTTTTCACGCGATCCCTTTCAGCAAACGGGTCGGTCGCCGACCTGTTTATGCTGGCACCAGACTGGAGAGGCACCTGCCGGTCGCATTTTCTGCTCCACCTTTCGACCCGTCAACCCGAGACAAGATCGCGGGAGCTTGCCCGTCAGATACCTGCACGCCAAGCGCCGATTGCGCGAGGCGATCGAACCAATCCCGCAATCAGCAAGCGCCGTTTTGGATGTCGCATAGCCTACCAGCCGACTTAGCGCCTGGACGATCAAGGTTGGATCAAACGGATCGGTTCGGTGATCTGGGCATATAGCGTCCGACGCTGCATCGGCCCGGGAAAGCCATCAAATACATCCATGCTCCGCGTCGCGAACATTTTTGCTTTTAAGGAAAGGCTACGCATGCCACGCGAGCGGATCTGAAGTGGATTTGCGGCGAGCTCGCACCGCGATTTCTCGACTAAGCAGTTGACTTCAGAGCCTTCCAGACACCAACGCTATGATGGCTGTTTGCAATTGTTCAAGCGGGGCAAGATCGGCGAGCAGGACGTTTAACGTCCTGACATCCACGGCAAACCTCGCAAAATGGATCTTGGCAGAATGCAGTGCGTTTTCCCCGGCAGGCGACACCTTCGCGAAAGCAAGCTCTAGCACAGACGCCTTCAAAGCCGGGTTTGCCCAATCGCCTCGATAAAGTGTTTTAGGGCCAGTGCGCTTTCGAAAAGGCGCTCGGGATCGACCAGATCCATGTGATCCGCCTTTGAATGTGTAATCTTCTGGGTGGCGATATTCTCCAGCAGCCAGTTGGATGTCACGGCGATCGCCGGGCACCCTGCCTGAACGAACATCGCATGATCCCCCTGAAACCATTCCATACCAGGGCACGCATTGGGTTGTAATGTGAGAAGTGCTGCGGCGGTCTCTTGAAAGTCGGGCGGCAACTCGAAGAACGAATAAGCCGTTTGTCCTTCATGATAGCCTATACCATCGATGTTGATATTGAGGGCGCATGTGGCACCGATGTCTGGGTTTGCCGATAGATAGGCCAATTGCCCCGGAACAGCATAGTGATCCTCGCCGTTCAGCGCGACCAATTCGATCGCAAATGGCCCATCATAGGCAGCCAGAGCACGTGCTAGCAGAAGCAGCATTGTGACACCCGTCCCGTTATCCAAGGCGCCAGGGACATCTTTCTTGGCATCGATATGTGCTGTGATAACGATCCTGCTCGACGCAGTGCCATTGATGCGCGCGATGATGTTTTTGGCCATGGATGGGAGACGACGGCACTTTGACACCAGCCGCGCCTCTCGGCCATCGTGCGCTGCCAAGGCATGTCCCACATCCTCGGTCAAACAAACTGTCGGCAAACCAAAATCACCATCTTCGATCATCGGCGGGTGAGCGGTTGCGCATAAGATTGCCAAAGCCCCGGAAGCTTCCAGCGCGGCGATTATCGCTTGCTGCGCATCGTCCGAATAGAACGGAAAGTTCTTCGGCATGAGCGGTGTCTGCGTGATTTTGCCGGTCAAAAGAAGCAGCGCGCCCTGTGTGGATGCGCGCCTGATCTCTTCGAGGCTGGAGGCGACAACGAGCGACCCTTTGACGTCGCAGCCCTCCGCGTATGGGCTGGCCGAACACTTAAACCGTGATTGACCATCCACGGTGACACTCGCGTCGCCGTCTTCCCAATCCACTACCTCAAATTCTTGGGCGCTGACGGTCCAACCGAGGTTCCAAAACATGTCGCCGACATAATCTGTCGCGGCTTGGTTGCCTGCTGAACCCACGCTGCGATCTGCGATTTCGATTGTGAGATGGCGCAAATGCAGATCGATGTCTTTGAGCATCGCCGTACGATTGAGCGCGGCGGTGCCGTATGGGTGTTCTATGACGCTTGCGGTCATGATCCGAACCGCGCCTCTGCCAGTTCTTGCGACACACCAAGAGACACGCCAATCGCCCGCCACCCAATACCGCGCCGCCGCCCTTCGCCGACCTGTGCCTGCAATCGCTCGGATTGCCGCTCGACCAATTCGGAAGTTGCCGCCATTTGACTCAGCAGAAGCTCATCATCGGCCACATGCAATTCGTTCTCCGTAACCGGAGCCTCTTCGAGCGCGTCCCGCGTTTCGAGCGTCCGCACCCCAACCGCGATGCAGGTGTCGCAGATATTCACCTCTGGCCCGGCCAGCAGCGCGCCTGTTTGATCCGCGGGTTTCCCACAAAAAGAACAGCTCAGCATTTCAGTCTCCTTTGCTTTTCAATGAGGCACTGCATTCGACAGGGCGTTGATCACAACAACTCCGGCAATTATGAGGGCGATGCCCGCGTATCCGGCAAGGTCAACGGGTTGTCGGAAGATCACGACACCGATCAGAGCGATGAGCCCGGTGCCCGCACCGGCCCATATCGCATAGGCAACCCCCAGGGGCAGCGTGCGCAGAGAGAGGGACAGGAAGTACAGAGCAACCCCAAAACCCAGCGCGGCGAGAGCCGAGGGCCAAAGCCGTGTAAAGCCATCCGATGCTTTGAGAGCTGTGCTGCCGCAAACTTCAGCTGAAATTGCGATGCTGAGGTAGAGCCAATGCACAGCCTAGCTCCAGTTCTCTGAAAGATGTGAAATGGCCGCCGCGACATCATCAGCCAATGCCTCGATCACGTCGGCGGGTGCGTCAACCATCCCGAATTGAACTTGCAGCGACGCCCCATCGATCAGGGCAACCAGAACACGCGTCAGCCTCTTCCGCTGATTTGAGTCCAGCACAGGAACCCGGGCACCGACAAGCTGTTCAACCTCGTGAAACACATGGGCATAACCACGCGCTTTTAGTTGCGCGAATCTGGGGTCATGCAAAGCGAGGGATTCGGCAATCGTGTAGAAGCGTCCCGCATCGCTGGCGTGATGCAGCAAAAGTGATCGGACAGCCTGTCTTGTAGAAGCCTCGACATCCTCTGGGTCCCATCCGGCCGCCTGCATGATGTCGAGAGAGGTATCGATTTCTCGCGTGAGAACGGTCTCAACCAGATCGTCCTTACTGGGAAAGTAGTACTGAAGATTGCCGACCGAGATGCCCAGAGCCGCCGCGACCTGCCTAACGGAGAGGCTGTGGTATCCATCTACGAGCAGCACGCGGCGTGCTTCCGACAGGATTTCGACCCGCCGCACCTCTCCTTTTGATCCCTTTGGAACTTGGATTGCCAAGATGAATACCCGATATCTGCTATTTATAAGCAAAAATGGGTCAGTGACCTAAAAGAGTCAATGACCAATTTTTGCGAAGCAAGTTCATGATCGACCCAGGCATAGTCAACAGCGAAAAGCGATGAGAATTCAGCGCTTAGCGTGGGTGAGGCGTTGCGTATGGTAGCGTGAATCCAGTCGACATGCCGTGGTTTATCCGGATCCCCAAACACCCTACCGGAGGCTGATGACGTCCGCGTCTCGGGGTCTAGATGCCGCCCTGTCGCAAAATTGTGATGGGAATCGCCTAGATTTTGCACACGTGTGCAAAACGCTCCTATATCTGCCCAAATCCTGGAGGACCCCATGACCACCCTGACCCGCACGACGGCAATGGCCGCGGCCTTGATGGCTGTTTCAAGCGCAGCCTTCGCCGAAGATATCACCATTACCGTTTGGGCCGGTGGCTCGAATGACAGCGACAGCTACCGGGTTGAAGCCATTGAGATGGCGGCTGACATCTTGCAACGCGAAGCCGCGATTTTGGGAGAAGAGCTCAACATCACCATTGATGGGCGCTGGGATTTCGCAGGCTGGAGCGAGTTTAAGCAAGCCGTCACACTGGCGGCCGAAGCTGGCGACGCACCGTCAATCGTGGTGACCTCGCATCTCGATATCGCGCCTTGGAGTCAAGCGGGCTACATCGTGCCGATCGAGAATTACGTGGATCTCGACGCCTGGCCGCTCAACAACGTCTATCCCAACTTGATGGAGATCGCGGCCTTCGACGGCATGCAATGGGGTGTTCCGCAGGATGCCGAATCCCGGCCCTTCTTCTTCTGGATCGAAACGCTCGAGGCGCTGGGGTATTCCGAAGATGAAATCGACACGCTGCCGGACCGTGTCGCCAGCGGCGAATACACCTTGCAAGACGTTCTTGCGGATGCCACCCGCGCCGTTGAAATGGGCCTGGTCGAAGAAGGCTACGGTTTCTATCCGCGGGTCTCCAACGGCCCCGATTATGCGCAATTCTACCAAAGCTTCGGCGGTGAATTGGTGGATCCTGAAACCGGTCGCCTGGTGCTCGACACCGTTGCGATGACCGAATTCTATCAGTTCTTCGTTGATGCCGTGGCGGCTGGCGTGACCCGCCAAAACCATATCGGCACGGATTGGGGCCAGTGGTACAACGAAGTTGCCAATGGCCGCGCCGCCTTCTGGCATGGCGGCACCTGGCATTACGGGCGCTATATCAGCGAAGGGAACGAGGATTTCTGGAACACCGTCCAGTTCTCGCTGATCCCGGCAGGCAACGAAGCGGGACGCGCGAACACCATCACCCATCCGCTGGTCTATCTGGTAACCGCCCAGGGCGATGACCGGGCCGAGGAAGTGGCCGCGCAATTGGTGGCCATCGCAACCGAGCCGCGCCTGAACACCCTGCACGCGATCCAGTCCAACCATTTGGCGGTGACCCAGGTGCAAGAGGGCATTGATCTTTATGCCGGGGATCGTTGGGCGGCGGAAGCCACCGAACGCCTTCTGACTTCTGCCAATTCGCAGCCCAATCACATCAATTACGGCGTCTTCTCTGAAGCCCTGTTCAGCGGTCTGGAATCCGCTTGGACCGGCACACAGACCCCGGAAGAGGCTGTGGCCGAGGTCGAAGCACAGCTTCGCGCGACATTGGGCGACGAGTTGATCGTTCGCTAAAGCAATCGCGGAACCGGGGCGTGCGCCATCCGCGCCCCGGTCCCGTCCCTACGGAGCACCCCCCATGCGCCAACAGCTTCTCGGCATCGGATTTCTGGCGCCCGCAATTCTCATTGCGGTGCTGTTCTTCATGCTCCCTGTCCTGCTGACCGTGGGATTTTCATTCACGAACATGTCCACCTCCACCGGGATTGGCGGGGGCGAGTATTTGATCTCGCAATCCGATCTGCGTGGGCTTGAGGCCCAAGGCATCACTGCGGAGACCGTCGAGCGCCTGGACGCTGCGGGGTTTCAAATCACCGAGGACGGTCTGCTGCGCTTCGCTGAGATCTACGGAGCAGAGCGCGCAACCGAACTGCGCGACGATTATCTAGGGGATAGCTTTGAGGCCCGCCGCGATTTGGAACGCGTTTTGCGTGATCTTACCAGTGAACCGATCCGCAATACCCGCGAACGGAAGGCCGCCGCCGATCTCTTCGCCGTCTCTTTGCTGGGCGAGCGCTTCGCCTCCGAAGCCGCCTTCCGCGGCGCCCTGGCGACGATGGAGATCCCCGAGGCAGACCGCGACCGCCTGACTACGCTGGCCTATACCGGTTGGCGCTGGACCTCGGAGAACTTCGCTCTGCTCATGGAGCTGCCCTCAACTTGGCGCTACGCACTCAACAGCGCCTTTTACGTGGCCGCCACATTGGCCGTCAGCCTCGGCCTTGCGCTATTCCTCGCAATTTCAACATTCTATCTGCCCGACCGGCTCGCCCATTTTTTTCGTGCCGTCTGGTTCCTACCACGGATCCTGCCGCCAGTGATGTTCGTTCTGATTTGGAACTGGTTCACCTGGGACACTGGCTTCATCGCCACTATCACTGGCTGGTTCGGCGTCCCTCAGCAGAACTGGATGATGCAAACACCCATCCATGCCTGGACCGTTGTGATCCTGATCAATGGGTTTGTGGGCGCTTCGCTGGGAATGATCCTGTTCGCCTCGGCGATCAAGGCGATCCCAACCTCGATGCTCCATGCCTCCGAAGTGGACGGCGCCAATCGTTGGCAGCAGGTGATCTATATCATGCTGCCGCAGATGCGGTGGCCGATCCTGTTTTACACCTGCTATCAAACGCTCAGCCTTCTGACCTCGTTCGAATACATCCTGCTTTCGACCAATGGGGGGCCCGGCAGCGCGACCGAGACCTGGCCCCTGGCCGCCTTCAACATCGCGCTGAACAATTACGGCGGGAACCTCCGATACGGGCTCGGTTCGGCCTTTGCCCTGGTCCTGGTGGTGATCGGTATCGCACTGTCGCTGTTCTATCTGCGTTTGTTCAACTTCAAAGAATTGGTCACCAAGCCGAGGATTGAGCAATGACAGGCCATGCGCGAATCTGGCATCTGGCGACATTCCTCGGGCTGCTGTCGCTGCCGCTTCTGATCATGTATCTCTACCAACTGATCGACAGCGTCACCGCGCCCCGGCCAGGGTCACTTTTGCCGGGTGAGGTCAGCTTCGAGAATTGGCGGTTCCTTTGGGCCAGTATCGACCAGGGCCGCCCCTCGATCTGGCAGGTGACACTGAA
The DNA here is from genome assembly GCF_037544085.1 of Gymnodinialimonas mytili. NCBI lineage: Bacteria > Pseudomonadati > Pseudomonadota > Alphaproteobacteria > Rhodobacterales > Paracoccaceae > Gymnodinialimonas > Gymnodinialimonas mytili. The sequence goes on from NZ_JBBIFW010000001.1 coordinate 427,915, forward strand.
CACATTCGTGTTTTCCTGCATCACCGCGTCGATCATTTGTAGCCTCTCCCTGACGGCGGGTTATGCCCTGTCGCGGCTGAACCTGCCTGGGCGGCCAGTGTTTCTAGGCGGCTTGCTGGTGCTGCATTCCTTCCCGACGATCACGCTGATCATCGCGATCTTCATCATCCTGCAGAGCGTCGGCCTGTACGATTCTCTGGTGGGTGTGATCTTTGCGAAAACCGCACTGCTGCTGCCTTTTGGCATTTGGATCATGAAGGGCTTTTACGACACCGTCCCGTGGGAGATAGAGATGGCCGGCGTTCAGGACGGTGCCAGCCGCTTCCGGGTCTGGTGGGAGTTGGTGCTGCCCCAGGTGCGCCCCGGCCTTGCGGCTCTGCTGATCATCGCGTTCCTGGATTCCTGGTCGGAATTCGTACTGCCCCTGGTGCTGGCACCCAGCAGCGATGTGCAGGTGCTGGCTACCTACATGTATGCGGTAATCAATGACGACACCAATCAGGACTTCGGGCTCTTCAAGGCCATCGGCATGTTCTACTCGCTACCTGTAATCGTCATTTATCTGCTCTTCCAAAAGCAACTGATGAATATCTACGGCGGAGGCACGAAGGGCTGATGGAGCTGCGGCTATCGAATTTTACAAAGCGCTTCGGTGATCTGACCGTCATCGACAAGATGGATCTGACCGTCCGCAGCGGCGAGATGCTTGCGCTGCTGGGCCCGTCGGGCTGCGGCAAGTCTACGACGCTATTTGCCATTTGCGGCATCCACAAGATGGATGGCGGCAGCCTGCATTTCGGCGAGGCGGAGGTCACACACCTACCTGCGCAGCAGCGCCCGGTGGGCGTCGTGTTCCAGAATTACGCGCTCTACCCGCATATGAGCGTGGCGCAAAACATTGCCTTTCCGCTGAAGGTACAAAAACGCAGCAAGGATGAGATCGCACTGGAAGTGGGCCGGATGGCCGAGCTTGTGCAGATCTCGAACCTATTGGATCGTCGCCCGGCGCAGCTTTCGGGTGGGCAGCAGCAGCGCGTGGCCCTGGCCCGCGCCATGGTGCGCCGACCCGATGTTCTTCTTCTAGATGAACCTCTGGCGAACTTGGATGCGAAGCTGCGCCTTGAAATGCGGTCCGAGATCCGGCGCATCCAACGCGATACCGGGATCACCGCAATCCTTGTCACCCACGACCAGGTCGAAGCGATGTCCATGTGCGATCGGATTGCTTTGATGAAAGATGGGGAAATCGTGCAGATCGACACGCCCATGGGAATGTATACCAACCCCAACGACCAGTTTGTGGCCGGGTTCCTGGGCAATCCACCGATTTCCTTCATCCCCGCCGACGCGATCGCCGTCTCGGCGGTGCGTTCAGGTGTACGGGCGACCACCCTGGGGATCCGGCCCGAGCATTTCGGCCCGCAATTTGGCCACGGGGTCGAGGGTGAAGTGATTTTTGTCGAACCGCAGGGGCGCGAAGAGCTGGTCGATATTCGATTGAGTTCAGGGGTGGCTTTGCGTGCGATCCTCCCTGCGACCGGCGGACAGCGTTTGGGTGACCGTATCAATTGGGGGATTCAGGAAGATCGGATCCTAGCGTTCAATGCCGAAGGCGCGCGGCTGTGATATCGATGGATCTGCCGCCGCGCCCCTATGCGATCGCCCATCGCGGTGCCGCCGCCTATGCGCCTGAAAACACCTTGGCGGCGTTCCGAAAGGCCGCGATGCTTGGCGCCGATATGTGGGAAATCGATATTCGCATGACCTGCGACGGGCAGGTGATCGTGTTTCACGACGCCACCCTTTCCGATGGCAGATCTGTCGACGCGATGACACGGGCCGAGATTGAGGTAGCTCTGCCGGATTGCCCGTTGCTTGAGGAGGTGTTGTCGCTTGCCGTTGAACACTCTGCCGGGATTTATGCCGACATCAAGGATGTCACGGCTTGCCTTCCGACCCTGGAGGCTCTCAGGCGCCACGACATCGCACTGGCCATTCTAGGAGCGTTCAACACCGAAGCGGTCCAGATCCTTCGCGGCGCCGATTGCCCATATCCCGTCGCTGCCCTCGTGCCTCTGGGCGAAGATCCGCATGTCTACGCCGCGGATGCAGATATCGTGCATTTGTGTTGGGAGCATATGGACCGTCCGCAAGATGCGCTGACACCCGCGCTCTTCTCCCGCGCTTTTGCCAACGGCCAGCAGATTGCGCTGTGGCATGAAGAGGATCCAGTGCGCATGGCCGAGATCCGAAGCAAGCCGGTGATCGGGATCTGTTCGGATATGCCCGAGCTGGTGGCCCCTTTTCGCCCGCCTGCCGCCTGGCCGGTCGAGGTCGTTTGTCACCGTGGCGCCAATAAGATTGCGCCCGAGAACACGTTGCCGGCCCTGGAATGTGCGCTGGCGGCCGGCTTTTCGCATATCGAGGTCGATCTGCATGTCACGGCGGATGGCGAGATTGTCGTGATGCACGACCCAACGCTGGATCGCACGACAAATGGCACAGGTCCGGTGACCGAAAAGACACTCGCCGATCTGCGCCTGCTTGACGCGGGTCTTTGGTTTGATGCGCATTTCGCCGGGACGCGCCTGCCGACCTTGGCAGAGGTCCTGGCGCTTTCCAAACGATACAATGGCCAAGTGTATCTTGAATTGAAATCCGCCCCACCCGCGCCTGTTTGGTCCCAGGTCACAGCCCACGGCCTTGAGAAGCAATGCTTCTTTTGGTCCTTTTCCAGCACCGCGCTGCACGAGTTGCGCGCCATCGCCCCAGGGGCCCATATCATGGCGCGGCGTCAGGATTTTCCGGACCTGCATTCCGCCATAGAGACCTATGACGCTCATATCATTGAATTCTTGCCGGATGCGGACCCGAATGAGATTGCGGCGCTGCGTGGCAGTCCAATCAAATCCATGATCGCTTATCGTGGACGGGCCGCAAAGGTCTTTGACACGCTCATGGCGCGGCGTCCCGATATGGTAAATCTCGACAATCCATTCGACTTCCGCGCGCATCTGATGTCCAAAACACGTCTATGAGCACCGATAAAAAACGCCAACCGACCTCCTTTGACGTCGCAAAGCTGGCGGGCGTGCACCGCTCGGCCGTGTCTCGCGCCTTCACGCCGGGCGCGGCGGTTGCCGAGGAAACTCGAAAGAAGATCTACGCCGCCGCAAGCGAGCTGAACTACCGAGTAAACTCCATTGCGCGCGGCCTGCAGAGTGAGCATTCGGGTATTGTGGGGATCTTGGCGTCCCGCCTCGACACGCCGGTGCGTGCCAAACAAGTCAAGTTGCTGACCCAGCCGCTTATTCGCGATGGCTTTCGCCCCATGTTGGTAACCGCCGAGACACCAGCCGATGTGGGCGGTTTGATCGATGCTATGCTCGGGTACAACGTGGCCGGTGTGATCGTCACTTCCGACTCGCCGCCACAGCGCGCCATTGATGAATGCCATGACGCTGGCGTACCGGTTGTCCTGATCAACCGCGCGGAGACCGGCGCATGGGCGGATCGCGTGATTACAGATCCTGAGGCGAGCGGCAGATTGGCCTTCGATATGCTCAGGCGGTGCGGAGCCAGTCGCATGGCCGTCTTGCAGCCCGAAACGCAGACCTTTTCCGTGACCGGCCGTGCCGCTGCCTTCGCCGCCTTGGCCACGGCCAGGCTGGGTGGCTGCGGCCGGTTTTTGACCGCCGACCAGAGTTATGACGCCGCACGCCGTTCTATTGCGACGGCGGGCCATGCCGCGTTTGACGCTGTGGATGGGTTGTTTTGCGCAACCGATCTATTGGCATTGGGGGCTGTGGACGCGCTGCGTCTCGATCTTGGCCTGTCTGTGCCCAATGATATCCAGGTCGTGGGATTTGACGATATCGAACAGGCCAGTTGGGGCGCATATTCCCTGACAACGGTTCGACAAGACCTGGAGGCTCAGGCGCAGTTGGCATTGCGCCTTCTCAAGGTTCGGATGGCGCAAAACGATGCGCCTGCGCAATGCTTTGCCATCGATCTGAAACCGATTTTCCGGGGGACAACGCAAAATGTCGACTGATGCGCGCCTGAACTTTGCGGTGGAGATCGCTGAAGCTGCCGGAGATTTGGCGCAGAGACTCCGCCGCGCGCCGGGCGGATTGGAGATGCGGACGAAGGCTCGGCTCGATTTTGTGACCCAAGCCGACCTGGCCTGCGAACAGCTTCTGCGACAACGCATCGCCGATGCCTTTCCTGGCGACGGGATCCTTGGCGAGGAGGGAGGTTTCGACGGCAATTCAGAGGCCTATTGGATCCTAGATCCGATCGACGGCACAACGAATTTCTCGCGCGGGATGCGCGAATGGGCGGTCTCGGTCGCGTATTACGACGGTTGTGGTCTGACCCATGGGGTGATCGCGGCGCCTGATCTGGGTATATTGGCCTGTGCCAGCGCTGGGGGGCAGGCCCATGTGAATGGCGAAGCGGTGGACTTGACCCGCTGCCAACCGCATTCCGCCCCTATGGTCGCTCTGGGTTACTCGGCAAAGATGCCGCTTGAACAGCATTTGGATCGGATCAGTCGCTTGATGTCTGCAGGTATCGAACATCGCAGGCACGGTGCGGCGACGATCGGGTTTCTTGGAGTGCTTCTTGGGTGGTTTGACGCCTATTTCGAGCCTCAACTCAATCTATGGGATACCGCCGCCGGAAGCGTCCTGTTGAGCGCGGCGGGCGGCCGTATATCCCACGCCCCGATCCCCAGCTTTGTAGGGTCACCCGCGGAAGTATTTGCGGAGAACGGCGCTATCGCCGGCCTATCGGATTTGCTCAAAGGACCGCCATCGACGCGCTAGACAGACCCCGCGCCTGCGGTCGCGTCATAAGGATATCACCCAAGCCGCTCAACGCGATCCTTACGCAAACGGGGCGTTCGCGCGGCGAATAGCATTCTGGCGCCAAAGATAACCGCTCTGCGCGAGAAAATCTAACTATTTTTTTAAGAGACCAAACAGGTCTTACAGACCAGTTTTCTGTACTGTCAGCAGCGGTTTGCACTTCGCCACCATTCCTTACAGATTTTCGTTGGAAATTTCTTTGAATTGGCTTTATATGATAGCGGTTGAATCTTTAAAACATCTAACGCTAGAGTGTGATTTCCTCAAAGAGGTTTCCAAATATCGACATGACCCGCAATCTGGCCAAAAAATATGACTGCGCACGCACAAAAAAATATCCCTATTATTCAATTCTGTGGGAAGATTGCACCTACTAAGCTATATAGGATTTCGGGCGGCTTTCAGGCATTATAGATGAACTATCGCGATGGCATACTAGGCGCTATGCAATAACTGTATTTTGTCATTTCGAAGCTCTTTCTCTATTACCGTCTTGTATCACATCTCAATATCATCTCCGCGCCTTGCTATCACCATGTTAGTTGGCTAAACCGCAAATGTCACACAAGTAACCTTTGATTACTTATGCTTTCTCCACACCCTTCGCAATCAGTTTGATGATTCACAAATCCGCATCAAACGCCCTATGAGCTGTGAAATATTGATCGCCATAGTGACATAATTTCCACCTATGGAGCCGGAGAACGCGCCTTTCCGATATTCCGGTTAGCTTTAAGGCTTTAAGCATGTTTAGCTTTAAGCATGTTTAGAAGGTATCCACATTGATGAAGAAGGTGCATACGCCGAAATTTGCTTTCAAAGAGCTAAAGATGGCGAAAACGAGAATATGCACGATTGAGTACGCCAAGGCGATTATCACAAACATTGAAGCGGCATCTTTCGTTCGCATGTGGTTCTAATCTCGACAGCTACGTTAGAAATCGGTTGATCGACTGCATTACATAGCAAGCGCCCGGGGAGCATCTGAGCTATCGAGCATTTCCAGCGCCGAGCCGCACCGAAACAGTAGTCGCAATCACCGCCAGCTTGGTGCAATGCCTGCAGGTCTTAACGCAGCCCGGGCGTCCTAGCGGAAGTTCCATTTGGTGCCGCGGAATGAGTCAGCACCCAATGATGGATTGTTATCTGATATTGGTACAGGCGATGCGCAGCGGTCAGTATCAATCTCCCCCAGGCAGACCAGTGGCAGTCTGACGTGCCTACGCAGGGTCCATCCGCTTTGCAGAGCAATCTGGGCCGAAAAAACTTGCTCATGGGCAAAAGTATGAAGGATTTAGGTCTCGCCATGCCCCGCATCCCCTGCTAGGAGACGCCGCATCGCGGGTGTGGCGGAATTGGTAGACGCACCAGATTTAGGTTCTGGCGCCGCAAGGCGTGGGGGTTCAAGTCCCTCCACCCGCACCATTTTTCAATCTAATCTCACCAATGTCCTGATCCGCGATTTGCAGTCAAAGAGCGCGTTGGGCAGAACGCCCATCGCGCGACCTGCAGCACGTTTGGTGGATGGTTTTCAGACATGCCTCGAACATGGCGCGCCGCAGGTGATGCTATCGCTCTACCTCGACACGCCCGAGTTGCTTTCACGAACGGGATTGAGCTTGCAGCGGCCGACGGACCTCACCTCCGGGCGGCTGCCAATCACTCAGCATCTAAGTCGCTCAAGACGTGCGGGAGGATGTCAGGTATATCTTCGGCGATCAGACCGGGGCCGAACGTGCGCGCCGCTTCGACATGCAGCCACGCTGCCGTCGCCGCGGCCTCCAATGCGGGTGTATTGCGCGCCAGAAGGCCGGTGATCAAACCTGCCAACACATCGCCGGAGCCGGCGGTCGCCAGCCACGGTGCCTCGCGGTCATATTGTGCCGAGTGGATCCGGCACTCTCCCTTTTCATCCGCAATGACCGTCGCCGGACCTTTCAGCAACACGACGCATCCGGACCGCTTTGCGGCCTGTCGCACGGCATCCACACTCGAATAGGCGGGGCCGGTCGTGGCAGGCTCATGAACCGCCAGGTCCGGAAAAAGGCGCCGAAACTCGCCCTCATGGGGCGTCAGAACACAATGCTTGTGAAGCAACGCGAAGAGGTGATCGGGATCGTCTTCAAAGGCCGTCAGGGCGTCCGCGTCCAGAACGACCGGCCGCCCTTTGCCTGCGAGAGCGGTTGGCACAAGGTCCAGCGCGCGATCACGGCCCAGCCCTGGCCCAAGGCAAAGGGCGCTCAGACGGGTGTCAGCCAAAACCTTCGTCAGATCCTGGCCCGTGTCGACCCGCGTCATCATCAGGCCGGTGATCTGGGCAGCCACCTCCATCTGGGCGGCGCCTGACACACCGAGGGTCACCAATCCGGCGCCGACACGCAAAGCCGCACGCGCCGCCAGCCGGGCAGCGCCGGTCTTTCCGAAACCGCCTGTTAAGACCAGCGCGCTACCATTGCTGAACTTGTGATCGAGATGATATTTGCGCAGCAGCCACACCCTATCGCGCGTGACAAGCTCAACCGCACCGCTCCCCTCCAGCCCAATGTCCACCACCACCAAGTCACGGTGTACGGCATACCCGTCGGCGCAATAATGGCCGATTTTGGGACGATGGAAGGTGACCGTCAGATTGGCCTCCACCGATGCATCCGAATAGGCGCCGGGGCTGCGCAGTGCACAGCCGCTATCGGCGCAGATGCCACTCGCCAGATCGACGGCGACCACGCGCGCGCCCTGCCCCCCGCGCTCCCAATCGTCGGCAAGCCGAACCACGGCACGCAAAAGCTCATCCAACCCGTCCAGCGGACGCCTGAGCCCCGTCCCGAATAGGGCGTCCACGACAAGATCGTATTCGTCAAAACCGGCTGGCAGACCCTTTGACAGCGGCTCAACCGGTCCCAACGCGTCCCATTTTTCGTAGGTCACGCGCGCGTCTGGTGGAAGCTTATCGGGATCACCGAGAGACAACACGCGGACAGCCCACCCCAACGCAGATAAATGACGTGCGATCACAAAGCCGTCGCCGCCATTGTTGCCCGGTCCGCACAAGACCACCGCGCGGTGGCCCGCATGTACCAGATCTGGCCATTTCGCCATGATCGCATCTACAACGCCTTGCCCGGCCCGCTCCATCAGCTCAAGCCCGGTGACCCTGCCGGAGGCGATCGCTTTTGCCTCAATCGCGCGCATTTCCGCGCTTGTGACCACATCCATCATGAAAGTTTTCCCTGTCACGATTCATTTTCGCACATTTTTTGTGCTACTCGCCCATTTCGTAATCGCGGCCCTGTGAATCCAAAGCCGCGCCGGGCCAGTCGCACTGTCCCACATGGACGCCCCCTGCCCAAAATGATGTCACCTCTGCAATGCGGAGGCGAGGAGGGAGTCGGCGGCCATGAAAAAAATCGAAGCCATCATCAAACCGTTCAAACTGGACGAGGTCAAAGAGGCCCTCCAGGAGATCGGAATTCAAGGCCTCAGCGTCACCGAAGTCAAAGGCTTTGGGCGTCAAAAGGGCCACACGGAATTGTACCGCGGTGCGGAATATGTCGTGGATTTTCTGCCCAAAGTGAAAATCGAGGTCGTGCTGAGCGACGACCAGGCCGAAGCGGCCATCGAGACGATCATCAGTGCGGCGAAAACCGACAAGATCGGCGACGGCAAAATCTTTGTGTCGGATATCAGCCAGGCGATCCGTATTCGGACCGGCGAGGCGGGCGAAGACGCTCTCTAAAATTCATCCATATCAAGAACACCCCCGACCGGGGCCCAAACTGAACTTAAGGGAAGGTCAAATGAGCAAAGACAGCGTTTTGAAGATGATCAAGGACGAGGACGTCGAATATGTTGACATCCGGTTCACCGACCCGCGCGGCAAGCTGCAGCATGTGACGGTGATGTCCGATCAAGTGGACGAAGATTTCCTGGAAGAAGGCTTTATGTTCGACGGATCGTCGATCGCCGGGTGGAAGGGTATCGAAGCGTCGGACATGAAGCTTATGCCCGACACCGAAAGCGCGTATATCGATCCATTCTACGCGGAAAAAACGTTGTGTGTGCATTGCTCGATCGTCGAGCCGGATACCGGCGAAGCCTATGAGCGCGACCCGCGTTCGACCGCGGAGAAGGCCGAGGCTTACTTGAAAGCCTCTGGCATTGGCGATGCCGCGTATTTCGGGCCCGAAGCTGAGTTCTTCGTCTTCGACGATGTGCGCATGTCGATCGAGATCAACAAGGTCTCTTACGAGGTCGACGCTCAGGACGCCTCTTGGAACGGCGACACTGAATATGAGATGGGCAATATGGGCCATCGCCCCGGCGTGAAGGGCGGCTATTTCCCCGTAAATCCGATCGATGCCGGTCAGGACCTGCGCTCGGAAATGCTGTCGACCATGAAGCGCATCGGCATGAAGGTCGACAAGCATCACCACGAAGTGGCGTCGTGCCAGCACGAACTTGGCCTGATCTTCGACAGCCTCACCAAGCAGGCCGACGAACTGCAGAAATACAAATATGTGATCCACAACGTCGCCCATGCCTATGGCAAGTCGGCCACGTTCATGCCCAAGCCCATCGCGGGCGACAACGGCACTGGCATGCATTGCAACATGTCGATCTGGAAAGACGGCAAGCCCCTGTTCGCAGGCGATAAATATGCTGATCTGTCCGACGAAGCGCTGTACTTCATCGGCGGTATCCTGAAGCACGCGAAAGCGCTGAACGCCTTCACAAACCCATCGACCAACTCCTACAAGCGTCTGATCCCGGGCTTTGAAGCTCCGGTCCTGCGCGCCTATTCGGCCCGCAACCGCTCCGGTTGCGTTCGGATCCCATGGACGGAAAGCCCCAAGGCAAAGCGCGTCGAGGCTCGCTTCCCCGATCCAGCGGCGAACCCCTATCTGTGCTTTGCCGCTCTGCTGATGGCTGGGCTCGACGGGATCCAGAACAAGATCCACCCGGGCGAGCCGTCAGACAAAGACCTGTATGATCTCCCCCCTGAAGAGTTGGCCGATATCCCGACGGTCTGCGCATCCTTGCGCGAAGCTCTGGACGAGCTGGAAGCAGATCAAGAGTTCCTGCTGAAGGGCGACGTGTTCACCCGCGACCAATTGGAAGGTTACATGGCGCTAAAATGGGAAGAGGTCTACGCCTACGAGCACACGCCTCATCCAATGGAATACAAGATGTACTACAGCTGCTGATCCCAGCCGCCAGTCACATGAAAGGGCGCCCGTTGAGGCGCCCTTTTTTTGTGGAGCTTTGGCCGCTGATAGAGATTGCTGATGACCCTGTTTTGGGTTTTCAAACAGTCTAGCCTAACGCGAATTCAGCACGAAAAGGGCGCCTTAAAGCGCCCTTTTACCGATGCATGTCAGGTGTCTAGCCTGCGATTTACTTCGCAATCCGTTTTGTTTCAAAAGTCGCGCCGCATTGCCGGCTTGCAACCTTGGCCTGATCCGCCTTGAACGCGGCCAGCGCACGGTCATGACTGGACCCTTGCGCGATCCGATTGATCATCATGTCGTCCGCCCGGTCGCCCACGCGACCACTGACCAGCGACAGCAGGTGGTTAACGATACGAGTCATTTGCTCTGCCTCAGAGTTTTTGTTTTTTATCGCGTCTTTTGCGCAGGTTAGATTTAGAACAAAATGTGGCAGAAAGGGGGCAGATTGTGTCTGTCGTTGAGACATGTGGCACGAAAGCCACCTATTGACCCAGATTTGGGGTCAGTCCTCATCATCCCAAACGTCATCTGCCTTATCATCCAAGGATGCTTCGGCATCATCTTCGAACATGTCGCCGGTATCCGGGTCCCGCGTATCGACGGGATCGCCTTCTTCAGGCGGGCGGCTTTCCAACATGCCAGCCTCACGAAGCTCTTTCAGGCCAGGCAAGTCACGCGCGGATTCCAGTCCGAAATGGTCCAAAAAGTCCTGCGTTACGACATATGTGACAGGACGGCCCGGGGTCATGCGACGACGTCCGAATTTGATCCAGTCCAGTTCGATCAATTGATCTACGGTGCCTCGGCTAACCGATACGCCCCGGATCTCTTCGATTTCTGCGCGGGTGACCGGCTGATGGTACGCAACAATCGCCAGGGTTTCGATCGCCGCGCGGCTAAGCTTGCGTTGCTCAACCTGCTCACGTGCCATCAGAAATCCAAGATCCGCGGCGGTCCGCATCGCATAGGCATCGCCCACGCGGGTGACTTGCACACCGCGGCCTTCATACCGTCGGCGCAGCAGCGACAGTGCCTCGGCCGGATCGGAGCCGTGCGGCATCCGCGCGGCCATCTCCCCCAAAGTGACGGGCTCCGCTGCGGCGAACAGCAGCGCCTCGACCATACGCTCCTGCTCCGCCAAAGGTGGGGCACGAAACAGACTTTCAGGTGCACTTTCAGCGGGTTCCGGAGCGTCGCTCATGTATCTTTCCGGCGTAGTTGAATGGGCGAAAAAGTCTCACTCTGGCGCAACTCGACACGACCCGATTTTGCCAGTTCCAGTGCCGCCGCGAAGTTTGCCGCTGCCGCGGATCGACGGCGTTTGGGATCCGATGCCCATCCATCTGGAAGATACGTCATCAGATCCGCCCACTCCCCCATATACCCGATCAAGCCGCGCAGACGATCCAGCGCCTCTTCCATCGTGAAAACCGCATCGCGATCCATCACAAAGGGGCGAAAATCGTCTTTCGTGCGGATCCGAGCATAGGCCTGCATCAGGTCCAGCAATCCCGCCGTGTAGGTGATTTTGCGAGAGGTGGTCATCGTCTGCGGCTGTCCGCGCACGAACCGATCCCGACCCAAGCGGTCCCGCGCCATCAGTTTCGCCGCACAATCGCGCATCGCGGCTAGGCGCTCCAATTGAAACGCCAAATGCGCGGCCATGTCTTCACCGCTTGGCCCCTCTTCTCCCGGTTCCGGTGGCAAAAGCAGGCGCGATTTCAGGAAGGCCAACCAAGCCGCCATCACCAGATAATCTGCGGCAAGTTCAATCCGCAATTGCCGCGCCTGTTCGATGAACACCAGATATTGTTCGGTCAGGGCCAAGATGGAGATCTTGCGCAGATCCACCTTTTGCGTTCGGCTGAGTGTGAGCAACAGGTCCAGTGGACCTTCAAACCCGTCAACGTCAATGATCAGTGCCTCGGCCTCGCGCCGGGCGATGACCCAGTCCCAATCATCTGAATTTGCGGGCCCTTGATCGGACCCCGTGACGTCAGACATAGACCTCTCCGCTCAGAAGATCGGCAAGGTCCGCTTCGACAGCGTCTATGTCAAGCGGATCGGGTGCACGACGCGCCGCCAGAGCAGCATCACTTCGTGACTTCGCAGGGCCATCCAGAGCGCCCGAGCAAGCGACGACACGCTGCATCTCCGGCAGATCGCCGTTGCAGTGCAGGATCAGATCACATCCGGCGCGACGGGCGCGTTCCGCACGCTTGCCGATCTCACCCGGCAGCGCGCCCATCGAGAGATCATCGGTGATGAGTGCGCCCTTAAACCCAATCTCTTCCCGGATCACGCGGATCATGGACGGGTCCATCGTGGCTGGCAGCTCATGATCATAGGCGTCGTAGACAATATGTGCGGTCATCCCCAACGGTAGGTCTCCAAGCGGGATAAATGCCTTGAAATCAACTCGCTGCAGCGCGTCCCTCGCCTCCGACACCCGCGGCAAATCATGGTGGCTGTCGACGGTGCCAAGCCCATAGCCTGGCAAGTGCTTCACAACCGGCAACACCCCCCCATCGAGGTGACCTTTTGCCACCGCAAGGGCCACCTCGGCGACGCGGTCGGGATCATCTCCATAGAGGCGGTTGAGCAAAACCGGATGCGTGTTTTGCCGCGCAACATCGGCCAACGGGGCACAATTGACGTCGATGCCCACGGCGCGCAATTCGTGTGCGATCAGCCGATAGCGCAGATACATAGAGCGCGGACCATTGGCCGGGCCAGCCTGTGCCATGTGGTCCAGTGCTGGCAGCCACTCACGCCAAATCGGGCCGCGCATCCGTTGGACGCGCCCACCTTCCTGATCAATGAGAATGGGGGCGTCATAGCCAACGGCATCGCGCAATTCTGCCGTCAAAGCAGAGAGTTGCGCGGCATCGCTCACGTTCCGTGCGAACAGGATAAAGCCCCAAGGGCGCGCGTCAGCGAAGAAGGTCTGTTCGTCCGGCGTCAACCGGACCCCATGGCAGCCAAGAATGGTCGCCGACGCGGCGCTCATTCAACGCACCGTCACCGGGATACAAGCCGTCCCGCGGGCGATCAGCGCTGTGCAAAACCGGCGCGACGCGGACAAATCTGCAAAACCATGGGCGCGCAATCGATAAAAGGTCTGCCCGCCCGATGTGGCCTGTTCGATCACACGACCCCGCGCAGTAAAGTAATCGGGGAACTGGCCCGCCAGGCGATCCCAATCCGCCCGCGCTTCATCAGCACTGTCATAGGCGCCAAGTTGAACCAGGCGGGTCCCCGCCTCCAGAGCATTTGGCGCAAGCTCAAGGTTGGCTTGCTCTGCCGCTGCCGGACGGCTTTCGGGCGCAGTGATCACAAGACTTGCCGGTCTCAGCAATGGGCGGGGCGAACGCCGCACGCCCGGGATAGATGTCGGGATCGTTTCGACGCTTTCCGCCTCAACCGCTGGGATGGTTTCATCAATTGCGCCAAGCGGTTGCGCCTCGGCGAGAAGCCGATCGATCAACATCGATGTTTCATCTGCCCCAGGTGTTGGTGACGCATCGGCTCCGACCGAGGCGTTTTCGAATGCTTGTTCCGCGGGCTCCTGCGGGGTGGCCTGCAGCGGCGCCAATTCAACAGGTGGCGGTGCCAAAACCAGTTGATCCGGGACGGGAGCCGCCTCTTCACCCTCGGCCAAGCGATTGACCGAAAGACCTTGGTTCTCAGCCACGGATCCGCCGGGATCTTCGGGGGCGACACGCATCGGACCTTCCGCTGCGCGGACAACGGGCACGTCGGTGACATCGCGCACTAGCAAATGCCATGACCAGACCGCCATGCCCACCACCAACGCCACCGATACCAGGGCGGCAGCCAAGTTGACGATCCGCCCAACAGAAAACGCGGATGCGGGCTCCATGCCATCATCCGGTTCTACCTCATTGAAATAATGGGTATATTGCGGGTACGTATCCCCGCCAAACTGCACATCTGCCATGCTCGCCTCACTGCCCTAGGCCGGTTCAGCATAGCGCCAATCGGCCGGGATACTTGCCTGTTTGCCCCAGCCGTGGTGAGATCTGCGCCTCACATCGTGTCAGCTGGTTTCACACCCAAGATACCAAGACCGTTGGAAATAACAATCGCCACGGCGCGAATCAGGCAAAGTTTCCCCGATGTTGCTGCTGGATCATCCTCCTGGAAAAAGCGCAGATGCGGCTCGGCATTTCCCTTATAGTACAGCGCGTGGAATTCACTCGCCAAATCAAAGAGGTAGAAGGCGATCCGGTGTGGCTCGTGACTTTGTGCCGCGATTTCGATCATCCGCGGATATTCGGCGATCTTGGCGACAAGTGCCAATTCCGCGGGATCTGAGACAGCATCCAACTGATCCAAATCTGGGCTGATCTCTGCGGCATCTGCCTTGCGCAGCACGGATTGGATCCGGGCATGGGCGTATTGCACATAGTAAACGGGGTTGTCTTTCGACTGTTCCCGCACCTTATCGACGTCAAAATCGAGCGGCGCGTCGTTTTTGCGCGTCAGCATATGAAACCGCGTCACATCGGGGCCGACCATTTCCACGACATCCCGAAGCGTCACAAACGTGCCCGCACGCTTGGACATCTTCAACTCTTCATCGCCGCGACGCAGCTTGACCAATTGCGTCAGCTTGACATCCAGAGGAACTTTGCCCGCCGACAACGCGCTGACGGCGGCCTTCATGCGCTTCACATAGCCACCATGATCCGCGCCAAATACATCAATAAGCTCGTCGAACCCCCTGGAAATCTTATCAAAATGATATGCGATATCCGGCGCGAAATACGTCCAAGCGCCGTCGGATTTCATAACGGGACGATCAACATCGTCGCCATGGTCGGTCGATTTGAACAAGGTTTGTTCGCGCGGCTCCCAATCCTCTGGTTTTTTGCCTTTCGGAGGCTCAAGCACGCCTTCATAGATCAGCCCCTTGTCGCGCAAATCGGCCAGTGCAGCTTCGATGCGCCCGGTGCCGTACAACGCCTTTTCACTGAAAAAGACATCCATCTCGACGCCGAGAAGCGCGAGATCCTCGCGGATCAAATCCATCATCTTATCGGTGGCAAATTCGCGGATCTCGGCCAGCCAATATTGTTCGCCTTTGTCGATGAAAGCGTCGCCGACCTTGGCCTTCAGCGCCTCGCCCACTTCGATCAGGTAATCGCCAGGATATGTACCATCTTCGAATGCCACCTGTTGGCCATGCGCTTCGAGATATCGAAGGTATACCGACCGCGCGAGCACATCGACCTGGGCGCCCCCATCGTTGATGTAATACTCCCGCGTCACTTCATAGCCTGCGGCATCCAGAAGGCTCGCCAAAGCATCGCCGAACACTGCGCCACGAGTGTGGCCTACATGCAACGGCCCGGTTGGGTTTGCGCTGACATATTCGACATTTACATGGCGGCCTTCACCTGTTGCAGACTGTCCATAGGCAGGTCCATGGCGCAACACAGACTTTAGGGTATCGCGCCAAACCTTGGCCGATAGGCGCAGGTTCAAGAAGCCTGGCCCGGCCACATCGGCGGAGACAATACGCTCGTCGCTTGCAAGCTTTTCTGCCAGCGCCTCTGCGATATCGCGGGGCTTTTTTGATGCAGGTTTGGCAAGCACCATTGCGGCATTGGTTGCCATATCACCGTGGGCGGGATCGCGCGGCGGCTCGACGGTAATGGCACGCGTTTCAAGCCCCTCGGGCAAGACACCTTCAGAGGTGAGCGCGGCGATCGCCTCTAAGACAGTGTCGCGGATCTCGGCGAATAGGGTCATAGCTTGGGTCCTTCTCAGGTCCCGCGCGGTGTATCACGCCAAGGGGTCGCGTCAATTGTGCGTCACCATCACGGCGTGCAACGCGTGTAATCCAACGGGACGCCGTCGCGGATCAGACGCATAATCTCGCCATCCTGCAAGGGGATCAGCAGCATATTTGCCTGCCATTCTTGTCCTTCACCCGCGCAATTCCCGATATAGGAATACCCATTCGTGCCCTGGATCGGGGTCGGATCAGACAATGTGCAGACCGACTCGTAAAAAGTCAGAACGTTGTAATTGACGCGCACCACCGTTTCCTCTGGATGTGTCGTGCAAGCGCCGAGTTGATAGCGGCCGTTGGCCACCTGAGCCGTGGCCGCATGACCGGCCAGCGCCAAGGTCACGCCCACAGCAACAGCAATACGAAGGGTCATGGTCAACTCCGTGCGTTAAATATGCGGCACGGCAGCGTTCGTCAGGGTTCGCACCGTGCGTAGGTATAGGCTGCACCATTCAACACAACGATCATCCCATCAATGGAGGCTTCCCCTACCAACAACCTGGCGTTGAAGTCTATTCCCTCCGCCGTACAGTCGCCATCATAGAGAAACGTCTGATCCATATCCCGCACATTGATCGGGTTGGACAGGTCACAACATTGCTCAGTCAGACAAAGCGTGGGGAAGGCTAGGGTTGCGCTTCGCTCTCCCCCGGGGCTAAATCCGTCGGAGGGGCAGCTAAACCCTTGATAAAAAAGACCATCCTGTGGAAATGCGCTAGCTGACGTGGCAATGACACACCCGACCGCAAGTGCGGCGGATATACGAAACAATAGGGGCATCGGTAGGCTCCGAAATTGAGCTTATAGGGGCCGTTTGAGTGTGCCGCGATCTGTTCCGCCGATCAACCTTTGGTGGCATTGCAACGCGAAGCGATCCGTCATCCCGGAAATGTAGTCCGACACAAGACGCGCCAGCGCCGTGGTATCTCCGCTGGCTTCAGCCACGTCGGTTTGCCATTCCGCAGGCAACTCCGTCGGCGTTTCGCAAAAATACGGAAACAAATCCTCGACCACCTGCGTGACGTCGGCGCGCATCTCGACTACCGATGGCGCGCGATACATTTTTTTGAATAAAAATTGACGGATGACTTTCAAATCAGCGAACAAGCCGTTGGAAAATTGGACAATTGGAATGCCCGCTTGCCGGATATCGAAGGGCGATTGGGGGTTGACCCGCGCGAGGGTTGCCCTGGCGTTTGCCAGCACGTCCTCGACCAGGCACCCAAAAAACCGTCGCAACGCCTCATGGCGGCGGCGGTCCGTTGCGAGATCCGGATAGCGGGCATCAACTTCGGCAAAACAATCGCTTAGGATCGGCAGTTCAGCCAATTCATCCGCCGAAAACAGTTCGGCACGCAATCCGTCCTGGATGTCATGGTGATTGTAGGCGACATCATCGGCCAGTGCGGCGACCTGCGCCTCAGCTGATGCATGGGTCGCCAGTTCCAGATCGACCTCCATGCCACAGGCAGCCAGCGCCCATGGCAACGGATCAGAGACGGGGCCGTTGTGCTTGGCGATGCCTTCCAATGTCTCCCATGTGAGGTTGCAGCCGTCGAACTCGGCATAGTGCCGCTCAAGATGGGTCACGATCCGAATGGCCTGGGCGTTGTGATCGAAGCCGCCATGGGGCGCCATGAGCACCTGAAGCGCATCCTCGCCGGTATGCCCAAAGGGCGGATGTCCCAGATCATGGGCCAGCGCCACCGTTTCTGTCAGATCCTCGTCCAAGCCAAGGGCCCGGGCCATGGTGCGCGCGACTTGCGCTACTTCAAGCGAATGGGTCAAACGGGTGCGAAAGTAGTCACCCTCATGCTCCACAAACACCTGAGTTTTATGTTTTAATCGCCGAAAGGCCGAGGAATGGATGATCCGATCGCGATCCCGTTGAAAAGCGGATCGATGGGCGCTTTCACACTCCCACACGCGCCGACCGCGTGTCGCCAGGGGATCGCAGGCAAAAGCCGCGCGCATGATGTTCTCCTCTGCGGCCTTATCCAAGCCGCCACTGGTCCGTCTTGTCCCATCCCCTCGCCGCCCATATATTCAAAACAAATGCAAAGCGACAGGTGAAAGCCGATGTTGACTGTTCCCCCAAAGGTGACCAATCGGGCCTTCGCCCGTCTGGCTGAGATCAATGACGGCGCGTCTGCGCCCCAGGCCCTGCGCGTGGCGGTCGAAGGCGGTGGATGTTCCGGGTTTCAATACGAAATCAAGCTCGACACGCCCGCTGACGATGATCTGGTCTTGGAAAGCGCCGGGCAAAAGGTGGTCGTCGATGCGGTCTCCCTCCCGTTTTTGGCGGATGCGACAATCGACTTCAGCGAAGAGTTGATCGGCGCGCGCTTTATTATCGACAACCCGAATGCATCTTCTTCCTGTGGGTGCGGCACCTCGTTCTCGATGTAATGCCGCGTTTTCCTGGCGGTTTTGCCCTTCGGTGATAGGTTAATATCTCGACAGGGAGGGCTTTCGATGGATTTGAGCTATTCACCGGCGGAACACGCGTTTCAATCCGAGGTACGCGCGTTTCTGGCGGAGGCATTGCCCAGCGACATCGCGGCCCGGGTCGCGCGCGGCGATGGGCCGACGCGAGACGATATGGAGGCCTGGCACAGAATCCTGAACGATAAAAACTGGCTCGCGGGACCGTGGCCGACCGAATTTGGCGGACAAGGCTGGGGGCCAATCGAATTGCACATCTTCGAAGAGGAATGTGCCTTGGCCAACGCGCCCCGTATCGTGCCGTTCGGACTGAAGATGCTGGGCCCGGTTCTGATGAAATTTGGCACCAAATCACAGCAGGCGGAATATCTGCCACGAATTTTGGATGGCCGCGATTGGTGGTGCCAGGGGTATTCGGAGCCCGGCGCGGGCAGCGATCTTGCCTCGCTCAAGACGCGGGCAGAGCGTGAGGGCGACCATTACGTCGTGACTGGCCAGAAGACGTGGACCACGCTTGGCCAATATGCCAATCGAATCTTTTGCCTGGTGCGCACCAAATTCGACGGCAAACCGCAGGAAGGGATCTCATTTCTGCTCGTTGATCTCGATTTGCCAGGGATTGAGATGCGCCCAATCCGTCTGATCGAGGGTGGATATGAGGTGAACGAGGTGTTCTTCACCGATGTGCGCGTACCGGTTGCCAATCTGGTTGGCGACGAAAACATGGGTTGGACCATCGCGAAGTATCTTCTGGGTCATGAGCGGACGAACATAGCCGGGACGGGGTTCAGCGTTCAGGCTTTGGCTGAGGTGAAGGCCCTGGCGCGCAAGGTGCTCCGTGGGGGCAAGCCGTTGATCCAAAACCCTCTTTTCGCCGCGCGGCTGGCACGGGTCGAAGCCGAATTGGATGCCATGCGGTTGACCAATCTGCGGATGTTGTCGCTTGCCGCAGACGGCGGACAACTGACCTTTGAACCTTCGATGTTGAAGATTAAGGGGACCGAGATCCGCCAAACGCTGAATGATTTGGCGCGGCGCGCATTGGGCCCTGCCGCAGCCCCTTTCCCGTCTGAGGATCTCGACAATCTGGCGATCGCGCCGCCCGGCCACGCCCAAAACGCGGCAGGGTATTTCAACAATCGCAAGATTTCGATCTACGGAGGGTCCAACGAAATTCAACGCAACATCCTGGCAAAAGGGATGATGCGCGGATGAATTTCGAAATGACGGATGACCGCCGGATGCTGGCCGAAAGCCTGAGCCGGTTTCTGAACGATGCGTGCCCGATCGAAGCGCGCGCCACCCTGGCCTATGAGTCGCCCTTTCATTCCAAGCAAGCCTGGGACGGCCTGGTCGAACTCGGGGCGCTCTATGCGTTGGTACCCGAAGCGCGTGGCGGCATGGGCGGTACGGGTTTCGATATTGCCGTTGTCTTTGAAGCGCTTGGACGTGCGTTGTGCCCCGAGCCAATGCTCCCCGCGCTGATGGCAGCACAGTTGCTGGCCGCCGCCGACAGAACTCTAGAGCCCCTTCTTTCCGGCTTAAGATACGCGGTCGGGATTGGCGAATTGGACGCGCCTTACGATCTGGAGACAATTGCCACATCGGCGCGTCTGAACGGCGATAGCTGGACGCTATCCGGCAGAAAATCTGTGGTTTACGGCGGTGGCGTTGCCGAGCGGATCCTTGTTCTGGCGCGGGCTGAGGGCGCGCTTGCGTTGTTCGAGGTCGACGCAGATGTTGCCGACATCACCCCCTACGGGATGATCGATGGCGGACCTGCGGCGGAAATCTTCCTGGACGACGCGCCGGCTGAGATGCTGTTGCCAGATGCAAAAGCGGCGGCGCGCACCGCGTTGGATGCCGGAGTGCTTGCACTATCGGCCGAGGCGCTCGGCGCGATGCAAACCGCAACAGATATGTTGACCGACTATTTGAAGACGCGTCAGCAGTTTGGCCAAAAGCTCGGCGCTTTCCAAGCGCTCCAGCACCGAGCAGTGACATTGATGATCGAAATCGAACAGGCAAGATCTTCGGTCATCCTAGCAGCCGATGCCTTGGGTGAGGACAAGCAGTCGTATCGCATCAGCCAGGCGAAGCACCTTGTTGGGATCATCGCCCGGCAAGTCTCTGAAGAGACGATACAAATGCATGGCGGGATCGGCATAACCTGGGAATACCCGCTGGCGCATTACGCCAAACGCCTGGTGATGATTGATCACCAATTGGGCGATACAGATCACCATCTGGAACGGCTGATGGGCGAAATTATCGACGGTTGACGCAGGCGGTTTCGGGATTGCTTGCGCCGGTCAGTCGTGATCATGTCTGGGCGCCCGAAACGGGCGCCATGCCGCAGTTTTCCCAGGGATCGCAATGCAACCGACAGCCAGCCATTTCGTGAACGGAGCCTATGTCGAGGATAAAAACGGGCCGTTGATCCCCGTGACCTTCCCCGGAACAGGCGAAGAGATCGCGCGCGTCCACGAGGCAACGCCTGCCATTGTCGATGCCGCCATCGCCTCGGCAAAAGCGGCACAATCAGCCTGGGCCGCCTTGATGCCCGTAGAACGCGGACGCGTTCTCAGACGCGCGGCTGATCTGATACGCGCAAGAAATCAAGAGCTCAGCGAATTAGAGACATTGGATACCGGCAAACCGATCCAGGAAACACTGGTCGCAGATGCAACCTCGGCCGCTGATGCGCTGGAGTATTTCGGTGGCCTGGCAGCGACACTGACGGGCGACCACATTCCGCTTGGTGGCGATTGGGCATATACGATGCGGATTCCGCTCGGGGTCTGTGTCGGGATCGGCGCATGGAACTACCCCACACAAATCGCGGCATGGAAAGCGGCCCCGGCCCTGGCATGCGGCAACACAATGGTGTTCAAACCATCTGAACAAACGCCTCTATGTGCTTTGAAACTCGCGGAAATTCTGATCGAAGCAGGCGCGCCGCCCGGTGTATTCAACGTGATCCAAGGCGCTGGTTCGGTGGGCAAAGCATTGGTGGAGGATCGGCGTATCGCCAAAGTGTCGCTGACAGGCTCGGCCCCGACGGGCAAAAAGGTCTACGCCGCGGCCGCATCGCAAATGAAGCACGTCACCATGGAACTTGGTGGCAAATCACCGCTGATCATCTTCGATGATGCGGATGTGGACAGCGCCGTTTCGGCAGCGATCAACGCGAATTTCTATTCATCGGGTCAAATCTGCTCCAACGGGACCCGCGTTTTTGTGCAAAGCGGGATCAAAGATGCTTTCCTCGACCGTTTGATCGCTCGGACATCCAAAGCCGTGATCGGCGATCCGCGCGATCCCGCCACGAACTTCGGTCCGATGATAAGTGAGGAACAGCTCTCAATCACTTGTTCCTACATCGAAAAAGGCAAAGCCGAAGGCGCAACTCTGGCCTATGGCGGACAGCGCCTGGGCGCAGATGGCCACTTCATCGAGCCTGCGATTTTCAGCGACGTGACAGATGACATGAGCATCGCGCGGGAAGAGATTTTCGGACCGGTTCTATCGCTGTTTGACTTTGAGACCGAGGAAGAGGTTATCAAACGGGCCAATGCAACGGATTTGGGGCTGTCTGGCGCTGTGTTCACTGCCGATCTGACCCGCGCCCACCGCATCGTCGCAGCGATTGAGGCCGGGACCTGCTGGATAAACCAGTACAATCTGACGCCGGTGGAGATGCCCTTCGGAGGATCGAAAGCCTCAGGCATCGGTCGCGAAAACTCGAAAGCCGCGATTGAATCCTATTCTGAGATCAAAACGATCTATGTCGGGATGTCCCCTGTCGACGCCGCATTCTAGTGCTCCAGCTGCAGCACGTCACCAAATGGCGGGATCACAGTCGAGTCCCCGTTGACCGCCCAGAGGACTGGGAAATCCGGCTTCGGTCCAAAAGGTGCATCCAAATCGGTTAAGACCACCAGGATTGATGGCCAATACCGCGCAGCGGCTTGAATAACGGGCCGAAAATCCGTCCCGCCCCCACTTCGAAGATCCATGGAAGACGCGGTCGCACCCCCAAAATCGCTTAGGGCTAAGGTGGCATAAACCTTTTCGTCGAATGCAAGCACATGAGTTTCGGCGCCTGTCCGTCGGCTAACCCCTTGTGTTTCGTTCGCAAAAAGCTGCATCGACAGGGGATCAATCGAACTGGACGTGTCGATTGCGACCACGATCCGAGGGCGCATTGCGTCACGCGCCCGACCAGGCTGGAACGCGGGCTCCGCACCGCCATTGGCCACCATTGCGATCCAACGCGAGGACGGCCGCCGGAACGACGGAACGGGATCGTGAGATATCGCGCGCGCCATCAAACCACGCAGCCGAACCTCCCACGGCGTGGTTGCGGGGCTCAGACCGCCGATGATTGCCCCATACTTCCCGATACCGCTGCCAGCTCTGCGGCCCGCATTCAGGGCGCGGGTCACATGGTTTTGCCAATCAAGATCGGATTTGCGTTGGTCGGTTTCGCCAGTCTGCCCGACCGCAACGTCCTGCTTGAAACCTTGCTTTTGTCCGTAAGCGCGCGCCCTGTCTGCGCGTGTTTTGTCGGCGTGCAGGAAAATGGCCAATCGCTCCACATCCCAATCCTGCAAAATGGCCACCGGTGACGGCGCGCTCTCGCCAATATCCGCCAACAATTCGGACGCCAACACGGCAGGGCGAGGTAACGCGTGGTCAGCCAGCGCAAGTGTTTGGTTCACCAGCCCGTCCGCCGCTATTCCAAACAAATCGGCGTCGAATTCTGCGCCAAGACGCTCCGACATCACCAGGGCGCGATCTGAGTGCCGAAACGCGACATGTAAGACATGATGCGCCACAATGGCGGTTTGCTCCGCCAATCCAAACGACGTGAACTCTGGCCCGTAAGCAATTGTATCACCTACGGTTCTGGTCACGGCATCCCCATCGCGATGCAGACACCACAGCGCCAGAATAGATAAGGCCGGGTCAATTTCCGCCAGTTGCGCGAGTGCTCGATCCGCGCGCTTTGAATGCGTCATACCAAGCCTGCCTGAACACGACTTTCCGAGTATTCGGCATAGGCAGCAGAGGTCGCAAATACCTGATGCCAGCCTTCCTCCATGGCGCGAGAGATCAACAGCTCAAACCCGAAGGCTGCCAATTCACTCACCGGTAAGCCGGGCCGGTCGAGCATAGGAAGATCCGCCAGGATTTCGATTGCTGCTGGGAGCGTATCCTGCGTCGTGGCGCTGGCCAGCGCAAACACCAAAGCTGTCAATCCATGCAGGTTTTCAGGGTAAAGTTCAGCCCGTTTGGCGCGCATTGTCGTCAACATCGCATGCACCTGAACGCTGGACGCGATATCATCTACGACGAGTGCAAATTCTGCGGCGGCCGCAGCACCGATTGTCCCTGCAATCATGACGTTGCGCGCGTCCCTGTCAGCCTCAGATGCAAGGATCGCGCTGACCCGGGTCCAGGATCGCGGGGTGCACGCAATGGCGTCGCCGCGTCTGAGCGATGTCTCGGTCGTATCCAACAAATCTGGTCGGCTACGCAAAAATGCGGCCACGGTCGGATGAATGCTTGCGCGCGGCGCGTAGTTTTTCAGCCAATCCTCCGGGTCGGCCTGCACGATCATATGCACCATACGATCAGACAAGGCGGTTCCCATTTCATAGGCAACCGCACCATCTTCAACGGAGTTTCCCGCAGCGACAATGAAGACAGATGCGGGCAATGTGCGCCGGCCGACTCGGCGTTCTTGTAATAACCCATAAACAGTTGGTTGCAGTTGTTGCGACGCTGCCGTCAATTCGTCCAGAAACAGAATGGCGGGCTCTGATGTGTCAGGTAAATCCTCCGGGGGAAACCACACTGTTTTCTTATTGTCGTGGTCGTAGAAGGGGAGACCACGCAAATCCTGTGGTTCAATGGTTGTCAGGCGAAGATCATAAAGCTCAGCGCCGATATCCGACGCAAGCTCCTGAACCAATTCCGTTTTCCCGACACCTGGACGCCCATGCAACATCCAACTTGTTGTAAGGTGACCACGCTTCTGCTGGGCCCAACCAGCCTTTAGAACGCGCAACGCCTCACCCGCAGAGACGCGATGTGCATTAATTGCCACTTGCTGGTGCCTCCGCTGCAAACCGATCCATCCACGCGGTCAGGCGCGCATGGGCAGAGATTGCCTTCGTCTCAATACTGACTTCCTGCACGGATATACCTAACCTCAAATTGGCATTTTGTAGGTCTTTCTCCGTTAGTGTTTCATCGAACACATCACTTAGATACGCTTGATCGCCCTCTGACAGATCCATCACCTGGGGTCTGGGCGTATCGGTTTGGATTGAGATCAACGTCAGTGGCGCGACCCGTGCAAGCTCTGATTGCTCTGCCACGAGCACGAGCTGCCCCACCTCCAATTCTCGCCGCGCGGCAAGACGGCGTAGTGCGGTCTTTGCACGAAACGCAAAGGCATCGACAATGCGCTCTGCCTCGGGTTTTGACATCAGCCTCTCGCGCGCGCCTTCAGACAAGCGCAGAACCTTCAGTTCAACGAAGGCGATAACGATCAGCATCGCCAGCGGTGCCTGGGTCACCGGTTGGGCAAGATCACGTGACATCAAAGGCAAGACCAGAAACGGCAGCAACGCCCCCATGTAGCGCACCATCTGCATCTCGAATATCAAACGCAGCCAAAGGCCAAGCCGTCCCTTGCGGGGCAGCAACTGGACACGCCCAAAGAACTTCTTGGGCAGTGAACGCGTTTCCAGAACGCCCGGATTCAGAAGTGTTTTGTGCGACACGATGAACATTTTGCCCCTCAAAAGTGCGGCGTGAGCGTAATTCTGCCTCAGGATAGGGCCAAAGTCGCCGCTGCCAAATGGCACGTCTAGCCGAACAACCTGTGAACGCCCTATAGGGGGATGTCCTTTGACTTTGGAGACCGACATATGACCCCGCTTGACCAGCCGCTATCCTGTTTCAAAGCTTATGATATCCGCGGCCGATTGGACGAAGACCTGACCGAGGCGAACGCATATCGCATCGGACGGGCCTTTGCCGATGTGTTGGACGCGAAACGGGTTGTCATCGGGCGCGACGTGCGTCCGTCCTCGGAGGGTTTGGCCGGCGCGTTGGCTGATGGCCTCATGGCTGCCGGCGTCGAAGTCTTGGACCTGGGGCTTTCGGGCACTGAGGAGACTTATTTTGCGGTGTCGCATCTGAACGCGGATGGCGGCATTTGCGTCACGGCCTCGCACAATCCGATGGATTACAACGGCATGAAGATGGTCCGTGCGAATTCTGCGCCGATCGGATCTGAGAGCGGGATGGCGGAGATCAAGGCGCTCGCGGAAAGCGGCGCCTTTCGCGAGGAAGTACCGGGGGGCACGATTAAAGATGTCTCCGATACACGCGTCTCATATGTCGAATGCCTGCTCGGATTTGTCTCAACGTCTGCGTTGAAACCATTGAAAATACTCGTGAATGCTGGCAATGGCGCGGCCGGACCAAGTTTCGACGCAATCGCCGACGGTTTGGCAAAAGCTGGCGCCCCGTGGGAGTTTGTGAGGATGCACCACACCCCCGACGGGTCCTTCCCGAACGGTATTCCCAACCCGCTTCTCCCTGAAAACCAGCCTGTGACGTCCGAAGCAGTGGTCCGTGAAGGCGCCGATTTTGCGGTCGCATGGGACGGCGATTTTGACCGCTGCTTCTTCTTTGATCATGAAGGGGGCTTCATTCCTGGGGAATATGTCGTGGGCCTGCTCGCCGAGGTGTTTCTGACAAAGACACCGGGCGCGAAGATCGTGCACGATCCCCGGATCATTTGGAGCACACAACATGTGGTGTCCGAAGCTGGCGGGCAAGCCATCATGTCGCAATGTGGTCACTCAAACATCAAACAAATCTTACGAGATCAGGATGCCGTCTATGGCGGCGAGATGTCGGCACACCACTATTTCAGAGATTTCTTCTATTGCGACTCTGGGATGATCCCGTGGTTGTTGATCGGTGAATTGTTGAACCGCAAGAACACGACCCTCAAAGCCTTGATGGAGGAACGCCGCACAACGTTTCCATCCTCCGGTGAAGTCAATTTCCGCGTGGATGATACCGGCCCTGTGATTTCACGGATCGAAAGCACCTATGCCCCGCAGGCCAGCAGCCGCGATGACATCGATGGGCTTAGCCTGTCCTTCGATAGCTGGCGCTTCAATCTCCGCTCCTCAAATACAGAGCCGCTGCTGAGACTGAATATTGAGGCCAAAGGAAATCCAGAACTCGTTGCGGAAAAGCTTGATGAGCTGCGCAATATGATTCAGCAGTGATCGCGAGACGAATGTCGGAAAAAATCTGCATTCCGAGCTATCAAGGCTCAAGAATGCAGATAAAAGCCGGATAAGTGATAGTCAGGATACTATGAATTTATCCACAGGCTCCTATGTCCACAGAAAATTCAAATGGTTATCCACAGGAAAACTCTGTGGAAAGTCTGTGGGTTTTGGCACTGTGCGAAAAAATGAAGCCCGGAGGGACGCTGCGCTGCACCTCGACTGAAAACCGACGCGCATGGCACCGGGCCAATCGCAACGAAGAATTAATGAATCTTGACGCACAGCCTCAGATAAAACCCGCAAACAATTGAAAAGTAATAACAATAGAGCAAACAAAGGCACTTTGACGATTGGAACGCCTTCAAACCGGGACACAATCGTCCGTGTGATGCTGACCATCCCTCGACCCGACCGACATCCAAGATGATGAGACGCCGATAGATCGCCAGACGGCTTGGCCCCCTTTCGGATATCCCGATTTCGGCATACACCCCGAGAAACCACCTTGAAGGAGGGCGCAATGACCGCGGCACACGCGCCTCAATTTGCGATCGCCATACCCATGTTGAACGAAGCAGAGACGGTCCCGGTATTGCTCGGCGGCTGCGTGGCGGCGGCTCGTCCCCTCGGTACATTCGAGATCTGCGTCACCGATGACGGCTCGACCGATGGCACTGCAAGCGCGCTTAAGACATTCGGCGCGGCAAATCCGGATATCCTGCTGAAAATCATCACACATCCGCGGCCTGCTGGCCAATCTGCCGCGGTCCACGCAGCGGTGCGCGCAGCCGAGGCGCCGATTATCGCGACCCTGGATGGCGACGGCCAAAACCCACCCGAAGACCTGCCGAAGGTGGTCGGACCTTTGCTGAATGGTCCAGATCACCTTGCCCTGATCGCAGGGCAACGTGTCAAACGCGACGACCCCTTGCACAAACGCCTCGCATCGAAAGCCGCCAATGCTTTGCGCAAGACCTTGCTGAAAGATGGCACTCGCGACACGGGCTGCGGTTTGAAAGCGTTCCGCCGCGAGGCCTACCTTGCCCTTCCCTATTTCAACCACATGCACCGGTACCTTCCCGCGCTGTTTCAGCGTGACGGCTGGCAGGTCGGCCATGTCGACGTGTCGCACAAGCCGCGCGTTGCAGGGGCCTCCAAATACACCAATCTAGGGAGAGCCATCGTGGGTCTCAGTGACCTTGTCGGCGTGGCTTGGCTGATCCGGCGCAAACGCAGCGTCCTGCCATCTGAAACTTTGATTT
The DNA here is from genome assembly GCF_037544085.1 of Gymnodinialimonas mytili. Lineage (NCBI taxonomy): Bacteria > Pseudomonadati > Pseudomonadota > Alphaproteobacteria > Rhodobacterales > Paracoccaceae > Gymnodinialimonas > Gymnodinialimonas mytili. The sequence continues at coordinate 455,869 of NZ_JBBIFW010000001.1, forward strand.
CCAGGCCGGAGGATCGTGTCTGATGCAAGACTGGCTGTTTGAATTCCTCAAGATCGACAATTGGCTAGAGTTCTGGTGGGTGGCGCTTGGCTTCCTGGCACAGGCTATCTTCGCATCGCGATTCATCGTGCAATGGATCGCCTCTGAGCGAGCCGGGCGATCCTATGTCCCCGTCGCGTTCTGGTATCTGTCGATCAGCGGCGGCCTTCTGATGTTATCCTACGCGATCTATCGGCAGGATCCGGTGTTTATCTTGGGTCAATCCACCGGGGTCATCGTCTATGCGCGCAACTTGATGCTGATCCATCGCACGCGCCGGGACGAACAAACCACGGAAGCCGTCGACGCCGTTCATACGACCAAATGACATCTCGCTTTGCGCCATGGGCGGTGTTGCTGCTGGCTTTGCTAAGCTTTGGCATCGGGTTGGCAGAACTGCCGGTTCAGGATCGCGACGAGGCACGTTTCGCCCAAGCCGCCCGGCAGATGGCCGAAACCGGCGATCTCATCGATATCCGGCTATTGGACCAACCGCGCCACAATAAACCGGCCCTCATCTACTGGGCGCAAAGTGCCGCGATTTGGCTTACCGGGGCAGAGGGCACGACGCCGATCTGGGTGCATCGGCTGCCTTCCTATCTGGCCGGAGTGTTCAGCGCCTTCGCCCTGATCTGGGCCGGCACTCCCCTTGTCGGTCGACGCGCTGCGATCCTGGCCGGGATCATGTGCGCAACCGTGTACATGCTCCATGCCGAAGCACGCACCGCGAAAACCGATGCTGCATTGCTATTGTCGGTGATCCTGGCCATGGGTGCGCTGGGTCACATCTGGATGGGCAAAGCACGATCGGTGCTGACACCGGCAATCTTCTGGACAGCCATGGCCGCGGGCTTCTTGCTGAAAGGCCCGATGGTCGCGCTGCCGGTGTTGGGCGCAATTTTGTGGTGCAGCGCCTTCGCACGTGATCTCCGATGGCTCGCCGCCTTGCGTCCCCTGCCCGGCATGGTGTGGATGCTGGCGCTCACCACCCCTTGGTTCATCGCAATCACGATTGTGACTGATGGTGCATTTTGGTCGGCCTCGCTCGGCACGGACTTGACCGACAAGATCACGACCGAAGGCGAGCATAGCGGCAGTCCTCCGGGCCTCTATCTGCTGACGATCTGGCTGACATTCTGGCCATGGAGTGTCATCTTGCCAATGGCGGCAATTGTGGGGTGGCGGGGGCGCAAACGTCCTGACATTGCGTTCCTGCTCGGCTGGCTTGTGCCCGCCTGGCTGGTTTTTGAAGCCGTGCCGGTCAAGCTGTTGCACTACACTTTGCCGCTTTACCCTCCGCTGATGTTGCTGGGCGCCGTTGCGCTCTGGCAATTGGCCGAGGGCGAGATGCGCTTCCGTCGTTGGATCGCGGCCTTGGGCGGGTTTGGCTTTCTGCTGGGTTTGGGCGCCTTCACCGCCGCGCTCATCGCCGCACCATGGATCTACGGCGACGCCGTGCCCTGGCTGGCATGGTTCGGCGCCGCCATCACGTTGCTGGCTGGCTTCGGCGCGTTGATCAGCCTTTGGCGGGCTGAGCTTACACAATCCGTCACATGCCTGGCACTTGCCGGTATCATCGTCGGTTGGACGCTGTCCGCGGTTTCGCTACCTGCCTCCACAGATCTGCGTTTGGCCAAGCGGATCGCAACTGCGATGGCACAGCATACGTGTTTCGCTCCACCCGTGGCCCTTGCAGGCTTTTCGGAACCCTCAGCCGCTTTCTATATGGGGGGTGAAGTCGTGTTCCTGGACACCGAAACGGCCTTTGACTACCTGGCCGCCGAGACCGGTCGTAGCGTCTGGATCGATGCCCGCCGGTTAGACGATGCCCCACCGCCAGGCGTGCCAGAGATCACCGAGATCGACGGGCTGAACTTCGCCAATTTCCGTGAGGTGACCATGCGCCTCTTCGTATCGCCGGGGGTGCCCGCGCCTGCGGAGCCCTGTAGCTCGTGATGTCACTCTGACATCGTTAGTCGTTTTTGTCAGAAGCTCGGCTCGATTATCCACATGCCCCCAAGACGCATGTCGCAAACCGGTCCAGATGAAGTCGCCAGCAAGCCTGGACACATCTGTCCAGACGCCTCTAAGCTGGCCCAAACTGCGAAAGTCCGGGAGGGGCCAGATGAAATCCCACTACAGAGTTGTCGTGATCGGAGGCGGCGTTGTCGGATCGTCTGTGCTGTATCATCTGGCAAAGTTTGGCTGGACAGATGTGGTGATGTTGGAACGCTCTGTCCTCACCGCCGGATCCTCCTGGCACGCAGCAGGCGGCATCCACGCGCTCAACGCCGACCCGAACATGGCCCAGCTACAAGCCTACACGATTGACCTGTTGTCCGAGGTCGAGGCCGAAAGCGGCCAGAATATCGGCTTACACATGACCGGCGGACTGACCCTGGCGGGCACGCCGGAACGCTGGGAATGGCTTCAATCGGCCTACCGTGTCTTTCAGTCCATTGGCATCGAGGATTGCCACCTGATGACACCCGAAGAGGCGAAAGCTGCCTGCCCCATCATGTCCACCGACGGTATCCTAGGGGCACTTTGGGCCGATCGCGAGGGCTATGTCGATACGACCGGCACCGTCCACGCCTATGCCATCGCTGCCAGGAAGCGCGGCGCGGAATATTACGAACATACCAAGGTCGAAGAGCTGATCCAAACGTCCGATGGTTGGAAGGTCGTCACCGACAAGGGCACAATCACCTGCGAGCATGTGGTCAATGCGGCCGGGCTCTGGGCGAAACAGCTTGGCCGTATGGCTGGGATCGAGTTGCCGGTCTCACCGCTCAAACACCATTATCTGATCTCTGACACGATCCCGCAGCTTGAACAGCTCGATCACGAGATGCCGATGACTGTAGATCTCGAAGGATTCACCTATCTGCGCCAGGATCAAAAGGGCGTACTCCTCGGCATTTACGAGATCAATCACGAGCATTGGGCGATGGATGGCGCGCCCTGGGACTACGGGATGGAGCTGTTCCAGGAACAGACCGAACGGATCGAACACGAGCTGATCCTCGGTTTTGAACGCTACCCGGCGCTGCAACAGGTCGGCGTGAAAACCTGGGTGAACGGCGCCTTCACCTTCAGCCCCGATGGCAATCCGCTGGTCGGCCCCGTACCCGGCAAGCGGGGTTATTGGTGCGCCTGCGCCGTGATGGCGGGCTTTCTGCAAGGCGGTGGCGTCGGCAAAAGCCTTGCAGAATGGATGATCTATGGAGAGCCCGAAGCCGACACCTACGCCATGGATGTCGCGCGATACGGCACATTCGCCGAGAACCGCGAATACATTCGCCAGACGACCGGCCAGTTTTACTCGCGCCGCTTCGTGATGTCCTACCCGAACGAGCAACTCCCTGCCGGACGGCCCTTGAAACGCGCACCCGCTTATTCGGATATGGATGCCGCCGGGTGCCGTTGGGGCCAAAGCTGGGATCTGGAAGTGCCGCTCTACTTCGCACCTGACCCGGATTTCGAAGAAACCCTGACCCTCAAACGCTCCAACGCCCACGACATCGTAGCCGAGGAATGCAAAGCGGTCCGTGAAAATGTGGGGCTGCTCGATATAACGGGCTTCAGCCGCTACGAGGTGAGCGGATCGAATGCTAAGGCGTGGCTTGACAGAATGATGGCCTCCAGCCTGCCCAAACCGGGCCACGCAAAACTGGCCCCCATGCTGGCGCCCAGCGGGCGTCTTATGGGGGACCTGACGTTGTTCAATTGGGGCGACGGGACGTGGTGGATCATGGGATCTTACTACCTGCGTGCCTGGCACATGCGCTGGTTCAACGACCACCTGACAGAGGGTGTTCAGATCCGTGATCTGGGCGAGGAATATTGCGGTTTTTCCCTCTCAGGTCCGAAATCCGCCACTGTCCTACAGAAGCTGGTCACCAACGATCTCAGCCCAATGCCGTTCATGGGCTGCGCGACATTCGATGTCGGTTTGATCCGGGCCCGCGTGGCCCGTCTGTCTGTGACCGGCGAGCGCGGCTATGAGATCAACTGCCGCTATGGCGATCACATCACCCTGCGCCAGATGCTGCTGGAGGCAGGCGCCGATGAGGGCATCCGCGAGATTGGCTTCAACGCGCTTCTGTCGCTGCGCCTTGAGAAAAGCTTCGGGATCTGGTCGGCCGAATTCACCCAAGGCTACACCGCAGGTATGACCGGCATGGATCGCTGGATCGATTGGGAGAAAGAGTTCATCGGCAGCGAAAAGGCTCTCGCCGAACGGGATGGCAATGGGCCGCAGCGCCGCCTGGTGACGTTGGAGATCGCCGATGGTGACGCCGACGCCACGGGATATGAACCGATTTGGAACAATGACCACAAGGTGGGCTTCATCACCTCGGGCGGGTATGGGCACAGCGTGCAGAAGTCTCTCGCCATGGCGTTGGTCGATGCCGATGTCGCAGCCGTGGGCACGGCGCTCAGCACCCATATCGTCGGTGTCGAGCGCGGGGCGACGGTGGTCCCCGCATCCCCCTACGATCCCGCCGGTACGGCGATGCGCCGATGAGCAACCGACGCCGCAGCGGGGCGCGCACAGGCCACCGCCCCAGCGAACGCGCGCCGAATTACCGACATCTCAAGAACCCGTTTCCACCGATGCAGGTCTTTTCCAGCGACCGGATCGAAGCGATCCACGAGGCCGCGCTGGATGTGTTGGAGCGGTTGGGGATCAAGCTCCTGTTGCCCCAGGCGCGGCAGATCTTTGCCGCGTCGGGCGCTCGCGTCGACGGGGACATGGTCCATATCGGGCGTGAGATCGTCGAGGCGGCCCTCGCCACCGCGCCCCGAAAGATCGACGGCCGGGCCGGTGCGCGGGATCGCGACATCACGCTGGAACTAGGCAGCCTGGTTTTTCAACCCGGCGCAGGTGCCCCTCACGCCCATGATGAGATCCGAGGCCGTCGGCCGGGCCGCGACAGCGACTTTCGCGAGTTGATCCAGCTGACCCAGGCCTTCGATGTCTTTCAAATGCTGCCACCGCTGGTCGAACCACAAAACGTCCCGACCCATCTGCGCCACTACTTCACCCTCGATTGTCAGCTCACCGAAAGTGACAAGTTCCCTTTCATCTTCTCCCGTGGCACGCCGCAGGTGATGGACAGTTTTGAGATGCTGCGCGATTTCCGCGGGGTCAGCGATGCGGACTTTGCCGCGCATCCCCATTGCTACACGATCATCAACACCAACTCACCGCGCACCCTAGATGTTCCGATGGCACAGGGCCTGATCGATTTTGCGCGCGCCGGACAGATTTCGATCATCACGCCTTTCACACTGATGGGTGCCATGGCTCCGATCACGGTGGCCGGGGCGATCACGCTGAGCCATGTCGAGGCGCTGGCCGCGCTTACCCTGACCCAGCTTGTCAAACCAGGCGCACCGGTCTGCTATGGCACCTTCAGTTCCAATGTGGATATGCGGTCAGGCGCTCCGGCCTTCGGCACGCCCGCCCATTTCCAGGCCTCGCTTGCGGCAGGTCAGTTGGCGCGGTTCCTTGGGCTGCCGTGGCGCTCGGCAGCGGGGTCTGCCGCGAACTCAAATGATGTTCAGGCGGCCAATGAAAACCAGTTTGGGCTTTGGGGCTGTCTGATGGCCGGGGCGACGGTGATCATTCACTCCGCAGGATGGCTGGAAGGCGGCCTGACGGTCTCCTACGAAAAGCTCATCACCGATGTCGAGGTGCTGAATATGGTGGCCGAGCTTTGTGCGGGCGCCCAGGCAGGCGACGCCGAGATTGGCCTTGACGCCTTGGCCGAAGTCGCCCCTGGCGGACATTTCTTTGCCACAGGCCAGACCATGGCACGCTATCCGACCGAGTTTTACGAACCCATCGTGCATGACTACGCCAATTTCGGCACGTGGACGGAACGCGGTGCGCGCGATGCCTCGACCCGGGCGCGCGATGTTTGGCAGGAAATCCTTGCAGATCCGCCGCAACCGGCGCTTGATCCAGATCGTGTTGGTGCCTTACGCGCCCATATTGCCCGACGCACCGCCGAAGGTGGCGCCTTGCCAGAAAGCTGATCCATGGCCCGTCCTGATCCGATCTTACACCGCGATGACCCCGGAAAAGCGCCGCTGACCGGTCATGTCAAAGTCACGCGGGAGGATTGGATCAACACTGCGCGCGAGGTTCTGATCGCCTCCGGCGCGGCCGATGTGAAGATCCTGACGCTTGCCAATCGGCTCGGCGTTTCACGCTCGTCCTTCTATTGGTATTTTGGGTCCCGCGCCGATCTTTTGGCGGCGCTACTGGATGATTGGCAGGCCCGGAACACCGCACCCATTTTGCGCCAATGCGCCCTGCCCGCCCCCAGTATCACCGCGGCCTTGTGCAATTTCTTCCGATGTTTTGTCGATGATCGTCTGTTTGATCCACATCTGGATTTTGCGGTGCGCGAATGGTCCCGTCGCGACAGCACGGTACGGGCGCGGATCGACGCCGCCGACAGCGCACGTTTGAACGCGGTGCGCGCGATGTACGGCGCCCATGGCTATCCGAATGACGAGGCCGATATCCGCGCGCGTATCCTCTATTTCATGCAAATCGGCTACCATGCCCTTGAGCTTCATGAAGACATCGCTTTGCGCATGTCGCGCCTCGCCGGTTTCTTGGAGCACTTCACCGGCCAAAAGGCATCGCCTGAGGAGATCGCAGACTTTACCGCCCATGCTTTGGCGGCACCCTAGCGGTAAGCCGTCGGGTGTAAGGCTATGTGCGGGTCATTCGTAGCGCAGATCGACGGCGCCGAACCGATCCAACGGCTGCGCAGCGATCTTCTGCAAGACCTCGATGGCACCCGCCACATAATGCTCGGCGGTCACACGTCCCTTCTCGGCACTGGCCAGATGCGCCTCGCCCGCCACGCCGTCTGGATGCACATCCGATGCGATCCAGCCATGGGCAATCGGGCCGATAGGCGGGATCTGCCCCTGATCATGGGTCCAGCGGAAATCCTGCGCCTTGGACATATCCACCGTATCTGGCCGAAAATGTAGCATCAGAGAGGTCTCGTTATCGCCGCCATGGATCCCCTGCGCGGCCTCTTGCGCGGAATAGACGCCTTCCGGCATACCACCGGCGCCCCAGCCCATCCGCACGCAGAACATGCCCGCCCGCACCCGCAATTCGCGCGCGATGATCGAGTTCATATCCATATTCCCGCCATGGGAATTCACGATCAGCATCTTGCGCACGCCAGCGCGCGCTACCGATAGACCAATCTCGGTCCAGGCCTTGATGGCGGTTTCGACAGAGAGTGTCAGCGTGCCCGGCGCCCAGATATGCTCGTTCGATTTGCCCACCGCCTGGATCGGCAGAAGACGGATATCCAAGTCCTCGGGGCAGCGCTCCACCAGTAGGTCACAGAGCCCCTGATTGATCATCGTATCCACACCAACCGGCAGGTGCGGCCCGTGCTGTTCCACGGCGGCGGTGGGCAAAATAGCAATCGTGCGGTCCGGATCGATTCTCAGATCCGTTGCCGGATAGTCGATCCAGTAACGGCTGCGGGTCATTCGGCGGGCGCCCGCGACATGACCGGCGCCGCGGCTTTGGCGCCCATCAAACGATCCATCTTGGCCGCAACCGTGGTCAGGTGTTTCTGCAACTGCGCTGGCGTTGCACTGTCCATCAAAAACGTCGCCGCGAAGACCTTGGATGCACGACGTTTCATCAAAAAGCCAACCCCGCGCATCAATGTGCGCTTGCCCGGTGCCCCAACCAGACGGGTCAGCCACCATGATGCGCCACATGTCGTGAACACGCCCAACCGTTCGATATGATGCAGGCCCGGCCGGATCGTTTCCCCCTCGGTCTTCGGCATCAGAAACGCCACATCGGGCAACAGAACCCTGTCGAGCCACCCTTTCAGCATCGCCGGCAGGCCGTACCACCAGGTGGGATAGACGAAGATCAGCGTGTCACACCATTGCAGATCGGCCACGTGGTCCTTGACCGGCTCACGATTCTTCTCGCAATCCAGATAGCAGTCCAGATCGTCGCGGGTCAGCACCGGCTGGAACCCCTCGGCATAGAGATCGCGCAAGCGCGTTTCGGCCCCCGCAGCGCGCAGCCTGTCCAGTATCGTGTCGCGGACAGCAGAGGCAAACGAACCCTCTTTGGGATGACAATAAACGACAAGCGCGCGCATTCTAAAAAGCCTCCATTTCGGATTTCACTCGGGACAAGAACGCTTCACACCCGTGTCGTGTGATCGTGTTCATGCCATATTGGGCAATATATCGGATTTTCTCCGGTCGCACCGTACCCCAAACGACCCGGGTCAGCAGTTTTTTGGGTGGGTCCCCCGCCAGAAACGCCCGCCACGGCGTGGAGCCATAGGTGGTGACAGCCGCGATCTTCTTCACATTTTCCAGACAGGGCGTCAGGTGCCCATCGGCCATCGTGAAAGACACGCCCGGCAGCATCACACGGTCAAACCAGCCTTTGAGGATGGCCGGATAGCCGAAATTCCAAACCGGAAAACAGAAAATAACGGCATCGGCGGCGCGCAAACGATCCACGTAGCTCTGGACCGGCGCCGTGTTGATCGCAAGGTTGTGGTAGTTGCGCCGTTCCTCGACGGTCATGACCGGATCGAACCCCTCGGCATTCAGATCGCAATCATCCACATCCCAGCCCTGCGCGATCAACGTCTGCACCACCACGTCATGGGCAGCCGCGTTCAGGCTTTCGGGCACCGGATGGGCAAATATGACATGGGCGCGGCGCATCTACTCGGCGGCGGTCTTGGGTTGCAATCCAGGCCAGGCATACATCCGGTCATAGGACCAATTCGGGTCGTCCCAAGCAATCATCTTGCCGGGATTGAGCAGACCCTTGGGGTCCGCCTCGCGTTTGAAATCGAGCTGGCGCTGATCGACGGATTGGCGCCCCCCCTCTTCCAACGTATAGCGATGCGGGTTGAAATTCATCGCCCCATTCGCCTCATGAAGCGCGATGATTTCATCCAGCCGCTCCTCACTGGTGAACTTGACAAGGGTGAGCCCGCCCACCGCGACCTTACCGTTTTGACGCGTAATTTCATTGTGTTGCAGGATCTCGGGGCTCAACAGGTCTCGCATTTTCTTGGCCAGCGCCACGGGATCCTCGGTGCCATAGGCGATCTGCAGATAGGTGATCGACGGATCAACCTTCAGCGCGCGCAAGGTGGTGTGGTTCCAGCCATATTCGAAGACATGGCCAGGCGTCTTCGCCCAATCATTGTCGTCAGAGCGATAAATCACACGCCCCTCGGTCGCCTCGGTAAAGGTCTCCCACCCCGGCATGGAATGCGGCGCCACCATCAGGGCGACAAGCGCGTCTGATGCCTCCACATGGGGCGCGACGCGCTGGAAATAATCCTTGGCAATCGGGGCCTCAAACACGGTCACAAGCTTCAGCAATAGCCCGTCGCACGAGGCCAGATCGTAGGAATAGTCCAGCGCCGCCTCATAGCTGTCGAACGCCACGAAAATCCCGACCCAATCATAGGCCGCGGCCAAAGGGATCTCGATTTCTGTGATGATCCCGTTGGTCCCATAGGCGTGGCTGACGCGGTGAAGATCATCGCCGGTGATCTCCAACACACGCGGCGTTTCCTCCATCGTCACCACGCGCAAACGGATGATATTGCCCGGATCCCGCAAACTGCCCCACCGGACAGAGCCAACACCGCCCGACCCACCAGCAATGAACCCCCCGATCGTCGCGGTGGCCCATGTGCTTGAATACATGCGGATTTCCTGGCCTGTTTCGTTGCAGGCGGCGTCCAGATCCTTCAGCAGACATCCCGGCTCGACCACCACGCGACCCGGCTGAATATCTTTGACCGCATTCATCTTATGCAGATGCAACACACAGCCCCCCGCCAGAGGCATCGCCTGCCCGTAATTACCGGTCCCAGTTCCGCGCGTGGTGACCGGCACGTCGTGGGCATAACATGTCGCCAAAACTTCGATCACTTGCGCCTCTGACGTCGGCGTCGCCACAAAGTCGGCCACCACATGGTCAATCCGATCCTTCAAAACCGGAGAATACCAGAAGAAATCGCGTGATTTGGATTTGACCGAGGCCGGGTTCAGGTCGATATCTATGCCCTTTTCGGTCAGGGCGTCGATGGCTGCTTGGATGTTCATGGGGCCTCCATCAGGTAATCAAGATCAGCATAATCGGGAAGCGTGCGGTCAATCGCCCACCCCTTGCGCATGACGATGCGGTCGGATTGCGGGCGCGCGAACAGCTCGGTCCAGGTTCTGGCGCGACAGATCACCAGATCGGCTGGCGCGCCTGGCGCAATTGACGGCGCCGCAAAGCCGCACGCCGTCGCCGGATTGTCCAAAAAAGCGCGGGTCCAATCCTCGTCGGAATGGTCCAAATGTCCGATCCGCGTCGCCTCGCGCATCACTTCGATCATATCCATGTCGCCATAGGCGTAAAACGGATCGCGCGTGTTGTCCGACGCAAAACTGACATTGATGCCGCGCGCCTTCATCTCATGGACCAGCGTGATACCGCGATTGCGCGGCGTCCGCCCGCCATGACGATCTTGCAGATAGAGGTTGCACATCGGCAGGCTGACCACATGCAACCCGGCCTTCGCCACCAGGTCGAGCGTGTGAAGCGCCTCGGCCTCTGGCATTGTGCTCAGCGAACAGAGATGGCCCACAGTGACAGGTGCGACAAAGCCCGTCTCAAGTGTCAAACGAGCGACGGCCTCAAGGGTGTTCACCTGCGGATCCATGGTTTCGTCCACGTGGAAATCCAGAGCAAAGCCACGATCCGCCGCCGCCTCGATATAGGCGCGCAGCCAGGTCTCAAGCCCGTCTTCGGGATAGGTCACGGCGCCCAAGATGCCGCCATGATCGGCGACCAGATCGGCGCAGCGGTCCAGCGCGCCCTGATCCTGGGCCATATCGATGCCCGTCAGAACCGCAGCTTGCAGATCAATCCGCCCGGCCCATGCGTCCCGGATCTTTGCAAAGACCTCCCAAGACACACGCGCCTCTTCGGTGTCACCGAAATAGTCCAAATGCGTGCGGATCGCGCGGGTGCCGTGGGCATAGGCGCAGGTCAGGCTAAACTCCATCCGCGGCGGTAGATCGCGATGATCCCATTTGCCGGGCTTGTCGGCGCGCACGGTTTCCAACGCGCCCATAAACGTCCCATCGGGATTGGGAGACCGCGGCCAGATATGCCCCTTATCAAGATGAGTATGCATATCAATAAAGCATGGAAACACCATCGCACCGCCCATATCGACGGGCGTGCCACCTGCCTCGGCCAGGGTTCCATTCACTACGCTCAGATCGGTTCGGATCAGCCCGCTTCGGCCGATCAGACATCCGGGGATCGTCACATTCTGCAGTCGCACATCGCCAGTGGGCAGAGCCTTAAAGTCCAAATATTACTCCCGTTTCAGCGCGGATTCGTGCCATTTGCGCAAGGCGAGGTGGCTGATTAAAGATGTCGCGGCATAGATCATAACGCCGGTGCTCGCGATCAGGATCAGGGCGGCAAACATACGCGGGATGTTCAGGCGATAGCCCGCTTCCAGAATGCGGAAGGCCAGGCCAGAGGCCAAACCACCCGACCCCGCCACATATTCTGCAACCACGGCCCCGATCAGCGCCAGACCGCCCGCGATCTTCAAGCCGCCTAGGAAGTAAGGCAGCGCCGATGGTAATTGCAGATGGATCAGCCGCTGCCAGCGATTGGCGCGGTAGATCGAAAAAAGATCCTGCAAATTGTGATCGGCCGACTTCAGGCCCAGCGTCGTATTCGCCAGCACCGGAAAAAACGCCACGATCCAGGCGCAAAGCAACAAACCGATCAGCCGGTTTTCGATGTAGATGAAGATCAGTGGCGCGATGGAGACAATGGGCGTCACCTGCAAAATCACCGCAAAAGGCGAAAACGACATCTCGGCAAATTTCGACTGCGCAAACAGGATCGCCAGCCCGACCCCGCCGATCACCGCCACAAGCAGTGCAAGCGCGGTAATCTTCAGGGTCACCAATAGCGCAGAGAACAAAATGGCGCGATCTGTCCAAAGTGTCTCAACCACCAGACCGGGGCCCGGCAGAACGTAGTGGGGGATCTCGTTCCACACGACAAGGCGATCCCACCAGACGATTGCGATCACCATCACAACGATGGGCACGACCCAACGGGCAATCGCCTCCGTCCGCTTGCGGCGCGCGAGACGCTCTTCTTCCGCATCGAATAGAGGGCCTTTGGGGGGCGCATTGATCTGAACGCGCGGCTCTTCAAAACTGGCCATGTCAGAGAGCCTCCGTTTCAGGATGCAATGTCCGCTGCAGCGCCTCGGATGTCCGCTGCGCCGTCTCCACATAGGCGTGCGAATTGCGCCATGCCGCCCCACGCGGATAGGGCTCGGGCACGTCGATTTCGGCGACAACCCGTCCGGGGCGGGCGGCCATCACCAGGATGCGGTCACTCAAAAAGACCGACTCAAACACGGAATGAGTGACGAAAATCACCGTCGCATTGGTCTTCGCCTTCAGCGCCAAAAGATCGTCGTTCAGCTTTTGACGTGTGATCTCATCGAGGGCGGCAAAGGGCTCGTCCATCAGGATCAAACGGGGGTTCGTCACCAGGGCGCGCGCAATCGAGACACGCATTTTCATGCCGCCTGACAATTCGCGCGGATAGCGCCGCTCGAAGCCCTTTAATCCAACCAGTTCCAGCGCCTCGTGGATTTGATCCCGGCAGGCCGACAACGACTTGCCCCGCAACCGAAACGGCAGCCAGACATTCTTTTCGACCGTTGCCCAGGGCATCAAGGTGGGCTCTTGGAACACCACGCCCAGATCGTCGCCCCCGCCCTCGGTCTGCCAATCGATCCGCCCCAAGGTCGGGCGCATCAGCCCCGCGATCAGCCGCAAGGCCGTGGATTTTCCGCAACCCGACGGCCCCAGCAATGAGATGAAATCACCCTGGCGTACATCCATCGACATCCGCCGCAACGCGACGACGTTGCCAGCGAAGGTCTTGTCGACCTCCTGCATCCGCAAGATCGTTTGGGCTATGGGCCTGGCGTCGGCAACGACGGGCATGGCGGGTCCGTTTTGGTCTGCCCCGCGCAGGGAATACCGCGCGGGGAAATCTTGACGTATGGCGTGTTATTCGGGGCGCAGATCCAGGCCGAGGCCTTGATTGATGTAGCTCAGATCGTAGGACACGCTGTAGTCCAAGCCGTCTTCCAGCACGCCAGCGCTGACCATTTGTTCATAGAAATCGGCCATCCGCTCTTCGGTCATCGCGCCGATGCCAAGCTCCAGCGTATCACCACTGTCGACGATGCCGTTTTCCAGCATCGCCGCAATGGCGAAGTCGATCGCCTCTTGGGTCATGTCGGGATTGTCCGTCATGATCAGCTCGTTCGCGGCGGCATTGTCCCCGTAAAGGTAATTGTACCAACCCAGGATCGACCCGGTCACGAAGCATTCCACGACCTCCGGGCGCTCTTCCAAGGTCGGGCGAAGGGTCTGGATCGTGGTGGAATAGGCGCCGTATCCGGCATCCGCGATCAGCCAGACATCGGGCGCCCAGCCGGTTTCGCGCTCAACGGCGAAAGGTTCGGACGACAGATAGCCCTGCTGCCCCGCATCCGTGTTCACGATGAACGGCGCGGAATTGAATGTGTAGCTTTGCCGTTGTTCATCGGTGAACCCGTAGGCCGCTTTCATCCATTCATAATAAACCGCGCTGTCCTGCACGATCATGGTGAAGTCGTCGCTCGCCATCTCTTCAAATGACGCAACGCGGTCGGGATGGGTCAGGATCACCTGCGGATCCTTTTGGAACGAGGCCATCACATTCACGATTGGCAGCCCTTCGGCCGCTGCAAAATAGGCATCCAAATGGCCGCCCATATAGAAGTCGATACGCCCCGCCAGCATCAAAGCGGTGTTATTCACCTGCGGACCGCCTGGCACGATGGTCACGTCCAACCCGCATTCCGCGTAGGTGCCGTCGACGACCGATTGGTAAAAGCCGCCATGTTCGGCCTGTGCGACCCAATTCGTGCCGAAAGACACCGCTGTCAGATGGCCATCGGCCAAAGCCGGTGCGCCTGCCAGCGCGGTTGCCGCCAAAAGGCCAGCGGTCGTTGCAATGCGGTTGTTCATAGATTCCCCCTCTATTTTCGCTAGCATTGTGCGCAGGGCAGACAGGCTCGCCATGCATCGCTCCCCTCCAGGCCCAATTTGTCAAAGCTGGCGCCCAGTTCTTGGGCGCTTTTTGTGCAATTTGCTTAATGGATTAGCACAGCGCGAGACCCAAGCGTTAGGATTTTGTAAAGACATTGCTTGATCTCAGCGAGCGCAGGCTGTCTGAAGAGGTTATGCGTGTTCTAGAGCCCACTGACATCGCCCCGCCTTTCGCTCGATATGCCCATGGCGTCGAAATCCCGGCGGGCTACAGGTTGGTGGTAACATCAGGCCAACTGCCGCTTGCCGCAGATGGCACGATCCCGGAGGGGGCCGAAGCGCAAGCCGCTTTGTGCTTCGAGAATTGCGCGGCCATTTTGGCCCAGGCGCAAATGGGCGCAGCCGATGTCATCCGGATCAATGCCTTTGTGACGGGGCGGGAGCATATGGCCGGATATATGGCGGCGCGGGACGCCTGGTTGTCCGACATCCGCCGGTTGCCAGCGTCAACACTTGTCATCGTTTCGGGCTTTACCCGTCCGGAGTTCTTCGTCGAGGTCGAGGTGACCGCCGCCGCGCCATAAGGTCATAGGGAACCCCGGTACGGAACGGCTTCAATGCATTGAAATTACATGTTTTGGTCGCTTTTCGTCGATCAAAGTTGCCCCTCTTGCGCCGCACCATGCGGTGAACATGCGACGCAAGTTCTGTCAGCTATGTCAGTCGAATACTGACGTTCTGGTCGCAATCCCTCCACAGTGTTTACACCTGCAAACCACACGCCTCGAACGCGGCGCGGGTGGCGTCTTTTTCCGCCTCCGTCAGATTCAACATCGGCGCACGCACCGGCCCGCCAACCTGGCCCAGCAAATCTTGCCAGTACTTCCCATGGGCCTGCGGCTTATCGGCCGGTTTTGTGCGCCGGAACGCGTCGCGCACCGGGTCCAAACTGTCACGGATTTTGCGTGCTTGTTCAAACTGACCGTCAAATGCCAAGCGCGTATAGTCGTTCATGCGCTGATCGACCTTGGATTGCAGTTGATAAGGCGGTGATGAACAGAGGTATAGCTGCCACCCAAGCTCTTCGATATTGTCCAACCAATCCACCTCTGAGGCGGTTGAGACATGGATCTTGTCGCCCGCCAGCCGGGTCAATTCGGCGTACATCGCACGGGGGACCGAGTATTTGATCGCCACAATATTCGGCAGCTCCGCGATGCGCACACAAAGCTGCGGCGACATCAGGTAGCCGGAATCCGGGTGGCTCCACATCGCAATTCCTATCTCAACTCTCTCGCACAACGCCTTATAATAATTAAACAAAATATCATCTTGGTGCGTGACGAAATGAAGAACCGGCGCATGGACGACAACGTAGTCGGCTCCGCAATTCTGGGCATGGCGGGCCAGCTCGACAACGGTGTCAAAGTTCTGGTCAGAGGCCGACATGATCGTTCCCGCCGCCCCGTTACATTCATCCACGGCGATCTCGAAATTGCGTTTGCGCTCATCAAGCGACATCGAAAAGAACTCGCCTTGTTTGCCCGCAATGAACAGACCCTGGATGTTCAGATCGTCCACCCAATGCCGGATATTGGCGCGCAATCCCGTCTCATTCAGCGCGTCATCGGGTGTGAACGGGTTCAGGCAGGCTGCCCAAATCCCGCGCATATGCTCCCGCGCGTGGTCTTTCGCATCTAAGCGGCTGTATTTCATTGTGTTTTTTCCTTTGCGCGTTGCAGCGCCGTCCAAATCCGGCACGGCGTCAAGGGCATATCGATCTCATCAATCCCAAACGGAGCCAGAGCATCCAGAACACCGTTTAAAATCGCTGCTGGTGCCCCGATCGTGCCCGCTTCGCCAATACCTTTTGCTCCCAACACATTGAAGGGGCTTGGGTTTTCTGTCGTGTGGAGAAGTAAAGCGGGGATATCCGAGGCCCTGGGCAGCGCATAGTCCATCAAGGATCCGGTCAGCAATTGTCCGTCGTCATCGTAGCGCACCTGTTCCATGAGGGCCGCCCCAACGCCCTGCGCGAACCCGCCACGCACCTGACCTTCGGCAAAAGACGGGTTCACCAGGCGCCCGGCATCGTCCAGCGCAACAACGTCGGACACGTCGATTTCACCGGTATCGGAGTCGATATGAATCGAAAGCAGATACACACCATAGCCCCAAGCCTGACCCTCGGTGACATAATTGACATCCTCTGTCAGGGGGAGGTGTTCTCCCTCCAGATGACGCGCCCGCAATTGTTCGCACGCACGATACACGGCACTGCCGCCAATTGATGTGGCCCGAGACGCGACGGCCCCGATACCGGCTGGGCAAGTGGCGGTATCTCCATAGAAAACCTCAATTTTTTCAAAAGGCACCTCTAGGATCTCCGCCGCAATTTGCGCATAGGCGGTGGCACGACCATGGCCTTGGCTGGACGATCCACTGGCGATCCGCACGGAGCCATCGCCGTTCCACGTCACGCAGGCGGTCTCGAAGCCCTCCCCGGAGGGTTCCAGATAGACCGCCAAGCCAATGCCAGCGATCTGGCCGTTGGAACGATGTGCATCTCGTCGTTTGACAAAGTCGACATATGAAGCAGAGTTTGTCACCTTGTCCAAAGCGCCGGTGTAATCGCCGGAATCCAGAAGGTTTCCGGTGGGTGTCCGCATAGGCAGAGCATTTTTCGGAACAAGGTTGCGACGGCGAATATCCAGCGGATCCATCCCGCTGACCCGCGCCGCCTTGTCCACCAGGCGTTCCATCAAACAGGCGGCTTCCGGTCGACCGGCTCCGCGATAGATACCCACAGGCGCCAGTGGGACTTGGACGGCCTCTGTTTCCAGGTCCAAGCGCGGCACATCGTAGGGGCCTGGCAGAATGCGCGCCGCATTCCATGCCGGAACCAGGCCGGAATTGGGGATCCACGCCCCCACGGGCGCGGATATCCGAGCCTGAACAGCAAGGAATCTGCCATCGCCATTCATGGCCAAACGCCCGTGACATGTCAGCCCGCGCCCATGCGTTGCGGATGCAAAATCTTCACTACGCGAAGCAATCCATCGCACCGGACGGTGGTGCCGAATGGCGGCCCAGACGGCGAACACTTCTTCCGGATAGAGCGATCCTTTCATGCCAAACGCGCCACCGACATCGGGTGCGATCACACGCAACCTGTCCGCATCCACACCCAGGATCCGCGCCAATTCCGAACGTGTTCGATGCGGAGTTTGTGTGGAATACCAAATTGTTACCTGATCTTCTTCAGGCATCACTGCAATTGCACGCCCCTCAAGCGGCGATGGTGCGACGCGGGCATGGTGGATCTGTGCGTCAACGATATAGGCCGCATCCGAAAAGGCCTGTTCGACATTTCCGCTTTGCCATCGCTGAGCGGCGACCCGCCGTGCCTCCGGCATCGACGCTTCGGTGATCTCGACCTCCAGCGCCTCGACCCCGTCTGCGGCGGCATGGGCGGTTGTGGCCAAGACGGCCGCGATGGGTTGCCCGACCCCAAAGACGGAGTCTTTTGCAAGAATGTCGTAAGGCGGGTTACACGACAGCGGCAGCACCTCGTTGATCGACAGATCCCCCAGATGGGCCACATCGACACCGGTATGGACTGCCGCAACGCCCGGCAACGCCAAGGCCGCCTCCGCCCTGATATCCACAAGATATCCACAGGCGATCGGGCTCCGCAGAAAGGCCAGATGCAGCGGATCGACCAACGGAATATCGGCGACATAACATGCCTCTCCACGCAAACGCAGAGGCGCTTCCGCATCGGGAAGAGCGGCACCGATCAGATCCGTGGGGCGGCGTATCATATCCGCAAAAAACCATGACAGCGGCGGGGCGCAAAACTCTTATTCAGGCCACAGATATCAGAAATCTGGATACCTAACCGATCCCGTGATAAGAAAAGCGGAACTCAGACCAAGGGAAATCGTGGATGAAAATCGGCATCATCGGATCGGGCGCAATCGCAACATACGTTGCCGATCAGGTCGCCCAGGATCCGGTGGCAAAGCTGACAGGTTTTGTCACGCGAACAGATCGGCCCGGCGGCGTGACGCGTTTGGCGGATCTGGGTGAAGTCGATCTGCTTGTGGATTGTGCCGGTCATCCAGGCCTATCGGCCCACGGACCCGAGGCTTTGACGGCCGGCATCGATGTGGTGACCCTATCGCTCGGGGCCTTGGCCGATGACGCCTTGTTCAACACACTGACCAAAGCGGCAGAGCGAGGCGGCGCCAAGTTGCATCTGGCAAGCGGCGCCATCGGTGCGCTGGACGTGTTGCGCGCCGCACAAGTCGGCGGGCTGACCCACGTCACCTATACCGGTCGCAAACCACCCGCCGGATGGCGCGGATCCCCTGCCGAGCACAGCCTGGACCTGGACCATTTGACCACCGCCGCCCTCCATTTCGACGGCACGGCCCGCGAAGCGGCGCTCCGCTATCCCAAAAATGCCAATGTCGCGGCGGCCGTTGCCCTGGCCGGTACGGGGTTCGACGCCACGCAGACGCAGTTGATCGCTGACCCTGAGGCCATCGGAAACAGCCATGAGATCCGAGCGGAGGGCGCATTCGGCACCTGCCATTTCACGCTGACTGGCACCAGCCTGCCCGACAATCCAAAATCATCGGCCCTGGCGGCCATGTCCGCGGTGGCAGCCTTACGCCAAGCCGCCCGTCCTTGGGGGTTTTTGTAAATGAGCCGCAGCGCCGCATCCGCCGAACGCGCCTTGGGGCGCCTTCGCCTCAAGCAATTGCAGCTTTTGATCGCTGTGGGCCAGCATGAAAACATCCGCTCTGCCGCCCAGGCGCTGCATATCTCACAACCCGCCGCGACGCGGATGATCAAGGATATGGAGGCCGATCTGGGCGCGGATCTGTTCCAGCGCACCAATCGCGGCGCCCTGCCCACGGCCCAGGGCGCGGTGCTGATCCACCATGCGCAGGTGATCTTCACGCAACTCGGCCATGCCGCGCAGGAGATGGGTGATCTGACCGATGGCGCCGCGGGTCGGGTGGTGATTGGCACGCTGGTCGCGGGGGCTGCGCAGCTATTGCCGATGGCGATCGCCCGCGTGCTGAACGACCGGCCCAATATCACCTTCAAAGTGATCGAAGGCACCAATGAAGTGCTGATGCCGCGCCTCCGCTCGGGCGAGATCGATATGGTGCTGGGCCGTTTGCCGACCCACCGTCACCGGCGCGACCTGCACCAGGAACGGCTGAGCGTCGACAGCGTCTATCTGATCGCGGGCCGGGATCATCCGCTGGCCGATCAGCGCGGCCTCAGCTTCGACGACCTGAAACCCTTTGGCTGGATCCTTCCGCCGCCCGAAACCACGCTGCGGCGGCAGATCGAAGAGGTATTTGTGGATCAGGGCCAATATCAACCGCCGATGGTCGTGGAAAGCGTCAGCTATCTGACCAATCGCACGCTACTGCAAAACAGCCAGATGATTGGCATCGCCCCGCGCCATGCGGTAGATCCCGACCGGCGTCACGGCGCGCTGGTTCGGCTGGAATACATCCTGCCCTTCGGCTCTGGCCCCACGGGCGTCACCCATCGCGGCACGGCGCATCTGTCACCTGCCGCGCAAGTTCTGCTGGAGGCGCTCAGGGCCGAGGCGGATATCCTGGCGGGCAACTAGTCGATCAGCGCGGTCGACAAGATCGGGAAATAGCTGAGCAACACCAACACACAGGCGACCGCGATCAGGAAGGGCCACAGCGCTTTCAGGATGCGGCCCGTCGGCGTTTCCCCCATCGCGCTGGCGATATAGAGCCCGACACCCACCGGCGGGGTCAGCAGGCCCAAAACCAGGTTCAACGAGATTACAACGCCAAACTGATACGGGCTGATCCCATAGCTTTCGATGGCAATGGGCAGCAGGATCGGCGTGACCAGAATGATCGCGGCGATCCCGTCGATCACCATCCCAACGAACAGCAAGACGACATTAACGATCAGCAGAAACAGGAACGGGTTTTGCGTGATCGTCGTGATGAAACTCGCCAAGCGCTGCGGCACGGCCTCGTAGATGATGACCCAGCCGAACACGTTCGCGGCAGCGATCATAAAGATGATCAGCGCCGCATTCATGGCGGTGCGGCGGAACATGTCGAACAGCTTGCTGGGGTCGAGCTCTCGATAGAGCAGCCAGCCGATCACAAACGCCACGACCGAGGCGACGGCGGCGGATTCCGTGGGTGTGGCAATGCCGCCGATGATCCCGCCAATGATCGCCGCCGGGATCAGCATGGCGGGCAAGGCCGACAAGATGGCCCGGCCCGCCTCAGGCAGGGTCAGCCAGCGGGATTTCGGAAATTGCTGTTTCAGCCCGATCAACGTGATCACCGCCGCGAAGCAGGTGGCCAGGATCAGGCCGGGAATGATGCCGGCCAGGAACATGTCGCCGATGGGGATCTGCGCCAACACACCATAGATGACGAACAGCATCGAGGGCGGGATAACCGGCGCCAGAAGGCCGCCCGCTGCGGTGGTGGCCGCCGCAAAGCCCCTGTCATAACCCTCCTCTTCCATCGTGGGGACCATGGCGCGCGCCATCACCGCGATCTGCGCCGTGGCCGAGCCGATGATGGCCGCCATGAACATATTGGCCAGCAGGTTGATATAGGCGAGCCCGCCGCGGAACCCGCCCACAAAGACCCGCGCCGCGTTGATCAGGCGGCGCGTCATGCCGCCTTCATTCATCAACTCTCCGGTCAGCATGAACAGCGGGATCGCCAGAAGGCCGTAGGACTCGATCCCCGAAAACATCCGCTGCGCGAAGCTGTCGAACAGGATCGTGTTGTCGCTTTCCCAGATATACCACATCGCCGACAGCGCCAGGACGATGGCAACCGGAACCGCCAGAAGCAGCTTGGCGAAGAACAGCGTCGGGGTCATGTCGCCGCCTCCGAGCGGGGCGCGGGCGGGCGCAGATCCAGCAATTGCGCCAGGGAATGCAGCAGCAGGCCAGCCGAGAAGATCGGCATGACCAGCCAGATGATCCATTTCCGGATACCGATTGTGCTGGTCGGTTCGGCATAGATGAAGTTGAAGGTCGCGCCCTGGAAGGCCGCCGCGTCAAAGCCAGTCTGCAGGATCTGCAACGGCATGAACCAGCGCCAGCAGAACCAGACCATGCCGCAAGCGAAGACAAAGACCAGCGCATCCACCAGTTTCGCCGCTGCCCGTTGGGCCTTGGCGGGCAGCGCATCGGTCAGGAGTGTGATCGCCACTTGCTGGCGGTGATGCACAGCGGCCGAGGCGCCCAGAAAGGTCATCCAAACCATCGCGTAGATCGCGGCCTCGTCGACCCAGAACAGCGCATTGTTCATGGACCGGGTGATGACGTTCAACAGGATCAACGCAGTGACGCCCACAGCCAGGACAGCTGCGAGCGTCAGTTCAACCCGTGCCCAAAGGGCCGAGAGACGAGATACCGGCCCCGACGGTTTTGGATCCACCTCTGCCATCTATGCCATGCCCGGGACACGGGCCGGGCTGCCCTCAATTGTAAAAGCGACCACGTCCAAGACCTTATCGCGTCATTCACATGCAAATGCCGCCCCGGTCAGCGACGGGGCGGCACCTTTCCAATCGGTTCGCAGTTATTCCAGCTCTGCCGCCGCGGCGCGCAGGCTGCTGAGCGCATCACCGGCCCGCTCGGTCCAGATCGCTTCCCAGGTGTCAATGGCATCACCGAAGAATTCCGGCCCGGCCTCTTGATAGCTGATGCCCGTGGCGCGGATGCCGTCGAGCCATTCCTGTTCACGCGCCACATAGGTATCGAGCGTGCTGTCGACGGCAGCGGCCATCAACTCACCGATCATGGCCCGGTCTTCCTCGCTCAACCCCGCCCAGACACGGGCCGAGACCAGACCGACCATCGGGAACATCATGTGGTTGGTCTGGATCATCGTATCGGCATGTTCGTAATAGCTGAGCCCCAGGATCAGCTCCGCATCCATATCGATGCCGTCCACCTGGCCATTGGCCAGCGCGTCGAAGACCGAGGGCAGCGGCATCGGTGTGGGCGCCACGCCGAACGCATTGTAGAAATCCAGGATCGGCTCAAACGGTGTGATGCGGATCTTCTGGCCCGTCAAATCCGCCGCGCTGTCCGCGCCGCCATTCGTCAGGATCTGCCGCATCCCCGCGCTGCCATAGCCCACGCCGACCACACCAACCGTGCCGGGCAATTGCTCCAGCAGCTCCCGCGCCGCGTCCGAGCGCAGGATCGCCGCGGCGTGTTCAATATCATTGGCCATGTAGGGCGCGTAGAAAGCGCCGAATTCCGGCGCGCGGTTCGACACTTCGGCAATCGTCATGAACGACATGTCCAGCGCCCCGGTCTGGAGCTGTTGCAGCATCTCGGCCTCATTGCCCAATTGCCGCGCCGGGAAGACGGTCACGCTGTGTTCGCCGCCCGAAGCTTCGTTCAGGGCCGCACCGAACTCTTCAGCGGCCAACGTCCAAACGTGGGGCGGCGGCGTGATCAGACCCAGGCGAAACTCTTCGGCGACGACACCGCTCGCCGAAAGGCCCGATACAATCATGGCAGCTCCGGCCATCAAGGCATTGCACGTCTTCATCTTCTTCTCCCTGTTACGGCCCGATACTCTGACGGTTCAGGCTTGAATTCGGCGGGCACGCCCGATGGACGGCACCGTTCCGTTATGCGCACGGTGCCGCATTTCACGGCGTCCCGCAACTTATTTTAAGCATGAAATACCTTCTACGATGGCAGCGTCACCCAGCCCTCTGGGGGTTCCTTGCCCGGATGCACCGCGCCACAGCTGCCGCAGGTCCGGGCCTCTTCCGACGCGTAGAAGGCCTGATAAACGGGTGGCAAATCCTCGACGATGCTTTTGAGATGCATCTCGGACCGGTGCACGAGGTTGCCGCAGTTGAAACAATACCATTCGATCGCATCGACGGCGCCCTCGGGACGTTTGGGCTCAATCACCAACCCAACAGAGCCTTCCATCGGGCGTTGCGGGGAGTGGCGCACATGGGGCGGCAGCATAAATACCTCGCCCTCACGGATCGGCACGTCGTAGAACTCGCCCTGATCATAGAGCTTGAGAACCATATCACCTTCGAGCTGATAGAAGAATTCCTCAACGGGATCATCGTGATAATCCGTGCGTTTATTGGGTCCGCCCACGACGGTGACCATCATATCGGTCTCTTCAAACACCATCTTGTTGCCAACAGGCGGTCTCAGCAGATGGCGATGGTCGTCGATCCAAGTTTTGAAATTGAATGCGCTGAGGCGTGGCATGGCGGCTCTCCGGTCAGGTCGCCGTAAGCCTGCGCCCATCCCTGGTATACCGGCAAGGGGGTATTTTCGAATTGGATATTCGTTTTCTGCATATCACGCATTCGGCGCCCAGCCGTGATACATCGGATGGATCTGCGGCAAAGGCAGCGCGACCTGCGCGCCGGTGCGGGCAGAATGGTAGATCGCGGTGACCAATTCGATGGAGGCCGCGCCATCCTCTAGCGTGACCGCGCGGTTGTCGGCGCCGGCCAGCGCGGCGGCGACATCGGCAAAATAGCCTTTGAACCCATCCGAGCCGGGGCGCGCCACGGCGTTGTCCAGCACCTCTTGCAAGGCCGGGTCACGGGCCGTCACGGTCCAGTCGGCCTCGCCCGGCGTGTAGGGGTTGCGCGCGGATTCGACGGTTGCCTTTTCGAACACCACCCGCAGGCGGCTTTCATCGGTGGCCGCGCCCAAGGTGATCGACGAGGTCACCAGGGCGCCACGGTCGGTCCGCATGGCAATTGCCGCGCAATCCTCTGTCTCGATGGGGTTGATCATCGTATCGGTGAGCGCTGCGACGGAGGTGATCTTGCCGCAAAGCTGCGCGGCCAGATCGTGGATATGGATCGCATGGGACAGGATGGCGCCGCCCATTTCGTGGGACCAGGTGCCGCGCCAGGGCACGGCGTAATAGCCCGCATCGCGTGACCAATGGGTTTCCAACGTGGCGACCCGCGGGGTCCCCAGATGCCCCGCTTCTGCCAGATCACGAAGGCGGCGAAAGGCAGGCCCATAGCGATACTGAAAAACCGGAAATACGCGTTTACCGGAGTCACGTTCAGCTTGCCGCAGCCGATCCACATCGGCGATGCTTCCGGCAATGGGCTTTTCGCACACCACATGCTTACCCGCGGCCAGCGCCCGCAGCGCAATCCGCACATGCAGCGCGGGCGGCAGGCAAATATCGACCACATCGATGTCAGGGTTTTCCAGCACGGCGTCGAGCGAGGCGGTGTCTGCGCCGGTTTTCTGACCAAGGCTGCGCGCATTTTCGGCGTAGATGTCGCAGACATGGCTGAGCCGCCAATCCTCGGGCAGGTTCAGTAACGCCGCCGCGTGCTGCGCGCCGATACCGCCCGCGCCCAGGATCGCGATGTTTTTCATGCCAAGGCCCCCAATTTGGTCGCCTGGGCCTGGGCCTTCAGGGCCAGCTCCATCACCTTAAACGTATGGGCCTGGGACATTGCCGTGTCGGTCCGGTTGCGGATGTCACTCGCGAGGCGTTGGAAATAGGGCAGCCCGGCATCTGATGCATCGATGTGCGCGCAACGTGTGCCATTGGCCAGGATCAGATGATCGGTGCCGTCGCGCCCGACATCGACATATTTCCGCAGCTCGATATAGCCCTCGGTGCCCAGAATTGTCAGCCGCCCATCGCCCCAAGTGGGGAGCGCATCGGGCGTGTACCAATCGACGCGGATATAGCCGCTGGCGCCATTTGCGGCGCGCAGCAGGACCTCGCCATAATCCTGCAGGCCGGCATCGTCGGGATTGGCGAAATTGCCGATGGCGCTGGTGATGATGTCCGCATCTTTTGCGCCGGTAAAATACAAAAACTGGTCAATCTGGTGCGACGCGATATCGGTCAGGATCCCGCCATAGCGCGCGGCATCGAAGAACCAATCGGGACGTGTGGGGCGGTTCAACCGATGCGGGCCCAGCCCAACGGTCTGGATCACCTGCCCGATCGCGCCCTCAGCCACCAATTCGGCAGCGCGGGTCACGGCGGGCACCTCGAACCGTTCGGAGAAATCGATGGACCAGATCCGGCCCGTGGCCTGTTGCGTCATGCGCAGGGCGTCGAGTTGATCCAATGTGGTGCAGCCGGGCTTGTCGCTCATCACATCCTTGCCCGCCTCCATTGCGCGGATGGCCAGCGCAGCGCGGTCGGCGGGGATGCCGGACAAAAGGATCAGATCGATCTCAGGATCCTCCAGCAACGCATCCGCATCATCGACCCGGGGCACGTCCGGAAACCGTTCCACAAAGCCGGGCAAGGTGCCGGGCTGCCCCGGGGTCCACCAGCCCTTGGCCACACAGCCCAACGCCTGCATTTGGCCATACATGCCATAGATGTGGCGATGATCGATCCCGAGAATTCCGATCTTTAACAAGCGCTTACTCCGCGTCGAGGGTTTGGGCCGTACCGGTTTTGGCCGAGCGTTCGATGGCACCGATCAACCGGTGGACATGCAGCGCCTCGGCCCCTGTGACCCTCGGCACCCGATTGTGGCGCACAGCGTCAACGAAATCCGCGATCAGGTCGCGGTGCCAATCGCAGGGAAAGGCCATCGGGTCGGCGCCGCCACCGGTTGTGGCACTTTCACCGATCTGTTCATGGCGCCCGTCGCGCCAGTGGATGTCCAGAACACCGGAGGCGAGCCGTACCGAGGCGCGTTCGCAATCCAGCCGGATCGATTCCGCAGCGCCGGGATAGGCCGCGGTGGACGCCACGATATGGCCCATCGCGCCGCTGGCGAAATGCAAGGCGGCGGCGGCCCAATCCTCGGCCTCCATGTCATGGGCCAGCGTGCCGGTCATCGCCTGAATCTGCGCCACCGGGCCGGTCAGCGACAGCATCAGGTCGAGCGTATGAATGGCCTGGCTGATCAACACACCGCCGCCGTCGCGCGCGTAACTGCCGCGTCCAGGCTCGTCGTAATAGGCCTGATCGCGCCACCACGGCACTTCGGCAGCCGCCACCAAGATGCGGCCGAATTCCCCGCGCGCGAGGCGCTCGGTCAACGCCTCGGAGGCGGCGCGGAAGCGGTGTTGAAACACGATGCCCAGGGGAACGCCCGCCTCACGGCACCGCGCCACCAGCGCCGCGGCGCGCGGAAAATCCCGCTCCACCGGTTTTTCCATCAGGATCGGCTTGCCCGCGCTGACGAAGAGATCGACCAGCTCCGCGCGGGCATTGGGCGGCGTCAGGATCAGCGCGGCCTGTATATCGGGGTCTTGCGCTAAAGCCGTGAGGCTCTCGGCTTCGGGGAAGCCGTGTTCGGCGCAGAAGGCCGCGCGGCGGGCCGGATCGCGGGCAAAGACACCGCGCACGACCACGTCAGGCGCAAGTTCCTTCAAGGCGCCCGCATGGGGTTTTGCGCCCATGCCGCAGCCGATGACGGCAAGGCCGAACGGGGTCATGCGTGGACCTCCGGATGGGTGAGGGCGGCGATGATGCCGCGCAGTTCGGCAAGCCCTTTGAGCCGCCCAACCGCTGGATAGCCCGGCTGACCATCTACCGCCAGATCCGACAGGATCGCCTGGCCGTGATCGGGGCGAAACGGGATCTCGGCCTCGGCGCGCCCCTCCGCACGGCGCCGCGCCTCTTCATCCAGCAGCGCACGCAGCACGGCGACCATATCGGTGCCGCCGTCCAGATGCTCATCCTCGAAGAAGCTGCAGGGATGGCCCGGTGTCTCACGGGTGACGTTGCGCAGATGCACGAAATGGATTTTCGGCGCAAGCGCGCGCACGATTTGGGCGCAATCATTGTCGGGCCTCGCGCCGAGCGAACCGGTGCAAAAGGTCATGCCCACGGCGGGGCTGTCGACCGCGTTCAGCAAATGCGCGTAATCATCGAGGGTCGAGGCGATGCGCGGCAGACCCAGCAAGGTCCAAGGCGGATCATCTGGGTGGCAGCATAGCCGCAGGCCCAGATCCTCGGCCATCGGCGCAAGCTCCGACAGGAAGTCGATATGATGCTGCCGTAATTGCTCTGCCGAGACCGCATCATAGCGTGCCAAACCCGCCTTCAAGTCGTCCAGCGACCAACGTTCGACCGCCCCTGGCAGGCCGCAAGTGATGGTCTCAGTCAGCGCCTGCGCCTGGGCTTTATCGGTTTCGGAGAACAGGTTTTCGGCGTCAGAACAGGTCTTGGCGCTGTAATCCTGCGCGGCCCCTGGCCGGGCTAAGATGTAGATATCGAACATCGCAAAGGTCGGAAGGTCGAACCGCATCGCAGTACCGCCATGGGGCCTGCGGTGATGCAACTCGGTCCGGGTCCAATCCAGAACAGGCATAAAATTATAGCAGATCGTCTGGATGCCCTCAGCAGCCAGAGCCTTGAGCGAGGCCCGGTAGCGCTGCATGTCCCCTCGCCAATCACCGCTTTGGGTCTTGATGTTTTCCGACACGGGCAGGCTTTCCACCACATCCCAGGTCAGGCCAGCCTCCTCGATCAGCTTGCGACGCTCGGCAATCGCATTGCGGGGCCATTCGGCGCCTGCCGCAAAGCCGTGCAACGCGGTCACAACGCCCTCGGCCCCCGCCTGACGCACATCCGCCAAGCTGACCGGATCCGCCGGGCCAAACCATCGCCAGGTCTGCCGCATCGCGCGCCCCTTTCCCTCTCCCGTTTCGCGGGGGATACTTGGCGAGCGGTGGCGGAGTTGCAAGGGGGGCGCATGGATCAGATCACACCGGACCGACTTTGGCGGATCCTGGGGGTGCAGCCCACCGGGGGGCGTTTGGGTCAAAGCGCTCCAGGCGTCGTCATTGAAACCGAAGTGAGCAGGATCCCCTGCACCGCGCTGATCCCCAAGACGCTGCGGAGCACCATCCTGTATTGCCACGCCCATGGGCTGCGCTTCGATATTGGCGGGCGCGAAGCGATCGATGGTCGCGGATCGCTGCAGGACCCGCCCCTGGGCCGCGCGCTCTATGAGATGGGCTTTGCCGTGATCGCCCCCGATATGCCCGGCCATGGACGACGCCAACACGAAGGCCACGAAAGCGCGCTGAGCAAGGCTGCCCATTGGCGCGGCGAAACTCTGTTCGGGCATATGATGCGCGATCTTTGTGCTGTGGTGGACATATTGCCCGCCTTGGGCCTGCCCGGCCCCATCGGCTCGGTCGGGTTTTCGATGGGGTCGTTCCTGTCGCTGTGGGTGGCCGCGATGCGCCCCGATATCGCCGCTTGCGCGCATCTTTGCGGGGTCACGTCGCTCAGCGCCTTGATCGAGACCGGGAACCACGACCTGCATGCGCCCTACCTGACAGTGCCCGGCCTGCTACCCACACTCGACCTGCCGCAAATCGCCGCGAGCCTCGCACCGCGCCCGCAATTCGTGGCGGCGGGGCTGCAAGATCCGTTGACGCCCGAAGCGACGTTGGAGCCACTTTTGCAGGCGCTGCACGAGGCGTATTCCGGCAAACCCGGCCTGACCACATTGATCGACCCAGAGGTCGGCCATGTCGAAACCCGTGCCATGCGCACCGCAGTGCTGAGCTTTTTCGACGCGCATCTGTGATCTTGAACCGCGCCACGGCGTCGCGCCTGTCCAAACCTCTTGCTATTTGAGACCAAAAGTCTCAAAAACTTGTGGGATGGTCTTACGACAGTGTCGATGTGGCCATAGGGACGCGCGCGGTGCTGCGACAAAAACATTCCGCGGCGCGCAAAGGGGAGGATGGAGTGATGGGAAAACAACCCGATTTGGAGTTGTCTCCGAAGGTATCAGACGAGATCCGTCAGACCACCTGCTACATGTGCGCCTGCCGCTGCGGGATCAACGTGCATATGAAGGAAGGCCCCGACGGCGAAAAGAAGGTCGCCTATATCGAGGGCAACCGCGATCACCCGGTGAATCAGGGCGTGCTCTGCGCCAAGGGCAGCGCGGGCATCATGCAGGTCAACGCCCCCTCCCGCCTGCGCGCGCCCCTGAAACGCGTGGGCCCGCGCGGGTCCGGTGAATTCGAAGAGATCAGCTGGGACGAAGCCTACACGATCGCCGAAGGCTGGCTGCGCCCGATCCGCGAAACCGACCCGTCGAAGCTCGCCTTTTTCACCGGTCGCGACCAATCGCAAAGCTTCACCAGCTTCTGGGCGCAGAATTTCGGCACCCCGAATTATGCGGCCCATGGCGGTTTCTGTTCCGTCAACATGGCCGCCGCTGGCATCTACACGATGGGCGGCGCGTTCTGGGAATTCGGCCAGCCCGATTGGGATCACACCAAGCTGTTTATGCTGTTCGGCGTGGCCGAAGATCACGACAGCAACCCGATCAAGATGGGCCTGGGCAAGATCAAGGCACGCGGCGCCAAGGTCATCGGCGTGAACCCGATCCGCTCCGGCTACAACGCCGTGGCCGACGAGTGGGTGGGCATCACGCCCGGCACCGATGGCCTCTTCATCCTCGCCATGGTCCATTGCCTGATGAAGGCGGGGAAGATCGATCTCGATTACCTCGCCCGCTGGACCAACGCACCGGTGCTGGTCGACAAAGAGACCGGCCTGCTGCTCCGCGATAAAGACGGCAAGGAACTGGTCATCGATCGCAAGACCGGCAAACCGACCGCCTTCGACACGCCCGGTGTCCAGCCCGACCTCTCGGCCACCCATGACGGCCATAAGCCCGTGCTCCACCACATGGCCGAGCGTTACATGGCCGATGAATACGCGCCGGAAAACGTGGCCGAGCGCACCGGCATCCCCGCCGACAAGATCCGCGCCATTGCCGCCGAACTCGCCCGTGTGGCGTTCGAGGAAAGCTTCGAGTTGCCGATCACCTGGACCGATTTCCGCGGCGAAACCCATACATCGATGACAGCGCGCCCCGTCGCCATGCATTCCATGCGCGGCATCTCGGCCCATGCCAACGGCTTCCAGACCTGCCGCGCGCTCCACGTCCTCCAGATCATCCTCGGCTCCGTCGAGGCCCCCGGCGGCTTCCGCTTTAAGCCCCCCTACCCCAAGCCCTCCAAGATCCACCCCAAACCCCATTGCAAGGTCACGCCCGGCCAGCCCCTCGACGGCCCGCATCTGGGTTTCGTGCACGGCCCCGAGGATCTCGCGCTGAAGGAAGACGGCACCCCGGCGCGCATCGACAAGGCCTATACCTGGGAAAACCCCATGAGCGCCCATGGCCTCATGCATATGGTCATCTCCAACGCCTATGCCGGTGATCCCTACAAGATCGACACGCTGTTTATGTATATGGCGAACATGTCGTGGAACTCGTCGATGAACTCGGGCGGCGTCATGCAGATGCTGACCGACACGGACGAAAACGGCGATTACGTCATCCCGCACATCATCTATTCCGATGCCTATTCGTCAGAAATGGTCGCCTATGCCGACCTGATCCTGCCCGACACGACCTATCTGGAACGCCACGATTGCATCTCGCTCCTCGACCGCCCGATCTGTGAGGCCGACGGCGCCGCCGATGCGATCCGCTGGCCCGTGATCGAGCCCGACCGCAACGTGAAAGGCTTCCAAAGCGCGCTCTGCGACCTCGGTGCACGGCTCGGCCTGCCCGGCTTCACCAACGAGGACGGCTCCCAGAAATACGCCGATTACGGCGATTACATCGTCAACCACATCCGCAAGCCCGGCATCGGCCCGCTGGCCGGGTGGCGTGGCGAGAATGGCGATCAGCATGGGCGCGGCGATGTGAATCCGGACCAACTCAACCGCTATATCGAAAATGGCGGTTTCTTCGTCAAACACGTGCCCGAAGGCGCGTCCTACATGAAGCCCTGGAACAGTGGCTACCAGGATTGGGCGGTCGAAACCGGTCTCTACGACACGCCGCAGCCCTACCTCTTCTCGCTCTATGTCGAGCCGATGCAGAAATTCCGCCGCGCCGCCGAAGGCCATGGGGACATCCAACCGCCCGAGCATCTGCGCGAACAGGTGCGCGAGAACATGGACCCGCTGCCCTTCTGGTCGGACCCCGCCCCCGCCAATCTGGTTGACGAGTATCCGATCACTGCGCTGACCCAACGGCCCATGGCGATGTACCATTCCTGGGGCACCCAAAACGCCTGGCTGCGCCAGCTTCACGGCCATAACCCGCTCTACATGCCCACCAAGCTGATGCGCGAAAACGGCCTCAAGGACGGCGATTGGGCCAAGGTCACCTCCCCCCACGGCACGATCACCGTCCCGGTGATGGAGATGGCCGCCCTCAACGAAAACACCGTCTGGACCTGGAACGCCATCGGCAAGCGCAAGGGCGCCTGGGCGCTGGATGAAAACGCACCAGAGGCCACCAAAGGCTTCCTTCTGAATCACCTGATCCACGAGCTTCTGCCGCCGAAAGGCGACGGCCACCGCTGGACCAATTCCGATCCGATCACCGGGCAGGCCGCCTGGTTCGACCTTAAGGTCCGCATCGAAAAAGCCGCTGCCCCCGCAGAATCTCAGCCCGCCTATCCGCCGATCAAATCCCCCGTGGGCAAAGGCCCCAAAGACCTCGCCTGGAAGGTCGGCACATGACCCACACCCAACTTTCAGTGGCCCCAAATACCCCGGGGGTCTGGGGGCAGCGCCCCCAGCGGGTCGACCGCGTCAGCGGGCGAAACACATGTAAAAGCAAGGTATCCCATGACCCAGCTTCCGACCAAAACCGATAAGAAACTCGGCCTCGTCATCGATCTCGATACCTGCGTCGGCTGCCATGCCTGTGTGATCTCGTGCAAAGGCTGGAACACCGAGAATTATGGCGCGCCGCTCAGCGATCAGGATGCCTATGGCGAAAACCCCACGGGCACGTTCCTCAACCGGGTGCATTCCTACGAAGTGACGCCGCTGGCCAGCTCGGCCAAGCCGCATCCGGCGGCCCAGACCATCCATTTCCCGAAATCCTGCCTGCATTGCGAAGACGCGCCCTGCGTCACCGTCTGCCCCACCGGCGCCAGCTACAAGCGCGCCGAAGACGGCATCGTTCTGGTCAACGAAGCCGATTGCATCGGCTGTGGCCTCTGCGCCTGGGCCTGCCCCTATGGCGCGCGCGAGTTGGACCAGGACGAAGGTGTGATGAAGAAATGCACCCTCTGCGTCGACCGGATCTACAACGAGAACATCCCCGAAATAGATCGCGTGCCGTCCTGCGTGCGCACCTGTCCGGCGGGCGCGCGACATTTCGGTGATCTGGGCGACCCGGACAGCGATGTGTCGAAACTGGTGGCCGAGCGCGACGGCATGGACCTCATGCCCGAACAGGGCACAAAGCCGGTCAACAAATACCTGCCGCCCCGGCCGAAGGACGATCTGCCCGAATTCGACGTCCTCGCCCCCTACCTGGAGCCGGTGGCCGAAAATCCCGGCGGCTTCATCGGATGGCTCGACAAAGCGCTGGAGAAAATCTGATGCATCCCGCCCCCTCCGTCATCATCTTCACCACTCTGTCCGGCCTTGGATTCGGCCTGCTCGTCTTCTTGGGGCTGGGAATGCCCTCTGTGACCGGTTGGACGGCCTTCTGGTTCTTCCTGATCGGCTACGTGCTGGCCGTGGGCGGCTTGTTGTCCTCCACCTTCCATCTGGGCCATCCCGAACGGGCGTGGAAAGCATTCAGCCAGTGGAAAACCTCCTGGCTCAGCCGAGAAGGCATCTGCGCCGTTGCCGCCCTGATCGTCATGGCGCTGTACGGCGCGGGCCTGGTGTTCTTCCAGAGCCAATGGGCGGTCCTGGGCTGGCTCGGCGCATTGCTGTCGCTCGGCACCGTGTTCACGACGTCGATGATCTATGCCCAGATGAAGACCGTGCCGCGCTGGCACATGCCCTGGACACCGGCAAAGTTCCTGACCCTGTCGCTGGCCGGCGGCGCGCTTCTGGCGGGGCAAGTCACGCTGGCCATCGTCCTGCTGATCCTGGCGGGCGCGATCACCCTGGCGACCTGGATCATCGGCGACGGACAATTCGCCAAATCCGGCACCGATATGCAGACCGCCACCGGCCTGGGCGCGATTGGACAGGTCAAAGCCTTCGAGCCGCCCCATACCGGCACCAATTATCTGCTGCGTGAATTCGTCCATGTGGTGGGCCGCAAACACAGTCAAAAGCTGCGCATCATCTCCGGTGTCCTGGCCTTTGCTCTGCCGATCCTGCTGCTGCTGCTGCCGTTCAGCCACGCGATCGCCGTGTTGGCCATTGCCAGCCATCTGGCGGGCGTTCTGACCGCGCGTTGGTTGTTTTTTGCCGAGGCCGAACACGTGGTGGGTCTTTATTACGGCAAGCGCTAAGGGGCCGTCTCCCGTGTCGAATGATGAAGGGCGCTCACCCGTTGCAGCGCCTTTCCCTTTGTTTCGTCAGCAAAACTGCCTATCTACGTCGAAGCATTCAATGACGAGGCCCCGATGAGTGACGCGTTTCTCGACCTGATGTTCTGGATCGTGGTCATGGTGGGCCTGTTTATCGCCCTGCGCTATCTGCAGAAACGGCGCAAGCGCGGTGCAGATGACACCCATGATAGGAATGATTAACGCGTGACCCTCACCGCCTGGAGTATCGTGGCCATTGTGATCGCGGCGACAAGCGTCGCGCCCTTTGTGATCCTGTGGATTGCCCAGCGCGCGGGAACCAACCACCGCTCTGCACCGCCTCGGATTGAAGATGACAGCTAGGCGCCCCACAGTCCAGCCCAACGCAGCCGCCCGCGGGGTTCCGCCGAGCAGGCGTGCCGCGGGATTGGCTTTGCTCCGCGCCTGTTGCAAGTTCGCCCGTAAATATCGCTTTGCACCACCAGAAAGGAATTTCCCATGCGCGCGCTTTGCCTTGCCCTGACCCTTGCCCTTGCGCCCCTCGGCGCCCAGGCGCAATCCACCGCAGAATTGGCTCAGGAATATGCCGACCTGCCCGCCGTGCAAGAGATGATGTCGGCAATGTTCTCGCCCGAGGCCTCGGCCCAGCAATTGGCCGCGACCCTGCCGCCCGGCATGACCTTGACCGACGAACAGATGAGCGAGATCGGTGTGATCATCTCCGAAGAATTGATCGATTTTCAGCCCCGTCTTGAGACCTTGATGGTGGAGGCCATGGCCGAAACCTTCACCGAGGAAGAGATCCAGGCGATGATCGATTTCTATTCGACCGAGATCGGCGCGTCGATCCTGATCCAGACCCAACCGATGTTTACCAATATCATGACGCAGCTTGGGCCTGAAATGCAGCAGCGGATGATGGGTCGGCAGGCCGATATCATGGCGATCATCACCGGCCAGTAGCCGCCACCCTCTGGCGCAGGGGCGGTCCATTCTGCCCCGGTCGATCCGCTCAGAGATCGCAGAAAAAATGCAGCAGGTGACCGGCCGGATCGGTCACCGTGAATTGCCTGAGGCCATAATCGGTGTCACCCAAGGGCCCGGTGATCGGCGCCCCGCGCGCACGAAGATCCGCCTCGACCCCATCGACATCCTCACAGAAGATCCAAAGCACAACCGGCGCGATGGGGCCCTCCACCTCGCGGTGAAACACCGCACATTCGCCCCGTGCCACCCCACCGATGCGCCCGCCCTCATGATGCCACTTGATCTCAAACCCCAGATGCGCCCGATACCAATCCTGCGCCTCGGGCACCGAGCGAACAGGCAGGGTGGGGGTGGGTTGCGACATCTCAACGGGCATATGGAAAGCTAACATCCAACCAGCCGCACCGCCAGCCACGTACGATTTCACGCCGCAAAGCCAGGCCAAAAGAGGCCATGCGCCCAAACCAACGGATGCCGCATCTTTACCGAATAAACGCTCGCGCGCTTGGATTGAGGGTGTTTGCGCAAGAAGCGGGTCGGTCGCCCAGCCGGGTTTGACTAGGCATCTCCCAACACATCATCGAATGGAGACGGGAATGCTGCTGAACGGAAAGACAATCATCATCACCGGCGCAAGCAGCGGCATCGGGGCTGCCGCCGCGAAGATCTTTGCGGCGGAGGGCGCAAAACTGGTCCTAGGAGCGCGTCGTGCTGAATTGCTTGAGGAAATCGCCAACGAGATTTCAGCCGATGGTGGCGAAGTGGACTTTCTGGCTGGGGACGTCGCGGAGGCTGGATACGCTGAAAAGCTGGTGCAACGCGCAGACACGCGCTTCGGTGGCCTTGATGGCGCGTTCAACAATGCTGGCGTAACGGGCGACATGGGCCCGATCCCCGACATGAATGAAAACAACTGGCACAAGGTGATGGCGGTGAATCTCAACAGCGGATTCTACGCGGCAAAGCATCAGATACCAGCGATGCGCAAACGCGGCGGTGGCTCGATCGTCTTCACATCCTCCTTCGTCGGGCACACGGTAGGTCTTCCGGGCATGGGGGCCTACGCCGCGGCCAAGGCGGGCCTGATCGGCATGACCCAGGTCTTGGCGGCGGAACACGGCGCTGAGAATATCCGTGTCAACGCGCTTCTGCCGGGAGGCACCATGACACCAATGGCCGGAGAGGATGCCGGTTTTCATGAGGTCGTTCGCGGCTTTCACGCACTCAAGCGGATGGCGGAGCCGTCGGAGATCGCTCAGGCGGCGCTTTTCCTCCTCTCCGATCATGCGTCTTTCGTGACAGGGAGCGCAATGATCGCGGATGGCGGAAACTCGATCAACAAACTCTGACATGTAAGAAGCGGACGCTGGTCAATCGACTGCTAGGGTCCGCTTCGCCCCGCCCAACAGACCACCGGTCTACATCAGATGCGCGAAGTCCGGGTGGGCTGCGAAGCGCCATTTTCTCAGCGGTCCGGCCATGACGTTCAGGTAGTACATCTCGACCCCATGGGGCGTGCCGCAGGGGTGGTGGCCTTTGGGCACCAACACCACATCGCCATCGCTGA
Source organism: Gymnodinialimonas mytili (assembly GCF_037544085.1). NCBI lineage: Bacteria > Pseudomonadati > Pseudomonadota > Alphaproteobacteria > Rhodobacterales > Paracoccaceae > Gymnodinialimonas > Gymnodinialimonas mytili. Next base: position 491,994 of record NZ_JBBIFW010000001.1, read on the forward strand.
CGGCCATCGTCTCATCCAATGACCCATCCTCGGTGAAGACGCGCTGCACGCCGAACCCGGTGCCAGGGTTCAGGCGGTGATAATAGGTCTCTTCCAGATAGGTGATACGCGGGAAATCGTCTTCGTCATGGCGGTGCGGCGCGTAGCTCGACCAATGGCCCGCGGGCGTGAACACCTCGGTCACCAGCAGGCTGTCGGCCACGTCGCGATCCTCCATCGCGATATTGTGGATGTGGCGCAGGTTCGTGCCCTCGCCCCGCACCACCATCTCGATCCCGTCCGGCCCCAAGACTTGCGCGGGGCGGTCTCCCGTTCCGGGGGCGGAGCAGACGGCCAGCACGCAGGCGCTGACCGCCTCCACACGCCAATCCCCCGGCTGGTAGGCACAGGCGGGCGGTGTCTTTTCCCAAACGGACATCCGCGTGCCCATCTCGCCCAACCCGTCCACAACCGCGCGGCCCTCGACCAGAACAAGCACCACTTCGCGCCCGGTCTCGCCGCCCGTCGCAATCTCCCCCGGCGCCAGATGCCAGAGGTCAAACCCGACATAGCCCCACCCGGCGCTTTCCGGCGTGATCCGGTGTACGCGACCCGTGGTGCCGTTCGGTTTGACCAGAAGCTCCGCCATCAGATACCCCGCCGCGTGATCTGCGCATCCAGCGCGGCGCTGAACGCCTCCGCACTCATGCCCTCGGCCAAGCCGCGTCGGAGCAAAGCCGCCATGCTTTCCGGGGCCAGCCCGCCCACCGGCGGGTCGGTGTCGAGGTTCGTGGGAAACGCATAGCCCTCTGCCGTGCAGGCAATTGTCGCCTGACGCCGGTTCTCGGACAGGTCGCCCATCACGTCGAAAATCAGCTTCGACATCCCCACCCGGTCGACGCTCTCCATCGCGCGCCCAAAGGCGGACGAGACCTGCAACAGGTTCGCCATCCGGTGAATATCCTCGGACACATTCGCCCCCGCCGCGTGGAAAAGCGCCGGATTGAAAAACAACCCATCCCCCTTTTCCAACGGCAGTTGAATGCAATGCGCCTCGAAATGCTCCGCGAATTCGGGCCGCCGATAGGCCATGTATCCCGCCGCGAACATCTGGCTGAACGGCAGAAGTTTCGTGGGGCCGCTTGTCAGGGGCATATCGCAATGGGCCAGCGCGCCCTGTAACGTCATCACCTGGCTCAGGTCATGCACATGGGCGGGGAACTTGGCCGCCACCTCCGCCGTCTGGAACCCCAGATGGTAATCGCGATGCGCCGTCTGCGCCTGCCCGCCGGGCCGCACGACATTGACCTGCGCCGTCATCTGGAAATCCGGGCCCAACCACGCTTCGGCCACCGCCGCCACCGCAGGCGCGCCATAATAGGCGGCAAATCCCGCCGGATCCCGTTTGCAGTGCTTTTCCAGAGCGTTCCAGATCCGCGAATTGGCCCCGGCGGCGGCGAAGTGATCCGCCCCGCCGCCCTGCCCGGCCTCATCCGCTATGATCCGCTCGAAGACAGCACTCGCTGCATCAATCGCCCCGTGATCCGGCTGCGTCTGTTTCAGGACGACCGCGCCCGCCGACTTGCCCAGGACCCAGGCCCATTCGGCCAGCAATTCGGACCGCCTCGGCCCCGCCAGCACGTCCGCCAATGCCGCTATGTCGTAGATCGGCACGTTCTTCTCGACCCGGTCCGTGAAGGTCAGTTCCGACGCTTCAAGCGTGCGTGCAGTCAGCTCGGCAAACTCCACCAGCGTGCCGCTGTCGGAGGAAAAGTATCCCGTGTGCTTCATCTGTCTGTTCCCTGTTCAGACGGTTCCACCAAGCGAGCCTTCCAGCTGCGCCATTTCCTGACCGCCAGCCATCAGATCCTGCAGCTCTTCGGGCGTGATGTCGCCGCGCGTCGCCGTGCCCAAGGTCTTGCCGCGGTTCAGCACCGTGAACCGGTCGCCCACCGCCATGGCGTGCCGCACATTGTGGGTGATGAAGACCACGCCGATCCCGTTCTTGCGGACCTTGTCCACCGTCGCGAGCACGTTCGAGGTCTGGCGTACCCCAAGGGCTGAGGTCGGCTCGTCCAGGATCAGGACCTTGGCCCCGAAATAGACCGCGCGCGCGATGGCAACGGTCTGCCGTTCGCCGCCGGACAACGTGCCCACCGCCTGATCGGGCGAGCGCAGGTTGATCCCCATCTTCTTCATCTCGGCCATGGTCGTCGAATTGGCCTTGTCGAAATCGATGAAGAGACCCTTCTTCGGCTCGCGCCCCATCCAGAAATTGCGCGTCACGCTCATCAGCGGGATCATCGCAAGATCCTGATATACCGTGGCAATCCCCGCCTCCATCGCGTCGCGGGGGCTGGCGAAATTCATCTGCCTGCCCTCGAACAGGATCTCCCCGGCGGTGGGTTTGTGCACCCCCGACATGGTCTTGATGAAGGTCGACTTTCCGGCGCCGTTATCGCCCAGAAGGCAATGGCATTCGCCGGGCTTCACATCGAAACTCACCCCGTTCAGCGCGATGACCGGACCGAAATGCTTTTCGATATTCTTCATCTCGACGATGGGTTTGTCGCCGATCGGCGCGTCATGGTGAAAAGCGGTCTCACTCATCTCAACGCTCCCCGGTGATGATGCGGCGGATATAGGTGTTCAGGATCACCGCGAACAACAGGATCACACCCAGGAACACCCGGAACAGGCTCGATTCCACATCCGCGAAGAACAGGCCCTGCTGCACCACGCCGAAGATCAGCGCCCCCAACGCGGCCCCCACGACCGAGCCATAGCCGCCGGTCAGCAAGGCGCCCCCGATGACCACCGCAATGATCGCCTCAAACTCCTTCAGGATGCCCCGGTCCGCGGCGGCCGAGCCGAACTCGAACACCTGACACAGGGCAAAAACGGTCGAGCAGAAGGCGGTTGTCATGAACATGGTGATCTTCACCCGATCCACCGGCACGCCGACATAGCGCGCGGCCTGGGCATCGCCACCGGCGGCAAAAATCCAGTTGCCGAACCGCGTGCGCGTCAGAACCAGATGGCCGATGATCACCAGCGCAATGGCCCAGACGATCAGCATCGGAATGCCATCGATCACCGGCTGCCCCTCGCGCGTCCCGCGAGAGAACGTGCCGACCAACCCGATATCGGCGAGCCAGACAAACACCCAAGACATGATATCGGCGCTGAAGATCGAGGCCAGCCAATCGCCCTCGGCCGCCTCTTCAATGCCGCCGATGATGGTGCGGTTTTCCACGGTCTGGGGAATGAAGATCGTGAAGCCACGCAGAATGAACAGGAAGGCCAGCGTCACGATGAAACTCGGCAGACCGGTGCGCACGACGATGAGGCCGTTGATCGCCCCGATCCCGATGCAGATCGCGAAGGTGATCAGGATGGCCAGCCACATCGGCCAGGCCAGAACCACGCCGAACATCGCGATCATGATCCCGGCGAACCCGATCATCGAGCCCACGGACAGATCGAACTCGCCCGCCACCATCAACATGCAGGCTCCCACCGCTATGATCATGAACTGGGCCGAGATGACCGACCAGTTCATGATGCCCTGCGCGTTGAACATGCCACTGTCGCCCGCCAGAATGCCGAAGAACACGAACACCGCGACGGTTCCGATGATCCCGCCCAGCTCTGGGCGGATCAACCAGGCGCGGAGGCCTCCGATCTCCTTGATGCGTTCGTCATCCGGCCCTCCGGCCGCCGGTATTGCGCTGTCATCCGACATGATCGCATGTCCCCCTTATTTTGCGTGCAAAGTCTCACGAAAAAGGGCAGGCAACGTCACCGCCGCCTGCCCCGTCCAAGCGTCAGGCGTTTAGCGGAATTCGCCGGCCAGGGCCTCGACAAGCTCCAGACCATCGGCGGTGATGAACCCCGGGCCCGAATTGATGTTGTTGCCCGGCAGAACGCCATAGCGGTGGTAATTGGTCAGAACCACAACCGGCAGATAGGCCTGCAGGAAGGGCTGCTGGTCGATGCCCCACTGGATCACCCCGTCCCGGATGCCGTTGACGATGTTTTCGCCCAAATCGAATGTGCCGAAATAGATGTCACCGGCCAGGCCCAGCTCTTCCAGGGCCAGGATCGTCGGATCGGCGCTGGTCGGCCCAAGGGTCAGGATACCGTCCGTGTCGGGATTGGCGTTCAGATAGGCCATGACCCGGTTCTGGATTTCCTGTGGATCCTGCCCGGCATCGATCATGCTTTCGCCCAGTTCCACACCCAGACCGTCCGCGAAGCCCTGGCAGCGCTCGGCCACGACGGGGTTGGAGATCACGTGGTTCACACACAGGAAGCTGGTCACCCCGTCATCCGCCGCGCGCTGACCGGCCGCAAAGCCCGCATCATATTCCGGCTGACCCACATACATCAGGGCGCCCACTTCGCGCGCCTGTTCGGGTGTGCCCGAATTCATGATGATCACATCGATGCCCGCATCCACCGCGGCCTGGATCGAATCGTTCAGAACGGTCGGGTCGGCCAGGGTGGTGATGATGCCATCGGGGCCGCTCGCCGCCGCCTGTTCGATGATGCGCGCCATGTCGGCGATGTCACCGGTGGGCGGGTTGCGATATTCAACCTCCACATTCATCTGCTCACCGGCAAGGCTCAGCGCATTGCGGATCGTGTTCCACCAGCTGTCGCTATCGGGCGCATGGCTGACCAGGATATACCGCTCCCCTTCCGCGTGAACCGCTGTGGCCCCCATCAGCGCGGTGGCGGCCACGGCCGTCACGGCGAGGGTTTTGAAAAATGTCTTCATGAAGTCCTCCCAATAGGTCTGTTGGTGGGTCAGGCTCCTCAGCGGCCCACCTTGGGCGAAACCGTAGCTGCGATTCGGATTCTTTGCAACCGGTTGCAAAACGACGTTCCGTTTTGCATCATCGTCCCGATGCTGTATTCGCGATCACGCTTTCTTATCGACCGGATCGAACCATGCCCGTGACACTTAAAGATGTGGCCGCCAAGGCAGGTGTGTCGCGCTCTGCCGTGTCGCGCACCTTTACCGAAGGCGCGTCCGTCTCACCACTGACCCGCGCCAAGGTGGAAAAGGCCGCGGATGAATTGGGATATTCGCCCAATGCGCTGGCCTCATCGCTGACAACCGGGCGCACCAAGCTGATCGGGCTGGTGTCAAACAACTTCACCAACCCGTTGTTTCTGGAGGTTTTCGACCGGTTCACGCGTGGCTTGCAGGATCGCGGGCTGCGGCCTTTGCTGGTCAATCTTCCCAAAGATGAAACCGATCCCGCCACGTCGGCACGGATGCTGCGGCAATATTCGGTGGACGGGGCGATTGTGGCCTCGTCGACCCTGCCGCCCTCCTTCGCCGAGGCCTATCGCGCCGCGGGCATTCCCGTCGTGCATTCGTTCGGACGGTTCTCCACCGCACCCCAGGTCCATGTTGTGGGGATCGACAATGTCGCCTGCGGGCGGATGGCGGGCGAGACTTTGATCGCGCGCGGCTATCGACGTGTCGCCTTTCTCGGCGGGCCGGAACAGGCGACCTCCACCCAGGACCGTGCCCTTGGGTTTCTGGCCGCCCTGCGCGAACGGCCAGAGATCGAGGTGTCCGTCAGCTATGCCTCGGCCTATTCCTTCGATGCGGGCCGGGTCGAGATGACCAAGCTGCTGATGCAGGATCCGGCCCAAGCCTATTTCTGCGGAGATGATGTCTTGTCCGTGGGCGCGTTATCCGCGGTGCAAGAGGCCGGGCTAAGCTGCCCGGGCGATATCGGGATTATCGGGCTCAACGACATGCAGATGGCCGGGTGGCAGAATATCAATCTGACCACCATTCGTCAGCCGGTGGCTGAGATCATCGGCGCGTCCATCGATCTGGTGATCGACACTGTCGCCGATCCGAAACGCCACCCCGAAACGCGTCTGTTTCCGTGCCGCGTCGTCGAACGCGGAACCCTGCGCCCGCTCACAGACAGGCGCAACGCTCGGTGAATCCGTGCGAAAATAGTGTAGTTACAGAATAACTACAGAGTCACGACGGGGTCTTTACATCGCCTGACGGAACATCGGCGGTCGCGCATCAACCCACGCCCCGCGCTCTTTGGCCGAGGCCACAGCCCCGTAAACCGCTGCCATGGACCGCACACCGTCCACCGCCGTGGGATAGCTTCCATGCGCCTCGCCGCGGATCGCTGCAGCCAGGTCGAGATAGATATTGGCAACCGCCAATGGGAAGCCTTCGGGATGGGCGATGGCCACACGGCTCAAACGGTCAGCCTCGCTGCTGAGACCCGCTTCGCCTTTCTCCATGATCTGGGTTCTGCCCCCGACAGGCGTGTAAAACACCTGATTGGGCTGCTCACTCGCCCACCGGAATCCTCCAGTCTCTCCAAAGACTTGGATGTCAAACCCGTGCTGTCGACCGATGGCGACGGAACTGGTCCAAAGCCGCCCGACAGTGCCGCCTTCCATGCGGAAATTCACCATCGCATCGTCTTCCAGCACGCGGCTCTCGATGGTGCTGGCGAAATCCGCGGACAGCTCGCGCACCTCATCCCCGCAGATGAAACTCACCATATGCATCGCATGGATCCCGCAATCGGCAAACTGCCCGGAAACGCCAGCCATGTCAGGGTCATAGCGCCACCGGACCCGCGGATTGTCGGCATCCGTGGCGTCGCCGTGATGCCCATGCGAGAACGCGGTCACAACCAGGCGGATTTTGCCGATAAATCCGCGACTTACGAGGTGTTTCATCTCCCGCACCATCGGATAGGCCGAATAGCAATAGTTCACCGCGCAGATCTTGCCGGAGGCTTCGGCAATCCTCACGATCTCTTCGCCTTCTTCGACACTCATCGTCATCGGCTTTTCGCATAAGACGTTGAAACCGCTTTCCAAAAAGGCCTTGGTGATCTCGAAATGGGTCGCGTTCGGCGTTGCAATTGTCACCAGGTCGATACGGTCATCCCGCGCGGTTTCGCCTGCCAACATCTCTCGCCAATCGCCATAAGCGCGATCAGGGGCGACCCCCAGACGTTCGGCATAATCTCGTCCGCGGGCGGCATCATGATCCAAGGCCCCCGCGGCAAGGGTGAAATTGCCATCGGCTTGCGCGCCGAGCCGGTGTGCGGGCCCGATCTGGCTGCCTTCCCCGCCGCCAATCATGCCCCAATTCAGTTTAGCCATGGCATGTAACTCCTTCAAAACCCGATACTTTGCAGGTATTCTCGATTGGCGCGCGCATCATCCATCGGACGCACGTCAAGGGTCGGGTCGCAATCCTGCTCGACAGTGCACCAGCCCTGGAACCCCGCATCCAACAGAGTTTGACGCACCGCGGGAAAATCCACGTCGCCTTGTCCGAGATTGCAGAAGATCTTTTGCCCACACGCGTCGTAGAACCCTGTGCTTTTGGCAATAACATCTGCTTTAATAACAGGATCTATATCTTTGAAATGCATATAAGAAATACGGTCCATATGCCGCTTCATAAAGGCGATGGGATCGAACCCGGCATAGGAATGGTGGCCGGTATCGAAGCAAATCTTCAGGATCGTTTCCGGCACTTCGTCCAATAGGCGCTCAAGTTCCGGCTCGAAATCCATGAACCCCGCGGCATGGGCATGAATGCCAACGGTCAACCCGTACTCCTCCGCCCCAAGCTTGGCCACATGGGCGATCCGGTCGCGATAGGCCGCCCATTCGGCCTGGCCCATCTGCTCGGCGGCTTCGGCTCGACCTGCTGTCGGCGCCCGCCGCGGAGAGATCGAGTCAATCAAAACAAGATGTTGCGCACCATGGGCCGTCAGCGCCTTGCAGGTCCGCACGGCCCCATCCAACACATCATCCCAGGCATCGGGATCGTGAAATGGCCGAAAGACAACGCCACCGATTAGTTCAAGATCGTGCTCGCTCAGCGCGTCCCCCAATTCGACCGGATCTTCCGGCATGAACCCAACCGGCCCAAGCTCAATCCCCGTGTAGCCAGCACCGGCGCATTCAGCCAATACCGTGCGCCATGCCGGATTGCGCGGATCGCCCGCGAATTCCACACCCCACGAACAGGGTGCATTTCCGATGCGGATACTCATTTGATTTCCCTTTCAGTCCAGAGGGATAGGCTGCCAAGTTCCAGTATCTGACGCCACAAAAGCAGCGTCGATTATGCGACTGACTTTCAAGCCATCGCGGAAAGTCGGCCAAACCGGCTCCCCGGTGTCGATGGCCTTCAGGAAATCGCGCGCTTCGATGATGATTTGATCCTGATATCCGGTGCCGTGACCCGGCCCCTGACAAAACGGCAGGTAATCCGGATGCTCCGGCCCGGTGAGGATTTTCGTGAATCCACGCGTCGCCTCAGGCCCTTCGGCCCGGTAGAGATGGACCGCATTCTGATCCTCTTGATCGAAGCGGATCGCGCCTTTTGTACCTTGGATTTCATAGGCATAGCCCATCTTCCGCCCCGTGGCGATCCGGCTGAAAAACAGGTGACCCATGACGCCGCTTTCAAACCGCACCATCATCTGGGCTTGGTCATCATTGTCGACTTTGTCACCGCCGCGGATCGCATGTACCGTATCGATCTGTGCGGAAACCTCGGCGATCGGCCCCATCAGCGCCAAAGCACAATTCACCATATGTGGCGCAAGATCGCCCATAGTCCCGTTCGCGCGTCCGGTTGTCCGCCACGTCGCGGACAGCGCAGGATCGGCCAAGAAATCCTCGGTATGTTCGCCGCGAAACCAGGTGACATCGCCAATCACGCCGTCCGACAGCAGGCGTCGGACGAATTGCGTCGCCGGGGTGCGGACGTAGTTGAAGCCGATCATGTTCGGCACTCCGCTCGCCTCGGCCGCCGCAACCATCGCCCGCGCATCTTCAACCGATGCGCCAAGGGGTTTCTCGCAAAAAACCGGCTTTCCCGCGGCAAAGGCGGTTTCGGCGATTTGCCGGTGCGTTTCCTGAGGAGAGGCAATTACAATTGCGCCGACCGACGGATCAGACACCACATCGCGCCACGATTCTGCTGCGCGATCAAAGCCATAGGCCATTCGATAGCGCTCGGCCGATTCCATCGACGATGCGGCGATGACCGCGAGCTTTGGGCGCAACGGTGTGTCAAAGACCGCACCGACCGCCGCCATCGCGACCGCATGGGCCTTACCCATATAGCCCCCGCCTATCAAGCCAATGCCGATTTCACCCATTGGTACGCCTCCCTGAGGTTGCCTGTTGCAACCGGTTGCAAAACGGGTATCCTGAGTCTTGAAACTTCGCAAGACGCAATTGACCGCGCCCGATGCGACCCGGATTTTGGGGGAGAGACCATGCCTGACAGCGGTGACACAATCCGCCTTACGGTGGCGCAAGCCATCGTACGATATCTCTTAAACCAGTATATCGAGATTGACGGTGTTGAAACTCACATTTGCGGCGGTGGCTTCGGTATCTTTGGCCATGGAAACGTGCCTTGTCTGGGTGAGGCTCTGTATCCAGTTCAGAATGAGATGCCCCTTTACCGCGGGCAAAACGAACAGAGCATGGGGTTTGCCGCGGCGGCTTACGCAAAGTACCATTTGCGTCAACGGTTTATGTTTTGCACAGCCTCGGCTGGGCCCGGCACCGCGAATCTGCTGACCGCTTCGGCGCTTGCCCACGCAAATCGGCTGCCTATGCTGATGTTATGTGGCGACACGTTCATCACGCGCCTACCGGATCCCGTTTTGCAGCAGCTGGAGCATTTTGGAAATCCAACGCTCGGCGTGAATGACGCTTTCAAGGCAGTGACGCGGTACTGGGATCGGATCACACATCCGGCCCAGATTATTCACACACTCCCGGCGGCGCTGGCAACGATGCTCGACCCTGCCGATTGCGGCCCGGCCTTCTTGGGCTTACCGCAAGATGTCCAAGGTTGGGCTTATGATTATCCGGTAGAGTTCTTCAAACGTCGAGTTCACCATATTCGGCGGCAAGCACCTGATGCTCTTGAGGTTTCCGCAGCTGTTGACGCGCTGAAAGCAGCCAAACGGCCATTGATCATCGCAGGCGGCGGCGTGCAATATTCCAAAGCCGTTGATGCCCTCGGTGCGTTTGCGGCATCGCATCAGATACCCGTCGTTGAAACGATCGCAGGACGCGCCAATCTGACCGCAGACGACCCGATGAATATGGGTCCGCTGGGGGTTACGGGCTCGGACAGTGCGAATTGGGCCGCCGCACATGCCGATGTCATTTTGGCTATCGGCACACGTTTGCAGGATTTCACCACAGGATCCTGGACTGCATTCGCGAAGGACGCGCAAATCATCGGGCTGAATGCCGGGCGTCACGATGCGGCCAAACACTTTAGCCTTCCGGTTGTCGGCGATGCCCGCGAAGGGATGCAGGCGATCTCAGATGCGTTGGGCACGCATACCGCACCCCTCGATTGGTTGAATGCCTGCCGTGCAGAGCGCAAGACATGGGACAGCTATGTTGCAGAGAATACGCGCGCCGGGAATGGACCAAACTCCTACGCCCAGGCCATCGGCATCGTAAATGATCTCTGCGCGCCAGAAGACCGAATTGTTGCCGCGGCAGGCGGCCTACCCGCCGAAGTGACCGCAAATTGGCGCACACTTCTGCCTGGAACCGTCGATGTTGAGTTCGGCTTCTCATGTATGGGCTATGAAATTGCCGGTGGGTGGGGGGCACGAATTGCACAATCCCAGCATGAGCCCACAAAAGATACCATTGTTTTTACGGGAGATGGCAGCTATCTCTTGATGAATTCCGATATCTACTCAAGTGTCCTCTCCGAAAAGAAGCTGATCGTATTGATCTTGGACAATGGCGGCTTCGCAGTCATCAACAAGCTGCAAAACAACACCGGAAATGAGAGCTTCAACAACCTGATCGCCGATTGCCCGACGATCCCGGATCCATTCACGGTCGATTTCGAAGCGCATGCGCGATCGATGGGCGCCCATGCTGAAACGGTCGCAAATCCGGCCGAACTCGCTGAAGCCTTCAAGCGCGCCAAAGGTGCAGACAAGACTTCAGTTATTGTCATGAAAGTTGACCCCTATGACGGTTGGACGACAGAAGGGCATACCTGGTGGGAGGTCGGCACGGCCCAGGTCTCGGACAATCCGAATGTGCGCGAAAAACACCTGGAATGGGAATCCGAGCGCGTGAAGCAACGGCAGGGCGTCTGATGCAACTGACAGGCAAATCCTTTGTCATCATCGGTCGCGCCGGCATGGATTTCTATCCGGATCCGCCGGGCACCAAAACCGAAGAGGCGACACAGTTTTTCGCCTGCTTGGGCGGCTCATCGGCCAATATCGGTGTGGCGATCTGCAAGTTGGGCGGGCAAGCGGCGCTTGTGACACGCGTTTCGGACGATGCGATTGGGCGGTTCGCGATCAATCAATTGGCGCATTACGGGATAGATCACAAACATGTCGCGCCCGTCGGGGGGGAGGCGCGCAACTCTCTTGCAGTCGTCGAGTCGCGGATCGAGGATCATCAATCGGTGATCTACCGCAACGGCGCTGCGGATTTCGAAATGACCGTGGATGACGTCTCGGCCGTTGATTACGTATCCTACGACGCGCTGATTACAACGGGTACCGTTTTTGCCGCTGAACCGTCACGCAGTGCGGCCTTTGCTGCGTTCCAACGCGCCAAAGATGCCGGTCTGCCCCTGATTTTCGACATCGATTACCGGCCCTATTCCTGGCCCTCCGCCGAAATGGCCGCTGAGGTGTATTCGCGGGCCGGCGCGATGTGTGACGTGATCGTTGGCAACGACCTGGAGTTTGGATTCATGGCCGGCAGCTATGAAAAGGGCTTGGACAAAGCCCGGGACTTGGTCCGACAAGGCGCCAAGATCGCCGTCTACAAGATGGGTGAACAGGGCGCGATTACCATCACCGCCGATGGCGAGGTGCGGACCGGGATCTACCGGACAGAGGCGCTGAAGCCCACTGGCGCTGGCGACAGCTTCATGGGTGGCTTCGTATCAGGTTTGGCCGACGGTCTCGCGGTCAAAGACGCTGTTCTGCAGGGCTCAGCCGCAGCCGCCATGGTCGTGGCACGTGTCGGATGTGCACCGGCAATGCCGACACGCATTGAGCTAGACGATTTTATCAATGGCCACCCCGGCCCCAGCCCGGCCTAGGAGGACCCAATGCATATCCCCCCTTTTGACAATCAAAACAAAGCGATCGTCGACGTCGATGATGCGCATGTGCCGTTGACATACTTTAATATTGTGAAGTTGAAAGCCGGAGAAACGTTTGATTACCGGTTATCCAATTACGAAACCTGTATCGTTCCCGCGACCGGCACAGTCGATGTCGAAGTTGATGGTGAGATATTCGCCGAGATCGGCAATCGCGGTGCGGATGTGTGGGACGGTGACCCGGAAGGTGTCTATGTGCCGACACATACAGGTGCCCGTATCACGGCGCGGACAGACACCGAGACCTTCATTGCAGGTGCGAAATTCGCCGAAACGCTAACGCCATTTGCTGTGCGCTCTCACGAGTTGGACCTCGTCCAATATGGATCCGACGACACGAAAACACACCGTAAAATCAAGCATATATTGGGCGCCGGACATCATGAACGCGTGGGCCGATTGTTGGTATCGGAGCTTTTTACGGTGGGCGCTGGCGGCTGGTCGGGCTTTCCCAGCCACAAACACGATACCGATCGCTTGCCCGAGGAATCGCGGCATGACGAATGCTATAATTTTCGGTTCAAGCCGAATTACGGCTCCGGGCTTCAGATGCTGCAACGTGTCGATAATGAGCCGGGTGATGCCTACCACATCATGGACGGATCAACGGTGTTGATCGACAAAGGGTATCACCCCTGTTGTGCGTTACCCGGTTATGAAATGTACTATTTCACCATTCTCGGCGGGCTCAGCCAGCGCAGTTTGAAGCAGTATTTTCAGCCCACTCATGCAGAACAGCTCCATACGATCCCCGGGATCATGGACATGGTGGCGAAGTTCAAATGACGCTCGCCACCTTGTCTGACGTTCTACACCCCGCGATGCGCGGCGGATATGCCGTGCCGGGCCTTGTGTGCTTGGGTTGGGAGGATATGCGGGCCTTTGCGATGGCAGCCGAGGCTGAAAAAGCGCCTGTCATTTTGCAGGCGGGCCCGTCATGCCGCGATCACACGCCCCTGCCCGTCCTGGGCGCGATGATGCGATCACTTGCCGACAGCGTGGCGGTTCCGGTCGTCGTCCATCTCGATCACGGCTATACAATGGCGGAATGCGAAGCTGCGCTGGAGGCGGGTTTTACCTCGTTGATGTTTGACGGCTCCCGCAAGCCTTTGGCGGAAAACATCGCCGAAACACGGGCCGTCGCGGAACTGGCCCATGGGGCCGGGATCTCTTGCGAAGGTGAGATCGGGTTTGTCGGTTATTCCGGCGGCGAAGCCTCCGCCGGGACCGATCCCGAGGACGCCGCAATCTTCGCTCGGGAGACCGGGATCGATGCTATGGCAATCTCCGTCGGTAACGTTCATCTTCAGCAAAATAAGGAAGGCGGGCTGGATGAAGCGCGGATCGCGGCGATTGATGCCGTCACGGACGTTCCCCTTGTGATCCATGGCGGGTCGGGCGTGCCCGTCGCCCAACGCGGCACGCTGGCGGCCCAAACCGGCATCTGCAAATACAATATCGGGACGGAATTGCGCATGGCCTTTGGCACAGCCCTGCGCGCGGCAGTTAACAATGATCCCGATCGCTTCGATCGCGTGCAGATTCTGCGCGAGACCCATGACCCTGTTTTCCAAGCCGCCCGCCAGGTGATCCGCGGCGTCGGCGCCTCTGGCAAAGGATAGCCATATGATCCGTATCGGACTTCTCGGATGTGGTCGGATCGGCCAAGTCCATGCGCGCACGATCAAAGGCCTGGAGAGTGCGCATGTCGTTGCGGTGGCGGATGCCATGCCGGAAGCTGCCTTGAGCTTGGCAAATCAGATCGGTGCAGAGGTCAGAGACACCGACGCAATCCTATCCGGCAGCGATATCGATGCGGTTGTAATTGGCACGCCCACAAATACACATTTCGAACAAATTCACGCCGCCACAGAAGCTTCCAAAGCGATCTTCTGTGAAAAACCTGTGGATATGTCGGTGGAGAACATTCGGAAACTGATGGAAGGCGTCAGAAGGGCAAATGTCCCGTTCTTCACAGCTTTCAACCGGCGCTTCGATCCGAATTTTGCAGACCTTCAGGCACAGATCCAGGCCGGGACCATCGGTGCTGTGGAATTGGTTCAGATCACCTCCCGCGACCCCTCTCCACCGCCGATCGGCTATATCAAATCCTCAGGCGGTCTGTTCCGCGATATGATGATCCATGATTTCGACATGGCACGGTTCTTGGTCGGTGAGGAATTTGTGCGATTGTCCGCGGTAGGGTCGTGTCTGGTTGATCCGGATATCGGCGCGGCGGGCGACATCGATACCGCTTCGGTCACCCTCACGACTGCCGCCGGGAAAATCTGCACCATCACAAATTCGCGCCGCGCGGCCTATGGCTACGACCAACGGATCGAGGTGCACGGCGCCGACGGGATGCTGCGGGCAGAGAACATTCTGGAGACCTCGGTGGAACGCGCCACCGCCCAGGGGTTCCAAAAGGCGCCAACGATGCACTTCTTCCTGGAACGCTATGAGGCCGCCTATCGCGCTGAAATGGTTGCCTTTATCGATGCGCTTCAGAACAAAGGCCGTATAAGCCCAGATATCGAAGACGGCCTGCGCGCCCAGATGCTGGCGGATGCCGCAGCGCATTCCCTTGAAACTGGCCGAGCCGTCGAGATCGCGCCCTAATCCTCCTCACCCGGATCACGCCAGGTGATCAGCAGATGCCAAGCGAGAAAACCACCAATTCCCGCAAAGAGGTATGCCCAAATCGCATTGTCTTGCGATAACTCGACAAACGCCCATAGGAACGGCGCCGCTGTCACAGCGGCGCGGCGCCAGAGTGGGCGAAAAAACGGATGGCTGGGATCAAGCAGTTTCATAGCCATCCAGTGCCAAATCCATCGCTTGTGCGCAATTCGTCTTTCATGGCCCGGTCAGCCAATGGGCAAGCGCGGCATGCGTCGCTGCGGGTTGTTCCAGGGTCGGCAGATGCCCTGCCCCCGCGATCACCTGTAGCTCTGCGCCGGGGATCAGATCACGCATCATCTCATGGCGGCTGACCGGACACAGCGTATCCTCAGCCCCACATAACACGAGGACGGGCACCGACAGGCTGCGCAAGGTCTCTGTCTGGTCGGGCCGCATCTGCAGGGCACGGGATTGGCGGATGAACACATCGGGGCCCAGCGCTTCGGCCATCGCCATGCACAGATCCAGGATCGCACCTGTCGTGGGGCCATCGGCCAGGTAATTCGGCTTCATCTCGTCACGCATCATCGCGCGCAGACCACCGGCCTGAACCTCTGCGATTTGCCGATCGCGATCTGCCGCGCGTTCGGGCGTGTCGGGCAACGGGTTGGTGTCCAGCAGGGCCAGCCGGGTCACCCGCTCGGGCGCCTGGGCCAGGATCTCCATCGCCACGATACCGCCCATTGACAAGCCGGCCAGCGCAAACCGCGCAGGCGCATCCGACAAGATCTGCGCCGCCAGGTCCTGAACACGCTCCGCCCCCGATAACGGGGCGACCATGACAGCACGCTCCGCGGAAAACGCGGTGATCTGCGGCTCAAACAGCCGCGCATCGCACATCATGCCGGGCAACAAGACCAAGGGCTCGTGCATCACACCAGCTCCCCGCCTGGCGCCTGGCTGCGGCGCCACACCTCTGCCACGCCCGCGGCCAGGACCAACAGGCCGCCCGTCCATTCCGCTGCGCTCAACGCCTCTCCGGCGAACAGGGCGGCAGAAGCGGCGCCCACCAACACTTCGATCATCAGCAAGATGCCAACGCGCGCCGGTTCCAATTTCGTCGAGGCCCAGATGAACAGGCTCATCAAACCGCCCCACCAAAGTCCGCCCGCCGCCAAAGTCCATAAAGCCAGATCCCAGATCGGCCCCAAAGCCTCGACCTGCGGCAGCGGCGCCAGCAGGGGCGCCAAAATGCCCGCAGCCAAGCACGCGCCCAGCACGAACAAAAACCCGGTTTCCTGCGGGCCGATGGTCAGCCGCGTGCGGATCCCGGTGGACGAAATCGAAAAAAGCAGCCCGGCGATCAGGCCCAGCCAATCGCCCATCCCCCGTGGCACCGGCAATTGCGTGCCAGATCCCAGCACCAGAACCATGCCGCCCAGCCCAAGCCCGAGGGCCAAGAGACGCGAGCGGGTGACAGTCCAACCCAGGACGTATCGCGCGATCAGCGTGCTCCAGACCGGGGTGAGGTAGAACAGGATCAGGACAATCGCCACGCGCCCATAGATCAGGCCAACAGAGAACAGCGCAAAGGCAAAGCCCCCCAAGATGACCGAGGCCGCCGCCAGCGGGTCGATCCGCGCAAGGCTGTGGCGCCGCAGGATCGCAAAGGGCGCCAGGATCAGCGCCGCAGTGCTGACCACCGCCAAAGTTCCCCAGGCGCCCGTCAGGCCCAGATCCTCCAGGGCGCGGATCGGCACCCAATAGAGGCCCCAGAAAAAGCCGATTGCCAGGATGACGCCACTGGCCAGGAAGGTGGGGGAAAGTCGTGCCATACCCGCCCCTATGCAGCGCGAAAAGCGCGGCGCGCAAGTGCGATCTGCGCCGTCACGCCGGTTGCAGGTTGGATCGCGGCAACATTCCGGCACCCAGGATATGGTCGGCCGTCTTCTCACCGGTCATGATCGACGGCGCGTTCAGATTCCCGTTGGTGATCCGCGGAAAGATCGAGCTGTCAGCCACCCGCAGCCGATCCACACCGATCACACGCGCCTCCGGGTCGACCACAGCCATGGGATCATCGGCGGCCCCCATCCTGCAGGTGCCGCAGGGGTGATAAGCGCTTTCGGCATGTTCGCGGATAAATGCATCCAGCGCATCGTCGCTTTGCACCTCCGCCCCCGGCTGGATTTCCTGGCCACGATAGGGATCGAAGGCCGCCTGACCGAAAATCTCGCGGGTCAGGCGGATACAACGGCGGAAATCGCGCCAATCCTCGTCATGGGACATGTAATTGAACGCGATCCGCGGCGCCTCATCGGGATCGGTTGATTTCAAGGTGATCGCCCCGCGCGACTTCGACCGCATCGGGCCCACATGGGCTTGGAACCCATGGCCCTCAGCGGCGGTGGTGCCGTCATAGCGGATCGCCATGGGCAGGAAGTGATACTGAATGTCGGGATAGGCGACATCCTCACGCGACCGCAGAAAGGCCGCACTTTCGAATTGGTTCGACGCCCCAAGGCCGGTCTTGGTGAACAGCCAGCGCGCGCCGATGACACCTTTGCTGATCAGATTCCAATAGCGATATAGCGTGATGGGCCGCGTGCAGGCCTGCTGGATATACAGCTCAAGGTGATCTTGCAGGTTTTGGCCCACGCCGGGTCGGTCGGCGACCACGTCAACCCCATGCTCGGCCAGATGCGCCGCAGGGCCGATCCCCGACAACATCAATAGCTTGGGCGAGTTGATGGCCGAGGCCGCAACGATCACCTCGCGGTTCGCTCGGATGATCTGTGTTTGCCCGCCCTGCCGCAATTCGACACCCGTCGCGCGCCCTTCTTCGATCACCACACGCTGTGCCAATCCATGAAGGATCTGGCAATTGGGACGTTTCAGGGCGGGCCGCAGATAGGCATTGGCGGCGGACCAACGGCGACCGCTCCAGACGGTCTGCTCCATCGGGCCGAAGCCTTCCTGCCGCTGACCGTTATAATCTTCGGTCACACCGTAGCCCGCCTGGGCGCCGGCCTCGACAAAGGCGTGAAACAGCGGGTTGTCACGCGGCCCGCGGGTCACATGCAGCGGGCCATCCGTGCCGCGCCATTCCGGGTCGCCGCCATGCCCACCGCTATGCCAATGCTCCATCCGTTTGAAATAGGGCAGCACATCGGCATAGGCCCAACCCTCGGCACCCGCCTCGGCCCAATGGTCGAAATCCATCGCATGGCCGCGCACATAGACCATCCCGTTGATCGAGCTGGACCCGCCGATCACCTTCCCGCGCGGACAGGCCAGCACACGTCCGCCTAAATGCGGCTCAGGCTCGGACTTAAATCCCCAATCGTAGCGGCGCATATTCATCGGATAGCTCAACGCCGCGGGCATCTGGATGAAGGGGCCGATATCGCTCCCGCCATATTCCAGGACCAGCACCGAATGCTTGCCGCTTTCCGATAGCCGATAGGCCAGCGCCGATCCGGCGGACCCGGAGCCAATGATTACGTAGTCAAATGCCGTCATGACGCCCGATTAGACCGACATTGCGGCAGAGGCCATGCCCAATTCGACGCTGTTACGCGGTTTCGCGACCTATGGGATTGTAGCGCCCTTCAGACCCAGCCGCGCCTGCATATTCCTGCTGATCCCTTGGGTGATCCGATCCGCAATCATGGCGATGATCGCCATGCCGATCCCGGCAATCATGCCGACGCCGAAATCTCCGTCGCTCAAACCGATATAGATCTGTTGACCCAGATCGTCGGTGCCGACCAGGGCCGTGATCACCAGCATGGAAATCGCGAACATGATGGTCTGGTTCAACCCCAGCAGGATCGAGGGCAGCGCCATCGGCAGCTTGACATGCCAGAGCAGTTGCAGCCGCGTGGCGCCGATGGCCGTTGCGGCCTCCACCACCGTCTCGGGCACATTGCGCAACCCATGTTCGGTGTAGCGCACGGCAGGCACGATCGCATAGGTCACAATCGCCAAAAGGGCCGTAAACTCTCCGATCCGGAAGATCATCACAAACGGGATCAGGATCACGAACAGCGGCATGGTCTGCAGCGTATCGATGACCGGGCGCACGATGGCCGATACGGTTCGGTTCTCCGACGCCGCGATGCCGATCAGGGCGCCGAACCCGAAGGACACGATCACCGCCACGCCGCAAAGGTAAAGCGATACGACCGACGGCTCCCAGATACCCGTCACCAGCAGAAAGGCGATGCCCAACCCGGCGCCGATGGCCAAACCGCGTCCGCCGACCTGCCAGGCCAGCGCCACGATGATCAGGGCCAGCGCCAACCAGGGTGTGCCCGTTAATCCGTGATACAATAGCAGCCCCACGATGATCAGTGCGAAGGCCCCCATCCGGCGCCCCGACACGAACAGGATCGTCGCCGCCACCAGCAGGATTGCCGCCATCCAGGCCGTAATCGTCGGCGTCAGCGCAAAGCCCCAGGAAAACGGGCTGATCGCCTGGGTCAGGCCAATCTTGATCGGCAACATCACGTAGAAAAACGCCGCCGTCTTGATCGCCTCAAGCTGGACCCGAAACTCGGTATAGGCCCAATCCAGGCTCGCATTGATCGCAGGCGCCGGGTTGATCTGCATGCCCTCGGGCACCTGGTGCAAGACCGGGAAGACGGCCGCCAGCGCACTTGCCGCCACAATCGCACCCAGGATCAGGGCCCAGGCCGCGCGAGAGGCAGAGGTGCCGGTTTGGTTCGCGAACCCCGCCGTGATCCGGTCCAGCGCCATGGCGATCAGCGCGATGACCAGACCCGCCAACAGGCTTTCGCCGAACTCGGCCCGGCGCATGGTCGACAGCACCTCCCACCCGATATCATTGGTGCCGCCGATGATGGCGGCGATGATCACCATCGACAGCGACGCCATCGTCGCTTGATTGACGCCCAGCAAAAGCTGCCGCCGCGCCGTGGGCACGCGCACCTGCCAGAACAATTGCCGGGGCCTGGCGCCGCTCATCAGCCCCGCCTCGACCACTTCCGGCGGCACAGCGCGCAGGCCGATGATCGTGTTGCGCACCATCGGCGGAAAGGCGAACAGGACCGAAGCGACGAGGCCCACCGTGGTGCCGAAGCCGAACAACAAAAGGATCGGCAGCAGATAGGCAAAGGCCGGAATCGTTTGCAGCAGGTCAAGCGTCGGCATGATCGCGCGGCGCGCCCGCTCGGATCGGAACCCCCAGGCCCCGACGGCAAAGCCGATCCCCACCGCCAGCGGCACCGAGATTAGAACCAAGGCCAAAGAGTTCATCGACTCCGCCCAATAGCCGATCATCGCCATGTAGATCAGGCTCAACCCGGTGAAGATCGCCAGGCCAGGGCCCGAGGCGCGCCACGCAAGCCAAACCCCCAAAAGGATCATCGCAGGCCACGGGATGGCCGCCAGAACCGTCCGCGCGGCCAGAATCGGCCAGTCGAACAGCCAGGCAATGCCCCGGAACAGCCAGCCGAATGCGCCAATGAACCATTGCATCGCCGCGTTCATCGGCCCGGTGACCGGCAGGACCAGAGCATCGGGATAGTCGTCCAAGGCGCCCAACAGGCTGTCGAACGAGACCGCGAGCGCCGTGAACAGCGCCACACCGGCCCACAGGATCAGGCTTCTGCGGTCGCTATCGCTCATGGGTCGGTCTTGACGCCGCTGGCCAGGGCCGTGATCACATCCCGGCTGGTCAGATGGCCCATCGTGCCGGCAGGCAGCTTCACCGCCACGCCATGGTCAGCGGCCGCCAGTTGCGGCAAAAGATCGACAATCTGGGTGCCCCCATCGACAATCGGCAAATCCTCGGGCGGGCGGTGATCGGTCGCGACATCTGCCGCGGTCAGCACCAGTTCCCAGGGCACGTCATTGGTGAATTCGCGCACATAATCGTCGGCGGGGTTCAGGATCAGATCGACCGGGCGCCCGATCTGCACAACGGCGCCGTCCTTCATGATCGCCATCCGGTCGGCGACGCGCAGCGCCTCCAGGAAATCGTGGGTGATGAAGACGATGCTTTTATGCAATTCCGATTGCAGGCGCAGGAATTCGTCCTGCATCTGCCTCCGGATCAACGGGTCGAGCGCGCTGAACGGTTCGTCCAGGAACCAGACCTCGGGCTCGATGGCCAGCGACCGCGCGATGCCCACCCGTTGCTGCTGACCGCCGGAGAGCTGGTTGGGAAAGCTGTCTTCCCGCCCTTCCAGCCCCACCAGATCGATCACGCGATCCGCGCGCTCCAACCGGTCGCGCAGGGACAGGCCCTGTAGCTTCAGCGGAAACGCGATGTTGTCGCGCACATTCAGATGCGGCATCAGGCCGAAGCTCTGAAATACCATGCCCATCTTATGGCGGCGGATATCGATCAGTTCCTTCGGCGAGGCTTTCAGCAGATCCTCCCCGTCCAACAGAATCTCACCCGCCGTGGGCTCCACCAGCCGCGACAGGCACCGCACGATAGTGGATTTGCCCGATCCCGACAGGCCCATGATCACAAAGATCTCGCCCGGCATGACATCGAAACTGACATCGGCCGAGGCCACGATCCCATTGTCATCCCGGATCGCCTGGCACAGCGCGTGAAGATCGCCGCCATTCTGCGGCAGGCGGCTGGCATCCTCCAGATGGGCCGCGGCGCCTTGGCCGTACAGCTTCCAGACATGTTTTGCGGACAGTTTCGGCGTGGCCGAGGATACCGGCGGCGTAGCGGTCATGGTCGTTCCATCGATGGGGATCCGCGCAGGGCCGAACAAGGCCCCGCGCATTCAGACGTTATTGAACCGCAGTGACCCAAGGCTGCCAAGTGTCGGCATTCGCCTCCATCCATTCTGCGACAACCTCTTCGACGTCGCGGCCATTCTGGTCGACTTCCAGGATCAGCGCGTTCTGCACGTCGTTGGTCAAATTCATCAGATCCGCCAGCGCATAAGCATCGGCGAAATCGCTCTGGAAACTGGCCGACGCGATCTTGGCAACGCTGGCCTGCTGGAACCCGCAGGCCTCACCGCGTGTCTGGTCGGCCTCGTCACATTCACCATGGGCGCTGTCCCATTCCACCCAGTTCATCTCGACCTCGGCGAAGACCCAATGGGGCTGCCACATCATCATCAACAGCGGCTGTTCGGCGGCCAGGGCGCCCTGCAATTCGGCCAGCATCGCACCCTCCGATCCACCGGGCACCGGGCGGAACGGCAGGTCGAGCAATTCCACCAGATCGGACGACCGCGTGCCCCAATCGGCGGGATAGGTGATCAGACGGCCATTGGGGAAGGTGTCGGCGGCAGCGAAGGCCTGCGCGCAATCATAAAGCGCTTCGTAGGATGGCAGGCCGGGGCAGAGCTCTTCCATATAGGGCGGATAAATCCAGCCTTCCTGCGGCTCAAGCCCCAGATCACCGATCACCAGGATATCGCCGCTTGCGACGGCATCGTCATAGAAATCGCCGGTATTGTTGGTCCAGAATTCGGGCTGGAAGTGGATGCCGCCTTCCATCATGGCCGCAATCTGCGGCACGGCGCCCGCGGTCACGAACTCGATCTCGTGGCCCAGTTCTTCGAACAGCGCGCCCGCGATATGGGCCGAAATGTGCTGCCCCGTCCATTCGTTGATCGCAATGCGGATCGGCTCGGCCTGGGCGCCCGCGGTCAGGGCGGTCAGCGCGGCGGCGGCGCCAAGCAAGGTTTTGGCGGTCATATCCGGTATCTCCTCGTCGGAATTCTTTTCTTTTGTCTGGTCAGAGCCTGTTCGGCCCGCGATGGCTCAAGGTGTACCGGTATCCCGCCCCCCTTGGCCACCCTTTAAGACAGGTCTGCGCAGTCTTGGTCCCTGGCGCGCCTGGCACCATGGCGCGTTGCGCGGGCGATCAGACCGGCGGATCGGGCGGATCTTCGGCAAAACGCTGCGGTCTCAAACCGGCCTGAAACCAAGTCAGCAGAGTATGAACGGAGAAGACGGGCCGCCCAATGGCGCGGCTGATATCGGCGGCATAAGGCACCATATTGGTGCATTCCAGCAGCACCGCGCCGGTTTGCGGATGCGCTTGGATCAGCCGCTCTGCCGCCGCCATCAGATCGGCGCGACAGGCCTCGACATCAAGCTGTGGCTGATCGCCGAGGATCGTGCGGGCAAAGGCACCGTTCGGATCGGAGCCCATGACGGGCGTGCCCTCTGGCACCTGCGCAGCGGCCAGATGCGCCGGGCTCAGATCATCCGCTGAGATCGTCAGAATGCTCACATGGCGACCGGGCGGCAACGTCGCGGCGATCATTGGCGTCTGCATCAGCGCCGAGGTGGCGACCGGCACGCCCAAGGCCTTTGCCAAATCGGCCTGCAGCAAGGTCAGGAACCCGCAGGTTGTCACGATCCCGTCGCAGCCCATTACCACCAAGTCGCGCCCGGCGGCGATAAAGTCCTGCACCAGCAAAGTCGGATCGCGGCGCACGATGGCCTCCGGCGTCGCACCGGGCACAATGCGGTACTGCACCGGGAATGAAAAGCTCGCCGCATTGCCAATATCGCCCGGAATCCTAGGAAACTGCGTGTCCAGCATCAGGATCCCGACCGAGGCGCCGCCGTTCATATCGCTGCCCCTAATAGGTCGCGGCGGCGCGCGCCGATTGGCCATATTGCCCCGCCATCATCCGCAACAGGCGGCTGATGCGAGAGACCTGGTCCGCCTCGATCCCCAATTCGCCAAGCGCATCCAGCAACAATGTATTGCGGATCTCGCGGTAGCGCGCGCAGATCCGCGCGCCCTCTTCGGTGGTGATCACCGTCTTTTCCTTGCCGCGCCGCCCTTCCGAGACGAGCCCCGCCTTGCCCAATTTCTTGATCGCGTAGTTCACCGTGTGGGTGTCTTCGATGTTCAGCACCAGACAGATATCGGCCAGCGTTTTGGGCCGCCCGCGGTGATGCGTCGAATGCAGAACCAACACCTCCAAAGGCGACATATCCGGGTGCCCGGCCAGAGCCATCGCGCGGACCATCCAGCGATGGAACGCGTGATTGCAGAGCGTCAAACCAAACTCGAACTCCGACAATTCCGGAAAAGCGCTATCGGCCAGATGCGCGGACGAGACGACATATCCAAGATCTAGATCCACCATGCCCAAATGTTTGGCGCTCACCGACAAAATGTCAACAAAATGTTGACGTATTGGATTTGAAGCACGAGCATACCCCAACAGGGGGCGATGGTATGGCGATTCGACAGCAAGGAAATCAGGGATGACATCCCCTGCTCCGACGCTTGTAATCGGCGCGGGGATCGTCGGGGTCTCGACCGCGATCTGGCTCAGGCGGGCGGGGGTGCCGGTGATGCTGGTAGATCGCGCCGCGCCTGGGCAAGGTACCTCCTACGGCAATGCCGGGGTATTGGCGAATTGCTCGATGGTGCCAGTGACCGCGCCGGGCCTGATCCGCAAAGCGCCCGGAATGGTGCTCAACCCCGACTTTCCGCTGTTCCTGCGCTGGTCCTATCTGCCGAAACTCATGCCGTGGCTGGTGAAATACCTGCGCCATGCCAACGATGCCGACACACGCCGGATCGCGCGCGATCTGACACCGATTGTCGAAGACGGCGCCGATCAGCACCACGCTTTGGCCGACGGCACCCGCGGTGCCGATTGGGTGGTCGATAGCGACTACACATTCGCCTATGCCAACCGCGCCGCTTTTGACGCCGACGCCTATACCTGGTCCTTGCGCGCGGCGGCAGGCTTTCACCCCCAGATAATCGAGGGCGACGCGGTTCAGGACTATGAGCCGAATTTGGGCCCCGAGGTGACCTGCCTGGCGGTGATGAAAGACCATGGGTTCATCCGCGACCCGGGCGGCTATGTGGCGGCACTGGCCGAGGAATTCCAGCGCCTCGGTGGCCTATGGCGACAGGCGGAGGTCCGTGATTTCACCTTTACCGGCGACAGGGTCAGCGCCGTGGAAACCGACCAGGGCGCGATCCCCTGCGCCAATGTCGTTCTGGCGACCGGGGTGTGGTCCAAGCCGCTGATGCGGCGGCTCGGTCTGCGGGTGCCGCTGGAAAGCGAGCGCGGTTATCACATCGTCTTCAAGGGCGCGACCGGCGGGCCGTCGATGCCGATCATGATGGCGGCGGGGAAATTCGTCGCCACGCCGATGGCCGAGGGGTTGCGCTGCGCCGGTGTGGTAGAGTTTGGCGGGTTGGAGGCCGGGCCGTCCAAGGCGCCTTTTGCGATGCTGCGGCGCCAGGTGACGCGCGCCTTTCCCGGATTGGCGGCTGAGGATGAGATCGAATGGCAGGGTCACCGCCCTGCCCCCGCCGACAGTTTGCCCCTGATCGGACAGGTCGGCCGGACCGGCGTTTATGTGGGCTTCGGCCACCATCACATCGGTCTGACCGGCGGCCCCAAAACGGGGCGCCTTCTGGCACAGATCATGACCGGGCAGACCCCCAATATCGACATGACGCCCTATGCGCCGAGCCGCTTCGCCGGAGGGCATGCGTGAACACGGATTATCAAAAATATCGATGAAGGAGAAACATCATGAAAAAAATTGATACAGCAATCTGTGTCGCGGCGGCGCTGGTGGCGTTTCCGGCGGCGGCGGAAACCTGGGACATGCCGATGGCCTATTCCGGGTCGAACTTCCATTCGGTGACCGGCGCGGAGTTCGCGCAATGCGTCACGACCGGTACCGGCGGCGAGATCGAGATCGTGACCCATCCGGGCGGATCGCTTTTTGCAGGCGCCGATATCAAGCGCGCGATCCAGACCGGTCAGGTTCAGATCGGCGAGCGGCTGCTGTCGGGCCACCAGAATGAGGACGCGCTGTTCGGCTTTGACTCGATCCCCTTCCTTGTGGGGTCATTCGATGAACACGACATGCTGTGGGAGGCCGCAGAGCCCGCAATTTCCGAACTGCTCGCGGGCCAGAACCTGCACCTGCTCTATTCCGTGCCATGGCCGCCCCAGGGCCTTTACTTCAACCAGGAGGTCAACTCGGTCGCCGATATGGAAGGCATCCGCTTCCGGTCGTACAACAACGCCACGGCGCGCCTGGCCGAATTGACGGGCATGCTGCCCGTCACGATCGAAGCCGCCGAGATCAGCCAAGCCTTCGCAACCGGTGTGGCCTCGTCCATGGTGTCGTCGGGCGCCACGGGTTACGACCGCCGCGTTTGGGAAAGCCTGAGTCATTTCTACTCGGTCGATGCCTGGCTGCCGCGCAATTACATCATGGTGAATGCCGATGTCTGGGAGGCCACATCCGAGGCCAATCAGAACGTCGTCAATGCCTGCGCCGCGATGGCGGAATATGCGGGCACATGGCGCGCGCGGGAATATACCGGCTTCACCCTGGCGGGCCTGGCCGAAGGCGGCATGACCGTCGGACCCGCGGGCGACGCCCTGATGGATGAGCTGCGCGGGATCGGTGAAACGATGACCGCTGAATGGCTGGAAGCGGCCGGTGAAGAGGGCCAAGCCATCGTCGATGCGTTCCGCGCGGCCCAAACCGCCGCCGAGTAGCCCGGCCTCGGGGGCGCATCATGGCGCCCCCGTCGCATATCTATTTCCCCCCAAAAAGGTCCGCGCGATGCCCGTGATCCGATCCGCCCTTGATGGGCTCTACAAAGCCGCGGGCGTTGCCGCCGCGCTGTGCCTGATCGCCATCCTGTTCCTGATCGTGATCCAGATGGTGGCGCGCTGGACCGGAGAGGTCTTTCCCGGCGCGCCCAATTATGCGGGCTATGCCATGGCCGCCGCATCGTTCCTGGCCTTCGCCAGCGCGCTGAACAATGGCGCGCATATCCGCGTGTCGATCCTGCTGAAAGCGGTCCCGGACAGGGTCAAATGGGTGCTTGAGATCTGGTGTTTCGCCATGGCTAGCGCCATCGCGGCCTACTTCGTCTACTACGCCTATTGGTTCGTGTTCTGGTCGTGGAAATTCAACGAGGTCAGCCAAGCCCAAGACGCCACGCCATTGTGGATCCCGCAAGCGGTGATGGTGATCGGCGCGGGCATTCTGCTGATCGCCTTTCTCGACAATCTGGCCGCCGTCTTGATGAAAGGGACGCACCGCATGGGCAGTTCCGTGGTCGACCAAAGCTTTGGGGAGTAGCCAGCCATGACCGAGCTTTACGCGATTATCCTGTTTCTATTTGTTCTGTTCCTGCTGCTGGGCACCGGTGTTTGGGTCGGCATCGCGCTGATGGGTGTGGCCTATGTGGGGATGGAATTGTTCACCACGCGGCCCGTCGGCGATACGATGGTCACGACGATCTGGGCCACATCGTCGAGCTGGACACTGACCGCGCTGCCCCTGTTCATCTGGATGGGCGAGATCCTGTACCGCACCCGCCTGTCCGAGGACATGTTCCGCGGGCTGTCGCCCTGGCTGGCGCGCCTGCCGGGTGGATTGGTGCATACCAACATCGTGGGCTGCACGGTCTTCGCGGCGGTCTCGGGGTCGAGCGCTGCGACACTGACCACGGTGGGCAAGATGTCGATCCCGGAACTGCGGCAACGCAAATATCCTGAACATATCGTCATCGGCACGCTGGCAGGCGCGGCGACGCTTGGCCTGATGATCCCGCCCTCGCTCGCACTGATCGTCTATGGAGTCGCGGTCAACCAATCGATCACCGAGTTGTTCTTTGCGGGCGTCTTTCCCGGCCTGGTCTTGGCCATGATGTTCATGGGCTATGTGGCGGCCTACTCGATCCTGTCGAAAGGGTGGGCGCCCACGGTCGAGCGGGTGATGGGCTTTGGCGAAAAGCTGCGAAACTCGGTCTTTCTGATCCCGGTCATGCTGCTGATCCTGGTGGTGATCGGGTCGATGTATACGGGCACCGCCACGGCGACCGAGGCCGCGGCAATTGGCGTGATCGGCGCTTTGGTTCTGGCGGCGGCCCAGGGCTCGCTCAATTGGGGCTCGTTTCGCGAAAGCCTGATGGGCGCCACACGGACCAGCGCGATGATCATGCTGATCCTGGCGGGCGCGGCCTTCTTGAAACTGTCGATGGGCTTTACAGGCCTGCCCCGCGCCCTGGCCGATGGGATCGGCGCGATGGAGCTGACGCGGTTCCAGCTTTTGATGATGTTGCTGGTCTTCTACATCATCCTGGGCATGTTCCTGGATGGGATTTCGTCGGTGGTGCTGACCATGGCCGTGGTCGAGCCGATGGTGGTGGAGGCCGGAATCGACCTGATCTGGTTCGGCATCTTCGTGATCGTCGCGGTCGAGATGGCGCAGATCACACCGCCGATCGGGTTCAACCTATTTGTGCTGCAAGGCATGACGGGCCATGAGATGGGCTATATCGCCAAGGCCGCGCTGCCGATGTTCGGGATCATGGTTCTGATGTGCTTTGTGCTGATCTGGGTGCCGGATCTGGCGATGTGGCTGCCCGAGACCATGCGCGCCGCCCCGCGATGAGGGTCCTGGCCCGGGCGTTGGAGTTCTGCGCCCGGCATGGCCGTTGGGGATTGGTTGTGGGGCTGGTCATTGGGCTGGCCTTCCCAACCCTTGCCCAGGCCATGCGCCCTTACCTGCCGCAAATGGTGGCCTGCCTGTTGGGCATTACCGCGTTTCGGATCGGCTATCGCGCCTCGGTCGGGCAGATCGCAGCGGGGCCGCGTGTGCTGGGCGAGGTTTTGGCGCTGCAACTGGCCTTGCCGTTGGTCGGGCTGGGCGCGATCAGCCTGTTGGGCTTGCAGGGCACACTTGGCGGATTGGCGATTGTGCTGATGCTTTGCGCACCCGCCATCAGCGGCAGTGCGAATTTCGCGGTTCTGCTGGGCCATGCGCCCGCCCCGGCGCTGCAAATCCTGGTCCTGGGCACGGCTTTGTTCCCAGCGACCGCCCTGCCCGTTTTGCTGTTGCTGGGCCCGGCTTTGGGAGAGGTCGGCACGATCCTGTGGACCAGCTTGCGCCTGACGGCGGTGATCCTGGGGGCCACGGGTCTAGGCTGTGCGGCGCGGGCGCTGTTCCTGCCGAACCCGACGCCCGCACAGGTGATGCGGCTGGATGGGCTGGGCGTGGTCGCCTTGGGGGTGATCGTGGTAGGCCTGATGGCGGGGATCGCACCGGTGATGGAAAGCGCGCCCCTGGCCCTGCTCGGGTGGCTGGCGCTGGTCTTCGGGGCGAATTTCGGGCTGCAGATCGTGGCCTATTCCGCCCTGTCGCGCCGCGTCCCGTCGGAGCGGCACGCGGCAGTCAGCCTGATCTCGGGCAACCGCAATGTGGCGCTGTACCTGCTGGCCCTACCGCCAGAGATCGTGGACCCGCTTTTGCCCTTCATCGGCTGCTACCAATTGCCGATGTATCTGACGCCCCTGTTTATGCGGTGGCTCTACCGCCCGAAGGCGCCGGACCCACCGCGAGTGGGCTAGGCCGCGGCCTCGCCGGGGTTCTTGCCCAGGATGATCATGCTGAGCAGATCGTCATCGGTCACATCATCGACATTCACCGTGCCGACCAGCTTGCCGTTTTTCATCACGCTGGCGCGGTCACACAGGTTCATGACCTGGTGCACATCGTGGTCGATCAGGAAGATCCCGATCCCCTCGGCCTTGAGCTGCTGGATCAGCTCCGAGACCATCTGGGTCTCATGCGGGCCCAGGGCCGCGGTCGGCTCATCCATGATCAGGATGCGGGCATTGAAGTAAACCGCACGCGCAATCGCCACCGATTGCCGCTGACCGCCCGACAGCGCCGAGACGGGCGCGTTGAACTTCTGGAAATTCGGATTCAGGCGCCCCATGATCTTGCGGGTCTCGGCCTCCATCGCGCTGTCATCGACCAGGCCCAGGGGCGTCACCAATTCGCGCCCCAGAAACAGGTTCGAGGCCGCGTCGAGGTTATCGGCCAGCGCGAGGGTCTGGTAGATCGTCTCGATATTATGCTCGCGCGCATCGCGGGGATTGGTGATGGTGACGGGCTTGCCGTTGATCCGGATCTCGCCGCTATCGGGCGCATAGGCCCCCGACAACATCTTGATCAGGGTGGATTTCCCCGCGCCGTTATGGCCCAGCAGACCCACGACCTCGCCGGGATAGAGATCCACCGACACATCGTCGACGGCGTGGATCCCACCGAAGGAGATCGACATGTTGCGCATTTCCACGAGTGGTGTGTCGGTCATCTCAGCGCTCCCCAATGCGGCGGCGATAGGTGATGTCGATCAGAACGGCCAGAACCAGCACCGCGCCAACGACGATGTTCTGATAGGGCGTCGGCATGCCGACCATGGCCATACCCGATTGCAGGCTTTGCATGATCAGCGCGCCCAGGATAGCGCCGTAGATTGTGCCCGCCCCGCCCGACAAGGCCGTGCCGCCGATCACCGCGGCGGCGATCACGCGAAGCTCATCCAGCGTGCCGATATCGTTGGTGTGGTTGGCCAGACGGGCCGAGGCGACGACCGCCGACAAGGCACAGAGCGCGCCCATGATGGCAAAGATCTTCACGGTCAGAAGGCGCGTGTTGATCCCCGACAATTCCGCCGCATCGGGGTTTCCGCCGGTGGCGAAGATGTAGCGGCCGAGCCGCGTGCGCTTGGCCACGATGGTCAGGACGATGGCGACGGCAATCAGGACGAAGACCGAGAGCGGCAGGCCATAGGCTTGTGTGAAGCCCTCGGGCATCACCTCGCCGCGCGCTTCAAACATCCGCGCCAGGCGGCGTTCCGGGATCATGTAGGAGTTCAGGACCGCGATGAAACCCAGCACCGCGCCCACCGTGATCAGCGACAGCGTTACCTCGGCCCAGACGGGTTTGACGGTGAAGCCATGGCTGGCCTTGGATTGGCGCGATTTCCACATCGCCATCACCGCAGCCGCCGCCAAGACGATACCGACGATCCAGGACAAAGTCGGCCCAAGCGTGCCGTTGGTGCCCCCGAAGGTCAGGAAGGTGGAATCCAGTGGGCCAATCGTTTGGCCATTGGTCAGGAACCAGGCCACGTTTCGCCAGACGAGAAAGCCGCCGAGCGTCACGATAAAGGCCGGGATCGTCAGATAACCGATCAACCAGCCGTGGAACGCGCCGATGGTGATGCCTGCAACAAGGCCAACGACGATGGTGATCGGGCCGGTCGCGGGATGGTTCAGGCCAAGGCCCAGCAATTCGGGCAGGATCTCGGTCTGGGTCATCGCCATGATTGCCGAACAGGTCGCCAACAGCGCCCCCACGGACAGGTCGATATGGCGGTTCACAATCACAAACACCATACCGCAGGCCATGATGGCGACCGAGACGGTCTGGATCGTCAGATTGAAGATGTTGCGCGGCGTCAGAAAACGCCCATCGGTCAGGAAATCGAAGCCGATGCACAGCAAGATGAAGGCGCCGATCATGCCCAACATGCGCATGTCCAATTCCATCTGCTGGAAGAGGGTCTTGCGCTGTGATGGCAACGGCTGAGTGGTGGTGTCGGTCATGTCCGGCTCCAGCGAATGGGCAACAGGATACAGCAAACTGTTCTGAATTTCAGGGGGGTGTTGGGTGGGACGCGCCCCGCAAACCGCGTTGGTGGCGGGGCGCGTCGGATCGTGAGTGATGTTATGCCAAGCGGAGTGGCATCTTCAGATCAGTTGCAGGGTGCGGGGCCGTCGGTGACGCCCTGGCAGAGCGCGTCCAGCTCGATCCAACCGGCATCGACGACAACCGACAGGTTCTCGGCGGTCACGGGCACCGGCTCAAGGAACATCGAGGTCATGGTGGTGCCACCCGGAGACGTCCATTCCTGGGCGCCATCGACATCCGCCATGGCCGTGCCACCGGCCAGAGCCACGGCGATTTCCGCAGCGGCGGTGCCCAGATCGCGAGCGTCTTTCCAGACGGACACGGTCTGTGTGCCCAGCGCGACGCGGTTCAGCGCGGCATGGTCGCCGTCCTGACCCGACACCGGAATGCCGTCCATCCCCTGGGCCGTCAGCGCGGCGACAACGCCACCGGCCGTGCCGTCATTGGAGGCCACGACAGCGTCGACTTCGTTGTCGGCGGCGGTCAGGATCTGTTCCATGTTGCGCTGCGCATTGGCGGGCAGCCAACCATCGGTATAGGCCTCGCCCACAATGGTGATCGCGCCGCTTTCAACGGCCTCTGCCAGGATCTCGTCCTGGCCGCCACGCAGGAAGTCCGCGTTCGGGTCGGTGGGCGAGCCCATGATCATGACGTAGTTGCCTTCAGGCTGCGCCTCGAACACGGCGCGGGCCTGCATCCGGCCCACCTCGACATTGTCGAAGGTCAGGTAGAAGGCGCGGTCATCTTCGATCAGGCGATCGTAGGCCACGACCGGGATGCCTTCATCGGCGGCAAGCTGCACGGCCGGGCCAATCGCGGCGGCATCCTGCGCCAGAATGATCAGCGCATCGACGCCCTGGGCGATCAGGCTTTCCACATCCGACAATTGCCGCGCCGACGAGGATTGCGCATCGGCCGACAGGTAACCGGCACCTGCCGCTTCCAGCGCCGCAACAATGGCCGCTTCGTCGGTCTGCCACCGCTCTTCCTGGAAGTTCGACCAGCTTACGCCCACTGTGATATCTTGTGCCAACGCTGCCGTTGACATGGTTGCCGCCAGCGTACCGGCCGCAAGTACGTTAAGAACTTTCATTCTTTCCTCCCTAAATTCAATGCCGCCGCGTCCCTGTTTTGGCGGCTGCGATGCGGAGCTTATCAGCTTTTTTTTGGATATCAAATTAATTCGATGGAAAAGTGTCTGCTGCCCGCCAACCCGCTTGAAAAATTATTTTTTATGCTGAAATAATATAAGCGTGAAGGGGGATGCTGTGCCGCAATCGAAGAAATCACACCACGGTCAGGACCAGCGCGAAAGCGGTCGGCAGCAGGTTTTCGATGCGATCCGGCAGGCTGGACGAATCGCGCGGATCGACATTGCCCGTGAAACCCAGGTCAGCCCCGCGACGGTGACGGCCATCACCTCTGAACTGTTGAGCGCTGGCCTGATCTCGGAGGTGGCGCCCGACGGCGAGCCCAGCCCGAGCGGCGCCAAACGCGGACGGCCCCGTGTCGCGCTGAAGGTGCGCGGCGACGCGTATCTGATTGCGGGCATCAAGGTGGCTGATCGTCAGGTGACGGTCCTGCTGGTGGATTTCGAAGGACGCTCGATTTGCGACCACAGCCATCCAATTGAGCCGCTTCCGGTGGCGCCTGACGCGATGGTCGCCCTCATCCGCGAGGTGTTGCAGACCGCCTGTCAGAAAGCCGGGCGCGATCTATCGGACATTGCGGGTGTGGGTTTGGGCCTGGCGGGTCTGATCGATGCCACGCGCAACTTTGTTTATTGGTCGCCGAACTTGGATCGCCGCAATGTGGAACTTGGCGAGATCCTGGATGCGGCGATGCCGTTTCCGTTCTTCCTCGACAATGATGCCAATCTGGTGGCCAAGGCGGAACAGCTTTTCGGGGATGTGAAGGGGACCTCGGATTTCATCGTCGTCACAATCGAGCAGGGCGTCGGGATGGGGATCGTGATCGATCATCAGATCTACCGCGGCGAACGGGGCTGCGGCGCCGAGTTCGGGCATACCAAGGTGCAGTTGGACGGCGCGCTGTGCCGCTGCGGGCAGCGCGGCTGTCTGGAGGCCTATGTCGGCGATTATGCCTTGCTGCGGGAGGCCTCGATCCACAGCCCAACCGGGGTGATCACCGATCTGCCGACATTGATGACCCGTGTGAAGGCCGGAGATCCAACCACCAAGTCCATCTTCGACCGTGCGGGGCGGATGTTCGCGATGGGTCTGGCGAATATCATCAATTTCTTCGACCCCGAATTGATCATCTTGTCGGGCGAACAGATGAGCTACAACTTCCTCTATGATGAGGCGGTCATGGAAAAGGTCCGCGGATCTGTGGTGCAGGTTGACGCGCCTTTGCCGGAAATCCGCGTTCATAAATGGGGCGATCTGATGTGGGCCAAAGGGGCGGCAGCCTATGCGATGGAGGCCGTGTCGGCCCGCAAGATCCGCGAATTGGCCGCCAACCATGCGGCGTAGCGCGATCGCGGTTGCGCTGCTGGCCGCCTTGCCTGCAACGGCGCAACCGGCTTTTGAACCGCGCCCCCTGCCCTCTCATATCTATACCGGTGGGTGGGAGCATTTTGTGGGCGGCGGGTTGGCGGCCTTCGATTGTTCCGGCGATGGGTTACCCGAGCTATACGCGGCGGGCGGGAGCAATCCGGGACAATTGTTCCTGAATGGATCGGAGCCCGGGGGCGACCTGACCTTTGCCCGCACCGAAAGCTCGGGTTTAGAGATCACAGGCGTGATTGGCGCCTATCCGTTGGATATCGACAGCGATGGGGTCCTGGATCTGGCGGTGCTGCGGGTAGGTGACAACCTGTTGCTGCGCGGTACGGGCGATTGCCGTTTCGCGCCGATGGAGATCGGGTTTCAATCGGGCGAGGCGTGGAGCACCGCGTTTTCGGCCACCTGGGAGGCGGGCGCCGAGCTACCGACGCTGGCCATCGGCAATTACGTCGACCGCGCCGATCCCGAGGGGCCGTTCGGCACCTGCGATGCCAATCGGCTCTACCGCCCGGAAGGCGACGCCTACGCCGCGCCATTGGCGCTGGAGCCTGGATTTTGCGCCCTGTCGATGCTGTTCACCGACTGGGCCCGCACCGGGCGGCCCGATCTGCGTGTGTCGAACGACCGTCATTACTATGTGCGCGGCGGAGAAGAGCAGCTTTGGGCGATGGAAGACACGCCAAGGCTCTACGGGCCTGAGGATGGCTGGGCCTCGCACCAGCTTTGGGGCATGGGCATTGCCAGCCGCGATCTGGACCGAGACGGTTTGGCGGAGGTCTACCTGACCTCGATGGGCGATCAGCGGTTGCAGATCCGCGAAGGGGATGGGCCAAGTTACGTCGATGCGCGCTATGAACAGGGCGCCACGGCGCATCGCCCCTATACCGGCGGTGATGGGCGACCCTCCACCGGGTGGCACGCGGCCTTCGGCGATGTGGATAATGATGGCTGGTCGGATCTGTTTGTGACCAAGGGCAATGTCGAGCAGATGCCGGGCAGCGCGATGGACGATCCCAACAACCTGCTGATGGGTGGCGCCGAGGGCGTGTTCACCGAAGCGGGGTTGGAGGCCGGGATCGCCTCGCTGCATCGTGGGCGCGGCGGCGCGCTGGTCGATCTAAACGCCGACGGGCGGCTTGACATCGCGGTGGTCAATCGCGGCGCGGAGATGGAGCTGTTCCAGAACGTGACGCCGGATATCGGCCATTGGCTGGCCGTTCTGCCGCTGCAAGAGGGACCGAACCGCTTTGCCATCGGCGCCCATGTGGAATTGCGTGCAGGCGATGCGCTTTGGGTGCAAGAGATCACCGTGGGTGGTGGCCATGCGGGCGGGGTTGCCGGGCCACTGCATTTTGGGATCGGCGCAGCAGAGATGGTGGATATCCGCGTCATCTGGCCCGAGGGTGCGGTGTCGGATTGGCCGGGGATTGCGGCGGATCAGACCGTGACGCTGACGCGTTAATCGGCGACGGGCAAGCCGCTCGGCACCGTTTCGGGAATGCCGAGCCGCCCTGAAATCGAGCTCTCGTCGGTCAGGGCACCGAGAAACGTGATCAAATCCTGGATATCGGCGGGCGACAGCGACATCGGCGCAAGCTCATTGGCCTCGGCAATCGCCGCCAGAGCGTCCGGGTCGTCCATGATCCGCCAATCCTGCGCCCCCGGCAGATCCGGCAATACCACCTGCGCGCGGTCATAGGCGTAAAGGGCGCCGACCGGGTCGAGGTGGTGTTCGATCACCGCTTGAAGCGTCGCATAGGCGCCGGAATGGCCATAGGGTGCGGTCTCGGTGATATTGCGCAGGGACGGCGTGCGGAATGCATAGGCATCCGCCGGATCCCCGGTGACCCGCATACGGCCCTCATCCAGAGCGTGATCCTCGAACCGGGCGGCCTTGCCAGGGCCGAGCTGCGGCATGGCGATGGCGTGGAAATCGTGATCGGTCTGGAACAGGCCCGCATGGCACGCGGCGCAGTCAGCCTCCCCGTAAAACAGTTCCATCCCGCGTAATTCCGCATCGCCAAGCGTTCCGGTGCCCGCCAGATAGCGATCAAACAGGCTGTCATCGGCGCGCCATTCGAAAATCATGAACTCCGCCAGCGCATCGGAAATGGCGGTGAAGGTCACGGGCTGGTCCGCGCCGATCAGCACGTCGAATTGCGCGCGATAGCCGGGCACTGCCTCGACCCGCGCGGCAATCGTATCCCACGCCCCGCCGGGCAATGACAGATGGCCCAGACGCACGGCTTGGGCGACGTCGTTTTCCGAATAATGCCCCGCCATCTCATCGGGTGACAGCACCGGGAACATCGATTGCGCCGACAGGATCGAGGCAAAGCCTTCGGCCATCGCATCGCCCAAGGGTGTGCGGATGCCGTTGGGGCGGCTTTCATCGGCCTCTAACCGGCCATCGTGGAACATCACGGTGAATTCGCTGGCACCGAGATTGAACAGGCCCGGCGCATTGCGCGGGATGCGCTGTTCGGGACGATTGTCGGCATCGATGACGCGATCCGGCCCCAAGCCGACACCGCCATCGCCCAGCCCCAGCGACAGGCCGTCGCCGGTGCCGAAACGGGGGTGATGGCAGGTGGCGCAGGCAACTGTCTGACTGCCCGATAGGATCGAGTCGTAGAACAATTGCTGGCCCAACACGACGGCATCACGGTTGAGGTCGGGAAACTCCGCCGGGGGGAAATCGGGTTCGGCCAGGGCGGGCACGGCGGCCAGACCCAACAATATATGCACCATCCCCCGCGCCATGGGTCAGATGTACCGGTTCACGATATTTTCGAGGTATTCCTGGCGCCCCGACACGGGTTGAGGCTGCAAATCCTCGGCCAGCACCCGCGCCGACAAGTCATCCAGCGAGCGTTCACCGGCCAGCATCGCCTGCGCCTCGGCCGATTGCCAACCGGCATATCGGTCGCGGACGAAATCGGGCAAGGTGCCCTCTTCGATCATTGCGGCGGCGGCCTTGAGCGCCTGGGCGCAGATATCCATCCCGCCGATATGGGCCATCAAAAGGTCGTCCGGCTCAATCGATTGGCGCCGCAACTTGGCATCGAAATTCGTACCGCCCGCGCCGAACCCGCCATTTTGCAGGATGTAGTAGTAGGTCAGTGCCACCTCGGAGACAGAATTCGGGAACTGATCGGTATCCCAGCCCGACTGATAGTCGTTGCGGTTGATGTCGATGGAACCAAAAATGCCCAAAGCCGCGGCGGTGGCGATTTCGTGTTCGAACGTATGACCCGCCAGGATCGCATGACCCTGTTCGATATTCACGGTTACCTCATTCTCAAGCCCGTGGCGCTTGAGGAAGCCGTAGACCGTCGCGACGTCGAAATCATATTGGTGCTTCGTGGGTTCCTGGGGCTTGGGTTCGATCAGGATCTGGCCTGTGAAGCCGATCTTGTGTTTGTGCTCGACCACCATGTTCAGGAAGCGGCCCATCTGCGCATCTTCTTGTGCAAGATCGGTGTTCAGCAGGGTCTCATACCCCTCGCGCCCGCCCCAGAGCACATAGTTTTCCCCGTCCAGACTGTGGGTGACCTCCATGCAGGATTTCACCAGCGCACCGGCATAAGCGAAGACATCGGGGTTGGGGTTGGTCGCCGCACCGGCCATGAAGCGGCGATTGCTGAACATGTTGGCCGTGCCCCAAAGCAGCTTGACGCCGGTCGCTTGCATCTTGGCGGCGAAGATATCGCGCATCTCCATCAGATCGCGGTGATTGTCGGCGAAGCTGTCATGGTCGGGCTTCACGTCGAAATCGTGGAACGTGAAGTAGGGCGCGCGGAGCAGGCTGAACATCTCGAACGCGACATCGGCCTTGTGGCGGCTCAGTTCCATATTGTTGGCGGGAAACCAGGGTCGGTCAAAGGTTTGGCCGCCGAACGGGTCGGTCCCGGGCCAGACGAAGTTGTGCCAGTAGCAGACAGCGAAGCGCAGGTGGTCTTCCATCCGCTTGCCCATCACCATCTGGTCGGGATCGTAGTGGCGGAAGGCCATAGGATTGCGGCTATCTGGCCCCTCAAACGGGATCGGGTCGATATCGCCAAAGAAACCAGTGCTCATGTCAGGGCTGCCTTTATGTTCGGGTAGAGAGAGCGATAGCGCGCATAGGCGGCGTCATAGGCCGGGCGCAGATCATCGCGGGGGTCAATGGTCTCGGAGACGGGGGGCGGTGTCATGATTTGATCAATTGCGGCGCCGTCGGCGGCCATGCCAAGCCGCGCCGCGCCAAGCGCCGCGCCAAATTCGCCATCCGCCGGGCGGCGCAGAGGCAGGCCCAGGATCGTTGCAAGACTTTCCAGCCAAAAGCGTGAGCGGGTGCCGCCGCCAATCGCCAGCACGCTGGAGAGGTCCGCGCCGGTGGCCCGCAGCGCCTCAAGCGAGTCGCGCAGGGCGAAGCTGACACCCTCCATCACCGCGGCGGTCAGCGCATTGCGGTCAGCGCCGATATCAAGGCCCACAAAGGCGCCCCGGATGGCGGCATCGTTGTGCGGCGTCCGCTCCCCCGAAAGGTAGGGCAGAAAGAGCAGATCCGAGGGGCCATCGACCCGATCCGGCAGCCGCGCAGCCAGGTCTGCCGCCTGCGCATCCATGGTGCGGGCGAGCCAATTCAGGCAATCGGTGGCTGCCAGAATGACGCCCATCTGATACCAGCGATCCGGCACCGCGTGGCAGAAGGTATGCACGGCGGTCGCGGGTTCCGGCGCGAAGCTGTCACGCGCGGCCAGGAGCACACCGGACGTGCCGAGCGACACGAAGCCCTGCCCCTCTTGCAAACAGCCGACACCGCAGGCCGCCGCCGCGTTGTCGCCACCGCCGCCCGCCACGATTACCGCGTGATCCAGGCCCCATTCGCTGCGCAAGGCATCGCGCAATTGATCGGAGGGCGAGGAGCCTTCCACCAGATCGGGCATCTGATCGCGGCGCATATGGCCCGCTTGCAGCAACCGATCAGACCAGGCGCGGGCTCCGACATCCAACCACGTGGTTCCGGCGGCATCCGACATCTCGGCGACATAATCGCCGGTCAGCCAGAACCGCAGGTAGTCTTTGGGCAGCAGGACTTTGGCAATCTTGTCGAAGATTTCAGGCTCATGTGTTTCGACCCAGCGCAATTTGGGCGCGGTGAAGCCGGGGAAGACGATGTTGCCGGACAACGCGCGCACATCGACCGCAGCATCCAGATCCGCGGCCTCCGCCGCGGCGCGGGTGTCGTTCCAGAGGATACAGGGGCGCAGGACGTCACCGGCGGCATCCAACAGGGTCGCGCCATGCATGTGACCGGCCAGACCAATGGCGCGGATCGCGGCAAAGCCGGTTGGCTCCGCCTCGCGCAGCTTGGCCACGGCCTCTGAACAGCCCGCGATCCAATCGGCGGGGTCTTGTTCACTCCATCCCGGGGCGGGATGCTGCACGCCGTAGCTCGCCTCGGCGGCGGCCGTCACGCGCCCATCGGCGTCGACAAGCACCGCCCGGATGCCTGACGTGCCCAGGTCCAATCCCAGATACATATGTCCTCCCAAAACCGCCAAGCGCGGGGCAGTTGTATTATTTTAGTGAGTAAAAAATTTCATGAGATCGGCGACGTGTCAAGCCTTTCCGCATCGATTGGTGTAGCGGTGAAATTGGGCTGGCGCACCGGACCCGGATGAGGAACTCTGCCATGCGGAGGGATCGGGATATGGCACGCACAATTGGGATTGATGTCGGGACAACCTCGGTCAAGGCCGCGATCATCGATGCGGATGGCACGGTTTTAGATACGTTTTCCGAAGGCTACGCGACCCTGCGCCCCCGGGATGGGCATGTCGAGCAAGATCCGCGGGATTGGATGCGCCTGGTCAACGCGGCCTTGGCGGCCTTTGCCGGGCATGACGTGACCGCAATCGGTTTGACGAGCCAGGTGAACACCCATGTGTTCACCGATGCGGCGGGCACGGCCCTGGCACCCGCCATCCTGTGGCAGGATGGCCGCGCGGCGGAAGAGGCCGCAGGCCTCGATGCGCAGGTCAGCCCCGCACAGAAGCAGGATTGGTGGGGGGCGCCGATGCCCATCGATGCCAGCAATGTCCTGTCGCGGATGGCCTGGATGGCGCGACACCGGCCCGAGATCTGGGACCAAACGCGCTATGTCATGCTGCCCAAGGATTATTGCCTGTTTCATCTGACCGGTGCGGCGATCAGCGATCCGTTGTCGAATATCGGTCTGGTGGGCCCCGATCTGGCCCATGTGTCCGGCGCGTTGGACATGGTGCCCGGCGCGGCGGACCGGATCCTGCCACTGGCCCAACCCTGCACGCAGATCGGGGCGGTGCAAAGCGGCCCGTTCCGGGGCACCCCGTTGATCTGCGGCACGATGGATGCCTGGGCCGGTTTGGTCGGCACCGGCGGGGCGCGGGACGGCACGATGATGTATCTCAGCGGCACCAGCGAGATCCTGGGCATCTCGTCCAGAAAAGTGGTACCGACCCCCGGCGCCATTGTCTTTGCCGATTGCGATGGGGTGCGGTTGCACGCGGCCCCCACCCAAGCGGGTGGCGACGCGGCGGCCTGGTTTGCCGGAACGCAGGGCCTGACGCTGAGCGATATGGCCGATCAGGTCACCGCCCCCCGCAGCGCCGCCACGCCGCTTTTCCTGCCGCAATTGGAAGGGGAGCGCGCGCCGCTTTGGGATGCCGATCTGCGGGGCGCGTTTCTGGGTCTCAGCCGCCAGACAGATCGCACGGACCTGGCCCGCGCCGTCTATGAAGGCGTCGCGTTCAGTGCCCGAATGGCGCTGGAGGTGCTGGAGATCTCTGCCGATGTCACGGGCGCGCGGATCAGATGTGGCGGCGGCGGGTTCCGCTCTGTCCCTTGGGCACAGATCCGCGCCGACATTTTGGGCAAAGAGCTGCACGTGCTGGCCGCCGGAGAACCAGGGACCTTGGGTGCGGCCAGCATGGCGGCGATTGGGGCGGGGATCCATGACAGCTATGCCGAGGCTAATGCGGCGTTGGCACGGTTCGATCGAGTTTACACACCAGACGACCAGGCCCACGCGCGCTACAACACGCTTTATGAGCTTTATCGCGAGGCCATCGAGATCCATGCCGATCTTGGCAAACGCCTGATTGCGGCCAATCGGTGAAAAACAGTTTTGACCCGCGCCACAATCGTTAGGATGGGCGCCATAAAACAAAACGTATTGGGAGGAGACCCGTCCATGAAGATCCTGTTTGCATCCGCAGCCATCGCCCTATCCGCCAGCGCGGCCTGGTCCCAAAGCGTTGCGGTGATCACGCCCTACCTCGCCCAGCCCGGCACCCAGGCCTATGTCGAAGGGTTCGAGGCCGCCGCAGCCGAGCGGGGATGGGAGGTCGATGTGATCGACACGGCGGGGGATGTGGCCGCCGTGATCAGCCGGATCGAAGACGTGGTGCTGCAGAATGTCGATGCCATCGTCATCAACGTGGACCCGGCCCAGGTGGGGGTTGGCCTGCAAGCTGCCACCGATGCGGGCATCCCGGTGATCGGCATGGATGCGGGCAGTGACCCGCTGGTCGCCGTGAACGTGACCTCGAACGGGTACGCGATGGCCGCAGAGACCGCTGTCTACGCCGCCAACCGGATAGAGGGCGCGGGCAATGTGGTGATGTTCGTTTTCGACGCTTTCCCGCCGGTTCAGATCCGCGGTGTGATCGCCGATGCGGTCTTCGGCAATTTCCCCGATATCGAGGTGCTGGACCGGATCACGCCTGACGTCTCGGATGGGGGGATCGCCGATAGCCGCGCGCAGATGGAGGCGGTGCTGGCCGCCAATCCCGAGCCAGGTTCGATCGCGGCGGTTTGGGCCGCCTGGGATCAACCCGCCCTCGGCGCCTTGCAGGCCATCGAAGCGGCGGGTCGCGGCGGGGAAGGCATTGTGATCACCGGGATCGACGCCAACCCACAGGCGCGGGACGCGATTGCCGCGGGCGGCAATTTCGAGGCCTCAATTGCCCAGGATTTCATCGGGATCGGGGCGGCCGCTGCAGATGTGGCCGGGCGCCTGATGGCCGGCGAGGAGGTGCGCGAGCGTGTGATCTATGTGCCGACGCAGATGGTGACAATCGCCAACGCCGCTGAGTAGGCCGACATGCGCCATGGCCTGCGCCAAGCGGGCACCTTGCTGGGCTTTGCAGGCATCATCGCCTTCTTTGCCTGGCAATTGCCCGACACGTTTCTGACGCCCCGCAACCTGATCAATATCAGCCAACAACTCAGCATGTTGGCGGTGGTGGCGGCGACCATGACCATCGTGATGGTGATGGGGGATTTCGACCTGAGCGTGGGGTCGATGGCAAGCCTGGCGGGCATTGTGGCGGCGATGCTGTTCGTGGCGGGCTACCCGGTTTGGGTGGGCCTTGGCGCGGCGTTGCTGGTGGGGTTCTGCGGCGGTGTGTTCAATGGCGTGCTGGTATCCGTTTTCGGCATTCTTCCCTTCGTGGCGACACTCGGCACGCTGACCGTCTTCAGCGGGACAGCCTTTCTGATCAGTGACGGGCGCACGATTTTCGGGCGCGATATCCCGGCGGGCTTTTCGAGCTTTGCCCGGGGCGGTGTCCCATTGGACGGGCTGGGATTGGAGGGGGTCGCCCTGCCCTTCCTGACGCTCTGCGCGGCGGCGGTGATCTTTGCCTGTTGGTTCCTGCTGCACAAAACCGTACCCGGGCGACGGCTCTATGCGATTGGCGGCAACCGAGAGGCCGCGCGCCTGTCGGGCATCAATGTCACGTGGTTGCGCATCTTGGCTTTCGGGCTGACCGGTCTTGGCGCCGCGACGGCGGGCCTGATGCTGGCGGCGCGCGTCGCCTCGGCCAATCCAACGCAGGGCGCGGGCCTGATGCTGGACGCCATCGCGGCGGTGTTTCTGGGCATGACCATGACCCGGCAAGGCGAACCCAGGGTGCTTTATACGCTGGTGGGCGTGGTGATGCTGGGCATCCTGGACAACGGCCTGACGCAAATGCGCGTCGACAGCTATGTGCGCGAGATCCTGGTCGGGCTGATCGTGATCACCGCGGTGGGCGTCGCATCCTATTCCAAGGCGCGGCGGCGCTAGACCTGCGTCGCCGCATCCTCGGCAATCGCGCGCAGATCCGGACGCCCCGCATCGCCGACAACCACAAAATTCGACCCATCATTGCCAAAAGTGACCATATCGAACGCGTTGATTGTGCGGCTCGCGAATTCGGTATTGGGCGCGTTGGATTGGATCTGACACAGAGCCACCACGGCCCGGTCGCCATCGGTATAGACCAATTGTGCCACCGGCCGACCGGCGGCCACCAACAGGCGCGCGCCTTCGAATTGCAGGCCTTTTCCACTGAGATCGGGGATGCGCACCTCGGTCTCCAAGGTGGCGCTGAGCCAGGTTTCG
The DNA here is from genome assembly GCF_037544085.1 of Gymnodinialimonas mytili. Classification (NCBI taxonomy): domain Bacteria; kingdom Pseudomonadati; phylum Pseudomonadota; class Alphaproteobacteria; order Rhodobacterales; family Paracoccaceae; genus Gymnodinialimonas; species Gymnodinialimonas mytili. Next base: position 535,267 of record NZ_JBBIFW010000001.1, read on the forward strand.
ATATGCGCCGCTTCCTCGGCGGGCACCTCGACCAGATGGCGGACCTGCTCGGCATAGATGGCGTGGTAATCGGCAATATCCTCCAGCCAGCCACCCCCCGCCGAGGCCAGTTCGGGCGTGGTGTTCTGACCGGCGAGGAACCCGGCGCCGCCGCCAATCGCCAAAGCGCCCGCAAGGGAAGCCGCGATAAGCCCGAAGGACGAGCGGCGGGTTACCACCGGCTCGGGCGAATTCGCAGGCTTGGATGGCGCCTCGGGCGCGCCCTGAATTGCTGCGGCCAGCGCAAACGGCACTGCCTCATCCAACTCAGCGGCGAATTCGCGTTGCGCCAGAGTGTCGGCGGCCATCAAATCTTCCAAACGCCGCTGCAGGGCGGGATCGGCCTCCAGCGCGGCTTCGACCGAGCGGGTTTCATCGGGCGACAATTCACCATCCAGAAAGGCGCTGAGCTTTTCTTCATCAAACGCCATGGGACGCCCCCCCGGTATCTGACATCGCCTGCGCCAGCAGCTTTCGGGCGCGATGGATCCGGCTCATGATCGTTCCGATCGGGATCTCGAACAATTCCGCCGCCTCGGCATAGCTGTAGCCTTCAACCGACACGGTCAACAAAACCGCCGAAAGATCTTCGGGCAGACGGGCGATGTGCGATTGCACCTCGGTCACGGCCAGGGCGGCCTCGCCGGTGTCCACAGAGCGCAGTTCATCCGCCTCGTCGGCGGGCACCTGCCCCTGTCCCACGCGCACGGTATTTTTGCGTAACTCGCTGATCCACAGATTGCGCATGATACGAAACACCCAGCGATCCAGCGGCTGCGTGGGATCCCATTGATCGGCACGGCTGATAGCCCGCAGGCAGGCCTCCTGCACCAGATCATCCGCCTCCGGTGCGGACCGCGTGAGCGACCGCGCAAAGCGCCGCAAGCGCGGCAACAGGCCGATCAAATCGCGTTTCAGATCGCTGGACACAGCGCTGATACCCCCGGCGGTAACTGGCCACACCGACCAGCCCGCTCTTTTTGACCCGGGACGCGGCTGGGTGCAACTCAACACCTCATCCTTAGATATTTTTGCAACCAAACCCATACGCGGCGCACCTGAACTTACTTTGTTTCATTGGGTCTACGCGCGACCCGGCAAAAAAATTTCAAAAAAAGTGCACACCCCGCGAATAAAGCGATGACCCGAGGCGTAGTCGAGGCAGCAAGGGACGCAACACAGCGTCGCCGAGCATGACTTTGACAGAAGGATTTTTCATATGCACCGCAGCTTGTTTGCCGCTTTTCTCGCCTTGTCCACAGCCGCCGTGGCGGCACCCTCATTCGCTGAGCCGGTGGTGGGCATCGACACCCAATTGGGCCAAGTCATTGCCGCAGCCGATGGCAACATGACGCTGTACACCTTTACGCAAGATGCGCCGAACCAGTCGAATTGCTACGACAATTGCGCCAGCGCATGGCCACCCTTTCTGGCCGCGGACACGGCACAGCCCGAGGGTGCGCTTGGCATTGTCACGCGCCGCGATGGCGCGCGGCAATGGGCGCTGAACGGCCAGCCATTGTATTTCTGGCAAGGCGATGCGGCCCCCGGCGATGTCACGGGCCACGGTGTCGGCGGCGTTTGGTTCGTGGCGCAAAACTAAGGAAGGGCCGAACGTTTCCCCATTCGGTTTTTCTGAAGCCCACTGCCCTGGCCGGACCCTTTGTCAAATCGGCAAAGGCGGCGGTGTCCCCACGCTGATCGGCCGGGGCAGTGGCCCAAAGAATTTTGAACAAAGCGATTTTAGTAGGTAATTTGAGTAGCGTAGCGCGGCCGTGGGGATGTCCCTGCGGTCGCGTTTTTTTGCCCGGTGCGGTGGACCTTGTCCGCCGGGTGCACCAGCGCCCGGCACGTGACGGCGCCTTTGCGGCCCATAGCGACCGTTACACAAGTGTCATGGGCAAGCCGACTGGGTGTTACGTACCCTCGCTACGATAGATTGGTCTCGCCAGACGGGACGTGATTTGACGACGAGGAATACGATAGATGACACGGATTCTGCCCCTGGCGCTGTCAGCCGCGATGCTTGCTGCGCCGGTCTTTGCCCAAAATACCGACGTCTCCGGCCCGCTTGTTCTGTACACATCGCAGCCCAACGAAGATGCCCAGCAAACCGTCGACGCCTTCATGGCCGCCTACCCCAATGTCGAGGTGGATTGGGTTCGCGACGGTACAACGGCGATGATGGCCCGGTTGGAGGCCGAATTCGTGGCGGGCAACCCGCAGCCGGACGTGTTGCTGATCGCAGATATGGTCACGATGGAGGGCCTTGAGGAAGCGGGGCGTCTGATGGCCTATCCTGACGCCGATATATCGGCCTACGATCCGGCGATCATGGATCCCGAGGGCTACTATTTCTCGACCAAACTGATCACAACGGGCATCGTCTACAACACGGCTGCGCCCTTTGTGCCGACCTCCTATGCGGATTTGTTGCGCGATGAGGCACAGGGCCAGATCGCGATGCCGTCGCCGCTGACCTCGGGGGCCGCGACGATCCACATGGCCGCGTTGACGTCGCACCCCGATCTGGGCTGGGACCTGTATGAAGGCCTTGCCGAGCAAGGCGCCAACCCGCAGGGCGGCAATGGCGGCACTTATCGCGCCGTCGCGGGCGGTGAGCAGATGTTTGGCTTCGTCGTCGATTTCCTGCCGATCCGCGAGATCGCCAATGGTGCACCCGTCGCGTTTGTCTTCCCGGAGGAGGGCGTTTCCGCCGTGACCGAACCGGTTGCGATCCTGTCCACCGCGAATAACGTACCAGCAGCACAGGCATTCGTCGATTTCCTGCTCAGCCCCGCGGGTCAGCAATTAGCCGCTGATCAGGGCTATCTTCCGGCCCATCCCGACATCGCACCCCCCGAAGGCTTTCCTTCACGCGCGGAGATCACGCTGATGGGGTTCGACCCTGCCGAGGCTTTGGCCAATGCCGATGCCAACCGGCTACGGTTTGTCGAGATTTTCGGCCAATAAGCTGAGCGACTTCCTACGATACATGCGCAGCGGCGAGGGCGTGACCCTCGCCGTTTTATGTGTGTTTGCCGCATCGCTATTCGTGTTCCCCTTGGGTCTTCTGGCCCGCGTTGGGCTTAGCGATGGGGCGGGGTTTTCGCTGCGCCCGGCACTGGAAATGCTGGGCCAGGGCTCGGTCCCGCGCGCGCTTTGGCGATCACTGGAAAGCGCCACGGTCTCCGCATTTCTATCGTTGATCGCGGGAACGGGCGTGGCGCTGTTGGTGGGGCTGACGAATGTGCGCGGGAAGGCTTTGTTCACCTTCTTACTGCTGATCCCGATGATGATCCCGCCCCATGTGACCGCCATTGCGTGGGTGCAGGCGATGGGCCCCTCGTCACCGATATTGAATACGCTTGGGATTGCACCGGCGCCCGGCAGCCCGCATCCGCTCTACGGGCGGGGCGGTGTCATCGCGTTGTTGTCGGTTCAAAACATGCCGCTGGTGTTTTTGGTGGTTCTGGCGGCATTGCGCGCGCTGCCGCGGGAATTGTCGGACGCCGCGCGCGTCGCAGGCGCCGGTGGCGTGGTTATGTTGCGGCGGATTATCTTGCCGCTGCTGGCGCCCGCCTTGATCGCAGCTTACGGGCTGGCCTTCGTCGCCGCCCTCGGCAATTTCGGCATTCCGGCCTTGCTGGGAATTCCCGGGCGCTACGTGACATTGCCGGTGCTGATCTGGCAGCGTCTATCGGCCTTCGGACCATCAATGCTGGCCGATGTCGCGGTGATCTCGGCGGTTCTGGCGCTTGTCGCGGTAACAGCGGTGCTGCTGCAAACAACATTGCTGTCACGAACCCGGAACGCGCTGATCGGCGCACCGCAACAGGCGATGCGCATTGCATTGGGCCGCGCGCGCCCCTTGGTCGAAGGCGGATTGGCCGCGCTGGTGATCGTGACGTTCCTGCTGCCCATCACGGCACTGTTCGGGACCGCTTTGGTGGTGACCTATGGTCTCCCCCTGAACGCTGACACGATCACATTTGACAATTTCCGCGAGGTCCTATTCGACCAATCGGTGACCGCACGCGCGTTTCGCAATTCGACATTCATCGCCGGGCTGGCAGCCGCGATCATCGCAGGCTTTTGTATCCTTTTGGCGAAGGTATTGGCGGGACCGCAAGGCGCCGGTCGCCGGGTCGGGCTGGGTCTATCGACGCTGGCGGACATGACCTATGCGATCCCCGGATTGGTGATTTCGGTGGCGTTCATTCTGGCGTTCATCCGCCCCCTGCCTATCTTGGACATCTCGATCTACAACACGCTTGCCATCATCTTGTTGGCCTATCTCTGCGCGTTCTTTTCCGTTGCGCTCAAACCAATATCGGCGGCATTCCTGCAACTTGATCCGGCGTTGGACGAGGCGGCGCAGGTGGCGGGTGCGGGTTACGGCGCACGGATGTGGCGGATCGCCCTGCCCTTGGTCGCCCCGGCCGCCGCCTCCGGCGCCATTCTGGTATTTCTGACGGCCTATAACGAGGTCACGGTTTCGGCCCTTCTGTGGTCGACCGGCACCGAGACCATCGGCACAACGATCTACAATTACGAAGATGGCGGATCGACAACGCTTGCTGCCGCGATGTCAGCGGTCACAGTGATCGCAACCGTGTTTTTGATGGTGGCGCTGGACATGTTGGGGCGCAGATTGCCGCCCGGTGTGGTGCCATGGCGGCTTTAGATTGGACCGGGCAGTGCCCAACCCCCGGTGATCTTCAGGCCGATGGTCGCGCCGACCTCAAGCGACAGGCGCGATGAGACCGAGACAGGCGCGGGCAAGCTGGCGACGCTGAGGTCGGCCTCCCAATGGCCGCCGCGATACAAGGCGGAGGTGACATGGCCGACCAGATCGGCCCCATCCGTTGGCACCAATGCGACATCTTCGGGTCGGATCAATGCCTGCTTTGCGCCGGGCGTGCCCGCAATCGGGACCGGCATATCGGCCATATAAGCCTGAGATCCGCGCCAGGTGAGAGGTTGGATCGACCCGGCCCCGATGAACCGCGCGACCTCGGCACTGGACGGCCGGGCATAGATCTCGGTCGGCGGCGCCACCTGCAAGAACCGACCGGCGGACATCACCGCCATGCGGTCAGCTACGGCCATCGCCTCGCGTTGATCGTGGGTGATGTAGATAGTGGTCGCGCCGGACGCCCGATGGAACGCCACCAATTCTTGCTCCATCGTGTTGCGCAGATGCGGGTCCAGGTTGGCCAGCGGCTCGTCCATGAGGATCGTCTGGGCGCCCTGGGCCAGGCAGCGGGCCAGGGCCACGCGTTGCCTCTGGCCACCGGACAAATCCGCGGGTTTGCGTTCGGCGAAAGCTTCAAGCGCGACGGTTTGCAGATGTCGGTCGGCATGGCCTGCAGCCTCAGAGCGGCCCATCCCCGCCATTTCTGCAGGAAAGGCGACGTTGCCGCGAACATTCATATGCGGCCACAAGGCGTAGGATTGGAACACGAAACCCACATTCCGGCCCTCGGGCGGACGATGCAGCTCAGGTCCGCTGACTTGTTCGCCTGAGATCAGGATCTCTCCGTCGCTGACGGGATCAAGCCCTGCAATCAATCTCAAAAGGGTGGATTTTCCACATCCGGACGCGCCGACAATGGCGAAGAATTCGCCGGGCTCGATGCGACAGGTGATACCGTCGACGGCGCTCTGTCCAGCGAAGGTTTTGGAAACACGTCTTAAATCAATCCCCATCAGCGCTCGTTACCCGAGAATTGTAACGAAACGACGGCGGTGCGCGTCAGGTCAGATGACGCGCCTGGTTCAGATGTCAGCCGGTCAACCTCGTCAGCGTGCGCCTTAGGTTGCGGTTGGCGTGGTCCTCAGCTGTCTGTCTTCATCACCAATCGGGGCGATCATGGTGTTCGACACAGACCTCCATCCCGTCGCAGCTGCCGCTCTTATAGACCGGCTCGGACATCACATCATCTTCGGTCTCTTGGTCAGATTCTTCTGGATCTGCATCGGAATCCCAACCCGCGCTTTGGGCGGACGCTTCGCTTTGCTCCATCTCGCTGGCCTGGGCATAGTCGTCTTTGGCGCTGTCTTGCGCGTTCTCCGCATCGCCGACGACAAACGAAAACGACGAGGTTGATGTGACCTCGGACCCGTTAAAGGCCTGATCGGTGGCGAGGATCTCCCCCTCAATGAGACCTTCGAAGCCAGGCGGTGGCGATATCTCCAGTGTGTTGAGATTGAATTCGGATAGATCGATGGGCGATCCATCCGAGACAACGGACATATCGCCACTGATCACAATCGTGTCGGACGGCAACCCGGTCATTTGGAGCTGTGCGCTGTCGGTCCCATCGAAATCAACAAACACATTGAGGGTGCCGTTTTCTTCGATGCCGCTGATCGGATCCGGGCGCACGAATTCACGCCCATCGGTATCGGGCCCTTCCCATTCCAGTTTCAGGCCAGCGTGTCCGTAATTCTCGAAATAGCGCACCTCGACATCATAGGTGCCGGGCTCAAGCTCGATCTCACCCTGTCGGGTACGATATCCGTGCAGGCCATCGTTATCGACGACCACCTCTCCATTGATCAGCACCAAAACGCCGTCATCCGCCCCAGCGAAAAAGGTGTATGATCCGCCTTCTTCGACAGAGAATTGACCCGTCAGCTTTGCACCGAACGTGTCTTTGGCACCGCCCTCCCAGAAGGCACCGCTGCTGTTTTCGTAGTTGATTTCCTTGACGCTTTCTTCATGGGTTGGCGAGCTATCCCAGTCGATATCGTCCAATGCACGCAGGCTGTGATCGACGTCGAAATAGCTGGCATGAAAGCCGGCGGACAATTCCGCCATGGGTGGCGTGATCGTTGCTTCATTCACTTCAAACGGAATGGCCAGGGTCGACACGGCGACGTCTCCGCCCTCGACCGGTACGGTCATGGTCAATTCCGCGGACACCATTCCGATGAAATCAACCGGCGGCGTGATGTTCAGCAAACTTGTATCCCAGCCTGTCACATCAACGCTGCCGCTATCGGGGATCGTGGCGACGTCATCGCCCGCTGAAACCAATGTGCCAGCCGGCAAGTTCATCAATGTCAGGCTAGACCCATCGGGCAAGGGCGCACCATCCAGGGCTGCGGATAGCGATAGTGGCATACCGCTGACCGTCTGCGCCTCGGGCATTTCAGGTGCGGTCACCAATTCGCGACCGTCGATACCCGGCCCTTCCCATTCCAGTTTCAGGCCAGCGCGCCCGTAATTCTCGAAATAGCGCAGTTCAATATGGTGCGTGCCGGGGTCCAGTTCGATTTCGCCATTGCGGGTCCGGTAGCCATGTTCACCATCGTCAACCACGACCTCCTCTCCGTTGATCAACAGGATGACGCCATCATCTCCGCCGAGGAAGAAGTTAAATGTCCCTCCTTCTTCGACCTCGACATGACCGGTGATCTGGGCGCCGAATGTGTCGATGGCGCCGTCCTCCCAAAAAGATCCATGGCCGTTTTTGTAGTTGATATCCTGGGTGAGTTCTTGGTGACTTGGGTCTTGCGACCAGTCGATGTCATCCAGGCGCCGAATGGTGTGGTCGACATCGAAGTAACGCGCGTGGAAACCGGTCGACACCTCAGCTTGCGGCACATCCACCACATCGATTGAAAACACGGCGGTCACGGATTCACCGCCTGTATCGATTGCGGTGACCTGCACGTCAAGCGTGTCGCCCTCGGCCGGGTCTAACTGCGCGCCCGATTTCAAGCGCAGGGTCCCATCGACCACGTCAAACCGATCATCGGAGACCTGAAAGACATGTTGATCACCCAGGTCCGGATCAACAACATCAAGGGCTCCGACGACAGCCCCGTCCGCATTTGCCGCAACCGCGCCATTTGAGAGCGTCACGCTGATCGGCGTTTCGTTCACATCGGCAACGTTGATCGTAAAGGCTTGGGTCAGCGTCGCACCAGCGGCATCTGTCACCGTGACATCTAAGTCGATTGTGCTTGCCTCTTCATGGTCAAGCGAGATGCCAGGTTTGAGGCGCAGATCGCCATTGACGATCTCAAACCGGTCGTCAGAGACGGTGAATTCGAAACCATCGGTCTGATCCGCATCAACCGCCTGAAGTGAGCCGATAACGGCACCGGACGCGTTTTCAGCGATCGTCGCATTGGAAAGTTCTATCTGATCGGGAGCCTGGTTTGGCGCGTCTTCCGCTGAATTCTCAGCGGGCGCCATCGCCGCGGGGACCTCGATATCGCTGGCCGGGGGGGCAGACCCATCTTCCGTCGCTTGTGGAGGATTCAGTGCGGCGGTCGTGGTGGAGGCCTGTGCGCTTGTGCCCTGCACCATCTCGATCTCTGCCGCCTCACGCGGCTGCGGCCCAGATGGCGCCCCAGACGTATCGGCGCCTGATCGAGTCGAAGGCATCATCTGCGATGCATCTTGAACCGCCTGCGGATCTGTGTCGGGACCGGCGCCGTGTTCGGCATTTTGAACAGGCTCCGCTTCGGAGATGACTGGGGCACCCTCGGGGGAGACCCTCTCAACCCCTTCGCCCGTGTAGTCATGGCCAGTGTGCAATGTGCTGCGCGTTGGGTCATCTTGGACGATCTCAGCGCCGCGCGCGAATTGGGAAGCGAGTTCTTCTTTCTCGTCCTGTTCCCGATCGTCGATGGGGCTGGCGGTGCCGGGCTGCAAGGTCTGTTCGGCCATGATGACTACATCTTTCGCAAAGCAATTTGCCCATCAGCCATAGAGCCATCTTGTTGAATTTTTGCTTATAAAGTCGCCCGGATTTTAGACGATTTGTTCCGGGACTTTTTGCCTTCGCTCATCGCCCGTTAAGACCTTGCGCTCATTTTCGAGGCCAATTCAAAACGACGCCAGGCATGATGCCAAAAGATACGTTCATAAGTCGGGTATCCTCAACCGCAGTTGATACGCCCGTATTCGTGGCCTCGCTGACACTCAATACGCTGGGACTGTTAATGCCCATCGTGTTGTTGCAGGTGTTTGAACGGGTCATCCCTTTCCAATCCGGCAGCACATTGATGATGCTGACCCTGGCCCTGGTCATCTCTGCCATATTCGAGCTTGCCTTGCGCATTTGCCGGTCGGTTTTGCTGAGCGCTTCAGCCGAAGATGGGGCGCTTGCCAATCACAGACAGTTTCTCGCGAAAACCCTGACCGCCGATACGGCCGAATACGCAAAAACGCCGGTCGCCGTGCATCTTGAGCGCAGCGCGGCACTGGGATCATTGCGCGATCACGCCTCGGGCAACAACCAGACGCTTGCCATCGATCTGCCCTTTACCGCAGTTTTCATCCTTTTCATCGGACTGATCGGCGGGCTTCTTGCCCTTGTTCCAATCCTCGGTTTGATCACCGTCTTGGCCTTTTCCGCCTCGATAAAGCTCTTGCAGCGGGATCTGTTCAAAGGGCGCAAAACGCTCGACGAACGACGTTACGGCTTCTTGTCGGAGGTCTTTGGCAGCATGGGTGTGGTCAAAGCCAACGCCATGGAACACCAAATGACGCGACGCTATGAGCGTCTTGAAGAGCAGACCGTCGCTTCAAGCCACAGGCTCATCAAATTCTCCGGTGTGACGCAGAATTTTGGGGCGATCTTTTCACAGCTGTCTGTTTCGGCCCTGGGGCTGTTTGGCGCTTATCTGGTCATCAATTCCTATATCGGCGTTGCAGAACTGGCCGCCTGTATGATGCTGAATGGACGCGTGATGCAGCCGCTTTTGAAGCTTATGACTTTTTGGGTGCAATCCGAGTCCATCGCCACATCGAAAGCCAAACTCAACGAGATCAACACCATCAAGCAATCCCACCAACGAGACGACCTTGATTGGTCCGTCACCGGGGAAATTCAAGTCTCGCGGGTTGCAGCTTTCCGCCCGAACCAGCACGACATCGCGTTCAACCATGTCTCCTGTATCGTCCCGCCCGGATCCATCGCGCATATCGACTGCGCCGACAATTGGTCGGCGGCAACCTTCTTTGGCTATGTCAGCGGCCAATCGACACCTGATTTCGGGACCCTTCATATCGACGGCCATCCCGCAACGGCGATGCTTTCAAAGCGCGGGGCGAACGGATTGATCACCCTTGAAGATACGCCTTCGATTTTCGAAGGCACATTGCTGGATAATCTCAGCGCATTCGGCGATGCCGAGCAGGTCGCCAGAGCGAAGGCGTTCGCCGATAAGCTTGGCCTCGGCAAACGGATCAACCGGCTTCCGAACGGTTACAACACGATGCTCGATGCGACCTCCCTGTTCCAAAAGGATGAGGCCAATTGCCAGCTTATCGCGCTGGTCCGCGCACTTACATTGCGCCCGCGGATCCTGCTGATGAACGAACCCACAGCGGTTCTCGACGCGCCGGAGCGGGACGCGCTGTGCACCTGTCTGACAGGCCTATCGCAACGGCCAACGATCCTGGTGGCAAGCCCCGACCCGAGGTTTCGCAAGATTGCGGATATGACGATTGATCTGCGCCCACAAAGCGTTGTCGCTGCGATGCGCGATTGGACGGAGGACGAAGCGCAAGAAACCGACTCAGATGCATCACCACGAAAAGGTGTGGCATGACCGCAATCGACACCCATCAAGCAAGCACATTTCTGGAAAAACTCTTGCAGATAGGCGGATGGCAGGGCCGCAAAGATGCCATTGTCGAGGCATTTCCACATATGTCGGATCAGCTTTCGCCAGATGACATCATACACGCGCTGGAGAACCTCAAGGTTCCACATACTGTAATCGAGTGCCGTGAAGATGTGATCACGCCTGAGGAATGCCCGGCGCTCGTCTTCCCCAAAGATCGTCCCTGCTACATCGTATTGGATATCGACGGCGCATCCATGTTGGTCAGCAATGGCGATGGGGCAAAACCGTCGATACGGCCATCGACTCGGTCGACCTGCACATTGGTTCGGATCGATCGGTTTCGTCACATGGCTGCGGCGGCAGAGACCACATCCGTCGCCGAAGCTTTCGGGGCGCTGCGCCCGATGGTGCCATGGCTTGTCCTGACCTCCTTGTTCAGCAACGTCCTTGGATTGTTGGCACCGCTCTTGATCATGGCGATATATGATCGTGTCATTCCAACCGGCTCCGTCGAATTCTTGACCGCCCTGGCCATCGGCATGGGTGTGATCCTGATCTCTGATTTCGGCTTCCGCCACGCCCGGACGCTCGCCCTGGCCCATATCGGCCGAGAGGGGGAACGCGATCTCTCGCTTGCGCTGTTCCGGAAATTGATGGCGCTTCCGTTGTCCCAACTGACAAAGTCAGGTGTGGATCAGCAACTCATGCGGTTTCGGCAATTCGAAGCACTGCGCGAGGTCTTCACCGGCCAGGTCATGAGCACTCTGCTCGACTTGCCATTTGCACTGATCTTTTTCGCTGTGATCCTGTATCTGTCCCCTCTCGTGGGTGTTCTGACGATGCTCGTCGCAATCGTGTTCGTCATCATCAGCGTTGCCAGCATTCCGGTACAGCAACGCTTGGATCAAGAGGCCGGGACGGCCAGTGCGGAAAGCCGAACGGCACTGCATGACGCCATCGCCCATCAGAAAACGTTATTCAACCTCGGCCTGCAAAACCAATGGATGGCCCGGACCGAGCCGCTTGTGGCCACCGCCGAACAGGCCCATCGTCGGGCGCGCCTGTTTCAAAACACCATGCTTGCAATCACGCAAAGCATTACGGCGCTCGCCACCGTCGGAGCGATCGTTATCAGCGCGCATTCTGCAATGATGGGTCAGACCAGCTTCGGCGTGCTGATCGCTGTGATCGCGCTTGTCGCGAAAGTCCTCTCCCCCATCCACGCATTGCACACCAACATTCCGCAGATCCTCGCTTTTCGCAAAAGTCGAACGCTGGCGGACCGGCTGCTCAAGCTGCCGGAGGAAAGCCGATTGGGGATCGGTCAATCCCACCATCGCAGATTGAACGGAGGCGTGTCGTTTTCGGCCGTCACATATCGGCCGGACCCAAAGAACGCCGCGCTCCTGTCCCAAGTCAGTTTCGACTGCATACCGGGCGAGGTGGTGGCCATCCTTGGCGGAGATGTCGCCAGCCGCGGCGCAGTGCTAGATTTGATTGACGGTCTTACGACCCAAACCGCCGGCACGATCGAACATGACGGCGTCGATATTCGGCAAATCCCAAGCGATGAGTTGCGGCGCTCCATTACCTATTCCACGCAGAAGCCGGTTCTGTTTTATGGCACTGCCGAGCAGAATTTTCGCCTGGCTGCCCCCTCGGCATCAGAGGCGGATATGCATGCGGCCCTCGAAATCATGGATCTGATCGACGACACATCGGTGCTGCCGGACGGGCTGAAAACCCGTTTCAACGAACAGGCGCTGGCGCGCATGCCGGATCGCGTCAAAAAGGCAGTTGCCCTTGCGCGCGCAATCGCACGGCCATCGGCGATATGTTTGTTTGCCGAGCCGACCCAAGGACTGAGCGACATGCAGCGTCAGCGTTTCAAGGATTGGGTCGCGGCCGAACGCGGGGATCGCTCGCTATTCATTGCAACCGCGGATCGATCCTTCCTGGATTTGGCAGATCGGTTTCTGGTGCTGTCCGAGGGCCGTCTGGTGGTCAGTGATACCGGCCCGTCCGGTGCGAAAAAGGCGCGAGCCGCGTTGAACAATATAGGGCGTTGAGATGAGCCATTCTTTGACTGAACGGGCCCTGCGCGGGCCCATTGCGAAAGCCCAACGGCATCAGAAGAAACGGGGGCCGCGCCTGGCTGCGTTTCTTGCGTTGAACCTTTCGGCGCTGGTCGGCGGGTTGATCATCTTGGCAAGCCACACGATCGTTCCCCAGATCACGCGCGCCACGGGCACGTTGGTGCCGGTCGACAATTACACGCAGATCGAAACCATGGAGGGTGGCATCGTGGATAGCGTCCACGTGCGTGACGGCGCGATTGTGGAGGCTGGGGACAGTTTGATTGCCCTCGAAAACCCCAACCTCAACCGCGAAATCGCGACGCTGACCGAACAACTTGATGCGCTGGCGACCCGCAGTGCCAATGCTCAGGCCATCCTGTCCCTTCTCGAGCGTGGGGGGACCATCGAGCCGTCCGATATCAATGCCCTCACGCGGGCTGGACTATCACAAGCCGCGGCTGCTTTGGACGTGTTTGCCGACACTCAGCGGATACAATTGACAACCATACAACAGCAACGGGACACGATCGCCATCTTGGAGCAAGCCGAGGCACTCGCGCTTGAGCGTGTGGTCCGCGTCGATGGTCGGTTGGATGGTTTGCGCAGCTTACTGACGCGCGGGGTTATCACCCAGCCAGAACTCCGCGACGCCGAAGATCAAGCCGACGCGTTTCGCATCGCGGCAAGCGATGCGGCCGTTCGATTGACCCAGGCGCGCAGCGCATTGACCTTGGCCATTGCGGAAATGCATCAGGCCGCGCTCGCATTGCGCGAGCAGATGTTGTCGGAACTGGCCAACGTCACGCAGATGCAGGCGGAATTGCGGGCGACCCAAGGCATTGCCTTGGATCGGTTGCAGAGCCTGCAGATCGATGCACCCGCCAGCGGCATCGTACAGGCGGTCGCATTCCCGAACGTTGGAGAGGTTATTGCACCCGGCGAAACGATATTCGAGCTTTTGCCGCTGCAGGAAACGCTGATCGTCGAAGCACGCATTCCAAATACGGATATCGGCCATGTTGGCGCCGGTGATACAGTTTCGATCAGCATCGATACGTTTGACCCGCGTCGATACGGACGTGTGGATGGAACAATCGCATCCATCTCGCCGGTTCCCATCATCGATGAACAGACCGGAGCCGCGCTCTTTCGCGCGTCGATCGCCCTCCAGACGAACATGATCGGGACAGGACATTTCGAGCGCCCTTTGATCGCCGGGATGAACGCGGTGGCCGAGATCCAGACCGGTGAGCAAACATTGCTGTCTTACCTGTTGAGACCCATTCAATCCACATTACAGCGCTCTTTCATCGAACGGTAAGCGCGGTGACTTCACGCTGAGGCCATTCAGAACTCCGCGCTCCGATCTGTTCATTATTTTGCGAAGCTGGCACCGATCGATCTGTTGCCAGATAACAAAGGTCGACGTTCTTAGGTAGCCATCACGCGGACCAAATCACCAACGTTTGGCGCGATGTCAGTTGGAGGCAGTCCCGCCTGCTCAGCTAACGCGTAACGCAAGCAATGGAGTTGGAATGCATTTTCCCGTGGTAAAGCTAGGATCCGAATGCGGTGCTCAAAAGATCTAACTCACGTGGAAAAATCAAATACTTCGTTCAAGGAATAAGGGACCATCGCCCTAGCTCGTTGACCGCCGCTAAAACGCGGCAGTGCCAATCACCCTCGTCGCTGTCGAAAGCTACAAATCACAGTGACTGAGTGGACCCAAAGTCTTGTCGACACATCGGACCCAAACCCTCGCTTCAGCACGACGATCAAAGCGTCTATATTCGTCCAAATCGCGCAGATCTATCGCGACGACGTTCCACGGATCGCACGGGCAATCAGTGTGACAACGAACAAGACGACAAAGATGAAGAACAGGATCTGCGCGATCCCAGCAGACGCACTTGCGATGCCGCCGAAGCCGAAAAGCGCTGCGATCAACGCGATGACCAAAAATGTAAGTGCCCAACCAAGCATGATTCATCTCCAATTCTGTGTCTGAGAAATGAACACATACGGGAGCAGAAGGTTCCAACCGTCTTAGAAAACCACCTTTTGCTGCAAAAGGGCCTGAACCTGCTCCGATCGAAACGGCTGTTCGAGGCTGTAGATCCCCGGAGGCAGATCGATCTGAGGACTGCCATCGGTCAGGACGACGATTGGCGTGCCAAATTGAAGCCAGTTTTGAACCGCCTCAAGCTCGATGAGCCGCGCAACATTGCCCTCGATAAATGCGATGGCATCGGATCCTGCCGCGATTTGATCCAGATCTACCGCCGTGACCACACTTGCGGCGCCTTCGGACAGCAACAATTGCCGCAAGTCCTCGGCCACCAAAAGGTTGGGGTGGACAACGACCGATCGCTCGCGTGTCCAGCTTGTAAGTGTATCCATCATCACATCCCACATGCTCGAAACGGAACCGTTGAGCGCGTCGTTCGTTGAACCGGGATGCCACAGATACAAGCTGGGCGCATTTAACTGTGACATAGCTGACGTAGGGAAAGATGGTTACGAATTGTAAGAATTGCCCACTGCGCAAACTGGACGTTTTCACGCAACTCAGCGAAGACGAGCTTGCTTATATGCAACGCTTCAAACACGGCGAACTCAAGATCGATGCGCAGACACCGGTTCTGAGCGAAGGGTCGAACAGCCCGCAATTGTTCACAGCGTTGAACGGGATGGGCCTACGTTACAAAACACTGCCGGATGGCCGCCGTCAGGTTGTGAATTTTGTCCTGCCGGGTGACTTCATCGGTTTGCAAGCTGGCCTTATGGGTGAGATGAAACATTCCGTCGAGGCAACGACGCAGATGACCCTGTGCGTCTTTGATCGGACTTCGCTGTGGTCGCTGTATAAGCAGCAGCCTGAGCGCGCTTTTGACCTCACATGGGCCGCAGCCATGGAGGAGCATTTCCTCGGCGAGGCATTGGCATCGCTGGGTCAAATGAGCGCGATAGAGCGGATGAGCTGGGGTCTGATGCGGTTTTATCTGCGTTGTGAAAGCCTGGGCCTCACCGACGGCGAACGCTGCCCCTTCCCTTACCGACAGCAGGATCTGGCAGACATTCTGGGCCTTTCGCTTGTCCATACCAACAAGACGTTGATGAAATTGCGCGGGCGGCAGATCTTGTCGCTGCAGGACGGCACCTTGTCGATCCACGACCCAGCAGCGCTTGAAGAGCTTTCGGCGCTGAATATCGAACCACCTCAGCGCAGACCGTTGATCTGAAACGAAAAGCCCGGCCATGGGAGCCGGGCTTTTTCAGTTATGTTAAGCTGAAGTTAATTCGGTACAGGATTTCAGCACCTTCGCGCCGTCCTCCTGCGTGATCAAAAAAGCGGGCTCATCTTGGCTCGCGTTGCGTTTGACTTTGGTGCCATCCAAAGTGCGTTCAACGTCGGTTTCAAAGCGTTCCGTGATCTCACCTTCGCCAGTACCGGAACCCCAATTCCAACTCACCTTGTCGCCAACATGGAAGCCCATCAGGAGTCCTCCACCACCGTGGCAGGCGCGGCCTCGTCCGCAGGCGCCAAGCTGTCATTCCACACCGAAAAGATCACCACAGCAATCACGGCAACGGCGAGGGCAAGCGTGATGCCATAGAGCGACGGGCTGTGGCGGCGGGCTTGTTTTTTCACATTTGTATCGGGGGCTGACATGCCAAACTCCTTTATTCCATATGAAGATTAACGCCTGACTCAGGGTCCGGTTCCGCTGCGATCAGCGGCAGAAGGATCAGAACCGGCGATCTGGGTGTGCGGGCATCGGGGCAGCACGCTTGATCAACGACCTTGCTCGCATCCGCGAACCGGCGAGCAATCGAACGCATATATACTTGCGCAGATCGATGCGGCGGCTGTTGTGCATCGGCGCCCAACGACGCCGATGCACAAATTTACGTTCAGATCGCCACGTCCATCTGTTCGGTGGTCGCAAAAAACATGGCCTGGCTCACTGCGGCCCGCACCTGATCTTCCGAATACGGTTTGGTGATCAGGAAGGCTGGCTCGGGCCGGTCACCTGTCAACAGCCGCTCTGGGAAGGCCGTAATGAAGATCACCGGGCGATCCCCCAGTTCCTCGAGCAGCGCATTCACAGCATCGATCCCGGAGGATTTATCAGCCAATTGAATATCCGCCAGGATCAAATCCGGCGCCTGCGCTGTGCCTTTCGCGATCGCCTCGTCACGGGTCCGCGCGACACCTGTCACGCTGTGGCCCATCTCGGTCACGATCGATCGCAGATCCATCGCGATGATGCCTTCGTCCTCAATGATGAGCACCTGACCGGAGACGACATCGCCCATGTCGGACATGGCACGGTGGTAAAGCTCTTCGATCTCGGATTGCGGCAATTCGATGATTTGGGCGATCGCATCAAAGCCGAAATTTTCGACACTGCGCAGAAGCAAAACTTCACGCGAGTTTTGGGTCAGATGACGCAAGCGCCACTGGGCACGGGATTCGAGCAGATCATCAAGATCGCTCCCCTGTTCGATCGCGCCGCCGGCGCTCGACCAAATCCGGTGAAAGGTTTGGAAGAGGGCGACCTTCGGCGTCGACGCGTTTTGAATGAGTTCACGGTCGGCGACGATCGCCTCCAAAGTCGCCATCGCGTACCGATCACCGCTGTCTTGTGCGCCAGTCAATGCGCGCGCATACCGCCTCAGAAATGGCAGCTCAGCGGTTACAATCGCGCTCAAATCCGATGCGTTTTCCGGCTGATTCATTTATTGTCTCCTGTCCGACGTTTTGTATGGAACCTTTCCCGCTCTAGTTAGTTCCACACCCAGCAATCTTTTTTTAACTTCGTACGGTACATGGAACAGACATCAAAAAAATCCACCGAGCAAAGGGACGCCGTTGACCGTCAGATCGACGAGAACTTGCGCCGCGTCTATGACGAAACCCTCAAGGAAGATCTGCCTGAGCGGTTCAAGGATCTGCTGGCACAGCTGAAAACCGGCGATAAGGATCCGGCCAATGACAGCTGATCCGCGTGATGAGATCGTTGACCATCTGCCATCGCTGCGGGCCTTCGCCCGCTCCTTGACGCGGAATGCGTCAGCGGCGGATGACTTGGTGCAGGACACGGTTGTGAAGGCTTGGTCGAATATCGATAAGTTTCAGGCGGGCACCAACATGCGGGCCTGGCTGTTCACCATTTTACGTAACACATTCTATTCCGTTCAGCGCAAACGCAGCCGCGAGGTCGCGGATGTGGATGGCGTCATGGCAGAGCAATTGTCTGAAAAACCGGCCCATGATGGGCGCCTGGTGATGCAGGATTTCAACGACGCGTTCGCTCAATTACCTGCTGAGCAGCGTGAGGCGCTTCTGCTGGTCGGTGCCTCCGGCTTCTCGTATGAAGAGGCCGCTGAAATGTGCGATTGCGCCGTCGGTACGGTCAAGAGCCGCGCGAACCGTGGACGCAAACGCCTGGCTGATTTGATGCATCTGGACGAAGGTGAGCCCCTCGAAATGACAGATCAAGCGACACTCGCCGTTGTCACGGGACGGCCTGCTGCGTGATGAAGAGGCGCCGCCCGTGGCAGGGTCTCACACCTTTATGGATGCGGCTGGCACTGCTGCTGAGCATCGGTGTGCTTCCATTGGGTGTGGTCGCGGTGGTGCAGACCGCAGCAGTGGTCGCAGAAGCCGAACGGCTTGAGCGCAGTTATATCCTGTCGCGCACTTTGCGAGCCGTCGGGGCAGAACGGGCCTTGCTGCGCCGCGCTTATGGCTCGGCGGAGGCGCTGGGGGCCACCGCATGGTCGGTTGGCTCAGGGACGGCAGCCTGCGAGAATGCCATGGCCAGCTTCACCGCCGCCAATGATAGTATTGTTTTTGCCGGGTTCATCGATACCGATGGCGTGATGCGCTGCTCGTCAGCGCGCGCTGAGGTCGACTTCGCCGGTCAGCGCGAATGGGAAAGCTTCATCGCGGATCCGCGCCCGATGGTGAACTACAACGCCAATGGCGCGGCCTCTGGTCAAGCTGTCCTGGTCGTCTCGGTTCCAATTTACGATCCCGATACGGGCATTCTGGTCGGCGCATCTTCGGCGTCGCTGCCCGGCGCGTTGATCAGCACCCTGATCAACGAGGAGTTTGACGGGATCCGATTGGCGTTGCTGGACGCCGATGGCCGAGTGCTTGCCGCGTCATCAGAAGTTGAGGAAATCGAGCACCTCGATCTCGTGCCATCCGCGTTAACGATCACCGATGGTGGCCACACCCGAGATGTCAGGCTGCTTGACGGGCAATTCGCACAGGTCGTTTTGGTACCGCTGATCGAAGATCGTGTTTACGTTGTCGGCGTTTGGGATGGCGGCAACCAGGCCTTTGCCGTCAATTTGTTCGGCACCACGGCCCCTTTGTTTCCGATTTTGATGTGGTTGATCGCACTGGGCGTTGGCATCTTTGCAATTGACCGGCTGGTCTTGCGTCATCTCAACCTGTTGAGAGATCGGATGTCAGGGTTTTCCGTGGATCAGCCTGATGACAGTTTCGCAATGCTCAAAGAGGCGCCGCCAGAAATCGCAGAGATCGCCGAGACCTACAACCGCATGGTCGACCGTATCTTGGGTGATCGTGCGGATTTGGCCGAGGCGTTGGACGAGAAAGAGCTGTTGCTGCGCGAGGTTCACCATCGGGTGAAAAACAACCTTCAGATGATCGCGTCGATGATCAATATCCAGATACGCTCAGTGCCCGAGGGCAATGCCCGCCGCATTCTGAAGCGTATGCAAGACCGTGTGATGGGCCTGTCCTCGATCCACAAGGCGCTTTATGCGGGAAACACTTTGGCGCGGGTCCGCGCGGACAACCTTTTGCGCGATGTTCTGCAGAATACGCTGAATATCGGGTTGCCCGCCGGGATGCAGGTGACGACGGACATGGATTTCGATCCAATCGAGCTGGATCCCGATCAGGCCGTGCCGCTGACGCTGTTGGCCAGTGAACTGACCACCAATGCGGTGAAATATGTTGGGCGGCACGAAGACGGTACAGCGTTTATCCGGATCGCGTTCAAGCGGGTGGATGACGACCTTGTCTTGCAGCTGGAAAACAGCATCGGCACGCCCGTCCAGGATCAACATGCCTTGGATGGAACCGGGCTGGGTGCACATCTGATCGAAGCCTTCGTTTCGCAGCTTAACGCCGAAATCGAGATCGATTCAGGTCAGACACTTTATCGCGTGCGCGTCATGTGTTCCGATCTGATCCTGACCGCAGACGAGGACGAAAACCAAGACGATCTGGAAGACGAGGATGACGATGACACCAACGTCGCCCTGCCCCGTGCCAGCTGAAACGGAGCCAGATATGACGCCCCTTGAGACGAAGGATGAGGCAATCGAAAGCCTCGAAATCCTGTTGACGGCGGAAGAGGCATTTCTTGCCCTCGAAACGCAGGTACTCAATGCGACACGCAGCTTTGTCGGGTGTTTCCGGGTCTTTGATCTGCGCACGCGTTTGCACAGCGCGGCGGCGCAAGAGGTAGGGGAAACCTGGTTCGATCTGATCCTTGATGCGTTGAACCGGGGCGTCACATTCGATCTGACAGTTGCCGATTTCGATCCGATCGCGGCGACGCCCGATCACAGGCGCAGCTGGTCCAGTGCGCGCCAATTTGCGGCCCTGGACGAGCTGTCGCATGGTGCCCGGATACATTGGACGATTGCGATGCATCCCGCCCGTGTCGGCCTGCTGCCGCGGTTGGCATTCCAGGCCAAAGCCCGAAAGGAATTGGCAGATCGGGAGCCGGACCCCCTGACCCCGGGTCTGGAGGAGCGCAAGGACCAGCTGGATCTGCCGCTGGTCCCCGCCACACACCACCAGAAACTGGCGGTGATCGATGATCGCATCCTCTATCTGGGTGGGCTGGATCTGAACGAGCGGCGGTTCGACACGAAAGATCACGACCGCCCGGCCGATCAGACCTGGCAAGACATTCATACGCTGTCGACCGGGCCAGTGGTTCACGCCGCACTGCGCCATTTGGAAACGTTCCGGCAGGTCACCGCGGGCGAGCGATCAGCGCCAGAGGCTGCGCCGGGATTTCTCAGGACGCTTTCGGGAAAACGCAAAGCGGGCTTGGTCCATATATCGCCGAAGCCAGAGATAACCGAGATCGAAGCGGCTCATCTGGCGGCAATCGAGGCGAGTGAAGGGCCGATCTATTTGGAGACCCAGTTCTTCCGGCACCGGCCCCTAGCAGATGCGCTGGCCGAGGCGGCCACAAGGCGATCTGGATTAACCTGCACGATGGTGCTGCCTGCGGCACCGGAAGATGTGGCCTTCGAGGACAATGACAAAGAAGACGCCCAGCTGGGCGCACAGCTACAGATGGATTGCATCGACACGATCTCGGAGGCATTTGGGCAGCGCCTGGCGCTGGCTGCACCTGCCCGTCCCGTCGCGGCGCCCGACGAGTTGAGTGACAACGCGCAGCTCTACGGCGCGCCTATCATCTATGTGCATTCCAAATTGTCATTGTTCGGGCTGACGGAAGGCGTGATTTCCTCGGCAAATCTGAACGGTCGCAGCATGAAGTGGGATACCGAGGCGGGTCTGCATGTGACGCGGCCCGAGCATCTGCGCGATTTCTGGAACAGAGCCTTGGAGCATTGGCTCGGGTCCATTCCCATCGATCCGTTGGAAGATCAATTGGCCTACATCGAATGGCTAAACGGGGATATCGCCCGCAACATGGTGACTGCGCCACATGACCGGACGCATTTCCTGCTCCCCTATCCGCGCGGGCGCGACATCGAGCTGGCGGCACCTTTGCCCGGCGTGCCTGACGCATTGGTTTAGCCTGCAATCCGCCCAACGCAGACGTCCCATTGCGTGGGCGCATGTCCGACCCACATGCCACTCCGCACAAAAAAGCCGGGACCCGAAGGCCCCGGCCAGCGTCAGCGCATATGCCCTGACAGGGAGGTTAGGTTACTGCCAAGATTGGATCAGCTCATCATAGCTGATCGTGACCGGCTCTTCGTCCTCGTTTTCCAGTGCCGCTTGGGGTGAGCCCTCTTGCGACAGCCAGAATTCGGGATCCATTTCCTCATTCAGAACCGGGCCGATCTCACCCTGGACCCCGGCGCGTTCCAGACGGGCCAGAACGGCCTCTTGCTGGGCACAGAGATTGTCGAGCGCTTCCTGGGCGGACAGGGCTCCCGAAGATGCATCGCCGATATTCTGCCACCAAAGCGGTGCCAGACGCGGGTAGTCGGGCACGTTGGTCCCGGTGGGCGACCATTGAACGCGGGCTGGCGAGCGGTAGAACTCGATCAAACCACCCAGATTGGGCGCCCGTTCGGTGAAGCTGTCATGGTTGATGGTCGATTCCCGGATGAAGGTCAGACCTTCATGCGAGCGCTGCACATCCACCGTCATCGAGGTCACGAATTGGGCATAAAGCCACGCCGCCTGGGCGCGATCCACAGGTGTGGATTGCATCAGTGTCCAAGATCCGGCGTCCTGGTAGCCAATCTTCTGACCTTCCCGCCAGTAGACACCATGGGGGCTGGGCGCCATGCGCCAACGCGGCGTGCCGTCGTCGTTGAGAACCGCCGAGGCACCGTCACCAACCATGTCAGCGGTGAAGGCGGTGTACCAGAACATCTGCTGCGCGATCGCGCCCTGGGCCGGGATCGGACCAGCTTCGGAGAAGTTCATGCCAGCCGCTTCCGGCGGAGCGAAATTGGTCAGCCAATTGGTGTAGCTTTCGATGGCATAGACCGCTGCCGGGCTGTTGGTCGCGCCGCCGCGCGCCACGCAGGACCCCACCGGCTGGCTGTTTTCGTTAACGCGGATGCCCCATTCATCGACCGGCAGGCCGTTCGGTTCACCTACATCACCCATACCGGCCATCGACATCCACGCATCGGTGAAACGCCAACCCAGCGACGGATCGCGACGACCATAATCCATGTGGCCATAGACGGTTTGGCCATCGATCTCACGTCCTGTGAAGAATTCAGCGATATCTTCATAGGCCGACCAGTTCACCGGGACACCCAGAGTATAGCCGTATTCTTCCTCAAACGCGGCCATGATGTCGGGATCGGTGAACCAATCGTAGCGGAACCAATACAGGTTCGCGAATTGCTGATCGGGCAGTTGGTACAAAAGCCCATCGGGGCCAGTGGTGAACTGCGTGCCGATGAAATCGTCGAGGTTGAGGTTGGGGTTCGTGACCTCAGCGCCCTCACCCGCCATCCAATCTGTCAGGTTGCGCACCTGCTGATAACGCCAGTGGGTGCCGATCAGATCGCTGTCATTGACGTAGGCGTCATAGATATTTTCGCCGGTCTGCATTTGCGTTTGCAGACGCTCCACCACATCGCCTTCGCCGATCAGATCGTGGGTGATTTCAATCCCGGTGATCGCAGTGAAGGCCGGGGCCAGAACGTTGGCCTCGTATTCGTGGGTGGTGATGGTTTCCGACACAACGCGGATTTCCATGCCCTGGAAAGGTTCAGCCGCATCGATGAACCACTGCATCTCGGCTTCCTGCTCTTCGCGGGTCAGCGCGGAATGCTCGATATGCTCATCCAGGAACGCCACCGCCGCGTCCATGTCGGCGAATGCCGGCGCCGAGGCGAGCGACAGGGCCATCGCCAGCACCGAGGTTGATGTGAGTGTCCGTTTCATAGGTTCCTCCCTTTGGATCGAAACAGGTTTTCGTCATGGCCGTCCGGCGCAGCAGGCCGGGCGTCCAAGCTTTTCCTCCCCTCGCTCACACCCAGCGGAACACCGCTGCGCCATAGGCAAGGCATACGAGCAGCGCGTAGGGCTGCGGTCCGACCTCCAGGCCCAACCAAATCAGGTTGATGAAGGCCGAGCCCAGAAGCGTGATGAACAGGCGGTCACCACGGGTCGTTTCAATGCGGAGAATGCCAGCGCGCGGCGTCTCCGGATATCTGATTGCCAGAAAGCTCATCACGGCCAAGATGGTCGCGATGACAGCGAAGAAAATCGCCGTTCCGGTTGTCCATGCCATCCAGTCCAACATGTCTGTTCTCCTTTCGGCGGCTGTTACACGCGGCCCAGGGCGAAGCCCTTGGCGATGTAGTTGCGTACAAAATAGATGACCAAGGCGCCCGGGATGATCGTCAGAACTCCCGCGGCGGCCAACAATCCCCAATCCACGCCTGATGCCCCAACGGTGCGGGTCATGGTGGCCGCAATCGGCTTGGCTTCAGTCGCTGTCAGGGTGCGTGACAACAACAATTCCACCCATGAGAACATGAAGCAGAAGAACGCGGCCACGCCGATGCCAGAGGCGATCAACGGCATGAAGATCTTGGTGAAGAACCGTCCAAAGCTATAGCCGTCGATGTAAGCGGTCTCGTCGATTTCCTTCGGGACACCGCGCATGAAGCCTTCCAGAATCCACACCGCAAGCGGCACGTTGAACAGGCAATGCGCCAGGGCGACCGCGATATGCGTGTCGAACAGACCAACCGACGAATAGAGTTGGAAAAACGGCAATGCGAAAACCGCGGGCGGCGACATGCGATTGGTCAGCAACCAGAAGAATAGGTGTTTGTCGCCCATAAAGCTGTAGCGGCTGAAGGCGTAGGCGGCGGGCAGCGCCACTGCGATCGAGATAACCGTGTTCAATGTCACATAGATGATCGAGTTGATGTAGCCGCTGTACCAGCTCGGGTCGGTCAGGATGGTCCGATAATTCTCGAATGTGATGTTTCGAGGCCAAAGGGTAATGCCGCCCAGGATCTCGGCATTGGTCTTCAGGCTCATGTTCAAGAGCCAGTAGATCGGCAGCATCAGGAAGATCAGATACAGAGCCATCACGATGGCGCGCTTGTTGATCCGAATGCCGCGCTTCGCGGTGAAATCGCTGTCCGTGGTCAGTGTCGACATCACATGCCATCCCGTTTTTCGAGGTTGGTCATCACCGTGTA
The DNA here is from genome assembly GCF_037544085.1 of Gymnodinialimonas mytili. Taxonomy (NCBI): domain Bacteria; kingdom Pseudomonadati; phylum Pseudomonadota; class Alphaproteobacteria; order Rhodobacterales; family Paracoccaceae; genus Gymnodinialimonas; species Gymnodinialimonas mytili. The sequence continues at coordinate 559,929 of NZ_JBBIFW010000001.1, forward strand.
GAACACGTAGCAAATCAACAGGATGACAAGGTAATACATGATCGAATAAGCGGCTGCGGGGCCTAGGTTGAACTGGTTGATCGCCATATTCACCAGGTCGATCGAAAGGAAATTGGTGGCGCTGCCCGGGCCACCGCCAGTGACCACGAAGGGCTCGGTATAGATCATGAAGCTGTCCATGAAACGCAGCAGGATCGCGATCATCAACACACCCTGCATCTTCGGCAGCTCGATATAGCGGAACACTTTCCAACGGCTCGCTTGGTCGATCTTGGCGGCCTGGTAGTAGGCATCCGGGATCGATTGCAGACCGGCATAGGCCAGCAGCGCCACAAGCGAGGTCCAATGCCAGACATCCATCACCACCAGCGTGATCCAGGCATCTAGCCAATCCTGGGTGTAATTGTAGTCGATCCCAAGCTCAGACAGGGTATAGCCCAACAGGCCGATATCGGCGCGCCCGAAGATCTGCCAGATCGTGCCGACCACGTTCCACGGGATCAGCAGCGGCAGCGACATCAACACCAGACAAACCGAGACCCAGACGCCCTTTTTTGGCATGTTCAGCGCGATGATGATCCCCAGCGGAATCTGGATGGCCAAGATAATGGCCGAGAAAATCAACTGCCGACGGAGCGAGCCCCAAAGCCGGTCGGAATTCAGCACATCGGAAAACCATTCCAGCCCGACGGGAAAGAAGACATTGTTTCCGAACGTGTCCTGGACGGAGTAATTGACCACCGTCATCAGCGGGATGATTGCCGAGAAGGCAACCAGTACCAGCACAGGCAAGATCAGAAACCACGCCTTTTGGTTGACTGTCTTGTTCATGCCGCGACCTCCCCCCTGGGCGCCACGCGCCAATCATCTGCGTAGACATTGATCCCGGCAGGATCGAACCGCGCCATCACACCATCGGCGGGGATCGAAGCGCCCTCGGGCACGATGGCGTCCATCTTGGTGCCTTCCAGTTCAAGCCGGACGATCTTGTGGCGACCCACATCTTCGATGCGGCGGATCTTGGCGGGCAGACCCGCGCCATCGGCGGACAGGGTGACATATTCGGGACGGATGCCGATCTCGATCTTGCCGCTGAGATCGCCATAGCTTTTGCCCAGAAACACCTCGTGCCCGGCGACCTGCGCGGTGGTACCATCGACCGAAGCGTCGAGCAGGTTCATACCGGGCGAGCCAATAAAATAGCCGACAAAGGTATGTTCAGGCCGCTGGAACAGCTCTTCGGGAGTGCCGATCTGCACCACACGGCCATCATACATGACGACGACCTTATCGGCGAAGGTCAGCGCCTCGGTCTGGTCGTGGGTCACATAGATCATCGTGTGGCCGAATTGGTGATGCAACTCCTTCAACTGCGTGCGCAGTTCCCACTTCATGTGGGGGTCGATGACGGTCAGCGGCTCATCAAAGAGCAGCGCGTTGACGTCTTCGCGCACCATCCCGCGGCCCAAAGAAATCTTTTGTTTCGCATCGGCGGTCAGACCCCGCGCACGGCGGTTCAACTGATCTTCCATGCCGATCATCTTGGCAATGTCCTGCACCCGCTGCGCGACATAGCTGGGATCGGCCCCGCGATTGCGCAGCGGAAAGGCGAGATTATCGCGCACGCTCATCGTGTCGTAGACAACCGGGAACTGGAACACCTGTGCGATGTTGCGCTCGGCGGTTGGCGCGTCGGTCACATCGCGGTCTCCGAACAGGATCCGCCCGCGAGACGGATGCAGCAGCCCCGAGATGATGTTGAGCAAGGTGGACTTGCCGCATCCCGAGGACCCCAGAAGGGCGTAAGCTTCGCCATCGTTCCAGACGTGGTTCAGCTCTTTTAGAGCGTAGTCCTCCTCGCCCGATGGGTTGGGCAAGTAGGAATGGGCCAGGTTACTGAGGGTGATTTGTGCCATTGTGCTATCCTTACGCCGCATCCGCATTGGCGGTTGCGTAGGTCGCCGGGGCCACCAATTGCCCATCTTCCGCAAAAATGTAGACATGGGCGGGATCGAGATAGGTGCGCAGCGTTGTGCCGATCTCCAGATCTCGAATGCCATGGACAAGGCCCACCCAGCGTTCGCCATGGTGATCAAGATGAACGAATGTTTCCGAGCCGGTCAATTCGGTCACGATCAGGCGGGCCTGAAACTCCATTGCCGAGGCAGCATGGCGTTCCAATTCCAGGTGGTTGGGCCGGAATCCGGCAACATAGTCGCCATCGCTCAACGCGCCGAAGCCGCCATTTGCCGCCGCGGCCTGGCCGTCGCCAAAGTGAATTCGGTCGCCTGATTTGCGAATCTTCAGGAAATTCATTGGCGGATCTGAGAACACGCGCGCCGTCGTCATATCCACGGGCGTGCGATAAACGGTTGAGGTCGGCCCGAATTGCGTCACCCGCCCCTCCCACAAGGTCGCGGTGTTGCCCCCCAGAAGCAGCGCCTCTTCGGGTTCGGTCGTCGCATAGACGAAGACCGCGCCGGATTCCTCGAAGATCCGCGGGATTTCGATGCGCAATTCCTCTCGCAACTTGTAGTCCAGGTTCGCCAGCGGCTCGTCCAGCAATACCAGCCCCGCGTTCTTCACCAGGGCCCGCGCGAGCGCGCAGCGCTGCTGCTGACCACCCGACAATTCCAGCGGCTTGCGATCCAACATCGGGGTCAATTTCAGCATCTCAGCCGTGTCGCGCACCGCCTTGTCGATCTCTTGCGCAGAGGCGCCGACGATCCGAAGGGGCGAGGCGATATTGTCGTAAACGCTCATCGACGGGTAATTGATGAATTGCTGATAGACCATCGCAACCTTGCGGTCCTGAACCCGCATGCCGGTCACGTCCTCACCGTTCCAAAAGACTTTGCCGCTGGTGGGTTTGTCGAGCCCCGCCATCAGCCGCATCAGGCTGGTCTTGCCCGACAAAGTGGGCCCCAGCAGCACGTTCATCGTGCCGCCCGCAAGTTCTAGATGGGTCGGATGGATATGGGTCTCTGCCCCGACGAGTTTCGAGGCGCCCTCTAATCTCAGGCTCATCGCAATCCTCCTGCAGCCACCGGCTGGCGAGTCTCAGTATGCGCAGCACCGGGTGCGTGTGTCATCCATGTCTCAAGTGCCGCGATCTGCTCGGGTGTCATATGCAAGCCAAGCTTGCTGCGCCGCCAGATGATGTCTTCGGCGGTTTGCGCATATTCATGGGCGATCATCCACCCCACCTCACGCTCGGTCAGTGTTGCCCCGAAATCCAGACCCAAATCTTCCCGCGTGTGCGCATCGCCGAGAACCTGCTGCGCCTCGGTGCCGTAGGCGCGGATCATGCGCAGACACCATGCCGGATCGAGAAATGGATAGGCTGTCGCCAAGTCTAGGGTCAGTTTGTCCACGTCCGACACTGCAAAATCACCGCCCGGCAGCGGGACACCAGCAGTCCACGGGCCGGATTTATCTTTGAAATACCCGTCCAGTTCGAGCAGGGCGGATTCGGCCAGTTTCCGGTATGTGGTGATCTTGCCGCCAAACACGTTCAATACCGGCGCGCCGCGCTCCGCATCCAACTTGAGAACGTAGTCACGTGTCGCAGCGGTCGCGGTTGAGGCGCCATCATCGTAAAGCGGACGCACCCCGGAATAGGTCCAGACGATGTCATCCACATCGATTGGATCGCGCAGATATTGGTTGACGAAGTCTAACAGATAGTCTCGCTCCACCGGGGTGCAGGTCGGAGACTGCGTTGGGTCAGGATGGTCAGCATCGGTGGTGCCGATCAACGTAAAATTCGTTTCATACGGGATCGCGAAGATGATCCGCCCATCGGTGCCCTGGAAGAAATAGCATTTGTCGTGGTCAAACAGACGGCGTGTCACGATATGGGATCCGCGCACCAAGCGCACCTTGGCATCGGAATTTGATCCGACAACCCGGTTCACGACATCGCTGACCCAGGGACCTGCTGCATTCACCAGCGCGCGAGCAAAATGTGTGCGTTTTGCACCCGTCGCAGCCTCCAATGTTTCCACGCGCCAGAGCCCCTCGGCCCGCTCGGCGCGGAGAACCTGGGTGCGCGGCAGAATCATCGCCCCACGCGCCTCCGCATCGCGCGCGTTTAGAATAACAAGGCGCGCATCCTCCACCCAGCAATCCGAGTATTCAAAGGCGCGTTCGAATTTGCGGGCGAGCCCCTGCCCCTCGACCGCCATCCGCAGATCAAGCGACGCGGTCGCGGGGAGGATCTGGCGCCCCCCCATATGATCATACAGAAACAGCCCAAGGCGGATCAGCCATGCGGGACGACGGCCCCGCATCCAAGGCATGATGACGTTGAGCAAGCGCGAGGTCGGCGTGTCGCTGTCGAAGCGCATGTCACGATGATACGGCAACACAAAGCGCATCGGCCATGCGATATGCGGCATTGCCTTCAGCAGGATTTCTCGTTCGATCAGCGCCTCGCGCACCAACCTAAATTCGAAGAACTCCAGATAGCGAAGACCGCCATGAAACAGCTTCGTGGAGCCACTGGATGTTGCGGAGGCGAAGTCATTCATTTCGGCCAGGGCCACGCTGTAGCCGCGCCCGGCCGCATCCCGTGCGATCCCGCACCCATTGATCCCGCCCCCGACGATAAACACGTCAAGCGGATCAGCCATGGTCTGGCCGAGTTCCAATAGATTGCCTCCCAATGCGACGCCCCGACGTCGCTGTCACCCCTAAACCGTGAGACAAACCGCGCAAAAAGGAAAGTGGTTTTTTTCTATTTTTTCGATTGAAGTGCAATCATAGATTTAAAGCACTGTTATAAAATGGATTTTTACAGCACACATCGATGCGACAGCTTTTGAAAGCGAAAAATAATGCGAACGCAAAGGCCCATCTGGGCGCAAGACGCGCAAGGACTCGCACAATCGAACATAGGCGAACATAATGTGTGGTAGGAGGATCTTGATGAAGAACAGCTTTCGCCAAACCGAAATTCTGGAAATTGCGCGCCGCGTTGGCAAGGTGACGGTCGAAGGTCTGTCTGAGCATTTCGATGTGACCGTGCAGACGATCCGCCGCGATCTGACGGAATTGGACGAAGCCGGGCACCTTAACCGCGTACATGGCGGCGCGATCCTGGCATCCGGCACGACCAACCTGGCCTATGATGCGCGGCGCAGTCACCTGGCCGACCAAAAGGCCGCTATTGCGCGCGCCTGCGCTGCGGCGATTCCCGATGATTGTTCGGTCTTCCTGAACATCGGCACCAGCACCGAAGCTGTCGCTACAGAGTTGTTGCGACACAAGAACATCCTGGTCATCACCAACAACATGAACGTCGCCAATACGCTCAGCTCCAATCCCGATTGCGAGGTTGTCGTAACCGGCGGCAGCGTCCGGCGCAGCGATGGCGGATTAATCGGCACCATGACCGTTGAAGCGATCCGCAGCTTCAAGTTCGATTATGCGGTGATCGGATGCTCTGCCATCGACGAGGATGGCGACGTTTTGGACTATGACATTCAGGAGGTCGGCGTCAGCCAAGCCATCATAGCGCAGGCGCGTGCGCCTCTCCTGGTGGCAGACCATTCCAAATTGCTTCGCACAGCACCAGCGCGGATCTGCTCATTGGCCAATATACAAGCCGTGTTCACTGACCAAGCACTGCCAGATCAGTTGCAAGACGCCTGTCAGAGGTGGAGCACCCAGGTGCACGTGGCCGAGATTGCCGGTGATCCGCTTTCAGACCTGCCCGGCAAGCTGGCTCGAACCGCCGGCAAACTATAGGACGACCTCGCCCGCCTCCGCCATGTCGGTTAGATCCTCGACCGCCAGGATAAGCCGTTCATCGGGGAGGTCGGGAAAGGCGTCGCGGGCACCCGTGACAAGATCGATTTGGCGCACAGATTTTTGCGCGGCCTCAATGATCCATTGCGCTGCGCGGCCCGGCACAAAGATCGTGCCCTCTGCCCCCCGTTTCAGATGCACCATGGTGTTGGGCCTGCGGGTCACTTGAGCGGATCGAAACCGCCAGAAAGGCGCATCGGGCCACCGCGCCTCGGTGCGGTAGGTTTTCCAATGAGTCTTAAGATAAGCGCTATGATCCCGCGCGATACTATCGAGGTAAGCCGATCTGAGCGTGCCAGCGCCAAACAGCCAATCGGCCGCGACGCGGGCCGCCTGGATCCCACTGCCCATCGCATTGGGAATGCCGGAGGATGACAACGGATCACGGGCGGCGATCGCATCCCCCGCGGCAATCATTGGGCGGTTAGGATCACCGCCCTGCAGCAGACTGGAAAAAGCAGGGAGCGTTTCCAGTGCGCACGGCTCGGGAGCAACCAACGGAGAGATATGCCGGGTCTCGGCCAGGTGATGCGCCCAGATATCTGGAGCAGACAAACGCAGCCGATGAATGCGCGCAGCGTCGGAGAACAGGCATACGATGACCTCACCTGACGGCAAGGGCGCTGCGTACCACCACCCATCCTTAAACGCCTCGACCCGCGTCACCTGGGCGACATTGGCCGCGGCGGGCAATCGCGCAGTGATGGCCGTGAGCATATCGTTTCGCTGACGATAGCCCCCCTGGCGCGTCGAAAAAAACGAGCCGCGCCCCGCCGCATCGATGACATAACGTGCGGTCAGTTCATCCTTGCCCAGATCCAACCGCCAACACGCACCATCATATCGACACTTGGCAACATTCGTGTTGGTCATCAGCACTGTGCCGAGATCCTCCGCTGCATTGGCCATCATGCGTTCGAACCGCGCGCGATCCAGGGCCCAGCCAGCGCCGTGCAGGGTCAGAATAAAATCCATCGTGCCAAGCGTATCGCTGCCCCAAGCGGCTTCGCTTCCCAACAGGCTAAGCGTCTGCTCCGCCTCAAACCGGTCCCAAAGGCCCAGATATTGCAGGAGGCTGCGCGTGCCGGGTGAGAGGGACTCGCCCACTTTAGGTGTGCTGTAATCCCCCCGCTCGATCAGGGCGACACGAATATCCTTGCGCTTTCGCAAAGTAAGTGCGGCGGCGGCACCTGCGGGCCCGCCACCGATGATCGCAACATCGAAATCTGTCACCAAGGATCAGCTTTTTGCGGCGGTTGCCGCATTGGCTGCGGCCGTCGAAATCTGGCTCACACGCGACTGGGCGAGTTGTCCAAAATTTCTCTCCGTTTCAACAATATATGGAACTTCAGCCGTGCCGCGATTGATCAGAAAACCGAGCATGAACCACGCGTTGATCATCTCTTCAGCCGAATTGATCCCCCGTTGAAATTCCACATTTTGGCCCTGCGGAATGATCGTCTGACCATCAATGTCACTGACAAAAGCGTCCAAGACCTGGTCTTGCGGCAGATTCGTGCCTGTTGTGACGTTAAACGGGCTCTGCGGTGGCCACCAATAAACATAGAAAGCAGGCGGCACTTCGATGCCGGATCCGTCGGCAAGCTGGTTCACGTTGATATCGGTGATATTGGGTGTTTGAACCGTACATTCATGGAAATCGGCCATCCAGGGGATCGCCATGCGCTTGGTCATGTCGCCAGGCTCGCACCCACCCCCTTCGCATTCATTTCGCTCAAGGCTCAAACCATGCGTCGCATAATACTTGCTCATGTCGCCATAGCCATCCTCGGCATGGGCGAGCTTCAGGTGCAGCGGCCCTTGGTACAGCGCCGCGCTCCGCACGCTCCAGGTCACCTCGATCCCGGGACTGAAGGGCGCCCCGACACAATTGCCGGCATCGACACGATCCAGCTGTGCGATCTCAGATAGTGGCTCAGGCGGATCATTTGTGAAACGCCCACGCGCCCATTGATACAGGTAGAAGTATTGCGTGGGTGATAGGGTCTCGAACTTGTAGATCGGCCCAGAATTCGTGACGGAGTTATCGCCCGAGTTCAGCGGCATCATTGGAAGGCCGGACAATTGGTTTGGATCATTATCTTTCAGCGCATAAAGCTGCCCCGGACCTTTCGACATCGTTGGATAATATTCAGTATAGTCCTTTGGAAGCAAGGGCATGCGGAAGAGGTTGAAATACGCCATTCTCTTTTCTGTATTTTCTTCGCTGACATCCTGCATATCAAATTTTGGATTTGCGAAGTCATCCATCGTTGGGACGTTTGCGACATATTTATACAGCGCCATACGATCAATGATGGGCTTTATATCGCGATCAAAATTGACGATATAGTCAGAATTATATCCGATTAAAGGTGTATATCCGTTTCTTGGATCGCGCGGCCAATCATCATAATCACCGGCTCCGGAAAAGATTTCCGGTCACGCGCCGTTTTTGCGAATGGCGACATCATCCATCGTATCGGCCAGTGTGGTGATGTTCACGATTTCAGGTGCATATTTCGGGCTTCCAACGATCAACCAAGCTGCTGCGGTTTCGTGTACGCTGCCATCCGACAACGTCACGCGGGCAAAGACATACCCATCCGCGATATCGTCCCAATAGCCCGCAGCACCGCGAAAGCTTGAGATCTCGGCGCTGCCAGTGACGTGGCCAAAGCCGCCAAGCGCGATCAAGTTCCCCTCTTTGTTCATCCGCAATTCACCAAGCGTATCGATCTGTTGACCGCCATTCGATGGATCGGGAAAAGCGCCACGTGGATAAGCCGCAGGGATATTGTAGCGCGAAAACGCCACGCTACTTTCAGGATCGGAAATCTGTCGAGGGCCCGGATCGATGATCAGTTTCTGCCGATCCTCGGATCCCGTGACATCCGGGTTGTTCACCGGTATATGTGTGTTCTCGTAACTGTTCTTTTCACCAAATACCAAATCGCCCTGCAACTCAGAGAACGTATACCAGATTGGCTTTTTATTCGCGATGTGAGCGATCCACTCAATGGACGCCACATCGCTATCGGCCAATGATATGGCGCGAGGTTCACCAAGATCATCAGAAACAAAAATTCTGAAACGTGCTGCTTGCCGTTTAATTGCTCCGATACGGTCCTTGAAGACAGTCACGGGGCCGTCAGTTGGCGTTTCATTTCCCCACTCGTCGCAAGAAACCGGAAGACCCCCTATCTCCGTGGGTGCAAGATAGAATTCAGAAAGGCTATTCCCGAGGCGGGCAACACCAATGCGCGGGTGAATTGAATAGGTTGGCAAAGTAATATCTCCGTGTCTTATCGCAATAAGGTGTGCGCACACTGGCACGGATACCGTTGATGAGGGCAGCTTGCACAAGCGCCCCCACAACTCAAGCGTGAAATGGTTAACGTTTTCGACTAATAAAGAATTCCGGGATCAACAAACAGGCGCATTGTGGCGGCGAATGGATGATCACCCGCCACTATTTCAAAACCCTATAGGTCAGTAATAAGTATGCGGCTCATATGATCGATTTGAAGCTCTCGACCAGGCGTGCCGTCGCATCGAGATAAGGACGCGGACCAAAGCTGACACGCGAGACATCCAGCGCCGCTATTTCTGCCACGGCGTCACCGGATTTGGTGAGCATGACGTTTACTGGCAAGCTGGCCGCATCGGTGATCTGACGAATGAGATCGGGATCCCTTAAACCCGGCACGAAGAACCCATCTGCACCGGCTCGAGCATACGCCGCCTCTCGCTCCAATGCCTGCGGTATCAAACCGGGATGCGCATTTGGATCGGAGCCTAGGAACAGATCCGTGCGGGCGTTTACAAATAGCGGCACCTCTTCCCGCCGCGCGACATCGGCGATGGCTTCGATCCGCGCAACCTGATCTGAAATTGGGTAAAGCCCCTCCCCCGCGACGACGCGATCCTCGAAATTGATCCCGATCGCACCCGCTTGAATCAATTGCGTGACGTTCTCTGCTACGCCTCGCGGATCACGCGCATAACCACCTTCAAAATCTACCGAGACTGGGACATCCACCGTCTCGACGATGCGCGTCACGATCCGGAGCAAGAGATCAAGCGGGATTGCCTCGCCATCCGGGTAGCCATGGGCCGCGGCGACCGACCAGCTTCCCGTCGCTACGGCCTGCGCGCCCGCATCGGCGATGGCCTGCGCGCCCCCGGCGTCCCAGATGTTGTACAAGACAAGCGGCGACCCCTTTTTATGGAGTGATTTCAATATTTTGGCTCTTTCAGCCTGTGTGGTCATAGCGCGTTCCCATCTTGGGTGTTTCGGTAGTGTCGTTCGATTTCAAGCAGCTTCTGTTTGCGCCAGAGGCCGCCGCCATAACCGGTCAAGGACCCATCTGCACCGATCACCCGATGACATGGCACAATCAGAGCCAATTGGTTGGCACCGTTCGCGCGGGCGACCGCGCGCGTCGCATCTGGTCGTCCGATTTCTTCGGCAATCTGGGAATAGGTGCGGGTGACACCGGCGGGGATCGCGCGAAGCGTATGCCAAACCGCACGGGTGAAGTCAGATCCGTGATAGGCCAAGGGCGTTTGAAAATTGGCGGAGCGACCCTCAAAAAACGCCGTAAGCTCCTCGGCGATCTGATCGGAAATCTCGGTCTTCCCGATACCAATGCGGCCCTTCACCGATGTTTCCAGCTTGCCAAGCTCGCGACGCAGGGCCTTTCGTTCGACAAACTCCAGGAGGTGTAACTCCGTTTGGCTGGCGACCGAGATCATGTCGCCCAAAGGGGTCTCGATCCAATCGGCGTGTAAAAGCGGATTCGGATCTAACTGCCCAGGTGCCCGCCCTAATAGATTGGCGAACGCCGTACGAAAGGCGCTGGCGGATTCGAACCGCGCATCCAACTGCGCATCAATCACCTTGCCACCGTTCGAGATTGTCACGAACCCCTCGCGCAGCCTGCGCTGGCGTGCCATATCCAGAAACGTCATCCCGAATTGCCGCTTGAAACTTCGACGAATGGTGGATGGGTCAAAGCCCATCTGTCGGATATCCGCCTCAGACCAGCGGCGTTCGGGTGCCCGATCCAAAGCGGCGAGCAGGACGGCAATCGCCGGGTCTGCATCCGCCATGGGTGCCATCGGATGACAGCGTTTGCAGGCGCGATATCCGGCGTCGATACACGCGCCGACCGAGGCATAAAATGTGCAATTCTCCAGCTTTGGTTTCCGCGCCGGACAGGTCAACCGACAGAACACGCCCGTGGTCGCCACAGCCACGTAAGCCTGCCCATCGAAGGACGCGTTTCGGTCCAACAAGGCTTGGTAGAGCGTTTCGTGGTCGGGCAAAGCAAACAGCATGGCGTTTGGTACCACGCCTCAGATCACATGCCGCCGAAAATCGGGCGTTGATTTCGATTTGGCCGGAAAGTCTGACGTTGAGATCAGGCGTGCTGATTGCGCCGGATCAGCCGATCAGCGGCCCGAATTGTCGACATAAGAGATTCCGTTTTCAAAGCAGGGCGGATCCTTATGCTCTGCGACGCCTAGCAGATAGGCAGGCTCGGCGAGGCGCGTCATCGGATCAAACGCGGGGCCGGGATCACCGCCGTCAAACCAGCGCCAACATGCCTGGCCCGACATCGCCAAATCAGAGCCTCGGACAGCCACGCGCAAAACCATCCAATCGATCATCCCAGCGCGCCCAGATCGGATATTGAGAGGCACGGGCTCTTGCCATCCAAGACCCGGAACATCCATGATCGGTGCGTGGCTGAGGGTGAGCTGTGCCTGCCGCAAGCCCCGCCGCACCATCATATCGGCAAGCGAGACCCGAAGTGGAAAATACCCATCGATGATGTCATCGAATGCCAGAGCGTCACACGGCGCAGATGCAGTCGAAGCCATGCCTAGAACAGCCCGAAATACTCTTGCTGCTCCCAGTCCGAAATCGTCGTCAGATAGCGATCCCATTCCGCGCGTTTGAGCTTCACCAGATACGCCACGACATCCGCGCCAAGCGCGCTATACGTAAATTGCGATCCCTCGAAGGCCTCAATCGCGGCCAGCAGATTGTTCGGCAGCGCCTCAGCCGCTTCGTCATAGGGTGTCTCCGTCGGTGCGGGCGCGGTCAGGCCTTGTGACAGGCCATCCAACCCCGCAAAGATTTGTGCAGCAAAGGCGAAATGGGGGTTGGCGCCGGTATCGGCGACGCGGTTTTCGATCCGCGAGGCCGCGTCGCCGGGATACATCAATGCCCGGATCATCGCACCGCGATTGTCGCGACCCCATTGGACTCGGTTCGGCGCCAGTTGAAACGGCGTAAAGCGTTTGTAACTGTTCACGGTCGGATTGGTCATAAGGCAGGTGGCGCGGGCATGTTTCAGCAACCCCGCGATCCATCCATTGGCCTCAGTCGATAAGGCACCATCCGGTTGCGGCGTAAATGCGTTCCGCCCATCGCCATGGCGGATCAACGATTGATGGATGTGCCAGCCATTGGCCGCGGCATTGGGCAGATTAGGCTTGGGCATGAAAGTGGCATGTAGCCCACGCATTTGGCAGACCTCTTTCACCATCGTGCGGAACAGGACGAACCGGTCAGCTTGGGTCTGCGGATCAGAGGGCGCGAAGGTAAATTCGAACTGGCTCGGCCCCATCTCGATTTCCATGCTGCGCGGCTCAAGCCCTAGACCGTCAGCCATGCGGCGCAGATGATCCAGCAGATCCTCGACCTCGGCATAGCGGCTTTCGGTCAGGTATTGGTGGCCTTGCGTGAGATTAGCGGTTTGAATCGGCGCCGGGGGTATTGTCGCCTGCCCATGCGCCAAGGCCGAATCTGTCCGTTGGAACACCTGGAATTCGACCTCCAGCCCGACAACAGCGCGGTAACCCACCGCGTTCAGCGCGGCCACGGCACGCGCCAAGATCGCATTCGAGGAAAACGGTATCTCGGCGCCCATCCGATCCCTGACATCGCAGAGCAAAATTGCGGAATGGGGCGACCATGGCAGTGGGAAGAAACGCGCCGGGTCCGGGCGCAAGACCACATCGCCGGCACCGCCCAAGGGCAAATCGGCAATATCCAACCCGTCGGTCCAGACCGGAAACACGGTTCGGTGCGACGTGTCTTTCAGCAGCAATGTGGAGGGCACGCCGATCCCGGTTTCAAAGGCCGAGGGCAGCGCTGCGGCGACAATGGTTTTGCCGCGCAAGATCCCGTGTTGGTCGACAAAGCACAGGCGCACCGTTTCAATGCCAGCGCTTTGCACCTGGGCCAAAACGGCTGCGACCTGATCGCCTGTTGCACGGTCATCCTTCATATGTCGCTAGACCGAGGCATCCCACGGGCACTCTGACCGCCGCGCCATATCCGCAGCATGGCTGGCGGCCTGCCAATCCCGCGTTGAGGCGATGGCGTCGTTCGACAGCGGTCCAAGGATCGCAGCGACATCTCCTTGCATTGGCAAAGCATCGGCTCGCTCCGCTGCCAAATCCGCTATCGCCTTTCGCAACATTCGGCGGTAGCGGATAATCGCAACGTCGCTGCGGCCCAAATGCTCCTGGGTGCGGTCTTGGATGGCGCCCATCCCCTCAACCGCCCATTGGTCATGTACGTTGATATCCATCCCCATGCCCGTATAGGTCAGCGTCGCCTGCTCGGCAGGATCATAGTGGTAATTGTTGCCCCGGTTTTTTAACGGCGCATAGTCGGGCAAGCGATGTTCCTGAAGGCGTTGAGCCCGCATCAGGTCTTTATCGACCGGGTTCTTGAAGCTGGTGAAGATCGTGTACCAGTAGCAGGTCTCGTCATCGATCGGCACATGCCATTGGGTGATCGTCATCTCGCGCGACATTGGAATGCAGATCGCATCGGGAAAAATCTGGTTGGTTACGCGCACATGGGTCAGTTCGTTCTCCATATGGCGCAAGGCGGTGATGCGCAGACCATACTCGGTTTCATCCACATGGATGTCAGGGCGCGGATAATCCCGCAGGACCTGGGTCATCGGCATATCGGTATGGGCGGCCTTGTCGCGGAACTGCTTGCCATAGCTGTCCTTGGGATCTTCATCCTGAAGGAACCGGTGCAGGAATGAGGCATGGGCAGGATCGATGCCGATCTCAAGTGCTTGTAACCAATTGCATTCCCAAAGGCCCTTGAAAGCAAAGACATGGCTGTCAGGCGCGCGGAAACAGTCGAAATTCGGGAGAGAGGGCGGTTTCCCCGGGCCCAGATAGGCGAAGACGATGCCCTTGGTCTCGACAACCGGATAAATCGCGCCCTTGGGGTCGATCCGGATCTGGCCGCTTGCCGGATAATGCGCGGGCGGCTCGTCCGCGGCGGCAATGCGTGTGTATAGCTGCAGGGTGCCGTCGGTATCCCGGATAAGCGCGAGACGTTCCCCCAGCAGATTTACGGGAACAGGGGCATCTCCGCTCAACTCATCGACCAAGGCCGCCGGTTGCCAATATCGCCGCAGCACGTTGCCAGCCTCGGTCTCGGGGCCAATCCGAGTGATCTGATCGTTGAGCGTCTGGCTGATCATGGCGATTGCTCCGCTATCTGGCTCCAGGCTGAAATCACGCCGTTCTCTTCCTTGACGGGCACCATCGGCACCTTGATCTGCGTGTACATGCGTGACCCTTCGGGCTCTGCCGGTTGTTCGACACATTGGCCGGTACGATCAAAATGCCAACCATGGAACGGGCAGCGCAATCCGTTATCTTCAAGCCTGCCAAAGCACAGATCTGCGCCGCGGTGGGGGCAGTTGCGGCCGATCAGGCCCAACGCACCTTCCTCATCCCGGAACAACACGTAGCGCTGACCGTTCAGTGAAACCGGCACAACAGGTCTGGGAACATCTAGTTCGGCGCTATGCGCTACAACGACCCATTGCCCGCCGGTTTGACGTAGGGTGAGGTTTTTGCGCTCAGATACTGCCATCGCCGGTTGATCGACTCAAATATGTGCGATAATCGCACGCTACTACTATTATCTGAGCGTACTGGCCTGAAGGGCACCGGTCAACATGACCAACCGTGACACCGCATTGACCTTTGCCAAGGGCCTGGATGTTCTTGCCTGTTTCGAGACGGGTCGGGGTGATCTGACCATGGCCGATATCGCACGGCTGACAGGTCTGGACCGCGCGACCGCACGTCGGCTGTGCCTGACCCTGGAAAGTAGCGGTTATTTGTATCGCCACGGCAAGATGCTGCGGCTGACGCCCAAAATCCTCGCCGTCGGTGGCGGTTATCTGACCGCGCAGCATATTGGTCGCCTCATTCAGCCCACGCTGAACCAGTTCGCCGAGGAATTGAATGGCGAGATCGCCCTGGCGGTTCGGGACGGCGCACGCGCGATCTATATCGCGCGGTCCGCGGTTGCTTCGGCGCGGTTGTCCTTGGGGTTCTCGGTGGGCAGCACTCTACCCCTTTTGCCAACTGCGATCGGACGCATGTTATTGGCCAGCTGTACCCCGAAAGATCGCGACCAAATCCTGAACACCTGCGAATGGACCCGCTTCACAGCGGCGACTGACATGGATAGGGCTTCGATCCGCACCAAGATCGAGGACGCCGCAACGCAGGGCTTTTCCTACGTCATCAATGAATTTGAGATGGGCGCCGCCGGTGTCGCAGTGCCGATTGCGCCCATCTCAGGGGCAGAGACTGTTCTGGCAACCAGCGCTTCGGCCAATTCCCTGGCGCGCCCCGATCAGATGGACCACGTTTTGGACGTTCTGCGGCGGGCGGCGATGCGATTGCGCGACTAGCGGCGCTTTGCCCAATCAGCTTTCGACAGACGTCTCTCTCACCCCGCCCAAAGCCACAGAACCCAACATGCGGAACGCGGCACATATCACCATCCTTTGTTACTGCAAGGAATTGGCATCTTGCATTTTCCGACAAAAACAATCAGGAATTAGGCACCCAAGTGAGACCGCCCCGTCAAGCCAGGCCCGACTGAAATAGGAAGGATGGCTCTGATATGACGGCACGACGGAACCCGGGTCTTCGACACGAGAATTCTAGCTGTTGCGGGCGGCAACCCGACGCCAAAGAGATTGCAGTCGAGGCTGCCGGGTTAGATCGCTTCGAAGACATCACGTTGCAGATCTTTCGATACTTTTTTCAGGCTTTCGCCTGTCCGCAAAGCCAAGGCTGGGTACATGCGTTGGAGGTTGCGCGAAGTGCATGTGGCGAACATGGCGCCAGCGTCGCCCATAAGGTGTTGGATGCCATGAGGGCGGTGCGCACGACACGCACATCGACCTTTATGTTCAACAGCCCGTCCTGCCCCGGCTGTGCCGCGATCCTCAGCGAGCATGAACGGCGCCTGATGTCGGCTCTGGCCTCTATCCGACGGGGCCGCGTCGCGCCCGCACAGCTCGAACTGATGATGCTGTGTGAGGGTAACGATGTATCCGGCGCGATCTCGGCCTTTATGGCCCTGTCGGATGCAATGCCTGACCCCCTGCCCGCCGAGACGGGCCTATGATGCCGCTTTTCGCGACCATGCTGGCCGGTGCAGGCCAAGCTGAGCAGTATGGTGTCGCACTGAACCCGGCCTTGCGGCAGGCATTGGAGGTCGAATTGCGCTTTCCGGCTAAGTCCTCGGGTCCGTCATCAATGCAGATCTCGCGCGTCACTGAAACCGATAAGGTCGTGTGCTTGTCAGACGTAAGACCAGATGCAGCTAGAAGGCGCGCTTAGCCATGTGCGATATCGACATGCCCAGCCCAACGGAGCAAGCCCTGCTGCCGGTGATGCGCCGGTTCAACGACGCCTTCTTACGGCCCGAACGCTTTGGTTGGCGTGATGCCTATGCGCTTGCCGCAATGACTTGGGGTCCGTCCCGCGGGCTTGCCATTGCCCACGCCGTCCAGGATTTCCTGGCCGCGTTGATGACCAGTCGTCCGGTGCCCTTGCGGCTTGCGGATCCAGCGGCCTCGATCAAGCCGCTTGGCCCCGACGAGCAAGCCGTCCTGCGCCTGTTGCGCGCGATGCAGGCCGATGAAGCGCCTGCCGCCCGTGACGAAATCGCCCTTCTGACCCAGGGCCGTATCGAGGCCGCAGTGATCCGCACCGGGTTGGAACTGGCCGCAAAACTCGACCCGATGCTGCCGATGACACCCGATCGCGACCGCCCGGCGCTTGAGGTGGTTATCTAGGCCTTCGCGATGTGCTGGATCGTGGTGAACCCTTCGAATTTGGGACTACCCTCATGCAGCTTTGCGGTCTGACCCGCATCTTTATGGGCGGCACGAAACGCCTCTGATGTGGTCCAGGCCTTGAAGGTCTCAAAACTGTCCCACGTGGTGTGCGATGAATACAGGATCGTGCCATCCTCGGCCTCTGATCCCTTCAGCATATGAAATTCCACGAACCCATCCATGTCCTTGAGATGGCTATCCCGGCCCAGCCAGAGCGCCTCAAATGCCTCGGCGTTTTCGGGACGCACGGTAAAGCGGTTCATGGCGATATACATTGTTGTGTCTCCTTTGATCAGTTATCCCGCGCGACGCGCGCTATGGGGCAATAGATATGTCGCCGATCCCTCAGGTGCAGTGTTGACCCGTAGATCGCAACCATAGGCCCGGCTGAGTGTCGTATCGGTCATGACCTCGGTTGGGGCGCCTGCCGCGAGACGCCGCCCGCCCGCCAGAAGGACGACATGGTCGGCGAACATCGCGGTCAGGTTCAGATCGTGCATCACGGCAATCACACCCCCACCGGCGCGGGCATAATCCCGCGCGATCTCCATCACGTCGAGCTGATGACCGATATCCAAGCTCGACACCGGCTCATCCAGCAGCAGCCAGCGCGGCTGACCATCGGCTACGGGCTCCCATACCTGGCACAGGACCCGGGCAAGCTGCGCCCGTTGCTGCTCACCGCCGGACAATTCCTGGTAGTAGCGCCCCTCAAACCCGGCGAGCCCCACACGGGCCAAAGCGCGCGACGGCAGATCTTGCTGCGCGGCGTCCCGCCCTGCCATCAGGCCCAGTCGGACAATCTCTAGCACCGTAAACGGAAAGGCGATGCGCGAGGCTTGGGGAAGAACCGCGCGCCGCGCGGCAAGCTCCCACCCTCTCATATCGCTGATGTCACGCCCGTCCAGGCGAACGACACCGTCATAGCCAACCTCTTGTGTCATGGCGCGCAACAACGTGGTCTTGCCCGATCCATTGTGGCCGACAATCGCCGTCAACTGGCCCGCCCGTGCGACCATATCGATCCCATGCAAAACCATCGCAGAGCCCAGCTTCACCTTGATTTGTTCGACAGAAAACATCGGCTACAAGTCCAGCAACGAGCGGTTGCGCAGCAAAATCCAAAGGAAGAACGGCCCCCCGATCACCGCGGTGACAATACCGATCGGCAATTCCGCCGGGGCGATGATCGTTCTGGAAATCATATCTGCACCGATCAGCAAAGATGCCCCGAGCAATGCCGCATTTGGCAGGAGGAACCGGTGATCGGGCCCCACCGCGATGCGCAGCAGATGCGGCACAACAATGCCGATAAAGCCGATCCCGCCCGACACCGCGACCGCGGCGCCGACAGCGGCGGCGACCGTCAAAATCGCCACCGATTTCATGCGCTGCACAGGGATCCCTAGATGCGCCGCAGCGGCCTCCCCTAGGGCAAGACCGTTCAAGCTGCGCGCTAGGAAGGGGGCGGCGATCAGCGCCATAATGATCAACGGGGCCGCGACAACCAGCTTCCACCATGTGGCGCCAGCTAGCGACCCGAGGCCCCAGAAGGTCAGGTCACGCAACTGCTGGTCGTCGGCCATGTAGACCAGGATACCTGACAGCGCCCCGGTCAACGCGCCCAGGGCGATCCCGGCCAGCAGCATGACAGCGACGGATGTGCGCCCGCGATTGGTGGAGACGAAATACAGCAGGATCGTTGTCGCCCAACCGCCGAAAAACGCTGCAAACGGCACAAGATAGTAGCCCACAAGGTCTTGTAGCGCGACGGGCAGCAGCCCGCCCAGAACGATCGCGGTGATGGCGCCCAGACCCGCCCCCGCCCCGACCCCCACAAGGCCCGGATCGGCCAGCGGATTGCGAAAGAGACCCTGCATCACAGCGCCCGATACCGCCAAAGCGGCGCCGACCAGAATGCCCATGAACAGCCGCGGCAACCGGATATCCATCAATATGGTGGCGGTCACATTGTCCAATGCTTCGCCCGCGGCCCAGATCCGGGCCACATCCATCAGCGAGATACCGGACGCGCCGGTTGTCAGACTGCCGAGGCTAACGACGAGCAACAGGATCAATAACAGCGCAAAGCACCGGCGGGCCCGCGCCTCTCGATCCCCTGCAATTGGCGCGGTGGGGATCTGCGCGTCTGTTGTCGCTGCCAAGCCCTCAGCCTCCGACCGTTCCAAGTGCCTCTGACAGTCGCGCGACGGCCTCGGGCGTGCGCGGACCGAACCCAAGAAGGAGCAGCCCGTTAATGCGCACGACGCTGTCGGTCTCGGCCGCCGGGGTCAGGCCCAAAGCGGGATGCCCGAACAGTTCGGAATTCTCTGCGGAATGATCACCGGACCGTGCCATCATCAAGATCACGTCCGGGGCTGCGGCCAGCACCGCTTCATCGGTCAAGGGCCGGTAGCCTTCGAAATCGCTGACCGCGTTCACACCGCCCGACATCTCGATGATCCCGGCCGCGGCGGTATCGGTGCCCGACGCCATCACGCGCCCGCCTTGCATCGACAGGATGAACATCACCCGAGGTGCCTCCCCATTGATCGCGGAGATAGCCTCGGCCAGCTCCGCTTCGATCCGATCAGCCAGCGCCGCTCCCTCTTCTGGTACGCCAAGGGCATCGGCCACCGCGAGGATTTTCGCGCGGACCCCTTCGGCATCGTAGCTCTCGGGCACGGTGATGAAGTCAATCGCGGCCTCGTCCAGCACCTCGATCGTTTCAGGCGGCCCTGAGCCCTCTTCGGCGATGATCATGTCAGGGCGAACCGAAAGCACACCTTCAGGGCTGAGAGAGCGCATGTAGCCGACATCCGGCAATTGCGCGACTTCGGCAGGCCAGCTTGAGGTTGTGTCCCGCGCCACCAAAAGGTGTTCCATGCCCAATGCGTAGACAATCTCGGTGATGGATCCGCCCACCGCGACGACGCGTGGCGGATCCTCTTGAGCCTGTGCGCGGGTTGGCCCCGCGAAAATGGCCAACGCCAAGCCGAACGCTACGATCAAGGCCAGGCTGGCCGGAGTGACACGCCTGGCTGACGGGCGGCGACGGAAGATCATGCCAAAGCCTCCTCAGGATTGTGGCGCGGCAATGCGTCGGTCAGAGCTCGGAATTGCGCGGATTGATCTTCTCCGCCCTCTTTGCGCAGGGCGAAACATTGAAGGATCAGCATGCCGCGCGCGTCGAACGCTTCGATCGAGACCGCAGGACCGCGTTTGGTGGGCTTATCGACCAACCAGACCTCTGCCACGTGATCGGCCCGCAAATGCAGATTGAACCCTGGATCCATCACGTTCTGCCACGGCCCCATCGGGACCAGTTTATTGATCGGGCCGGAGTGGATCTGGATGCAGCCGCGATTGCCGACGAAAATCATCACAGGCGTTGTGGTCTCAGACATAGCAACGAGCGCTGCGTTCAATGCGTCTGGCGCCAAAGCCATCGCGTGGGGCCCACCGACCATGCGGTAGGCGCCCAGTCGGTTCATCTTGAGCTTCGCGGTCAAGCGCAGGAATTGGTGGGTGTCGGTCATGCGATCCCATTCGCGGCGCAGGATATCCGCCTTGCCGACATCTCCTTTGGCGCCCTCCACCGGATCGCGCGGCGCGAAGATCGGGTCGACTTCGGGGCCCTTGAGATCACGCAAGATCAGGTTCCACGCAGCCAGGTTCGAGCGGTCGCGCAGGATCACCTTGTGCACCGCATCGCCCGCCGCATCGAAAACTTGGATCGAGCGCCGGATTGCCCCATCGACCTCTTTTTCGACCGCAAAGGCGTGGGCCCAGTGACGCGGAAAGATCCTCAGATCAATGTCTTGGGTCAGGACCATCGAAGCGTGGTCACCGGGATGGAAGTTATCGTAGACACCGATCTTTTCGTGGACGGCGCTCTCGTTGCGGGTCAGGGCCATCACCTCGCCCAGCGTGCAGATTGCGGGCACCAGGCGGGTTAGTGCGGCCTCCAACCGCATCGCGCCAGCGCCAAGCTGTGCGTTCACCAACGCCGCCTCGGGCAGATCCAGTTTATCCGCCAGATCGCGCGGGCGCGCTTTTGGGTTCTCGGCGATCGCTGCGAGAATCGTATCCTTCGTCATGCTAGCTTCAGACGCCATGTCCGCGCACCTTCTTTGAGTTTCTCTTGAAATCAGAGGCTTGCTCGACCCCCTTCGGGATCATGCTGGCGCAGTTACACAGATGATACACCATCTGAGCGTCATTGTTGACGGTTTTAGTAAGATATAGTAACGAGTGCAAGTATTGCAGGTATGTGCCGAAGACGACGACGCGCCACCCACACAATCGCCAGCCAAACGACCGGCAAGCAATTCAGAACAATTTAGTAATGCGTGAGGGGGTATGATGCGTAATCATACGGGGCGCGTATGCTTTGGGACCACGACAGCAACGGCTGCCGTGCTGGCTGCGATGGCCAATCCTGTGCATGCGCAAGAGACGACGACACCGCTGGGGCGGATCGTCTTTGGCTGGGGAACAGATCAGGTGGCCTTGGACACGCCACAAGCCGTGACGGTGATCGACCAGGAAGAAATCGAACAGCAGCAAGCCACCACGGTTGGTGAGTTTTTCGATGGCGTACCTAGCGTGCAGGGCATCGGATCAGAACGCGTGCTAGGCGGGACATTCAACATCCGCGGCTGGGGAGAGGTGCCCGCAGGCGATGAGGGCCGCGTTGTCGTGCTGCAAGACGGGGCAACACAATATTACGAACAATATCGCATTGGGTCGTTTTTCTCGGACCCCAACTTGTTCTGCAACATCGAAGTGTTGCGCGGGCCCGCCTCCGCCACGCTCTACGGCTCGGCGGCCATTGGCGGCGTGATCCGGTTTGAGACCTGCGATGTCGACGACGTCTTGGCGGATGGTCAGACCAGCCAATTCCGGTTCTCTTTGGGGGGCGAGACCAACGGCGCGGGCGGAAATGTCTCGCTGCGTTATGCCACGCGGCTCTCGGAGAATGTGGATGTCTTTGCAAACCTGAACTATCGGCGCGCCGATGACTACGTGGACGGCGACGGCGATGAAATCTCCGGGTCCGCTTTCGACGCGATCTCAGGCGTCATTAGCACGACCTATCATTTCTCCAGCACCCGGTCCCTTCGGCTGATCTATGAAAGCTGGAGCAGCGATCTGGACGATACCGAGTACGAGCAGACTGGATCGGGCGGGTTCTTCGGCGAAGTTGATCGGCGCACCCACGATCAGACCGTCAGCGCAATCTACAATTCCGCCGAGAGCTTTGGCGACCTGGAAATGACGCTGGCCTATTCGGACACCGAGATACGTCAGGAAAATGCCACGGGCACCGGCTCGATCCTGTTTGAAGATTCCGACTATGGATACCGCACGCTGTCATTGGATGCGCGGGTGACGACCGATGGCAGTTTGGGCAACATCGCCACCACCACGATCTATGGCGCCACGATCTCACAACAGGTGCGCACGGCCGAGACCGATGTCACCGGACCGGTTTCCTTCCATCCGGAGGGTACGTCGACACGGCTTGCATTGTTCGGTCAGACCGAATTGGATTTCGGCAACGGATTCACCTTGATCCCGGGTATGCGGGTCGAGTTGGCCTTAAACGACCCTGCCCCCGACAATCCCGCTTCGCCCCTGGATGACGGGAATAGCAGCACCGAAATCGTGTCATTCTCGCCGAAACTCGCCTTCACCTACGACATATCCGACGAATGGGGTGTCTTCGGGTCGATTGCGCAAACGCAACGGGCGCCGAATCTGGACGAACTCTATTCCTTCTCTCTGCCCGCCCCTAACCGAGGGGTGCCGGGGGGGCGGCAAGCGGCGGGTGATCTCGACCCTGAAACAGCCTACAGCGCGGAGCTTGGCTTTACCTATTCGCGCGGCGGCCTGCTGAACGACAATGACGCGTTCGATGCGCGCGTGACGGCCTACTATTCCTATGTCGAGGATCTGATCCAAACCGGCCCACCGGGAGGCTTCGAACATGTGAATGTCGACGAGGCCGAGATTTACGGTTTGGAACTTGAAGCCGCCTATGTGGGCGAGCAGTTCTACGCGAACCTTGCCGTGTCGATCATCGAAGGCCGAAACCTGACCGAAGATGAGATTTGGACACAACTGCCCCAAGACAATCTCCATCTAACAATTGGGCATCGCAACGATGTGACCGGGTTTGGCGTCGGCTGGACGGTGAATGCCTATGCGGATCTTGACTATGAGGGCGCACAGGGATCGCGGGCACAGAACGACTTCGGCGGATACGCAACCCACGACGTCTTCGCCAGCTACGCACCACAATCGGGCGCGCTGGAAGGGCTCGAATTCCGCGTCGGCGCCGACAACATCTTCGACCGCGATTATCGCAACGCATTGGACCAGGAAGATGGTCGTGGCCTAACGGGCCGCTTCACAATCGCCCGTGTCTGGAATTTCTAAGGATCATGGACATGCGCCATCTTTTGAAAGCCATATTGCTCGCAAGCCTCCCCACCGGAGCCGCAGCGCAGGGGCCCACAGGCAATATCATCATCGAACTGAATCGCGCCGTCGCGATTGAGGGCGCATGCCGCCTCACCTTTCTGGCCCAAAACAACATGGATCAGGACATTGAACAGATCGTGTTTGAAACGGTGCTTTTTACAACCGAAGGCGCGGTAGATCGGCTGACCCTTTTCGATATGGGCAACTTGCCTGCCGCCCGCCCGCGGGTGCGCGAGTTTGATATGCCGGGTCTGGCCTGCGACGGCCTTGGTCAGGTGCTGATCAATGGTGTGGATGCCTGCGCAGGGGATGATCTGGATGCCGCAACCTGTGAAGGGGCCCTCTCTCCCGTCTCTCGTGTTGACGGGGTGGAGGTGATCGGATGACGCTGGAAGGTGCGCTCTCCAATCTCGGTGGGCTCGTCGATCTCGGCGGGCCCGTCGTTGCCCTTCTGCTGGCAATGTCGCTGATTTCACTTGCAGTTATCCTCTATAAGATCGGCCAATTTTTGAAGGCGGGCGTGGGGCGACACACACGCCTGCGCGCAGCGAGCGTCGCCTTGGATCGGGGTGACCGGGCCGAGGCGCGGCGCCTGACCGCGCAAAGCCGCAGCCATCTGGCACCCCTCTTCGATCATATGCTTGACCGGATGAATGCCGCCGATCCCGAGACCTATCAGGCGCGGGTCGAGGTTGAGGCCGCCGAACGCTTGGACGCACTGGAACGGGGGTTTCGATTGCTCGATTCCATCGCGCAAATCGCCCCATTGCTGGGGCTGTTCGGTACGGTTTTGGGCATGATCGACGCGTTCCAAGCGCTGCAAAGCGCGGGCGATAGTGTCGATCCCTCGATCTTGGCAGGCGGGATCTGGGTCGCGCTGATGACCACCGCCGCGGGATTAGCCGTTGCGATGCCGACATCTCTTGTCCTGACCTGGTTCGAATCCCGTACCGAGGCCGAGCGTGCCATGGCCGATGGCTTGATCCGCCGCGCGTTCTGCCCCGTCGAAAGCACGACCAACGCGGATCAGGCATTTGTCGCGGCGCCGCTTCCCAATGCCGGTTAGAGCGGTTCGGTTCCGGCGGCGGGTCTTGTCGCTGACATCGCTGATCGACGTGATTTTTCTGTTGCTGTTATTTTTCATGCTGACCTCAACCTTCACGCGGTTTTCCGAGATCCAATTGGCGGCGGCGGGCGCTGGCGCCGCGGCACCGACGGACACACCGCCGATTTTTCTGCGGCTCGATATGGAACGCATCACAGTCAACGCCGAGAGCGTTGATCTGGCCGAGATCCAAGATGTGCTGAGCGCGCGGGCCGAAGGTCCGACCGATGTTCTGATCAGCACAACGACGGAGGTCACATCACAGCGTTTGGTCGATCTGTTGGTCGCAATCGGGTCTGATCCCGATCTGACCGTCACGGTTTTGGAATAGCTTCATGTCACTGCGCCGCGCATCGCCTCGCAAAACCCATGAGCCCACTATCGCGCTGATCAACGTCGTTTTTCTGATGTTGATCTTTTTTCTGATCGCTGGCGCCGTCGCACAGCCATTGGACCCTCGGGTGACCCTTGTGGAAACCGTCGATTTGGACAGGCGCGCGCCGCCGGACGCGGCTGTCGTCCTGCCGGACGGGACACTCACCCTCGGTGGTGAGACCATCTCCGTAACCGAATTGCTCGAACTTGGTTCCGACATTCGATTGGTACCTGACCGCACCTTACCCGCCCAGCGCCTGGTCGCATTGAGCCGCGAATTGCGCGAGGCAGGCGCCGAGGAAATCTGGGTTGTGACCGAGCGAGGCCTGCAATGAGGGCCGCGCGTGTTGCGGGTGCGCTGGCCGCGGTATTTCTGTCAGGTGGGGCGCATCTGGTCGGATCGGCGTGGTTTGCCGCCGAGCCTCCGCCTTTACTAGATGGTGGCGGCGAGCCCGCTCCGGCCCGACTGGGCACCGCCTTTGCCGATATGGTCGCCGGCATGCCGGGCACCAGCAGGCCGGATCTTGTGGAGCCGACGGAAGCCGACAGAACAATGACAGAACCCGTTCAACCCGATCAGGCCATGCCCAATGAAACGGCGGAGGTCGATCCCTCGCAAACCGAGGCAGCCGCTACCCTTGCCCAGCCCACCACCAATGAGGCGCCAATCGCCGCCACTCCCAGCGTGATCGCCGCGACGCCACGCGCCGAGCGCCCCGCAGCCGAACAGGCGATACCAGCACCTGCAACAGAGGTTGCGGCAGCAAATGGCGACGAGCTGTTGGCTCCGTTGGTGAGCCCACGACCCGCGCGCCGCCCCGACGATCTGGCGCCTGAGCCGCAGCCTGAGCCGCCCACGCCCACCCAAAGCGCCGCCAGTGGGAATGCCGCGACGGATACGATCCGCGGCTCAGCCACCGGATCAGAAGATGCGGGGGCGACGGTGACCTCACCCAACCCGCAACCTGCACCCCAAGCCGGGGATGCCGCTGCCGTGGCCGCGTATCCGGGGCAAGTCATGCGTCAGATCTCGCGGCAGGGACGTCCACGCTTGCGACATACCGGGCCCGACGCCGTCGTTGCGTTTCAGATCGGGTCTAACGGCGCGTTGGTTGGTGCAAGCGTGAGCCGGTCCTCCGGCAACGCAGAACTCGACCAGACGGGATTGTCCATCATCCAGCGCGCGGCGCCCTTTCCGCCGCCGCCGCTGGGGGCGCAAACCAGCTTTTCGGTGGCTTTTGGCGGACGCTAGAATGCAAAAGGCATTTGATAAATGATCCCGCGGCGCAGGCTTTTCCCGCCGCAGTGTCAAACGCTCAACGGCATTTAACTAAAATCTTATGGAATAGCCCGGCGACTGCGCTGGGTTTGGGGACAGGACAGTCCAGTCGCCGGGCGAAACGTAAGAGAGGACGAGGGACAAAACCTCTCTTGGAAATGAAACTCATCACTCAGCTTTAAGTTCCCCGAAAATTGGGTCGTCTTCGCTGATTTTTTCCGCAGCACGAGTTTGGCTGCGACGCCCCTTAAATGCACGCGCCGCCGCAATCAAAGCACGGAACAGGGCAAGATGGCGCCTGGCATAGAAGATATGCTCTGGATGCCATTGAACGCCGATTGCGAAAGGATCGCGTGTGCGTTCGATCGCCTGGACCATTCCCTTCTCGTCGCGTGCGGCAATCCGCAGACCGTTGCCGAGCGTGTCGACCGCTTGTTTGTGCAACGCATTCACACGCATCGGCGCGGCGCCAACAATAGACCTCAGGCGGCTTTCTTCTTCGATCTGAACAGAACGGCGCGGCAGGATGGTCCGATATCTGCGCGAGCCATAGCGGCCGTAGGCGTCTTGCTCCAACGTGCCCCCCAGCACGATGTTGAGCATCTGCGCACCGCGACACACGCCCAGGATCGGCATCTCGCGATCAAAGGCAGCTTCCAAAATCCACCGCTCCAACGCATCGCGCGCATGATCCAATCGGGCTTCCACGCGCAATTCTCCACCATAGAGCGTCGGCGCGATATCATCGCCGCCACCGATCACGATGCCATCAACGCCATCCACATCCACGTCAGCCGCACTGCGCCACTGCACCGCCCGCCCACCGGCGAGCCAGATGTTCAGCGCAAATAACGGGAAGACGCGCCAGGCCGAACGTCGCGACACCGTCACGCCGATCACGGGTTTTGCGCGGGTCATGCGAAAACCCCGTCTGTCCGGCTGTTGGGCATGTGGTCGGCAACGACCCTGAACCACGGGGCGCGGCTGAGACGGGACTTCTCCGCCCAATCGAGCCGCGCATCGCGCAGATCGCGCAAACGGTTCGGATCAGCGGCAAGCTCTTCCACACAGCGCCACATGTTCCAGGCTTCAAGGATCGACCAATCGGGCTCATCGATCCGGCAATCAGGCAGGCGAAAATGAAATGCGGGGCGCGGTTTCGTCGCGGTTATTCCTTGGACATTCTCCATGATCCGGTCCTCATCGAATGTCGCCAAGATCGGCAACATGTCCAAGCCGTGGTCTCGGCTTGGACAATGGGTCAGGTACAACTTGATCAGCGCATCGACATCGCCGGGAAGGTCGGCTGCCAGAGCATCTACAAATGCGTCCGGATACGGATTTACGAAGGGAAGAATACGGCGCGACACATCAATCGGGTCCTGTGCGCGCAGAAACTCCTCGATCAGACCATAGGCCAGGATATGTCGCGCAAGGTATCCAGCGGTACGCTCAGCAATCTCGACATTCAGGTGAACACCAAACCCGAAAACAAAATGGCCGCGCGTGCCCGACGCGCCACCGCGACGGAGCGCGTCAATGACGATATCGAAACGTGGCAGATCGTCCAGCGCGAAGGGCTGTGTGACGAGTTCGACGGGAACAACGCGGCTCAGAAGATCAACGGCGGCTTTGCCAGCCATGTTACGCGCCGGTTCGGCAAATTGACTGTCGAGGTATACCTCGCATTCCCCAAAGTAGGGGGTCTGCACCTGCCAACCTCGATTACCGGCCGTTACCGTTCCCTTTGCTGCCAGGGCAGTTAACTCTGCCGCTCTGGCTTCTGAAAGCCCGGCAAATTCGAGTTCCACGCCAACTTGGCGGTTGGGGTGACGGGGCGTTGTTTCAAGGTCATGTCTCATATCGACATAATGCGGCCTGCGCAGATCGGTTCCCAATCCGATCAGTGTATTGTGCAGAAGGTTACCGGGACCTTCTTCGCTGGAAGCTCCGTCGATATGTTGGCACTCGCCCGCCGCGAAATCCGACGACACGCTATCTCCACCATGCCATTCTCCGCCAATCTCAAATGAGAAAAAAATGGAACTATGCCGCGCTGTGGCTGTTTCTCCCCCGATAGCAACGGAGGATGACATGCCCAATATCGGCTAGCTTTACGCTTCCAATGATGCCTGCGGCAATCGGACGATGCCATGACGGGCTTTAAAGCTTCCGCGCATCGGCGATCGGCGTGACTGCCGACGAGAAAAAAGCAGATCAGCGACACATAGGCCAACGCCGCCTAAACGGCCGCTGATAATCGCAAATCCATCGCGCTGCTGATGACACGGCATGATGGCCCGCTGGCGCAAGTCGACACGCTCCACAGCTGAACCGCACTTTCAAACTGACCTATCATCAAGGAGGATCCCATGAGCACGCAACAATCACATCCCAAAGAGGCCGCTGCAGATATCACTGCCAAGGCCAAGGCTGATGCCGCGTCGGCTGCCGAGAGCATCAAGGACACGGTGGCCGACCGAACCGCCGAGCAGGCGGCGAATATCCGCGAGGCTGGCGCAGCGTTTGATGACAGCCCTTATGCACGTCAGGCGGCCGAGCAAATTTCAGACAGCCTATCGCATGTGGCAGCGTCTCTCCGAGAGGCCGATCTGGGCTCGATCCAGCGCGATGTGACCGAGTTCGCTCGCCGTAATCCATTGCTGTTTTTCGGCGGCGCCGCGGCGTTGGGCTTTGTCGCAGGCCGGGCCATGAAAGCCTCGGAACGCGCCGAGCCACCTGCGCAAGATATCCCGGAGCCCAATCATGCGCATCCTGCGAGCAATCGCTGGGGCTATGTGTAATGTCTCAAGGCTCACACACCGCATTGTCTCAAGCGGCACAGCTGCTTGAGACAGCGGCACGCCTGGCTGGCCGTGAATGGCGGCTCGCCAAAGCGGAAATATCGGAAAATCTGGGACGAGCCGGGATCGGCCTTGGCCTTTTGGCTGCAGCCTTCATCCTGGCGCTGGTCGCTGCAATTGTTCTGGCTGGCGCTGGTGTCGCCGGTCTCGTCGCGGCGGGTTTTGCGATTTGGTTGGCCGCACTGATTGTGGGCGGCTCTCTAGCATTTGTCACCGCCATCCTGCTTGGATTCGGTCTTCGCAACCTTCAATCCAAGCGTCTGATCCCCAATCGCACATTGTCAAACATTCAGCGCGATATGGAGATGGTGAAGGAGGCGATGAATGCCTGATCTGACGGAAATCGAACAGGACGTCGCCCGTGATCGCGATGCCCTTCGCAGCCAAATCCATGCGCTTGGCGGGCAACTGCGCCCCAATCGTCTGGTCGAAACAGCGACTGCGCAGATCACGCAAAGCGGTACCGTCGGTGCCCTCGGACCTATTCTGAAAAGCTCGACGATGCCGCTTGCGGTGACCGGGCTGGGCCTGAGTTGGCTGGCTGCAAAGCTGGCCACAAGGTCAAGCGCGGCGCCGCCGAAGGTGGCGTACGATACTGCATCGCACCCCACAGCAACTGGGTTTCGCACGCCTGAACCCGACGGACCGGACATGGCGGAATTCGATACTCGCATTCGCCAGGCCGATGCCGCGACCCCCGGTCGATTTGGAACTGAAACCTACCAAGGAGAAACCGAAATGACATATTCTGACGCACATACCCCCACCCTGCGCGAGCGCGCCTACGCCTCGGCAGACGCCCTGCGCCACGGGATCGAAGATGGGTTGGACAATTTGCCCGACGCGGCGAGAGTGCGTATCCGCGGCGCGCGCGAGGCTGCAATCAACGCGCATTCTCAGGCCGAGTATCACGCGCGTCGCACCGCCGCCGCTGCGCGACAGACAGCGCATGACAACCCATTGCTGATCGGCGCTCTGGCATTCGTCGCGGGCGCAGCCCTGGCCGCCGCCTTGCCACGCAGCTCGGTTGAGAACCGGGCAATCGGTGCACATCGCGATCGTCTCTTTGACGAGGCGGATCGGATCTTCCGCGAAGAGGTGGAAAAAGCGAAAACCGTCGCGAAAGAGGCCGTCGCCCGCGGCCAAGAGCAGGTCAAAGAAACAATCGAGGCGACAGCAGACAATGTTAGCCAAGCCGCCGAACAGATGAAGTCGACCAAATCGACCCCCACAAAGACCAGCGCGATGCCAAACTAGTAATTGTATGATGTAGAATTGGCCCCCAGCGCTACCGCGTTGGGCGCCTTTTTCTATGCAGAGGACAATGTCTGATCTTTGTCCAGCATGAACAAAATCCAAACGAGCAGTGGGATCGCAACCAGGCCGCCAATTGGTCCCCAAAGCCACAACCAGCCGACCAGCGACAGAAACACCAGCAGCGGATTAAGCGACATATGCTGCCCGACCAAGGTTGGTGTCGCAAACTGCGCCTCGATCATATTGAAGCCGATGAAGATGGCCACGGGCGCAAAGCTGAGCGCTCCGTCGAACGTCACCACACCGACAATAAGCAAAGAGACGGCGACCATGGCAGGCCCAAGATACAGAAGATAATTCAGCAGAAACGTCGCAATACCCCACAACACAGGCTGCGGTACGCCGAGCAGCATCATTGCCAAAGTCACGAGTGTGCCGAAGCCCGCGTTGATACACGTAATCGTCAAAAAGTATCGCGAGACCTGACGCTCGGCATCGTGAAGCGTGCTGACGCGAACCGACGAAAACGCCCTGGCGATTTGACCATAGAGGTTCGACCGGCTGGCCAGGAAGAAATAGAGCGTGCCAACAAAGACCAGCATGCCGCCCAACAATGCTGGACCGTAGGACAAGGCATCAAACACGCTGGGGATCGGTAGATTGGCCTCGGCGGGCGCGCCCTCGTCGGTTGCGGCGTTTGCCTCATCGACAAGGACATCGGACATCGTGTCTTGAATATCTTGGATGCCTGAGATCGCCCCGCGGGCGAGATCGACCACGCCCTGAAACTCTGACCAAATGATCGGTGCTTGTGCAATCGCCGATGACAAGGTGGGCTCCAATGCCAGCACCAGCGCAGCCGCCGCGCTCAGAAACAGAAATAGAACTGTAAGTGCCGCTGCTGCCGGGTGGAAACCACGCTTGACCAACCAATCGGTCAGCGGCGACAGCACGACCCCGATCACAACGGCGCTGACGATTGGCGCCAGGATGGATTGCGCGAATTCAAGGGCGGTGATCACCGCCAACCCGCATAGAATGACAAGGGCGACTTTTACGGGGCGTTGCGATGTTTGGTCCATGGACCACGAACGCACGACTGGCTTTGGGGGTTCCCCATCATTTTAACGATTTGAGGTTGAAACCAAATCCGCTGAACCGCCCCCAAATCGTCTACTCAGCCGCGATCCGATGACCGCCCAGATCCGACGGGGCATATCCATCGCGTGTCTGGGGCGTTTTGATCCCCAGAACAGAGCCCGCAATCTGTGTCCGCAGGATCTGAGCGGTGCCACCCCCGATGGTGAACATCCGCACATCGCGATACATCCGTTCCAGCGGTTCTCGGTCGCTGTAACCACGCGCGCCGAACATCTGAAGCGCGTCGTTCACCACCTTGATACCCATCTCGGACGCGAACAGCTTTGCGCGTGCCGCCATCGTCATGTCAGGAAATGCGCTGCCATCCGGTCCACGGGACCGGGCGGCATCTTGCAGAAGAAGACGGGCGGCATGCACCTGCGTGTCCATATCGGCCACCATCCATTGCAAACCTTGGAATTCCGCCAATGGGCGACCAAATTGCTGGCGCTCAGACAAATAGCGTTTCGCATGATCCGAGGCACCCGCAGCAACGCCCATGGCGATGGTCCCTGCCCCGACCCGCTGCGAATTGTAAGCATTCATCAAATCCGCAAAGCCCCGCTTCAGGCCAGAGGGGGGTGTCAGCAACCACTTTTCATGCACCGTCAGACTGTCGAAACGCAGCTTTGCCTCAGGCATACCGCACAGACCCAGCGTGTGCTCGCGGCCGTCGATGTGAAACCCATCGGGCAATTCACCATTCATCGGATCGGCAAAGACGATGAAACCTCCGATGCCCTGCTCGACCCCCGCCTCATCCAACACGCGTGCAAAAACCAGGTGCAGTTTGGACACGCCGCCACCGGTGATCCAATGCTTGCATCCGTTCAGGATATAGCTGTCACCGCATTTCCGCGCCGTCGTGGCCATCTCGGTTGCCGCACTGCCGGCCTCGGGCTCGGTGATGCAAATCGCGGGTTTATCCCCAGCCAGAACATATGGGGCGCAAAAGGCCTTTTGCTCATCGGTACCATAGGCCATCACGGCACTGATGCCGCCCATATTGGCCTCGACCACTACGCGCGCGGTCAAGGTGCAGACCTTCGCGATCTCTTCGACGACCATCACGACATCCAGAAAGCTTGCACCCTGCCCGCCCAATTCCTTCGGAAGCGACATGCCCATGATGCCCGCATCCGCCAGATCCTGAACGTTGCTCCAGCAATAGCTGCGCGATCTATCCCAATGGGCAGCACGCGGTTCGAACTGCACAGCTAGGTCTTTCGCGGTCTCAACAAGCGGGTGGGTCATGGGCATGGCCTTTACACGGGACGCTCACAAAAAGGTGATAGACGCACCCTTACAGAGGCTATACTTCATTTCCATCGAATAAATATTGATCTCAAATCCAGTATTCCTGAAGTTATGCAAACGCGCGCCCTCAGAACCTTGGTCAAGATCTCGCAGGTTGGATCCTTTGTGGAGGCCGCCAAACAGCTTGGAATGACCCTTTCGGCACTCTCGATGCAAATGAAGGCACTGGAGGCCGAGCTTGGCCTGTCGCTCTTTGATCGCAGTGTCAGACCCCCGCGACTGACCCCGATGGGGCGTGGCATAGTCGGTGAGGCCATCGCTTTGTTGGAACGCGAAGACAGTCTTTTGAGCTTGTCTCGCCCAAGCGATGCGTTGGTCGGACAGTTCAAACTGGGCTTTGTGACGACGGCGGCGGTTCGGCTGCTTCCAAAATTTCTGGAAAATGCGCGCCGCACCGCTCCTCGGGCCAGTTTCGATGTCGAAACCGGGCTGTCGGCGGTGCTGCAGGACAAGGTTCTGACCGGTCAGATCGATGCCGCCATCCTCACCGATGCCGACGGCCTGCCACCGCGATTGTCGGCGCGGCTTC
This sequence comes from Gymnodinialimonas mytili, assembly GCF_037544085.1. Taxonomy (NCBI): domain Bacteria; kingdom Pseudomonadati; phylum Pseudomonadota; class Alphaproteobacteria; order Rhodobacterales; family Paracoccaceae; genus Gymnodinialimonas; species Gymnodinialimonas mytili. The sequence continues at coordinate 593,296 of NZ_JBBIFW010000001.1, forward strand.
TCAGACAGGAAAGCTTCGTGTTTGCCGCCCACCATGCGCTGCTGACCGACGGGCTCGACGGGTTGCTGGCGCAGCACACGTTCTTCCATTTCATGCCGGATACGGGGATCGGCAAACTGATTGCCAGCGCGATGGTCAATCAGGCGCGCCCGCGAGGTGCCAAGACCATCGTGTTGGATAACCTTGAGGCGATCATGGAGTGTGTGGCAGCCGGTCTTGGATTTACGCTTCTTCCGATACCGGATGTCGACCGTTACCTCACCCCTCAGATCATAAAGCTACCAGCGCCCATATCCATTCAGCGAAAGCTGGTATTGGCCGTATTGCGGGACAGCGCGCTGGCCAAGCGTGAATACGCGTTGGCGGCGTTGTTCGAGGCGGATTGACCTATCGCAATGCGGAGCGCAGCGCGGGTCAGCGGCGATCGGGCATGCCTTCTGGCGGATCGTCATAGACGGACCATCCATATTCCCCTGCGCTTTTGGGCAACTGACCCCGACGCATATTCCGCGCGATATAGGCCTTCGCGATGAAATTGGCCGTAATCGGCGCCGTCAGGAACAAGAACAGCGAGATCAGCAATTCATGCATCGAGACATGCCCGGTATCGGCATAGAAAAAGATCATGGACGCGATCAGCACGCCCCCAACCCCAAGCGTGGTGGCCTTGGTCGGTGCGTGAAGACGTTGCAATGAATCTTTCAATTTGATCAGCCCGTAAGATCCAACAAAGCCGAAGATGCCACTGACAATGAGCGAGATAGAGATCAGAAGTTCCGCAATAAAGCCCATGGTTTCCCTCACTCGATAATGTCGCCGCGCAGCAGAAAGCGGCAATAGGCAACAGTGGACACGAAGCCGACCATGGCGATCAGCATCGCCGCTTCGAAATAGATCCCGGTCCCGCGCCAGACACCGTAAAGCACCAGCAACGCGATCACGTTAATCACCATCGTATCAAGCGCCAGGATCCGATCCGCGGCATCGGGGCCAACCACAATTCGCCAAAGATCCAGCAAAAGCGCCACGCCATAGCAACCGGCGGCGAAAAGCAAAGCGTATTCGATCATGGGAAGATCTCCTTCAATCGCCGTTCGTAACGCGACTTGATCTCATCACGCACGCTATCGGGGTCGTCGGTGTGCAGGCAATGAACCAGGATTGACCTACAATCGGCCGCCAGAGTGGCCGAGACCGTGCCCGGCGTCATTGTGATGGTGCCCGCCAGAACGGTAATCGCTTCGGCCGAGGTCAATTCCAACGGGATCGGGATCCAGTGCGAGCGGATCGTGGGTTCGCGCTTGAACAGGATGATCATCGCGACTTGGGCATTGGCCACGATGATGTCCCACAGCACCACAAGAACATATTCCACGATCTTAAAAGGCCGCGCCAGCTTTGGGCGATCCGGCCAATAGGGCGCCGTGACCATCGGGATGATCAAACCGAAAGCCGAGCCTAGGATCAAATTGCCCAAGGTGAACGTATTGACCAAGCCGATCCAAACCAAGACCAGCGTCAAGCTGAGCAATGGGTGGGGAATAAGGCGTGTGAGCATGGGTCAGCCCTCCTCATCGGTATCGAGCACCGCAGCGATGTACCCCGCACGGTCAAACAGCTGGGCGGAGGTCTGTTCCAGATAGGCCGAAACCGGTCCCGCGAACACGGCAAGCACCGCCAGGATCGCGATGACCATCATCGTGGGCGCAACCTGAAGGGCGTTGGCCGTCATCGGCTGTTCCTCCTCCTCCACCGTGATCCGGTCCGGAACCGGAAGCGGGCCGGGCACGGATGTGGATTTCCAGAACACGACACTACCTGCCCTTGCAAAGCCCACAATCGTCAGAAGCGACCCCACAAGGATTGCCGACCACGCCCAGCCCATCGAACCTGGCGCCCGCAGCGCATCCAAAACCAGCAGCTTGCCCAAGAACCCGCTGAGCGGCGGCATCCCCGCCATGGCAATCGCGGCGGCAAAGAACAGCGCCGCGAAAAGGCCGTTTTGCACAGTTGACGGCATTGGGATCAGCGTGTCGGCGCTGCGACGCGTGATCACCAGATCTGCGATCAGAAACAGGCAGGCCGCGGCGAATGTAGAATGCACCATGTAATAGAGGGCCGCCGATGTCGCATTGGGCGAGAAGGCCGCAACCGCGACCAAAAGCGTGCCCATCGATCCAACCACCGAAAACGCGATCAGGGGCATAAGCCGTTTTGCTCCCAACACGCCAAAGGCCCCTACCGCGATGGTGACAATGGCCGCCGGGAAGAGCCAGGTGCTGGCCAGATCCTCGGTGCCTGGGCTGCCGGGACCAAACGCTGTCGTGTGGACCCGCAGGATCGCATAGGCCCCCACCTTCGTCATGATCGCGAACAGGGCCGCAACGGGCGCTGGCGCATTCGCATATGTCGCGGGCAACCAGAACTGTACCGGGAAGAGCGCCGCCTTCACCGCAAAGACGATCATCAACAGGATTGCCGCGACCCGCACCAACGCGGCTTCTTCCGCTGGGATCTCTGGGATGCGCGCCGCCAGATCCGCGATGTTCAGCGTGCCGGTCGACGCGTAAAGCGTCCCCAATGCGAACAGGAACAAGGTCGACCCGGCCAGGTTCATGACCACATATTGCAGGCCTGCACGCATCCGCTCGCGCCCACCGGAATGGATCATCAACCCGTAGGACGCGATCAGCAGCACTTCGAAGAAGACAAACAGATTGAAGATGTCACCCGTCAGGAAGGCGCCGCAGATCCCCATCAATTGAAACTGGAAGAGCGCATGGAAATGTCGCCCCCGCGCGTCCCATCCGGTCGCGATGGCATGGATCAGGACAATCAGCGCAAGCGCCGCCGTCAGCAGGACCATCAGAGCCGATAAGCGATCCAGAACCAGGACGATGCCAAATGGGGCGGGCCAATCGCCCAGCCGGTAGACATGGGTGGTGCCGTCGGCCGCCACACCGGTCAATCCCAGCGCGATGGCCAGCAGCATCACGGTTCCGGCCACGGATGCGGAGCGTGCCAAGACGATGTCATAGCGCATCACAAAGGCAATCAAGGGGGCCAGGATAGCCGGCAGGAACACCGGTAAAATGATCCAGTGCATCATGCCTGCGCGTCCTTTTCGGTATCTTCTGCGTCGGGCGCGATATCGATCTTGTCGCTTTCGGCTTCAAGATATGCACCAAGGCCAATCATCACCAACACTGCCGTCATGCCGAACGAGATCACGATGGCAGTCAGAACCAGGGCTTGCGGCAATGGGTCGGTATAGGTCGCCTCGCCGTAGCGCGACAGGATCGGCGATTGGTCGATGGCCAGGCGCCCGCTCGCGAACAGGAAGACGTTCACCGCATAGGACAGCAGGGCAAGTCCCAGGATCACCGGAAAAGTTCTGAGCCGCAACAGCAGGTAGACCCCACCCGCTGTCAAAACGGCAATTGTGCTTGCGACAATGATTTCCATCTCAGGTCTCCGCCTTGCCATCGGCGACTTTATCGCCGGGGTCGTAATCCATGGGCTCCACATTGACCGTGCTACCGGCAAAGCGCGCGATCCGGGACAGGCTGTAGAGCATCAGCATCACCGCCCCCAGAACCGTCAGAAAGACACCCAGGTCAAAGAGCATGGCGGTGGCCAGTTCAAACTCTTCGATCGGGGGCAAATGCACATAGGTATAAGCGCTGGTCAGGAAGGGTTGGCCAGCCAGCCAGGCGCCCGCGCCGGTCAGCCCGGCAATCACTGCGCCCAGACCGATCATCGTGTGATATTCGATCTTCTTGCGTTCCTGCGTCCAGGCAAAGCCCGACGCCATGTATTGCATCAGCAACGCGATGGCGATCACCAGCCCTGCAACAAAACCGCCACCCGGCTCGTTATGGCCCCGCAAGAAGATGTAGATACCGACAACAACAGCGATGGGCATCAATACGCGGGTCACCACCACCATCATCAACGGATGGCGGTCACGCGACCGATCCTGCGAATAGTCCATGTTCTTCAGCCGCCGCGCCGCCGGCCCGTCCAGCAGCGCGTGCATCAGCGCGTAAATCACCAGGCCCGCGATCCCCAGCACGATGATCTCGCCGTAGGTATCGTAGCCGCGGAAGTCGACGAGGATCACGTTGACCACATTGGTGCCGCCTCCGCCTTCATAACTGTTCTCGACATGATAGCTCGAGATCGTATCGATATCGCGCATCAAGAACGCATAGGCCAAAGCGCCAACGCCGCCACCCGCGGTGATCGCGATCAGACCATCGCGCAGCTTCAGGCCCATCGGGCTTTCCTTCGGGGTGACCTTGGGCATGAAATGCAAAGCCAGCAGCAGCAGCATGATTGTGACGGTTTCGACCGAGATCTGGGTCAGCGCCAGATCGGGCGCAGACAGGTAGGCGAAACCCGCCGAGATTGACAGGCCGATGATCCCGATCAGCACCAGCGCCCGGAACCGGTGGTGGTGCATCACAACGACCGATACCGTCGCCACGATCAGCATCAGCCAAACCACTGCTATGACGGGGGGGATCGGCAGATGGTCCCGTGTCGGCGCCGATAATCCACTGCCGGAATAGGCAATCCAGCCCAAGATGACCGACGAAACGGTAAAGATCGCAAGGTAGCGGCTGATCGCACCGTTATGGGCGATGTCGGTGATCCCACGCGTAAGCGACACCAACGCGGCGACCAATCGGTCAAAGATCGCCTTCGCTTCGGGGCGCGGGGCCGCGATCCAGGCGCGGTCGAGCGGACGATGCAACGCCAACAGGATGGCCCCGCCGAGCACCGCGATGATCGACATCCACAGCGCGGGCGTCACACCGTGCCAGATTTTCAGATGAGGGTGCAGATCGGCACCGGTCACGGCGTTGGCAGCGGCGGTCACGATCCCCTCGGCCAAGAAGGGCGCCACCCCGATCAGGATCACCAGCACAACCAAAAGCGCAGGCGCGGCCCACATGCCAAAGGGTGGGTCATGGGGCTTGGCCGGGTAGTCCTCGCGTTTGGGCCCAAAGAAGACATGAACGATGAAGCGGAAGGAATAGGCCACAGACAGAAGCGCGCCGATGGTCGCCGCAATCGGCACCGCGTAGTGGCTGCCGAACCAATCGGTATGCGAGGCCTCCTCCAGCATCATTTCTTTCGACAGGAAGCCGTTGAACAGCGGAATGCCCGCCATCGACAATGCGGCGACCGTGCCGATCAGGAAAGTGATCGGCATCAGATGCCTGAGCCCGCCAAGGCGCTTGATGTCACGGGTATGGGTCTCGTGATCCACGATCCCGGCGGTCATGAAAAGCGCAGCCTTGAAGGTCAGGTGGTTGATGATGTGAAAGACCGCCGCGACCGCCGCGGCGGTGGTGCCAAACCCCAAAAGCATCGTCAGAAGGCCCAGATGGCTGACCGTTGAAAAGGCTAGCAGCGCCTTCAGGTCATCTTTGAACAGCGCGATCAAAGCGCCGATCACCATGGTCACCAGGCCCGTGGTGGCGACGATGTAGAACCACGCATCGGTGCCCGACAGAACCGGCCACATACGCGCCATCAGAAACACACCCGCCTTCACCATCGTGGCCGAGTGCAGATAGGCCGAGACCGGAGTGGGCGCCGCCATCGCGTGGGGCAGCCAGAAGTGGAACGGGAACTGTGCCGACTTGGTGAAGGCACCCAGAAGAATCAGGATCAGAGCGGGCAGATACCAATCCGAGGCGCGGATCAGGTCGCCCGCTTGCAAAATATCGGTCAGGTTGTAGCTGCCCACGATATTGCCCAGGATCAGCATCCCGCCGATCATCGCAAGACCCCCCGCGCCGGTTACGGCCAGCGCCATCCGCGCGCCCTGACGGCCTTCTGGCAGGTGTTTCCAATAGCCGATCAGCAGGAACGACGAGAGCGATGTCAGCTCCCAAAACACCAGCAAAAGCAGAATGTTGTCGGAGATCACGATCCCCAGCATCGCACCTTGGAACAACAGCAGATAGGTGTAGAACTGCCCCATCGGATCCTCGCCCGACAGGTAAAACCGCGCATACAGCGTGATCAGCAGGCCAACGCCCAAGATCATGCAGGCAAACAGCAGCCCCAGCCCATCCAGAAAGAACGATGCCGACAAACCCAATTGCGGCAACCAATCGATCTCTGCCTGTATCACCTCGCCGCGCAGCACTGCAGGCGCGAGTGTCAGCAACATAACAAGCGCCAAGGCGGTCGGCACGGCGGTGAAGGACGCACAGGCGTTGCGTCCTGCCCGGATCATCACCCCCGGAAGGAGCGCTCCGATGAATGGAAGCAATGCGATGAGAAAAAGAAGGGTGCCGCCGTCGCTCATTCTCTGCCCTTACACGAGTCTTTGTCCGCCCCTTGGATAACGACGGCAATGATGACTGTAAAACAATGCTTTGACCTCCATGTGCGGCCGTTCGATGCAATAGCCCGCCAAAAACGGGCCGAGTGTGTGCCTGACCCGACACACTTCACCGAGATCGATCAGGACACAGGTCGATGCCTCGCCAAGTAAACAGCTTAGGACAGATTGCCCTAAGCCGTGCATTTCGGTCTCAGGAGCGTCAAAGGTTCTGGAGCGAGAGCAACATGTCGAGAGGGGGGGAGGAACCCAACCACCAGCTCGGCCTCAAGGAACGCAAAGTACCGTCGTCCAAGAAAAGAATGGTGCGCTCGGCGAGACTCGAACTCGCACGGGAGTTACCCCACAGCGACCTCAACGCTGCGCGTCTACCAATTCCGCCACGAGCGCACGTGATCAGGTAGTCGGCGCTCTCTAGCGGCTTGGTCTGATCTTGTGAAGGGGGTTGGTGCGGGCTGAGATGAAAATTTCGCCTGTGCCTGCATTCGGATGAGGCTGAAACGAAAAAGCGGCCCCAGGCCGGGGCCGCTTTTCCCATGTGTCGTATCGGCTCAGTTGGTGGCAGGCGCGATGCTGGTCACACCGATATTCGGTTCCACTGGACGCGGCGCCTCAAGCAGAATCTGCGGCTCGACCGGCACGGGCTGCGGCGTGACAGACGCCACGGGCGATGCGGGCGACACGTTGGGCTGCGGGCGCGGCGTCACGGCCTGTGGCTGCACGGCGACGGGTCGAGGTTGCACATTTTGCGGCGCAAAGATCGGTGCGGCGCCGGGTGCCGCCGTGGGCACCGGCAGCGGTGTGAAGCCGGGCGCCGGTGCGCCCGTTGGAACCGGCGTCGGGATGCCACCGCCTACGGTCAAGGCCACGGCCTGACGGATCAGCGGCAAACGCCCTGCATCGGTTGGGCTGAAGACGGCCGTCGCCCCGCCCTGCAGCGCGTTGATCGCCACATCGTACCATTCATGGGCACGGTGCGCATCGGCACCAACGCCGAAGCCTTCGCGCAGATGATGGCCCAGCAATTCGGCATAAGCGGGCTCTCCGGTTGCGACCAAGATCAAAGCCGAGCCCATCGCCATATCCATATTGTCGGCGCCATATCCCACACCCAGGCACACGCGGGCCGTTGCAGCCAATTCGGGCGCCGGAATGCCGCTTGTATAGGCAAAGCCCTGGGCGGAGCCCGCCGCCTGGGTCGGCGCGACCCCACCGATCAGTGCCGTCTGGCCCGCAACCGAGGTCGAAAACGCCTCGCATTGCGCTGTGATCTGCGCGTAGGTCAGGCCGTTGATCGCCTGGGTCAACTCGTGGCCCTGGTTCACCGCGCTGGCACGCGCGGTGCAGAATTGTTCGGACAGGGCAAAGGCCGGGTTCGACAGATTGCCGAGGGTCATCATTCCGCCATTGGCCTGACCTTGCAGCGCGACACCATCACAATGGGCCGACAGGACAGGATTGCCGGTCGCGCCTGCAAACAGATTCGGAACCCCACCGGACCCGCTGGTGGCGGCAGTCGTCACGGGCGCAGCCCCTGGCGCAGGTACAACCGTGGTCGTGCCGGGCTGTACGATCACCGTCGTGCCGCCGCCGGGTTGACCGGCATAGCTTGGCGCTGGCGCGGTCGGCGTCAACGTACCCCGATAAGCGACCAATAGGGGCGTGCCGTTCAGGCCAGTTTGACCCTGACCGCCATTGCTTGCCCACAGATAGGCACCAATCAAGTACTGCGCCTGCTCCTCTGGAAAGCTGCGGCCATTCACCGGATAGCCCAGCGCCGCCTGATACCGTTCAACCGCGGCGCGGGTGGCCGGGCCAACCTGGCCATCCACGTAACCTGCGTTAAAACCGAAATAATTCAGGGCTGTTTGCACCTGACGCCCGGCCTCTGTCGCAGGGATCGATGGGCGAACGATGCGCTGGGGCGGCGGTGTGTAAGGCTGGGTGCGGGGCGGGGCCGGGCGTGCGCCGGGCTGCGGCGTCGGATGTACCGGGATCACGCGGCGTGTCGTGGTCTGTTGCGAGGCGGCACCAATCGCCGCGCCGATCGCGCCACCGATCAGCAAACCGCCGATCACATCGCGGGCGTCCTGCGCTGCCGCGGGGGCGGCAAACATCGGGGTCAGGGCCATGGCGGCAATCAAAGAGGATGTCGTCAAATATTTAGCAAACATAAAAAGGCTCTCCGCAGACAAATTCCGTTTCCGGGTGTCACCATACACGAAACCGACAAAATCCCGATACTGGAATCCCTTACTGGGTCAAATACCGGGAGTCGCGGCCTGTTTGCGGCGCCAGATCCGTAGGGCCAACACAGCCAAACCGATGGTCCCGATCACCCAAATCCCCAGTTCCTGCGCATCGCCAAACACCACTGCGTTCAATCGGCGCCCAGGTAAAAGCGTCAGAAGGCCTGCAACCCCCAAAGCCTGCCAATAGAGCGTGCGCATGATCGCCTGATGGGTCGCAACATCCCGTCGCAGGATCGCCAACATCCCTGTTGTCAGCGCGTAGAGAGCCCAGATGGAAAACAGGTGAATCGGCCCAAATGGCCCAAGGACCGGCAGAAGTCTCGCCGGGATGAAAAAACCCGAAATGGCCAAAAGAGCCATCGCGCCCACCCAGACACGCCCCAAACTTCGGTGCCACACGTCGCGCCGCTTTCGGTACAGCGCCACCGGCCCGATGGCGATCGCAAGGCTGGCTGCGCCAAGATGGATTTGGATCGCCGGATCGGTGTGCAGGATAGGGTCTAGAGTCATTCTGGTCTCCGTTTGAGATGGGCCAACCGCTCGGGTTGAAGCGATGTCCTCCCTCTGGCACGTTGCTGCCAATCCGGGGCAAGCCGCCCTACGCAAAGGACCCGAGGCCGTTCGTGAATGACGCGACTCTGCCATCCGCGCTTCGTGAAATGCGGGCGCATTTTTCCAACAGGCGCGTGATCTTTGCGCTGCTGGGGATCGGGGTGATCCTTGGGTTGTTGGGTCCGTTTGGGACAGATCGCAGCCTGACCTGGGGCGTGCGCATGGGCTATTGGATCTCAGTCCCGGTGCTGACTTACGGCCTGGGCTATCTGTGCCACGCATTGGTTTTGCCGTCTCTGGCTGGTCTGCCGCGGCTGGGCGCGCGGGGCATCGCGGGCTTGGTCACCGGTATGGTCATTGCGCCAGTCATCGTGACGATCAATCGACTGGCCTTTGGGGCGTCGCCGGATTGGTCCGATGTGGCGTTGATCTTGGGCATCGCCATCATGGTGACCTTGCTGATGATGCTGCTGCCTGACAGCGCGTCCTCTGCCCAGGAGGCGCCGCCTGCGATCCTGGACCGTTTGCCGATCGACAAACGCGGCGCGCTTGTGGCGCTGTCGGTCGAAGATCACTATGTCCGCGTGCGCACCACCCAAGGCGAAGAGATGGTGTTGATGCGGCTCGGCGACGCAATCCGGGAAACCGAAGGCGCCAAAGGATTGAAGGTGCATCGCTCGCATTGGGTGGCGCTGGACCAGGTCACCAAAGCGCGTCGTCGCGGCGACGGCGCCTTGCTGAGCGTCACACATGGCGATGACATTCCGGTCAGCCGCGCCCATATGCCTGCTATCCGCGATGCCGGGCTGCTGCCGCGCTAGGGCGCATGTCTGGACGCGGGCAAACCGCTATCGGATAAGGCCCGCAAGACACGCCTGCCAAAAGGAACTCAGATGGTCGATTGGATCACCTCGGACAGTCCGGTGCCCTATCTCGACGCAGTGGCCGAGATGGAGGCGCGCGCAAACGCGATCGCCGCGGGCACCGCGACCGAGGCGGTCTGGCTTTTGGAACATCCGCCGCTTTATACGGCGGGCACCTCTGCCGATATTGCCGATCTGAAAGATCCCGACCGGTTTCCCGTCTTCAAGACCCGTCGTGGTGGACAATACACCTATCACGGCCCCGGCCAGCGCGTGGCCTATGTGATGCTGGACCTCAGCCAACGCGGTCGCGACGTGCGCGCTTATGTCGAACGGCTGGAGGCCTGGGTGATTGCCGCTTTGGCCGAATTTAACGTCACCGGTGAAGTTCGGCAGGGCCGCGTTGGAGTCTGGGTCAGCCGCCCGGAAAAGCCTGCCCTGCCCGACGGCTCGCCACGCGAAGACAAGATCGCCGCCATCGGTGTCCGCATGCGCCGTTGGGTCAGCTTCCACGGCATCTCGATCAATGTCGAACCGGATCTGAGCCATTTCGACGGGATCGTGCCCTGTGGGATCGAGGGGCACGGCGTAACCAGCTTGGTGGATTTGGGTTTGCCGGTGACAATGAACGACCTGGATGTGGCGCTGAAACGCAGCTTCTTCGATGTGTTTGGCGGGCATTGATGGCCAGCCCTGATCAAGACGCCGACCCATCCGGGGATCGCGATCCGGATGACCATGTTCTGACCGATATCGTGGATGCGGTGACCGAACAGGCCGAAGACGGGCACGGCGATGTCGATACGCTGATCCGCACGGCGGGGCGGCAGGGATTGCTGCCGGTGATGACCTTCACCGCGCTCCTGATCGTCTCGCCGCTGTCGGGTGTGCCGTTCGTGTCCTCGGTCTGCGGCACCATCATCGCCTTTTGCGCCCTGCAAAGTGCGTTGGGTCGCGGCAATTTGTGGCTTCCGGGCTTGCTGCGTCGGCGTCAGGTCTCCCCGCGCCGGATCGCTGGTGCGATGCGACGCGTGCGCCGCCTGGCCCGCTGGTTGGAGCGCAACGCCACGCGGCGGCTCCCCATGCTCAGCGCACAACCCTTTTCCACGCTGTATCTGCTGTTATCGGCCGCCTGTGGCCTCTGCATGCCATTTCTGGAACTGGTCCCGATGTCATCCTCGCTTCTGGCGCTAAGCGTCACCCTGATCGGCTTGGGGCTGATGCTGCGCGACGGACTGTTGCTGAGCGTGGCGTTGCTGCCGCCCTTCCTGGCGGCCTGGATCGTCTATACGGTCTGGTTTACCTGACACGCGACCGCGCAAGTGCCGCATTTCGATGCATAATATTGCGCCACGCCGCTCAAACCGGCCTCTCCGCCTCGCCCTGCGCCAAAATTACCCACCTTCCATGCAAACATGCGCGGGATGTCGCGTTGATCAGGGCCGCGCACCGCACTACACCGAAGCGTGATAGATAGCTGTGCCTGCAACCGCGCAGGTGACCAACGCGCATCAGACGCGAACAGGAGATGCACATGGCAGACGCCACCCTCACAGGGCAAGACGGCCACGACCGCCCGGGGTTCTTCACCCGCTGGTTCATGTCCACAAACCATAAAGATATCGGTATTCTGTACCTCTTCACCGCGGGCCTCGTCGGTCTGGTCTCGGTGGCATTCACCGTCTACATGCGGATGGAGCTGATGGAGCCGGGCGTACAATTCATGTACATCCCGTTCGAATCCTCCGCCGACGGGATCCAAGCGATCTTCACACGGCTGGGTGAGGCATTGGCCGCCGCCGGAGGTGGCACAAACGCCTTCGCCGATCAGCTCAGCACGGTACAATCGCAAATCCTTGCCGCTGGCGGTGAGAATATCTCGATCACGGGCGGCTTGCGGGCCGACGTCGTTGCCTCGTTCGAGGCAATGCTTGCCACTGCAAATCCGGCTGAGGCCCAAGCTTTGCTGGGGACGATGGATCAGTTGGACGGGAACCCGGACGGTCATACCTGGAACGTCTACATCACCGGCCACGGCGTTTTGATGATGTTCTTCGTCGTCATTCCCGCCCTGTTCGGCGGCTTCGGCAACTACTTCATGCCGCTGATGATCGGCGCGCCGGATATGGCGTTCCCGCGCCTAAACAACCTGTCTTACTGGATGTATGTCGCCGGGACGGCGCTGGCCTTCTGTGCGGTCTTCATCGATGGCGGTGCTGGTCCGGGCTGGACCTTCTACCCGCCGCTCTCGTCACAAGGCGTTGAAACAAGCCGCGCCGTGGATTTCGCCATCTTCGCGATCCACGTTTCGGGTGCGTCTTCGATCCTGGGCTCGATCAACTTCATCACCACCTTCCTGAACATGCGCGCACCCGGCATGACGCTGCACAAAGTGCCGCTCTTTGCCTGGTCGGTGTTTGTGACAGCCTGGTTGCTGCTGCTGTCGCTGCCAGTTCTGGCCGGTGCGATCACCATGCTGCTGACCGACCGGAATTTCGGCACGACCTTCTTCGATCCGGCCGGTGGCGGGGATCCGATCCTGTTCCAGCACATCTTCTGGTTCTTCGGTCACCCCGAAGTATACATCGTGATCCTGCCAGCCTTCGGCGTGATCAGCCATGTGATCGCGACTTTCTCGAAGAAGCCGATCTTCGGCTATCTGCCGATGGTCTATGCTTTGGTGGCGATCGGTGGTCTGGGCTTCGTCGTGTGGGCGCACCACATGTACACGTCCGGCATGACGCTGACCCAGCAGGCCTACTTCATGGTGGCGACCATGGTCATCGCGGTCCCCACGGGAGTGAAAATCTTCTCGTGGATCGCGACCATGTGGATGGGCTCGATCCAGTTCAAGACGCCCATGTTGTTTGCCATCGGCTTCATCATCCTCTTCACCTTCGGCGGTGTGACCGGGATCATCCTGTCACAGGCTGGCGTGGACCGTGCCTATCACGACACCTACTATGTCGTGGCGCACTTCCATTATGTGATGAGCCTCGGGGCCGTCTTCGGGATCTTCGCCGCGGTCTATTACTGGTTCACCAAGATGTCGGGCCGGATGTACAACGAGTTCCTCGGCAAGGTGCATTTCTGGACGTTCTTCATCGGCGCCAACCTGACCTTCTTCCCGCAGCACTTCCTGGGCCGCCAGGGTATGCCACGTCGCTATATCGACTATAACGAGGCATTTGCGCTGTGGAATTGGTGGTCGTCGATCGGGGCCTTCATCTCGTTTGCATCGTTCATTCTGTTCATCGGCATCGTGTTCTACGCACTCTTCGCCGGGAAACGCGTGACCGAGCCCGCCTATTGGGGTGAGCACGCGGATACACTGGAATGGACCCTGCCCAACCCGCCGCCGGAGCACACATTCGAAGAGCTTCCGACGCGCGAGATGTGGGACAAGCAACCGCATCACTAGCACAGACCAAAAGCGTCGGATGACACCCGCCGGCGTTTTCCAAATCTTTGCCACAGGCGCCCGACACAAGGGCGCCTGTGTTGCGTTTATCGCCTCCTCAAGGCCATGAGAGCGCTCTGCTGCACACGGCAATGCTCGGTGCAGATCTTGCGCGTGTTGTAGGTCTGGCTGCCGTTCTGCACTCCCGATTGCGGCACTAATCCCAAAGGCGCGTCTTTCGACTTGGACGCCCTACTTGCCTATGCGGGGTGTTGGGCAGAGCCTTTCCTTTGGTCCATGGCTCCCCCCCAAATCGGTGCCCATACGCGCCCGCACCGAAGGCGCCACCGTTCTGCGCAGCGCGATTTTTGTGATATCTTGGCGCATGGGTATTCTCTGCGAGGGTCTTCAGCATAAAAGGCCCGACTGGCCACCATGATCGCGCATTTCACCACCGAACCAAAGCGAGCTGACCCATGACACCGCGGGCCTTCAACCTCTTCGACGCATTGCTGGTCGCTGGCTATGCCGCTTTGTTCTGGCAAGTCATCTCCAACACCGGCGTCACGGTGATCGGCTTGGCCTCGACTGAAGACACCTACTATGTCGTCGCCAATCTCCACATGGCCGTCGGTGTCATAATCGCCGCCTTGTTGCCCGTCGCCTTGCACTATCTAATGCTGCGCCGCGCATCGCGGCGTTGGGTCTCTGCCGCCGGGTATATCTGCCTTTTTGCGGGTCTGCTTGGCGCTTGGCTTTGGGCATTTCCGCACGTCATCCCCGGTCTGGCGATGCCGCGACGGTATATCGATTATCTTGCATTTGCCAATCGCCTGGCCCTTGCTAGCTTCACGGGCATGGCTCTGCTTCTTACCGCCAGTGCCGCAAGTCTCACCCTGACGGTGTTCGAATGCGTTCATCGCCTTAAAGCAACCTGACCGAAGATGCCGATCCGACCCGCGACACCAGATGATCCCACCCCCGCCCGCGGCGCCCCGCGCTTGCGTTTGATCCTGACGCCCCACAAATCTCTGACGCCCGAAGGGTTCGTGTGGTTCATCGGGATCACCGCGGGCCTGATTTCGATGCCGCTGCTGAGCATTATCGGAACATCGGTCTTCTGGGCCCTGCTGCCGTTTCTAATCGCTGCGATCTGGGGGATCTGGGCGGCGCTGCAACGCTCCTGGCGCGACATGGAGCTCTATGAGGACGTTCTGCTTTGGGACGATCTGATCCGCATCGAACGGCATGAGCGGCGCCGCCCTGCGCAGGATTGGGAAGCGAACCCTTATTGGGTCCGCATGACCTTGCACCATAAAGGCGGCCCGGTGCCAAACTACCTTACCCTGCAAGGCGGCCCGCGTGAGGTGGAGCTGGGATCGTTTCTGACGCCCAGCGAGCGCTCGGAGCTGAAATCGCTTCTCGATCGAGAGATGCGCGCGGCCTGATCCCGCCAAAACCTCGAGCTTTGCAATAATCGACGGGCCGGTATTCACAAATCGGCGCGTTCAATCGCGTATTCGACGCTAAGGTGGCGGCAAACAATGACGGAGATCCCCCGATGCTGTTTGTCGATATCGCGATCCGAGGCGCTGCGATCGGTATGCTGTTCCTGCTGGCCGGATTGCTGTGGCGTGCCCCGATCGGATGGGAGGGGCGGATTTCGATTGTCGCCGTGGCACTGGCCAAAAGCGCGTTTCTGGTGATCCACGCACCGGCAGCATTCGATCTTCCGCCTGCGATTTCCGCGAATCTGATCCTGTTTGCCAGCCTCGTTCCCAATGCAATCACCTGGTTGATCGTGACCATCTTTCTCGACGCGCCGGGGCGACGATGGCCATGGCTTGTGGCCTCAAGTATCGTATCGGCCATTCTCTATCTCGATCTGAGCTTTCCGCAGCTGGCCCTTGGCGCAATCTGCGCGGCCTGTGCAATGCTGCTTTACGGGGCATTGTTTGGCTTGGCGCTCTGGACCTCGCGCGATGATTTGGTCGAACGGCGCTGCCGGGCGCGTCCAGGATTTGCGGCGGCGATTGCGGGGCTTGGTCTTGTGCTGACCATGCTGCAGGTCCTCGGTGTGGCACAGCCCGGATCCATGCCCCTGGCACTGACGCAATCGGGCGGCACATTCGCAGTAACGCTCGGCTTCGCGATCTGGATCCTGACGCCGAATATGGACCTTTGGCCGGGTCAGGCGGAAACACCTTCCGCCCCACGCCCCGCCCCGGATCCAGGACCGGATCGCGCCATGATCCAGCGCATCTCGACCGCCATGGCCGCCGGGGCCTGGCGGGAAGAGGGGCTGACCATCGGCGGCCTTGCCAATCAACTGGGCGTGCCCGAGCACCGGTTGCGGCGCGCCATCAATGGCGGCCTCGGGTATCGGAATTTTTCCAGCTTCATCAATGCCCACCGCATCACCGAGGCCAAGGCCATGCTCAGCGATCCTGACGCGACAGGGACAACAGTGCTTGAAATCGCCTACGCGGTGGGGTTCGCGTCGCTGGGGCCGTTCAACCGCGCCTTCCGTGCAGAAACCGGACAAAGCCCAACCGAATTTCGCCGGGCAGCGCCGCAAATTCCACGCGCCGATTCCGGACAATCCACGCCGATCCCGGCAAACCTGCACTGATTTCGAAGATCGAAGCGATCCGAGCGGTCGAAATCACCAGGTTCGACGTCATCAACTTGCATTCGGAAGGAGATGACGCGATGCCGCGCCGCAACCTGATCGTCCTTGTTCTTGCCACCTGCCTGTTGGCTGGCCCCGCCCTGGCACAGAGTATTGCCATGCCGCCGGGCGACTTTCCCGAACCCGGTGTGTTCTGCGGGCCGTTCAAACTCTGCGGCCCCGACGTCACCCGCGGCGGATGAGGCTCAGGGGGCGCCCCGGTCCCTCCGGTGTGCCCCATATTCTGGCGCGGAAATTTGCGCCCAACGGCGCACCGAAATCCCAGATGGGGTTATCCCAGACGGGTTTTCACCATGGGACCGACTTTGCCGAAATCCATGCGGCCTGCATATTTGCCTTTCAGCACCCCCATCACCCGGCCCATATCGCGGATTGAGGCGGCACCGGTCGAGGTGATCGCCGCATCCACCGCTTCGGCCACCTCCTCTTCGGTCAATTGGCGTGGCAGGTAATCTTCGATCACCGCGATCTCGGCCTGCTCCTGCTCCGCCAATTCCAGACGACCGCCCTCTTCATAGGCGCGCACGCTTTCCTGACGCTGTTTGACCATTTTGGCCAGGATCGCCAGAACCTCACCGTCATCGACGCCGTCGGCATTTCCCTTGGCCCGCGCCGCGATGTCCTGGTCTTTCACAGCCGCGTTGATCAGCCGCAAAGTCGACAGGCGGATCGTGTCTTTCTCGCGCATCGCCTCTTTCAGGCCGGTATTGATTTTCTGGCGCAGTCCCATGGCCATTGCCCCGTGATTTGAAATCCGACAAGCGCTCTACATAGGCGATGACAAAACGGGCAACAAGCGCTTGCACTGCGCCTTGACGCGCCCGGACTGTCCCCCTACACCCCCAGCAATTTGCCCGCCCGCCACTCAGCCCGGAGATCTCACAATGGCCGATCACCCCACCGCCTGCCTCGTTCTCGCCGATGGGACCATCTTTTACGGTCGTGGATTTGGGGCAACGGGCATCCGCGTGGCCGAGCTGTGCTTCAACACGGCGATGACCGGCTATCAGGAGATCATGACCGATCCCTCCTATGCTGGGCAGATCGTGACCTTCACCTTCCCCCATATCGGCAATACCGGCACCACATCGGAGGATGACGAAACCGCCGATCCGGTGGCCGAGGCGATGGTGGTAAAATGGGACCCGACCGAGCCGTCGAACTGGCGCGCTCAGGGGCATCTGGTCGAGTGGCTGGCGCGCACGGACCGGATCGGCATCGGTGGCGTGGATACACGGCGGCTGACCCGCGCGATCCGTCAGCAGGGCGCGCCCCATGTCGCCTTGGCCCATGATCCCGACGGCAAGTTCGATCTGGAGGCGCTGGTCGCTGCGGCGCGCGGCTTTTCCGGGCTGGAGGGTCTGGATCTGGCCAAAGAGGTCACCTGCGCCCAAAGCTACCGCTGGGACGAGATGCGGTGGGCCTGGCCGGACGGCTACACGCGGCGCGAGGGCCCGGCGCCCAAGGTTGTGGCCCTGGATTACGGCGCCAAGCGCAACATCCTACGCTGCTTGGCCTCTGCCGGGCTCGACGTCACGGTGATGCCCGCCACCGCAACGGCAGAAGAGGTTCTGGCGCAATCGCCCGATGGCGTGTTCCTGTCCAACGGCCCAGGCGACCCCGCCGCGACCGGCGCCTATGCGGTCCCGATGATCAAGGGCGTCCTCGATGCGGGGCTGCCGACCTTCGGGATTTGCCTGGGCCACCAAATGCTCGCCCTCGCGCTTGGCGCCAAGACGGTCAAGATGAACCACGGCCACCACGGCGCCAACCACCCCGTTAAGGATCTTCAGACCGGCAAGGTCGAGATCACCTCGATGAACCATGGCTTTACGGTCGATAGTCAGACCCTGCCCGCAGGCGTATCCGAGACCCATGTCAGCCTCTTCGACGGGTCGAATTGCGGGATCAAGCTGGACGGGCGCCCCGTCTTCTCTGTGCAATATCACCCCGAAGCGAGCCCAGGCCCACAGGACAGCTTTTACTTGTTCGAACGGTTTGCCGAGGCGATCCATAATCGAACCAAAGCTCCCGCCTGATCGACACACAGATTTCTCAGAAAACTTTTCCAGCTCCGTTAACCAGTTTTTAACGGTTTCTTAACCGATCTCGCGTGACCAAGGGGTTTGCAAGCTTCTTTGTTGGTTTCAGCGGGATTTAGTGATTTGGACGGGGATCGCCCCCAACGACCGATCCAGTTCGGCGCCCAGGCCGCAACCGGAAATCTGGCGCGCGTGGCTCGGCCCGCGCGGGCGACACCCTCCGTTGCACCAACCCATTCCAACCCGATCGAGGCCGAGGCGCAGTGGCTTGCCGCAATGTTGCTGGATCAAGGCATCCTGTCCCAATCTCAGATCACAGAAATCATGGCGGCGCTGCGTGGGCAATCGCTGTCTTTTGGGCAAATCGCCCAGGCCCGCGGGATGCTGGCGGAGCGCGATCTGTTATCGGCGCTGTCCGAATTCTACGGCTACGGCACCGCCGATCTGACCGCCGCAGCACCCGACGCGGAGGTTGCACGCCTGCTCCCTGTTGGTAGGGCCCTGTCCGCCGAGGCTGTGATCTGGCGGCGCGCCGGGCGCGCATTGGTCGTCGCCACATCCAGGCCGGATCAGGCGGAGGTGCTGCGCGCCGCGTTACCCGAAAAGACGCGCGTGATTTTTGTCCTCGCCCCGCGCGATCAAATCCTCGCCGCCCAGAACGCACTCTACGGCATAGCGCTGGCCCGCGAGGCGGAGGGCCGCGCCCCGTCGATGCATTCCTGCCGCGGCTGGCAGAATGAGACCATGGGCCATATCGTTTTGGCCGTTTCTCTGGGCCTGGTCACGCTGTTGGCACTCGCACCGTCCATTCTGGCAGCCGTGATATTTGGTGCGGCGATCTTGATCTATATCGCCAATGCGGCCCTCAAATTCGGTGCCTTCGCGACAACTCTGCGCGCCAATACCAACGACGCGCCCCCCCCCGTCGCCACGCCCCTGCGCTTGCCCACTGTGACCATCCTGGTGCCCCTGTTCCAAGAGCCCGAGGTGGCGGGCGCCCTGGTCGACCGCTTGCGCAAGATCGACTATCCGCGCGAAAGGCTAGATGTGATCCTGGCCGTCGAAGAAAGCGATCCCACCACGCTAAACGCGTTGCGCAAAGGCACCCTTCCCCCTTGGATGCGCGCCATCATCGTGCCGCACGGGCACCCTCAGACCAAACCACGCGCGCTGAATTATGCGCTCAACTTCGCCCGTGGCGAAATCGTCGGCATCTATGACGCCGAGGATCGCCCCGATCCCGATCAGATCCACAAGATTGTTCAAGGCTTTGCCGATGCGCCCGCCGATGTCGCCTGTTTGCAAGGGCGGCTCGACTATTACAACGCCCGGCACAATTGGATGGCTGGCCTGTTCACAGTGGAATATGCCGCCTGGTTCCGCGTCTTGCTGCCCGGGGTCGAGAAGATGGGCCTGGTCGTACCTTTGGGCGGCACCACCCTATTCATGCGGCGCAAGATCCTGGAAGAGGTCGGCGCCTGGGATGCCCATAACGTGACCGAAGATGCGGAGCTTGGCCTCCGTCTCGCCCGCGCGGGCTATGTCACGCAGCTTGTGGACACCACCACTTATGAAGAGGCCAACGCCGCCGCCTTGCCCTGGATCCGGCAGCGCTCTCGCTGGTTGAAAGGCTATCTGATGACCTGGGGGGCCGCGATGCGCCGCCCCCGCGCCCTGCTGGCAGAACTGGGCGCCTGGCGGTTTGCATGGGTGCAAGTGCAATTCCTCGGGGCGGTTGCCGGTTTCTTACTGGCACCGCTGCTCTGGAGCCTCATGGTCAAGCCCTTTGGGTTTTGGCATCCGCTGGATGCGGTCCTGTCGCCTTTCGCCTACGGCATCTTGGCCACGCTGATGGTCGCGGGGCTGCTGGGCTCTATCACGATCTCCATCTATGCGACCCGCGCGCCGCATCTGCGTCATCTCAGGCCGATGACACCCCTTGTGGAGCCGTATTACCTCTTCGGCACATTCGCCGCCTGGCTCGGCGCATTTGAGATGATTGTCCGGCCCTTCTTCTGGGCCAAAACCGAGCATGGGAAATTCGGCGGCGCGGAAACCGCGCCTGCGCTTGACGATCAGGCGCCCGCCGCAGCCTCTTCGCGCAACCGCACCTGAAACGCCTTCGACAAATGCGCCTTCAGGGCCTCGGCGGCCCGGTCCCCATCCCGCGCCGCAATCGCCTCCACAATCGTGGCATGTTCGGCCAGCGCATCTTCTCCGCGCCCCGCCGCCGCCAGCGAGGTCCGCGCCATCAACGCCATGGACCGGTAGACCAGATCCAGTTGCTGCACCAGATAGCGGTTGTGCGATGCCAGGTGGATCTGATGGTGAAACCGCTTGTTGGCCCGCGCCAAAGCTTGGGGATCGTCCAGCAATCCGCGATCCTGCTCCACCATGTCGCGCAGTACCGCGATCTCCTCGCTAGCCGCATGTTGCGCCGCCAGACGCGCCGCCAGCCCCTCCAACTCTTGGCGCACGGTATAAAGCTCCGCCATCTGGGCGTGATCCAGCGACGCCACGATCAGCGACCGCCCGTCGCGCGTCAGCAGCGATTGCGTCTCCAGCCGCTGCAACGCCTCGCGGATCGGGGTCCGGCTGACCCCAAACCGCTCCGCCAACTCGCTTTCGACCAGCCTTGCCCCGGGCCGATAGACGCCGCCATCGATCGCGTCGAGGATCATCGCATAGGCGTCTTTTTGGGCGGCATCGCTCATTGGCGCATCTCCGTAGGTCAAGCCCCCGGACGCTACGCGCGGCGCTTTGGGCTGTCCAGTGGGTTGCGCCCGCCCCGCCCGACGCGTTAGGGCGCCTTATGGCACAGCTGACCGATATCGAAACCTGGGTCTTTGACCTGGACAACACGCTCTACCCGCCGCAGATGGCGCTGTTTCCGCAAGTCAACGCGCGGATGACCGAGTACGTGATGACCGCGCTTGGCGTGGCCCGCGACGAGGCCGACGGTCTACGCCATCGTTATTACGAAGATCACGGCACAACGCTGGCGGGCCTGATGCGCCACCACGATGTCGACCCGGAGCCCTATCTGATCGCCGTCCATGACATCGATTTCTCGGTGCTCCGCCCCGATCCGGATCTGGCCCGGGCCATCGCCGCCCTGCCCGGCCGCAAGATCATCTACACAAACGGCACCGCCCCCTATGCCGAGGCGGTGACCCATGCCCGCGGGCTCAGCGATCTGTTCGATGCGATCTACGGGGTCGAACATGCGGGCTATCACCCCAAACCCGACGCGCAGGCCTTCGAGACGATTTTTACCGCCGATGGGCTCACGCACAGCCGCGCCGCGATGTTCGAGGATGAGCCGCGCAACCTCTCCGTGCCGCACGCAATGGGCCTGACGACCATCCATGTCGCGCCGGATCCACACCCCGTGCCGCATATTCATCACCACACGGGCGACCTGTCGGTCTTTTTGCAAAACCTTCCAACCTAGCGCCAAACGAAACATCGCTTGCGCCGCAGGCGCGCAATTTGATTGGGGGCGCCACGATGCCCCCCTAGGACCATTGGTCACTGGTCCCGGCTCGGCCACAGGTCTATCTAAGGCCCATGACAGATTTGATCGATATCGACGTCTTCGTGTCGGGCGGCGGGGTGGCCGGGCTGGCTGCCACCATCGCATTTGCGCAGGCCGGGTTTCGCACGCTTTGCGCTGATCCGGCGCCACCCATCACCGACCGCGACAGCGATGGCGCAGACCTGCGCACCACCGCGTTTCTACAACCATCGCGGACCTTCCTCGACCAGATCGGCCTCTGGCCGCGCTTTGCGCCCCATGCCACGCCGCTGCAAGTGATGCGCATCGTCGATGCGGGCGGGCCCGATGCCACAGCCCGCGCCACGCACGATTTCGACGCGGCCGACATTTCGGATCAGCCCTTTGGCTGGAACCTGCCAAACTGGCTTTTGCGGCGCGAGATGGTCGCCCATCTCGACACGTTGCCGGATGCCGAGTTCCGGTCAGGCACAGGCACCGCCCATCTTCTGACACGGATGTCGGAGGCGCGCGTGACCTTGACCGATGGCACACGCCTGCGCGCGAAACTGGTGATTGCCGCCGATGGCCGTGACTCGCCCGTGCGCGAAGCCGCCGGGATCGACGTTGCCACCACGCGCTATGGCCAGAAAGCCCTCGCCTTCGCGGTGACCCACGACGCGCCACATGGCAATGTCTCGACCGAAATCCACCGCACCGGTGGGCCCTTCACCCTGGTGCCCCTGCCCGACCATGAGGGGCAGGCCTGCTCGGCCGTCGTATGGATGGAACGCGGTGCCGAGGCCGCGCGCCTGGCTGCGCTTCCTGAGCCGGAGTTTAATATCGAGATGACCGCGCGCTCTGGCGGCATCTATGGCCCCCTGCGTGTGGCCAGTCGTCGGACCATGTGGCCGATCATCTCGCAAAACGCCGCGCGCATGTCCGCGGAACGGGTGGCCCTTGTGGCCGAGGCTGCCCATGTCGTCCCGCCTATTGGCGCCCAGGGGTTGAACATGAGCCTTGGCGATATTGCCTGCCTTTTGGACATAGCCGAAGCGAACCGCGAGGATCCCGGCGCTGCGGCGGGACTGGACCGTTATCACCGCGCGCGTCACCCGGAGGTCACTGCGCGCGTGGCGGGCGTCGGCGCGTTGAACCGCGCCTCGATGGCCAATGCCCAGACCTTGCGGGATCTACGGATGCGGGCGCTCAGTGCGCTGCATGGCATCACGCCGATACGCAGGAGCCTGATGCGCGCTGGCCTCGGGGCGACCGGATAAAACCTATCCGGCGCGCCCGGTATCTGGCCTTGGAATTTGGGTATTTAGGGCCAATGGAAGACGGCAATAGCGCGGGCCGTCCCGTCGCTCAATTTGGAAAGACCTTGTCGATGACGGTTTTCAAGCGCGCGAGCGCGGCGTCGACATCATAGAGCTTATCCAAGCCAAAGAGCCCCAGGCGGAAGGTCATGAAACCCTCTGGCTCGTCCACCTGCAACGGCACCCCGGCGGCGATCTGCATCCCGTGGGCGGCAAAGGCGGCGCCGGATTTGATCGCCGGGTCATCGGTATAGCTGACCACGACACCGGGCGCCCCGAAGCCATCGGCCGCGACGGACACGACGCCCTTTTCCGCCAGCATCGCGCGCACACCATCGCCGAGCGCCCATTGCGCCTGTTTTAGCTTGTCGAAGCCGAAATCGCGGGTCTCGATCATGGTGTCTCGGAACACGCGCAAGGCGTCGGTGGGCATCGTGGCGTGATAGGCGTGACCACCCGCCTCATAGGTGGCCATGATCTTGTGCCATCCCTTCAGATCGCCTGCGAAGCTGTTTGACGAGGTCTCCTCCATCCGCGCCACGGCGCGCTCCGACATCATCACCAGACCGGCGCAGGGTTGCGCCGACCAGCCCTTTTGCGGCGCTGAGATCAAAACATCGACGCCCGTCGCCTTCATATCGACCCAGGCGCAGCCCGATGCGATGCAATCCAGCACCATCAGCGCCCCGACATCATGGGCCGCCTCGGCGAGTTTACGGATGTAAACATCGGGCAAGATCACACCGGCAGAGGTCTCCACATGGGGCGCGAAGACAATGCCCGGTTTGACCTCGGCGATCTTTGCCGTGACCTCTTCGATGGGTGCGGGCGCATAGGGCGATTGCGGCGCATTGCCCGTTGGCCGGGCCTTCATCACGGTCACATCGCGGGCAAATCCGCCCGCATCCAGGATCTGCGACCAGCGGAAACTGAACCAGCCGTTGCGCACCACCAGCACATCCGTGTCTTGCGCGAATTGGCGGGCGACGGCCTCCATCCCAAACGTGCCACCGCCGGGCACCAAGGCCACCGCATCGGCATTGTAGACCTGTTTCAGCATCGACGAGATGTCGGTCATCACGCCTTGAAAGGCCGTCGACATGTGGTTCAGCGACCGGTCGGTGAAGACCACCGAATATTCCAATAGGCCGTCGGGATCGACGGTGTCGAGCAATGCATTCATGGGAGCCTCCACATCCGATTGGCCATGTTGGTAGCCGCGCGCGCCGGGGGCGTCACGGTCTATCTTGGCATACAGGTCGATGTTTTCCGCGCCAGCGGCCCCGGTAAGTTTCCGATAGGCGTCAGCCGAGCGGGCCGGGGCGCCGTTCCTCGGACAGAAGCACATTCGATTCGACATTTCCGACCGAGGGCAACGTCATGATCCGGCGCCTCAACACACGTTCAAAATCCGCCAGATCGCGCGCAACGACCCGCAGGCGATAATCATAGAGGCCCAGCACATGCTCGACCGTCTGCACCTCGGGGATGGCGGACACGGCGCGTTCGAAATCCTCCAGGCTGGTGCGCCCCTTGGCGGCGAGTTTCACCCCCAGAAACACCGTCACGCCAAAGCCCAGCTTTTCCGCATCCAGA
This sequence comes from Gymnodinialimonas mytili, assembly GCF_037544085.1. Lineage (NCBI taxonomy): Bacteria > Pseudomonadati > Pseudomonadota > Alphaproteobacteria > Rhodobacterales > Paracoccaceae > Gymnodinialimonas > Gymnodinialimonas mytili. The sequence goes on from NZ_JBBIFW010000001.1 coordinate 617,872, forward strand.
TCCAACCGGCGCCCTTGAAAGATCCCGGCTTGGGTCAGCCGGTCGATCCGGCGCCACGCGGCAGGCTGGCTCAGGCCAATGCGGCGCCCCACCTCAGACGCTTTCAACGTCGCATCCGCGGTCAAGATCCGCAGGATTGCTTGATCGGTCGCATCCATATCAGTCATAGCGGCAATTCCTGCGCCTTCTTGATCGTAGCCACCTGCATCAGCGCCTCGATATCGGCGATATGAGGCAGCGTCAGGATCAAGTCGCGGTAGATGCGCTGATAATCGGACATCCCCTTCGCGATCACGTGCAGCCGAATGTCGACGCGCCCCAGGAAGGTTTGGATCTCCAGCACATTGGGGATGTCCCGCGCGGCGGCGATAAATTCATCAAAGGCGCGTGGATTGGTCTTGTCGAGCGTGATGCGCAGGCTGACATCGACACTATAGCCCAGCGCGCGCCAGTCGATCACCATATGCTGACCGCGCAGTACCCCGGCGGCCTGCAATTTATCAAGCCGCTTATAGGTGGTCGCCAAGGGCAGGCGCGCGGCCTCGGCCAAATCGCCGATCGGTTGGCTGGGATCGGCTTGCAATTGCCGCAGCACACGGCGGTCGATGTCGTCAAGCATGAATTTTCTGATTTTGCAAATTGGTGATTATGCTTTTCTCATCTATCTGGAATATTCTGCGAAAGCAAACGCGGATTTTCGCCTCTCGCGCAGGCATACATGGCGCAGATCAACCACCGGACGGGAGAGAGAGACATGCGCGTTTATTATGACCGCGATTGCGATGTGAACCTGATCAAAGAGATGAATGTGGCGATCCTGGGCTATGGCAGCCAGGGCCACGCCCATGCGCTTAACCTACGCGACAGCGGCGCCAAGAACGTTGTCGTCGCCCTGCGCGAGGGATCCGCCAGCCGCACCAAGGCCGAGGACGAGGGTCTGCAAGTGATGGGGATTGCCGAGGCCGCCGCCTGGGCCGATCTGATCATGTTCACCATGCCCGATGAATTGCAGGCCGAGACCTATAAAAAATACGTCCACGACAACCTCAAAGAGGGCGCCGCGATTGCCTTCGCCCACGGCCTGAATGTGCATTTCGGCCTGATCGAGCCCAAGCCCGGTGTGGATGTCATCATGATGGCGCCCAAGGGCCCCGGCCACACGGTGCGCGGCGAATACACCAAAGGCGGCGGCGTGCCCTGCCTGGTGGCGGTCGACAATGACGCCTCGGGCCGCGCGCTGGAAATCGGCCTGTCCTATTGCTCGGCCATCGGCGGCGGGCGCTCGGGCATCATCGAGACCAACTTCAAAGAAGAATGCGAGACCGACCTCTTCGGCGAGCAGGCGGTTCTCTGCGGCGGTTTGGTCGAGCTGATCCGCGCCGGGTTCGAGACGCTGGTCGAAGCGGGCTACGCGCCCGAAATGGCCTATTTCGAATGCCTGCACGAGGTGAAGCTGATCGTGGACCTGATCTACGAAGGCGGCATCGCGAACATGAACTACTCGATCTCGAACACCGCCGAGTATGGCGAATATGTCTCGGGCCCACGCGTCCTGCCTTATGACGAGACCAAGGCGCGGATGAAAGCGATCCTGACCGACATCCAAACCGGCAAATTCGTGCGCGACTTCATGCAGGAAAACGCCGTGGGTCAGCCCTTCTTCAAAGGCACGCGTCGGATGAACGATGCCCACCAGATCGAAGAAGTCGGTGAGCAATTGCGTGGCATGATGCCTTGGATTTCGGCCGGGAAGATGGTCGACAAAGCCAAGAACTAGGCGCCCATGCGTTGGACATCGAAAAACGGGGCCTCATCGGGCCCCGTTTTGTTGTGTCAGTTGCGGTTCCATTCGGGATCGCCCAAGCGCGGGGCGGTCACGGGGTTCGGGCCGGGCCCGTCCTTGGCCAGCGACGATTTCGGCGCGCTGGGATCATCCAGCTTGGCCTCGGTCTGGCGCTTAGACCATGTGGCCCATACCAACCATGCAATCATGGTGAACAGGAACAGGCCTGCGAGAAACATCCAGGTTTCCATCATATCCTCCAAATTGTCGGTGTCTTGTCAGGGCAACGATCCAAACGCGGCTCGGTTCCCCATCCCTGCCCCAATCAAAATGTATCGGATGCGTTGACGGCTCAGCGCGCGCAGGTCATGTCTCGCAGATGCAGGTGACCATCCGCCCCGCCCTGGACCAGGACCGCGCAGCGATCATCGCGGCCAGCGAAGCGACTTGGGCCGAGCATCGCGCCAGACAGCCCCACGCCTTCGCCGAAAACGGCTGGGATGTCTTTCTGGCGCGGGAACACGTCATCGCGTTCCGCGATCCCAAAGGCCGCCCGGTTGAGGAAAGCGGCAATCTCTTCGTGGCCGATGGCGGCGGACATGTCCTGGGGTACATTCTGCTGAGCTGGCATTTGCGCGCAGACGCGTCGGACTATCCGGACGGCACGATCATCGATATCTGGGTCGATCCCGATTGGCGCGGCAAAGGTGTTGGCGCCGCCTTGGTCGATTTCGCAAAGGCCCGCGCCGACGAGGCCGATTGGGACAATCTGACCGCCACCGTGTGGCAGGGCGCGCCCTCGAAGAAACTGTTTGCCGAGGCCGGCTTTACAGCGCAATCGACCACCTACCGCCATGGGCCCGACCGCTCGGCCCGCCCCGTCGAAACGCAAGCGGCCGAAGGCATGTCGAATGCCCGGTGGAAATGGCTGATCCTTGCATGCCTGGCCGCAGCTTTTGCCGCCATCGCGGTGTCGGGCCGATGAGCGGCGGCGCCTCTCCCACCGCACCTGGCCTGTTGAACTGGATCCTTGTCATCAGTCTTGGGGTCATTTGGGGCACCGCGTTCATGAGCACGTCGCTGGCGCTGGACGGGATCGGGCCGTGGTGGGTGGCGGCGGGTCGGCTTGGACTTGCGGCTGTGATCTTGCTGATCCTCGGGTCCCTCATGGGCCAGGGCATCACGCATGTCCGCCCGGCACGCGCCTGGGTGTTCACAGGCCTGGTGGGAACGATCACTCTGGCCGGTCCGATTGTTTTGTTGAGCTGGAGCCTGACCCAGGTGCCCTCAGCCTTTGCAGGCGTCGCGATGGGGGCCGTGCCGTTGATCGTTTTGCCCTTGGTGGCAATCTTCTCGCCCGAAGAAGGCATTGGGCCGCGTCGGATCATCGGCGTGCTGCTGGGGTTTGGGGGGTTGGTCCTGCTGGTCGGCCAGGGCGCGCTCGATGGTGGGACGTTTTGGGGGCGCCTTGGCTGTATCGGCGCCGCGGCGGGCTATGCGATTGGCTCGATCCTGACCCGGCGCGCGCCCAAAGTTCCGCCCGTCGCCTTCGCCACCGCCACGCTGGTCATGGGATCGCTGGTGTTGATCCCGGTCGCATGGATTCTTGAAGGCCCGCCGAGGATCGAAAGCGCAAGCGCCGCCTGGGCCCTGGCCTATGCGGCGCTGTTTCCAACCGGGCTGGCGGCCATTCTGCGGGTGCGGGTGATCACCACCGCCGGGTCGATGTTCATGTCGATGACCAGCTATATGGTGCCGGTCTGGGCTGTGATCTTTGGCGCGACGTTGATGCAGGAAGACCTGCCATCACAGCTTTACGTGGCGCTTTTGCTCATCCTGGCGGGCATCGGCATCAGTCAATCGCGCGCCATCGCCACCGCGATCGCTCAGCAATTGCGGCCCAAGACCAAGACCCAATAGGTGCCCGTCCGTGCCAGGCCATATTGGGTGACCCGGCGATCCAGCATGTTGCGGCGGTGACCTGCACTGTTCATCCAATCCGTCATCACGCGTGAGATGGAGTTTTGTCCAAAGGCGATATTCTCGGCCATGAAGCAGGCATTATAGCCCGCCGCGCGCACGCGTGTGCGCAGGGTTGAACCATTCGCGCCACGATGGGAAAACTGCCCGCTACGCGCCATGTCATCGGCATGGGCCTGCGCCGCAGCCTGGAGCCGCGCCGAATGTGCGAGACCTTGAAGCCCATTCTGGCCGCGGATCGACGACAATTGAGCGGAGGCATTTCCGACATTCACGCTTTGCGCAAAGTCCAGCCGCAGCGTCTCTGCACTTGCGGTGAAAGGCGCAGCGACCGCCAAGATCGCAGCAAGGGCGATGGCGCGGATATGATGGTACATCGGGTCTGTCCCTCCGGCGTATATCGAGTGCACCAAAGCCTGCCGCCTGGACTTGGCTGGAACAAGTCACAAGAACGGCAACTCAATGGCAGATCACTCGCTTTCTGTGGGTCGCTCAGCGAAGCATCGGGATTTTGAAATAAAATCGACACTGAACGCCCGTGAGAGAGCCAGTATGTCTGATAATGGATAGGGTCTACTCGGCAAGCTGCCGCGCAAGAGCGGTTTGGCGCTCAATCACAACGGGTAAATCAAGTGTCGTGATCTGCCCATCCGCGACAACCTGGCGACCCTCCACAAACAGATCCCGCACGCGACGGGGCCCTGCCAGCAACAGCGCTGCCTTGTCCCATGATCCTGCCGTTTCGATCGTGCTGAGATCCCAGATCGCCAGATCGGCGCGAAAGCCGGGGGCGATCTGCCCGATCTCGGCGCCGCGCCCCAGCACCTCGGCCCCGCCACGTGTGGCCATCCGCAATGCTTCACGGGCGGACATTGCACTGGGGCCGGACGCAACGCGTTGAAGTAGCATGGCCTGGCGCGCCTCCTCCACCAGGCTGCCCGCATCGTTCGAGGCTGAACCGTCTACGCCCAGGCCCACCTTCACCCCGGCATCGCGCATCGCCCGGACCGGCGCGATGCCGGAGGCGAGCCTGCAATTCGAACAGGGGCAATGCGCCACACCGGTGCCGGTTCGGGCAAACAAATCAATCTCGGCGCCGTCCAGCTTCACACAATGGGCGTGCCAGACATCGTCGCCGGTCCAGCCCAGATCTTCGGCATATTGACCGGGGCGACAGCCAAAAGTTGCAAGCGAATAAGCGATATCCTCATCGTTTTCGGCCAGATGCGTGTGAAGCATCACACCCATATCCCGCGCCAACAGCGCCGCATCGCGCATCAATTCGCGGCTGACGGAGAAAGGCGAACAGGGCGCCACGCCGACCCGGCACATTGATCCGGGTGCCGGATCGTGGAACGCTTCGATCACGCGCTGACACTCCGCCAGGATCACCGCCTCGTCTTCCACCAGATTGTCCGGTGGCAAGCCGCCATCCGAAACTCCGATGGACATCGCCCCGCGGGTTGGATGAAACCGCAGACCAATCTCGGCGGCAGCGTGGATCGTGTCATCCAACCGTGATCCGTTCGGGAACAGATAGAGATGGTCGGACGACGTGGTACACCCCGACAGCGCCAGTTCGGCCAACCCGATCTGCGCCGACACATGCATATGATCGGGGGTGAATCGCGCCCAGATCGGATAGAGCCTCTGCAACCAGCCGAACAAGGCCGCATCCTGCGCCCCCGGCACCGCGCGGGTCAGGGTCTGGAACAGATGGTGATGGGTGTTCACCAGGCCCGGCGTCACTAGGCAACCGCTGCAATCCAATGTCTCATCGGCGTGCAGGCCGCTGCCAATCTGTGCGATCTGGCCATGCTGTAGCAAGATATCGGTATGGGACACCTCAGTGTCCGCATCATCCATCGTCAGGCACAGATCGATGTTGCGCAGCAGGATCTCAGACAAGAAGTGCCCCTTGAATCCGCGCCAAAGCGGCGGCATGCAACTCGGGGCTGGACGCGGCGATGGCCCGCCCGCCCTCATGGACCGGGCCACCGGACCAATCGGTGATCACGCCCCCCGCCGCCTGAATGACGGCCACGGGCGCAGCAATATCGTAGGCCTGCAATCCGGCCTCGATCACCAGATCGATCTGCCCCGCCGCCAGCAGCGCGTAGGCATAGCAATCGCAGCCATAGCGCGTCAGCCTGACGGCGTCGCGGACGGCGTCGAACCCCGCCCTGTCTTCGGCCGTGCCAACTTCAGGAAAAGTGGTGAACAATGTGGCTTCAGCCAGACTGGCGGCCGGCGCAACGGCCAATTGCGTCTCTCCCATCGGGCCAACAAGGCGCGCACGGCCAAAGCCGCCCTCAAACCGTTCGCCGATATAGGGCTGGTCGATGACGCCATAAAGCGGCCCATCGGCGTTGTTCAATGCAATTAATACCCCCCAGGTTGGCGTGCCCGAGATGAAACCGCGCGTGCCATCGATGGGATCGAGCACCCAGGTCAGACCCGATGTCCCAGGTCGCGCGCCCTCTTCCTCACCCAAGATCGCGTCCTCCGGGCGGCGCTCGGCCAGAACCTGGCGCATCGCGGCCTCAGCCGCGCGGTCAGCAACGGTGACGGGGTCAAATTCATCGCTGTCTTTGGATACCGTGCCCAAAGCACGTCCACGAAAATGCGGCAGGATCACTGACCTGGCAGCGTCGGCCATGGCATGGGCCGTCTCGATCAGGGATACCTGTAGCTCGAAATCGCGCATCGCCGCCGCCTTCCACTGTCCTGCGATAAAGGCAGGGCGTGCCACGGCGGGCCAATCACGTCAATAAGATCAGGCGGCGTCCGACAAAACCCGCGCCAGTTCAAACAGGCGGCGGCGTTGGTTCTCAGGGATCGCATAATAGGACCGAACAAGCTCCAGCGCTTCCTTGTCGGCCAGAAGATCACCGGGCAGCGCCACGGCCTCATCGGGGGTGTCGCGCAGGGTGTCGCCGTCCATCCCCTCGAAGAAGTAGCTGACGGGCACGGTCAGGGCATCGGCGATATCCCAAAGCCGCGAGGCAGAGACGCGGTTCATCCCGGTTTCGTACTTCTGGATCTGCTGGAACTTGATGCCGACCTTTTCGGCCAGCTGCTGCTGGGTCATGCCCACCATCCAACGGCGATGCCGGACGCGCTTGCCCACATGGACGTCTACACGATGTTTCACGCAAGTCTCCCCTTAACCAGCTCGGAGCGTGCAACGCCGAGGCAACATGTCCTTAACGGCGAGTGCCGCTCAACTCCCGCGATATCTAGGAGCTAGCGCTTGCGAGCGGCGGATCAATGACCGTGCCGCACTTTTCTTTGGCTAGGGACTGGTGCGGACTGCGCGATGGCGCTACCCCGCCTCCAGTCCAATTGTCCGGAGAACCCGATGCGCGCTTTTGTTGTCGAAGACTTTGGGGCCGCGCCCGTTTTGAAGACCGACCTGCCGATGCCAAAGCCCGGCCCCGGCCAGGTGCGCATCAAGATCGCGGCGTGCGGCTTGAATTTCGCGGACCTTCTGATGGCCAAAGGCACCTATCAGGACACGCCCGAGGCGCCCTTTACCCTGGGTATGGAGATCGCCGGTGTGGTCGATGCCCTGGGCGACGGTGTCGATAGCCCCGCGATCGGAACGCGTGTGGCGGTGTTCGAAGGCTCCGGTGGCTTGGCCGAGGCAGGCGTGTTCAGCGCCGACAGATGTGTGCCGATCCCCGACACGATGCCATTTGATCACGCCGCCGGGTTCATCGTGGCCTATGGCACGTCGCATCTGGCGCTGACGGACCGCGCGCGGCTGGCCAAGGGCGAACGCCTGTTGGTCCTGGGCGCCGCCGGTGGTGTCGGGCTGACAGCGGTAGAATTGGGCGCCGCGATGGGGGCAGAGGTGATCGCCGTTGCGCGCGGGGTCGAAAAGCTCGCCGTGGCCAAGGCTGCGGGGGCCGCCCATTGCCTGGACAGTGACACCGCCGATCTGCGGGCTGAGGTCAAAGCGCTTGGCGGTGCAGATGTGGTCTATGACGCGGTCGGCGGCGACGGGTTCAAGGCGGCGATGCGCGCCACAAATCCGGGCGGGCGCATTCTGGTCATCGGGTTCGCCAGCGGTGATGTCCCGCAGATCCCGGCCAATCATCTGCTGGTGAAGAATATCGATGCGATTGGCTTTTACTGGGGCGGCTATCTGCGATGGGCGCCGGAGCGGTTGGCAACCAGCCTCGCCGATCTGATGCAGATGTATGCCGGGGGAAAGCTCTCGCCCCATATCGGCGCCACGCGTCCCTTGGATCAAGCCGCAGAGGCGATGGATCTTCTGCGTGAACGGAAAGTGTCGGGAAAGGTCGTGGTCACGATGTGACCTGCGACGGCCGCTACATCGCGCGGTAGGCTTGGCGCAACAGGTCGGTCAACGCCTCCAGCGGCTCGTTCCGCGACAGGTCGGATCGGTACATGTTGATACAGATACGCGGCAGGGCCGGCAACGCGCCCTGATGGGCCACCACTTCGGTATAGGGTGATTCCGTGCCTTCGATTACCGCATGGACGGCCAAATCGGCGCTGACCGAGGCCTCGACGGTGCGGATCGAATCCGCTTCCACCGCGATCTCCCAGGAAATGCCCGCCGTATCCAACGCGGCCAGCGCCGGTCCCCGGAAAATACACGCATCTTCCAAGGCGAGCCGCAGTGGGCGCTGTTTCCACATATGGCCATCCTTGGCACCGACCCAGACCATGGGTCGCTCCAACAGCGTCTCGCCGCCGCGGTCGACATCCTCTTCGGTGGTCAGGATCACATTCACCTCGCCACGGGCAAAGGCGGCTTTCAGGTTGATCGTGCCCATCGAGAGTAATTGCACCTTCATGCGCGGATAGGCTTTGTTGAACCGCTGCAGCACTTCGGGGATCGCCGGATAGACCACGTCATGGGGCACGCCGAGCGAAATCTCGCCCTCATACTCGCGTGAGGTCAGGCGGCCCAGCACCTCGTCGTTGAGTTCCAGCATCCGGCGCGCATAACCCAGCATCTGTTCACCCGCACCGGTCAGATCCAGACGTCGCGCGGCCCGGTCAAACAGCGCCACGCCCAGTGCCTCTTCCAAGCGCTTCAACTGCATCGACACCGCCGATTGGGTCAGGTTGAGAAAGCCCGAGGCCTTCGTGACACCACCGGCATCGACAACGGTCACAAATGCGCGCAGCGCGGTCAGATCCAGATTGCGGGCCATATATCAATTCCCGTGATAACTACCTTCAGTATTATTCGTTATCAAAATGCTTACGACTCGTCCATATATCAAGCGTCGGAATGATCTCTCCCCATTTCGTCACAAAATTGAAAGGAAAATGTCATGGGCGACTTGTCTCTCTTCCGCCCCGCCGCTGGCGCGACCAACGGCGGCCCCCAGCTGACCAAAGTGGTCACCCGTTCCAGTTTCTGGGCGCGCCTCGGTGCAGCCTGGCGACAGCGGCGCCAGCTTGAGCGTTTGGACGCTCGCATGCTGCGCGACATTGGCCTGACAGAAGCCGATGTGCACCGCGAAATGGGTCGCCCGCTTTGGGACGCCCCACATCCGTGGCGCCTTTGATCAGCTAAACACCAATCAATAGGAAAAAACTATCGACCTTCGCCCTATCGGCGGAGGTCGTTTGCTTGAAAATGCCACAGACCTCGCCGATATTACCTGAGAAGCCCGTTTCTGCGGGCCCACAGTTTTTGGAGGAACCTATGGCTGAATATCAGACAATGCGCGCACGGGGCGTGACCGCCTCCGCCGCGGAAATCGACCAGGGCCTACGCGCCCACATGAATAAAGTCTACGGCACGATGTCGATCGGCATGCTGATCACAGCGGCAGCGGCGTGGGCCATTTCGGTCCTGGCCGTCACCACCGATCCCTCGCAGGCGGCAGCGCAGCTTGGTAACGGCACGTTGCTGACCGGCTTGGGCGCATCGATCTACCTGTCGCCCCTGCGCTGGGTGATCATGTTCGCACCTCTGGCCTTCCTGCTGTTCGGCTGGGGTGCCTTGATGCGCCGCGGATCCGTCGCAGCCGTGTCGTTCGGCTTCTTCGCCTTCGCCGCTGCGATGGGCCTATCGCTCAGCTCGGTCTTCATCGTGTTCACGACGGTCTCCATCGTGCAGACCTTCCTGGTGACGGCCATTGCCTTCGCCGGTCTCAGCCTCTGGGGCTACACAACCAAAAAGGACATCTCCGGCTGGGGATCGTTCCTGATCATGGGTGTGATCGGATTGCTTGTTGCGATGCTGTTGAACATGTTCATCTTCCAGTCCGGCATGATGATGATGGCAATCTCGGCCATCGGCGTGCTGATCTTCGCTGGTCTGACTGCGTTCTACACGCAGGACATCAAGAACACCTATGTGGCACACGCGGCCCATGGCGATGTGGAATGGTTGGACAAAGCCGCCATCGATGGCGCGTTGAGCCTCTACATCAGCTTCCTGAACATGTTCCAGTTCCTGCTGATGTTCATGGGCAGCCAGGAATAACCACACACGCATTCAGATCGAAGGGCCGGGATTTCCCGGCCCTTTTTTGTTGCGCTATCGCTCCGGTCGCGGCACGGTGCGGTACGGGGATGCGGCTCCCCTTCAGGTCTTCGACCCAAGCACCGCACAGTCATCCTGTGTTTGCTTGAAAGGAGCGCCCCATGATCCACACATTCCCGACCCTCACCCCAAAGGGCCTCCTCTCCGCGATGGCCTCCGAAACGGCGCCGTGCCTCCTGGATGTGCGTCTGGCCGAAGATATCGCCGACCCGGCGCGATACCTGCCCGGCGCCTTGGCCGTCCCCCACCAAGACACCCAGACCCTGCAGGCGCTTGCGGCCCGAAACGGCGCTGTCGTGATTTGTCACAAGGGCCTGAAGATCAGCGCAGGCGTCACCGCCCGCCTTCGCAATGCCGGCGTGAATGCGTGGCGATTGGAGGGGGGTCATATCGGCTGGATCGATGCAGGCTTCCCCGTCCTGACCGAGGCACCGAACACAGTGCTTGCGCCGTTGGCCGCGACGCCTGCCGAAACCGCCCAAATCTGGGCCATTGCCCGCTTCCGCGTCCCTATGGCAGAGATGCTGGCCGTCCCGCGCGCCGACCTTTTGGGCGTGGCTCAGCGGTTCGACGCAGTAGCATTCTCGGACATCGATATACCGGATCTGCCCGGTCTTCACGATCTGCTCGCTCAGGCCAGCCTCAGCGCGCTTTTCGGCGCCCAATGCGCCGCGGCATCCGATCCGCGTGGCGCCTTCCCGCATCTCGACGCCGCTTATCGCGGCTGGGTCTGTCACGAAACCTTCACGCCAAATGCCGCGACACAGGCTATATGCGCGGGAAAGGAGCAGCCATGACATCCCTTGCCCCCGATACGCCCCCTGCCGCCCTCCCCCTCACCGACCTGTTCCGGGTCTTCGGCCGCATCGGTGTGCTCAGCTTCGGTGGCCCGGCGGCGCAAATTGCCCTGATGCACAAGGAGTTGGTCGAGGATCGGCCCTGGCTGACCGAGCGGCAATATCTGAATGCCCTAAGCTTCTGCATGCTGTTGCCCGGTCCCGAAGCGATGCAGTTGGCCACCTATGCGGGCTGGCGCCTGCGCGGCACGCGCGGCGGGCTGATCGCGGGTCTGCTCTTTGTGATACCCGGCGCGGCGGTGATCCTGGCGCTTGCAAGCCTCTATGCCGCCTATGGCAATGTGCCTTGGGTGACCGCGTTGTTCTTGGGCATCAAGGCCACGGTGATCGTCATCGTGCTGCAAGCGCTTTTGAAGGTGTCCGCCAAAGCGCTGAAAGGCGCGGTGCCGGTGGCGCTGGCCGCTGCCGCCTTTGTCGCCATCTTCGTGTTTCAGGTGCCATTCCCCTTGATCATCGCGACGGCGGGCCTGATCGGCGCCGTGATCCTTCGCGGTAGTGCAGCAGCGGCACCACCGGTGGCGGTCTCGGGCGCCGATACTCTGCGCACCATCGCCCTGTGGGGCGCGATCTGGCTTGTCCCGCTCGCGGCGCTTTGGGCGCTTGTGCCCGGCCTCCTGACCGATGTGGCGGTGTTTTTCTCAACCCTTGCGGTGGTGACGTTCGGCGGCGCCTACGCAGTCTTGGCCTATATGGTGCAAGAGGTTGTGGGCGGCTTCGGTTGGCTGACAACGGGGCAGATGATGGACGCGCTTGGCCTGGCCGAGACCACGCCGGGCCCGCTGATCCTCGTGACCCAATTCGTGGGCTTTCTCGCAGGCGCGCAACAGGGCGGCTGGTGGCTGGGATTGGCCGCGGCATTGGTGACGCTTTGGGTCACCTTCACGCCCTGTTTCCTGTGGATTTTCGCAGGCGCCCCCTACGTGGAATGGATCGCGACGCGCCCCCGCCTGACCGGCGCGCTCAAGGCGATCACCGCCGCGGTCGTGGGCGTCATCGCCAATTTGTCGGTGTGGTTTGCGCTGAATGTCTGGTTCGCAGAGGTGGCCCGGAACGAGATCGGCCTCTGGATGCCGGAGGTGACAAGTTTCTCGCCCGTAGCGCTGATCCTGTCGGCCTTGGCAGCCGTGCTGCTGATCTGGCGCAAATGGGATCTTCTGCTGGTCTTGCCCGTCATGGGTCTGGCGGGGATCCTTGCGCAGAGCGTTACAACCGGCATTTGAGGTGTTGACTCGCGCCCCTGTCCCGGTAAAAGGCGCGTCTCTACCCGTTATTCGCGTGAGGCGCAGCGCCTCCGCCCCGATAGATCCGAACAGGAGCCGCAGACATGGCGAAGCCGACCACAATTAAAATCCGCCTCAACTCGTCCGCGGGAACCGGCCACTTCTACGTGACCAAGAAAAACGCCCGCACAATGACAGAGAAAATGGTCGTACGAAAGTACGATCCGGTGGCGCGCAAACACGTCGAATACAAGGAAGGCAAGATCAAGTAAGCCGACCTAACAGTACCGACGAGGGGCCGCGCCGAGCAATCGACGCGGCCCTTTTTCTTTGCCCAAACGCCAAATCCGGCATGGGCGGCCTTGAGATGGAGGATAAGGCCATGGTTGAAGACATAACGATACGGATCACCAGCGCAGCAGACCTGCCAGCGGTCGACGCATTGTTGACGGCCAGCTACCCGGTATTGCTGAAGCCCGATTATGCGCCTTCCACCCTGGTCACATGCCTGCCGTTGATCACACGGGCCCGCCCGGAACTGTTGCGATCGGGCAGCTACTTCATGGCCCATGAGGGCGATGGCAGAGCGTTGGCGGCGGGGGGCTGGACCCACAACGCCCCCCAGGGCGGCGTGGGGCCCCGCGATGTCGGCCATATCCGCCATGTCGTAACCCATCCCAAAGCGACACGGCGGGGGCTGGCCCGCTCGATCCTCGAGCGGTGCTTTGCAACAGCGCGGGCCAGCGGGGTCCGGTGGATGATGTGCCAGTCAACCCGCACGGCAGAGCCGTTCTACTCGGCGATGGGCTTCCAGCGCCGGGGCGAGATCGAGATCATGCTGCGCCCCGGCATCGGTTTTCCGGCGGTGGAGATGATCCGCGCACTCTAGCATACCCAACGCCGCGCCCGATTTTTCGGGCGCGGCACCAATCTTCGACAGACCAAACCCGAAGGCCTAACGGAAACGGGCCCAAACCTGCACCGCACTCTCAGGCACTCCAAAAGGGGCGGGAGAGCGACGGGTGGGTGGGTGGGTGGGGTCGTTCTCCCGCCGCTTTTTAAAGATCGACGCTCTCCATAACCTCCGGATCCAAGACCGTTACGCCTGACAATGCGTTCTTCAGGGTGTCGGCAGACTGTTCCAGCATCGGAAACGTCTTGTAATGGACCGGGATCACGGTGCTGAACCGAAACAGTTTCGACGCCGCATAAGCCGCCCGCGCCATATCCATTGTGAAATGGCCACCCGCACAGAGAATGCCGATCTCGGGCTCATGCAGATCCTGCAATATGGACATGTCGGCCATCACATCGGTATCGCCCGACACGTAGACCGTCCGCCCCTCGCCCTCGATCATGAAACCCGCGGCCTCGCCGGTATAGGCGGTGGACCCGTCGGCATTGAAAATCGCCGAGGAATGCGTGGCCGACACCATCGTCACCATCACATCGCCGATCCGCACCGTGCCGCCCTTGTTGAAGCCCACCGCCTCGATGCCGTGCTGCTTTTCCCACATCTGCGTCAGATCGATCATCCCATAGACCTTCAGCCCCAAATCCTTGGCCAAAGCCGGGATCTCCGCCGCGTGATCAAAATGGCCATGGGTCACCAGAATCGCCGTCGCACCTTCTAACGCTACATCGCGCTGCGCATCGGGAAAGGACGGGTTGCCCTCCAGCCAGGGATCGATCAGCAAAACCTCACCGCCGATCTCCAACCGTATGCTCGCATGGCCCAACCAGGTATATCGCATCGCGTCGTCTCCCGTTTTGTGACGTCGGAACCCTAGCGCAGTGCGGGTCAGGGGCCTAGCTGTGAGAGCATGGATCTGACCGCGCAAATCGACATCTATTGCGAGCGTCTGGGGCCGGGCCTCTGGGCCGAGCCATTGAATGCGCTGACCAATCTGGCTTTTCTGGTGGGCGCGATCTGGGCCGCCACGGCGATCCGGGGGCGTCAGCCCTATGCCTGGGCGCTGGTTGTCTGCCTGGCCGCCATCGGCATCGGCTCTGGCCTGTTTCACACCTTCGCCACCGGCTGGGCCGCGCTCAGCGATGTGATCCCGATCCTGCTCTTCATCCTGATCGCGCTCTTCGCCACGGCCCGCACGATCCTCGCTTGGCCGATCTGGGCCGGCCTTCTGACCGTGGCGCTGTTCTTTCCCTATGCGGCGGCCTTCGGGGCCCTGGCCGCCCTGATCCCGCCCCTGGCCATCTCGGCCAGTTATTGGCCCGTCGCGCTTCTGATCTTCGCCGCCGCGCTGTTTCTACGGCACCGCACGCCGATCTTCGCGCGCGGGCTGCTTGTGGCGGGCGGGCTGCTGCTCGTGTCGCTGACCTTCCGCTCCGTGGATATGGCGCTGTGCGAGGCGATCCCGCGCGGCACGCATTTCCTGTGGCACCTTTTCAACGGCCTGCTCTTGGCGATTGTGATCCGCACCTATGCAAAGCAAGTGCAGCGCCTGGAAACCGCGACTGATGCTTGAAGGCGCCCGCACTCGCGGCTAAACCGCCGACTGGACCCGCCAAAGGAGCCTTGCCGCATATGTCCATCGATACCGAGACCGCCGCGAAGGTCGCCAAACTCGCCCGCATCCAAGTGGCCGAGGGTGACCTGCCCGCCCTTGCCCAGGAATTCAACGCCATCCTGGGTTTCATCGAACAACTCGAAGAGGTGGATGTCGATGGCGTCGAGCCCATGGTCTCGGTCACCCCGCAACGGCTGAAACGCCGGGAGGATATCGTCACCGATGGCGATCAGCCCGGCAAAGTTCTGTCCAACGCCCCCGATGCGCGCGAAGGCTTTTTCTCGGTTCCGAAGGTGGTCGAATAAATGAGCGATCTGACAAAACTGACCATCGCCGCGGCGCGTGACGCGCTGCGCACCGGAGAAACGACCTCGGTGGCATTGACCGAAGCTTGCCTCAGCGCCATCGAAGGTGCCGATGCGCTTGGAGCATTTGCGCATAAGACGCCCGAGATCGCGATCGAACGCGCCAAGGCCGCCGATGCGCGGATCGCCCAGGGTGACGCGCCCGATATGTGCGGCATTCCCGTGGGGATCAAAGATCTGTTCTGTACCGAAGGTGTGGCGTCGCAGGCCGCGTCCAAGATCCTGGAAGGCTTCACCCCGGAATACGAATCCACCGTCTCCGGCCAGTTGCGCGATGCGGGCGCGGTGATGCTGGGCAAACTGAACATGGACGAATTCGCCATGGGCTCGTCCAACGAAACCAGCGTCTACGGCAACGCCGTGAACCCCTGGCGCGCGGGCAATTCCAATGCTGCGCTGACGCCGGGCGGATCGTCTGGCGGCTCCGCCAGCGCCGTGGCCGCCGATTTGTGCCTGGCCGCGACGGGCACCGATACCGGCGGCTCGATCCGCCAACCCGCCGCCTTCACCGGCATTGTGGGCCTGAAGCCCACCTATGGCCGTTGCTCGCGCTGGGGCATTGTCGCATTCGCCTCCTCGCTGGATCAGGCGGGGCCGATGACCAAGACGGTGCGGGACGCGGCGATCATGGGCCGCGCGATGATGGGCCACGATCAAAAGGACAGCACCTCCGCCGATCTGCCGGTGCCGGATTTCGAGGCGATGCTGACCGGCGATATCCGCGGCAAGGTGATCGGGATCCCCAAGGAATACCGCATGGACGGGATGCCCGATGAGATCGAGGCGCTGTGGTCCGAGGGCACGCAGATGCTCAAGGATGCGGGCGCCGAGATCCGCGACATCACCCTGCCCCACACGAAATATGCGCTCCCCGCCTATTACGTGATCGCCCCGGCCGAGGCCTCTTCGAACCTGGCGCGCTATGACGGCGTGCGCTTCGGCTACCGCGCCAAGATGGCGCCGGGCGACGGCATCACCGAGATGTACGAAAAGACCCGCGCCGAAGGGTTCGGGCCTGAGGTCAAGCGCCGGATCATGATCGGCACCTATGTGCTGAGCGCCGGCTTCTACGACGCCTATTACAACCGCGCCCGCCGGGTGCGCGCACTGATCAAGCGCGACTTCGAACAGGTCTTCGCCGACAGGGTCGATGCCATCCTGACGCCCGCCACACCATCCGCCGCGTTCGAGCTTGGGCAAGAGGTCGCCGACCCGGTGCAGATGTATCTCAACGATGTGTTCACCGTGACGGTCAACCTTGCGGGCTTGCCCGGAATCGCTGTGCCCACGGGCCTGGATCGCACCGGATTGCCCTTGGGATTGCAGTTGATCGGCAAGCCTTGGGAAGAGGGTGAGTTGCTGAACACCGCCTATGCGCTGGAGGCCGCGGCGGGCTTTGTGGAAAAGCCAGCCCGTTGGTGGTAACCTATTCGGCAACCATAAGGCAGTGAAGGCAAAGTCATGATTTCTGTGCGTGTTCTGGGGCTCGCCCTTTTGGGGCTGGCGGCCTGCGGTCCGGCCCCGAGTGATGTGAGTGTGACCCCAAGCAGCCCCTCCACATTGGATGGCCGCGTCGTACCCGCCAATGCCGCCCAGGCGCCGATCAACGGTGTGACACCGTCCGGTGCGATCCCGCCCGCGGGGCGCTTCGATCCTCTGCCCGGCCAGATCCCGACCGCATCCACGCCGGATGGCGGCACCGACAGCCTGATCGCCAGCGCCGAAAGCGCCATTGCCGAGGCCGAGGCAAACACCGGGGGCGATACCAGCATCTTTACCGCCGCGCCGGACGGCGACCCGACCCCGCGCCCCGTCATTCCACGCGTCGCCGCCTTCGCGTTGCAAACCACCCACGCGCCGGGTCAGCGCATCTGGCGCCGGAACCCGCTGCGGCGTCAGTTCCAGATCGGCTGTGAGACGTTCGACTTCCCAGATACCGCCCAGGACCGTTTCCTGGCCGAGGGTGGGCCGGATCGCGATCCGTTCGGGATGGACCCCGATGGCGACGGCTTTGTCTGCGGGTTCGATCCAGCCCCCCTGCGCGCGGAAGCTGCCGGATAATCGGCGATGCGTTCGCCCAATTTCGGGCCGCGCCGCGACGGCCTGACACCGACATTGGTGGTGTTGCACTATACCGCCATGTCGGACTGCGCCGCCGCAGCCCGTGTTCTGTGCGACCCGGCGCGGGAGGTCTCGGCTCATTACCTGATCGGTCGCGATGGTGCGGTTCTGGACCTTGTCGATGAGGATCAGCGCGCCTGGCATGCGGGTAAGGGCACCTGGCACGGGCAAGGCGATGTCAACAGCCGCTCGATTGGCATCGAACTCGACAATGACGGCGCCAGCCCCTTTTCCGCGCCGCTGATGGCCGCGCTGGAACGCCTGCTGCCGCAGATCCTGGCGCGTTGGGACATCCCGCCCCAGGGCGTGATCGGCCATTCCGACATGGCGCCGGGCCGCAAGATCGATCCCGGCCCGCGCTTTGATTGGCGGCGCCTGGCGCGGCAAGGGCTCTCAATCTGGCCGGATGTGCCCGACGCACACGCGACCGGGTCTTCCAATGGCCAAAAATACCCAAATCCCACCTCCACCACCCAGGCGCTTTCGGCGCAGTTTCGCAGGGACGCCACGACCTTCGGATATGGCGAGATGGAAGATGATCTGCTGCGCGATATGGTGCGCCTACGGTTCCGGCCCTGGGCGAAGGGGCCGCTGGATGGGGTGGATTGCGGGATCATGGCGGATCTGGCCGCGCGGTTCGGGGTTGATCGGGGCGGCGCGCAGGGCTAGGGACGACCCCGCGCGGAGGGCTGGATGGCCGCGGCGCTGTATTTGCTCTGCAATGATCCAACGGGCCGTTCCCGTGACCTTTTCTGCGAAAAGGCACTGCCACGGCTGGCACGGATTTGCGAAGCAAATACCGTGCCGAGGAAAGTCCGGACTCCTTGAAGCGGCGGTGCCGGGTAACGCCCGGGCGGAGCAATCCGACGGACAGCGCCACAGAGAACAGACACCTATGCATGCATAGGAATGGTGAAACGGTGGGGTAAGGCCCACCGGGGCCCTGGCAACAGGGCTCGCATGGCAAGCCCCACCGGGAGCAATGCCGAATAGGGACCGCGCCATGGGGCGCTTCACCCCGCGGTCCGGGTTGGCAGCTAGAGCCTGTTGGCAACAGCAGGCCGAGAGGAATGGTCATCTCGGCCGGGGACACCCTGGCTAGACAAAATCCGGCTTACAGGCCCTCCGCGCGTTTTCCTTTAGTCATATTGTGCACCTTCGGTGCATTCGATTTGCCTCGCTTGCCCCTTTCGGGGCCGCTCAGGCGAGCGCCTCTGGATCGGCTTTCGCCAGAGGCGGGGCCCTGCGCAGACTTGCTATGGTTGATTTGGGTATTTGGAGCCAATGGAAGACAGGCGCGTTATCGGCGGCTGGCGAAGAAGTCTTTTAGGAGGATGGTCGCCTCCGCCTCTTGGATCCCGGTGTAGATTTCTGGGCGGTGGTGGCTTTGGGGATGGTCGAACACGCGGGCGCCCTGTGCGACGCCACCGGATTTCGGGTCCGGCGCGCCGATATAGAGCCGGGCGATCCGGGCAGCCGCGATGGCGCCCGCGCAGGTGGCGCAGGGTTCCAGCGTGACCCAGAGATCGCACTCATTCAGCCGTTCGCTTTGCAGGGCGGCGCAGGCCGCGCGGATCGCCAGGATCTCGGCATGGGCGGTGGGATCGCAGAGCGCGCGTGTCCGGTTGCCCGCCGCCGCGAGGATATCTCCGTTGCGCACCACCACGGCGCCCACCGGCACCTCTCCGCGATCGGCGGCGGCGCGCGCCTCGGCCAGGGCGGCGCCCATGAAACTGGTGAATTGGCTCATATCCTCGTGGTTGCCGCTTTCCTCGGCGCTGTCAAACGTTTACCCCGCTGGCATGACAGATGGAGAACGCATTGCAAAACGCCTGAGCCGGGCGGGCGTTGCCTCGCGCCGGGAGGCGGAGCGGATGATTGCCGCGGGGCGCGTTGCGGTGAATGGCGCCGTGATCGAGAGCCCGGCGCTGAACGTGACCGATGCCGATGTGATCGAGGTCGACAATGCCCCCCTGCCCGAGATCGGACGCCCGCGTGTCTGGCTCTATCACAAACCCGCGGGGCTGGTGACGACCATGTCAGACGAAAAGAACCGTGAGACGGTGTTCGACGCGCTGCCGTCGGAGCTCCCGCGGGTGATGTCGGTGGGGCGCCTGGATATGAATTCCGAGGGGCTGCTTCTGCTGACCAATGATGGCGGGGTGAAGCGCAAGCTGGAATTGCCGTCGACCGGCTGGCTGCGCAAATATCGCGTGCGGATGAAAGGTACACCCAAAGATGCGGATTTCGAGCCGCTGCGGCGCGGGATCGTGGTGGAGGGCGACAGGTTCCAACCCATGGAGATCACGCTCGACCGCCAGCAAGGCGCCAATGCCTGGGTGACCATCGGCCTGCGCGAGGGCAAAAACCGTGAGATCCGGCGCGCCATGGGTGAATTGGGCTTTGACGTGAACCGCCTGCTGCGGGTCAGCTACGGCCCGTTCCGGCTGGGGCAGCTGAAACCCGGAGAGGTGGAAGAGATCCGGCCCCGCGTCTTGCGCGATCAACTGGGCCTGGAGGCCGCGACCGAGGGCCATGCCGCCCCCAAAGCCAAGCGAAAGAAGGCTAAGCCGCGTCGTCCTCGCCCTCATCCTCGGCAAGGCTGAACCGTTCGATCAAAGGCGCTTGCGTCATGATCAGGGCAAACAGGAAAATCGGCAGGCCGAAGGTTTCGAAGGTGACCCAGAATTGCTCGCTCTGGGTGCGCCAGACGATCTCATTGGCCACCGCCATGGCCACAAACGCCAAAGCGAGGCGCTTGGTCATGATCATCCAGCCTTCATCGGCCATGGGCAGCCGGTCCCCCATCAGGAACTTGAGATAGCTTTTGCCCTGGGCCAAGCCGATCCCCAGCATCAGCGCGAAAAACGCATAGACGATGGTCGTCTTCATCTTGAAAAAGCGCGGGTCGTTGAACCAGACGGTCAGCGCGCCGAAAAACACCACCAGGATCGCCGTGAAGACCTGAATGCGAGAGATCACCCCGGTCAGCTTCCACAGGATGGCCGTGGTCGTCAGAAGGATCGGCACAAAGACGGCGGTGGCGATGATAAAGCCTTCATATTCCGTGCCGCCGATGGACACGCTGGTCTCTTGCAGGCGCAGATAGGCGATGAAGAACAGGATGGGCGGGCCCAGCTCCAAGCCGTTTTTTAACCAGGGGTTGATCTGTCGTTCTTCGGCCATGTCCGCTCCTTATCCACCGAACTCAACTATCACCGCGCCCAGAGCAATCAACCCCATCAATGCGGTTCGTGCGGGTCCAACGGGCTCGCGCAGGAACAGCCAGCCGATCAATGCCGCAAAAACGGTCGAGGTTTCACGCAGAACGGCGGCCTCACCCACCTGATCCAGACGCGTGGCCAGCATGATCGACCCGAAAGAGGCGAAGGCCACGACGCCGCCAACCACGCCGCGCAAGGCGAGCGGACCGAGCGCCGGGGGCGACCCCATCCGGCGGTAGAAGCGCGTGGCCAGCACCGGAAACAGCAGACCATCGATAAAGAAGAACCATGCCAGGAAGGTGAACGGATCCGCCGTGGCGCGGATGCCATAGGCGTCATAGGTGGTGTAGAGCGCCACAAACAGCCCCGTCAGCACCGCAAAGGCCAGCGCGGGCACCAGCGTGTCGCGCGCCACGGTCACACGCGCCATGTTGAAGGCCGCTAGCCCATAAAGCCCGGCCAACAGAACCACCACGCCCAGCCATTGCACAGCCGAAAACGTCTCGCCGAAGATCAACCAGGCCCCGACGATGGTGAACAAGGGACCGGTCCCGCGCATCACCGGATAGACCACCGTGAAGGCGCCGCGCCTATAGGCGGCGAGGACGGCGAATTTGTAGCCCGCATGGATCACGAAGACGCCCGCAAAGATCGGCCACATATGCGGCTCGGGCCAGGGCACGACAAACAGCGCGAAGGGGGCCGCCATCAGCCCATAGCTGGCATCGATTGCGCCCCGGGCCAGCATCGGATCGTGCCGCCCCTTTTGCAACGCACCGAACACGGCGTGCAGCACCGCGGCAAGCAAAGCCAAGATCAGCGCGACCGTGGCGCCCTGATCCGTCCCCTCGATGCTTTGGATCCAAGCGCTCATGTCAAAGGTGGGTCACTCTGCCGGCGTGTAATCAGCCAGTACCCGAACGCCCTCCAACATCTCCAGCGCCTCAGGCAGAGAGGCGGGTGGCTGAGGATTGATGGCCAACTCTACCAGCGGCAGGCCGTCACCGACATCCAGGACGATATCGAGTTGACCGCGGAAGACGGGGAAATCGGTGACGACCTCAGCCAGAGCCGCGCGGGTGGCTTCGGGAAAGATCGGATCGGGAAGATCGCGGATCTGCGCCACGAGGTCGGTTTTCAACGCCGCGACCTGCGGCGCAATGGGTTGCGCATCGTCCAATGGCAGGCTCTGCATCAGGATCGGCAGCACCATCGCCTCAAATACCCCATCGGCCCGGGCGCCGATTGAGAGGCCATCGAGCTGTAGACCGGACGGATCCGTCAAATTCGCCCCGGAGGCAGCGAGATCGGCCCAGACCGCGTTGTCAGGCCCGTCCATCGTGACCATGGCCTGATCCATCACCAAAACACCCTCCTCCATCGCCATGGAGAGGGTAAGGGCCACGCCCGGCTGCGATGCGTGCAATGCCTCCAATGCGTAGGCAAAGCGCGGAAACCCCTCGGCTTTCGGAAAGACCCGAAGCCCCTCGACGCGTATATCGAGTTCAAACGATGCGTCTTGCCCGGCCATCAAAGCCTCAAGCCCGACGATGCGCCATTCCATGACATCGACACGGATTGTCTGTAGATCCTGTTCAAATTCCGCATCCGTCACGCGGCACATACCATCTGCCATGTCAGGTTCTGGCAACTCCACGGGCCACCCCGCCATCGCCAGCAGCATATGGCCGGATCGCAGGCAATCTTGCGGTGTGGTCTGCGCCAAAGCGGGGCTTGCAAGCAGCACAGCCAATCCGAGCAGCACCCGTCTCATTCCACGCCGACCAGCGCCTTGGCGAAGTCCTCGGGATCGAACGGGGCCAGATCGTCGATCTGTTCACCGACGCCAATCGCGTGGATCGGCAGGCCGAACTTGTCGGCCAGGGCGACCAGCACACCGCCCTTTGCCGTGCCGTCCAGCTTGGTCATCACCAGCCCGCTGACATCGGCCATCTTCTGGAACGTCTCCACCTGGCCCAGTGCGTTCTGACCGGTGGTCGCATCCAGCACCAGCAAGGTGTTATGGGGCGCATCCGGGTCTTTCTTGCGGATCACGCGCACGATCTTGGCGAGTTCTTCCATAAGATCTGCGCGGTTTTGCAGCCGCCCCGCCGTGTCGATCATCAACAAATCGGCGCCTTCCGCTTCGGCCTTGCCCATCGCATCGAAGGCCAGCGCGGCGGGGTCCGAGCCCTCGGGCGCCGTCAGAACCGGCACGCCCGCGCGCTCGCCCCAAACCTGCAATTGCTCGACGGCGGCGGCGCGGAACGTATCACCCGCCGCGATCACCACCTTCTTACCCGCGGCGCGGAACTGGCTGGCCAATTTGCCGATGGTTGTGGTCTTGCCCGACCCGTTGACACCCACGACCAGCACAACCTGCGGCGTTTTGGGGTAGATCGGCAGCGGGCGCGCGACGGGCTCCATCACACCGGATATCTCTTGGGCCAAAAGGTCTTTGATCTCGCTGGCCGACATCATCTTGCCATAGCGCCCCTCGGCCATGTTGGCCGTCACGCGCAGCGCGATGTCGACCCCCATATCCGAGGTGATCAGCAATTCCTCCAACTGCTCCAGCATGTCGTCGTCCAGCGCCCGGCGCGGCTCGGCCGAGCGGCCCAACATGCGCCCGAACAGACCGGGCTTCGCGGCCTTGGGCTCCGGTTCCGCCGCTTCGGGGGATGGCGCGGGCGTGGGTTCGGGGGCGGGATCGGGCGTCACCTGGGCGACGGGTTCGGGCCGCGGATCCGGCTCAGGCTCGCGCCGTGGATCTAGGGCAGGCTCAGGCGGTGCGGCAGGTTTCGGCGCGGGCGCCTCCGCAAGCGGCGCCTCGTCTGCCCCCTCATCGATGATCGCATCCAGCCCCTCATCCAGTTTGGAGGAGGATTTGAACATCCGATCTTTCATTTTGCGGAAAAAGGACACGGGGGGCACGCCTCTGGCTGAAATCGTCTTAAACTCACCTAATACGACGCCGCGCCCTTGGAAAGAGGTGCGCGGGCGGCCATTCTTTCGCCACAAAGCCCGCGCAGCCTGCGGGCACCGCCCGCAATGCCGCCCAAACCCGCAAGGATCGCGCGCCCATGCCCGTTATCGCCCGCTATGCCATTGCGACGCTTGCCCCCCTGGCGCTGCTTCTGCTGGGCGGGCTGGTCTGGGGTGGCTTTGCCGTCCTTGCCTTGATCTGGCTGACATTGGTCGCGGCCATCGGCGATCAGATCCTGCAACCGCCTGCCCCCGACCCGGAGGGCGACACGCGTTGGGCGACACGCCTCTCCGTGGCTTTGGCAATCGGTCATTTTGCCCTGCTGGCCGTCACCCTTGCGGCGCTCAGCGCGGCGGGCCTGACCTTTGGCCAGGGCCTCGCGCTGTTTTTCGGGACGGCGTCTTTCTTTGGTCAGGTCAGCCACCCCAATGCCCACGACCTGATCCACCGGGCCCCGCGCCCGCTCCGGATGCTGGGCGCAGCCGTCTATATCTCGGTCGGGTTTGGACACCACGTATCCGCCCACCGGCTGGTGCATCACGCCCATGTCGGCACCGACGCAGACCCCAATACCCCGCTGCCGGGCGAAAGCTTTTACGCCTATCTGCCGCGCGCCTGGCGCGGATCGTTCGAGGCGGGGCTTGAGGTCGAGATTGACCGGCTGGACCAGCAGGGCCGCCCAGAAAAAAGTCCGCACAATCCCTATTGGATCTGGATTGGCGGCGCATTGCTTGCGCTGATCGCGGCCAGTGTCCTGGGTGGCATTGGCGGTGTGCTCCTGTTCGTGGGCCTCGCCGCGCTGACCGGCGCACAGATCCTGATGTCGGATTACCTTCAGCATTACGGCCTGCAACGTCTGCTGCTGCCCAATGGCCGGTACGAGCCGGTCGGTCCGCATCATTCGTGGAACGCACCGCGGGGCTTTTCCTCCTATCTGATGCTGAATGCGCCGTCCCATTCGGAACATCATATGCATCCGGGCCGCAGCTTTGACGCGCTGGCCCCCGATGCGCCGGGCCCCGTTTTGCCCTATCCCATGCCGATCATGGCGGTGCTGGCCATGATCCCCAGCGTCTGGCACGGGATCATGGACAAACGGGCCGTTCGCGTGACGGAGGCCGCCGAGGCCGACCGGCTGCGGCCAAAAGCGCCCACGCCTTCGGACCAGCGTCAGACGACCTCGCCCCAGCCATGCGCTAAGCCCGCGGCTGAACCGTCGCCGCCCATCCCTCGCGCAGATGCCGAGCCTTCGCCGGAAGCAGCAGCTGAAGACAGTGACGCGCTCATGGCCCGCGTGCAAAAGGCGATCAGCTAGATCGAGACGCCGTGCCGCCCGGCCAAGTCGGTGAAGAACTGCCACGCGACCCGGCCCGACCGCGCGCCGCGCGTCGCCTGCCATTCGATTGCCTGGGCGCGCAGATCCTCATCGCAAATGGTCACGCCATAGGCGTCGCAATAGCTGCGGATCATCGTCAGATAGGCGTCCTGCCCGCAAGCATGGAAGCCCAGCCACAGGCCAAACCGATCCGACAAAGACACCTTTTCTTCCACCGCCTCCGACGGGTTCACCGCAGTCGAGCGCTCATTCTCGATCATATCGCGCGGCATCAGATGCCGCCGGTTCGACGTCGCATAGAACACCACATTGTCCGGGCGCCCCGACACACCGCCATCCAGCACCGCTTTCAGCGATTTGTAATGCTGATCGTCATGGCTGAACGAGAGGTCGTCGCAGAACAGGATTACCCGTTCCTCAGCCCCGCGCAGCAGCCGCAAGAGCCGCCCGATCGACGGCAGATCCTCGCGCTGGATTTCCACCAGTTTCAGCCCCGGCATCTCATCGACGACCGCGCCATGGACCGCCTTGACCAGAGAGCTTTTGCCCATCCCCCGCGCGCCCCAGAGCAACGCGTTGTTGGCCGGCAGGCCCTGCACAAATTGCCGTGTGTTTTTCAGCAGCGTGTCGCGGGCCCCGTCGATGCCGTGCAGCAATTCCAGCGGCACCCGGTTCACCTGCGTCACCGGTTCAAGATGATCGGGGTCGGCATGCCACACGAAGGCCTCGGCGGCGGACCAATCGGGGCGGGCCGCAGGCGGTGGGCTCAACCGCTCCAACGCCTCCGCGATACGGATCAACACATCCTGGTCCGACACTGGGCCTAAAGCTCCTCACCTTCGTCAAGGATGCCCTCGGCGCGCAGCCGACGGATCCGTTGTGCCTCTACCAATCGCACCAATTGAATGGAGATTTCGTAAAGGCCGTAGACGACGGTGAACAGGATAACCTGGGTGATGACATCGGGCGGGGTCACCAAAGCGGCCAGGGTCAGAATGCCGACAACCGCCCATTTGCGCACATTGCCGAGACCCTCCGCCGTGACCAGCCCCGCCTTGCCCATCAGGGTCAGCAGGACCGGCAATTGGAAACAAAGCCCGAAGGCGAAAATGAATTTCAGCGCCAGATCCAGGGATTCCCGGACCGAGCCCAGGAACACCGTCCGCAATTCATTGTCCGCTTCGGGGTTGGAAAACGTCCCGTCCCCCGCCAGCAAATTCGCCAAGGCCGGGATGGCATCGGAGAACCCGATGAAGAAGGTCATCGCCAGCGGCGTGACGACGTAATGGGCAAAGCTCGCACCGATCAGGAACAGGACGGGCGAGGCGATGATAAAGGGCAGAACCGCATTTTTCTCAGACCTGTAAAGGCCGGGCGCGACAAAGCGCCAAAGCTGATGGGCGATGATCGGGAACGATACCGCGAAGCCCATGATGATCGAGATGCGGATCAAGACGAAGAATTTCTCTTGCGGCGCGGTGAAGATCAGCCGCGCATCCTCGCCCCGGTCGCGCAGAACATCCGCCAAGGGCTGCGAAATGAAGGTCAGGATTGGATCGGCCACGGTGAACATCGCCACCATGCCCACGAGAAACGCCGCGACCGACCGGATGAGTCGCGTGCGCAACTCGGCCAAATGCTCGATCAGCGGCGCGGCGCTATCGGCCAGCTCATCCTCGGCGCTGTGGTCTTCAATCTGGCTCATGGGCGATCAACCTGCGGCTCGGGCGCGGGCGCGGGCGGCTCTTCGGGCTCGGCGCTTGTTTCCGCCTCACGGGCCGCGCGCAGGGCGTCGGCCTTGGCGCGCGCTTCGGCCTGCGCCTTCGCCTTTTTCTCGGCGATGATACGGGTTTCCGAGCCTTCCTCGAACTTCGTCGGGTCGATATCGTCCATCACGTCGCCCACGATATCCTTGGCCATCTTGCCGGGATTGGTGAACTTTGACGCGGCGCGCAAATCTTTCGTCATCTCGGTCATGCCGGACTCGTCGGCGGCCTCGTTCATCGCGCGGCTGAATTCGCGTGCCATGCCGCGCACCTGCCCCACGATCTGCCCCACACGCTGGAACAATTTCGGCAGGTCTTTGGGACCGACGACGATCAACGCCACGATCCCAATCACCAACAGCTCCATCATGCCAATGTCAGGCATCCACCGCTCCTCGGCCCTGCATCGCTGAGGGGCTTACGCGTTGTCGCGCTCGCGCTCTTCGGGGGTCACGTCGCGCGCGGCGCTGCCGTCGGCGGTCGCTGTGGCATCTTCGATCTCATTGCCCTCGGGGTCTTTCACGCCGCGTTTGAAGGCTGTGATGCCCTTGCCGACTTCGCCCATCAGACCGGCGATTTTGCCGCGCCCGAACAGAACCAAGACCACGACCGCGATCAGCAGAAGGCCAGCTGGCCCAATATTGTTAAGCATGTTCTCTCCCTCCAGGGCGCCCGCGTGGTGTCGCGGCAGAACCCGGTTTGTTGAAATTCCTTGTGCATAGGTATGGGCTCGCGCCCACAGATCAAAGCCCAAAAACGCATTTCGGGGCGCTCAGCCGCGGTTTGGAAACACAAAACAGCGATCTCGCCGGATCGTTAACCACAAGGCGACACCCGGTTTGGGTAGAAACACCCCGGGAACGGTCGCTTTCAGGATTCGGGCATCGAAATCCATGCGAAACTCGACCAGGCTTTCATGGCCCATGAATCGGGCCCGCTCGACAATGCCGCGGGCGGGCACTCCTTCGGACGGGGTCGGGTTCGGGCCACGCCCGCCACGATCAAAGTCGATCTTCACATGCTGGGGGCGAAAGACGATCTCGACATCGGTGCCATCGGGCACGCCGGGGGCCAGGAATTGACCAAAGGCGGTGTCGGTCAACGCACCTTCCACACGCCCCCGCAAGACGTTGACATCACTAAAGAATGCCGCCGCATCCCGGTCGCACGGAGACGAGTAGATGTTATAGGGCGCCCCGATTTGCACCACCTGCCCGTCGCGCATCAGGGCGATTTGATCGGCCATCCGCATCGCCTCTTCCGGCTCGTGGGTGACCAGAACCACGGCGGTGCCCTCTTCCTTGAGCAAGTGCAGTGTCTCGTCCCGGATGCCATCGCGCAGCCGGTTGTCGAGGCCGGAAAACGGCTCATCCATCAGCATGATCCGGGGCCGGGGCGCCAGGGCACGGGCCAGGGCCACGCGCTGTTGCTCACCGCCCGATAGCATGTGCGGCGGCGTATCGCCGTAGCCATCAAGATCCACCCGTTTCAGCAATTCCGCCACGCGCGCATTGATATCCACGCCCGATCCGCGCAGGCCAAAGGCTATATTCTGCGCGACGCTCAAATGTGGGAAAAGCGCAAAGTCCTGAAAGATAAGACCCACGCCTCGGGCCTCTGGGGGTGTGTGCAGATCGGAATCTGACAAGACTTCGCCATCGGCGCGGACCGTCCCGGCGCTCTGCCGTTCGATCCCGGCGACCACCCGAAGCGTTGTGGACTTGCCGCAGCCCGATGGCCCGAGCAGGCACAACACGTCGCCCGCTTGCACCGACAAAGACACGTCTCGCACAACGGTACGGCCATCAAACCGACATGAGATCTGGTCGAGTTCCAAACGCGGCGGGGCTGTCACGGGCGATTTCCGATCATTTTTGTCGGCCAATGCGCTTATCAGCTTGTCTCCGCAGCGCCAAGATCGAAGTCCAAAACCGCCCGCACCCCGCCATTGACCATCAGCGACAGCCGATGCGACCCCGGCACCAGCGTGTAGGTGCTCGCCTCGGCCTTGAACACTTGCGTCTTTTTCAGCGTCAGCGGCTTGCTCGCCCGCACGATGCCTTGCTTCACCTTAAAGACCTTGTCCGTTTCGGCGCCTGAGGGCCGCGTGAAACGGATTGCATAATCGACCAGAACGGGCGTGTCCTGATCCGCGCTCAGCACGATCTCAACGACGGTCTTGTCGCCGATTTTTGGCGCAGGCGGTGTCATTGTCAGGCGATCGACGCGGATGTCGGCCTCGGCTTCATAGCCCAGCATCGCCATGGCACGCGGCTCTCCCGACTTGATCATCGTGCGCAGCGCATGGGAGGTCATCCAGGCCAATTCGCGCGGATTCTGCCGCCCCTCAGCCTGCCAATCCGTCAGCGTTTTCAACACGGTATCCGGAGACACTTTGCTCAGATCGTTCATATGGTTCGCGACCGAACGGGTCACATAACGCGTCGGATCGGCGTGCAACTGGTTCAGCAAGGGCAACGGCACCAGAGGTTCGATCTCGATATTCTTGGCCCAAGGAAGACGCGGACGTGTACCTTCGCTGACAAGACGCCGCACGTGGTAATTGTCGTGCTTGGCCCAACGCTGCAACCGGGCCAGCGTTTCATCGGGCCAGCGGTTCAGGAACGGGCGAATGTAGAATTCCATCGAAAAGCGCTGCGTTGCCTGCTCCAGCAGATCCAGCGCGCGGTCGCGGTGATCCTCCAACCCGTGACGCACGGCCAGGATGCCCGGCACGGCATGGATGAATTGCCCGAAATCATCGTCGCGAAGTGTCGGGTCCAACGGCGCGGGCATGGCGGCCTGCACCTGATCCGCCATGGTGGGAAAATCCGATGCGAGGCGCGGCTCAAGGCAATCGGCGATCCAGTCGAGCCGCTCCAACAGTTCGCGCCCATCGAAGCCCGACAAGACCTCGGCCGCGAAGGCATCGGCCTCAAATCCGGGCAGAAGGGCAAATTCCGATGCCAATTGCCCGATCGTCTCGGCATTGAACAGATGGTCTTTCAGGGAGAATTTTTCGGCCATGGAAGTTCCTTCCGGCCCAGAGCCTGCTGCGGCAAGCCTCTGGCCGGTCCATTTTCAAATAGTTGATCTCAATCGGATATTTCGTGTTTACAGACGTAAACTAGATCGTTGCATTCGTTCCGCCGCCATCCAGCAAGATGTTCTGGCCTACGATGAACCCCGCATGTTGCGAGCAGAGGAAGGCGCACATCGCCCCAAATTCCGCTGCTGTGCCGTAGCGCCGCGCGGGGATCGTGGCCTCACGGCGCGCCTTGGCCTCTTCCAGGCTGATCCCCTCTTTTTGGGACACGCCGCCGTCAAGCTGTATCGCGCGATCCGTGGCGTGGATGCCGGGCAGCATATTGTTGACCACCACGCCAAACGGCGCCACCTGGCGCGCTGTGCCCGCGACATAGCCGGTCAACCCGGTGCGCGCGGCGTTTGACAGCCCGAGTTGCGGGATCGGCGCCTTCACCGATTGCGAGGTGATGTTGACCACCCGGCCCCAGCCTTTGTCGATCATCTTCGGCATCAGCTCGGTCATCAGCGCAATCGGGGTGAGCATGTTGGCGTCCAAAGCGGCGATGAAATCTTCCCGCGCCCAATCGGACCACAGGCCGGGCGGCGGACCGCCCGCATTTGTCACCAGAATGTCCAGATCGCCCGCCTCGGCCAGGACCGAGGCGCGCCCGTCTTCACTGGTGATATCGGCGGCCACAGCGGTGACCTGCACGCCGTGATCTGCCCGGATCGCTTCGGCTGTGGCCTCCAGCGCCTCCGCGCCGCGCGCGTTCAGCACCAGATCCACACCGGCGGCGGCCAATGCCTCGGCACAGCCGCGCCCAAGCCCTTTTGACGACGCGCAGACCAACGCGCGCTTTCCCGTAATCCCAAGATCCATTCGGCCAGTCCTCTTCAAACAGCGTTGTCCCGGCTTACCAGCCACCCGGGCGCACCGCCAGCCTGGACGCGCCTAAGGATCAGGCGCGACGGAAACCGGCGCCTGACCCGCTGTTCGCTCACCCGGTTCCGAAGAACTCTTCGCGGACGATTTTGCCATCGGCCACGTGATAGATCGCGACCTCTTTCATTGGCATCCGGTTGCCGGTGGCCTTCTCGGTGCAATCCACTTCGAAAATCACCGCGAACCGGTCGTCGCCATGCAGGAACGGCCCCTGCACGTCGCTGCTATGCATTTCGAAATTGGCGTCCCACCAGGCATGTTTGCCTTTGATCCCGTCCAGACCCTTGGTCTCTCGGCCCATCCCAGAATAATCGGCGGCTTCAACCGATACCGCGTCTGGATGATAGTGGTTTTCCAATAGAGAGGTCTCATTTTCAGCGCGACATGCCTCGACCAGGGTATCTGCGATTGCTTTCAAATCCATCTCACCGTCTCCGTTCTCTGTGCTGTACCAAGGATATCGTGCCGGAGCCCGGCCTCCCTGTCACCTCCTGCCAAGGCAAACTCCTGACAGCATTGTGTCAGGGGAGTGTCCGGATTTCCGTAGTTTCACGGCGCCGTGATCTCCGATTATAGAGCGCACACCAATAATTGGTATACATATTAAATTAGGAACCCATTGATATGAAAATACATTCTTTGATTATGCTGAGCGTTTTTGCAATTGGCCTTGGCCTGTCGACCGTGCCGTCTGCCGCATTGGACGTCGCAGCGCCCGAGATCGATAACGGTCCTGGGCCCGGCGGGCCGGGCGATGTCGAGGCGCCGGATTTGGGTGGCGGAAACGAGCCCGGCCCTGGCGATAACGGTGGCAACGGCGGCGGCAACGGTGGTGGCGGTAATGGCGGGGGCGGTTTCAGCGATGATGACGGAAACACCATCTCATCCTCCACCACACGCCGCGCCTCGGGCAATGGCGGGTGCCTGTTCGGCCGCTGGGTCACCACCTACCACGCCGATGCCCAGGGCCAGCCGATCCCCGGCACGCTAGAACGCGAATGCGTGCGCCGCCTGCGCAACTGATCGCCACACATCGCAAACCCATCGACCCAGCGCAGCCCTGCGCCGGGTTTTCTCGTCTGGAAGCCGCCGATTGTTCGGGTTTTCCGCCATGGCGCGCAAAGGCCCTTTTGGGCAGGATGGCGATGGGAAACGGGATCATTGATCTGAAAGGAAATTCGATGACCCGACTATTGAAACTGACCCTTTGCGCGTGTGTCGCGCTGACCCCCACCCTTGCCGCGGCTCAGATGCAGGTCCGCACGGCGCCTGCCCCGACAACCGCCGTCCCAATGGTGCCTCTGGCCCAAAGCGCGCAGTCCCTGACCCGGACCGGCGGCGCGACCCATGGAGTTCCGACGGGCGGCGGCGTTGGAAGCCACTCGATCTGCGGGGCCGGCAGCCAGCTGCACTGGCAGATCATCCAGCCCGGCTCGCCGCCGGAACCCAACGGTGCCCAAGGCTACGTGCTGGGCTGCAACTAAGCTGAACGAAGGCGATTGTCCCACGGCGCGCGCGGGAATATACCGCGCCCATGTTGGACAATCGCCCCACCCTGCCCCCGGAAATCGCCCGTCGCCGCACTTTTGCGATCATCTCGCATCCCGATGCGGGGAAAACCACGCTGACCGAGAAGTTCCTGCTGTATGGCGGTGCCATTCAGATGGCCGGTCAGGTCCGCGCCAAAGGGGAGGCGCGGCGCACACGGTCGGACTTCATGCAGATGGAAAAGGATCGCGGCATTTCGGTCAGCGCCTCGGCGATGAGCTTCGACTTTGACGGGCGCTATCGCTTTAATCTGGTCGACACGCCGGGCCACAGCGATTTTTCCGAGGATACGTATCGCACGCTGACCGCCGTTGATGCCGCGATCATGGTGATCGATGGCGCGAAAGGGGTGGAATCGCAAACCCAGAAGCTGTTCGAGGTTTGCCGCCTGCGCGATCTGCCGATCCTGACCTTCTGTAACAAGATGGACCGTGAAAGCCGCGATACGTTTGAGATCATTGACGAAATCCAGGAAAATCTGGCGATTGATGTCACCCCTGCCTCTTGGCCCATCGGGGTCGGGCGCGATTTCCTGGGCTGCTATGATCTGATCCATGACCGGCTGGAGCTGATGGATCGGGCCGACCGCAACAAGGTGGCTGAGTCGGTTTCGATGGACGGGTTGGATGATCCGAAACTGGACGACCACATCCCTGAAGCCTTGCTCGCGCAGCTGCGCGAAGAGGTTGAAATGGCCCGCGAATTGCTGCCCGCCATGGACCGCACCGCCTTTTTGCAGGGCACCCTGACGCCGATCTGGTTCGGGTCGGCGATCAATTCGTTTGGCGTCAAAGAGCTGATGGACGGCATCGCCGAATACGGACCCGAGCCGCAGGTGCAGAACGCCGAACCGCGCGAGGTGGCGCCCGAGGAAAAGAAGGTCGCGGGCTTTGTGTTCAAGGTGCAGGCGAATATGGACCCCAAGCACCGCGACCGCGTGGCCTTTCTGCGCCTGGCGTCCGGGCATTTTCAGCGCGGCATGAAGCTGACCCATGTGCGGTCGAAAAAGCCGATGGCGATCAGCAATCCGGTCATGTTCCTGGCCTCCGATCGTGAGCTTGCCGAAGAGGCTTGGGCGGGCGACATTATCGGCATTCCCAATCACGGCCAATTGCGGATTGGCGATGCGTTGACCGAGGGCGAGGGCCTGCGGTTCACCGGCATCCCCTCTTTCGCGCCTGAATTGCTGCAATCGGTCCGCGCGGGTGACCCGATGAAGGCCAAGCATATGGAAAAGGCGCTGATGCAATTCGCCGAGGAAGGCGCGGCCAAGGTGTTCAAGCCGACCTTTGGCTCGGGCTTTATCGTCGGTGTCGTGGGGGCCCTGCAATTCGAGGTTCTGGCCAGTCGGATCGAGTTGGAATACGGCCTGCCGGTTCGGTTCGAAGCGTCGCAATTCACCTCTGCCCGCTGGGTGCATGGACCAAAAGAGGCGGTCGAAACATTTGCCGCCGCCAACAAACAGCACATTGCTGAGGACAACGATGGTGACCCCGTCTATCTGACGCGCCTGCAATGGGACATCGATCGTGTGGAGCGCGACTATCCCGACATCACGTTATCATCGACGAAAGAATTGATGATCTAAGTCTTAGCCCATGGCGCGACCCGGTCAAGTGGCGCCGTGTGGTCTCAACAGATGATGTGGTTTTGCAATCTATCCACAGTCAAATTTGGCTGATTCACGCTGGATTGTTGTTTATATCCGACATCCCGCATGATCGTTCACATGGTTTAGAAATTTAGGTAATCTCTGGGCATCCCACCATGAGGTGCCGCCATGCCGCTTCAAAATCGTGTTCTGCCGACAGGTGAGATTGTGGTCGATCCGGCCCGTGGCCTGTTCACCGGCAACCGTGGGATCATCCATCGCCCCGATGGGACCCTTGGCACGTCGCGGTGGAGCCACAAGCATTGGCTGGTCTGCACACTGACGCATCCGCGCGGCAAATATCACGGGCCGATGCCCGATCGCGGCTGGTCGGCCCTGTTCTTTCTGGATGAGGCCGTGGCCGTCGCCGCCGGTCACCGTCCCTGCCATTATTGCCGTCGCGACGCGTATCGCGCCTGGATCGCCGCGTGGGAGGCTGCCACCGGCGCAGCGGCTGAGCGGATGGCGATGGACAGCGCGCTGCACCGCGCCCGCGTAACCCGAATCCGTCAACAAGTCCGTCATCAGGCCGAGGCCGATGACCTGCCGGATGGGACATTCATTCTGAGCGGCACGACGCCACACGTGCTTTTGGGTGATGCGATGCTGCCTTATGCGCCGACGGGATATGGCCCGCCGCAAAACCGCCCGAGCGGTCAGATCACCGTCTTAACACCGGCCCCTAGTGTCGGAGTGTTGCGCGGAGGCTATCGGCCAGTTCTACATGACAGCGCACAGATTTAAGCCGCCATTAACCAATTCCACCGTAACTCTGCGCCATGACTTGGCGTTTTTACCTTCTCGTTCCCGTATTGCTGGCGCTGTCGGCCTGTGCCCCCGCGGGACCCGGCATGCACCGCTCGGACATCACCGGGATTGAGGGGGGATTCTCTGAGCGAACGCTGATTTCAGTGGATCGGGACCACCTGCTTTACGGACAAGTTCTGGCCCTGCGTCAAGCGGGGCAAACCTCTCTCACAGTCGAAATCGGACAGGCCATCGACGGTCGTCACTATCGTCTGCGCATGGACGACGCCTATCGCGACGGCGCGGCCTTGCGGTTCGACGGCGTCTCGCGCCGCGAGGAATATTGCGCCCCCGGCTTTGGATGCCGTGGGTATCGCACTGGTTTCATTCACCTTTCGGCACAAGACTTCTCCGATGCCGCGCGCCGGGGATTGCGCGCCCACCTCATTGGACCCGATGCCATGGTCGAGATCTTTGTCCCCGCCGAGCAGTTCCAACAGGCATTGAGACAGGCGCAGTTGATGGGTGTGTTGCCTTAGCCACGGCGCAGCACCATCAGATTTGACGGGTCGGTGGATTTGCCTTATGTCCTGCGCTGTTCCGTGATCCGCACGGAACCGAACGCGGAGCGCGCCGGGTAATTGCGCTCCATCACCTATGCCGCGACTTGCTCGCGGACCGATTGGACGCAAATGACCACATTCTCCGAGCTTCAGCTCAATCCCAAGGTGCAAAAGGCCATCACCGAGGCGGGCTATGAAACCCCGACCCCGATCCAAGAGGGCGCGATACCGCCCGCATTGGAGGGCCGCGACGTTCTGGGCATTGCCCAGACCGGCACCGGCAAGACCGCCTCTTTCACATTGCCGATGATCACCATGCTGGCCCGTGGCCGCGCTCGCGCGCGGATGCCGCGCAGCCTGGTGCTGTGCCCGACACGGGAATTGGCCGCACAAGTCGCTGAAAACTTTGATGTTTATGCCAAACATGTGAAACTCAGCAAAGCGCTGCTGATCGGTGGGGTCAGTTTCAAGGAACAAGAAACGGCCATCGACAAAGGCGTCGATGTTCTGATCGCCACGCCCGGTCGCTTGCTGGACCATTTCGAACGCGGCAAGCTGATCCTGAACGATGTGAAGGTGATGGTCGTCGACGAAGCGGACCGGATGCTGGATATGGGCTTTATCCCTGATATCGAACGGATTTTCGGCCTCGTCCCCTTCACCCGCCAGACGCTGTTTTTCAGCGCAACCATGGCGCCCGAGATCGAGCGGATCACCAATACCTTCCTGTCGAATCCTGCAAAGATCGAGGTGGCGCGGCAATCCACGACCTCCGACACGATTGAACAGCGTCTGATCGAGTTCAAACCGACGCGCCGCGACATGGCCGCAAAGC
The DNA here is from genome assembly GCF_037544085.1 of Gymnodinialimonas mytili. Lineage (NCBI taxonomy): Bacteria > Pseudomonadati > Pseudomonadota > Alphaproteobacteria > Rhodobacterales > Paracoccaceae > Gymnodinialimonas > Gymnodinialimonas mytili. The sequence continues at coordinate 653,890 of NZ_JBBIFW010000001.1, forward strand.
AAAAACGCGATATGCTGCGCGCCGCGATCACCGCTGAAGGCGAGGCCTGCACCAACGCGATCATCTTCTGCAACCGCAAGGTCGATGTGGATATCGTCGCAAAATCCCTCAAGAAACATGGTCTAAACGCCGAGCCGATCCACGGCGATCTGGATCAATCGCATCGGATGCGCACGCTTGATGGGTTCCGCGACGGATCGATCCGGTTCTTGGTCGCCTCCGATGTGGCCGCCCGCGGTCTCGATATTCCCAATGTCAGCCATGTTTTGAACTACGACATGCCCAGCCATGCGGAAGATTATGTGCACCGGATCGGACGCACCGGTCGCGCAGGTCGGAACGGCGTGGCGATCACCTTGGCGGTGCCCGCTGACGATAAGTATCTGAGCGCGATCGAGAATCTGATCGAACAGCCGATCCCGCGCGCGGAAGCTCCGATGGAGGTCAAGGATAACCGGGGCCGGTCGGATGACGGCAAGGCCGAGGCTGACAAGCCGCGCCGTGGTCGTCGTGGACGGAAATCGGATGAGGCGCAGGCCGAGGCTGAACCCGTCGAGACCACACCGTCTGAGCCCGAAGAAAAGCGCAGCCGGTCTCGCAGCGGACGCGGTCGTGGACGCGAGAATGATCGGGGCGGCAAGATCGTTGGCATGGGTGATCATATGCCCGACTTCATCGCGCTCAGCTTTGACGAGCGACGCGGCGGCCCGGCACGAGACCTGACTGAAACCGCCGAAGATGCGGTGGAACCGACGCCCGAGGCCGAGGCCGCACCTGCGACCACGCCCGCAACTGAAACGGCGGTCGTCGAAACGGTTGACGCGGAAATGGCTGAAGAGGCGCCAAAGCCCAAGCGTCGCCGCACCCGCAAACCGAAAGCGGAAGACACAGAGACCGAGGCAGACCCGACCCCGGACCCCGAGCCCGAGCCCACGGCCGAGGAAAAACCCAAACGCCGTCGTCGGAAGAAAGTCGAGGCACCCGCAGAGGATGCAGCGGTAGACGCGCCGGCGGAGGCCGAAGACGCACCCGCCGAAAAGCCAAAGCGCAAACGCGCTCCGCGCAAGAAAAAGGCCGACGCCGAAGCGCCGACCGAAGCCGCGGCGGAAGAACCTGCGGAAACGCCCTCGGCAGAATCCTGAGGGCGGTTATTCCGCCATCAGACGGCTGACCAACAAGGTCAGCTCGGGCTTCTTGCCGATTTCCTGGCTGCAGACATTGCGGACCACGCGTTTGATGCTCTCTTCCAGCTTGTCATCGTCATCAATGACCTTCGCATCCAGCCGGGGCAGAAGGCGCGCAAGATCGTCTTCGATCAGGTCCTGCAGCGGTGCGCCGGAGGATCCCACCTCTGGCAGACCCCGCAGGGCAACCCAGGCATCTTCCAGCACCTCGTCGGATTCATCGATAATCAGCGCGACGACTACCATCCCGTTCAGCGCCATCTTCATGCGTTCGCGGATCACACCGTCAAAGGCGCCGACAAACGCATCGCCGTCCAGATAGGTGCGCCCCACCTCAATATGCTCGACGGCGCCGGGCGCATTGCCGGTCAGTTCCAGCATGGTGCCATTGGCCGCGATCAGCCCGCGCATCCCCTTCGACGCCGCCAGGCGAGCATGTTCGCGCATATGCCGGAACTCGCCATGGTTCGGGATCAGGATCTGCGGGCGCAGGATATCGTGCATCGCCTCCAGATCGGGGCGGTTCGCATGGCCTGAGACATGGTAAAATCCGGCATTATCGTCAACGATTTCAACGCCTTTCTCGGCCAGGGCGTTCTGGATATAGCCGACCGAGACCTCATTTCCGGGGATCGTTTTCGAGGAAAACAGGAACATATCGCCCTCGGCCAATTCATGGCCCAGATACTTGCCCCGTGACAGGGCGGCGGAGGCGGCGCGGCGTTCCCCCTGGCTGCCCGTGACGATCAGCATCAGGTTCTCGCGGGGGATATCCAGCGCCTCTTCCGGTGAGACAGTGGAGGGAAACGCGGTCAGCACGCCGGATTCCACGCCCGCGCGCACCATCCGCTGCATGGCGCGACCCATCAGGCAGATCGAGCGCCCCGCCGCGACACCGGCATCGGCGAGCGTCTTCAACCGCGCGATGTTCGAGGCAAATGTGGTGGCCACGACCATCCCCTTCGCCTCCTGCACCAAGGCGGTGATGTTTTCCGGCAATTGCGACTCAGATCGGCCGGGATTTCGGTTAAACACATTGGTGCTGTCGCAGATGTAAGCCAGCACACCATCGGCCCCGATCTGGCGCCACATATCTTCGTCAAAGGGCTCGCCCACCACCGGATCGCGGTCGATCTTGAAATCGCCGGAATGCACCACACGGCCCGCGGGCGTGTCGATCAGCAGGGCCGAGCTTTCGGGGATCGAGTGGGAAACGGGCGCGAATTGCACCTGGAACGGCCCGGCTTCGATCACCTGAGGGTAAGCCTCGACAACGCGCACAATTTCTGGGTCATGGCCCGCCTCTTCCAGCTTGCGCATCGCATGGATGGCGGTGAATTTCCGGCAATAGACCGGCGCTTTCAACCGCCCCCAAAGATGCCCGACGGCGCCCACGTGATCCTCATGCGCATGGGTGATGAAGATCCCGTCGATCCGGTCGCGCCGTTCTTCCAGCCAAGCCACATCTGGCAAGATCAGATCGACACCGGGCTGGCCGTCCATGTCCGGAAAAGCCACACCGATATCCACCACGATCAGCCGCTCTGCCCCCTCGGGCCCATATCCATAGACATAGCAATTCATGCCAATCTCCCCCGCGCCACCGAGGGGGAGGTACATCAGACGTGTTCGGTCACTCATATGCGTTTGTTGTCCTTATTGTATTTGTGAATGACCGTCAGCCCGTACATCGTCAGATCATCTTCGATGGTGTCAAATAGCAGTTCCCCTTGTGCAAACAAGGGCGCAAGGCCACCAGTGCCAATGACCTTCATCGGCTTGCCATACTCGGATTTAATCCGCGCGGTGATGCCTTCGATCAATCCGACATAGCCCCAGAACACACCCGATTGGATACAAGCCACGGTGTTGGTGCCGATGACGGCGTCGGGTTTGGTGATGTCCACATGGGGCAAGGCGGCGGCGCCGAGCGCCAGCGCCTCTAGCGACAGGTTCACGCCCGGTGCGATCACACCGCCGACATAGGCACCGTCTTCGGCCACCACATCGAAATTCGTGGCGGTCCCGAAATCGACCACCACGCAATCGCCGCCATGCCGGGCAAAGGCACCCGCCGCATTGGCCAGGCGGTCCGGCCCCACGCCGGTGCCGAAATCGACACGCGGGTCATGGGGCAGCGCGCAATCGGGTTTGCCGACCACCCAAGGGCGCAGATTGAAGAAGCGGTCGCAGAAGACCCGCAGGTTGAAGACAACACGCGGCACGGTCGACGAGATAATGACATCATCGATCTCCGGCTTGATCCCATAATGGGACAGCAGGGTGGAAAACCAGGTGAAATAGGCATCCGCCGTCCGCGAATGGTGGGTGGAGGTGCGCAAGGTACACAGCCAATCCTCGCCATCCCAGATCGAGAAGACGGTGTTGGTGTTGCCGCAATCGATGCAAAGAAGCATATCAGAGGCCTCCGGATATATCAGAAATGGATATCAGCCGCAGAGATGGCGCGGCGCCCTTTGGGCGTCTCGAGGATCAGATTGCCGGTCTCATCGACGTCTTGGAACGTGCCGGTGATTTCTTCGCTTGGTAGGCGGGCGGTGATGACCTCGCCCAGACGCGCAGCATGGGCCAGCCATTCGGTCCGGGTCGGACCGAAGCCATAGGTCACCAGGCTGGCCTCGCGCGCGGCGAAGGCGGGGGCCAACACGTCCAGAAAGGCTTCGGGACTGATTGCGCGGCCCAGGGCCACGGGCGGCACGGCGCGCGGTTCCAACTCGGCCGTCTCGGGCGCCTGGGCCAGGTTCACGCCGATGCCGATGATCAGATGAACCACACCGCCGCGCCCATCACCGAGGCTTTCCAGCAGAATCCCGGCCAGCTTGCCGCCATAGTGCAACACGTCATTGGGCCATTTCAGGCTGAGGGATTCGGGCTCTGCGCCGGTTGCGATCAGGGCGTCCCGCAAGGCCAATGCCGCCACGAAGGACCGCAGCGCGATCTGTTCCACAGGCCCGTCGGGGCGCATCACCAAAGAGGCGGCGAAGTTTCCGCGCGGCATCGACCACGCGCGACCGCGACGGCCTTTGGCTGAACTTTGGGACAGCGCCAATATCCATTCCGGGCCGGACAGGTCGGGCGCCAAACGCGCCGCCTCTGCCATCGTGCTATCGGTCTGGGTCAGGACCCGGCGGCCCACGCCATCGGGCCAATCCGCCATGTCAGCGGGTCAGCATCGCGGCGGCAGCCTGGGCGGGCGCTTCGATCCCGAACAGGTTCACGCCCGGCAACCACCCGAGACACAGGATCGCGGCCATCGCCATCAGACCCGCATATTGGACAAGACCCATCCCGCCATCCAGCGCGTCACGTTCCTCACCGAAATACATCAGGTAGACGATGCGCAGGTAGTAAAACAGGCCGATGACCGAGGCCACAGCGCCCAGAACAGCCAACCACACAAGCCCGGCATCCACCGCCGCAAGCAGGACGGCGTATTTGCCGAAGAAGCCCAGGAAGGGCGGCACACCGGCCAGGCTGAACAGCAGAACCAGAAGCGCACCCGCTTTGGTCCCTTCGCGCTTGGCAAACCCGGCGAGCGATGAGATCTGGGTGACTGGGCGGCCGTCGCGTTCCATCGTGAGGATGAAGGCGAAGGTGCCGATATTCATCACCACATAGATCGCCATGTAGATCAGCATCGCCTCAACGCCCTGGGCCGTGCCCGCGGCCAGACCCATCAGGGCAAAGCCCATATGGCTGATTGAGGAATAGGCCATCAGGCGTTTGATGTCGGTTTGGCCAATCGCGGCGATGGCCCCCACAAACATCGAAATGACCGACAGGAAGGCAACGACCTGCTGCCAATCGCCGACCACACCGCCAAACGCGTCATGCACGACACGCGCAAACAGCGCCATGGCGGCCACTTTGGGCGCCGTAGCGAAGAGGGCTGTCACGGGTGTGGGCGAGCCTTCATACACGTCCGGTGTCCACATATGGAACGGCGCGGCGGAGACCTTGAAGGCGAGGCCCGCCGTGATGAAGACCAGGCCAAGCAGCAGGCCAACCCCGATCTCCCCCTGGGCCGCGGCGATGATCCCATCGAATGACGTGGTGCCCGCAAAGCCGTAGGTCAGCGACGCCCCATAAAGCAACAGGCCCGAGGAGAGCGCCCCGAGAACGAAGTATTTCAGGCCCGCTTCGGTGGATCGCACGCTGTCGCGGCGGAGCGAGGCCACGACGTAGAGCGCCAGGGATTGCAGCTCCAACCCCATATAGAGCGCGATCAGATCCCCGGCAGAGACCATGATCATCATACCCACGATGGCGAGGGTGATCAGAACCGGAAACTCGAACCGCAGAAGATCGCTTTTCAGCATGTAATCATGCGAGATCGCCAGGATCGCCGCCGCCGAGAGCAAGATCGTGATCTTGGCGAACCGGCTGAACGCGTCATCGACGAACATGCCATCGAAGGCCTCGCGGCTGCCCTCCCCGGTGACGGCGATATAGATCGCCATGATCACAAACAGCCCTGCCGTGCCCCAGGTCAGCGCGGGCGCCAAGGCGTCTTTGCTGGTGTAGACGGCAGCCATCAGCGCACCCATCGCAAACAACGACAGCACGATTTCCGGGGTCATAACGGCGAGATCAGATCCGATCATCGGGGGGGCCCTCAGTGGTTAGCGGCGACGTGGGTTGCGGGCTCAAATGCCGCAACGGCCAGGTCGTAATCGGTCAGAAGGGCGGCCACCGAGGGACCGATGATATCGGTCACCAGGCTGGGATAGACGCCCAGAAGCAAGGTCATCACGATCAGCGGGGCGAAGATCGCCCGCTCGCGTGGTGTGATGTCGGAAATGGTCTTGAGGCTTTCCTTGATCAGATCGCCAAAGACGACGCGGCGGTACAGCCACAGCGCGTAGCAAGCCGACAGGATCACACCGGTCGCGGCAAAGACACCGACCCAGGTGTTCACCTGGAACACCCCGACCAGGGTCAGGAATTCCCCGACAAAGCCAGAGGTGCCCGGCAGGCCCACATTGGCCATCGTGAACAGCATGAAGATCAGCGCATAGGCCGGCATTCGCACGACCAACCCGCCATAGGCGTCGATCTCTCGGGTATGCATCCGGTCGTAGATCACGCCGACACAGAGGAACAGCGCGCCCGAGATGAACCCGTGGCTGATCATCTGGAAAATCGCGCCATCCACGCCTTGCTGGTTGGCGGCGAAGATCCCCATCGTCACGAACCCCATATGCGCGACCGAGGAATAGGCGATCAGCTTTTTCATATCCTCCTGCACCATCGCGACAAGCGAGGTGTAGACAATGGCAATCACGCTCATCCACAGGACCAGCGGCGCCAACAGATCGGAGGCGACCGGGAACATCGGCAGGCTAAACCGCAGAAAGCCGTAGCCGCCCATCTTCAGCAGGATCGCGGCCAGCACCACGGACCCGGCGGTGGGCGCCTGCACGTGGGCGTCGGGCAGCCAGGTGTGCACGGGCCACATCGGCATTTTCACCGCAAAGCTGGCGAAGAAGGCCAGCCACATCAGCGTCTGCATGCCGCCGACGACCTGGATGCCAAGCACGCTGAAGGTCTCGGTTCCGAAATTGTGGTTCAGCAGGGTCGGGATGTCTGTTGTGCCCGCATCCACATACATCGCCACCATGGCGACCAGCATCAGGACCGAGCCCAGGAACGTGTAGAGGAAGAACTTGAAGCTGGCATAGATGCGGTCCTTGCCGCCCCAGATGCCGATGATCAGGAACATCGGGATCAGGCCCGCCTCGAAGAACAGGTAGAACAGCACCAGATCCAGCGCGACGAAGACGCCGATCATCAGCGTTTCAAGCACCAGCATCGCGATCATGTATTCCTTGACGCGATGCTCGACCCCCCAGCAGGCGGCAATGGTGATCGGCATCAGGAAGGTCGTCAGCATCACAAACAGGATCGAGATGCCGTCGACGCCAACCTTGTAGGTCAGGCCGAACATCCAGTCATATTCTTCGACCAGTTGGAATTCGGTATCTTGCGCGTCGAATTGAACCAGCAGGAAGATCGACGCCAGGAAGGTCGCGCTGGTGGCAGCCAGGGCCAGGCGCTTGGCGTTGAGCTGCGCCGCTTCATCGTCGCCGCGCAGGAACACCGCCATGATGATGGCAGCGATCAGCGGCAGGAAGGTCACGAAAGAGATCAAGTTGGCCATTGGTCGTTACCCGGCGCTCAGCGAGATCCAGGTGACCAGGAGGACAATCCCCATCACCATCGCAAACGCATAGTGGAAAATGTAGCCGGACTGCGCCCGGTTCAGTTGGCGGGTGAAGAAGGGGATGATCCCCATGGCAAGCCCATTGATCCCGCCATCGATGACGGCCCCGTCGCCGCCCTTCCACAGGAACCGGCCCAGCCACCGCGCGGGCTGCACGAAGAGGAAGTTATAGGCTTCGTCAAAGTACCATTTGTTGAGCAGGAAGTTGTAGAGCGGCCGCTGCTGTTGCGCGAGGCGCCCCGGGATCGTCGGATCGACGATGTAGAACAGATAGGCAAAGGCCAGGCCGATCAGCATCGCGAAGAACGGCGCCGTCTTCACCCAGTAGGAGACGGCATGCGCCTCGTTCAGGATGTCGTTGTCGGGGGCGGCATGGATGGCGCCTTCGCCGGGCGCGCCGACAAGGGAATAGTGATGCTCGTCGCCATATCCTGCGGCGCCGTCTGCGGCGTAGGCATCGTCCCCGTGGCTCTCCTCCGCATGCGCTGCGTCTTCGCCGTGGCCTTCGTCATGGGCCTCATCCCCGTGATGGGCGGCCTCGGCGTAAGGCACGCCAAAGAAGCGGCCCACATCGTCGGTATGGCCGAAGAAGGAATTGTACCAGACCATCCCCGAGAACACCGCGCCGATGGCCAGAGCCCCCAGCGGAACCAGCATGACAGTGGGCGATTCATGGGCATGTTCATGGGTGTGCTTGTCGCCGCGCGGCTCGCCGAAGAAGGTCATGAAGATCAGGCGCCAGGAATAAAAGCTGGTGAAGCAGGCCGCGATCACCAGGGACCAGAAGGCAAATTCACCGATCCCGGGACCGAAGGCAAAGGCGCTTTCGATCACGGCATCCTTCGAGAGGAACCCGGCAAAGCCAAGCGGCACACCGCCCAGGGTGAACAGCGCCACAGGCACGCCCACGCCGGTAATGGCCAGGGTGCCGATCATCATCGCCCAGAACGTATAGGGCAGCTTTTTGCGCAGGCCGCCATAGTTCCGCATGTCCTGTTCGTGGTGCATCCCGTGGATGACCGACCCGGCCCCGAGGAACAGCATCGCCTTGAAGAAGGCGTGGGTGAACAGGTGGAACATCGCCACCGAATAGACGCCGACGCCTGCAGCCACGAACATATAGCCCAGCTGCGAACAGGTCGAATAGGCGATCACGCGTTTGATGTCGTTCTGGACCAGCCCGACGGTCGCCGCGAAGAAGGCGGTGCAGGCACCCAGGATGATGATGAAGTTACCCGCCATGGGAGCATATTCGATCACCGGCGACATGCGGCAGACCAGGAACACACCCGCCGTCACCATCGTGGCCGCGTGGATCAGGGCCGAAACGGGTGTCGGCCCCTCCATCGCGTCGGGCAGCCAGGTATGCAGAAACAGCTGCGCCGATTTCCCCATCGCGCCGATAAAGAGCAGGAAGGCGATGGTCTCGGCCGCGTTCAACTCCATGCCGAGGAACGTGATCGACATCTCCGACAACTCCGCGCCCATGCCGAGGACGATGTCGAACTCGATCGAATCCGTCATCCAGAACAGCGCGAAGATCCCCAAGAGGAAACCGAAATCCCCCACGCGGTTCACGATGAAGGCCTTCATCGCCGCGGCGCCCGCGGAAGGTTTGCGGTAGTAGAACCCGATCAGAAGGTACGAGGCAACGCCCACGCCTTCCCACCCGAAGAAGAGTTGCAGCAGGTTGTCGGCGGTCACCAGCATCAGCATGGTGAAGGTGAAGAACGAGAGATAGGCGAAGAACCGGGGGCGGTAGCTTTCGCCCTCTTTGAAGTTCTCGTCATGGGCCATGTAGCCAAACGAATAGAGGTGCACCAAAGCCGAGACCGAGGTGATCACGATCAGCATGATCGCCGTCAGCCGGTCGATGCGGATCGCCCAATCGGTGAACAGCGTGCCGCTTTCGATCCAGGTCAGGATGGATTCAGAATACGATCCGTTGTCATGGGCCGAAGGATCGAATGTCAGGAAGATTAGCCAGCTCAGCAGGCAGGACAGCCCCAGGAAGGCGGTCGCCACCACACAGGCCGCCTGTTCCCCGATCAACCGCCAGGAGAACCCGCAAATGAGCGCACCGACAAGGGGGGCGAAGAGAAGGATTTGTTCCATGTCTTAGCCCCTTAGGTTGTCGACGGCTTCCACGTCGACCGTGCCGCGGTTGCGGAAGAAACAGACCAGGATGGCAAGGCCGATCGCCGCCTCAGCCGCCGCCACCGTCAGGATGAACAGCGTGAAGACCTGACCCGTCAGATCGCCCAGAAACGAGGAGAACGCCACCATGTTGATATTCACGCTCAGCAGCATCAGCTCCAGCGACATCAGAATGATGATGATGTTCTTCCGGTTCAGGAAGATGCCGAAGATGCCGATAACGAACAATGCCGCCGCCACCGTCAGGTAATGTTCGAGACCTATGGTCATTTTGGTCGTCCCTCCGGGGCCGGTTCGCCCCAATGCGTCTGGGCCGTGTCGCCCGCTTGGTCTTGGCTGGGGCGGGCCTTTTTGCTGGCCGTGCCCCCGGATCTTGTCTGCGCCCGGCGTCAGAAATCAGCCGGGCAATGGGTTGGCGGTGGCGGGATTGCGGGCAAATCGCACCCGCAATGGGATCCCGGCAAGGTGAAAAGCTGGGCCTCGATCCCGGTCTGGCGGTTGATCTGGCGGGCCACTTGCCGAAGCGTCTGGGCCGCATCGTCGTATACGGCGTCGGACATGATGCCCTCCGCATCCCAAAAACGGCCCCAATCGTCCGGGTTGTCGGGCTGCACCGACAGGGCCTGCCGCGTCCGGCATTCCACAACGACGGATCTGTGCGCGTCGCCGGGGCCGTATTCGCTGAACAACACAACCGAGTCGCGATGTCCGCCATATTCGGCGTGGACATCTGCCGCGGGATAGCAGGATTGCACCTCCACGACGCAGGCCTGTGCCGCGGGAGCCGCCAACCCGGCCAGAGATATGAGCGCCGCCCGCTTCACCGTTACAGACCCTGCCCCGGTTTGACGTCTTTCAACTCCATCGCTGTGGCGGGATCGCGCATCATCTGCGCAACGGGGCTTTGGCGTTTGACATCCACACGGTGGCGCAGGGTCAACACGATGGCGCCCACCATCGCAACGAACAGGATCAGACCCGAAACCTGGAATGCCAGGAAGTATTGATCGTAAAGGATCAGACCCAGCGCTTGCGTGTTGTGATCGCCCGCACCTTCGGGCGTGCCGATGGGCGTCGCGCTCATCTCGACACCTTCGGCGGTTTCCCAGACGCCATAGGCCAGCGCCAATTGCATCAACAGAACCACACCGATCAGACCCGCGAGCGGAATGTATTTCGACATCTCCGCCTTGAGTTCGGCAAAGTCGACATCCAGCATCATGACGACAAACAGGAACAGCACCGCGACCGCACCCACGTAGACGATGATCAGAAGCATCGCGACGAATTCGGCGCCCAGCAGCACGAACAGGCCCGCCGCCGACAGAAAGCTGAGGATCAGCCACAGGACCGAATGGACCGGGTTTTTGGCCGTCACCGTCAGCAGCCCGCCGATCACAACCGACAGCGCAAAGAGGTAAAAGGTGAAATCAACGACGCCCATATTACGCCTCGCCTCCTTCAATGGCCTCTTGGGCCAGTTGCATCGCCTTGTTCATCGCAGGCACGCCGCCAAACATCGCGGCCAGACCGATGGTTTCGGCAATCTCTTGGCTGGTGGCGCCCGCCTCCATGGCGTGGCGCACGGTCAGACGGATCTGCGGTTCAGCCACGGCGCCCTGGATCGTCAGACCCTGTAGCGTCAGCAAAAGCCGGGTCTTCGCCTCCAAGCCTTCGGGATTGAATTGCTTGCCCATGAACGCCTCCAGCACCTCGGCGGGCAGCGTGGGCCACATCTTGTCCATCTGCGTGGGATTGAACGAGGCCATGGCCGGGTTCACCGCCTTGACCCATTCCTGGGTCATCTCCTGGGTCTGCTTGAACAGCGCCTCAAACGGGTTTTGCGGGGTCTCGGTCATGCGGCATCTTCCTCGTCAAACACGTCCAATGCCGTGTTCAAAGCATTGATCATCGCCGGGAAGCCGCCATAGAGCGCCATCTGGTTGATCACCTCGGCCACCTCGCGCTGCGTTGCACCCGAGCGCAGGGCGTTGCGGATATGGACCTTGAGCTGCGGCGCCGTTTGCCCGCCCAGAGCGGTCAAAGCCGCAACCGTGGTGAGATAACGCGTTTTGTCGTCCAACCCGTCGCGCGTGTAGTAATGGCCAAAGGCAACCTCCATCATCGAGGTCGAAAACCCCGGCAGGATCGCGTCATAGCGTTCGGCCAGGGTCGCCTCGATGCCGGGATTCGTCGCCTCGGCCATGGCTTTGCCACGCTTATATGCGTCGGATTGGCTCATCGGTAGGGGGCGTCCAGTTCCAGGTTCTTGGCAATCGCCGCTTCCCACCGCTCACCGTTATCCAGCAGCTTGGCCTTGTCGTAGTAGAGTTCCTCGCGGGTTTCGGTGGCAAACTCGAAGTTCGGACCTTCCACGATGGCATCGACCGGGCACGCCTCTTGGCAGAAGCCACAATAGATGCACTTCGTCATGTCGATGTCGTAGCGCGTGGTGCGGCGGCTGCCATCTTCGCGCGGTTCGGCATCGATGGTGATCGCCTGGGCGGGGCAGACGGCCTCGCACAATTTGCAGGCGATGCAGCGCTCTTCCCCGTTCGGGTAGCGCCGCAACGCATGTTCACCGCGGAACCGCGGGCTCAGCGGGCCCTTTTCATGGGGGTAATTCACGGTCACCTTGGGCGAGAAGAAGTACTTCATCCCCAATTTGAAACCTTTGAAGAAGTCGACGAACAGAAAGTACTTCGCCGCGCGGGTGTAGTCGATCTGGGTCATTGAGCAGCCTCAAGTTGGCGGTTAATGCAGGTTTGCATGTCGTCTGATTGGGACATCATACAGATATCGAAGGCCGTTTCAGATGCGCTTTCGGCTAGGCCGCACGCGTCAAATCGAAGGTCAGCAGACTCGCTATTGCCGTCAAATGCGATCGAACCCAACATCAGAGTGGCGCCTTGCCTACAGAACTCCAAGAGCTCTGGATAATGCAGAGTTTCGGTAGCGATAACTTCTGGACCCATGCCTTACCCTCCAATCGCCCAACGGGCATAGGCGCCGCCAAAGAGTTCGAATTTCGCCATGAACGCCACGAACACGACCCAGAAGAGCGAGAATGGCAGGAACACTTTCCAGCCCAGCCGCATCAACTGGTCGTAGCGATACCGGGGCACGATCGCCTTCACCATCGCGAAGATGAAGAAGAAGATCGCCATTTTTGCCACCATCCACAGCGCCCCATCGGGCAGGCCGGGGATGGGCGACAGCCAGCCGCCAAAGAACAGCAGCGTCATCAGCGCACACATCAAGAAGATAGCGATGTATTCGCCCGCCATGAAGAGCAGGAAGGGCGTTGATGAATATTCCACCTGGTAGCCCGCCACCAATTCCGACTCCGCCTCGGGCAAATCGAAGGGCGGGCGGTTGGTTTCAGCCAGGGCGCTGACGAAGAACAGCATGACCATCGGCAGATGCGGCAGCCAATACCAGTTGAACAGGCCCAGATTGCCGTCCTGCGCGGCCACGATCGTCCCAAAGTTGAGCGATCCGGTTGAGATCACCACACCGATGATGATCAGGCCGATGGAGACCTCATAGGAAATCATCTGCGCCGCCGAGCGCAGCGAACCCAGGAACGGGTATTTCGAATTCGACGCCCAGCCGCCCATGATCACGCCGTAAACCTCAAGCGAGGACATGGCGAAGACATAGAGGATGGCCACGTTCAGATCCGCAAGCACCCAGCTTTCATTGAACGGAATCACCGCCCAGGCGATCACGGCCAAAACAAAGCTGGTCATCGGCGCCAGCATGAAGACGGGCCTATCCGCGCCAGCGGGGATCACCACCTCTTTCACCACGTATTTCAACGCGTCGGCGACGGTTTGCAGCAGGCCGAAGACGCCCACAACATTGGGCCCGCGCCGCATCATCACAGCCGCCCAGATCTTCCGGTCGCCGTAGACGAGGAACAGCAAACTGACCATCACAAAGCCAATGACCAGCAGGCATTGCGCCGCGATGATCAGGATGATCCCGGGGGTGGTGGAAAAAAAGCCGTCCATGGGTCGTTCATTCCTTGGCTCGGGCCCGTTGCGGCCCACTTCTTAGACCGTCGGTATCCCTTGCTCCGCGCAATCTGCCGCAACCACCTCAGCGTCGAGCGTCTGCAACCCAAGCGGGCGTTCCGGCGAGATGGTGTAAACCGCATCCGCGATCCAAATACCAGCCTCTTCCTCAATACTTGTGCGCACATGTCGCGCAAAGCCGTAGCCACGGATCAGGGCATAGCCGACAGCCGCGCAACGCGCATAGGCGTCAACCGCCTCTCGACTGGCCGCGCCGCTCATCCGAGCCCGAAAATTCACCAGATCGACATCCAAAAGCCGCGTCTCGATCCCGTTATATTGCGCAGGGGCATCGGGCCCGCGCACAGGATCTGACATTGGCTGGCAGGCTGCAAGCGCCAGCGCCGCCAGGGGAAAGCCGCCCCACCGCGTCACATCGGTTACTCCGCAGCGATCTTGGTCTGCGACCGTGCCTTGGCCGCCGCTGATAGCTCTGCCATGAGGCTTGAGGCGCGTATGATCGCGTTGGTCAGGTAGTGATCCGTGATGGGCGAGGCAAAATTGCCCGTGCCAAGCGATCCAGGTTCCAACGCATCTCCGGTATTCTCCGGCACCTCGTCGATCATGCGAAGATGCGGCGCGGTGGCAACCATCTGTTCCCGCAACGCGGCCAGCGTGTCGAAGGGCAGCGTGGCGCCCAGTTCAGCTGACAAAGCGCGCAGAATCGCCCAGTTTTCGCGTGCATCACCCGGCGGGAAGCCCGCGCGCATCGCCAATTGCGGGCGCCCTTCGGTGTTCACGAACAGGCCCTGCTCCTCGGTGTAGGCCGCGCCCGGCAGGATCACATCGGCGCGGTGCGCGCCCCGATCCCCGTGGGAGCCCTGGTAGATCACGAACGCTCCGGCGGCGATATCGATCTCATCGGCGCCCAGATTGTAGATCACATCGGCATCTTGCACCGCCGCCATGGCATCGCGGTTCGTCGCCCCCACATCCATCGCGCCGACGCGGCCAGCCGCTGTGTGCAGCACCAGAAGGCTCGAATTCATCGCAGCCGCTGCAGCCTGAGCATGGGCCAAAACCGCTTCACCATCCTCACCCTGCAGCGCACCCTGCCCGATGATGACAATGGAATTTTTCTCTTTCACCTCGCCGAAGCTATGCTCCGTCAACGCCTTCAGCGCCGCGCGATCCGTGCCCATGTGGACGTATTCATATGTCAAATCAACGGCTTCACCGATCAGCGCCACATTGGCCCCCTTCGACCAGGCCTTGCGGATACGCGCGTTGAGCACCGGAGCTTCCACGCGCGGGTTGGTGCCGATCAACATGACGTATTCGGCGTCGTCGATCTCTTCGACGGAGGCTGTGCCAACATAAGCGGCGCGATTGCCGCTCGGCAGCTTGGCCCCATCGGTGCGGCATTCGACGACACCGCCCTGCCCTTCGACCAGCTGTTTCAGCGCATAGGCTGCCTCGGTCGAGGCCAGATCGCCAACCAATCCCGCAAGCTTGGTGGCGCCTTTGATCTTTTCGGCGGCTAGCTTGAACGCCTCCCCCCACGAGGCCGGACGCAATTTGCCGTTTTCGCGAATATAGGGTTTATCGAGCCTCTGGCGCCGCAGACCATCCCAGACATAGCGAGACTTGTCGCTGAGCCATTCCTCGTTCACGCCGTCATGGTTGCGCGGCAGGATGCGCATCACTTCGCGGCCCTTGGTATCGACCCGGATGTTGGAGCCAAGCGCATCCATCACGTCAATCGACTCGGTCTTGGTCAATTCCCAGGGCCTAGCCGTGAAGCTATAGGGCTTGGAGGTCAGCGCGCCGACCGGGCAAAGATCCACGATGTTGCCCTGCATCTCAGATTCGAGCGTCGCGCCCAGATAGGACGTGATCTCCGCATCCTCGCCGCGGCCCGTCTGGCCCATTTCGGGCATGCCGGCGACCTCGGTGATGAAGCGCACACAGCGGGTGCAGGAGATACAGCGCGTCATGGCAGTGCCGACCAGCGGCCCAAGTTCCAGATTGTCGACGGCGCGTTTGGGCTCGCGGAACCGGCTGAAATCCACGCCATAGGCCATGGCCTGGTCTTGCAGATCGCATTCGCCGCCCTGGTCGCAGATCGGGCAATCGAGCGGGTGGTTGATAAGCAAGAACTCCATCACCCCTTCGCGCGCCTTCTTCACCATGGGCGAGTTCGTCTTGACCACAGGCGGCTGACCTTCGGGCCCGGGCCGCAGATCCTTGACCTGCATCGCGCAGGAGGCGGCGGGCTTGGGCGGGCCGCCCACAACCTCGACCAGGCACATCCGGCAATTGCCCGCGATACTGAGGCGCTCATGGTAGCAGAAGCGCGGGATTTCGATTCCCGCCACTTCGCAGGCCTGAATTAGGGTCATGGCTGGATCAACTTCGATCTCGTTGTCGTCGATGATGATCTTGCGCAAATCGCTCATGGGACCGGTCCTTTTCCCGCGGGCATCCGTGGCCGAACGCCGTGTCTGGCCCGTCTTCTACCCCCGCCGGAGCAATCTGCCAATCGGCGAACCGGCGGTAATTTCGTCGCGCCCCACCTGGCATAGGCTTGCGGGATCTGCGCGGCTGGCCCCGCGTTGCGCCAGCCACGCATCTGCACGTGCCTCGACCCGCGCCCGTTCGGTCGGATCGTCGATGAATTCCTCGACCTCAGCCCGGCTGAAGCCCAACCCGATGGCCCGGCGCGCAAGCCCAAGCATATAAGGCGTCGAGCGGACGCGCCGCACATCGATCTCGGGGCAGCCTTCCACGATAAAGGTGCCCGCCATGATCACCAGCAGGCCGCTTTCGATATGCACATCCGCCCTGAGCGGCGCCCATCGGGCGTCCTGGGCATGGCCCAGCGTGGTAAACAAGGTCGTCACCAGCAGCACGCCTGACGCCGCCACAATGCGAAATGGAGTGATCATCTTTTTCTATCCGTGATGTTTTTTACGCCGTTTCCCAAAACTGACATGGGTACAGGCCACACGGTTATTCAATGACACAACATGGTTATCTGTAAGATGTGCACCAAACTGCCGGTGTTCAAGGTGTCAGACGGCGGGAAGACAGGCTGCCACAAACGACCATTCGCCGTCCTCGTAGCTGACTTGCGTGTAACGGTCAGAGGCCGGTTGCAGATCGAAGGCCAAACCGCGCTCTGCGCAATAATCCCGTGCAGCTTGCTCCGAGATCGCCCAATCCTCCCGCGTCAGCGGATCATGGGGCCGCGCAACCAGGATCACCGGGGCCGTCGCGGCACCTGCTCCAAAGGCCGATTCTGTGACGGAGAATTCTGGCTCGGCATCGGGTGAAACGCAGCCCGCGAGCATCGCCAGAAGCAAGGCTGACCTAGTGATGTGCAAAGGCAAACCGTCGGGTCAAGCGCGCCCAGATCCCGCGTACACCGCCCATCAATTCAGGCGGGATCTCTGTGTTGCTATCTATTGTATCCACGGACTGGATCACCGCCGACATCCGCGCCTCAGCTTCCCGCATCAACAGTTTTGGGTCCATCGCCCCGTGACACATCTGTTCCATCCTTCGCCCAACGCCGCCGCGCATAGTCCCACCCAAACGCGTCGTCAGTGTCGCCATCGCGCGTCAGCTTGGCAAGCCGTGCGGCGGCTTCGGCGATTGTTGGCCGGTGGTCCGCATCCACCCACCACATGACAAGCCGGGTCGGCTGATCCGCAGGATCGTACCATTCGGCCCGTCGATCATAGAATCGCTTATGAACGGTACGCCAAACGAAATGCTCCAGCGCGGTAAGGCTCTCCCACACCGACAGGGTCGAGGCCGTCCGGGGATTGCCGCCCAACACGCCGCCCGGTTCAAGCTGTGCGGCGTCCATCTCATCCTCCCCCATCTGCCAGACATAGCCGGGGGAGCGTTCGGCCAGGGCAAAGACCCGATCCAGATTGTCGGCAAAATCCGCGACGCGCGGATCGTCCCAATCATATTTCAGGATACCGATGTTGAATTCAGCGAGGTGCATTTTCCTCTAATCGCTCAGACTGACGGCAACCACAACGATACAGATCAAGGCGACTACGAACCATATCCAGCGCTTTGGATCGGCCGAAAACGCCAACGGATCATACCCGCAGCGCCGGCAATTCATCAACGTGCCGAAGTATGGAATATGCCCGCATGAAGGGCATTTAAGACCCAGTAGACGAAGAATTTCGACTACTCCGCCGCAACCTGGACGGTGCCGTCGCGGCGGATGCGGATGCGATCCTCGATCTCGTCGCGGAAATGGCGGATCAGGCCCTGGATCGGCCAGGCCGCCGCATCGCCGAGCGCGCAGATCGTGTGGCCTTCGACCTGTTTGGTCACGTCGAACAGCATGTCGATCTCCTCGACCTGCGCCTCGCCGCGCACCAGGCGGTCCATCACCCGCATCATCCAGCCGGTGCCTTCGCGGCACGGCGTGCACTGGCCGCAGCTTTCGTGCTTGTAGAACGCGCTCAGCCGCCAGATCGCCTTGATGATATCGGTCGACTGATCCATCACGATCACCGCTGCCGTGCCCAGGCCTGAGCCCAGCTCGTTGCGCAGGTAATCGAAATCCATGATGGCATCTTTCATGTTCTCACCGCGCACGCAGGGAACAGACGATCCGCCCGGGATCACCGCCTTGAGGTTATCCCACCCGCCGCGAATGCCACCGCAATGGGTTTCGATCAGTTCTTCAAAGGTGATCGACATCGCCTCTTCCACCACGCAGGGCTGGTTCACATGGCCCGAGATGGCGAACAGTTTGGTACCCGCATTGTTGGGGCGCCCGAAACCGGCGAACCATTCCGCGCCGCGGCGCAGGATCGTGGGCACCACGGCAATCGATTCGACATTGTTCACGGTGGTCGGGCAGCCATAAAGGCCCGCCCCTGCCGGGAAGGGCGGCTTCATCCGGGGCATGCCCTTGCGGCCCTCCAGGCTTTCCAGAAGCGCCGTTTCCTCACCGCAAATATACGCGCCCGCGCCATGGTGCAGGTAGAGGTCGAAATCCCAGCCGGATTTGGCGGCGTTCTTGCCCAGCAACCCGGCCTCGTAAGCCTCATCAATGGCGGCCTGAAGCGCTTCGCGCTCTCGGATATATTCGCCGCGGATATAGATGTAGCAGGCATGCGCATTCATCGCGAAACTGGCGATCAGGCAGCCTTCGATGAGCGTGTGGGGATCATTGCGCATGATCTCACGGTCTTTGCAGGTGCCGGGCTCGGATTCGTCGGCATTGACCACCAGATAGGCCGGGCGCCCGTCGCTCTCCTTGGGCATGAACGACCATTTCAGACCGGTCGGGAACCCCGCCCCGCCGCGCCCACGCAGACCCGAGGCCTTCATGATCTCAACGATCCTGTCACGGCCCAGGCCGATCAGATCCTTCGTGCCGTCCCAATGGCCGCGGGACTGGGCGCCTGCAAGCGTCCGGTCATGCATCCCATAGATGTTGGTGAAGATCCGGTCTTTATCCTGCAACATGGCTTTTGATCCTTGATCCTCGCGCGGGGTCTATCCACGCGGCTCGCTTTGCTTTCGCTCTTTCCACACCCAATACGTCACCACAAGGGCCCAGACCAGTGCCGCAATCGCCGCAAGGTCGAATAGGAAGATCACACGGACGGGCCACCCCAACAGGCCGCCTGCAATCTGCCCGCCGACCCAAAGCACCATGGCGCAGGCCATCACAATGGCGGCCCTGCGGATCTGATGCACCCGTCTGCGGTCCTGGTCTGGGATGGGGCGGCGCGCGGGCACGATATTACTTCGCCAACGCCTTCGCCTGATCCACCAATTTGTAGCGCGCCGCGATCATCTTGAAGCCCTTCTGGCTTTCATCCAGCTTGTCGATCCGCTTTGGCGTCAGCTTGGAAAGCTGGGCGAAGGTTTCAATCCCCGCCTTGTTCAGCGCAATCGCCAGGGTGGCGCCAACGCCTTTCAACTGGGTCAGATCGTCGGGCGTGATAGGCGCTTTCACCACCGCCTTTGCGGGCTTCTTCTTGGACGCAGAGGGGGCGGGGGTGTTGGCTGGCTTGGCTTCGACCACCGAGGCGGGCGCGGCCTTGACCGGCACGGCCTTGGTCTTGGGCTTGGCAGCGGCGGGCTGCCGCTTGGGCGCTGCGCTTGGCGCGGGCGCCGATTGTGCGGTCGCCCGAGCCATCGCGGCCCAGAAGGTCTGTGGCCCGGTCCATCCGGCACGCATGACCTGCATTCCAGCGGTACCGACGAAGGCGGCGTTATACGTCGCCAGTTGGAGAATGGAGTGCTGCGCCGCTTGGCCGCGCAGCCACATATCGTTCAGTGTTTGCATCATGTAGACTCTGATCCGTTGCTCGGCTCAGGACTTAATATACATCACCGTCCTGAACTTTCTTTGAAAATTCGGTCTCCCCCCCTGCGGCCAGAAGGCGCGCTTGAGACACCCATTCATCGCGCGAGACGCGGCCCTTGAAGCCCTGCAGGTTCTGATCGACCCAGGCGACTTCATCGGCGGTCCAATTCGCGATCTGGTCGAAATGGTAGAAGCCGAGGCTGTTACACAGTTTTTCCAGCTTCGGACCCACCCCTTTGATCTGCTTGAGATCATCGGCGCCGCCCTCCCGCGGCCCATCCAGGGCTTCGGGGCGTGTCCCTTCTCCCAGATCGGCCGAGGCAGGCGCCGGTGCGGGCTCAGGCTCTGGAATGGGATCCGGTTCGGCAACGGCTTCGGGTTCCGGCGCGGGTCTGGGTTCCGGCGCGGGTTCAGGGGCAGCCTCCGGTTCGGGCGCCGGGGCCGGGGCAGCCGCGGCGGGGGCCGAGGCTGTTGGAGCCGCTGCCGTTTGCGTGCCCGGTTGCGTGATGGGCGGTGGTGGCGCGCGACACACCGTGATCGTCAGGATCGCGCCCAGGGTCAGCAACGCCAGCACCCCCATGAAGGCGCCCTGCATGAAACTCCACCCGCCCAAGACCCACAAAGCCGCTGCGACGAACACACCGACCAGCGTCGCGATGCCCCAGGTCCAGGCAACACATTCTATCCCGCCGGATCTATCCATATCGATAACCCCCCAAACTCCGCTTCATTTCTCCGTCGGGTCGGAGGTTAGCGCAGGAAAACGCGTCTGTCTTCTACTCATATGCTAAAATGTCGCACGTCGAGACAGACGGCAACTTTCGCGCCGATAACGGTTTTTTCGGGCGTCAGCCTTCGGACAGCGCCTTGGCCTGGTCGATCCAATTGTCCCGCTCGATCCGGCCTTTGAAGGTCAGGCGCGCATCGACCCAGGCGATCTCGGCGGGGCCCCAGGCGGCGATCTGGTCGAAATGGTAAAAGCCCAGATCGTTCAAAACGCCTTCCAGCTTCGGGCCGACACCGGCGATCTTCTTGAGATCGTCGGCACCGCCCTCGCGGGCCTGGCTCAGCAATTCGGGCTCGCTCTCTTCGACCGCATCCGCCGCGACCGGGTCGGCCTTTGACGGCGGCTTGGCCTTGGAGACCGCCTTCGCCTCGGCCTTGGTGACGCCTGTGGCATCGGCCGTGGTCTTGGCGCGGTTGGCGGGGACGGGGCGCGCGGGTTCCTGTGGCACGCCGTTACCCGATTGGCGCCCCCAAGGCGCTAGAAGCGGTACTTCGGTCCCGTCGATCCGCTTGATCGTATCGCCGATATCCGTGGCCAGACGTGCCGAGATGTTCAGATCATCCCGGTCTGCCTCATGCGCTTTCAACGAGGTCAGACCACCCGCCGGTTCCGAGGCATAGCGATTGTTCTGGGGGCCAGGCGTCGGCACCTCGCCCGCTGCCATCGCGTCAATCAGACCGGCAAAGCTCTCGGCGGTGAGATCTTCGTAGTAATCCTTGCCGATCTGCGCCATCGGGGCGTTCGAACAGGCGCCAAGGCATTCGACCTCTTCCCAGCTGAACTTGCCATCGGCGCTGAGCTGATGGGCCTTGGAGGCGATCTTGTCCTTGGCGACGGCAACCAGATCTTCGGCGCCGCAGATCATGCAGGACAGCGTCCCGCAGATCTGGATATGCGCAACCGACCCCACGGGCTGGAGCTGAAACATGAAGTAGAATGTCGCCACCTCAAGCGCGCGGATATGGGCGAGGTTCAGCATATCGGCCACAGCCTCAATCGCCGGGCGGCTCAGCCAACCTTCCTGTTCCTGCGCCCGCCATAACAGCGGGATGATCGCGCTGGCCTCGCGGCCCTCGGGGTATTTCGTGATCTGCGCTTCGGCCCACGCCTGGTTGTCTGGTGTGAAGGCAAAGCTATCGGGTTGCTCGGGGTGCAGGCGTCGCAGCATGTCGGTCGTCCCTGGCGGTCGTTAGGTCGGCATGGGTTTCGCGCAAAAGCCCGGCGATGTCCATGCGCGGGGTGCCGCACTCATGCCAAAGCCGGACTGGGGTCAATCCCGATCATAGGGCGCAAGGGTAAAGATCGTTCCTTGCGGCATGCAATCGGGCATCTGGAACACGCCGTTGCGCAGGCCCAGGCGGCCCGAGAGGATATCCTCGTAGAGCCGACCCTGGATGCTGATTGCCGCGGCGCGAATCGCCTCTCCGTTGATGTGGTCGAGGGGCTGGCGCGGATGTCGCGCGCCAAAATAGCCCGCCTGGGCCCAGTGCGGCTCAACCGGTGCGCCAAGATGTGCCATGACGCGACCCACGAGATAGTATTCAAAGACATCGGTCAGATCCGAGGGCAAAACACAGCCGATCTGTGCAAAGGCCTCGTTGAAGATCCGGGTGATATCGGCCTCGCTCAAGGCCTCGATGCGATCGACCAGCGACGCCGCGCCGTCCTGCTCCCATTTCGGAACCGCCCCGGTGGGATCGGGGATGAACGCGCCGCACAGACACAAGACAATCGCAATCGATCCGCGCATGGCACCCCCTGATGCTCAGGCTGCCAGCAAGTCGGGATCATGTCTAGAAATCACTCGGTCACAGATGCGAGCGCCTTTCCCCATTCTACTGAGGAAAGGCGCCCTCGCCCGACTGGACCCCTTCTTTCCGCCAGGCGAATATCATTCGATTTCGTGGCATATCCGCAAAGGGCGACGGGGTTCCGAAGGGGTGTCGACCGGGGCATGCTCACACGACGCTCACGTCGCTGTGAGATCAGCATGCCTTGCGATGTGGCCGAGCCACAACGGAGGGAATCCGTAACCTATTCTGTCGGAGCAGGCAGATCGCCGCCGGTGCACGGGCCCCAATTGACCAGGGTCAGCGTGCCATTGCCGGTGGGGCGGATGATCCCATCCTGGATCAGGGCCACCAGCATGGGCGGAAAGTCATCGGGCTGAATGCCAGCCTCGAACAGCAGCAGATTGGTGTTGTCCTCGGTCAGAACGCATCCCGCCTGCGCAATCACCTGCGCGATGTCATGGCCGGGATGGCCGATGGGCGTGGGGGCTGCCGCGATTTGAGCCGTCGCCGCAGGGCAGATCGTCAAACAGGCGATGAGGGTAGACAACCGGGACGGGCGCCCCGCAAAAATGCCCCTTCGACGGTGTTTCGCCATGCCTGCGCGTGGATCCGAGCCCCGCGCGGACCGATGCAAATGCTGATCGGAACCGGCACGGGCCAACGCCACAGCCGAAGGCTTCACCGATCCACTTCCCCGAACACGATGTCGAGTGAGCCCAAGATCGCCGACACATCGGCCAATTGGTGGCCCTTGCACAGGTAATCCATCGCTTGCAGATGCGGGAAGCCGGGTGCGCGCAACTTCGCACGGTACGGTTTGTTGGTGCCGTCGGCGACCAGATACACGCCAAACTCGCCCTTCGGGGCTTCGACGGCGGCATAAACCTCACCCTCGGGCACGTGGAAGCCTTCGGTGTAAAGTTTGAAGTGGTGGATCAGCGCCTCCATGGAGGTCTTCATGTCGCCGCGCGTCGGCGGGGTCATCTTGCCGCGCGCCATGATATCGCCCTGGTTTTCCGGCATCCGCAGCTTTTCGCAGGCCTGTTTGATGATCTTGCGGCTCTCGCGCATCTCGGCCATGCGGCAGAGATAGCGATCATAACAATCGCCGTTTTTGCCGACGGGGATCTGGAACTCGAACTCATCGTAGCATTCATAGGGCTGCGCGCGGCGCAGATCCCAGGCAAAGCCCGATCCGCGCACCATCACACCCGAGAACGCCCAATCCTGGATGTCCTCCTCGGTGACGATCCCGATATCCGCATTGCGCTGTTTGAAGATGCGGTTTTCCGTCAGCAGCGTGTCGATATCATCCAGCGCCTTGGGGAAATTATCCGCCCATTCATCAATATCATCGATCAGCTCGGGCGGCAGATCCTGATGCACGCCGCCGGGCCGGAAATAGGCCGCATGCAGACGCGCGCCCGAGGCCCGCTCGTAGAAGATCATCAGCTTTTCGCGCTCCTCGAACCCCCAGAGCGGCGGGGTCAGCGCACCGACATCCAACGCCTGCGTCGTGACGTTCAGCAGGTGGTTCAGGATGCGCCCGATCTCGCAATACAGAACCCGGATCAACTGCGCCCGGCGCGGCACTTCGGTCTCGGTCAGCTTCTCGATGGCCAGGCACCAGGCATGTTCCTGGTTCATCGTCCCCACGTAATCCAGACGGTCGAAATAGGGCAGGTTCTGCAGGTAGGTCCGGCTTTCCATCAGCTTTTCGGTGCCGCGGTGCAGCAGACCGATATGCGGATCGCAGCGTTCACAAATCTCGCCGTCCAGCTCCAGCACCAGGCGCAACACGCCGTGGGCCGCCGGGTGCTGAGGCCCGAAATTCAGGTTGAAGTTGCGGATCTGCTGCTCGCCGGTTTGCGCGTCGGTCGAGCCGTCGTCATAGGTGTTCGTGCGAATATCGCCGTCCATCAGTCGCTTTCCTCTGCAAGCTCATATGCCCAACCGGTAGGGCGCCGCCCCAGCCAATCGGCAACAAATTCATATTGGTCGTCAAGCCAGCGGCGCGCATCGTGCCGTTGCTCGGATGTCATCGTCATGTCGTCACCGGCATTGACCGGCCTTAGGTCAGGCGCGTGAGGCTTCAGACCCAGAAACCGACACAGCCGGTCGATATCCCGCCCCGAAACAAGATCTTCGAAGGCGATCACACATAGCTTTTTCGGGTCGACGGCCTTCGACAGCTTTTCCAGGGCCGCGCGATAATCCCCCCGGCGCGCGATTTCCTGTTCGTCGCCACGCAAAACGCGCTTGAGGATCCGCGCAGCCCGCCGGGGGTCGGGCGTCAGACCGTCGCCGCGGCGCGTTGCGATCATACGCACATGGCTCCACAACCGAGCCACGGGATCGCGGATAAGATACACGAACCGCACATCCGCGGCCATCTGTGCCATCGCGCGCAGGCGCGGCCATGACAGCAGGGCATAGGCAGGCGTCACCTCGCCCACGACAGGCGCCTCGCCCGCCCCTTCGCGCAGATAGGCCAGATACCCTTCCGCATCGTCGCCCCGCATCAAAAGCTGGCGCAGATCCGCGCGGTCGGTTTGGCGCGTGATCATCTGAGCTGTGGGCGCCTCGCGCGACATCCGCGCCTCGATGCTGTCGATCTCAGCCGTCAATTCATCTATGCGCCGATCGACCCGGCCAAAATCGATGGAATTGAAATAGTGCAATTCCTTCATCAAGCGGAAATGGCAATCTGGATGGCTGGACAGATAGCGGTGAAGCCAACTTGTCCCGGCCTTGGTGGCCCCAACACCCAGCATGATGATCGGTGACCCCGCCACAGCCTATCCCTTCGCAGTGCCCGAAGGCCCGGCGCGAGAGATACCGGCAGAAGGACCAAGATCGCTCATTGCGCGTCGTCCTGCGGGGCATAGAGGGCGAACACATCGGCTTCCGTCATCGTCTTCGTCTGATTGGTCAGCGCGTAATTGGCGGGCTTCTTGTCGATGAACAGCTGCATCTCCAGCTCGAACTGGCTGGGATCCTCAAAGGCTTGAATTGACACGTTGTTATGTGCCCCGTCCTGAGACCGCCACATCAGCGAGGCGCCGCATTCCCGGCAAAACACACGCTCGCCCCAGGGGCTGCCGCGATAGATGCCAATCGGCGCGCCCTCGGCGATCTTCACATCTTCGCAGGACACCGACAGATACATACCGCCCGACCATTTACGGCACATCCCGCAATGGCACGCGCCCGCATTGTCCATCGGAACCGCGGTGAAGGTGCAGGCCCCGCACAAGCAGGTGCCGGTTTGCGGGGTGCTCATGCCTTTTCCTCCGCCTTTTCGTCGCCAGGCAACACATATTCCGCACCTTCCCAGGGCGACATGAAATCGAATTGGCGGTATTCCTGGACCAGTTTCACCGGCTCATAGACAACGCGCTTCAACTCTTCATCATACCGAACCTCGGTATAGCCCGTGGTCGGGAAATCCTTGCGCAACGGATGCCCGCGGAACCCGTAATCGGTCAGGATACGCCGCAGATCGGCATGGCCGGTGAACAGGATGCCGAACATGTCGTAGATCTCGCGCTCGTACCAGCCCGCCGAGGAGTGGATGCCGCTGATCGACGGCAGCGTTTCATCCTCGCGGATCGCCACGCGCAGGCGGATGCGGTGGTTCTGATACATGCTGAGGAAATGATAGACGACATCGAAGCGGCGGTCGCGGGTCGGGTAATCGACGGCCGTTATGTCAGTCAGGGTCGAAAAGCGGCAGGTCCGGTCGGTTTTCAGAAACTCGACAAAGCCCGCGATCTCTGCGGGCGCGACCTCGACCGACAATTCACCGACCGCATTGATCGCGGTGGAGATCACGTCATCGGCACGTTTCTCGGACAGGTAATCGGCAAGCTCTTGCAGGGCTTGGGTCATCAGATCGCTCCCCTCAACGGACAATCGTGCCGGTGCGGCGGATCTTACGCTGCAACTGAAGAATACCGTAAAGCAGCGCTTCGGCTGTCGGCGGGCAGCCGGGCACATAGATGTCCACGGGCACGATCCGGTCGCAGCCACGCACGACGCTATAGCTGTAATGGTAGTAACCGCCGCCATTGGCGCAGGATCCCATCGAAATCACGTAGCGCGGCTCTGGCATCTGATCGTAGACCTTGCGGAGCGCCGGGGCCATTTTGTTGGTCAGCGTGCCCGCCACGATCATCACATCCGATTGGCGTGGGCTGGCGCGCGGTGCGATTCCGAAGCGTTCGGCATCATAGCGCGGCATGGAGGTGTGCATCATCTCAACCGCGCAGCAGGCCAGGCCGAAGGTCATCCAATGCAACGAGCCCGTGCGCGCCCAATTGATGATGTCTTCCGTCGACGTGACGAGGAAGCCCTTGTCCTGCAATTCGCGGTTCAGCTCGGCGGTGCCGACCTCCAGGTCAACTCCGGCATGGTTGGGGTTGGTCGCTACACCCATTGTGGCTCACCCTTTTGGTCCTTTGATGATCAGATACGACCGCAGGCCCCGGCGGTCAACGTGGGCGGCCCAATTGCCACCGGGTATCCTTGTCGCACCTGACATCGCAGCGCATGGCATCAAGCCGACGCTTTGCCACGTCTTTGTCCGACCGAGACTGACAGGTTTCGAGATTGGTTGACGTCAAATGGATATCAAAAGCCGTATTTCATAACCGGAAGATCGCCGTCGATGACGTTTCAGCCATCACTGCGTCCGAAACCGATCACGACTAAATCTTAACGGCACTCGGGCCAGACGCGACATTCGGCGCATCTATTCCCATTCGAGCGCGCCTTTCTTCCATTCATAGGCGAAACCGACCGTTAGGACGGCCAGGAACACCATCATCGACCAGAAGGCCACATCGCTCAGGCCCGGGAACGCGACGGCCCAAGGAAACAGGAATGCGATTTCGAGATCGAAGATGATGAACAGGATCGAGACCAGGTAGAAGCGCACGTCGAATTTCATCCGCGCGTCATCGAAGGCGTTGAACCCGCATTCATAGGCCGAGACCTTCTCGGGATCGGGGTTGCGCACGGCCAAAACCACCGCAGCCAGGATCAGCACCAATCCCAGGCCAATCGCCAAGGCCAGGAAAATAAGGATCGGTGCGTAATTCGAAAGAAGCTCAGACATAGATCGTCCTTTGGTCGTCCAGCAGCGGTTTACGCAAGCCGCCTGGGCCGGTCAACGCCCAGACACTGCGGCAAAGCTGCGCGCGCAAATTTGCGGCACGCATAAGTCCAACAGTGAAAGAATTGTTACCAAAATGTAACTTTTCCTTCCCGAACCAACCCTGTTGTGCATTGATACCGGTAACAACAACTCAAGGGAGAAAGATATGGCACTCGATCCACCTCTCATGGATCTGCCAATCAAGACGGCAGACAAAGGTTTTTATTCGGGGTTCAGCACAAGCGTCGCGGTGATCTCGAAATTCATTATCGCGGCTCTGGTGATCTGGGCGATCGTGTTTCCCGCAACGGCGGGTGCAATCCTGAACAGCATCAACAGCTTCATCCTCGCCAACACCGCCTATTGGTACATTTACCTGGTGACGGCGTTCATCCTGATCTGTTTCGCGCTGGCGCTGTGGCCCGCGGCGGGTCGCCTGAAGCTGGGCCTGGATAGCGACAAGCCGGAATTCTCCAACTTCTCGTGGTTCTCGATGATGTTCGGCGCCGGGATCGGCGTGGGGATGTTGACCTGGGCGGTGGCCGAGCCGGTCTACCACTTCCAAAACAACCCCGAAGTGATCATGGGTCTGGCCGAGGGGTCGAGCCAAGAAAACATCCGCAACGCCTATAAATGGTCCTTCGTGCATTGGGGTCTGGGGGCGTGGGCCTGTTATGCGATCGCGGGCCTATCCTTGGGCTTTTTCTGCTATCGCCGCGGCCTGCCGCTGACGATGCGCTCCTCGCTGACACCGCTGTTCGGCAAGGCGCTTTCGGGCACTTTGGGCAATGTCATTGATATCGTGGCTGTGGTTGCGACCATTCTGGGCGTGGCACAGACGCTCGGCTTCGGTGTTGAGCAATTCGTCGCCGGTCTGACGCGGATCGGAATTGGCGGGCTGACCAACGAAGCTGGCACCGCGAACACCACCGGTGTGATCGTGGCGATCCTGGTAATCATGGCAGCCTCCACCGCCTCGGCATTGTCGGGCGTGGGCAAAGGCATCAAATGGCTGTCGAACTTGAATATGGGTCTGTCGATCTTCTTGCTGGCCTTCTTCCTGATCTTCGGAGCGACGTTCTTCGGCCTGCAATCGCTGGTTCTGGGCATCTGGGATTATATCATCAGCCTGCCGCAAACCCTGTTCACCGTGTGGCGGTCGGACGGTGTCGACGGTTCGGTCGCGGCACAGCTCGAAGGCTGGCAGGGCGGCTGGTCGGTGTTCTACTGGGCCTGGTGGATCGCGTTTGCGCCCTTCGTGGGCCTGTTCCTGGCACGCATCTCCAAGGGCCGGACCATCCGCGAATTCGTCGTGGGTGCGATCCTGGTGCCGTCGCTGATGTGCTTTGTCTGGTTCACATGGGCCGGCGGCACCGCCATCGACCTGGAGCTGAACGGCGACGCGGCCGGTGCGATCCTGGGCGCCCCCGATGGCGACAAGATCTTCGCCATGGTGATCCATATGCTGGGGGCAAATCTGGGCTGGATCATGTCGGTGATCATCGTGGTCCTGCTGATGACCTATCTGGTCACCACGGCGGATTCGGCGGTTCTGATCGTGAACACGATCAACGCAGCCGGTGATGAAGGACCCAAGGCCAAGCCGCATATCTACTTCTGGGGTGTTGCCCTGGGCGCGGTTGTGGCGGGTCTACTGATTGCGGGGGCCACTCCAGAAGATCCGGCAGGCGGGCTCAAAGCGATCCAGACCGCCATGGTGATCGGCGCGCTGCCCTTCTCGGTGGTGATGCTGCTGCAATGTGTGGCGCTGATCAAAGCCATCGCCAATGACGCACGGCGCGAGAAAGCGGGCGTCGCCACCACCCATGATGAGGTCGAGGGCGCTGGCCCAGCCGAAGGGTTGGACGGCACACCCGCGCAGTAACGCGGCATACGCAAACAAAAACGCCCCTCGGATCCGTGTTCCGGGGGGCGTTTTTTTGTCGCGAAGGGTCTGTCCTACCCCGCCAAAGTGTCCCGCAATTCCCGGCGCAGGATCTTGCCACTGGCCGACTTTGGCACCGCCTCGACAAATCGATACTCGACCGGATGTTTGTAATGGGCCAGGCACGCCTCGCAATGGGCCCGCAACGCGGCCTCCGTCACATCGACAGAGGCGACCACGAACGCAATCGGCACCTCTCCGGCCTCGGCATCGTGGCGCCCGATCACGGCCGCATCGGCAATCGCCTCGTGACCACATAGTGCCGCCTCGACCTCTGCCGGAGCGACCTGAAAGCCCTTGTACTTGATCAGCTCTTTCAACCGGTCGCGGATGAACATGAAGCCATCCTCGTCGATCTCAGCCAGATCGCCGGTGCGCAGCCAGCCACCCTCCACAATCGTCTCGGCGGTGGCCTGATCGTTGTTGAGATAGCCCTTCATGATCTGCGGGCCACGCACCCATAATTCGCCCTCCATCCCAGTGGGCAAATCCTCGAACGTTTCGGGATCCACGATGCGGCACTGGGTCGACGGCGCCGTCTGGCCGCTGGAGCCGTGGCGCAGATTGCTGCGCGTGGTCAGATGGCTGACCGGGCTCATCTCCGTCATGCCATAGCCCTGGACCGAGACCGCATTGAACCGCGTGCCGACCGCCGCCTCGATCTCGGCGCCCAGCGGGGCCGCGCCGGAGAATATCTCTTCAACGGAGGACACGTCGAACTGATCGACCATCGGATGTTTGGCCAAAGCCAGGGCGACCGGAGGCACGATATAAAGATGCGTCGCGCGGTGCTGCTGGATCAACGTCAGATACATCTCAAGATCAAAGCGCGGCATCGTGATCAACTGCGCCTGTTCATAGAGAAACAGGTTCATCAGAACCGTCATGCCGTAGATATGGAAGAACGGCAGAAAGGCGATGGCCGTGTCATCGGGCCGGATTGTGGACACGGCGCCGGTCTGCAAGACGTTCGCCACCAGGTTGCGATGGGTCAGCATCACCCCTTTGGGCCGCCCGGTCGTGCCCGAGGAATAGGGCAGCACCAACACATCCTCAGCCAGATCCACCGGCGCCTGCGCCTCCAGCGGTGCGCCCATCAGCGCCTCAAGCGTCAAAGCCCCGTCCCCATTGCCGTCGATCACCACCAGATCCCGGCAGGCCGTGCCCTCCATCGCGGTCCGGGCGAGATCGGCGAACATCGACAGGGTCACCAGCATCGTGGCGCCGGAATCCGTCAGTTGATGCGCCACTTCCGGTGCCGTGTAGGTCGGGTTGATCGTCGTGACCGTGCCGCCACCCCAGGCCACGCCGTGGAACACGATGGGATAATCCGGGATATTGGGCGCCAGGATCGCCACGGTGCCGCCCGGCAAGATGCCCCGTTCGGTCAGACCACCGGCCAGGCGTTTGATCGCGGTCGCAACCTCTGTCGCGCTCAATGTCCGCCCGGACGGGCCATCAATGATCGCGGGCTTGTCCCCGCGCGCCTCAAGCCCCTGAAACAACAACTCGGTGATCGACATTTCGGGCACATCGATTTGCCCAAACGGACTGTCATAGATCGCCATATCATCCTCCCAAACGGCGCGGCGTCTCCGCACACTATATGTCAGCGGAAAGGATGGCGGATCGTCTGGCGATCTGTAAAGCCCGCCGGGATCAGTCGGCGCGCCAGGCCGGTTTGCGCTTTTCGAAAAACGCCGCGATCCCCTCGGCGGCTTCATCGCCCTCCCAGCGGGTCACCAGCGCCTGGATGCTCGCCTCGACATCTGCGGCACGGGTGCTGCCGCCCAGCTCCGCGACCAACGCCTTGCCCGCGGCCACCGCCCCCGGCGCCGCAGCCAGATAAGCGGCGACCTCGCGTGCGATGGCCACGTCCAGATCATCGGCGCTGACCACCCGCGCCAAAAGCCCCAGGGCGACCGCCTCTTCCGCCCCGAACAATCGCCCTGAGAAGAACACCCGCCGGGCGCGCGCCGCCCCCATCCGCGCGATTACATAAGGCCCGATCGTCGCCGGGATCAGGCCCAGCCGCACCTCGGTCAGTCCAAACCGCGCATTGTCCAGTGCAATCGCCACATCGCAGACCGACATCAGGCCGATCCCGCCGCCATAGGCCTGGCCATTGATCCGCCCGATCAGCGGTTTTGGCATCGCGTCGAGCGCACCCAGCATCTCGGCCAGCGCCCGCGCCCCGGCTGCCCGCGTCGCGGCATCGGAGGCCATCTGATCCTGCATCCAGCCCAGATCACCGCCGGCGCAAAAGCTCTCACCGGCGCCCGTCAGCACCACCACCCGCACCGCAGGATCGGCGCCCAGATCCTCGACCGCCTGCCGCAACTCAGCGATCATCACCGCATCCATCGCGTTATGGGCCTGGGGCCGGTTCAGCCGCAGCGTTGCTACACCGCGCGCGTCGATCTCTTGCTCAAGCGTCTGCATCTTTTGCCCCTCGCATGGCCCGCGCCATCTCGGCGGCCTCGGCCACCACCGCCACATCCAGCCCCGTCTCAAAGCCCCGCGCGGTCAAATGCGCGGCAAGGGCTTCGGTCGCCAGATTGCCCGCCGCGCCCGGCGCATAGGGACAGCCGCCCAAACCGCCCACGGCCCCGTCAAAAATCCGCAGGCCGCGCGCCAGCGCCACGTCCACATTCGCCAAAGCGCGCCCGCTCGTATCGTGGAAATGCCCGGCCAAGATGTCGCTCTCGGCGACATTCAACACCGCGGCCAGCATCGCATCCACGGCCTCCGGGCGCCCGCGCCCAATCGTGTCGCCCAGGCTGATCTCATGGCAGCCCATGTCCACCAACGCGCGGACCACACGCGCCACATCCGCAGGCACCACCGCCCCATCAAACGGACAATCCGTCACGCAAGAAACATAGCCCCGCACAGGCACCCCATCCCCGCGCGCAGCCTCGGCCACGTCAGCAAACCGCACCAGACTCTCATCAATCGAGGCATTCAGATTGGCCTTCGAAAACCCCTCGGAGGCGCTGGCGAAAATAGCGATCTCATCGGCACGCGCCGCTCTAGCCCTCGCATAGCCGCGCATATTCGGGGTCAGCGCCGCGTAGCGCACACCCGGCACCCGCGTGATCCCCGCCAACACCTCGGCTCCGTCGGCCATCTGCGGCACCCATTTCGGGCTCACAAAAGACGCCACCTCAATCCGCCGAAACCCCGCCCGCGACAGGCAGTCGACCAGCGCAATCTTCTCCGCCGTCGGGATCGCGCGCGCCTCGTTCTGCAAGCCGTCGCGCGGACCGACCTCAAAGATCTCAACCGTCTCACCCATCGCGCGCGCCCCCCTTCCATTGGCGCCAAATACCCCCGCCGGAGGCAAACCTACTCACTGGGCACCTCGTAGAAGTCTTTCGCGTAGAATTCCTGCGGCCCTTCAATGGCGGCTGCGGCCTGAAATCCGGGCCGCTTCTGCAGCCGCGCCCAATAGGCGTTCACAGCCGGAAACGCGTCCATTCGCACGTAGAACGGCGCCGCGAACAGGTTAAAGCCCAGCATCATATCCGCCGCCGAAAACCCCGAGGGCAGCAGGTAATCCCCCCGGATCATCCGCTCCAACGCGCCCAGCGTCGCGCCCAGGCGTAGGGTGTTCAGCTTCACCACCGCCGCCGAGGGTCGGGCGGGCGGGCGCAGAAACAGATGGTTCAGGTTGAGCTGCTCGATCAGCGAGGCCATCGTCTCGGCAAATCCCAACGCCTCCAGATAGCACACGCGCTCGCCATCGCCCGGCGCGCGCCCGAACCCATGGTCCGGGCGGCTCTCGCAGAGATATTGCAGGATCGCCGCGCTCTCGAAAATCGTGATCCCGTCGATCTCAAGCGCCGGGATGCGCCCGGCAGGGGACAGATCGGTCAGACCGGGCTGTCGCATCGCCTTGTCGCCAATCTTATAGCGCGTGATCTCGGGGGTGATCCCCATCTCTTGCAGCATCCATAGGACCCGGAAAGAGCGTCCCCACGGCACGTGATGCAGCCGAATTGGATTGGCCATCACGTGTCCTCCTCCAGAACAATCAGCGTCGCGCCCGCATCGACCTGTGCGCCTGCGCTGCACAAGACATCGGCCACAATCCCGTCCCGCCCGGCGGTCAAGGCATGCTCCATCTTCATCGCTTCCAACACGGCCAAACGGTCCCCGGCGGCCACCTTGGCGCCCGCTTCCACAAAAATGGCCTTCACCAGACCCGGCATCGGCGCCTCGATCCGGCCCGCCAAAGCGCCGACATCGCTGGCCACATCCAGAGGATCCGGCACGCCAAAATGGTAATTGTTGCCCCAAAATACCGACAAGCCCGCTTCATGCCGGACCACCTTTGCAGGAACCGCCGCGCCATCCACGTGCCAGGTCCCACCGATGATCTGCACCTCATGGGTGCCGCCATCCTCCCGCGTCACCCGCCCATGGCCCGGGCCCATCATCGTCACGCGCTGTGCAATTGTCTCATCCGCATGGGTTAGATGGACCGTATAGGGCGCAGCGCCCCATAGGCTGAAGCCTTCCGCAGCGGTGGCCGTCAGACCCATCGCGCCCATCGCCGCAACCGCCCGGCAACGGGTGCAGGGCGTCGGCGGCACCGACAACGCGTCCACGTCCCGGTCGATCAGGCCGGTATCGAATTGCCCAGCAGCAAAGCCATTATGGCGCGCCAAGGCCCGCAGGAAGGCCAGATTGGTGACCGACCCCGCCACCTCCGTGCCCGCCAGCGCCTGATCCAGCTTTAACAGGGCAATCTCGCGCGTCGGAGCGTGGACAATCAGCTTGGCGATCATCGGATCGTACCACGGGCTGATCTCATCCCCCGGCCGCACACCCGTATCAGCCCGCGCCCCGTCTGGGAATTTCAGATGAGCGAGCGTGCCCGTTGCGGGCAAAAACCCTTTCGGCACATCCTCGGCATAGAGCCGCGCCTCAAAGGCGTGGCCGTTGATCGACAGATCCTCCTGCCGCAATGGCAACGCCTCTCCCGCGGCGACCCGCAATTGCCATTCCACCAGATCGATGCCGGTAATCGCCTCGGTCACCGGATGCTCTACCTGGAGCCGCGTGTTCATCTCCATGAAATAGAACCGGTCGGGCCGTAAGCCATCCGAGGCATCCACGATGAACTCCACCGTGCCTGCGCCCTTATACCCGATGGCTTCTGCGGCGCGCACCGCCGCCTGTCCCATCGCCGCGCGCATCTCCGCCGTCATCCCCGGCGCGGGCGCCTCTTCGATCACTTTCTGGTGGCGCCGCTGCAGCGAGCAATCGCGCTCGAACAGATGCACTGCATGGGTGCCGTCGCCAAAGACCTGCACTTCGATATGGCGCGGCGTGGCGACGAACTTTTCGATCAGCACGGCGTCGTTGCCGAAGGCTGTCGCGGCCTCGCCCCGCGCGCTGGCCAGCGCATCGGCGAAATCCTCAGCCCGGTCCACCCGGCGCATGCCTTTGCCGCCGCCGCCCGCAACCGCCTTGATCAGAACCGGATAACCGATCTCCGCCGCCCGTTCGGCGAGTCCGTCCTGCGCGGCACCATGATAACCCGGCACGACCGGCACCCCGGCCTCCTCCATCAGCGCCTTGGCCGCATCCTTCAGCCCCATCGCCCGGATCGCCTTGGCCGATGGCCCGACAAACACGAGCCCCCCGCGCGCGCATGCCTCCACAAACTCCGGGTTCTCACTGAGGAACCCATAGCCTGGATGCACCGCCTCCGCGCCCTTGGCCTGCGCCGCCGCGATGATCTCCTCGGCGCGCAAGTAACTGTCCGCAGGCTTCGGCCCGCCTATATACACCGCCTCATCGGCCATCGCCACATGCCGCGCCCCTGCATCGGCGTCGGAGTAGACGGCCACCGTCCGCACTCCCAAGGCACGCGCCGTCTCAATCACGCGGCAGGCAATCTCGCCCCTATTCGCGATCAGAATTTTCGTGAACATCATTGCAACCTCTCATGTAGATCGCCAAACAAGCCCATCTCGACGATCCCTTCCGTTCTGCGCAAACACTCACTCCGCGCTCCGGAGCCACGGTGGCATAGCTCCACCCCATGCACATCGACGCGCAAGAGCGGACGGCCCAAGCATCCGATAACAAAGACCGCGGCGACCTCTCCATCCAACCGCAGCTCATAACCGGACCAAGGCGAACCACCGCACATATCAGAGGGGCGCGGCGAGTTCAGGTAGGTTCTCGAAAGCTCCGCCGTTCGTCCAAGGGCGGTTACGCAGCTTGCCACGTGTACAGGTTCGCTTGGAGCGTCCCACTCACCTGTCTGTGGCACATAGAACCCAACCCCGCTGTCCGGCGCATCGCGATTTGCCTCGTAGCGTAGTTCGTAGGCCACCAAGGCACCCGCCCTTTCCTGGCATTGCCATCCAAGCGCAGGCCACCAGACATCCGCGTGGGACGGAGCGCACATAACGATTGCCGTCAGTGCCGCGAGACATGGCATAGGGATATCCGCGCGGGTCACCACCACGACCCACTCTCCCCGTCCCGCAAATGCGCCCGCACGTAGTCCGGCAAGGGCCACGCATCCCGGTCCAGATCGGCGCGCTTCTGGGGTCCGCCGACCCGCTCCGCATGGTCCAGCAATTCGGGATGCAACCGCACTTCCAAACCCGCCAGCGCCGCCTCGACCTTGTCCTTGGTCCGGTCGATTTCATCGGCCAGCTTCGCTTCCGCCGATTTCCCCTGCAACAGATCCTTCAGCCCCACCATGCTCAGCACCTGCTTGCCCATCGAAAGTGCCACAGCGAGCACCAGGTTGGCGACAAACCCGCCCAGCACGTCGACGATGCTGTTGCCGCCGAAACTCAACCAGCCCTTGCCGGATTTCGCCCCCTGCTCGGCACGCATCCGGTCGAATTCGCGAGCAAACACCTCCCGGAATTGCCGCGCAAAGACGACCCGGTTGAAATCGTCCCGCCCCGCCAAGACCCGCAGAACCGGTCGCACGAAAATCCCACCCTTGGAGCGGTCCACGAATTCCTCGAAATCGAACAGAAAGAAGTAATCCTCCGCATCGCCGGAATTGTGGATCAGATAGACCGCAATCTCGGCCTCTCGGCCCAGCGTCGGCAACGACATCTCGGGCAATCGGTCGCTCAGGCCCTTAATCCAACTCATCAACCGCCCCCAAATCTTCGACCACCTCGAACCGCTCCCAGATCAGCTCCATCTCCGGGTCGAAAATGCCCAAACGCCGGTAATAGCCCTCGTGCCCGGCGCGCCAGCCCTCCAGCGTGTCATTCTCACCCTCGGCCAGCGCCATATCCTCGGGCATGTCGCAAAACCGCACCAGGCGCAGCTCCATAGTGCGCGTCACCAAAGCGGGCCGCCCATCGAAGGTGGTCGCGATATCGTAACGGCCAATCTGCGGCAGCGTCTCCTCGCCCGACAGAACATCGACCATCGCTGCGCAAGTCGCCCGCTTGGGCCCCGCCCGCACCAGCGCCAGCAACTCCGCCGACAGCTTGGCGCTATCGCCAAACCTGTAGGTCTGAGCCCCGGGATACCGCGCCAGAAGATCCGATGTCACAGCGCGCCCCTTCCACTGGCCCAAAATACCCAATTCCCGGTCGGATCACCCGCGCCCGACACCCACCAATTGCGGGGTTGGCGGAGGGGGGAGGGCGGGCGGGCCCTCCGCCAACCCCGCATGGCGCAACCGAGCCTTCCGAGTGCTGCCCCAAGCCGCTTGCGTGTCTCGGATCCGCGTTCAAAGCGATTGACACGACCACGGGGTCCGACGCGGCCGGACCAGCCGGGCCGCTCGTCACATCCGGAACAGGCCAAAGCGCGTCTCCTCAATCGGTGTATTCAGCGCCGCCGCCAGCGACAGGCCCAAAACCTCGCGGCTCTTCCGCGGATCCACAACCCCGTCATCCCAGAGCCGCGCCGAGGCATAGAGCGGGTGCGATTGTTCCTCGAACATGTCGATTGTCGGCTGCTTGAACGCAGCCTCCTCCTCGGCGCTCCACGCCTCGCCCGCCTTCTCCATTGCGACCCGCTTGACCGTCGCCAAGACCCCTGCCGCCTGCGCCCCGCCCATCACGCTGATCCGCGAATTCGGCCAAGACCACAGGAAGCGCGGCGAATAGGCCCGCCCCGCCATCCCGTAATTGCCCGCCCCGAAGGACCCACCCACCAGCATCGTCACTTTCGGCACCGCCGTGGTCGCAACCGCCGTCACCATCTTGGCGCCATGCCGCGCGATGCCTTCATTCTCGTATTTCCGCCCCACCATGAAGCCCGTGATGTTTTGCAAGAACACCAAAGGGATCTTCCGTTGCGAACACAGCTCCACGAAATGCGCCGCCTTTTGCGCGGCCTCGGAAAACAGCACGCCGTTATTGGCGATGATGCCCACGGGCAGGCCCATCACCTCAGCGAATCCGCAAACAATCGTCTCGCCGAACCGCGCCTTGAATTCGTCGAAATAGCTGTCATCGACCACCCGCGCGATCACCTCACGGATGTCATAGGGTGTGGTCAATGCGGCGGGCACGACGCCAAGCAGGTCTTCCGGATCATAGGCCGGTGGCCGCCCGCCCAGCGCCACTCCAGCCGCCGGGCCAAGGTTGCTCACAGCCCGCCGCGCCAGGGCCAAGGCATGGGCATCGTCCTCCGCCAGATAATCCGCCACACCCGATAGCCGTGTGTGAACATCGCCGCCGCCCAGATCTTCGGATGTCACGACCTCTCCGGTCGCGGCCTTCACCAAAGGCGGGCCTGCCAAAAAGATCGTCCCCTGTTCTTTCACGATGATCGTCACATCGCTCATCGCTGGCACATAGGCGCCCCCCGCCGTGCAGGAGCCCATGACGACCGCGATCTGCGCGATGCCCTTCGCGCTCATCCGCGCCTGGTTGTAGAAGATGCGCCCGAAATGGTCGCGATCTGGGAACACCTCATCTTGGTTGGGCAGGTTTGCCCCGCCGCTATCCACAAGATACACACAGGGTAATCCACACTCTTCCGCGATTTCCTGGGCGCGCAAATGCTTCTTCACGGTGATCGGATAATAAGTCCCGCCCTTCACCGTGGCATCGTTGCACACGACCATCACATCGCGCCCATGGACCCGACCCACCCCGGCTACCACACCGCCGCAGGGCGCCGCACCGCCATACATGCCATGGCCCGCCGTCGCGCCGACCTCAAGGAAGGGCGACCCCGGATCGAGCAAATTCGCCACCCGTTCGCGCGGCAACATCTTGCCGCGGCCGACATGCCGATCCCGCGACCGCGCCCCGCCCCCCTCAGCCGCCATCTCGGCGGCCTCGCGCACCAGGCGCAACGCCTCCAGATGCGCCGCGCGGTTGGCCTGGGCGTCTTCGGAGCCAGCCATGAAAGAAGATGAAAGCCTCATACCGTCTCCAAAATCAGCGAAAAGCGTGCGATCAGCGGATCGAAAATTATCAGCCCGGCTAAAAACCCGAGACCGGAAAACACCCCGGATGGCACCAGATTGGGCACCAGCGCCACATAGACCACCATCGAGGCCAAACCGACCGCGCCCCATAACCAAAAGATCCTGGGCCGTGCGGTGCAGACAAGCCGGGCGTCGCAGGCTCGACACCCCAACCCCTTTGCACTCTGCGCCTGCATCAGCGGCCAAAATGCATGATACAGCGCGGGCAGTGTCGACAGTTTGACTGGAAACCGGACATCTCCCGCCCCGCAACGCGGACAGCGCAGCCCGGCCAGCCGTCGCCGAAAAGCCCCGATCATATCCGCCACTCCGTGTGCCGCACCAATCTCATCTCTCCAGTTCCGCCCAATCCG
Organism: Gymnodinialimonas mytili; assembly: GCF_037544085.1. Classification (NCBI taxonomy): domain Bacteria; kingdom Pseudomonadati; phylum Pseudomonadota; class Alphaproteobacteria; order Rhodobacterales; family Paracoccaceae; genus Gymnodinialimonas; species Gymnodinialimonas mytili. The sequence goes on from NZ_JBBIFW010000001.1 coordinate 693,333, forward strand.
CCCAATCCAAAGGCCCTGTCACGCCCGCCAGGCGCCCAACCTGCCAGGCCCAGACCGATTGCTCGAATTTCAGCACCGCCTGGAAGGCTTGGCACCAGGTCACCGCCCGCGCCGATTGCCCGTCGCAATCATCACCTGCATTGCTGCCTTCCGACAGCACGTAGACTTGTGCGTAAAGCGGGGCCAGATCGCCCGTGACGCTGTCGGGCGCGGGCAAGGCGGCGCGCAACTCCGCGGCACGGGCCAGCCAGACCTCCCGCATGCGCCGCTGGCAGGTGAAGGTCTCCGCCGACACATCACAAATTCCAATCGCCAGATACCCACAATGCTGCACCCAATGAACATTGAACGCATCCATCGGCACCGTCACGCCGTAGCCCGGCAGCGCCGACAAGCGCGCCTCAAACGCGGCCATCTGCTCGGGCAGGCATTGCTCGAAGCGCAGGATATCCGGCGCCCCGGCAGCCCAGCTTTGCGCCGCGACGGGCGTGGCCCCCAGCATCACCATGGCCGCCCCGGCCAGTTTCCAAGACATCGCGCGTCCCCATTTCCGTGTCGCATCCCGCGTACCATGCCAAAGACGCGCCCGAGGGTGCAAAGAAAACCCGCCCCGCCTCACGCGCCCAACTCCGCATCGAATGCGCCGGGGTCAAGCAGCTCGCCCGCCGGACCGATGGCCGCGAACCAGGCCTCCGCCCCCTCAGCCTCACAAATCACGACCAGGCGCACACCCTCCACGCCCGAGGGCACACCGTAACAATCGGTGGGCGCGCCACCGGTCTCGGCCACATAACGGGCCGCCTGGGCGGTGATGATCTCGGTCTCGGAGGGCGGCGTGGCGCGCAACCCCAGATAAAGGCCCACCAACCCGACAACGATCAGCAGACCGGCGAGCGGCAATGCGATGCGGCGGATCACCCGGGCACCTCGCCTGAACATTCCATCATGATCGCCTGTTCCGCGGTCAATCTGAGCTGACAGCGCACCGGTTCGACACCCCAAGCTGTGCTGAGCTGGTCACGCTCCTGATCAAATCCGAACCCAGCCCCGGCGCAGAACGCCTCTCGATACTCCGCGAATGCCGCTTCGGCCGTTTCCCAATCGAACGGCCCCGGCATCACACGACCGCTTCGCCAATCGTGACTGTCCCAATTCCCCATCGACATCAGAGCGCGCTGCGCCTCGGAAAGGCGGCCCTTCCAGATCTGCATCTCCGCGACTTCACACTCAGACCGACGCATCCCGGTGCTTCGGCGACACCACGCAGCGCCAGCGCCGATACAGGCGGCTGCGCCATGTCCAGCCTCGCACCGGGTCAAAGACCCCGGGATCACATCCACACCGAACCGGACATCCGCCGCCGCGCCATCCGCCAAAACCAAGGCGGTCATGCCCGCCAACCCTGCCAAAAGACCGCGCAACCGCGTCATTCCAAGGCCTCCAACCAACTCTCCAACCGCAGCGCGTGCTGCGCGGTGACCTGCATCCGGCACTCCGCCCAGGCCTCGCCCGCGCCGGTCATGCCGGGCCAAGCCGCGCTTTCTGCCGCGCAGATCGCGTCCCGATAGCCCTCGAACGCCGCTGCGCCCTGCTCCACCAGCGCCAATGTCTCGGAGTCCAACACTCTCTGCAGATCCGCCATCGCGCTGCTGGCCGCCTGGGCCCAAAAATCTGCTTCCGCGGCAAGACACGGGCCCGCCCGCAGGGCAATGGCGCCTGGGTCCTCGGCGATGCAGGCCGCCGCGCACGCTCCGATGGACCCTCGCGCCTCCTGCTCTGCGGCACACGCAGTCATCGCCTCGGCGGCCACGGGGCAGCAGCCAAGCGCGCTCCATCCCGACAGGGCCAGTGCGCCAAAGACATGTTGCGCCCGTTGACGCAGCCTCATTCCGCCGCCTCCTCAACGTCAGCGAAAAAGATCGACGCCGCGTAGAACTCCATCACGGTGCGCCACACCACTTCGACCTCACATTCAAGCCGGGCCATGTTGGTCTCACTCTCCGTGCACCGCGCCAGGCCCTGGTCGTACATCGCCCCGCGGCCCGCGCGTCCATCCGCCAGCGCGGTCGCTTCCTCCTGCTCCAACGCAGCCAACCAAAGCGCCTTGTCCTCCGTCAGACAGGCCTCCACCCCCGATGGCGGCAGATATCCGAAAAACCCGCAAGATTGCCGCATCTCGAAGCTGTCCGCTCCGCAGATCGCCGGGATCGCAACCTCAGCCAGAAGATTGCCCTGCTCTTCGGCCCAGATTTCCGTCACACAGGCGTCGAAGGCGGCGCGGTCCCCCTCGGGCTCGGCCAGCGCCGCCGAGCCCAGCGCCAGGGCACCAAGCAAAACCGCACCCCCGTTCATCTTGGCCAAAAACCCACGATCCAACGACCTCCAGCCGCACCTACATCATGCCCATCAATTCGCGCCCCACCAACATGCGCCGGATCTCGCTCGTGCCCGCGCCGATCTCCATCAGCTTCGCATCGCGAAACATCCGGCTGACCGCTGAATCATTCATGAAGCCCGCCCCGCCAATGGCCTGAACGGCCTGATGCGCGACCTTCATGCCCTCTTCCGAGGCATAGAGCACACAAGCCGCTGCATCCTGCCGCGTCACCTGCCCCCGATCACAGGCCTTGGCGACCTCATAGGCGTAGGCGCGCGCCGAATTCATGCTGGTATACATATCCGCAATCTTGCCCTGCATCAGTTGGAAGTCGCCGATGGGCCGCCCGAATTGCTTGCGCTCCTTCAGATACGGCATGACCTCGTCCAGACAGCCCGCCATGATCCCGATATTCACGCCCGACAGAACCACGCGTTCATAGTCGAGCCCCGACATCAGCACCTGAACCCCGCGCCCTTCCTCGCCCAGCACATTCTCGAACGGCACTTCGACATCCTCGAAGATCAGCTCCGCCGTATTGCTTCCGCGCATCCCCATCTTGTCGAAATGCGGTGAGGTGCTGAAGCCGACCATCTCCTTCTCGATCAGAAACGCGGTGATCCCTTTCGATCCGGCGTCAGGGTCGGTCTTGGCATAGACCACCAGCGTATCCGCATCGGGCCCATTGGTGATCCAGTATTTCGTCCCGTTCAGCACATAGCGGTCGTTCCGCTTCTCGGCGCGCAGGGACATGCCCACCACGTCCGAGCCCGCGCCCGCTTCACTCATCGCCAGCGCACCCACATGCTCGCCCGACACCAGCCGCGGCAGATATTTCTCCTTCTGCTCCGGCGTCCCGTTCAGCTTGATCTGGTTTACGCAAAGGTTCGAATGCGCCCCATAGCTCAGCCCAATGGAGGCCGAGACGCGGCTGATCTCTTCCACGGCGACCGTATGGGCCAGATAGCCCATACCCGCGCCGCCAAAATCTTCGTCCACGGTGATGCCCAAAAGCCCCAGCTCCCCCATCTCGGGCCACAGCTCATTCGGGAACGCATTCTCCTGATCCGTCTTCGCGGCCAGCGGCTTCACCCGTTCCTGCGCCCAGGAATGCACCATGTCGCGCAACGCGGCGACATCCTCTCCCAGATCGAAACTCATGGACCCCAGAAACATCGCAACGCCTCCCCGCGCCAAGAATTGAACACTTGTTCATTTAACGCGCTCCGCCGCATGAGTCAAAAGGAACAGCCCTGGAAGCCCTGAACCCAAAGTCGCAGCATGCCCAACGGTTCGTCCGCGCGCCCCAAAACCCAGAACCTCGCGATGCAAAACTTGCTTGGCAGACAAACGACCTGTCGCCGGAGGCACGCGAATGACCGCAAGTGAAAGTAAGCTACCACGGTGCGGCTGTTGCGCCGGATGTTTGAAAGGACCGGTCCATCACGGGAAAGCCTGAACTCCCCGCTTGTCCATGAAGACCCGGATGGCGGTTTTGCAACGCCGCTCCGGTCCCGCTCAATGGCGTCCCATTGGATGAACCCATATCTCCGCCTCTGGCTCATGCGGCGCCCGCGTGCCGTCCGTCATGGCGCCAAGCCTCTTCGCCACAGCCTGAGACCGCGTATTCTCGCGGTCAATGTAGCTATAGAGCCTGTCCAGGCCCAAATCCTCACGGGCCCAGGTTTTGACGCCCATCGCGGCCTCCGTGGCAAAGCCTTTTCCCTCCGCGCCTTCGAACAGATGCCAGGCCAGTTCGACATCCGGCCAGCCCGAATGCTTGATCAAGCCCACCCGGCCGACGGGGAGCTCCGTGCGCTGTTCAACGAGTGTAAAGAACCCGAAGCCGTGCCACTGCCAATGGCCGATGCCGGCCATAAACCCGATCCAAGCCTGTTCCGCTGTAACCGTCTCGCCCTGCGCATACATCGACGGCGCACTGGTCATGAACCGGGTGAATTCCGGCAGATCACTCCGCTCGGGTCCACGTAAAATCAGCCGCGCGGTCGTTAGCAGGGGCGCATTCGTGAGATTTTGCATCGGACACCTTCTCGGTCGAAAACTCGGGTTTCAGGCCCATTCAGCATAGCCAAAGATCGCGCCGGACCACAAAGCAGCCACTGGACTGGCCACGGCATCCGCAACGCTTACACCCGTCGCGCAGCTCCGACGCGGTGCGGGACCTGGCCGATCGGCCTCTCTCGCTTAGATGCCTGTCGGCCCGCACCCGACAATCAATAGACGCAGGCATCCTTAAACCCAAAACTGACGCGCGCTGCCACAACTCAGTTTGGTAGCGGCCTCCTTTGCGGAAAAAGCGGTCATCTACGGATTGATGGGCAATGTCTGGTTTTCAAAAGCACGCTCGACCTAGTAAACAGGTCGACTGCAAGCTTTCTAGCTTCTCGCCAATCTGACTTGGTCTAACGCCAATGCGACGATGGCCAACAGGACCATTCCGCCGGAAATCATTGCAAGCACCGCCCATCCAAGGCTGGAAATCACGACCCCGGCAGCGAAGGCACAGATAGTGGACACAAGCGCAATGATTGTGTCGTTTGCACCTTGAACAGCCGCCTTTTCCTTCTCTGCCAAAGCCGCATCCAGCATGGTCGTGCCTCCGATGAATCCGAAATTCCATCCGACGCCCAGAACGATGAGCGATCCATAGAAATGCAGAGCCGACAGACCGAGTGCAGCTGCGACCGCTGCGGCAATAATGATCACAAGCCCGGTTACGGCGATGCGCTGCGCGCCAAACCTTTTGATCAGAAATCCAGTCACGAAGCTTGGCGCAAACATCGCTACGATGTGCCAGCGCACGACATCGCTGGCAGTCGCCTCGCTGAACCCGCATCCAACCATCGCGATTGGCGTCGGGATCATCAGGAACACCATGACCCCCTGTGAGATTGCGGCGATACCCACCGCCCGTCTGATAGCGGGGCGGTGGAGCGCGGCGAGAGCGGCGAACCTACTCGTCCACTCGGTGGATGCGTCTGTTGCGGGTCGCGGAATCCGAACCGCCGCAAGAGGAACAAGACCAAGGACGGCAATCAGCCCGGTCGCTGCGTAAGCTCCGGCAAACGGGATGGGTGCAAGCGCGTTCTGCGCCATGATGAACACTTGTGGTCCGGCAATGGCTGCGACCAGTAAGGAGCTTAGCATCAGCGAGATTGCGACCGGCCGCCAGTTCGGTTCGACTATCTCTCCGGCAGCGAAGCGAAAGTATTGGAACGACGCCCAACCAGCCCCCATCAGGAAATGCGCAGCACACAGAAGGGCGAAACTCTGAGAGACCAGCGCTTGGGTGGCAAGGATCGCTCCGAGTAGCGTCAACACAGCTCCAAAAGCGAAGCCTGCTCGCCTACCCATTCGTCCCATAAGGAGCGAAAAGGGTGCCGCTGCGACCATCCCCGCCAGGGTCTGGACCGATGAGGGCAAAGTTACCAGCTCCGGGCTTGGTGCCAGCATCAGCCCTGCCAAACCCCCAACTATCAATTGAACAGGAAATGCAGCGCCAAGAATAGTGTTGGCCAGGAGCAAGCGCGCGAAATTGCGGTTTCTGAGGATGGAAATCGCGGACAAAACGATAGATCCTTAAAATGAAATTTGTCCACTAAGTTTTAGGGCAACTTAAAGCGTATTCATCGTTTGAGCCGACATTCATTCGCACCGCAGCATCGGGGAGTAGGGCTCAAAGCCGACATATCCGCCGCCGCCACCGCGCGCATGGACCATCCGGCGCGCAACACCCGCCCCTCCCGCGCTATAACCTGCCCTCGATGATCATCGGCCCGGCCGCGCTCTCGCGGCGCCAAGGGCAACCCCAGACGGATGCGTCGGGAGGCCAAAGACAGCCCCCTCATTGGGCCGAGGCTCCTCGACAGGATCGCGCACCTCCCTGCCCGCCGCTTAAAGCCCGGCGGGATACGCCCCCGTTGTCAAAGCGGCGCCGCTTTCTTCTACAGGAATTCAGGCCCAATCAGACACCGAGCCAGACACCGCCACGAGAGATCACAGCGCCTGACGCCCCCCATCACGGATCGTCATGGCACACCCTCTTGCGCCCATGGTGCCAGCGCGCGACCTTCCCCCTAAACGGAGGCCGTCCCATGCTCAATTTCCACATCTACGACGTTTTCACCGACACCCCCTTCAACGGTAATCCGCTGGCCATTGTCGAAGGCGCCGATGGCCTGACCACCGCGCAGATGCAGACCATCGCGCGGCAGTTCAATCTCTCCGAGACGATCTTCGTCCAGACACCTGACGACCCGGCCCACACGGCCAAGGTTCGCATCTTCTTTCCCACCGCCGAAATCCCCTTCGCGGGCCACCCGACGATCGGCTGCGCCATCCACCTAGCCAACGGCGCCGACACCGTCACCTTGGAAGAGGTCGCAGGCCTTGTCCCCGTCACGCTCCACAACAACACCGCCGAATTCACCGCCCCGAAACTGCCGCGCGCCCTCCCCGCCATACCGGACCGCAGCCTTGTGGCCGCGGCGCTGGGGCTCGATCCAACTGATCTCAAAGACACCCCGATCAGCAATCTCGAAGGCGGGCCTAGCTTTCTCTACGTCCAGATCGACTCGCTCGAGACGCTCGCCCGCACACGGCTCAGCGAACCGGCCTTCACCCGTGCCACCGACGCCGCCGGGCCCACCGACGCGATCTACGCCTATGTCCTGACCGGCCCCAGCAGCGCCCAGGCCCGCATGTTCGCACCCCATGCCGGGATCGGCGAGGACCCCGCCACCGGCTCTGCCACGGCCATCTTCGCCGCCCAACTCAATGCCACCGGCCACCTTCCCGCGACCGGCACCACCCGCTTCGACCTGCAACAGGGCGTCGAGATGGGCCGCCCGTCACAGCTGCGGCTGACCATCGACACGGCCGAGGACGAGATCACCGCAATCCGGGTCGCGGGCCAGGCCGTCAAAATCGCCTCGGGGCAGATCCGCATCCCCTAACCCCTTCCATTGGCTCTAAATACCCAAATCTCAAAAACGGGCCACCTTTATGCGGGCAGGGCGAAGGCCGATGGGGGTGGGTGGGCGGGACATTGGCCTTCGCCCTGCCTTTCCCCCGCCAGACCAACACCCTATATCACCCGCATGTTTGCTGACCTGTTGAAACGCCTGACGGCACCCGCGCCCGAACCCCTACCCTATGACGATGCACGCCTCGCGCTCACCGCGTTGCTGGTGCGCATCGCGCGCTCCGATGGCGATTACGCCCAAATCGAGGCTGACCGGATCGACCAATTGATCGCGCATCGCTATGCCCTTGGGCAGACGGAAACCAAGGCCCTCCGGACCGAGGCCGAGATCCTCGAATCCGAGGCGCCCGATACCGTCCGCTTCACCCGCGCCATCAAAGATGCCGTGCCCTATGACGACCGCGTCGGCGTGGTGGAGGCGCTCTGGGCCATCGTCCTGGCCGATGGGGAACGGGATGAGGAAGAGGACGCGCTTTTGCGGATGGTCTCGCCCATGCTCGGCGTCAATGACCGCGACAGCAACCTGGCCCGCAAACGGGTCGAAGACGCACTTAGCTGATGTTTGCCAGCCTGCCGATGTATCTGGCCCCGGACACAGCGGGGCCCTATGGGCGGCTGTGGGCGCGCATCCGCGACGGGCTGCGCGACCACGGGATCGCGGCGCCCGACGCGCTCGATCACGATACGCCCCCGGCCGAGGGCTGGGCGCGCGATGATCTGATCCTGGGCCAGATCTGCAACCTACCCCTGCGACTGGGGCGCTCCAACGGCGCGACCCTCATCGGTACTTGCGATCATGGCGTCGCCGATGTGCCGCCGGGCCACTACGCCTCGGCCTATATGGTCCACCGCAACGCCTCCGCCGACGATCCGATGGCCTATACCGGCGGCACGCTCGCCATCAATGATGCCGAAAGCCATTCCGGCTGGGGCGCCCCGCAGACCCATGCGGCCAGCCTTGGGCATAGCTGGCGGCGCGCGGTGGTCTCCGGCGCGCACCGCAACAGCGCGGCCCTGGTCGCCGAGGGCACGGCCGATATCGCCGCAATCGACCTGATCACGCTGGCGATCCTCAGGCGCGAAGACCATCCCGCCCTGCGCGATCTGCGGATGATCAGCCAAACGCCTTCTGCGCCGGGAATGACGCTGATCACGCGCCACCCCGATCCGGCGCCGTTCCGCGCGGTGATCTCAGACGCCATCGCCACGCAAAGCCCGGACGACCGCGCCGCAACGGGCCTTCGCGGTTTGGTGACCCTGCCCGACAGCGATTACACCATGCTCAGCGTCCCGCCCGCGCCGCCCTTGACCACGGCCTCACCCGCTTAGTTTTTGGGCACACGCCCCGCCCAAGTCCAAAAACCGGGCATTCCCGCGCGGAAACTCTGTGCGAATCCGTTGCAATTCCATTCCCTTATGGGACATATCAGCGGATCGAAACGTATGAGTGCCTCGTGTCAGACCCCACACCCCCGGTGATCGAGATCACCGGATTGCACAAAAGCTTTGGCGATCTCGACGTCCTGAAGGGCGTCGATCTGACCGCGCGGGCGGGGGATGTCGTGTCGCTGATCGGGTCGTCGGGCTCGGGCAAATCCACCCTTCTGCGCTGCGCCAACCTGCTGGAAAACAGCCAAAAGGGTGAGATAAGGTTCGAGGGGGAGCCGCTCGACTGGACCGGCACGGGTCATGCCCGCCGCCCGGCCAACCCCGAACAGGTCCGCCGCATTCGCACCAATCTGTCGATGGTGTTTCAGCAGTTTAACCTCTGGTCGCATATGACCATCCTGCAAAACGTGATGGAAGCGCCCGTCACCGTCCTGGGTGAAGACAAGGCCGAGGTTGAGGATCGCGCGCGCCAACTGCTCGATAAAGTCGGCATCGGCGCCAAATGCGATGCCTGGCCCGCGGAGCTCAGCGGCGGACAGCAACAACGCGCCGCCATCGCCCGCGCGCTCTGCATGCAACCCCGCGCGCTTCTGTTCGACGAGCCGACCTCGGCGCTCGACCCGGAACTGGAACAGGAAGTCGTGCGCGTCATCCGCGGCCTCGCCGAAGAAGGCCGCACGATGATCCTGGTCACCCACGACATGCGCATGGCGCGCGATCTGTCATCGCATATCGTGTTTCTGCACGAGGGGCTGGTCGAAGAACAAGGCCCGCCCTCCGACCTTTTTGGCCGCGCCCAATCCGCGCGCCTCCGCCAATTCCTCAGCCATTCAGACGCGGCATGAGGATGCCTCTTGCCCGCAGGGCAATATCTTCAGACAGGGAGAAAACCATGAAAAAGATCCTACTGACGACCGGCCTTCTGGCCCTGACCGCGGGCGCCGTCTTGGCCGATGGCCATGGCGTTGTGCGGATGGGCACCGAGGGCGCCTACCCTCCGTATAACTTCATCAACGACAATGGTGAGGTTGACGGGTTCGAACGTGCGCTTGGCGATGAGCTGTGCGCTCGCGCCGAACTGACCTGCGAATGGGTCCTGAACGATTGGGATTCGATCATCCCCAACCTGACTTCGGGCAATTATGACACGATCATCGCAGGGATGAGCATCACCGATGAGCGGGACGAGGTGATCGATTTCACCCAAGGTTACCTGCCGCCCACCTCGTCGCTGTTCATGGCGATGGATGAGATCGAGCTCGACGGGTCGGTCATCGCGGCCCAGACCAACACGATCCAGGCGGGCTACATTGCCGAGATCGAAGGCGTCACGCTGATCGAGTTCGCCACCCCCGATGAAACCGTCGCTGCCGTGCGCAATGGCGAGGCCGACGCGGTCTTTGCCGATGGCGATTTCATCCTGGGCATCGCAGCCGAAGACAGCGATCTCGACGTGATCCTCGATCCGGTCGCCCTGGGCGGCGGCGTCGGCATGGGCCTGCGCGAAGGCGATGAGCTGATCGCAGCCTTCGACGAGCAGATCACGGCGATGAAGGAAGACGGCACGCTGAACGCTCTGATCGTCGAATGGTTCGGCGAGGAAGCCGAAACCTGGTGATTGGCATCGGGCGGGGCCCGCGCGGCCCTGCCCACACCGCCCATGTGGTCCCTTCCCGAGATATATGAGACATCGGCAGGCCGTGTCGCCGCAGCGCGCTACGGGGATGGTCCGCCTTTGGTGCTGGCCCATGGCTGGCCCTGGTCATCCTATGCCTGGTCTCGGGTTCTGCCCGCTTTGGCGCGGCACTACACCTGCCATTACTATGACATGCCCGGCTTTGGCCAATCGGCGAAAACCGGTCCGCGCCCCATGTCGCTCGACACCCAGGGCGAAGTGTTCGGCGAGATGCTGGACCATTGGGGCCTGGATGCGCCTGCCATCATCGCCCATGATTTCGGCGGCGCCGTCACCTTGCGCGCGCACCTTCTGCATGGGCGCGATTACGGCGCCTATGTGCTGATGAATGTGGTGGCGATGCGGCCCTGGGGGTCGGATTTCTTCGCCCATGTCGGCCGCCATATCGACGCCTTTACCGGCGTCCCGCCCCATATCCATGCGGCCATCGTCTGCGCCTATATTCAGGGCGCACTGACCCGCGATTTGCCCGATGACGATCTTGAGGCGCTGGAAGTGCCCTGGCGCGGCGCCGAGGGTCAGGCCGCCTTCTACGCCCAATTCGCCCTGGCTGATGAGCGCTATACCGCTGAGATCGAACCTGAATTTCCCAATCTTCGCATCGCGGCGCAGGTGCTTTGGGGCAGCGCGGATCCCTGGATCCCGCTCGCGCGCGGGCAGGCATTGGCCCAGGCCATCGGCGCCCCGCTGACCGAGCTGTCCGGATTGGGCCACCTGCCGCAGCTTGAAGATCCCGCGCGCACCGCCGACGCCCTGCTCAACGCGTTGGAGGCCGCCTGATGTTCGAATTCTGCGCCGACCCCTCCGTTCTGGGCACCTTCCGCTGGTTCTCATGCTATCTGACCAACGGCGTGCATATGCTGTTTTATCAGAGCTTTCTGACGGTATTCACCCTGATCGCCGTGGCCGCGCCCTTGTCGCTGGCGTTTGGCTTTGCCGCCGCCACCGCATCGCGCAGTCACGTGGCACCCGCGCGTTGGCTGGGCAAAGGCTACACTGCCATGGTGCGCGGCGTGCCGGATATCGTGTTCTTCCTGTTCTTCGTTCTGGTCCTGGATCAGGGCATCGAATATCTGCGCCATGTCGTGCAATGCCCCACTTGGACCGAGCCCGTGCGCCAGGGCGCCAATTTCCTGGTCTGCGACAGCGCCCGCACGCCGCCCGGCACCGCCCCGCAATGGGTGCATGAAGGCTATAATTTCGGGCTCGCCGCCTTCACCTATGCCATCGTGTTCGGCGCGTTTTGCGGCAATGTCCTGTTCGGCGCGATGAATGCGGTGCCCCAGCAACAACTGGAAACCGCCGCCGCCTATGGCATGACCCAACGCCAGATCTTCCGTCGTGTTCTGGTGCCGCAAATGTGGATCTACGCGCTGCCGGGGCTCAGCAATATCTGGATGATCCTGATCAAGGCGACGCCGCTTCTGTTCCTGCTGGGGATCGAAGACATCGTCTATTGGGCGCGGGAAATCGGCGGCTCGCGCAATTCCCGCTTCGCCTATCCCCATCCCGATTGGCGGTTCTGGTACTTCCTGGCGCTGCTGATCTTCTATCTCGGCTTCACCCGGATCTCCGAAATTGTGCTGTCCCGCCTGACCCGCCGTCTGTCGCGTGGTCAGGCCACGGCGGGCGGTGAGGCCATGCGAAAGGCGGCGGCATGACCTGCGCCGAGGCCTTCAACGCCTACGCCCTGCGCGCGCTTGGCATGGGCGAACGGCGCCTGCCCCAGGGCGATATCGGCCTGTGCGAACAGGTGGTGCTGATCGGCTCCGGCATGATCTGGAACGTCTATTTCGGTGTCTTGGCCCTGTCCTTGGGCTTCTTCTTTGCCGTGGCACTGGCCGTGGCCAAGGCCTCGCCGCGTCGGATCCTGCGCAAACCGGCAGAATGGTTCATCTTCCTGTTCCGCGGCTCGCCTTTGTTCATTCAGTTCTTCATGGCCTATGAGGCGTTTGTTCTGCTGCCCCGTGTCGGCGTCGAGTTCGAGATCCTCGGTATCGCGATCGAGGCCGAGACACGCTGGTTCGCCCGCGCCTGGCTGGGCGCCTTGATTGTGCTGTTCTTCAACACCTCCGCCTATGCCGCCGAGATCTTTTACGGCGCCCTGCGCTCGGTGCCCAAAGGCGATCTGGAGGCCGCGGATGCCTATGGCCTAAGCGGGTGGACGAAGTTCCGTCGCATCACCTTTCCCACCACGATGCGGCTGGCCTGGCCCGCCTATACGAACGAGGCGATCTTCCTGTTCCACGCCACGGCACTTGTCTTTTTCAGCTCTTTCCCCGCCTTCCAGCAAAGCGGAGATGCGCTGTATTACGCGCGCTATTTCGCAGATCGAACATTCAACCCCTTTATCCCCTATCCCATTGTGGCGACCTATTTCGTCCTGCTGACCCTCGGCATCATCGTGCTGTTCGGTGCGGTGAACCGCCGTCTGAACCGGCATTTGCCGCGGGCGGCACGGCCGAAGCTGCGCATCCGCCCCAACCTGATCCGATAGCCGTGACCCGCCCCACCGATCCCCCGCGCGTCGCGGCCATGGACGATTACCTGGCCCAACACCCCGAGATCAAATCGATCCGTATGATCGCCGCCGACCTCAACGGTCAGGCCCGCGGCAAGCGCATCGCGCGGCGCTCGGCGGGCAAGGCGATCAAAGACGGCACGCGCTTTCCCTATTCGGTTCTGAACCTGGATATCTGGGGCGAGGATATCGAAGACAGCCCGCTGCTTTTCGCGGCGGGCGACCCGGACGGTGTGCTGCGCCCGACCGAGCGCGGCTTCGTCCCCGTCCCGTGGCTCGACACGCCCACCGCGCTCTTGCCGATTTGGATGTTCGACGAGGATGGCGCGCCCTATCCCGGTGACCCGCGCCATGCGCTTAGCGCTGTGCTCGACCGCTATGCCGCGCGGGGCCTGACCCCGGTCGTCGCGACCGAGCTGGAATTCTACATCATCGACGACAGGGGCCGCGAGCTGCGCGTGCCGCCCTCCCCCCGCTCCGGCAAACGGCGCCACCAGGCCGAGATCCTGGCCCTGCGCCAATTGGATGCGTTCGACGCGTTTCTGACCGCGCTCTATGACGGCTGCGAGGCGATGGATATCCCCGCCGATACGATGATTTCCGAGGCCGGGCCTGGCCAGTTCGAGATCAATCTCGACCACCAGGCCGACGCCCTGAAGGCCGCCGACGATGCCTGGCTGTTCAAACTCCTGACCCGCGGCCTGGCGCGCAGCCATGGATTTGCGGCCAGCTTCATGGCGAAACCCTATCCCGACTATGCTGGCAACGGGTTGCATACGCATTTCAGCGTGCTGGACGCCGAGGGACGCAACATCTTCGACAATGGTGGTTCCGAAGGCACAGAGGCGCTGCATCATGCCATCGGCGGGTGCCTCGCAGCGATGGCGGGGTCGATGCTGATCTTCGCGCCCCATGCCAGCTCCTACGACCGGTTTGTGCCCGGGGCCCACGCGCCGATTGCCGCCGCCTGGGCCTATGAAAACCGCACCACGGCCTTGCGCGTGCCCGCGGGCACCCCCGCCGCACGCCGCATCGAACACCGCGTCGCGGGGGGCGATATCAACCCCTATCTGTTCCTCGCCGCAATCCTCGGCGCCGCCCTGGACGGGATCGAACGCGCCACCGATCCGGGCCCGCCCGTCACCGGCAACGCCTATGCCCAGGATCTGCCGCGCCTGCCGATCACCTGGGCGGACGCAATCGCCACCTTCGATCAAAGCCCGGAAATCGCTCGGATCCTTGCGCCAGAATTGCGCGCCAATTTCCTCGCCACCAAACGCCAGGAACTGCGCGACATGGCCGATCTGACGCCCGAGGAACAGCAGGATCTCTATCTCGATACGGTCTGATCCGAGCACCTCCGCCTTTCTTTGTTTCAAAAATATCCCGGGGGGCGGCGCAGCCGAGGGGGCAGAGCCCCCAGCCACTCTTGCCGCCCGTCCCCAGCGCCCATAGGCTCGCACCACGTCAAACGAAGGCATCTCCATGCGTCTCGGTATCCTGCAATGCGGCCACGTGCCCGATGAAGTCGCTGCCACGGACGGCGCTTACGGGGCGTTGATCGGCACGCTTTTCGCGCATCGCGGCTTTGACCAGACACTCTGGTCCGTGGTCGACCATGACTTTCCCCCGGGCCCCGATGCCGCCGATGGCTGGCTGGTCACCGGCTCGAAACATGGTGCCTATGAAGCCCATTCCTGGATTCCGCCTCTGGAGGATCTGATCCGCGCCATCGCCGCGACGGATCGTCCGTTGGTGGGCATCTGCTTCGGTCACCAGATCATCGCCCAGGCCCTGGGCGGCCAGGTCGAAAAGTTTCACGGCGGGTGGCAGGTCGGGCGGCGCGATTATCGCGTCGGCGATCATCATCTAGCGATGAATGCCTGGCACCAGGATCAGGTGACCGCCCTGCCGCCCGACGCGCAGATCCTGGGCGAGACCGAGCATTGCGCGGCCGCGATCCTGGCCATCGGCCCGCGGATCCTGACCGTGCAGCCGCATCCGGAATTCCCCAGCTCGGTCATCGAAACGCTGCTTGAGGTTCGCTCCGACCCCCTCAGCGCGGGCCAAATTACCGCCGCGCGCAACGCTCTGGACCGTCCGAATGACAACCGCGCCATGGCCGATTGGCTGGCCGATGTGTTGGAGGGCGCCGATGCCCGGCACGCGCCCCGGCTTGAGGCAACATGAGCAAATCCTCCGCCACCTCCGCCCTGCTGGATCACCTGCCCGACACCGCCCGCGCCTATCTGGACGGGCGGGTTCTGGACGAGGTGGAATGCATCGTTTCGGACCTGGCCGGTGTGGCGCGGGGCAAGGCGATGCCCGGCGCGAAATTCGCTAAGCAAAGCCAGTTCTACCTGCCCAATTCGATCTTCTTCCAAACCATTACCGGCGATTGGGCCGATGCGGTCGCCGAAGGCTTTACCGAGCCCGACATGATCCTGACGCCGGATTGGGACACTGCGATCCCGGCGCCCTGGACCGCGGATTGGACGCTGCAAGTGATCCACGACATTGCCGATCAATCGGGTCAGCCGGTGCCGTTTGCGCCGCGCAACGTGTTGAAACGGGTGGTCGATCTGTACCAGGCGCGGGGCTGGCGCCCGATTGTGGCGCCCGAAATGGAATTCTACCTGGTCGCGCCCAACACCGATCCGGCCCGCGAGATCGAGCCGCCCATGGGCCGATCCGGGCGCCGCGCCGCGGCGCGTCAGGCCTATTCGATGAGCGCGGTGGATGAATACGGCCCGATCATCGACGATATCTACGATTTCGCCGACACGATGGGGCTGGAGATCGACGGCATCCTGCACGAGGGCGGCGCGGGCCAGATCGAGCTGAACCTGCGCCACGGCGATCCGGTGCGGCTGGCCGATGAGATGTTCTATTTCAAGCGGATGATCCGCGAAGCGGCCCTGCGCCACGAGTGCTATGCGACCTTCATGGCCAAACCCATAGCGGGTGAGCCCGGCAGCGCGATGCATATCCACCATTCGGTCGTGAATGCCGAGACCGGGCGGAACCTGTTTTCCGACGAGAGCGGCGCCGAAACGCCCGCCTTTGCGCATTTCATCGGCGGGATGCAGCGCCATCTGCCCGCGGTGATCGCTTTGCTGGCGCCCTATGTGAATTCCTACCGCCGCTATGTGCCGGATTTTGCCGCGCCGATTAACCTGGAATGGGGCCGGGACAATCGCACCACCGGCCTGCGCGTGCCGGTCAGCGATGCCGATAGCCGGCGGGTCGAAAATCGCCTGCCGGGGATGGATTGCAACCCCTATCTGGGCATTGCCGCCTCGCTGGCCTGCGGCTATCTCGGCCTGATCGAGGGTCAGCCGCCTTCGGATGAATATCACGGTGACGCCTATTCGGCGGAGTCGGGCGTGCCACGTGGTCTGGGCGATGCGCTGGGTCTGATGGAGGCGAACCAGGCCATCGGTCAGGTCCTGGGTGACGATTTCGTGCGAGTCTATGCAGCTGTGAAGCAGTTGGAATATCGTGAATTTCTGCATGTCATCAGCCCCTGGGAGCGGGAGCATCTGTTGTTAAATGTCTGATCATCTGCCCGGATCTCAGATGTGGTGGATCGAAACCGGCCTGATCGCGGCAAGCGGCGTCGCGCTGGCGGTGTGGCTGTGGGACGGCCCGATCTTGGCGCGCAGCGATGCAGATCTGCGTGACGCGGCGCAAACAGCGCCGGGGCCCGAGGCGCAGCCGCGCTCACTGGGGGAATTGATCGATGCGGGCTGCATCACTGCCGACCATCTTCTGGCCCTGCGCGAGGGGCGCGAGGTGCGGGTGTTCTGCGACCTCGACGGCGCTGCCGATCCACCGGTGCCCCGTCAGTTTCAATGAGCGCCCTGTATCGCAACGACAAACCGGGGCAGCATGCACCATCCTGGTACGCGGCCAGCGTGCCCGAGCGGCCCCTGCGCCCGAAGCTGACCGCAGATGCACGCGCCGATGTGGTGATTTTGGGCGCCGGGTTCACCGGGCTCTGGGCAGCCAAGATCCTGGCCGAAGCGGGCTTGCGCGTTGTCGTGCTGGAAGCGCATCGCGTGGGCTTCGGCGCCTCGGGCCGCAATGGCGGGCAGGTCATCCCCGGCTACAATTGGGATATGAGCGCGCTCCACGCGCGGCTGGGCGACAAGGCCGCGCACGATCTGTGGGATCTGTCGCAATCGGGCCTGGCGCAGCTAAAAGAGGTCTGCGCGCGCCACCCGGACACGGCGTTTCGCACCGGCTGGGCCCAGGCCGAACCCCATGTGTCCGACTTTGCCGCCTACCCTGCCGAGGCCGCGTTTCTGGCGACGACTTTCGATCATCATGTCGAGATTCTGGGCACAAAAGCGTTTCGCGATCTGGTGAAGACCGAGGATTATGTGGGCGGTTGGTACGACCGGTCCGGCGGGCATCTGCATCCGCTGGCCTATACCCATGCATTGGCGACAGAGGCCGAGGCGGCGGGCGCCGTGATCCATGAACGCAGCGAAGTGTTGGAGATCCGCCCCGGCGCGCCGGTGCAGTTGCGGTGTCTGCGCGGCACCGTCACTGCCGACCATGCGATCCTGGCGGGCAACGGATATCTGCCGGGGTTGATGCCGCCGGTGAACCGGCGCGTGATGCCGATGAATTCGTTCATCGCGGTGACCGAACCGCTGCCCGATCTGTGGCTGGACGTGTTGGCCGAGGATATCGCCATCTCTGATGAGCGGTTTGTGGTGAATTACTTTCGGTTCACCGCCGACCGGCGGTTTCTGTTTGGTGGGCTGGAAAGCTATGGGCTGGGGTTCCCACGGCAGATTGAACAGCCGCTAAAGGCCAAGATCGCCCGAATGTTCCCACAACTGGCCGCGGCGCGGATCGACCATGCCTGGGGCGGCACATTGGCGATCACCCCCACGCGTCTGCCACATGTGGCGCGGGTTGGGCAAAACGTGATCTCGGCGGCGGGTTTTTCGGGGCTGGGCGTATCGTTGTCGGGTGTGGCGGGCCGGGTGATGGCCGAGGCGGTGTTGGGCCAGGCGAAGGGTCTGACGACGCTTGACGCGCTGCCTGTGCCCAGCTTTCCCGGCGGCACCGCGTTCCGCGCGCCGATCTTGGCCCTGGCGATGAGCTGGTTTGCCCTGCGCGACCGGCTGGGCGTCTAGGCGCCGCCACCCCGGTATCGGAGAAGGCCCGAGATCGGAGAAAGCTAATCTTCCTCCTCCTCTTCATCCTCATCCTCATCCTCATCCTCATCCCAGTAGAAGTGGATGATCACACCCGTTGCCACGAACAAGACCGCAAACCACCCGAAATCGGAGATCACCGAATAGAGAACCCAGGTGTCATCCGAGGTCGTGCGCCAGACGACCTCATTGGCGGCGGCTCGGATCAGGGACACGCCGATCCAGGTGAAATGCATCACCTGCCAGCCCTCGCGGGTAAGGAAGAGTTTGTACCCCATGCTTTGTTGCAGCATGGGCGGGCGCAACAGAAGACCGAAGGCCAGGATCACGGCGAATGCCACCGACGTGACCGTGCCGCTGATCTTCACAAAGGTCGCGTCGTCGTTGAACAGGCCAAGGATCAACATCACCATCGAGACGGCGAAAATCGTGATCGCCAGCCAAGGAAGCCGTCGATCCCAGCGCCATCGCAGGATGATTGCGAAGATTGTCGCGATGGCGGCCAGGCCCGCGCCCAGAAAGAGTCCGTCGATGGAATTCCCGATCCAGAACGCGATCCCGGGAGTGAATTCGATAAGCAGTCTTTTGTCCATGAGTGTCCACAATAACAGAGCGTTACGCCGTCCCTGCCGTGGCGGGAACAGTCCCGGCGGGGCTGTGGGAATGCAAGGCGAAATGCACGGATCCGATCCCCCAAACGGCGAGAATTCGCGCATGATTTTGGGCGTGTCGGACGTGGTGGCGGGCCCTCGCGCGGACTGAGATGGCAGGCTATCGCCATGGGGTCGATATGGGGGTTTCGCAGCGCGCCGGTTTTGCAGTATAAGATTTTTGAAAAGACACATTTCAAAAAGGTGAATATATGTCTCTCGATCATGTGCCGGCGCCGAATGTCTACGATGCGGAGCCCATTCCCGAGGCGGCCCGGGCCGAGATTGACCGGCTTTTGCAATCGGGTGATCTGTTTCGCTATACCGCGCCCGCCGATGCGCCTGTGGCTCTGCTGGAACAGGATTTTGCCGCATTGATGGGCACGAAATACGCGCTCGCCGTCTCGTCCTGTTCGGCGGCGTTGTTCCTGTCGCTGGAGGCTTTGGGCCTGCGCAAGGGCGCCAAGGTGATGATCCCGGCCTTTACGTTTGCCGCCGTGCCATCCTCGATCGTGCATGCGGGGATGCAGCCGGTTCTGTGCGAAGTCGGCGAGAATTACCGGATCGATGTGGCTGATTTCCTGGCGAAACTGCCCGGCGTGGATGCGGTGATCATCAGCCATATGCGCGGCCATACCAGCGATATGGATGCGATCATAGAGGCTTGCGAGGCCGCCGATATCCCGGTGATCGAAGACGCCGCCCATTCGCTTGGCACCACTTGGCATGGCCGCAAGATCGGGACGATTGGCAAGGTCGGCTGCTTCAGCTTCCAAAGCTACAAGCTGGTCAATGCCGGTGAGGGCGGGATCCTGGTGACAGACGATGCCGATCTGGTGGCGCGGGCGGTGATCATGTCGGGCGCCTATGAGCATAACTGGAAAAAGCATAAGGGCCCCGAGGGGCAGAACGACCCGGAATTGGAGATCGCCTTCGCACGCTGGCAGAACAAGCTGCCGCTTTACAATCTGCGGATGCAGAACCTGAGTGCCGCCGTGATCCGCCCACAATTGCCCGAAGTGGCACGCCGGGTGCGCGATGGGCGCGCGAACCACGATTATGTCGCGAATTTGCTGAATGCCTCGCCCTGGCTGGCGGTGCCCGATGCGTTAGCGCCCGAAGATCGCGCGCCGGATTCGATCCAGTTTAACTTGCAAGGCTTTGTCTCGGATAGTGAGGCGAAAGCCTTTGCCGATGCAGCGGCGGAGCGCGGTGTGAAGGTGCAGGTCTTTGGCCTGTCCAACGACAATGCGCGCGCCTTCTGGAACTGGCAGTTCATTCCCGGCGATGTGCCGGACCTGCCGCAAACCCGGGCGATGCTGATGCGCGCCTGCGATGTGCGCCTGCCCGCGCGGTTACAAAAGGCGGATCTGGATTTCATCGCCGAAGCGCTGGTCGCCGCGGCGCGGGATGTGAAAGGCGATGACCGCGCGGTGGCGTAAGGGTGTGCTGAGACGCGCATCGCCGGGCCGCGGCATGGCGATCCGATGGGTGTTCTTTTCACTTTATCCCTCAACCCCGCGCTCCGCATGTTCGGGGCACCAAGATTAGACACATCGCCGTGCCGAGGGGGCGACCCGGCGATGCGCGGCGGCCTTCGGCCTTGACTCCGCGCTGTCGCGTTTGGCGCCGGTGGTGGGCATGCGACGTTACCCTTTTCCCTATTGAGCCCTCTTCCCGCCGGGCGTAGCGTCCTGGCGGAAACGGAGGCGAGATATGAACACCCATCAGCCAAATTCCTGGGAGGCGCGGGCCGAGGAATACTCGCTTTACGGGTTCACCGACCTGCCCTCGATCCGCGACCGCGGCACTGTGGTGCTCACCCATGGCGACGGGCCCTATGTGTTCGACACCAATGGCAACCGCTATCTCGACAGCAATTCGGGCCTCTGGAACATGGTGGCCGGGTTCAACTATGCTGGCCTGGCTGAGGCCGCCAAAGCGCAATATGACCGCTTCCCCGGCTACCACGCGTTTTTCGGGCGGATGTCGGACCAGACCGTGGCTTTGTCAGAACGGCTGATCGCGGTGTCGCCTTGGGATCGCGGCAAGGTGTTCTACACCAATTCCGGGTCCGAGGCGAATGACACGCTGGTCAAGATGCTGTGGTTCATGGGCCAGGCCGAGGGCACGCCGGAAAAGCGCAAAATCCTGACGCGGGGCAATGCCTATCATGGGGTCACGGTGGTCAGCGCCTCGATGACGGCCAAACCCTATAACGCGCTATTCGGCCTACCGCTGGACGGGTTTGTGCACCTGACCTGCCCGCATTATTGGCGCGAGGGACGCGACGGCGAAAGCGAGGCCGGTTTCACTGCACGCCTGGCCGCCGAGTTGGACGCGGTGATCGCCCGCGAAGGGGCCGACACGATTGCCGCGTTTTTTGCCGAGCCGGTGCTGGGGGCGGGCGGGGTCATTCCCCCGCCCAAGGGCTATTTCCAGGCGATCCAGGCGGTGCTGAAGCGCCACGGCATTCCGCTGATCTCCGACGAGGTGATTTGCGGCTTTGGGCGCACCGGCAATGTCTGGGGCTGCGAGACCTATGACTTCGTGCCCGATGCGATCATCTCGTCCAAGGCGCTGACGGCGGGCTATTTTCCAATGGGTGCGGTGATGCTGGGGCCAGACATGACCGACCGGTTGCAGGCCGCCATCGACCCGGTCGAGGAATTCCCCCATGGCTTCACGGCCTCGGGCCATCCAGTGGGCTGCGCGGTTGCCTTGAAGGCCATCGATGTGGTGCTGGAGGAAGGGCTGATGGAGATGGTCCGCGCGGGCACAGCACGGATGGAGACCGGTTTGCGCCAGATCGCCCAGCATCCGAATATCGGAGAGCTGCGCGGGATCGGCTATATGTGGGCGCTGGAGGCGGTGCGCGACCGGGAGGGGAAAGTGCCGTTTGAGGCCGAATTGAGCGTCAGCGAGCGCATCGCCAATACCTGCACCGATCACGGGCTGATCTGCCGCCCGCTGGGGCAATCGGTGGTGCTCTGCCCGCCCTTCACCCTGACCGACGCGCAAATGGACGAGATGTGCGAAAAACTGGACGCCGCGCTGCGGCAGGTCTTTACGGACTTGGCGCGGTGACAGGCGATTTGCGCCCTTGCCCGGTGGGCCTTTCGCTCCCTCAGCCGCTATCTCAGGGGCCGTCCCTGCGCCGGAGCAATTGAGGACATAATCCAATGGGCGACGACGGGTATTTTGATGAAGAGGTCGCAAAAACCTACGATCAGAACCTCAGCGACACGGATCCATCGCTGATCCGTAAGACGGTGGATTGTCTGATCGACCTGTCTTGCGACGGCGACATCCTGGAATTTGCAATCGGAACCGGACGCGTGGCCTTGCCCTTGGCCGAACGGGGCGCGCGCGTCAAAGGCATCGAGCTTTCAAGTGCAATGGTGCGTAAGCTGCGAGAAAAGGAGAGTGGGGAGCCGATCGAGGTCGTCTTGGGCGACATGACCTCCACACGCGTTGCGGGAGAATTCTCGCTGGTTTTTCTAGTATTCAACACCATCGACAATCTGACAGCGCAAGACGCGCAGATCGCATGCTTCAAGAACGCGTCGCGGCATCTGGCGCCCGGAGGTCGATTTCTCGTCGAAACGCTGTTGCCGCCTCTCCAGAAGTTGCCATTCGGAGAAACGAGGCTCGCCTTCGCGCGCAGCGATCATCATGTCGGTATCGACGAATTCGACATCACGACGCAAAGCTACATTTCGCACCATGTTTGGATGACGGAGGACAATCACAAGTATCAGTCGATTCCATTTCGCTACGCTTGGCCGTCCGAACTCGATCTTATGGCGATGATGGCGGGGCTTGAGCTGGAATTCAGATGGTCCGACTGGGATCGCTCGCCATTTGATAGATTGAGTACACAGCATGTATCCGTCTGGCGAAAAGCCTAAGCTTGCGAAGGGCAGTTTGTCCCACATGCCGGAGCCGTGGGCGCCTGCCAGCGTTCGGGCTCAGCTTTGGTCGACGCGCCACCAGTCGCGGAGGTTGGCGAGGGTCGCCAGAGTAGCGCAGATAGCCGCGAAAGAGATGAGCCCGGGACCAATGGCGCCGCGCCAGGGGCGGTCCCAGCCGCCATCACTCAGACCGACCAGACCGCCGAGGCTGACGAACAGATAGATCAGCCAATAGGCCATGACGGTCCCAAAATAGCTGACAACAAACACCACGCCCCAATAGAGCAATGCATTGATCAATTTGCTGCCAAGCGCGCGGAGCAATCGGCCCATGGCGGGTTACATCTTGCTGAGTTTGCTCTGCAATTCGGCGAGTTGGCGCTTGATCTCGTCCAATTCCTCGGCGGGTGCGGCATCCTCGGCGATCTCGGTCTCGTCGCCCGTGGGGCCGGACCATTGTCCGCCCATCCCGCCTGTCATGGCCTTGAAGAACGCCTCTTGCTGGGCGCGCATCGCCTCGAACCCGGGCATCGTGGCCATCGGATTCATAGCAGCCATATTGTCCATCATCTTGGACTGGCCCTGCTTGAGCATCTCGAAGCTTGCGGCGAGGAAATCGGGCACGACCGATTGCGCCTGGGTCGTATAGCTGCGCACCAGATCGTTCAGCACCGCAATCGGCAGCACGCTTTCACCCCGGGATTCATGTTCGGCGACGATCTGCAGCAAATATTGCCGGGTCAGGTCATCACCGGATTTCAGATCGACGATCTTCACGTCCCGCCCGGTGCGGATAAACCCCGCAATATCCTCCAACGTCACGTAGTCGGAGGTTTCGGTATTATAGAGTCGGCGCGACGCATAGCGTTTGATCAACAGCGGTTCGTCGGCATTGGCGGTGGGTTTGGCCATATTCTTATCCCCTCCCGTTTGTGCTGCACCGTCGCTATTGCGGCGCAGCATGGAACGAGCCTACGCCGCTGGCTCAGAAAAGCAATCGGCGTTTTTTCGAGTTCTTATAAAGGATTGCGGGAAGTTTGCCCGCAAAAAGCAAAAAGCGGACCGGTTGCCCAATCCGCCTTTCACGTGGCGCAATCCTGACGGTCTGGGGGAGGACCAGAGCCGCCGGGTTTGCGCCATCCCCGCCGGGAGGGACGGGGATCGATCTGCGCGGCGGGATGGGAGGTACGTGTGTGACCCGCCGCGCAATCCGTGTCGCGATTACTTCGCGGTTGCTTTCTTGGCAGCCGTCGTCACCTCGGAGGTGGCTTTTTTCACAGCGGCGGTGGCCTCTTCAGTGGCTTCTTTGCCAGCGGCCATCATCAGCTCGACGGTTTCCATCTGAACCTTCTTGGCGACCTCAGCGAAGGCGGCCATGGATTCAGCAGCCATTTCGGCCTGAGCGGACGCGAAGTCGGTGACCGATTTGGTGTAATCGGCGGGCTCGGGCTTCACGGAAGCGACGTCGCCCATCTTTGCGATGGTGTCTTTGGTCCACTTCGAGGAAATCTCGGTCGACTTTTCAGCTGCGTCCAGGGCAACTTTCGACATCTTCTCGGCCATCGTGGCCTGCGACTTGAACGCATCGTTCATGGCGGACATGTCCATTGGGAACGATGCCATCATTTCGGTCATGTACTTGCTGAAGTCGGGTGTTTTGGCGGTAGCCATTGTAAATCTCCAATCCTTGTTCTGCGCGCGGCGCAATCCCGTCTCAGGCGATTGCTGCGTGTGCACAGAATATGAATGCTGCAGTGCAGAATGTCAAGATTTTTCTGCACTGCAGCATAAGCGCGATTTATGGAGTGAAATCAGGCCGCTTTGCCTTCTTTGACGTAGGTGCCGGGCGCTGGCGCCAAGATTTTATGGCCATCGGCCCCGGGCTGACGCGCCGCCACCTGCTTGCCCGAGCGCTTTTTCAGCCAGGCTTCCCAAAGCGGCCACCACGAGCCTTCGTTGTAGCTGGCTGTTTCCAGCCATTCCTCCGGGGCGCCTTTGACGCCGGGATTTGTATAATGGCCGTATTTCTTCTTGCTGGGCGGGTTCACGATCCCGGCGATATGGCCGGATTCCGACAGGATGAAGGTCTTGTCCCGCGCGCCCATGCCCGCCACGCCGCGGAAGCTATCCTTCCAGGCGGCGATATGGTCGGTCTCGCAGGCCACCGCACAAACCGGGATGGTGACATCCTTCAGGCGCACGGTTTCGCCCAACAGATCAAACCCCGCATCGGCGAACTCATTCCCCTGGCACAGGCGGCGCAGATATTGGACGGTCATCTTGCCGGGCAGGTTGGTGCTGTCGCCGTTCCAATAGAGCAGGTCGAAGGCGGGCGGTGCCTCCCCCATCATATAGCTGCGCACGGCGGGCCCGTAGATCAGATCCTTCGAGCGGAGATAGGAAAATGTGCGCGACATGAAATAGCTGTCGAGCACACCATCCTGATCCACCTGACGTTCGATGGCATCGACGAAATCGTCCTGCAGGAAGGGGGTGAATTCGCCCTGGTTCGCAAAATCGGTCAGCGTCGTGAAGAACGTGGCCGATTTCACCGATTTATCGCCGCGCGCCTTCAACAATGCCAGTGTCATGTTCAGCATGGTGCCCGCAATGCAGTAACCGATCGCGTTGATCTGTGCCTCGCCCGTGATCTGTTTGATCTCGTCAATGACGGTCAGATAGCCTTCCTGAACGTAATCCTCGATCCCGATATCCTCGTAGCCCTCGTCAGGGTTCTTCCAGGACACCACGAACAGCGTGTAGCCTTGATCGACGATCCATTTGATCAGCGAGTTTTGCGGCTTGAGATCAAGGATGTAGAACTTGTTGATCCAGGGCGGGAAGATCACCAGCGGCGTTTTGTGCACCGTCTCGGTGGTGGGCGTGTATTGGATCAGCTCCATCATGCGGTTGCGATAGACCACGGCACCCTCGGAGGTGGCGATGTTGCCGCCGACCTCAAAGGCGGAGGGATCGGCCAGGGTCGGGAGCAATTCGCCCCCATGGGCCTCGATATCGCGGACCAGGTTTTCCAGCCCCTGCACCAGCGAGGCGCCTTCGGTCTCCACCGCCTTTTCCAGCGCGTCGGGGTTGGTCGCGAAGTAGTTGGTGGGCGAGAACAGCTCGATCACCTGATTGGCGAAGAACTCGATTCGATACTTGTCGCGCGGTTCGAGACCGTCGAGCGCTTCAACCGCCTGTCGGATGGCCTCGGCGCCCATCACATATTGGTGACGCACGAAGTTGAAATAGGGATGGGTGCGCCACAGCGGGTTGGCGAACCGTTTGTCGCCATCGAGCGCGTGATCGTCGAACAGCGGCAGCTTCCCCTCGGCCATGGCCGATTGCATCTCCATGAACTGTGTCATGGTCTGGCCCCAATATTGCGCCTGGGTTTCCAGAAGCTTACCGGGGTTTGACATCATCTCGGACCAATAGGCCGCGCCGGTCTTCAAATAGAGATCCTGACCCGGGCCCTGAAGGCCAACATCCGCCGGGGCACGGTGGCCCATCGCAGCGACAAGACGTTTGGACAGATCTTCAACTTTTGCGAGGTTTTCGTTCAGGCGATCGAGGTGTTCTTTCCCGTCGCCCGTCTCGGTTGTGTCGTGTCCCACCTTGATTTCCCGTGCTCTTTGCTGCATCTGCATACATACATAGGCTCGGGTGAGGGAGCCACGCGACGAAATGAACCGGGACTACCGGTAGCGGCTCTTGGAGTACGACATGCGATATATGCTCACCTACGACCTCATGGAATCAATCCGTGTGACCAATCAGTGGCTTGGCGCATCGACGCGTGCGATGTGTTCGTACCCGGCCTTGGGCCTTGTGGCGAATCCCATGTTCCAGATGGCGGCGGCCTGGGGCGAAGTGACCGAGCGGAGTTTTTCGCGCATGGTCGCCCGGCCCGATTGGGAAATCGCCTCCGTCCCGGGCGAGGATGGCCGCGATCATCTGGTCAGCGTGGATACAATTGTGGAGCGCCCCTTTGGCGACTTGATCCGGTTCAAGGTGCAGGATCGTGCGCCGACGGGGCGTAATGTCTTGCTGGTCGCGCCGATGTCGGGCCATTACGCGACGCTGCTGCGGTCCACCGTGCGCTCGCTGCTGCCCGATTGCGACGTCTACATCACCGATTGGCACAATGCCCGCGATATTCCCGTCAGCGAGGGCAAGTTCGACGTTGAAGATTACACGCTGTATCTGGTGGATTTCCTGCGCGAGATGGGCCCCGATACCCATGTGATCGCGATCTGTCAGCCCGCCCCCCTGGCATTGGCCGCGACGGCTTATCTGGCTGAAATGGATCCCGACGCGCAGCCGCGCACGCTGACCTTGATCGGTGGACCGATTGACCCCGACGCAGCGGCAACGGATGTGACCGATTTCGGGCGCCGCGTCACGATGGGCCAGCTTGAGCGCTATGTTCTGCAGCGCGTTGGCTTCAAATATGCGGGCGCGGGCCGCATGGTCTATCCGGGGTTGCAACAGCTGAACTCGTTCATGGCGATGAACGCAGAAAAACACGCCAAGGCCTTCACCGACCAGGTGATGCGCGTGGCCAAGGGCGAAGCGGGCGACCACGACAAGCACAACACGTTTTACGATGAATATCTGGCGGTTATGGATATGACGGCCGAATTCTACCTGTCGACGGTCGAGCGGATCTTCAAGAACCGTGAGATCGCGCGGAACGTGTTCGCCGTGAACGGCAAGCAGGTCGATATGGGCAAGATCACCACGGTGGCGGTCAAAACGGTGGAGGGCGGCAAAGACGACATCTCGGCGCCGGGCCAATGCGTCGCCGCGCTGGATCTGTTGACTGGCCTGCCCGAGGGGAAAAAAGCCAGCTATCTGGAGCCCAATGCCGGCCATTACGGGATCTTCGCGGGCAAGAGCTGGCGCAATAATATCCGTCCGCTGGTGCTGGACTTCATCGATGCGAATGCCGGATCGAATGTTGTCACCATGCCCGTCGGCAAAGCAGCTGGCAAGTAACCCATGGCGGATGTCCCCTGGTCTTGCGCGTGCGGCGCGATGAAGGGGCATATCAAAGCCGATGGCGGGACGCGGGCGGTGTGCCATTGCAGTTGCTGCGTACGCGCACAACGGCATTTCGGCATTGAGGTAACGCCCGTCGATGGGGTTGGTGTTTTCCAGACCTCACCTGACCGCTTTTCGATTGAAGCCGGTTCTGAGCATTTGCGGCTCGCGCGGCTGACGCCGAAAGGGTCTTATCGGTGGTATGCGGGCTGTTGCGGGCGTCAAATCGGTGTAACGGCAAGCACGCCGAAGTTTCCATTTGTCAGCGTTGTAGACTCGGTCGTTGAGGACCCGAACACACTTGGCCGGGTCCGCGCCCATGTCTTCGTACAGCAGGCGGGCGGTGGAACGAAGTCCTATGGGACCGGGCGGGTCGTCATGGCCTTGATGGGCCGCGCTTTGGGCGCGCTGACATCGGGCCGGTGGCGCAAGACGCCCTTCTTTGACGTTGCCACAGGTAAGCCTACAGCTGAGCCTGAGATCCTGCCCAAAGATGCCGGACGCGCCTAGTCTTGTGAATCCCGGATCTATCCACAAGGCTATCTGCGCATTTTCTGGCGTTTTCTGATGTTTCTACGATACGCGCTTAGAGGCGCTCCGTCGCGAGCTTGGCGCCCTCGCAAAGGGCCGATAGCTTCGCATAAGCGATATCCGGGTCGACGGCCCCATACCCCGCGAAGGTACCGAAGCCGCAATCCGACCCGGCGATGACCCGATCGGCGCCGACGATATTGGTGAATTTCGCAATCCGTTCGGCCACCAGCTCAGGGTGCTCCACGAAGTTTGTCGTCGTATCCACAACACCCGGCACAAGGACCTTGTCGTCGGGAATTTCCGCAACGCGGTCGCGAAATACCGTCCATTCATGGGCGTGGCGGGGGTTCGAGGTTTCGAACAAGAGTTGGCTCGCATTTACCGACATAAACGTGGAAAAAACGGTTTCCATCGGCACGTCGCAGATATGCGGGCCCTCGTAATTGCCCCAGCAGATATGGACCCGCACCCGCGCGGGATCGATGCCAGTCAGCGCGTGATTCAATGCCTCCACATGGGAGGCGGCAATCTTCAGAAACTCGGCATCGCTGAGATCGTTGAACAGCATATGACGGCTGAGCGCGAGGTCGGGGCAATCCAATTGCAACATCAGCCCGGCATCGACGATGGTGCGGTATTCCTCGGCCATCGCATCAGCGAGCGCTGCGAGGTAGGCATCGCGGCTGGGATAGAAATCGTTCTGTAAAAACAACGAGATCACGCCGGGGGAGGCCGCATTCATGAACCCATCGACGGCCCCATGGTTCGCCATCGCGGCCTTAAGGTTGTCGATATCCTTCTGAAGCTCTCCCTGCCCTTTCGAGCGCACCTCGCCGGTGCACATGGGCCTTGCATAGGTGGGCGTGCCGCCATCATTGGCCAGACGCTTTAAGAAACCCGGAAACTGCTTGAGATCTGCAGGCGCATTACGCGGACTATCACCGGAAAATCCAGTATAACGGTCTTTCACGTAAGTGGCGTAGGAGATCTTCGACGTCTCACCGTCGGAGACAACATCCACCCCCGCTGCCACCTGCCGCGCGACGGTTGCGTCAACGGCCTGCGTCATCGCCACATCGAAAGCGGCGGGGTCATAAGGCTGTTCCTTCTCGCGGGCGAAGATGAAATCCACGACCTCTTGGCTGCGCGGCAGACTGCCCGTGTGGGTGGTGCGGATTGTCATGGTCAGGCTCCTCGAATTGGTCTGTGGCCCTGGATCGGACTGTTGCGTCTTTTATGGCCCAATGATTGTCGGCGCCAGAACGGAGCGGGTGATTTCCCCTATTCGACGCGCCGTTGCGACATCTGCCGCAATGGCGCGGATCATCAACAAATCCCCATCGCGCAGCAAAACGGTGGTACTGGCCGGGCGCATGCCCTCGAAACTCGTTACCCAGCCGATGGCCTGGCCGACATTTACCCCCTCCAACTGGCAGGTGGCGTCGCGCGCCTGGCAGATCGCCGCAAGATCGTCGATCGTGGTTTCGCCGGACCGGACACGCCCCTCGGTGCCGTCATCCTGCCGCCCGAGCCGCACATCGATGGCGACGAATGCCTCGCAATCGAGGCAGGCAATGGTCAGCCGATCTGCCGATGTTGCTTCGGCCGTGAAGCTGCCTGGAAAGGCGGATGTGTCGACCGATAGCTGCCGCAGATCGTCAATCGCAAAGCCCTGGGCCGCCGCAATACCGGGACCCGCGATGCATAGGATGGCCGCCAGGATGTTCCGCATGGCCTAAGCCTCCGCCAGCAGGATCTGCTTCCAGATCGCCGTTTCATCATAGAGCGTATATTCGCGCCGCAGCTTCGGCGCCTCGGTGCCGACCTGCCCAAATTCGGCATGGGTGATACCCAGCACATAAACCATCGCGCCAGTCGGCGCACCGAACGCGCCCCAGCCTTCATGCTTGCCCCAAAGGCTCCACCGGATGGCGGCGCGGGGCGGCATATGGGCATCCTCGCGACCGATCTGGTGATCGATGCTGAACGCCGCGTTCGGGAAACTGGCGCGAAGCCCCATCCAGAACCGATCCGCCGAAGCAGGGCCATGGGCCGTGACATGGCCGGGATATTCCAGATGACAGGCACGATCGTAAACCTCTGGGATTGCGGCCATATCCGCCCCCATGATGCGTGTCAGAAGATCGGCCAGCTGCGCGCCCCAGGGATTGTCATTGCCGGTGCTTGTATAGGGGCCGGGCCGATCATTGTCCGGTGTCAGCGGTTTGGTGGCCGAGTGCGGGCCGCCTTCGCGCGCGATCTGATCGGCGGCAAAATCCTTGGGGGTCCAACCCAGTTGCTGGACGATCCCACCTTGGTCACGGATCAACCATTCATCGTCGATCGCGTTATTTTTGGCGTGGCAATCGGCCAGGATGCGATATTCAAGTTTGGTGCCCGTCGCAGCGCCATAAACCCCATCGCCCGCATGGGTTGCCTGGCTGAGAATACGATGCGAGCTGAGCATCCCCTCCTCGGGCGAGCCAGACCAGATCACATCCTCCCCCAGCAAAACGCGGTCCGGAAACTCGGCAAGCGTCGCCATTGTCGCGCCAATAACGCCCTGATTTCCGACGACAATCGAGGCCGGGGCCCGAACCACGATATCCGGCGCGTAATAACGGTGCAGCGTGGCGATCCCGCGATCTTCCCAGATCTCTTTGGTGATCCCAATGATGTAGTCGGGAAAGTCGCGGAATTTGGCGTCGAAACCCTTCATATGCTCGTTTGTCCTTTGGCCTTGGGGTGACGTGCAGAGGAGCGCAGCACCAGATTTCCTTGAATTTCGGTGATTGTTCCGGGTGTTCGGCCCTCTTCGATCTCGGCCAGCAACGTATCGACCGCGCTGGACACCATGCGATTGACGGGCTGCCGCAATGTGGTCAGGTCATAGGCGGGCCAGGCCGCATTGGGCACATCATCATAGCCGACAATGGACACCGTACCGGGCACATCCACACCCATCTCGAACCGAAGCGTATCGATAACGGCGAGCGCCATATGATCATTGCCGACAAAAATCGCGTCGGGCGGATCGGCGCTGTCCATCATGGCGCGCGCGGCACTGGCCGCCGTGGCGCGGTCAAACCCGCCATCGGCTTCGGCATGTAGCGGCATCCCTGCTTTCTCGAGCCCGGCAATGAACCCGGCACGTCGGTCGCGCCCGGTTGAGGCGCCCAACCAACCGGAGATATGCGCAATTTTCTTGTGCCCGCCATCGATCAGAAACTCGGCCACGCGGGCGCCGCCGATCTCATTGGCAGAGGTCACTGCGCTGAGCCCGAGGCCCGAGATCCCGCGGTTGAACAGCATGACCGGAATGCCTGCCGCACGGCACAGATCGGTCAATTCACCGCTCAGATTGATCGACGCGGCGATGATCCCATCCACCTGATAATCCAATAGATCCTGGATCACGCTATCGACATCCTCATCGGAATTTCCGGCAAGGAAAACAAGAATATGGTAGCCGCGGGCCTGTAAGGCGGCGCTCAGTTTTTCCAAGGCATCGGGGTAGAATGGATTGTCCAGATAGGCGACGACAAGCCCAATGATCCGCGACCGGCCCGTGATCAGCGACCGCGCCAGAACGTTGGGGCGATACCCAAGTTGGTCGGCGGCCTCGCGCACGCGTTCGGCCATCTTTTTCGACACGCTGGCGCCCGGCGTGAACACGCGGCTGACCGCAGATTGGCTGACACCCGCATGGCGCGCAACATCGACGGAGGTGACTTTGCGATCGGGTTTTTCCGGGCGTTTGGGCATGGTCTACCCCGCGGTCCAGCCGCCATCGATCAGCAGCGAAGTGCCGGTCATCATGGCGCTGGCATCGGAGGCAAGAAACAGGACCGCCCCCATCACATCCTCGATCTCGGCCACACGGGGCAGCTTGATCTTTTCGTCGATCCAGGCGCGCTTGTTCGGATCGGCAAAGGTGGCGGCGGTCAATTCGGTGCGCACAAAGGTCGGGCAGATCGTGTTCACGCGGATGTTGCGCGGCCCCCATTCGATGGCCATCGCCTTGGTGAACCCCTCAACGGCATGTTTCGTCGCACAATAGGGCGCGCGGTCGGCACCGCCGACATGGCCCATCTGGCTGGTGATTTGAATGATCGAGCCGCCATTGACCATTTGGCGCGCCGCCTGCTGCGCCAAGAAATAGGCGGCGCGGATGTTGATGTTCACGACGGCGTCGAAATCCGCAGGCGTTGTGTCGAGCGCAGGCGCATGGCGCGCGAGCCCCGCGGAGTTGCACAGGATGTCGAGCGGACCGGCGGCAGCCATGACATTTGCAACCGAATCCAGATCGGTGACATCTAATGCGATACCCTCTGCCGAGAACCCAGCCTCATTGATCTGCTCCACTGCGGATCGCACCGCCTCTGCGCCGCGCGCTGCAATGACCACATGGGCGCCAGCTTCGGCAAGCGCCACCGCACATCCCAGGCCAATGCCCTTTGACCCGCCCGGCACGAAGGCTTTTTTTCCGGCCAAGGAGAAGGATGGGGTCCTAGGAAGCGGCATGAGGCTGACCGAATGAGATATCGAGATTATGACATTCAGAAGGTGAAATCAGCGAATAGACCTGTGAGTAGATCGCATATGTATTAGTCCAGCATTTCAATTTGCGATCTCCTTCATCCGCGCCAACACGTCGGTTCCAAGTTGATGATAGACGTGAAGCAGGTCCACTAATACCCAATTCTCGGCAATCCGCCCGTCCTCGATACGCCAAAAGTCGAGGCTGCGCATGTCCAGCTTTTGTCCGGCGCCAGGCAAGCCGAGCCACGTGCCGCCGCTCAAGGTCAGCGCCATACCGGGCCAGGCGGTGAAGCCGACATAATTCCCTTCGCCGAAGAGATGCCCCTGATCGATCAGACCCACGCGATCCGGCATACCACCCAAGAACGGCGCCTGATGATGTCTCCGAAACCCCTCGATCCCGCGGCAGGTTCCGATGCCGGCAGGGCCATACCAGGAGCAATGCGAATGCCAATAGCGTGCCATCACGTCGGATGGTGTGCCGCTCGGATCGTTGCCGAGCGCGCCCAGCATCTCATCCACAATCGCTACGGCTGCGACCCCATCGCCAGATACACGCAGGCCATCCTGCGTCGCGGGGCCCGGCACCTGCCATTCCCGCCCGAGCGAGGGCGACAGGGGCCAAACACCGGCCTGCATCATCACCTCGGGCAGATCCCAGAGCGATTGCATCTGGATAACCTTTTCGCTGTCGACCTGAAAGAAATCATGGAACCGCATCGCCGCCATGCGGCGGGTGGGCGGGATGTCCAGAAAATGTTGATCGAACACACCGCAATAATAGCCCGCCTGCCCCACCCAAAGCTCGCCGCGCGCATCCTGCCCCGCGATCTCGATCGTCACGCGCCGCTCCAGGTCAGGAAAGGCTCGCGCCAAGGCGCCCAAGGCCTGCGCCTCATAGGCTGAGACATCCATCGTCTCAAACGGATGCGCTAGGCGGACCACACAATCAGGTGACGCTATATCGGACAAGGCAAAGCGCGTCCCGATCCCGGACAGGGCGCGCTTGGCGGAAGAGATCTTCTCAGTCATCGCGGTTCAGTCATCTGAGACATGACAACAGGGGGAGGCGAAGCCGGGGGCAACGCCCCCAAACAGGCCGCAGGCCGTTGGGGTGGGTGGGCGGGCCCACCCACCCGGACCATTACTCCGCCGCATCCCGGTAGGGCGCGCCTTCGCCATAGGGCACGTTCAATCCGCCATAGCGGCGCACGCGGATATTGCATTGCTCGGCATGGCCGACAAAACCCTCCAGCATACACAGGCGCGAGCCATATTCGCCGACCAGGGTGGCCGCCTCATCTGTCACCACTTTCTGATAAGAATGGGTTTTTATAAACTTCCCAACCCACAGGCCGCCCGTATAGCGCCCGGCCTTCTTGGTGGGCAGCGTGTGGTTAGTGCCGATCACCTTGTCACCATTGGCCACATTCGTGCGGGGGCCAAGGAACAGCGCGCCGTAATTGGTCATGTTCTCCAGGAACCAATCGTCGCGGTCGGTCATCACTTGGATATGTTCCGAGGCGATATCTTCGGACACTGCCAGCATCTCGTCGTAGCTGTCACATAGGATGACTTCGCCATATTCGTCCCAGCTGACCCGCGCGGTCTCGACGGTGGGCAGAATACCCAACAGACGGTCGATCTCGGCCAGTGTGTCCTCGGCCAGTTTGCGGGAATTGGTGATCAGGACGGCGGGCGAGTTGTACCCATGCTCGGCCTGACCCAGCAGATCCGTGGCACACATCTCGCCATCCACGGTCTCATCGGCGATCACGCAAGTCTCGGTCGGACCGGCGAACAGATCGATGCCAACGCGGCCAAACAATTGCCGTTTGGCTTCGGCCACAAAGGCATTTCCGGGCCCCACGAGCATATCGACGGGTTTGATCGTCTCGGTCCCAATGGCCATGGCGCCGACGGCCTGCACCCCGCCCAAAACCAGGATCTCATCGGCGCCGCCCTCGTGCATCGCGGCCACAATGGCCGGATGCGGAGCACCATCGACCGGCGGGGCCGAGGCCACCACCCGCTTCACACCCGCCACCTTGGCCGTCAGCACCGACATATGGGCCGACGCCACCATTGGGAACTTCCCGCCCGGCACATAGCAACCGACGGAATTCACCGGGATATTCTTATGGCCCAGGATCACGCCGGGCAGCGTTTCGACCTCCACATCCGTCATGGACGCGCGCTGCGCTTCGGCAAAGCGGCGGATCTGGGCCTGGGCGAAACGGATATCCTCCATTTCGCGCGTCGTGACTTTTTGCATGGCGGCTTCAATTTCCGAGGCGGTCAGGCGGAAAGCGTCCGGCTTATACCCGTCGAATTTCTCCGACAGCTCCCGCACCGCCGCATCACCGCGGGTTTCGATATCGCCCAAGATCCCTTCGACCGTCCGGCGCACCTTGGCATCATCTTCCGCCCGTTCATCGGCAGGTTTGCCGCGCTTGAGATATTCGGCCATATCATCCTCTCCCCTCCGGTTCGCGCCAGAGGATACAGCGCCTGCCGGGCGCATCAAGGAAAAATTGCATACGTTTGCAATACAACGATTGTAGGCACATGCTAACGGATAGCGAGGCCGTCTCGGGTAAAGAAATGGCGTTTCTCGGGCGCGAAGCTCAGGCCGATTGTCTCGCCCGGGGGCAGGGTACTTTCGCCATCGATGCGCATGGTTAATTTGCCTGCTGCGCCGCAATCGACGATCAGAAAGATATCCGCGCCCAGATATTCGCTGACATCGACGCGCCCGTCCAAATCCCCCGCCCCGGGCGCCGTCAAGCGCATCGCCTCGGGCCGGATGCCAAGATGCGCGGCGCCTTCGGGCGCATCATGCAGCCGCAATTCGGCGCAGGGCAGATCGATCACGTTCATCTTGGGCGAACCGATAAACTGCGCAACAAACAGATTATCGGGATGATCATAGAGCTCTTTCGGGGAACCCACCTGTTCGATCCGCCCCGCGTTGAGCACCACAATCCGATCAGCCAGCGTCATCGCCTCAACCTGGTCGTGGGTCACATAGACCATCGAAGCCTGAAGCTGTTGATGCAGCTTGGCGATCTCGTAGCGCATCTCAACGCGGAGCGCGGCATCGAGGTTCGACAGCGGTTCATCGAACAAAAACGCGGTCGGATCGCGCACGATGGACCTGCCGATGGCCACACGCTGCCGCTGACCGCCTGACAGATCCTTGGGCCGACGCTCCAGATACCCTTCAAGCCGTAGGGCCCGCGCCGCCTCGGCCACCTTTTCCTGCTGCTCGGCCTTGGAGGCACCTGCCGTTTTCAGCGAGAAGCCCATATTCTCGGCCACCGACATATGCGGATAGAGCGCGTAGCTTTGAAACACCATCGCCAGCCCCCGCTTTGAGGGCGGTTCTGCCGTGGCATCGCGCCCGTCGATCAGGATCTGGCCGCGGCTGGTTTCCTCCAACCCCGCAATCATCCTCAGCAGCGTGGATTTCCCACAGCCTGACGGGCCGACAAAGATCACGAACTCGCCGTCTTGGATCGACAGGTCGATCCCCTTGATGACCTGCACCTCGCCATACCATTTCTCAACGGCGTTCAGTTCAATCGATCCCATCTGTCCTGCCCTTTCCTAAACCGCGTCATCGACCGCATGGCGCGCCCAGGCCAACCACACGGCGGCGGTCCAACTGAACGATGTGCCGCCTGCGGGGCTGCCATCGGTTGGATCGAAATATTCCGAAAAGCCATTGGCCGCGATCAGGTCACGTGTGACCCGCTGCACCCTCTGCGCCAGGGCGGTTTCGCCCGCATCGGCCAGACCCATCCCAACCAGCATGTTGATGAAGGCCCAAGTCGGGCCGCGCCAATAACGCTTGGCGTCGAAATTAGGGCTGCCCGGATCGTGGCTTGGAATTCCGAAGGGCAGCCGATCCAAGACAGCATTCAGATGGGCTCTCTGGCGCGCCGTGCCGACACCCGCAAACCAACACAGATAGGACGCGTTCGAGAGGCATTGGCGGAACTCGCCGCTATCGGCGTCACGGCCATCATAGCTGCCGATATCGTCATTCCAGAGGCTGCGCGCGCCTGCCTCCAACTGCGTCAGATCCTGCGCCATCCCCTCGGTCTCAAGGCCCAGCTCGCCCCCCATCTCGAACAGATCGCGATGCGCGCGCAGGAACAGGAATGTCATCGTCGGATCCGAGACGCGGAAGGGCAGATCCGCCACCGCCGCGTCATTCCAATCGCATTTGGCGCCCTCCTGGACCAGGTAGATATACCGGTCATATTCGAATTTCGTGGGCCGCATGGACGGGTCCACATGGCCGGTATCGCGGCGCTGATACTCGCCCACGCCAACCGGGTTAATCGCGGCGAATTGCCGATCCCATTCCGGCGCATTGTCGCGGCCGGATTCCCAAGGATGCGTCGTGACGATGGCGCCCCGTGTATCCCTGCGCCACGCCATATACCAGGCGTGCCAGGCGCGGAATTTCGGGTAAAGCGCACGCATCCGATCGGCTTGGCCCGGGTCTTGGGCCAGGATGCGGCGCACCATGCTGGCCGCAACGGCAGGTTGCGTGATGCCCGACGACGGCACCGGCCCGCGCCCCTGCCACACGTCAGGGCCAGGGAAATAGCTGTCATCGGGCACGTGGAAGATAATGTGGGGCACCATCCCGCTGTCCCATTGGCTGGCCATCAGCGTCTCGATCTCGGTCCAGGCGCGGTCGAGATCGATCTCGGCCCAGCCCAACGCCGTGATCGCGCTGTCCCAGTTCCATTGATAGGGGTACAGCCCGTGGGTCGGCACAGTATAAGTGCCTTTGTCGTTCAAGCGCAGGATCCGCTCCGCCTCGGCATCGAGCGCCTGATTGTCGATTTTTGATATCATCGTCATCCTTTGACCGACCCCGCTGTCAGGCCCTTGGTCATGAACTTTTCCAGCCCTAGAAACAGCACCATGACCGGCACCGTCGCGATCACCGCCCCCGCCATCAGGTGTTGCCGGGGAATTTCCGAGGAATTGAGCGAGGCGATGCCCCGCGTCAGCGTGAAGATCGACGGATCG
The DNA here is from genome assembly GCF_037544085.1 of Gymnodinialimonas mytili. Lineage (NCBI taxonomy): Bacteria > Pseudomonadati > Pseudomonadota > Alphaproteobacteria > Rhodobacterales > Paracoccaceae > Gymnodinialimonas > Gymnodinialimonas mytili. The sequence goes on from NZ_JBBIFW010000001.1 coordinate 731,233, forward strand.
TCCAACAGCATGAAGGCCAGCAGGAACTCGTTCCAGGCGATCATGAAGACATAGAGCGAGACCGACACCATCGCGGGCAGGCTGAGCGGCAATGTGATCTTCCAGATCACCTGCAGGCGATTGAGCCCGTCCATCAGCCCGGCCTCCTCGACCTCCGCGGGAAGCCCTCGGAAATACCCCTGCAACATGTAAAGCGCCACCGGGATCGTCGTGACGGGATAAATCATCACAATCCCTATGATCGTGTTACGCAGGCCCGTCATCGAAAAGACGATATAGATCGGCAGGGCCAGCACGATCATCGGCACCATGTAGATCAGCAGGATCGACCGGCTCAGCGCCTTTTGCCCCCTGAACCGCAGTCGCGCGACCGCATAGGCGCCGGGCACGCTGAACAGCAGCGTTACCAGCACGGTGATCACCGAGATGTAGAAGCTTGTCCACATGTAGCGCCCGAAATTGAAGTCGCGGAACAGCTCGTCATAGCTGCGGAACAGGCTCCAGCCCCGGCTGAGATCGATGGAGTAATCCAGCGGATTGGCCAGAAGCGCGCCTTGGGTTTTCAGCGACGTCATCACCATGACGTAGAAGGGGATGAAGACCGCCGCGGTGAAAAAGACAAAGCCAAAGCCGGTCAGAAACCGGATCACGGCCTCTTCCCACTCATGACGGGTCATCACGCCAGCCGGCGCGCCGCGCAGCATCGTGGCGAGCGACAAGCCCATCGCCAGCCCGAAAAACAACGCCATCGACAGATGCGCCCCAAAGCCGAGCGTGTCGCCGACATGCACCGGGCTCAACGGCGTATAGCTCACCGCCAATGCCAGCGCCGCGCCCCCCGCCGACAGCACCCAGCCCGAGCGCAGGTGAAACGAAACCGCCCCCATCCCGGCACCCAGGATCACAGATCCGAACAGGCCGGGCCGAAACGCCTCCCCCGTTGAAAAGCTCAGGATCACGGCGACCGTCGTTGCCACAATGAACGCCCAGAGGATCCCCAAAACCGGGCCGGTCACATATCCCTGCCGGATCATAGCCGCGCCTCCCCTGTCTTCCATTGGTCCCAAATACCCCGGAGGGGGGTCTGGGGGGGGGCAGCGCCTCCCCCCAGCGGGTCGACGACGCAGTCGGCGAAAACCCTCAACTCGACACAACGCGCCGCCCGTTGCTCGCTTGCAACGTCCACTGGACGTTTCATCAGCTGCGCCGAACCGCTCACAACCCCTCCTCCTTCGACATGAAGCGGAAGAAGGCCCAGGAGAAACACAGCAGGCAGAGCAGGATCACCACCGCCACCGCCGCGCCGGCACCGATATTCGACACCGCAAAGGCCTGTTCATAGACATTCACCGTCAGCGTCCGCGTGCCTGCATTGCCGCCCGTCAGCAGGAAGATGTCGTCGAACTTGTTGAAGGTCCAAATGAACCGCAGCAGGAACAGGACCGACAGGATCCCCATCAGCATCGGCAGGCTCAGATACCGGAATTTCTGGAACGGCGTCGCGCCATCCACATCGGCTGCCTCGTACATATCCGTATCAATCGATTGCATCCGTGCCAGGATGAACAGGAAGCTCAGCGGGAAATACCGCCAGATCTCGAACACCGTCACCATGATCAGCGCCAGGGGCCGTGTGCCGAAGAAGTTGATTGGGCTGTCCACCACACCCATCTGCACCAGAAGCGCATTGATCGACCCCGATGACGGGTCCAGCAGGATCACCCAGGAAAACGCCACTGCAATCACCGGCGCCACATAGGGGAACAGATAGAGCCCCCGCAAAACGCCCTGCCCCGCGAAGCTCTTGTTGAGCAGCAAAGCCGCGAACAGCCCGACAACCAGCGCGCCGATGGTGCCCACTACCGTGTAAAACAAGGTCGCCCAAATCACCGCGCCGAATTCGCGGGCCGAGAAGATGTCGGCGAAGTTTTCCAATGTAAACTCGCCTGAGGTTAGCACGTTCGACGCCTCGCCCGTGATCCGTACGGGCGTGTCATCCTCGATCGCATCTTCAAGCGCCAGGTCGTCGAAGGCCGCCGGGATCTCCAGCGTCAGCCGCTCGCCCGGCGGCAGTTCACCGATCTCGCAGGTCAGCGTGGCATCAGAGACAATGCAGAATTCCGGCAGGCCGGACAGGACGACGCCAAGGGGCAGTTCGTCGGTCAAAACAACCGCGCGGATCGGGTCGCTTTGGCTGGAATTGCGGATCCGGTAGCGCACCAGTTGATCAGCCTCGCCGATATTGCGCACATCCTCCCGCACCACCGGCGCGGCGGGGCGCAGATCGGCCAGGTTCACGGGTTTGAACGAGATCCAGATGATCGCCAGAAGCGGCAGCAACACGACCAGCATCACCGCTGTCAGCGTCGGCAGCAGCAAGCCCCAGGCCAGCCGCGCCTCGCGCTTGGCCAGCGGGCCGGTGCCTTTGGGCGGCTGAGGCGTTTGAGTGTTCGGGCTATCGGTCATCACACAGATCTGTCCGCGAGGAATGAAAGATCCGGGGCCGCGTAGGCGGCAGCCCCGGAAAAGGTCAGGCTCACTCGATCCCGGCGAGTTCCTCGTTCATCAGCGCCACGGTCGCCGCCGCATCGCGCACGCCGTCCATGTATTCACGGACCAGGCGGTTGATGATCTGGCTGTTAATGATGCGGCTGGCGAGCGCCAATTGGCCCTCTTCCACACCCCAGCGTTGCGCCACATCCAGGCCGCCCACGATCTCATCGATCATCTCCTGTTCGTAGAGATCCCCCAAGGGCGCGCGCCGGTCGACGCCGACATCCAACTGCGCCCAGGCCTCGATAAATTCGGTCGGGTTGTCTTCGGTGCCGCGGCGGATCGGGAACTTGCCCTCAGGCGCGATGGCGAGCGTCGCCGTATAGCCCTCGTTCATCGAATATTCGACAAAGGCCATCGCCTCATCGGTGGCCGCATCGGCGGTGATTCCGAAATAGCGGACATCACCCCAGGCTGCGCCATCAGGGTTGGACGGACCGGCGAAATTGGTCACGATGCCGGTGGCCGCCGCCAGATCGCGGGTCTCAGGATCGTCGTTGATCGTGGGCGGCGCGCTGTCCCGCAGGCCCGCCAGCTCATCCAGAATGAAGGGCGACCAGATGATCATCGCGGTATTGCCCGAGAAATAGAGCGTGCGGGCCTGATCCCAGAACAGCTCCCCCTCGGGCGAGGCCTCGACAATCGCGTTATAGAATTCCAGCACCTCGATCGTGGCGGCCTCGTCAAACCCGGTGAAGCCATCGGGTCCGACGGGCGTGGCGCCATTGGCCAGGAAGACATGCTCCAAGACCTGGCTCATGAAGTTCTCGTCCACCTTGGTGGGCGCGACGAAGCCATACATTTCTGGCGGATTGTGCAGCGCCTCGATGGCGGCGAGCACGTTTTCGTAGGTGTTGGGCGGCTCAAGGCCCGCCTCTTCGAACAGATCGGCGCGGTAGACCAGCATCTGCGTCCAGCCATCGACCGGCACCGCCGCATAACCGCCATCGACCGCGGCCATGCCCAGCGCGCCGGACGCAAAGGTATCGGCGCCCAGATTTTCGATCACATCGCTGGCCGCGTCGCTGTCGAGAATCCCCGCCTCGTACCAGGGCAACGCGTATTGCAGGGAGTGGTAGATCACATCCGGCAGATCCCCGGCGGCAAAGGCCGCGGTGGCGCGGGTGCCCAAATCGGTTTCCGAAACCGGGATCACCTCAACGGAGATGCCGGTTTCCTCGGTGAAGGCGGCGGCCATGGTTTCCTGCCGCTCCAGCCGTTCGGGTTGCTCCTCGGTGGTCCAGAAGCGGATCGTGTCCTGAGCGTTGGCCGCGCTGGCCAGGGCCAGGCCCGACACGGCGGCCCAAAGCGCCGCGCGCCCTGCTGTTTTGGTGATGTTCATGCCAATCCTCCCATTGGTTTTGTTCAGGCAAAGTCGGTCGGGGGCCCCGCCGCTGCTGGCGAGACTTCGATCAGATGTGAGGCCCGCTCGATCAGACGGGCGGGCGCCAATTCACGCAGATGCACCGGATCGGCCCCACGAATGCGCGCAATCAACAGACGCGCCAGGCGTTGACCCGCGGCGCGGTTGTCGACGGCAAAGGTGGTCAGGGGCGGGTCGGCGATCTCGGCTTGCGGCAGACCATCATAGGAGATTACCGCCAAATCGCGTCCCACGCGGCGGCCCAAGCGCTCGGCGGCGCGGTAAAGGCCCAGGGCGGCGAGATCCATGGCGCAAACCACGGCGGTCAGACCGGGATCGGCGCGCAAGATCCGGGCACCCGCGCTCTCACCGGCTGCAATGTCCAAAACGCCCTCGGCAATCGTCTCGGGGGTCACCGCAAGACCAGCCTCCGCCATTCCGGCGACGAAGGCATCGTAGCGCAGATGTGCGAATGTGTATTTGCGCGCGCCGTTGATGAAGCCGATCCGGCGATGCCCGGCCGCGGCAAAAAGGCGGACCGCGCTCTGCATGGCATCCTCGCCCGCAATATCGAACCAGGCGCAATCCTCAGGGTCGCCGGTGCGGCCATAGAGGATGAAGGGCACGCCACGGTCCCGGCACAGCGCCACGCGCGGATCGTTATACATCGCGCGCGGCAGGATGAAGCCATCCACCTTCCGTTCATCGACCAGCCGCTCCATCGAGGTGACTTCATCCTCGGTGCCATTGGCGGTGGCAACGGTCAGCGTCCAGGTCTCTTCCGAGGCGGCGCGGCTGATCCCATCGAGAAAATCGGTCAGGAACGGGCGGTGCAGATCGGCATTGCCGGTGTTCAGCACCAACCCAAGCGAGCGCGCCCGTCCGGTGCGGATCGCCTGGGCCTGGGCCATCGGGCGATACCCCATCCGTTCGGCGGCGCGTGCGACGCGGGCGCGGGTGGTTTCGGCAATGTCGGGATAGCCGTTCAATGCGCGGCTCACCGTGCCTTTGGCAAGCCCCAGACTGTCGGCCAGATCATTGATCGTAACCCGCCTGGCCCGCCTCTTGGACGCGGCCTGCATCTGCGCAGTGCTGTGCGACATTGCTTCCTCCCGAATCCAAGCGTCGGCTTCGAAACCGGTTTCGGCAAGGGAAAAGATTTGAACCGTCAAACCGACCGAGGGGTGGGGAGGCTATTGCGCCAGCGTGTCGCGCAACCAGTTGGTGATATCTTCCACCGCGCGGTCGGTCATCGCGGGGCTCAGCGCATCGCCGACAATGACGTGGTTATAGGGATCGCCGCCCTCGTCCGGCACGGCGACCGGGATGAGCGTCGACGCCCCGCCCCAATTGGCCGCAAAGTCACGCACCGCCGCCGCCGAAACCACCTGATCGGCATCCGAGAACAGGAACAGTGCCGGGACATCGACGCTGCCATAATCACGCGCCCGGGCCTCGCGCATCAAGGTGCCCAGCGTGACGGCAGCCGAACTGGGATAGCGTGTGGTCCAAAAGCTGCCATGCAGATCGTTGATCGGCTCGAACGTACGTTCGGCACCCACAACCAGCGGCACCCATTGACGCGCCAGCGGCAGTTCCAGAATGCCGCCCGCGGGATTGGCAAGGGCGTAATTGGGGGAAATCAGCACCAGCGCCGCCAGGTTCTGGGCCATCCTGTCATCGGTGGCTGCCCAGGAGGCCAGCGTGCCCCCGGTGGATGTGCCCATGATCACCACCCGTTCCCCGATCCCGCGGGCCAGGGCCAGCATCGCATCGGTTTCATCCAGCCAGTCACCCGCACGCGGCTCTGCCATCGCGGCGCAGCCCCGGCCATGGCCCGGCAGGCGCGCAAAGATCAGATTGGCGCCCAGCGCCTCGGCGACACGGTCGGGAACCGGGCGGATTTCCTCGGAACTGGCGGAAAAGCCATGCAGATAGAGGATGACCACATCGGTGGGCAGCCCTTCGGCCCCGGCCCAAATGATCCGCGCCTCGGTCCCGTTAGTGATGTCGTTGAATCGCGCCTCGCGCGCGGCCAGCCAACCCGCCGGATCGCTAAGATCGGGCTCCACCGGCGCCTCGCGACTGATCTGCTCAGGCGGCAGCACGAAGACGAAAAGCAGCACAACCAGCACAACCAGGGCCAAGAGACGGCCCAGGACGCGCCCGAGCTTACGCATGGAGCAGCACTTCTTCCACAGAGCGCGTGATCGTATCGAGGCAATCGGGCTCCGAGAACCTATGATCGGCGCCTTTGACCAGCTCCAACCGGATATCGTGCCCGTCGATATGCTCCAATATGCGCAGCGCGACATCCATGGGCACATCTTCATCCGCCGTGCCCTGCAACATCCGCACCGGGACATTCACCGCGAGCGGCTCGCGCAGGATTAGATGTTCGCGGCCATCTTCGATCATGCGTTTGGTGATGATCATGTCGTCGCCATATTCCGAAGGCAGGGCGACCTGGCCGTCCTCCATACAGGCTTTGCGCTGGTCGTCGGACCAGTCCGACCACATGCCGTCTTCGGTGAAATCGGGCGCCGCGGCGATGGTGACAAGGCCCGCCACCCGTTCGGGCATCGCCTTGGCGACCAGCAAGCTGATCCAGCCGCCCATGGACGAGCCCACAAGGATCACCGGATCTTCGGTCAAGGCGGTGATCGCCACCACCGCATCCTCGGCCCAATCGCCGATGCACCCATCGGTGAATTCGCCGGAGCTTTGGCCATGGCCGGAATAGTCGAAACGCAGAAACTCGCGGCCCGATCGCCGCGCCCAGGCCTCAAGATGAACCGCCTTGGTGCCGGTCATGTCAGACCGCAATCCCCCCAAAAAGACCACACCGGTCCGTCGGCCCGAGAACCGATGATAGGCCAGCCGCCGACCATTGGGGGTTTCTAGAAACTCTGCCTCTGCCATCGACGGCCCTTTCGTCTACTTGGCGACAAATTGCAATGGCCACGGGCCCTGCGCAATGGGCCCTGACCCAGATGGGCGACGGCTCGCCGGAATAGTTTTTTAGGTGACCATATTGTCACGTGACTATATAATCACATATAAGCCTCCCATGGATGCGATTTTCAAAGCCCTGGGCGATCCGGCCCGCCGTGCAATCCTTGACAGTTTGCGGGCGCACGACGGCCAAACGCTCACCGATCTTGAAGAGCAGTTCGAGATGACGCGCTTCGGCGTGATGAAACATCTCAAAGTGTTGGAAGAGGCGTCGCTGATCGTGACCACCAAAAAGGGGCGGTTCAAACACCATTACCTCAACGCCCTCCCCCTGCAGGAGGCGATTGATCGCTGGATCGACCCGCTTTTGGCAAAGCCCGCCGCGCGTGCGGTGATTGACCTGAAATCCAAATTGGAGACGGCTTCCATGAACGCTCAGACCACCACACTAGAGACACCCGATTTTGTGCATCAGACCATCATCCACTGTTCCGCAACCGCCCTGTGGGATGCGCTGATCAGTGGCGAAGCAACGCCCCATTACTACTTCGACTCTGTGATCGAGGGAGAGGCCAAGCCTGGCGAAACCCTGATCTATCGCGACAAAGAGGGCACGGCGATTTTGACATGCGATGTGCTGGACAGTGACCCGCCGCAACGGCTCGACATGACCTTCACACCGCATTTCGCGGGGCCCGATATGCCCACGTCACGCCATGTCTACCGGATCGACGAGATGCCCGGCGCCTGCCGCCTGACCATCGAACATTACGATCTGCCGCTCGAGATGCAGGGGATCCGCGATGGCTGGGTCCTGATCGCCTCACGCCTGAAAACCTGGCTGGAAACCGGCACCGCCATGCCTGTCACGCCCGAAATGATGGGGCGCTGAACGATGGACGCGCTGACCAAACCCGATTTCATGATGCAGACTTACATCCGCTGCACGCAAGACGCCCTGTGGGACGCGCTGACCGATCCCGGCCAGATGTCGGCCTATCATTTCATCTCGCCCAAGATCACCTATGCGGAGGGCGTCTACACCTATCACACCGCCGACGGGGGCACGATGATGGTGGCCCGAACGCTGAACACAGAGCCAAAAAGCCGCGTCGAACAGACCTTCGAACCCCATTGGGCGCCGGATATCTCAGCGTCGCGCACGGTGTTTCTGATCACGCCCGAGACCGGCCATATGAAGCTGGTGATCGAGCATTATGATCTGCATTTCCCGGTCGTGCCCGGCGAAGGGGTCGCGGATGGGTGGGAACGGTGGGCCGCCGGTCTGAAAACCTTCCTGGAAACCGGCGAAGCGCGCCGCTTCAACGAGAAAGGTGGCGTCTGATGAGCTCTGAAATACTGGCCCTGGCGGTCATCGCCATCCTCGCGGCCTCCATGTGGATCCCCTATATTGTCGGCGTGAATACTGCCGAACCGGACAGCGCCGCCCGCATCGATGCCGGGGATTTCAAGCGCCCCGCCGACCCCTCGCTGCAACGCCCCTGGGTGCACCGGGCCTATCGCGCCCATCTGAACCTTCTGGAACAGGGGATGCCGTTCGCGGTGCTGATCCTGATCGCCCATATGCTGTCGGTCAGCAGTTCGGCGACAGTTCTGGCGGCCTGGGCCTTTGTGACGCTGCGCGGCGTCCATGCCCTCGGTATGATCACCGGCCTCACCGGGTTCCCGGCGCGACCGATCATCTTCACCGCCGGTTGGCTCTGTTGCGTGGTGATCTTCGTGGAAATCCTGCGGCTGGGCTAGCCGCGGATGGGCCGCGGAACGCCACGCGGCCCGTCACATCAGCCCGTCGACCAGCAGAACAATCGCCAACGCGACGGTCGGGATGACCACGGCAACCACGAAAATCGGGCCATAGGCTTGGCGGTGCGAAAACCCTGAGATGTTCAGCAGGGTCACGACCGCGCCGTTATGGGGCAACGCGTCGAGCCCGCCCGTCGCCAGGGCCGTGACGCGGTGCAGCACACCCGGCGCGACGCCCTGCGCCTGCCCCGCCTCCAGATACTCCGCGCCCAACGTGTCGAGCGCGATGGTCATCCCGCCCGACGCCGACCCGGTGATGCCCGCCAGGATCGCCGCCGACAGCGCCAGGCCGATGACAGGCCCGCCGGGCACCGCATCAATCGCCTCGCGCAGGGCGTCAAAGGCCGGCAGGGCCGCGATGACCGCGCCGAACCCCACCAGGCTCGCCGTGTTGAACAAGGGCCCCAGCGCCGCCTCCGCGCCGCGCCCCACCTCAGCCCAACCCTCAGCCAATCGGGTCCGCAGCAAGATGCACAGCAACACGATCGCCGCCGACAGGCTGACGATCAGCGCCCAGACGCCGGTGATGGTATCGGCCTCGATCCCGCCCCAACGGGGGTCGGCCAAAAAGGTCAGATCAAGCCGCGGGAAGACCAGCATCACCAAGACCAAATTCAGGGCCAAAACCGTTGCGATAGGCAACAGGCTCGCCCCCAGAGGCGCCGCCTCGGCCCGCTGCTCCAGGCGCGTGCCCCAATCGGGATAGAGCGGCACCATCCGCCGCGCCGCCCAGCCGCAATAGGCCAACCCGCCGCCGAACATGATCACAGCCGCAAGCACACCCAGGCCCGGCGCCGCGTAAAGGTTCGTGCCGAAATACGCCATCGGGATCGCGTTCTGGATCGCTGGCGTTCCAGGCAAAGCGGTCATCGTGAAGGTGAACGCCCCCAAGGCGATGGCCGCCGGGATCAATTGCATCGGCAGTTTTGCCGCCGAAAACAGCGCCATGGCCAATGGAAACACCGCAAACGCCACCACAAACAGCGAGACGCCGCCATAGGTCAGGATCGCGCAGGCCAGCACAACGGCCAGGATCGCCCGCTCGGTGCCCAGCGCGCGGATGATCGCCTCGGCAATGGCGGTCGCGGCTCCCGTCACCTCCATCAACCGCCCGAAAATCGCGCCCAGTAGGAAGAGCGGGAAGAACGCGATCACGAATTGACCCAAAGCCGGCATGAAGCGCTGAGTCAGCGTGGCCAGAACCGGATCACCCGCGATCAGGGCGGCCAGGCCCGCGCAAAGCGGCGCCAGGACCATGACGGGAAGCCCCCGATAAGCCAGCCAGATCAACAGGCCCAGCGGCGCGATTAAGGTGGTGAGGATGTCTATGCCCATGGCGGCACTCTGCACCAATTCGCACCACACGCCAGGGCTGCATTGCCGCAGTGCAGCACACGCGCATCCGCCCGACTGTTGACAACGCGTCCCCCCATCGCCAAAAGCGCCGAACACATACCCGCAACCGGGCGTTCCGTGGGCGCCAAACCGACGAGGAGACGGCAAAATGAGCCAGATTTCCCTGACCTTTCCCGATGGCAATGCGCGATCTTACGATGCGGGCGTCACGCCTGCGCAGGTCGCCGCCGATATCTCAAACTCGCTTGCGAAAAAGGCGATCTCCGCCAGTGTCGATGGCACGCATTACGATCTGCAATGGCCCATCGAAGCCGATGCGCAGATCGCGATCCACACGCTGAAGGATGACGACCAGGCGCTTGAACTGATCCGCCACGACTGCGCCCATATCATGGCCCGCGCCGTGCAGGAGATCTGGCCGGATGTGAAGGTCACCATCGGCCCCGTCCGCGACAATGGCTGGTTCTACGATTTCGACCGGGAAGAGCCGTTTACCCCTGAGGATCTGGGTGCCATCGAGGCCAAGATGAAAGAGATCATCAACGCCCGCGATGCTGTCCGCACCGAGGTCTGGGATCGCGACCGCGTCCGCGCCCATTACGAGGCCAGCGATGAGCCCTACAAGGTCGAACTGCTCGACCGCATCCCCGGGGATGAGCCCATTCGCATGTATTGGCATGGCGAATGGATGGATCTGTGCCGCGGCCCGCATCTGCAGCATACCGGCCAAGTGCCTGCCGATGCATTCAAGCTGATGTCGGTCGCCGCCGCCTATTGGCTTGGCGACAACACCCGGCCCATGCTGCAGCGCATCTACGGCGTTGCGTTCAAGAACCGGGATGACCTGCGCAAATACATGAATTTCCTGGAAGAAGCCGAAAAGCGCGATCATCGCCGCTTGGGCCGGGAAATGGACCTCTTCCACATGCAGGAGGAGGCGCCCGGTCAGGTGTTCTGGCACCCCAATGGCTGGAGCATCTACACCACCTTGCAGGATTACATCCGCCGCAAACAGCGCGCCGGCGGTTATCATGAGGTGAACACCCCTCAGGTCGTCGACAGGACCCTTTGGGAAAAGTCGGGGCATTGGGAAAAGTACCAGCACCACATGTTCATCGTCGAAGTCGATGAAAGCCGCGATGGCGAGACCGACGATGCCTCGAAGGTCAAAAGCAACGATCACACGCGGATCAACGCGCTCAAGCCGATGAATTGCCCCTGCCACGTTCAGGTGTTCAACCAGGGCCTGAAATCCTATCGCGATCTGCCGCTACGGCTGGCCGAATTCGGATCCTGCGCGCGGTATGAGCCGTCAGGCGCGCTGCACGGGATCATGCGGGTGCGCGGCTTCACCCAGGATGATGGTCATATCTTCTGCACCGAGGATCAGATCCAGGCGGAATGCGCGCGGTTCATTGATTATCTGGCCGATATCTACCGCGAGCTTGGCTTTGAAGATTTCGAGATCCGCTTCGCCACGCGGCCCGAAAAGCGGGTTGGTTCGGAAGAAAGCTGGGACCATGTCGAAGGCGCGCTGGAAAACGCGATCAAGGCGGTTGGCCGGGATTACGTGCTGGAACCGGGCGATGGCGCCTTTTATGGCCCGAAGCTTGATTTCTACCTGACCGACGCCATTGGCCGGGTCTGGCAATGCGGCACGTTCCAGGTCGATCCGAACCTGCCCGACCGGCTGGGCGCGACCTTCATCGACACCGATGGCGACCGCAAACGTCCCTTCATGCTGCACCGAGCCTGTCTGGGCTCGTTCGAGCGGTTCATCGGCATTTTGATCGAGGAACATTCGGGCAAATTGCCGTTCTGGCTGGCACCACGGCAGGTGGTCGTGGCCTCGATCATCTCGGATGCCGACGATTACGTGCATGAGGTTGTGGCCGCGTTGAACGCTGCCGGGGTCCGGGCCGAGGCTGATATTCGCAACGAAAAGATCAACTACAAGGTGCGCGAGCATTCGGTCGGCAAAGTGCCGGTGATACTGGCCATCGGACGGCAAGAGGTTGAAAACCGCACCGTGACCATGCGCCGTTTGGGCGAAAAACAGACCCAGGTTGTCGCCCTGGACGTCGCCCTGGCGGATCTGAGCGCCGATGCGGTGGCCCCAGACCTGCGATAATTCAAATCCCGCGCCGTGGATTCGGCGCGGGCCTTGGCTTTACCTCAATTCAGCCCTTTTTTAACCGGTTGCATCTTAGACAAAGATGAACCACCCGACCGTTTGCTCGGTCGGCCCTGTTTTATTGAGTATGATGATGCACCTGCCGCAGATAACACTCCCTTGGGTCGAAAGCGCCCCGCGCCCCAGCGCGCAGGCCAACGCCCCATTCGCGCCGCGGATCTCGGCGTTGGTGGCCGATGGCTGGGTGTCGACAGCCGAGGGCAGGAAGCAGGTCTTCGATCTGGTGCCGGGGGATGAACTGCACATGCCCGGCCACGGCAAGGCCATTGTGCAGGCACTGCGCGCGCGCGTATTCAGCGCCGCCGATCTGCAGGACCACCCCGATCAGCGTCCCATCCGCATCGATGCCGAGGCCCTCGCGCCGGGATTTCCCCGTTGTGCGACTTTGGCCGCGCCCGGCCAACCGATCGCGCGGCGCGATCATCCGGGCTGCACCCCGTTTCCCGGCTTGGCCCGCGCCTATGCATTGTGCAATGGCGGGTCGATCCGCCCGGTGATCCCGGAGGACGGCATCACCTATATCGAGGTGATCTGCGTGCCACTCGCGCAGGACGGATCGCTAGCGACTTGAGAATGTGCCCTAGAAATGGGCCTTTTCTTCGTCGGGACGCCCAGCTGCAATCGCCAGCAGCCCTCCCAGCGCACACATGGCGATTGGGAACATGGTGAAGACGCTAAAGCCCAGCCCCACATAAATCGCCGCAGAGGCCAACAGCATCAGCACACCGCCCCAAAGCGCCCGCGCCCGCGCCATGGCGCCGCCGGCAATCGCCAGGATCGGCGCCAGGAACGAGACCAGGCGCGACGTCTGAACATCGTCCACCTGCCGCGCCAGATCCGGGATCTCACCGAACCAATCGATAAAGACCGTATAGCCATAGACGAAAAAGCCGACGATCATCGCCAGAATGCCGCCGATGAGGCCTAGAACAAGCGCTGCATTGCGCATGGAAAGATCTCCGTTTGAATGTCTTGGGGATCAGATGGGGTGAAACGCGATCCACCCCAAGGCCCGGCACGGTGGGAATGCCCGCGCCGATTTCCCCCAAACCAGGCTCATTGGCCCAACGCCGCCTGCACATCCTTGCCCCACCCCAGATGCAACTGGCCATCCGCGGCCTCGATCACCGGGCGCTTCATCACACTGGGATGGGCGGCAATCAGGTCAGCGGGCGTCAGGGCGCGATCGGCATCAGACAGGCCGCGCCAGGTCGTCGAGCGCGTGTTGACCAGCGCATCCCCGAATGTGCTGTAAAATTGATCAATCTGCCCCGGATCTAGCGGTGTCGCCCGAATATCGACCAATTCCGCCCCAAGGGCCTTTGCCGCCTTGCGACACGTGTCACAGTTTTTCAAACCAAAGATGCGCATTCTCGACTCCTCTGCCCATTCCATAAGCAAACACATGCCCGTCGCCAGAAAGAAACCGACCCGCCCCTTGTTTTCCATCAAAATCGCATCATCCTTTCTAACGTGACGCGAGGTTTCGACGTGAACCGCCCTCTCAAGAAGGCTGAAATAGGTCACCTGACCCAGCTGAACCGCACCGCCGCACCGACTGTGGGCGGGACTTGAGAAGAGAGACTGAGAAAGATGCCGACTGGCACTGTTAAATGGTTCAATACCACCAAAGGTTACGGGTTTATCGCGCCGGATGACGGCGGCAAGGATGTGTTTGTGCATATCTCGGCCGTCGAACGTGCCGGGATGACGGGACTGCCCGACAATACGAAGCTTAGCTACGAGCTGCGCGAAGGCCGCGATGGCCGGGCCTCGGCCGTGGAGTTGCAGAAGACCGACGATTAGTTTCGGTCGAAGATGATCAACCAACATGCCCGCGCGGGGAGATAATTCGCGCGGTATGATTTGTATTTCGTACATTCATGCTACGTTTCTGTCGCGCTAAGCATTAATTGGTGTCTCGCGAGTCAGTGATTGCTCTTTACTATGCTTAATTGACCGCTCCTTCACGTCAGAGCAAACTGACCCTATCCGTGCGATCTTGTACTCTTGAGTGCTACTTTTTTATATCGACTTCAAAGTGAAGCAGAAATCGGCCTACGCCGCCTAGATATCTTTTTCTTGCATAACTAGGCCACTTTTCCAGAACTGCCGACGCGCATTGAGCAATGGGCGCAGATTGTCTACGATATCATCTGCTTCCCTCAAAAAGTGATCGATAAAATCCAGTGAGCGATCTTTGGCGTGCTGATCCTTAAGGATATGGCTTTTTATGTGGCCGTTCCCAGTTGAAAAATAGCGCATAAACTCAAGCGATCTTTGCGAGTAGTCCTTGCCTAAAATATAGTGAAAATTTCCAAATCTTATCTGTGCGAGTGTAGCTGAATAGTCAAAACCCTCCATTGGGATATAGAGCGCCGAGTCGGTGACTTGACCTGCTCCGATTCTTGTCTTCAACCCTGCCAAACGCAGCTTGAGATTTTCGTATTCGTCAATGTTCAAAGCCAACTCGGTTTTCATGACATCTAAGATAGCTGAGAATTGCGAGCGCGCTTGGATTTTTGACAATAAAAACTGAATGAACGCACCAGCCACTATTCCAACAAACACCCAAAAAGCGTTGGAAAGTGCAAACATCGCGGCCTCACTCACCCAAACACCCCCTCAAACTCCCGCCATTCGCCTTTGCTCATGCCGCTCGTTTCCTGGGTCACCTCTTCCCCGGCCAAGCGGCGCTTCAGCACCTCCACGCCCTTGCCGCTCAACTGAACACCGCCCATGCGATAATCCTCGAACGCGCCATAGGCGGCGGGCACCCAGTCCTTGACCATCTCGCAGATCGCGTCGGCATAGACCCGGATCTCGTATTGCGCATGGTCGTCGGCGCGCAGGCGCAGGAAATGGAACAGGTTGTGCAGATCCACTTTCCAATACCATTGCGTGTAGATATTCGCGGGCAGGTTCATCCGCGCCAATTCGCGGGCCAGCCCGGCCTGTCCGTCTTGCGACAGCATCGCCTCGTAGTGGTCATAGGCGCGGCCCGCATCGTCTTTCAGCATCCGCAAGACGCGCTCGGCCTCTTCGCCTTGCAAGGTCTCCCCGCGGCCTTGGTTGTTGACCACGCTTTGCGCCGCCAAAGCATCGGGCTCTGGAATGTAGAATTCACGGTCCAAAATCGAATAGCGCGCCGAATACTCGTTCACATTCGCCGTGCGGTGCCGGATCCATTGCCGCGCCACGAAGACCGGCAGCTTCACATGCAGCTTGATCTCGCACATCTCGAACGGCGTGGAATGCCAGTGCCGCATCAGATAGCGGATCAAACCACTGTCATCGCGCGCTTTTTTCGTGCCTGCGCCATAACTGACCCGCGCCGCCTGCACGATGGCCGCGTCATCGCCCATGTAGTCCACGACCCGCACAAAACCGTGGTCCAGGACCGGTTTCGCCTCATACAAATGCTGTTCCATCCCCGGCGCGACGGCCCGCAAAGTCGGCTGTGGATTGGCGCGGGCGTGCTGGATTTCCTCCAGTTGTTCGGGGGTCAGGGGCATGGAATGTGTCCTCAGAGGTGGGAATCAGTGCAGGCGGTGTGAGGCTATATATTGCCCCAGGCCGCACCAGCACCGCAAGATGATGAGGGCACATGGCCGACAAAGGTGTCGCCTATCTGGAACGGACAATGGGCGATTGGGCGCGCGCACGGCTGCATCCCCATGTCGCCGAGTTTGCAATGTTTGTGTTGAAACAGGGCTGGGCGGCGCTGTTCGGCATCTTGATGCTGGCCGCGATCATTCTCAGCCGTCTGATCTGGCAGGCGGATTGGACGCTGGCCCGCTACGATGCGCTGTTCCTCTTCGCCATCGCCACCCAATCGATCTTCCTTTGGCTGCGTCTGGAAAGCATCGAAGAGGCCAAGGTCATCCTGCTATTCCACATCACCGGCACGATCATGGAGGTCTTCAAGCTGGCCCAAGGATCCTGGGATTACCCCGATCAGGGGGTGATGGAAATCGGCGGCGTCCCGATGTTTTCGGGCTTCATGTATGCCTCGGTCGGATCCTTCATGGCGCGGGTCATCCGCATCTTCCATATGGAGTTTTCGCCTTATCCGTCCTTCGCACTCACCGTCGCACTGGCCACGGCGATCTATGTGAATTTCTTCACGCATCACTACACCTACGACATCCGTTGGTTCCTGTTCGCTGCCACGCTGGTGCTGTTCTGGCGCACCCGGATCTGGTTTTTCCCCGGGCCCACGCCACGCTGGATGCCGCTGCCCGTCGCGGCTTTTCTCTCGGCCATCTTCCTGTGGATCGCCGAGAATATCGGGACGCTGACACAGACCTGGACCTATGCGGGCCAGGGCACATTCGAATTGGTGGATCTCAGCAAGTTCGGCTCCTGGTACCTGCTGCTCTATGTCAGTTTCGTGACGGTGTCGCTGGTGCTGCGCGATGTGATGCAACCCGACGCGACCCGTCCGGCCCCGCGTGAAGTTTACCAACCAAGGGCTAGTCAAACCGCGCACCCTCGTTAAGCTGGCGTTAACGATGACACAAGGGAGAGACTCGCAAAGATGGGTTTGACGTATCTGCACACGATGGTCCGCGTGAAGGATCTTGAGGCCTCGATGGCCTTCTATCGCCTGCTCGGGCTGGAGGAAACGCGGCGCCATGACAGCGAAGGTGGGCGTTTCACGCTGGTCTTCATGGCGCCCCCCGATCAGCCCGAATGCCCGGTTGAACTGACGTATAACTGGGATGGCGATGATGAACTGCCCTCCGACAGCCGCCATTTCGGGCATCTGGCCTACCGGGTCGATAATATCTATGCGCTTTGCCAGCACCTGATGGACAATGGGGTGACCATCAACCGGCCACCGCGCGACGGGCATATGGCCTTTGTCCGCTCGCCCGACAATATCTCGGTCGAGTTGCTGCAGGCGGGCGACGCGCTGGAACCTGCCGAACCCTGGGCCTCAATGGACAATACAGGCCATTGGTAAGGTCTGCGGCGCTGATCGCGGCGCTGGCCGCCGGCCCTGCCCTGGCGCAGGATCAATGCCGTCTGGCGCTGCAACTGGGCCTCGACGTGTCGGCCTCGGTCGATGCGGGTGAATACCGCTTGCAGGTCGACGGCCTCGCCTCCGCTCTCATCGATCCCAGCGTCGTCGATGCGTTTCTGAACGGCCCGGGCCCGGTCGCGCTGTCGATCTTCGAATGGTCGGGCCGGTTCCAGCAAGAGGTGCTGCTCGATTGGGTGATGATCACCTCCGAAGAACAACTCCTCACCATCGCCGAAGACATCGCCGCCTCCGAACGCGGCAGCCAGGATTTCCCGACCGCACTCGGCTATGCGCTGGGCTTCGCCTCCACCCGCTTTCGCGAGGCGCCGCCCTGCCTGTTCCAGACCCTCGATATCTCGGGCGACGGGCAGAACAACGACGGCTTCCCGCCGGTCGCCGCCTATCAGCATTTCGATTTCGACGGCATCACCGTGAACGGGCTGGCCATCGGCGGTGCGTCGCGTGAGATCGAGCAATATTTCCTCGCCGAGGTCATCCACGGCCCCGGCGCCTTCGTGGAATACGCGCTCAATCATTCCGATTTCGCCGAGACCATGCGGCGCAAACTGGAACGCGAATTGCGGGCGATGATCTTCGGCACCCTGGCCGAGTGACCCGCCGGTCAGGCGACCGCGCCCCCTCTTCCATTGGCCCCAAATACCCAAAATCCGGCGCTGGCCCCTGCTCAGACCGCCAGCATCGCGGCGCCCACGCGGCGGCCCTCGGCGAGTAGCACGTTATAGGTTCGGCAGGCGGCCGGGCTCGCCATCACCTCCAGCCCCGCCCCGGCTTTCTCCACCGCATCGCGCAGCGCGGCCGGGGGATGCGCGATCTCGGCGCCCGTGCCCAGCAGCAGCACATCGACCTCCGCCACCGCCGCGACCAGGCCCGCAACATCCCCATAGCCGTCCCAGATCGTCACACCGGACGGCGTCAGCAAGACATTGCCCTCCACAACCGCGCCGCCGATCCGGAAGAAACCCGGCCCATAACCATCGACCGGACGGCTGTCATCGTAATGCACTTCGTTCATCCGCATCGCGTCACCCCCATATCGGCAGGCCCATCACGCCCGCCATACCGATCAGAATATAGGCCAAGGTCTTGTAAACGCCCGCCGCTTCGGGCCGAAACACCCGCGCGCCCGTCCAGGTGCCCAGCGCATAGGGCAGAAGCAGACTGACACCGAGCCAAAAGGCCTGCCCGTCGATCAGCCCCTGCAGCCACATCATCGGCATCATCAGCAGCGAATTCAGCGTCAGAAAACACGCCAGATTGCCCCGTGTCACTGCGACCGGCTGATCGCTGCCCAGATTGAACAGGATCACCGGGGGCCCGTTTAACCCGGTCGATCCGCCCGTGATCCCCGCCAGGGCGCCAACCCCGGCGCGCAGGCCGAGCCCGCCGCGCAACGGCACTTTCCACCCCGCCAGCAGCGCCGCCAGGGTCAGCAATGTGACGACACAAACCGCGGTACGGATCGTGACCTCTTCGGTCACCCGCAACAGCGCGATGCCCAGCGGCATGGTCACCAGGGACATCCCCAACATCACCAGCGTCTGGCGTTTGTCCGCCACCGCCCAGGCCTTGGGGATCACCGTGAACATCGAGGCCAGCGCCGATAGCGAAAAGGCCGCAATCGCCAGGGGCGGCGGCAGGAAGATCACCGCAATCGGCATGAAGATCAGGGCCGAGCCAAAGCCTGCGAACCCATAGACCAGCCCCGATGTCAAAGAGGCCAGAGCGACCCAGACGAGGCCCGGCACTGCCAGGGCCTCGGCCAGGGTCTCAAGCATCAATATTCGCGAATTGCGTGCCCGATGCCCCGCCGCCATCGGACGGTTTCGACCAATCGCGCTTCACGCCGATCATCAGAACCACGTTCTTCGCGACATAGATCGACGAATAGGTCCCGACCACAACGCCCCAGGCAATCGCAAAGACAAAGCCCCGGATCACATCACCGCCCAGAACCAGCAGCGCGATCAACGCGATCAGGGTCGTGCCCGAGGTCACCAAGGTCCGGCTGAGGGTTTCATTGGCGCTCAGGTTCATGACATCGCGCAGGGCGCGTTGCTTGTATTTGATCAGGTTCTCGCGCAGGCGGTCGAAGATCACCACGGTGTCGTTGATCGAATAGCCCACAATGGTCAGAAGCGCGGCGATGGTCGCCAGATCGAACCGGATCTGGAACAGGCTGAAGACGCCGATGGTCAGGATCACGTCGTGGATCAACGCGGCCACCGCGCCCACGGAAAACTGCCATTCGAAGCGCAGCCAGATATAGACCAGGATCGCCCCCAGCGAGGCCAGAACCGCGATCACCGCGGTCTGGATCAACTCACCCGACACCTTTGGGCCGACGGATTCGATGCTGGGAAAGGTCATGTCCGGATCGATCGCGTCACGCAACGCCGCCTGGATGGCGGTGATGACTTCGGGTGTCACCGCCTCGGCGCCCTCCTGGGCCTGGATGCGGACCGTGGCGACAAATTGGTCGTCGTCAAAGGTTGGGTCGAACACCTCGCTGATCACCACGTCGCCCAGGTTCAGCGGGTCTAGCGCGGCGCGGTATTCGCCCACATCCACCACCACCGAACTGTCGGTGCGGATCGTGGTGCCGCCCAGGAAATCGATACCGAAATTCAGGCCGACACTCAGCCAGATCGCAATTGACGCGATAACGGCCACGATCGAGGCCCCGAAGGTCGCCCGGGCATATTTGAAGAAGTCGAAGTTTGTTTGCTGTGGAACGAGACGAAGACGCATCGGATCAAACCTCGATCGTTTTGGGGCGGCGGCGTTCAAACCAGATGACCACCAGCAGACGTGTAACATAGATCGCTGTGAAGACCGAGGTCAGGATCCCGATGCCCAGCGTCACCGAGAATCCGCGCACGGGGCCAGAGCCCAGAACGAACAGGATCGTGGCGATGATGAAGGTGGTGATATTGGCGTCGATAATCGCGCTCAGCGCCCGTTCATAGCCCAATTCGATGGCGCGGGCCGGGCCGCGCGCGGTGCGCAATTCCTCACGGATCCGCTCGAAGACCAGCACATTGGCATCGACCGCCATCCCGATGGTCAGAACGATCCCCGCAATCCCCGGCAGGGTCAGCGTCGCACCGATCACCGACAGAACGCCGAAGATCAGCCCCACATTCAGCACCAGCGCAATCGAGGCGAAGACGCCAAACGTGCCATAGCTGGCCACCATGAACAACAGAACCGCCGCGAAGGCCACCAGCGCGGCCACCTCACCGGCGCGGATGCTGTCCTCCCCCAATTCCGGGCCGACGGTGCTTTCCTGCAGGAAGGTCAGATCCGCCGGCAGCGCGCCCGCGCGCAGCAGGATCGATAGCTCGGTGGAGCTTTCAACGGTGAATTGCCCTGAGATCTGGCCAGACCCCGCGCAGATCGCGCCTTGGATCGTCGGCGCGCTCAGCACCTCATTGTCGAGCACAATCGCAAATGGCGCGCCGATATTTGTCTGCGTGTAGTCGCAAAAGGCCTGCCCTCCGCGGCTGTTGAGCTGGAAGGTCACCACCGGTCGGCCGGTTTGCTGATCAAAGGAGGGGCGGCTATCGGTCAGGTCATCGCCGGTCAGGACCGGGGTTTGCTCCAACACGTAATATTGCTCATCTTCCACGACCGTGACCGAAGGGACGATGATCTGGCGCGCCTCCACCCGATCTTCGGCGCCGCCCGCCAGCCGCACCACCGGGTGGAAGGTCAGCCGCGCCGTGGTGCCGATCAGGTCTTTCAGCTCCTGGGCCGAACCGATGCCCGGCACCTCGATCAGGATCCGGTCGGCGCCCTGACGCTGGATCGTCGGCTCACGCGTGCCCGCCTCGTCGACGCGGCGGCGCACGATTTCAATCGATTGCTGCATCGTGCGGTCGTTGGTGGCGGCCTGTTCGGCCTCCGACAGGCGCACGATCAGCGTATCGCCGCGGCCGCTGACATCCAGTGTCGGCTCCCCGAGCGCACCGGTCAGCGAGACCGTGGGCTGCGCCAAGGCGCGCACCGCCGCCACTGCCGAGGCCATGCCTTCGGGTTGGCTGATCCGCACATGCAGTTCGCCGTCGGGCGCATCGATCCGGCGGATCGTGCCGACCACATCGCGCAGCTCGCGCAACTCATCGCGCACCTGCGGCCACAGGCTGTCCATCCGCTGGGAATAGACCTCTTCGACATGCACCTCGGCCAGCAACCGCGCCCCGCCGCGCAGATCCAGGCCCAGATTCACCAGGCTCGACGGCAGGAACTCGGGCCACTCGGCCCGGTCGGCCAACAATTCATCGGTCTCGATCCCTTCCCGCTCGATCGTGGCGACGGCATCATTGTGCCGCTCCACCTGACCATAGAAGAAATTCGGCATCGCAAAGGTCAAACCGGTCAGGACCACCAGCACAATCAACAGCCGGTTCCAGAGGGGGATCTGCAGCATCAAACGGGCTCCTCAGCCAGGGGCAGGCCGGGTTAGTCGTTGGCGGGTTCGGTTTTCGACCGGACCTGCGCAATCGTCGGGCGCAACACGCGCACCTTCACATCCTTGGTCAACTCCACCTCAACCTCGGTGTCGTCCTTCACCTTGCTGATCTTGCCGATCAAGCCCCCCTGGGTCACAACCTCGTCACCGCGGCGCAGGGCGGCCACCATCGCCTGATGCTCTTTCACCTTCTTTTGCTGAGGGCGGATCAGGAAGAAATACATGATCACCAGGATCAGGATCAGCGGGACAACCTGGCCAATACCTTCCATGGAGGGGCTCCTTATGCTTGGGGCGGGGCCTTGTACCGGCCACCTTCGTCAACTCCTCACACCACCCGTAACCGGCCCGGCGTGAAATTTGCGGCACCCTATGGCCCGGCGGGGCCAAGTGCAACACGCGCTCCGCTGCCACATGGGCGCATCGGGCGGGCCGGGCAAGGGGCAGGTGCAGAATGCGCGCCATGCCGTGGCCCGCACCCCACAATAGCACGGCTTCCCCACGCGGGGCGATCTGCTAGGCTTGGCCCATGCGCTTGCCCCCGACCCTTGGCCGCCTGGCGGTTTTGCTCGCCCTCCTGCCGCTGCCGGGCCGGGCCGATGTCGGCGCGCCGCCCCCGCCCCTGCCCGCCTTCCAGGTTGCCGAATTGACGGGCATCGCCCGGCTCCGCTCGCCCCTGCGCAATAGCGGTGGCTGCACCGCGGTTCTGATCGCCGCGGACTACGCCCTGACCGCCCGCCATTGTGCCCGGGGATCCGGCGGCAACGTGATATTCGACCCCGACGGCCCCAGCCCGCACCATGTGGCGGTGGCCGAGGTCAGCCTTCACCCCGACTATCCCCAAGGCGCCGAACTCAGCATGGAAACGGCGGGCTTCGATCTCAGCCTTCTGCATCTCGCCGAGCCCGTGCCGCCCGAGATCGCCCAGCCGATCCCCCTGGCGTCCCTCGATGCCGCCCTCCCGCATGCGCTCATCGGCTATCTCAACGCCAATGACGGACCGTTGCACGGGCATGACGGCTGCGGCATCGCCCAGCTGTCCGAGGCGCTGATCGCCAGCGATTGCACCACCGCCAGCGGCCAATCCGGCGGCGCCTTCCTGCGCGACACGCCCCAGGGCTGGGTGCTGACCGGCATCGTCGTGGCCACCATTCCCGGGGCCCAGGGCAATCTGCGCAGCCTCATGGCCGTCCTCGATCCGGCGACCTTCCCCGCTTTGGCCGAGGTGTTGGCCGCGCCCGCCGATTAAGCCCTAGGCAAAGCCCCCAGAACTGCGTTTCATGGCGCCATGTCCGAGACCACCACCATCACCCTCCCGATCTCGTCCGATATTCTCTCGGTCATCGGGATTTTGCTGGGATTGCTTGCCGCAAGCGCCCTGATCTCGCTTGTCCTGCCGCGCGGCCCGAAGACACACATGACGGATGACAAAAGCTTTGTGATCCGGTGGTTCCGCATCATGGATCTCGGCCCTATCGAACGCGTGATCGTCGCTTTCGTCCTGATGGCCATGGCGGTCCTTTTCCTGATGGCGATTGCCGCAACCTTTACGATTGTCATCGGTACGATCCTGGGCGGTCTCGACCCCAGCGCCGCGCGCGGCTTCGGCACCGGCGCCCTGCTCGTGGCCCTGCTCGGCTCGCCGTTCCTGATCTGGCGCAGCATGGTGGGCCAAAGCACGCTCGATGAGACCCGATTTCAAACCAAGTTGCAGGACGAGGCGCTGTTCAACGACAAGATCAACGCCGCCGCCAAGGACCTCGCCGCCCGCCACCAGGTCACAACCAGGCTGCGCGAAGGCACCGAGACCGAAGAGATCGAGACCGAATGGCAAGACGACCTCGTCACCCGCGCCGCCGCCATCGACCGGCTGGAGGGCCTGGCGCTCGAAGCCTTCGACCGAGGCGACATCAAAGCCGCCCAACGCATCGCCCGAATGCTGTCAATCTACGTCCAGGAACTCAGCCGCCAATACCCACCGGAAGAACCACCCGAAAGCGCGACACCGGAGGAGTTTCGAGATTGGGCGCGCTCCCTAAAACCAGCCCGCGCCGACATGGAACGCGCCGCTCAAAGCCTTGGCCGGATAAACACGCAGTCGCAAACTCCGGACAAGATCAAGCTCAACTCTGGTGCCAATCTTTCCGAAGCGAATCTCCAAGGAATGTCATTGTGGCAAGTCGATTTGTCTGGAAGTGACCTTCGCCGCTCTAATCTTGATGGTATCCGCGGTTTCGAAGCTCAGCTTGAACGAGTCTATCTCGTGAATACGAGCATGAAATTCGCGAACTTTGCCGAAGCAAAGATGCCTTTCGCAGTGCTTCAAGACGCAGATATGCGCGCAACGGTTCTCAGAAACACAGACCTATCTCAAGCTCAGATTACCAAGACAGATCTTTCCGGTGCGTGGCTGGGCCATACCAATCTCCAATCAACAGCGCTACGCCACGCAGTATTGAATGGCGCCTTGTGCACCAAGTGTCAGACTAATGATTCAACAGATTTTAGCTACGCATCCCTGAGAGGCGCAGCGCTCTACGAAGTGAGCGACGCTTTACTCGATCTTACGCGCGACCAATGGGACCAATTCTTTTATGCGGCGGAAACGCTTCCAGAAGATGCCCCCGATCATTGGATTGAAGCAAAGCTGAACTACGACGATTTCGTTGCCGCCTGGCGCGCCTGGGCCGCCGAGCACCACCCCGACATCACCATCGCCCCCGATTATCACCGCGACGCATAACGCGGAACAAAGGTGCGGCCGCCGGGCGATTCATCACCCGACAGGCGATGTTTCAGCGAAAAATCTGCCGAGCGGAAACGGGCCGTCCCCCGGGCACGGCGATTTGGTCACCGCAAGCGCGCAGTCGAAAAAGACGTCGGGACCGCCACCATAGGTCAAGTTGATGAGCCGTTGGGTCGCAGCACCATGGCCCGAGGATGCGCTTGCGCACTCAACTGACGCGGCGATTGGCGAGCGCGTCCGGCGTTCATCGCGACAATCACCGGCGCGAAACGTCGCCCCTCGCCACGTTTCAGAGCGCGCCTCGCAGATATACCGAAGATATCCGCCAGATATACCGGTTCTATCTGCCTCGATCTGCCCCTTTCCCCGCCCTTCGCCCTCTGGCATACCCGCGTCACGACGATCCGCCAGGAGGCCATACCATGCACGATATCCGCGCCATCCGAGACAATCCCGCCGCCTTCGATGCGGCGATCTCGCGCCGTGGGCTCGCGCCGGTCTCGTCGCAAATCCTGGCCATCGACGAGGCCCGTCGCGCCGCGATCACTGCCGCCGAAACCGCGCTCGCCGACCGCAACGCGGCCTCGAAAGATGTCGGGAAAGCAAAGGCCTCCGGCGATGAGGCCGAGTTCCAACGGCTCCGCGCACTGGTGGCTGACAAAAAGGACGAGATCGCCCGCCTGGAAGACGAGGCCAAGGCCAAAGACGCCGAGCTGACCGCCCTTCTGGAGGCGCTGCCGAACCTGCCCGCCGATGACGTACCCGACGGCGCGGACGAGGCCGACAATGTCGAGCTACACCGCCGTGGCACGCCCCCGGTGATGGACTTCAAGCCCTTGGAACATTTCGATATTCCGGCGGTTAAACCCTCGATGGATTTCGAAACCGCGGCCAAGCTCTCAGGCTCTCGCTTCGTGTTGCTCAGCGGTGCCGTCGCCCGTCTGCACCGCGCCCTTGCGCAATTCATGCTCGACATCCACACCACCGAAAACGGCCTCACCGAGGTCAACGCGCCGGTGCTGGTGCGCGACGACATCATGTATGGCACCGGCCAGCTTCCGAAATTCGGCGAAGACAGCTATCAGACGACCAATGGCTGGTGGCTGATCCCCACCTCCGAGGTCAGCCTGACGAATATCGTCAATAACACCACGGTTGACGAAAGCGACCTGCCGCGCCGCTACACCGCCCATTCGCTCTGCTTCCGGTCCGAGGCTGGCAGCGCCGGGCGCGACACGGCGGGGATGCTGCGCCAGCATCAGTTCGAGAAGGTCGAGATGGTCTCGATCACCCATCCCGATCACTCCGACGACGAACAGCAGCGCATGCTGACCTGCGCCGAGGGCATCCTGGATCAGCTCGGCCTCGCCTACCGCACCGTTGTGCTCTGCACCGGCGATATGGGCTTCGGCGCGCGGCGCACCTACGATATCGAGGTCTGGCTGCCCGGCCAGAACACCTATCGCGAGATCAGCTCGGTCTCGACCTGCGGCGATTTCCAGGCCCGCCGGATGAATGCGCGGTTCAAGCCCGAAAGCGGCGGCAAACCGGAATT
This sequence comes from Gymnodinialimonas mytili, assembly GCF_037544085.1. Lineage (NCBI taxonomy): Bacteria > Pseudomonadati > Pseudomonadota > Alphaproteobacteria > Rhodobacterales > Paracoccaceae > Gymnodinialimonas > Gymnodinialimonas mytili. The sequence continues at coordinate 757,300 of NZ_JBBIFW010000001.1, forward strand.
CGTCCATACGTTAAACGGATCAGGCCTGGCCGTCGGGCGCTGCCTGATCGCGGTGCTAGAAAACGGACAGCAGGCGGATGGATCGGTTCTGCTGCCGCAGGTGCTGCACCAATGGCTGGGCGGCAAAACGCGGATCGATACGGACGGCAATCTGGTCTGACAACAGGGAACCCGGTCACGCATCACGCGTTACCGGGTCATGCGTGATATGACACATTCCGCCAAGACCGACACCGCACGCCTTTGGGCAGTGCTGTGTTTTGTTACTGCCATCGCCTTTGCGATTGTCCCATTTGCAAGCGACCCGTTCAGCGGATTTGACCCTGACCGTTTCCCGATCCCCGTCGACAACCCACCGATCCAACCGGTCGGATGGGCCTTTTCGATCTGGGGCGTGATCTATCTGTGGCTGATTATCGGCACGGGGTTCGGGTTGATCAAGCGCTCCGACGCGCCGGACTGGGCGCCGCACCGGCCCTGGGCCTTCGCCTCGCTGATCGTCGGTGCCGCCTGGATCCCCATCGCGCTGATCTCGCCGATTTGGGCGACGATCCTGATCCTCGTCATGCTGGTCACGGCGCTGATAGCGCTGGCCAAGGCGCCGATGGCGGATCACGGTTTTGCGCGGTGGCCACTCGGCCTCTATGCCGGGTGGCTGACGGCCGCCAGCGCCGTGTCCCTTGCCACCCTGGCCGCGGGATATGGGCTGGCCTCCGCTCAGGTCACAAGCTGGATCGCCTTGCCCATCGCCGTGCTTGTCGCGGCCTATATCACCCTTCGGCTGTGGACCCCGACCTATCCCGCCGCCGCCGCCTGGGCCGCGATGGGGATCGCGGTTGCAAACTGGCCCTCCGGCTTTGCGTGGGGGGCGGCAACTGGCGCCACGCTGCTGGCCGCCTTGGTCAGCCTGGCCATCGTTCGGCGCTTCTAACCACACAGCAAGCGATTTTTCCTGCGCAGCGTCGCAGGCCACTTCACCTCCCTCGCAGAGCGGGGTACACCGCAATTATGCGTATTCTCATCACAAATGACGACGGCATCGCGGCCCCCGGCCTTGCTATCCTGGCCGAGATCGCCGCCGAGATCGCCGGACCCGACGGCGAGGTTTGGACTGTCGCGCCTGCCTTTGAACAATCCGGCGTCGGACATTGCATCTCATATGTGCATCCGACGCTGATCTCGGAATTGGCGCCGCGGCGCTTTGCGACCGAGGGCAGCCCCGCGGATTGCGTGCTGGCGGGCGTGCACCATGTGCTGAAAGATGACCCGCCGGACCTGATCCTGTCCGGCGTGAACAAGGGCAACAATTCCGCGGAAAACACGCTCTATTCCGGGACCATCGGCGCCGCGATCGAGGCGGCGTTGCAGGGTATTCCCGCGATCGCCTTGTCGCAATATTACGGGCCGGGCAACCTGACCCTCGACAATTCCTTCGAGGCCGCCGCGACCCACGGGGCCGATACAATCCGTAAAATTCTTGCCACGCCGAACGCATTTGAGGGCGATCCCTACAAGATCTTCTACAATGTCAATTTTCCGCCGCTGCCCGCTGCCGAGGTCAAGGGCACCCGCGCAGTCGCGCAGGGGTGCCGCGCCACGCCGTCGGGCTTTGGCGTGCGGTCGGACAAGGCCCCCAATGGGCGGACATTCCTTTGGGTCACGGGCAGTCCGCAAAACGTGCCCTCCGGCGTCGATACGGATGCGACGGCCAATCTGGAGGGGTACATTTCAGTCACCCCGATGCGCGCCGATCTGACCGCCGGTGATCGGCTGGCCGCATTGAAAGACGCCATCGAATGAGCGATGACGCGCCGTCCGACGCAGAACGCAAGATGCAGTTTCTGTTCCAATTGCGCCAAAAGGGCGTGACGGATGCGCGTGTGCTTACCGCGATGGAAGAGATCGACCGCGGCGCCTTTGTCCGGGGTCATTTTGCGGCGCGGGCCTATGACGACATGCCGCTGCCGATCAATGCCGGGCAGACGATCAGTCAGCCTTCGGTGGTCGGGCTGATGACCCAGGCGCTGAATGTGCAGCCGCGCGACACGGTGCTGGAGATCGGCACAGGCTCGGGCTACCAGGCCGCCATTCTCAGTCATTTGGCGCGGCGGGTCTATACGATTGATCGGCATCGCAATCTCACACGGGACGCCGAATTGGCATTCACCAAGCTGGGCTTGGCGAACATTACCGTGCTGACGGGCGACGGATCCTATGGGTTGCCCGATCAGGGGCCGTTTGATCGCATCTTGCTGACCGCCGCCGCCGAGGATCCTCCAGGCCCGCTGCTCAAGCAGTTGAAACCCGGCGGCATCATGGTGCTGCCCGTAGGTCAGTCCGACAATGTCCAGATGCTGATCAAAGTGACCCGGACCGAGAGCGGCCTGGACTATGACGAATTGATGCCGGTCCGCTTCGTGCCACTGATGGAGGGCATCGCGCGCGATTGAAGGCGGTCGGCGCCAAAATGCGCAAGCCGCAGGCGCCCAAAGCGACCGCCGCCGCGCTGCGCCCTTCGATCCATCCCGGACTACCGGCACCTTGTCGTCCCGCCTGCGTCCAATTGCCGTCTTACCTTACGCCGCGTCGCTTCCTTTTTACCGAGCGACACATTGCCCATCGCTTCACATTGGTCCATTCCCCTTCGCATTTCCGGCATTCCCATGTAGAACGCTGGTAGGATAACCGCTTAGGGCCCGAAACGAGGCCGATAGCCGAGGAAGGTTCGCGCGACATGCGCCTGATCGACACACGTCTCCCCGCCCGCTCTGTCGCATTGTTGGCGCCGTTTTTCCTGGCCGCCTGTGTGGGCAATCCGCTGGACCTCGATTTCGACTTCCGACCCAACGCACCGCAAACGGAAACCGCCACCGCCGACCGCCCGCAGCCCGATGATCGTGGCATCATCTCTTATGACAGTTTTCAGGTGGTCGTCGCACGCCCCGGTGACACGGTCAGCGGCGTTGCGTCCCGCATCGGGCTTGGCGGCGACGAATTGGCCAGCTTCAATGGCCGTCAATCCAGCGATGTACTGCGCGACGGTGAGGTTTTGGCCCTGCCGCGCCGGGTGCCGGGCGGCGCCGATGGCGGTGCAGACATTGCCAGCATCGCACGCGGCGCCATCGATGCCGCCGATGCTGCGCCCGGCACGGCTACGGGCCCAGCAGGCCAGACCGGCGGAGAGCCTGTGCGCCACCGCGTCACCCGCGGCGAAACCGCCTTTTCCGTCGCGCGGCTTTACGGCGTGTCGGTGCGCGCGCTGGCCGAATGGAACGGCCTCGGCCCCGACCTGACCGTGCGCGAAGATCAGATCCTGCTGATCCCGATCGTCATCGAAACCGACGCAGCGCCTCAGGTTGCGGCGCCCGGCGACAGTGTTGCGCCGCCGCCGCCCTCGGCGGGCAATCCGCTGCCGGACCCGATTGAAACCGCCGAGCTTCCGCCGCTGGACGGCACCGGAACGGGCGCCACACCCCCCGCCGTGCCGCAGGCGACCCCTGCACCGGCCCCAGTGCCCGCCGCCCCTGCTCCGGCGCAGGAGAGTTCTCGTTTGGCACGCCCGGTCGACGGCCAGATCATCCGCGGCTTTTCCAGCGGCAATGAAGGCATCGATATTGCCGCAGCACCCGGCACCAATGTCCGCGCGGCGGGGGACGGCACCGTGGCAGCCATCACGCAAGATACCGATCAGGTGCCGATCCTGGTGATCCGCCATGCCGATGGGCTGCTGACCGTCTACGCCAATGTCCGCAACATCTCGGTCGGCCGCGGCGATCAGATCAGTCGCGGGCAAAGCGTGGCCGAGGTTGGCGATGGCGACCCGTCCTTCCTGCATTTCGAAGTGCGCCGCGGCTTCGAGGCCGTGGATCCGGGCGATTTCCTGCCCTAGCCGCCCGCCCTCCAGGAGCTGTGACGCAACACCTTGGCGCCCAGGCGGTCACAGTTTTGCATTTGCCGCCCATAGATAGCCGCTTTACGGCTGCACCTCTGCGTCGCACATGCCGCGCAACTCAGTGGGTGCCCGCCATTGCTGGGTCGCATTTTCAGCCCGGGGACAGGATTTCATGAAGCAGTTTGCGATCACGTTCACCACTTTCGGCGCCCCATGGCCGTCGCCGCGCCCGCAACCGCCGCGCCTGACACCTCAGACCATCCTCACGAAAATGCCCCCGACCGAACCGGCGGGGGCGTTTTCGCGCCGGGCATCTATTCGGCGGCGGCGACCAACCCCAGCATAGCCGGGCTCAGATGATCGCAGACCCGCATCTCTGCCGGGAAATCCGTGGCCGAGAACATATGGCCCGGAAAGGCGACACAGGAAATGCCCGCCGCCAGCGCGGATTTGGCACTGTCCGGCGTATCTTCGATGGCCAGCACATCTTTGGCCGCCAGACCCATATCGACCAAGGCACGTTGATAGATATCGGGGGCGGGCTTGCTCTCCTCCACCATGCTGCGGTCGCCCACAAATCGGAAATCGCCGCGGGTCAGCACATCGCCCAACCCGCCGAGGATCAGATCAACCGTCTGGCGCCCGGTGCTGGTCACGAAAGCCAGGTCGATGCCGCGGTTTTGCGCCGCACGGATCACCTCGGCCACGCCGGGGCGCAACTCCAGCCCCTGCTCGGCCCGGGCCGCGAAATGCGCCACTTTCAGCGCATGGATCGCCTCGGCATCCACGCTCTCGCCCCGCGCCTTGGCATAGCGCGCGATCCGCGCCGCGCCGCCCGATTGCTTCAACATCTCAGCGTAATCTGCGCGGCCCCATTCCCAATCCAGCCCCGCATCGCGAAAGGCCGCATTGAAACTGATGCGCTGCATCTCAGAAGTTTCCGTCAGGGTCCCGATGGAACCGAAAAACAAGGCTTTGGGCGCTTGGGTCATGATCGCGTTTCCTTTGATTGGGGAAGACAACATTTCGGGGTGAACGCACAAACCGGGCCAAACGATCCCGGCCCTTTGCGATTTAGTGCGGATTGCGGCGTGACCAGGGCAAATAGCCCGCACGCGGCAGCGAACGGCCCTTGCGCCCCGGCCTCGCGCGACTATAACGCCACGAGTTTGTCTGCGCCCCTTTGGGGCGACAGGTTGCCCGCCGCCCAGCGGGCAAGGCCAATGCGTCGGGGGACACCATGCCGAAGAGAACCGATATCAAGTCGATCATGATCATCGGCGCGGGCCCCATCGTGATCGGGCAAGCCTGCGAATTCGACTATTCCGGCGCCCAGGCCTGCAAGGCCCTGCGCGAGGAAGGCTACCGGGTCATCCTGGTCAATTCGAACCCCGCCACGATCATGACCGACCCGGAACTGGCCGACGCCACCTATATCGAGCCGATCACGCCCGAGGTCGTGGCCAAGATTATCGAGAAAGAGCGCCCCGATGCGCTTCTGCCCACGATGGGCGGCCAGACTGGCCTGAACACCTCGCTGGCGCTGGAAGAAATGGGCGTGCTGGATCAATTCGGCGTCGAGATGATCGGCGCCAAGCGCCCTGCCATCGAAATGGCAGAAGACCGCAAGCTGTTCCGCGAGGCGATGGACCGGATCGGGTTGGAAAACCCCAAGGCCACCATCGTCAGCGCGCCCAAGGGCGACGACGGCAAATACGACATCGCGGCGGGCATGAAAGACGCCATCGACGCCATCGAATATGTCGGCCTGCCCGCCATCATCCGCCCCGCCTTCACCCTTGGCGGCACGGGCGGCGGCGTGGCCTATAACCGCGAAGAGTATGAATATTACTGCCGCACCGGGATGGAGGCCTCTCCAGTCGCGCAGATCCTCGTCGATGAATCCCTGCTCGGCTGGAAAGAGTTCGAGATGGAGGTCGTGCGCGACAAGGCCGACAACGCGATCATCGTGTGCTCTATCGAAAACGTCGATCCGATGGGGGTCCATACCGGCGACTCGATCACCGTCGCGCCCGCCCTCACGCTGACCGACAAGGAATACCAGATCATGCGCAACGGCTCGATTGCCGTGTTGCGTGAAATCGGCGTCGAAACCGGCGGGTCGAACGTGCAATGGGCCGTGAACCCCGATGATGGCCGCATGGTCGTGATCGAGATGAACCCGCGCGTCAGCCGGTCATCTGCTCTGGCCTCCAAGGCCACCGGTTTCCCGATCGCCAAGATCGCCGCGAAGCTGGCCGTGGGCTATACGCTGGATGAGTTGGACAACGACATCACCAAGGTCACGCCCGCCTCGTTCGAGCCGACCATCGACTACGTCGTCACCAAGATCCCCCGCTTCGCCTTTGAGAAATTCCCCGGCTCCGAGCCGCATCTGACCACCGCGATGAAATCCGTGGGCGAGGCCATGGCCATCGGGCGGAGCTTTCACGAGTCGATGCAAAAGGCGCTCACCTCGATGGAAACCGGCCTGACCGGATTCGACGAGATCGAGATCCCCGGCCTCAGCCTGAACGATACCGGCCACACGCAAGCCGCAGATGACCAATGGCTGACCCCCGAAAACCGTGCCGCCATCACCAAGGCGCTCAGCCAGCAAACACCCGACCGTCTGCGTGTCATCGCACAGGCCATGCGGCTCGGCCTCAGCGATGACGATATCCAGGCTGTCACCAAGTTCGATCCATGGTTCCTCGCCCGTATCCGCGAAATCGTCCGCATTGAGGCCGAGATTGCCGTCAACGGCCTGCTGACCAAGCCCGACGATATCCGCCGCGTGAAGATGATGGGCTTCGCCGATGCGCGCCTGGCCAAGCTCACCGGCCAGCCCGAGGCCGAGATCCGCCGCGCCCGGCTCAGCGCGGGCGTCACCGCGCAGTTCAAGCGCATCGACACCTGCGCCGCCGAGTTCGAGGCGCAGACGCCTTATATGTATTCCACCTATGAGACGCCCGTCATGGGGGATGCGGAATGCGAGGCGCGGCCCTCGAACGCCAAGAAGATCGTCATTCTCGGCGGCGGTCCCAACCGGATCGGCCAGGGGATCGAGTTTGATTATTGCTGCTGCCACGCCTGCTTCGCGCTCAGCGACGCGGGCTATGAAACCATCATGGTCAACTGCAACCCCGAGACCGTCAGCACCGATTACGACACCTCCGACCGCCTTTATTTCGAACCGCTGACGCTGGAACACACGCTGGAAATCCTTCGTGTCGAACAGGAAAACGGCACGCTGCACGGCGTGATTGTGCAATTCGGCGGCCAGACCCCCCTGAAGCTCGCCAATGCGCTGGAAGAGGCCGGGATCCCCATCCTCGGCACCACGCCGGACGCCATCGACCTTGCCGAAGATCGCGAGCGGTTCCAGCAGCTTGTCCAAAAGCTGGGCCTGAAACAGCCCGAAAACGCCATCGCCACCACCGATGAGGAGGCCAAGAAGGCCGCCGACATCCTCGGCTACCCGCTCGTCATCCGTCCCTCCTACGTGCTGGGTGGCCGCGCGATGGAAATCGTCCGCGATACCGCGCAGCTCGACCGGTACATCCGCGACGCCGTCGTCGTCTCGGGTGACAGCCCCGTCCTGCTCGACAGCTACCTCGACGGCGCGACCGAGGTCGATGTCGACGCGCTTTGCGACGGCACATCGGTCCATGTCGCGGGCATCATGCAGCATATCGAAGAGGCCGGCGTGCATTCCGGCGACAGCGCCTGCTCTCTGCCGCCCCACACGCTCTCCCAAGAAATCCAGGATCAGATCATCGCCCAGACCGAGGCGCTGGCCAAAGCGCTCAACGTCCGCGGGTTGATGAACGTGCAATTCGCCGTCAAGATCGACGCCGCCACCGGCACCGACGAGATCTACCTGATCGAGGTCAATCCCCGCGCCTCGCGCACCGTACCTTTCGTCGCCAAGGCCACGGATTCGGCCATCGCCTCCATCGCCGCCCGCTTGATGGCTGGTGAAACGCTGGCCGATTTCCCCATGGCCGAGCCGCACAAACCCGTCGATGAGGACACGCCGATTATCCCCGGCGATCCGATGAGCCTGGCCGATTTCCGCACGCCGTGGTTCTCGGTCAAAGAGGCCGTGATGCCCTTCGCCCGCTTCCCCGGCGTCGACACGCTGCTCGGCCCCGAGATGCGGAGCACCGGTGAGGTGATGGGCTGGGATCGGACCTTCCCCCGCGCGTTCCTCAAGGCGCAGCTGGGCGCGGGCACCATCCTGCCCGAAGGCGGCACCGCCTTTCTGTCGATTAAAGAGGCCGACAAGACCCCCGATCTGGTTGAGACCGCGCATATGCTGCACGATCTCGGCTTCAAGATCCTCGCCACCTCCGGCACCGCGGCCTTCCTGGCCGATCACGGCATCGCATCGGAGACGGTCAACAAGCATTACGAGGGCGGTCGGACGATTGTCGACGTGATGAAAGACGGCCTCGTGCACCTGGTCATGAACACCACCGAAGGCGCCCAAGCGGTTGAAGACAGCCGCTCCATGCGCGCCGTCACCCTGATGGATAAAATCCCCTACTTCACGACCCTGGCAGGCAGCCACGCGGCGGCCCAGGCGATGATGTCCGCGAAGGAAGGTGAGACGGTGGTGCGGGCGTTGCAGGGCTAACCAACGCTCCGGCACCGAGCCCCCCCTAATCTTCGGGTCTCTGCTCGGCGAGCCACCGGTCGCAGCAACAGCAAGCCCCGCCATTGCCGGGCCCAGGTTCGGCGATCCAACATCCCTTCTGCACACTTTATGGCAGCCACATCCGCGCGCCGATTGATCAAGGCACCAAGATCAACCAAATCGCCGGGCCATGGGTGGGCCCGGCAATGGCGGGCGGCTATGCCGCTGTTAACCCGCTGGGGCGCGAACAATAATCAGGTTGCGAGCTTGCACGCGCTGTAGAGACGAAGCCTAGAAACGTCCCGATCTCTCAAAACCGAAGATCAGATGCTGACGTTCACCACGGAGCCAGAGCCTCTCTCTCAAACCGTCCAAGACAGAATCTTGCATAAGAAAATGATTGAAACGCTTCAAGGTACCCAATTCTTCTCCATAATCATCCGCTAGGTATCTAAGTTCAGTCCCCTTCAAGTGAGCCACCCACGGAACCAGCAAGCCCGCTGCAAACAACTCGGCTTCCGCCTCCTCTACTGTGTCGACAACCTGTCGGATTTGCTCGTCTGTTCCGATCATTCTTGCTGAGTTCCGGCTAATGCTTTGAGGGAGAGCATAGATCTCTTGATCAGACTCCAGCATTCCAGCATGCAATCGGTGATGAGCCACTTCATGGCAAATTACGTGCCTGGCAAAAGTCACTCCTCGTAAAGCGCTTCCAAACCGCTCAGCCTCAAGAACAACGGTGTGCCCATCGACATGACCTTTGATACATGCGAAAGCACCGTTCAGTTGGGCTTGCATTGTTTCTACAACTTGATAGTCGAAGCGGGAGTTCGTGTGGCTGAGTTGCTCCAGGAGGTGCCCAACGTCTAGCTTCTTCGAGTCAGCCACAAATTGACGCCGAAACTCCAATGACAGATCACAAATGTCGACCATATTCCTCGGCGTAATTTCCGACCAGCCACTTCGCTGGGATTTTCGGCTCTTGCTTTTCTTGTCAGCGGCTTGATTGGAAGCGAAACGCAAAGTTGCTAAACGTTCACCCGTTTCTTGTTCCAAGATCTCTTGAATCTTTGCAGCAGATTTTGGCGATATCTTCTCTCCGAACTCCGCCATCATTGCTTGCAGAGGGTGCAGAACGCGGTTTTCACCTTCCTGCCTGCGCTCTGCGTTCGAGAAACGGGCAAGCTTTCGAAGTGCGTCAGCTTCCTGCCCTGAGGCATTCAAAACGCGAATGTAAGTGCCAACCACATCATCGCTTATGTTCGATCTTTGATGCTCGATGTTCGAGATACGCTGGAGGCTATAGCTAGTTCTTTTCGAAAAATCGGTTTGGCTCAGCCCCCTTAAGAGGCGGAGTTCGAGGGCTCTTTTGCCAAATCCAGAACGCATTTTCTTGGTCTCCTTGGGTCATCAAATTAGAGATTACACCAAAAATTGATGAACTCGCAACAAATTGTGGAATACATACTTTGCAAGCACAACATGAGCTGCTGATCGCTCACACAAAGCTGTCCCGTCACGCTAAGTACATGCCTATGGAGCGCATCGTAGCTCCCATGCGCCGGAGTGGGCTGGCGCTGGCCAGAGCGCAATTTGCGCGGGAACCGACATCCCCTCTGACCAAGCGGCCCACAAAACAGTGCGTCCGACTCATCGCTCACTCAAACCCGCCAAACACGTCCGCCTCACGCCCCCGCGATCAAAACCGCGCCGCACGCTCGGGAATTCCCGCCGTTGCGCCGACCATGTTAGCCCGCCTACCATGGCGGCACGGACTATACAGGACAGCTTTTCATGACACGCATTCTGCTTATCGCTGCCATCGCCCTTCTTCCCGCGGCGCAGGCCCCGGCCCAGGATTTCTCGCTCACGCCCACCTTCGGCGACATCTCCCTGCAATCTGGGTTCGTGCCGGACCCCAACTGGATCCGGCTGCTGGCGGGCGGTGATATCCAGAGCGAATACCCCGACGCCAATACCGGCGGGCGCTGCGTGGGCTATTTCGCCGACGCGCCCGACCTGCGTGTGCATTACCAAACCGGCGACACGTTCCCGCTCAACTTTTTCGTGGATTCGGGCGACGACACCGTGCTGCTGATCAACACCCCCGACGGCGCCTGGCACTGCAACGATGACACGTCGGGCCTGAACCCCGCGCTCAGCTTCGAGCAACCGCTGGAGGGGCAATATGACATCTGGGTCGGCACCTATAACCCCATTCTCGACGACTACCCCACCGCCACGCTGAACATCACCGAGCTTGAGGCTTTCTCCGGCCAGTTCGAGCGCGCCTTTTTCGGCGAAGACGACCGCGTCGTGCTCGATCCCACCGAGGCGCCCTGGACCATGATCGGCTTCGTCGACCTGTCGGCGGCCAGCTGCACCGGCACCCTGATCGGCCCCGCAACCGTGCTGACCTCGGCCCATTGCATCGCCAATAACGGTCAGATCGAAAATCAGCCTGTCGAATTCCTGGCGGGCTTCACCCAGGGCAATGCGGTCGCCCGTTCGGCGATCACCGGCTATCACCTGCCCCAGGGCTGGCTCGCCGGGGAACAAGAGGGGACGGATTACGCCTTCCTCTTCCTGGCCGAGCCCATCGGCAACCAGGTCGGTTTCATGGATTTCGGGGCGCTTAGTGCGCTGGAACGCAGCGCCCTGGAGGGCGGAACAGGCCCCGATATCCTGCAGGCGGGCTACAGTTTCGACCAGGACGGCGTGCTGACCGGCAACCTCGCCTGCCCCTTTGTCGAGGTCACCGACGACAATTTGCTGATCCATGAATGCGATACGCTCCAGGGCGATAGCGGCTCACCGCTCTTTATTGAGGACGGCGCGGGCTACCGGATCGTGGGCGTCGAAAGCCGCACCGATGCGCAGCCCGATCAACCCTATGACCGCAACGTGGCGGTTTATGCCGAAGACATCGCCGCCGAATTCGAAACCCTCACCCCCGGCGCGACCACACAAGTCCCGGTGACCGTGACGAAATAGACGGACACCGTAAGCCATACGTGCCTGGACGTTCAGTCTGCGGTCGGAAGTGAGCTTTCGCCGCGGCCGAACCAATGGCCTATTGGCCATGCAGCGGCTCGACACCTCGAATAGCGCCACACCCAATCCATCGTGTGGCGGTATTCGTCTTCGAGACCATCATCGAGCCGCTTTTGTTCCACCGGATCGACTAGCGCACCTTCGCACTGTCCCATGATAATCCTCATAAATGAGGGACCTCTGGCCGATATCGGTGCGATGTCGCTTCCTAGGGCCTGAAGCGCCTTTGCGCAGTGGATGAGTCGCTCCTCACTGTGCACCGCAATGACGATACCCGAAACGCGCTTTTTCACGGCCATCCTGGCAAGAAGGTCAGGATCGTGTGTCAGCTCGGTGCGATCATTGACGTGCATAGTATCATCGAAACCGGAGACGAGAAAAGAAGGCCTCTCTGAGGATAGGCTATGACGTTTGACAGCGTGTTGGGCCGATTGGGGATCAACAGTGTCTTTTCATCCGGAATCCTCAAAACCAAAAGGGTCTCACCGCGAGCTTACATCCGCGCCGCCAATGCTCGACTGTGTCCCGATACAGACGCATGGTGATCGCTCGATGAAGGTACGCACGTCTTCGTCAACATCGCTCAAGCATTTCTTGACCGCGACATCATGCGTCTCAGCAAAAGACGCCCTCGTCTCGCTCTCGCTCTCGCTCTCGCTCTCGCTCTCGCTCTCGCTCTCGCTCTCGCTCTCGCTCTGATCAATATATTTGGGATCAGTGAATTTCTTCTACATTTGCCAGGTTCTGCAGGTCCTAGATCGGTTCCATCATCCGCCAGCCTTCGGTCATGACGTGAATGACAACAAGATGGGAACATCCAATCCTGTCACCATCGAGCCTTGCCAATCTGCCCCTGATCAAGCCGTCGCGGCGCAAGCGTTTGATCCGCCCCTGCACGGCAGGAGGCGAAAGGTGCACTTTGCTGGACAGATCGGCGTGAGAGCGCGATCAGCATCCTCGACCAAGACCCTAATATTGCTTGGCCCGTCCGGTCGAGGCCGGAAGGCTGCGGCTCATCTTGCCGAATGGTTTTCGTTGTCTTGTTGAAGACACTTCACTGAACTTGGGAGGCATGAGGATCCCATCGTCCAAATGCGGTATGAGATACGACAACCATCAGACACCCGGAATCCAATCCGAATATCTCAAACGTCGGCCGTGCTCGGAGCCGCACCGGTCAGACGACGATCTCTCAGTCGCTGTCCAAACGATTGGGACTCTATGAATTTCGTTCTGGCATTGGCAAATTCGGCAAACGAGTTTTGCCTTTGATTGCCAGAGGCAGCTTAGAAGGCACGCCAATTGGGGCGTGATGGTAATGCCCAAGCCCAACCATCGATTGCGGGGAAGGTCTGACAACCGTCCGGGCACAAACCCATTGTAAAAAAATCCGTGCGCGTCAAACCGTAGATCTTATCACAGGGTGCCTGATCGTCCTGATCTCTGGCGAGCGTAGATTTGTGACTACTTATCTGTGGCGCCTAAGTTTTACGCCCCTTCCCTCCCAGTCTTCTATGCAGTCGCTGCGCAGCTTTGAATCAGAGGGCTGGATCTTCGGCATTTTGGAGGTTTTTGAACCTGTCGAGGCGGACCTCTTTGGCCGCTGCTTTAGCGGTCTCTTAGCCGAGGCGGGCGATGGAGAAGCGGCGGATTTTGGAGCGGCGACCCTATCGTGGCGAAGGCTCCGCTCTTGGGCGTGGATGCGGGTTGCTTGGTCATGTACAATTTGTAGTGGCTCTGTGTGAACAGAGGATAAGCGATCGGTGCCCTGCCTTGGAAGCGATCCAATCGTCATACGCACCTTCGGTTGTGTCCGTCGGGGCCCCGCCAAGCTGTGCGCTCGGGGTCGAATACTGGCAGGTTTTTATCGGCGAAGACTTGCCGTTCTAAGGGGCGCTGCTTGGGTGGACTCGCCATGGCGTGTGTTGGGTTCCACTGTGCCATCACACGCTATTATTTTTATGACCTGCTATATTCTCCCGGGAGGCGCCGATGAACGCGGAAGCTGATTTCATTCAGGCTGAGCGGATCTTGCGGATTGAGACGCCGCTGGGGCAGGACCAGCTTCTGGCCCAGAAGCTGCGCGTGCGCGAGGCGATCTCGGAACTGTTTGAGGCGCAGATGGTGGTGCGCTCCAAGTCGCCCGATCTGACACCGCAGGACCTGCTGGGTCAGGCGGTCGATCTCTCCCTTGAACTGGGCGGCGGCGAGAGGCGCGCCTGGAACGCCATCGTCACAGATCTGATGGCGGGCGCGCGGCACACGCGGGGCCTGCGGGAATACACGCTGACCCTGCGCCCGGATCTGTGGCTGATGAGCCAGCGCTCGGATTGCCGGATCTGGCTGGACAAGAGCGCCCTCGACATCGCCAACGATCTTTGCGGCGAACACGGGATCACGGCCCCTGTCACGGCGGGTGTGGTCGAGCCCGTGCCGCCGCAGCATTACTCGGTGCAGTGGAACGAGAGCGATCTGGATTACCTGACGCGGCGGCTGGAAGAGGATGGGCTTTACTATTGGTGGACCCATGAGCCCGGCGCGCATCAGCTGCATATCGCGAGCCATGCCGCGGGCTATATCGGCGGCGAGGATGTGCGCTTTGCCCATGGCTCGACCGACCGCAACCATATCAGCCGGTTCGAGACGACCTTCCGCTATATCCCCGGCGGACATGCGGGGCGGGATTGGAACTTCACCACACCGGGCACGGTGCCGGATGCGACGACGCCGTCGCTGGTGAGCCTGCCGCGGAACGGCCATTACGAGCGCTACACCTATCCGATGCAGGCGGGCTATGGGCCCGGCGGTCGCGCGTCGGAGGGGATCGAGGCGGGTGGTGTCGAGCGGGTGGCGCGGCTGCGGATGCAGGTGCAGGAGGCCGAGCATGCGCGGGTCGAAGGCGGCAGCGACGTTCGCACCCTGGCCGCCGGGTCGCGCTTCACGCCCTATGACGTGGCGAACCCCGACAACGTGTTCGACCCGCATGTGATCCTCGCGGTGGAACATGAGGCGGTGGATCTGAGCTATGAGAGCGTCGAGAACCAGCCCGATTACGTCAACCGCTTCCTGGCACTGCCCGCCGATGTGCCGGCCACACCGCCCCTGACCACAGCACGCCCGCGGATCGATGGCACACAGGTGGCGATTGTGGCGGGCCCCGAGGGCGAAGAGATCCACCCCGACGAATATGGCCGCATCAAGGTCTGGTTCCCCTGGGACAGGCGGGCGGCGAAAGACGGGTCCGACACCTGCTGGATCCGAGTCACCCAAAACTGGGCCGGCGCCGGCTGGGGCGGCCAGGTCATCCCCCGTATCGGCATGGAAGTCATGGTCTCCTACCTCGACGGAGACCCGGACAGACCTGTCGTCACAGGCGTCGTCCCAAACGAACGCCAACGCGTCCCGTATCCCCTGCCGGAACATAAAACCAAATCCGTCATGCGCACCCAAACCCACAAAGCAGACGGCTTCAACGAAATCTCCTTCGAAGACGCAACCGGCGAAGAAAACATGTTCTTCCACGCACAGAAGGACCAAACCATCAAAGTCCTGCACAATCGCTCCAAGCGGGTGGAACAGGACCAGGTCGAAAGCGTGGGGTCGAACAAAGCCATCGATGTGGCCCAGAACCACCAGGAGAGCATCGGGGGGTCGATGAATCTCAGCGTTGGCGGCGGTGGAGTTGGGGTCTTCGGCCTGCTCGGTGGCATCGCGGCGGCGGGTGGCGCAGACGCGCTGGCCGGGTCCGAGGCCGTGGGCGATAGTGTGCTGAGCGGATTTGTCGGCAACCTGGCCCAGGCGGGCACGGCCATGGCGGGGCTGACCGGTCTGGCCAATGGTAGCTTTGCGCGGGCTAGCAACCACCGGGACGCGGCCGGCGCGGATGAAGCCGGTGCGGGCGCGCGACTGGGCCAGCTTTTATCCTCGACCATGCCGATGTCGGGCGTGCTGAACACAGTTGTTGAGCGCTTCCGTTCCGACACGATCGGCATGGCGCGCACCGAGCAGATCGGCGCCTACAAGAACACCTCCGTCGGCCATACCATGACGATCCATGCGGGCCGCGAGTTCATCATCAATTGCGGCAAGTCCAAGTTTGTCATGGATAGCGACGGCAATGTCACCATCATCGGCACCAAGTTCAACTTCTCCGCCACAGACCACATCCAGGCCAACGCCCGGATCATCGACCTGAATTGACGCCCGGAATATGCCACAAGACGCGCCGACCACATTCAATCGTATCGCCCGCGCCCCTGCTGCAATGGCTCGTGTAGGTGTCCGCCTCATTCCTATCGTTGCGGTACCTTCGACTATCTACGAGGGCATCATGCTCATTGATGCCTTGATTCCTGCGCAACACAAAATTGAGACACACATCGGCAACCTGCGGTCGCAGGCTGAATCTTTTGCACCTGGTGGTGACGGCTATCTTCGTCAGTCGCAGCTCGCTGAGCAATATCCCGAGGCGGGCGAAGTCCTACTGGGTTCAATGGAGGCTCAATCTCATGTTTTTGCCGACACTGCTGATCAGATTGCATTGCAAGCGCTGCCGGGCGCCGACGAAGCCCATGCAGATGCACTTACTCATCGGATGAACGAAACCAATCGTCTGCTAGGACAGGCAGCAAGTTCAGAAGAAGTTGACGAAATCCTCGCTGCCTATCGAGAGGAAAGCGCGCGGCAAGAAGAAGAATTTCGTCAAGCACTCGCCCAGCAGACAATCGTGCCTCCACCGCCGGAAGCCGAGGGCGACGTCCGAATTGCTGGCCAATGTCGTCGCATTGTAGTCTGCTTTTGGCCGGGAGAGCAGTATCGTCGCAACCCTTTGCGACGGGAATATGAACGCCAGCTGCGCAACCAGCAGGACGGCATCAACGCGATGTTACCTCAAGACTTGGTTCAGAACTACGATACCTTTCAGACTCCAGCGGGTCGCGCTGCCGCAGAGTTAGCTTCTAACACGTCAAGAACAGCAGTAAGGGGCGCGTACAGACGTGCCTATAGATCCTATTTGCGCTCAGTGACGCCGGGCACCTCATCTGCTAATCCTTACGTTCTCGCGGCAGCAAATGCGTCCGTCGAAGCTCGGCTGGCTCGTCATATGAGGCGCGTTGCTGCACTACACAATCCAGACTCGATTGCAGGTGGAAACCCAACGATTATTATGTCACCGCAAAGCATCGCAGCGGCACGTTTCGGACGCCCGATCCCAGAGATAGGCCATCGTGGTACGAACAGTTCGATAGGCAATCTTTGGAATCGAGCTCCACGCGGCCACCCCGGCCAAACCCGCGCTGAACGCTTGGTCGCGCACGCCCGGCAACAGGCCGCTTTAGGATGTGGGTCAACACAAGTGGAATTGGCAATTTGCCAAGGTTTGGGGAGTTAAAATGTGACCGAGGAAGAATATGAAGTTGTCATGGATTACTTGCGATCAGCTTTTCCTCAGGCTGATGACGCGTTCCCCGTTTCTCCGCATGACCGTTCTGTGTGGGAGGAAAACGATTTAAAGGTCCTAGCAGATTTTTTTGAAGAAAAAGGCCTTGGTTCTTATCGTAGTGGTGATTTGGTCGTTTCTGGTCCGGGATCACTGGGATCGGCACTTGCCAGTATCCTCCCAGAAGGTTCCGCGCATGTGGCGACAGGCTTTTACACGGCATTCGGCGGCACCTCGGCTCAACTGCAAGATGGAACAGAAGTGACAATTGATACGTTGACGGGTGTTTTGTATTTGATGCATGCGTCTGCTCAGCCTTCACCTGTAGAGATGGCCCTTCGGTTTGGATCGGAAGTGGGCGGTGCGCTTGATGACCTTGATGAGCACCCTTTGATGGCATCCGATGGGCGGGCCTTGCTGACAGTCGCGCGGGAAGCAGCGGGCGAACTTGAATATATGGAAGCATTTGGATTGCGCGTCCCGCTATCCCAAGGGGGGCAACCCCAAGCAGAAAATATCTACCGGGCACCATTGCGTGAAGTTCTAGAAGCGGCAATGCCGTTCGAGGTGGTCACTGTTCCGCCGCCTGATCCCAATGAAGTCCCAGTTCCTCTTGGTGAAGGTTGGGCTGACAGCTGGGATGAGTAAAATGTTGGTATTTGGTGTCGGCACGTGTCTCCGTAAAGTAGCGGGGATCGGTAGCTGCACAGATGCTCGCATCGGACTTAAACAGCGGGTGTGCTACTTCCGGCGATCAGATAACCTAAAGGACATAGAGTTATGAGCGGTCCTAACGAGGGCAGCCGGGACACCGGCAAAGGACTAATAGTCAGCGTCACACCCGATGTCTGCAAGACACCCGTTGGCAGTTCGATGCCGCCGATCCCGTACTCGATCTATGCGATCCAGGGTGACGATGCGAATACGGCAGCGACCGTGCGGATGACCGGTCAGAGGGCCCACAACATGGCGTCAATTGTCACCCAATGCTCGGGTGATGCGCCGGGCACGGGTGGTGGTATCAAATCCGGTACAACGGGCAGCATCTGCCACCCGCGTAGTCACTCTAACTCTGTCCGCATCCAAGGCGAATGGGCGGTGCGCCACAATGATTACTGGGACATGAACAATCGCAACACAATTGGCAAACTGACGTGGGTCGAAAACACCGAAACACCCAATCCAACACCTGCGATAGATTTAGCCCGAGAGAGAGGCTGATCTTAGATTGATGACACTCAATGCTAGTTGAGAACACGACCTCATTTTCTGGCCTAGGCTTTGAGCAATGGCACCGGGATGGGTCGACGATGGCGGTGGTGGTGGCGCGGGGGCGGTATGTGGTGCAGCCCGATGGGTCTCTGGAGGCCGCGGACCGCCCGGATCTGATCCTGAGCGATGTGTTCGAAGGCGGGCCGCAGGACAGCGACATGCTGGTCGCCTCAGATCTGGTGCCGTTCAAGCCCGCGACCGATGTGACATATCTCGGCGCGATACATGCCGCTGAGCCAAGCGATGCGATCCTTGCGGGGATACAGATCGGTGACCATGTTGCCGTGCTGCGCGCCGTGGGTGAGCGGTCTTGGATCTGCGACAAGGACACTTGGCACCTCACTAAGCCTGACCCTATTCAGCAAGCCGATCTCACCTACTGCCTTGCCAGCGGCGGGCGCCACATCGGTGATCCCGACGGCAAGGTTGATCCGCGCAATCCGATTGGGCCGGGCCTCATTGACCCTGATCGCACACCAAAAGACACGCCTATCGCGGCGCCAAGGATCGATAGCGCGCATGTGCCGGTGACCGAAGATCTCGCGCATCCACCCGCCCCCCAGGGCTTTGGCCCGATGCCACCCTGGTGGCGCAACCGGCAGCAATTTGCGGGCACCTATGATGCGGATTGGCAGGCGAACCGGCATCCGCGCCTGCCGAAGGATTTCGATTACCGTTTCTACAATTCTGCCCCGCCCGCGTTGATCCAGCCTGGGTTTCTAACGGGAGACGAGGTGATCCAAACGGTGGGTCTGTGTCCGGGAGGAGAGCGGTTCGACATTCGGCTTCCAGCACAACAACCCTGGGCGCGGTTTCATTTCCGCGATGGGCGAGAGGTGCAAGCGGTCTTGAGCCTGGACGGTGTGCATTTGGATTTCCGGGTCGACAAAATGCGGCTCGACCTCACCTGGCGGGCCTGGATGGAGATCTGCCCGTCTTTCTATCGCGTCGATCTTCACCACGCACCGCTGAGCGATATCCGGGACATGGCCCTCCCGATCTCGCGTCTGCACGGTTTGGAAGAGGGGGTCTAAGATATTGGTTTGTAGGTGTTTTCCGCGCAGCGACCGTATCATCCAATTCGTTGCTTGCCCGATAGCGGGCCGATCTTGATCATCGAACACGCCACCAATGACGAGGTGTCGCAGTGCACCCTTTGAGAGAGTTCCTGCTTCAGATCGGGGCTCACCTGCAGTCAGACGCCATGACCCATCGCGTGATGGGCCACCTGCCTTGGGGCGCCGAGTGGGTTGAACATGTCGATCTTCGGCCCGTGGTCCGAATTGATCCGCCCGCATCCCCGGCCCAAATCGCTGGACTTGAGCGCGACGTTCCCCTGCCTGCATCCGTGCGGGAAGTATTGTCCGAGGTATCCGCCTATATCGAAATCAGTTGGGAATTGCGCGGCCGACCGGTTCTTCGTGACGGCTTCCGAGACATCGAATACGACAGGTTGCCGCCCGAGCAATTCCTGGAATGGTCCGTGAGCTTCCCGGCGGGAGAGACCCCGCCCGATGGTGCATTTCGCTACCCCAACCCCTCTTCGGGCGGTCTGCGGTTCTCACTCGAAGAGGTGGCGGCGAACCGTCCAGGCGCCCTCGGCTGGATCGACGTCTACGACCCAGCCCGAGCCTATGATGCCGAGGACGCGGAGCACCGGCAGCTGCTCGTGGACTTCATGGCGCGCGGCGCGCCGGTGATGACCGCTGGCAATGGGGACTGGATCGCCGTGGACGAACGAGAGGGTCTGGGCTGCCTGATCCACGCCTCTCACGAAGGGGAAGTCGCGGGCTACGAGATCGACCTTGATCTTGTCGGCCTGCTGACCCACCAAGCCTGGCTTGGACCATCGGGGATCGACTTCACCGAAATCGAACTGTTCTCCAATGTGGCCGAGGTCGTACCGGGTGATTACCGCGTCATGTCGGCACATTTCGACGCCGACGCGCCCAACGGACGCAGTTGGAGGGAGTGGTTCTGGGGCGATCTTAACCCGGTGCCTGACACGTCCCTCCTGCGTCGCTGCGCGCCTCTGCTGGGTTAGTCGGCGCGTGACGATGCGCTTTTGTGAATGCTCTTAAAACGGCCGTTTGCGCCTTGACCACCAACCCCAGGCAATACTCGCACCGATCCGCCGTCCAAAGGGTCGGGTAGGCCAAACAGACAAACCCGCGGCCGAGTTCAGCCGTTTTGTTACATGTGAGAAAATAGCGTCAGCACAATCCTGTCGCGAACGGATCAAGCAGCGGCGCGCCATTGAAGCAGGGGAGGCCTTGAGCGACGTGCCTGCCTCGATGATCTCAGCGCAGAGTGTCATACCATGCGGCACAACGCTGAAGATATGTTGGAGCCTATGGGATTTGCTTAGCCAGTCACGACGGCTACCCCGAAACGTCCCTCATTGTGATGTAGAGTTTGCTCAACCTTTCGAAGACGCAAACAGATGCGAAAGAGCCGTTTCACCGAAGCGCCGATCATTGGAATGATCAAAGAACGGGAAGCCGGGCTTCGGAGCACGTGCTGAAGGTGCACCTCGGATGAACAATGATCCCAGGATTTCTTCAGCTTCGCGATCGCCACTTGGACGCCCCTTATTAAACCACTTGATTAATTAACCAGTTGGTATAATTCTAACCGTATGAATGAAAGCGATCAGCTCGACGCGGCATTCTCCGCATTGGCGCACCCCGCCCGGAGGGCGATCTTGGCGCATCTGGCGAAGGGAACGGCCAGCGTGAATGCTCTGGCCGAGCCGTTTGATATGTCCTTGCCGGCCGTGTCCAAGCACATTCGGGTGCTTGAAAGCGCGGGCCTGATCACACGCGAGAAGCATGCGCAATTCCGCCTCTGCAAGCTCGAAGCGGAACCGATCCGGGATATCTCGAACTGGACGGATCAGTACCGGCATATCTGGGCCGCTCGCTTCGACGTGATGGACAACTTGCTGAACGATATGAAGGAGAGCGATCAATGAGTGCTGACCAGAACTGGGTTCGGATTGAACGCGAATTCGATGCGCCGATTGATCTTGTGTGGAAAATGTGGACCGATCCGGGGTTGTTCAAACAATGGTACGGTCCCAATGGCATGTCGGTTCCCGCGGCCGAGATGGACGTTAGAATTGGCGGGACCCGTAAGGTCTGCATGGCGATGCAATCGCCTGAGCGATCGATGGAAATGTGGTTCACCGGGGTCTATAAGGAGGTCCGCGCGCCCGATCGCCTCGTCTACACCGAAAGCATGTGCGACGCGGATGGCACGATCATCTCTCCACAGGCCATGGGGATGCCGGACAGCTTCCCCGACATCACCGAGGTGATCATCGATCTCAACGAGATCGACGGCAAGACCCGCATGGTCATGGTGCATGTCGGTGTGGTCGAGGGCACCGCAGGTGCAGGTGGGTGGAACCAGGCCTTCGACAAGATGGTCGCGCTTGTGCACGCCATGACCGGCGCTGCGCATTAAGATGCGAGCGCTCGCAGCCCTGTCCTTCGTGACCCTGGATGGCGTTATGCAATCCCCCAGCATGCCCGAGGAAGATACATCCGGCGGCTTCATCGAAGGCGGATGGGCCGCCCCCTATTGGGACCAGGTGATGCCGCATGTCGAACGTATCGCAATGGCGCACCCCTATGACATTCTGTTCGGACGAAAGACCTATGACATCTTCGCTGGCCATTGGCCAAACGCACCGAAATCCGATCTGGGCGACCGGTTGAATGCGGCCCGAAAATACGTCGCAACCTCCGGGTCGCCCCCACTGACATGGGAAAACACGCGCCCCCTTACCGGTGACATCGCGGCGGCCACGACACGGCTGAAAGCGGAAGACGGCCCCCTGTTGCAGATCCATGGCAGCGCAGCACTGATACAGACGCTTCAGGCCAGTGATCTGATCGACGAGTTCCGGATCTGGACCTTCCCGGTTGTGGTCGGCGCGGGGAAGCGGTTGTTCGAACCCAGCGTCACGCCGCGCCGCTACGCACTACGGGGGGCAGAGGCGTTGGAGAATGGTGTCACCCATCACATCTTTAGGCGGGCGTGATCGACCCCTGTTCCGTTCCACGAAAGATGAACCCCAGGGCCAGCGCAAAAAGCCCGAATTGCAGGCTCAGATACGCGGTTTCCATTACGATATAGGTCCCGGCCTGCGGCACATTCTGCTTGGCCACCAGTGCCAGCACGTGACTTGTCCAAAAGAACAAACCCAAGAGCCCCGCAAATAGGAAGGCGCGCGCATGGCCGGTGTGACGCAGTTTGAACATCGGGTACATCGCGGCCAGCACGACGCCTTGAATGATCATTGTGACCAGGCCCACCGGGATATTCGGCTCACCCGCGAAATAGCCAAAGGTCATGTATCTGTCTTTGAACAGCACCAGGTGCCAGACGAGCGCAAGGGGGAAGACGATCAGCGGATAGATCGCAGCGGCCAAGATCTGTTTCTTCAACATGGTGAACCTCTCAGCTTTGGCTGCGCTTCCATAACGCCATGGGGCTGCCGCCCGGATCGCGGATGAAGCTGGCGTTCCCCGCCGGACCCTCCACGTTTTCCGCAACGACGTCGGCCCCGTTTCGGCGGGCGATCGCAACGGCCGCAGTCAGGTCTTCCACTTCGATGTAGGGCACCCAGCCAGTGATGCCGTTCATCTCGTGGCACGTCGCGGCAAAGGGCGTGGCGCCAGCCTTCTCCGTCAGAAATGTCATCGCGCCGATGTCCTCACGCTGCCATCCGAACATGGCGTGCAGGAAGTGCGTGGTGTCTTGCGGCTGCGCGGTCATGTTGTCGAACCAGACGAAGGGTGCGGGCATTTTCTCTCTCCACTTGCATTTTGCAAGTAAATTGATAGCTACTGCACTTGCATATTGCAAGCACCTTGCGATCTTCTATATCCACTCCCATGGCAATGCGCGAAAAACCGGACTGGAATGGATGCCCAACCCGCTATGCGGCGGGCATCGTCGGTGACAAATGGTGCTTCCTGTTGCTCAGGGACGTGCTGCTGCACGGCAAGCGCACCTACCGCGAGTTTCTGGCCTCGCCCGAAGGCATCTCGACCAACATCCTGGCCAACCGCCTTGCCAAGCTTGAAGCGCTCGGCATGTTCACCCGAGAGCCCGATCCGCGAAAGGCCAGCAGCGTGTGCTACTTCCCCACGCAGAAGGCCAAGGATTTCCTGCCTGCGCTGATTTCCATGATGGTCTGGGCCACGCGATATGACGAGGTGACCGAGGCGCCCGCCTCATTTGCAGCGGGCTTTACCGAAGATCCTGCAGCCGCCATCGCGTGGTATCAGGCCGAGATCGACCGTGTCGACCAGGCACTAAGAACCATTTGAACGGTTCACCCACCACTCATGCATCGATGTGAACACCGGCGCCAAGGTCAACCCATCCGTGCTGGCCGAGTATTCGACCCGCGGCGGCACCTCGGCATATACCTTGCGGATGACCAACCCGTCCGCCTCCAGCGCCCGAAGCTGGTTGGTCAGCATCGTCTGCGTGATCCCGTCTATGGATCTACGCAGTTCCCCAAATCTTTTCGTGCCCTGAAAAATCAGGATTTGCAGAATCAGCAGCTTCCACTTGCCGCCAATCATCCCGATTACCCGCGGTGCAGGGCACGGGACTTCGTCTGAGACGGGGGAGACGATCTTGGCCGTAAGGGGCTCGGACATCTGTTTTCCTCAATAGTACTATTTTTGATAGTATATACAAAAATACTGCCTACTTTTCCGATCATACTGTCGCGGGTAAGCCTCTGTAAACACGCATCGACAGAGGACTTCGATCATGACCTTGCAGTTTTGGACCGTAAGCGGCGCACCCAGCCCTTGGCGCGCAGCGCTCGGCATGGCCTTCAAAGGTCTCGACTATGACGTCCACCTGCTCTCCGCCGGGCAGAAGGAGCATAAGTCGGACGCCTATCTCTCCATCAATCCGCGCGGCACCGTCCCGACCCTGAAAGAAGGGGACATGACCCTGGGTCAGTCCATCGCGATCCTCGCCTGGCTCGACCGCGCATACCCGGCCGCGCCACTGTTCGGCGAGACGCCGCAAGATGCAGGGCTCATCTGGCAGCGCACCATGGAGATTTTCGACTATCTGCCGGGCGCCACCAGTGCCGTGCTGTCCCCAATCTTCTTTCAAGGCGCAGGTGAGGCCACGAATGATCTGAAAATCGCCTCCGAAACCTTGCGATCCGAACTCACCCATCTGACCGATATTCTGGCCCGTCACCGCTTTCTGTCGGGCGCACGTCCGGGCGCGGCCGACGCCGTCGCCTTCCCACATGTCCGCCTGATCCAACGGGCGATGGAGACGAAGCCGCAAATCATGCAAGACCTCGGCCTAGCCGATTTGAACGCGCTGTCGCCCGAGATCGCGGATTGGGTCCACCGGGTCGAAGCCCTTCCCAACGTCGCACAAACCTTCCCGCCCCACTGGGCCGATGCCGCCTGAGGAGCGCCAAGATGACCACGCAGAACTACAAGAAATCCATCGACGTCGCCGCAGAGCCCGCCGCCGCATTCGAAGCCGTCACTCGCGGCGTCGAACATTGGTGGACCCGCCCGGATCAGCCGCTTGTTCACCTTGGCGATCGCGCAAAGTTCACCTTCCCGCCGGGCGTGTCGTACTGGACCTTCGAACTGACCGGCCTGGACCGGCCCTCACAGGTGGAATGGACTTGTGTCGACGCCCTGCATATCCATGAGGGCCAGCCAAAGGAAATCGAAACCGAGTGGCTCAACACCAAAGTGCTGTGGGAGATAAGCGGGCAAGCCGACGGTGCGCGGATCCAATTGGAACATGCCGGGCTCACCCCACAATTGCTGTGCTACGATATATGCGAAGCGGGCTGGGATCTGTTCTTCCTGGACAGCCTCAAGACATATCTGGATACCGGCCAAGGCGCGCCGCATCGTGGCTGATTGCCGCGTTTGCCAAACTCTGCGAACCGATATCGACCAATAGAGGTCACTCGGCGCGGCGACGCTGTTCTGTGATCGCCGCCCATATCGTCGCCATGCGATGCAAACGCGTCGCTCTGCGCCAGCCCAACGCTCAGTCTGCGGAGCGAAACAATCGTTCGGGCCGCTTCAGCAGCCGAAAGCTTCTATGGTTTCTGACGAGCGACGGGTTTCACGCCTTCAGGTGAGCCTTAGGTTCGTCACCTTCCGGTACGGCAAGGGCTGCGCGGTCAAATCACCCCGAACGCGCTGCGGTGACCAACATGTCAGTCGACGTGACCAAACCAACCGTTCAGCCACCACTACCGGATCGTCGGCGTCGAAAGCCGCACCGATGCGCAGCCCGATCAACCCTATGACCGCAACGTGGCGGTCTATGCCGAAGACATCGCCGCCGAATTCGAAACCCTCACCCCCGGCGCCACCACGCAAGTCCCGGTGATTGTAACGAAATAGACGCGACGTGGGCGGTCTTGCGCCGCCCCAACCGCGCCTCGGTCGCGTATAGACGCGTCAATCGGCTTCCAAGCAAATCTCGGCCTCCGGGGTCTCGGTGCAATTCACGCGTTCGATCCGCCACAACACCGCGTCGCTGACATCAATCGCGCCAACTTCAACCCCACATTGCTCTACCAGATCGGCACCTTCCGACTCCAATGCCTCGGCAACCGCTTCAAAACCCGTGGTCAGTTCCGTGCTGGGATACGATGCAAGCCGATACCGCAGCCTGCCCGCAGTAAAATCCGTCACAATGGTGTCAGCGCCTCTCTCGCCGAAACATGTCGCCGACAGATTAGGATCGACCACATCGTAGGTCGCTACGGCATTCAAAAGCTGCAGGCGCACGGAATCGGTCATGAACAATTCCAAGTCAGGCATATCTGCGCGCTGAGCCCCCAAAACACCGCCCAGCTCAATCGGCAAACGTTCGACACGATCCGTGAGGATCCGCGGCGGCGGCGGCGCGCATTCTCCCAAATCAGCCGCAACGTGACTTATGTTCATTCCGTCGGAGGCGATCTCTCGCAACTCTTGTCGCACCGCATTCATCGCCTCACCAAGTGGCGTGTCCAAGCGCAGATCCATGTCCGCCAAGACGCCACGGATCGTGGATACCATCGCAGCGATCTGGTCCGCATTCCCACCCGATTGATGAAAGACCAAAACGTCCCCGATATTATATGTGACGGTCACGTCTGCCGGGCAGTCTTCGACCATCACAGCGCCCCGGACCCGAAGCTGTTGCGAAACATGTGCGTCATAGATCGTCAGTTGCTGGGTCGCGCGATTATAAGCATGCAAGCCCGGATCAAGCAGCGATACCACGGCGCCGCCTTCTGATAAGACGGCCCGCTGGGCCGGACCGACAGTCACCATCCCCGGCAGGTAAAAGCGGGTCGCGACAAGAACAGCGCTCGCACATATCGCACAAATGGCCAGGGCCCATCGCATCCAACTCGGCATGGTCGCTCGCTCTCGTTATGCGCCGCAGCTATGTGCAATCATCCACACGTGCGGAATTCCTGCCCCGTGTCTCGGTTCACCACCACTCGGCAGCCATCGCCGTCGATGAAATCGTAGTCGGGCAGCGTCTCAGCCGAGGTCCGGCCAATCGCCACCGGCCCGGTCGCAACCGGGATCGGCACCACGATGCAGCCGCTCAGGCCCAGCACCGCCACCATCATCAAAGACAAACGCATAGCGCTCTCCTATCTACGGTCTTTCCGCTGCATCAGCCGCTCGGCATCGCCCCATTCGGGTTGGGTGTGGTCGGCGTGCATCGGGTCCCGAAACATGTCCAATGTCTCGTCACCCTGCAACAATCCCATCAGTTTGGCATGCATAAACGAGCGCAGCACCGCATTCATCCGCGGCTGGTATTTCGGGCCCATCGATTTGAACCATTTCAACACGTCCTCATCGACCGAAAAACAGATCTTCTTCGTGGCGCTTTCCCGGCGCGATGCAATGTCATGCCATGCATGGGGCACGCGCCCATTCATCGCAATCGCGTCGTGCATATCGTATTCAAACCGCCGCATCGCATCGACCATGTAATAGTGGTGGTGGCGTTCGGTCTTGTTCGGAGATTTGTCGACGAATTTGGTGTGCATCAGAATGGCCCCTCAGATGGTGAGGGACCACATTCGTGTGGTTTTCTTAAAATTGTGTGGATGGCCCGAGGATACACCGCAGATATCCGTCAGATATACCGGTTCTATACACCGGAATTGACCGGTTTATGGGCGGCATAGATCTCTGCCACGCGGGCCACGGCGGCTTCCGGCGACAGCTCTTCGCTCTCGCCCGTCCGGCGGCTGGTCAGTTCCACGACACCGTTTTTCAGGCCGCGTGGGCCAACCGTGATCCGCCAGGGCAGACCGATCAGATCCATCGTGGCAAACTTGCCCCCCGCCCGCTCGTCCCGGTCGTCGTAAAGCGGCTCAAGACCATGGCCCGACAGCGCGTCATACAAGCTTTCACAGGCCGCATCGGCCTCCGCATCGCCCTGTTTCAGGTTCACGATCCCGCAATGGAACGGCGTCACACCCTCGGGCCAGATAATACCCTTGTCATCGTGGGACGCCTCGATGATCGCGCCCAGTAGACGGCTTACACCAATCCCGTGGGACCCCATATGCAAAGGCACCCGCTCACCGCTGTCCGATTGCACGTAAGCCCCTAATTTCTCGGAATATTCCGTTCCGAAATAGAAGATCTGCCCCACCTCGATCCCACGGGCCGAGCGTTGCCGTTCGGCGGGGATCTTGTCGAATTCGGCGGTGTCGTGGGTTTCGTCGGTGCGGGCGTAACGGCTGGTGAATTCATCCATCACGGCCTGACATTGATCGACGGAATCGTAGTCGATGTCACGATTGCCCAGCGTCAGATCGGTGATCTCGCTGTCATAGAACACCTCGCTTTCGCCGGTCTCGGCCAGGACAAGGAATTCATGGGTATAGTCGCCCCCAATCGGGCCGGAATCGGCGCGCATCGGAATCGCCTGCAAGCCCATCCGCTCATAGGTGCGCAGGTAGCTGACCAGGTGGCGATTATAGGCGTGCAGCGCCGCTTCCTTTGATAAATCAAAGTTATAGCCGTCCTTCATCAGGAATTCGCGCCCGCGCATCACGCCAAACCGGGGCCGCACCTCATCGCGGAATTTCCACTGGATATGATAGAGTGTCAGCGGCAGCGCCTTGTAAGAGGTCACGTAGCTCGCCACGATATCGGTGATCATTTCCTCGTTGGTGGGGCCATAGAGCATCTCGCGCCCATGGCGGTCGTGAAATCGCAGCATTTCAGGACCGTAGGAGTTATGCCGGCCCGATTTCTGCCACAGCTCGCCGGACTGCACGGTCGGCATCAGCATTGGAATGTGGCCCGCGCGGATCTGTTCTTCATGCACGATCCGCTCGATATTGCGCAGCACCTTGTAGCCCAACGGCAACCACGAATAGATCCCTGCACTGGCTTGGCGGATCATCCCCGCGCGCAACATCAGCCGATGACTGACGATCTGCGCCTCGGCGGGCGTCTCCTTGAGAACGGGAAGAAAATAGCGGGACAGGCGCATCGGGCGGGACCTTTAAGAAATGTCGTCCCAGCCGGTCTACGCCAAAGGAAAAAGGCTCACAAGCGCCCCGGCAATGCGTCGCTTAACCCATTAGAGCGCCCAGCCCGCGGCCTGCGCGAACGTCAGGGCCGCAAGCGTTGCCAGCAAGATAAGCGTGGCGATCAAATGCAGGCGGCCGGGCGATGGTGTCCTAGACAGTCGCAACATCATCGGACCACATGATTGCGGGCGTCGAGAGATGCGCGCCCGACCAAGGACCCGCCTCGGCACTGCGCATACCCAGGACCAACGCGGCGATGGCGGCGATAATCAGCAGGATCAGAGTGGCGGATAAGATATTCATCAAAGACATGGCAGGATCTCCCCTTGATCGTGCATAACCTTTAACAAGCCCAACGCGGTGCCGACAGGCAGGGTATCCCTACCCCTGCGTCAATCATCTGATTCAAAAGAAAAAAGCGGCCCCGGGGGATGGGGCCGCTAAGTCGAGGGACAAGGGTGGATCTGGCCAGCCCGGGGACAATGGGCCAGGCCAGATCCTTAGGGACATAATCGCTTTAGAACAGAGAGCTTTCCACCGGCACCTCAGGGGCGACGATCATGACAACAAACATCACAAGGATCATTAGGACAGTTGAAACGGCGATGTAGTTCAGCGTGGTCATGTGGATTCTCCAACGAAGTGTTCCTTCGCGATGAACCAGGATTAGACCATCGCTGAGGCGGACACTATTGCGGGAATCCCTACCCTTGCGTTAAGCGCGACCGCGAATGATCGGCTCACATTCCATCGCGGTTACCAGGGACTTAAAGCGCGCCTCCGCGACCTCGCCGAACAGGTCGCGCCCTTCGTCGGAGGTCAGCTTCAGGATGACCTCCCGCCGCTTCGGGCGCAGGGTTAGCCGACCGTGATCGACCGGGTTGGCGACGGCAAACATCGCGCCGAACCGCATGGCGCGGCCCAAGATTTCAGCCTCCAGAACCTGTGTCTCCGGCAGCAGCGACAGAAGCTCGGCATTGAACCCGGTGCCCGCGCGGTTGGACTTGTAGCGGTGCAACAAGGCCAGGCCCAGATAGATCCGCTCGCCATGGGTCAGCCCGCCCAGATTGGCGCGGGTGGCATTGTCGAAACAGACCTCGGCCCGGTAGTCGGGATGGGCCCGCCAACTGACATCATGCAGCAGACAGGCCGCCCGCATCAGCCGCTGTTTGGCAGGCTTGGCGCGCGGAAATAACGGCTCCACAAACCGATAAAGCGCACGCCCGAAACCCGGCGCGCGGGCCGAGGATGCCTCGGCATGGCGCGCGGCTTCGATCAGCGGGTCACGGTGGCGCAACGTGTCGGACATCTGATCGTAAAGCAGGCCCTCGCGGATCCCATAGCTTGAGATCGCCACCTCTTCCGGCCGCACCTGCCGAACCAGCCCGCGCAAGACCTGCGCGGCCAGTGGCACCAATCGCATCCGTTCGGCTGAATTGCCGGTTTGCGCGCGCAGCGTATCCACATCCGTCGCTTCAATATATTTGATCGTCTGTAAAATAGTCTTTGGTGTCATCCGATATTCATGCAGCACGCTCAGCGGATAGCCGCGGCGCACCATGTCGATCCGCGCGATCGCGCGCCAGGATCCACCCACCAGAAACAGGCGCTTAGGGCGCATCGGAAAATCATCTGCTAACTCCGCTATCTCGGATTTGATATGGGCGCGCAGAGCCTTCTTGCCGCCCTTCATGCCCATTAGCTTCAACGGACCAAGGCCCGAGGTCCGCCGCAGCCCGACCTCGCCCTCGCCGCGCAATTCGGCTAATTCCATCGACGATCCGCCGATATCGCAGATCAGCCCCTCGGCGCCGGGCCACCCCAAAAGCACGCCCTGGGCCGAGAGGCGCGCCTCTTCTTCGCCGTCGAGAATGCGGATGTTGAGTCCGGTTTCGCGCAACACATCCTCGCGAAACTCCGGCCCGTCTTCGGCATCCCGGACCGCTGCCGTGGCCACGGTGACCAAAGGCGACACCGCCATACCCGCGGCGAGTGCTGCAAAGCGGCGCAACGCCACCAAGGCCCGCGCACGGCCGCGAGCATTCAGACGGCCCGTCTCGGCAAAGCCCGCGCCCAACCCGCAGAGGATCTTTTCGTTGAAGTAATAGGCAGGCGACCGTGCGGCGCCGTCAAAGACCACAAACCGGACCGAATTGGAGCCGATATCGATCACGCCCACCCGCGCCAGCGACCGCGCCTCGGGGCCGTCGAAAACGGGCACACCAAACGGGCCAAACTCGGCCTGCTGCTCGGCATTCATCGGCGCTCTCCCGTCAGTCCCCCGACCGAATGTCTGGCACGATGGCGCGGGCCGGGTCAATCGTGGCTGTGGGTCAGTTCGGGCACATCCTTTGCCCCCGCGCTGCCGCGGCCCGATAGCGAGGGGTTTTCCATGAAAAAGCGGTGGCAGTTAAACGGGTTTTCCAAGGCTTCGAGATCGGGGCGTTGAAACGAGCCATCGGCCTGCAAGACCCAGCTTTGCGCCATATCAGCGAGGTTCGCGGCCATGATCTGGCTGACGATCTGCGCCTTCACCGTGGGGTTGGTGCATTCCACCAAGGTTTCGACCCGCCGGTTCAGGTTGCGCCCCATCCAATCGGCTGAACTGATGAACACCCGCGCCTTTTTCGACGGCAGCCCATGGCCGTTGCCAAAACACACGATCCGCGAATGCTCCAAGAAGCGACCGACAATGGATTTGACGCGAATAGTCTCCGACATGCCTTTGACGCCCGGCCTTAACCCACAGATGCCACGGATCACCAGATCGATCCGCACGCCCGCCTGGCTGGCCTCGTAAAGGGCATCGATCACGTCAGGCTCGATCAGTGAATTCATCTTGGCCCAGATCATTGCGGGCTTGCCCGCCCGGGCATGCTCGGCCTCCGCGCGGATATTCGCGATGATACTGGATTTCATCGAGAGCGGCGAGATCGCCAAATTCTCCAACCCATCCGGCTCAGCATAACCGCCGATATAGTTGAACACTTTCGTGGCGTCGCGCCCCAGGGCCGCATCGCAGGTGAACAGGCTCAGATCAGTGTAAATCCGCGCCGTGATCGGGTGGTAATTGCCGGTACCGTAATGGGTGTAGGTGACCAGCGTATCGCCTTCGCGGCGCACAATCGTGCTGATCTTGGCGTGGGTTTTGTAATTGATGAACCCATAGACCACGTGGGCGCCAGACCGTTCGAGCTTGCGCGATTGCCGAATATTGGCGGCCTCGTCGAACCGCGCCTTCAACTCCACCAGAGCGGTGACGGATTTGCCGTTTTCCGCCGCCTCGCACAGCGCTTCGACGATGGGGCTTTCGTTCGAGGTTCGGTAAAGCGTCTGCTTGATTGCCACCACATTGGGGTCGCGCGCGGCCTGAGCCAGGAACCGGATGACCATATCGAAGGTCTCATAGGGATGGTGCAGCAGCATGTCCTTTTGGCTGATCGCCGCGAACATATTGCCATCGTGGTCCTGCACCCGTTCGGGCACACGCGGCGTGAAACTGCGCCACAGCAGATCGGGCCGCGCCTCGACCACCAACTCTTTCAGCGAGACCAGACCGATCATGCCCTTGACCTCGACCACCTCATGTTCGGCCACGTGGAGTTGTTCGATAATCTCTTCGCGCAGATCGCTTGGCGCCCCGTCCGAGATCTGCAGGCGCACGACCTCGCCACGGCGACGGCGTTTCAGGGCGGTCTCAAACTCGCGGACCAGATCTTCGGCCTCTTCCTCGACCTCCAGATCGCTGTCGCGCAACACGCGGAACATGCAGCTGCCCTTGATCTCATAGCCGGGGAACAGGGCGCTGATATTCAGCATCAACAGCTCTTCGAGGGGCAGGAACCGCAATTTGTTATCCGCGGCAGGCAGCGGCACGAACCGGTCGATCTGCGCCGGGATCGGCAGAAGGGCCTGCAATTGCCGCCCGTCTCGCGCGCGTTTGAGTTGAAGCGCAAGGGCCACGCCCTCATTCGGGATGAACGGAAAGGGATGGGCCGGATCAATGGCCAGGGGCGACAGAACCGGAAAGACACGCGACAGGAATTCGTCGGTCAGATATTTCTGGTCCGCCTTGCTGAGCGCATCGCGACTGACCACGGTGATGCCCTGGGCTTCACATTCGGCGCGTAGATCGGTCCAGGTTGCCTGCTGCCGTTTCATGAGCGAGCGGGCGTCGTCATTGATCATTTCAAGCTGTTCCGCCGGAGATCGGCCATCAGCAGCGGGGTTTAGATTGCCCTCCAGTGCCAATTCCCGCAGGCCCGCTACGCGCACGGTGTAGAATTCATCGAGATTGCCCGCACTGATCGAGACGAAGCGCACCCGTTCCAGCAGCGGGACTTTCGGATTAGAGGCCTCTTCCAGCACACGCCAATTGAAGGCGAGCCATGAAATCTCGCGGTTGAAGAACCGCCGCGGGCCGCTGGTCTGATCATCAGGCAGCGATACAGGGTCGGGAAGCGGGGCGTTCAGAAAATCGGCAAAACTCATGGGATCAAGGCCTTAGGCGTGCTGCATGACATTAGAATGACGGATCATCGCCAATATCTGCAAGCGCCGCCCTGACATGGGTCATATTGGCCGGTTTTCTTGCCGCCAGGGCATGGACGTCGATGCGCGCCACCACACGGTCAGCGGCGGCAAAGCTGCGCGGCAGGCGAGCGGCGATATGTTGGAGCATGTTCGGCGTCAGATCCAATTTGCGATCAGCGGCATGTTTCATCATCAGTACAATCAGCAATTGATCATCGGGCGGGTCGAGCCGCGCCAGGCTTGCCTGTGCCATCCGGCTGGTCAGATCCGACAGGGTCAGGCCCCAGCGGCTGGGTGCCGTTCGGGCCGTCAGCAGCAGCGGCGCGCCAATCTGCGACAATGCGTTATGCAGATGAAACAGCGCCTCTTCGGCGGTGGCATTTCCCGCGATTTGATCGACATCCTCGACCGCCAGAGCCGGGGGCAACCCGTCGAGCGGCAGGTCGGCGACATCTTTTGCCGCGATGATGGGCGCCTCGGTCTGCGCGGCCCAGACATGGGCCAGATGGGTCTTGCCCGCCCCAAGATCGCCGGTCAGCACCAGCTTGCCCGCCGACCAATCGCGCCAGCCATCCACCAGCGCCACCGCCGATTGGTTAGCGGTGGAGACAAAAAAATCGTCCCGCCCCATCGCTGGACGCGCCGGGGGAAGCTCGAAGGCCAGTTGTTTGGGTTTCATGCGCCGTCGTCGTCCGGGATCGATGGACGGCCATTGGTGGTGCCCTGATAGAGCAGACCGTCCTGATACCGCTCAATCCCGTAGCGGACCAGCACCCCGATGGCAGCGGCCACGGGCACGCCCACCAACAGGCCGACGAATCCGAACACCGCACCAAAAGCCGACAGCGAGAACAGCAGCCAGACCGGATGCAACCCTACGGAGGATCCCACCAAGTTCGGCGTCAGAATGTTGCCCTCGACCAATTGGCCCGATTGGAAAATCGCGGCAACGATCAGGATCATCCACCATTCGCCCCAGAACTGGAACAGTGCCAGGCCGATCGCCAGCGCACCGCCGACCAAGGCACCCACGTAGGGGATGAAGGTCAGGAGGCCCGCGATCAGCCCGACGACAAGACCGAATTGCAGCCCCACCACCATCAGTGCCACCGCGTAATAGGTGCCCAGGATCAGGCAGACCGTGCCCTGCCCGCGGATGAAGCTGGCCAAGGTGTCATCGATCTGGCCCGCCAGTTTGCGGATCACAGGGGCGTGGTCGCGGGGCAGCAAGTCATCGATCCGGGCGATCATCCGGTCCCAATCGAGCAGCATGTAGAAGGCCACGACCGGCACAACCAGCATGAAGACCAGCACATTCACCACGCTCGCCGCTGAGCTGAGGGCGGTCTGCAATAGCTCTGCCCCACGCGCCTGGATCGTTTCCCCCAGATTGTCAAACGCTTGGCGGACCGGCGAATCCTCGACGATCAGATCTGGAAAGCGCGTTTCCACGAAGGTGTAGAGATTGCGGATCAATTCTGGCGCCTGTTCGAAAAGTCCCGTCGCCTGCTCGACGACCAGGGGGATCACCACCAACGAAATCAGCACCACCAGCAAAATGAGAATGACGAAGATAACGATCGTTGCCAAGATCCGTGACAGGCCCATGCGTTCCAGCCGATCGGCCACCGGATCGAGAAAATAGGCAATGGCCCCGCCCACGATGAACGGCAGCACGACATTGCCCAACAGCCACAAAACCAGCAGGAACACCGCCGCGGCGATGCTCCAAAAGATGATCTGTTGCCGAACCGGTAGAGCCATGGATGTCCCTTCGCGTCGCCCCAGTAGATGCGCGACTTGGGGCGGCGGCGCAAGGGGGTCGCGGGTGGAGGGGGCTCTGCCCCCGCTGCGCTCCCCCGGAGTTTGCTGACCAAGATGAAAATACAGGCGGTTTAGAGCGTGTCGAGAAAGGTCGCGATGGCAGTTGCGGTGACGCGGGGATGGGTAATCGGTGCCATATGGGCGGCCTCTGCGATCACATGGCGGCGGGCGTAGGGGATGTCCGTGGCCAGGCTTGCGTTGATCTCGCCGATCACCGGATGTGTTGCAGCGCCTTCGATCAGCAGCGTGGGCGCTATCAGTTCGGGCAGGCGCGGCAGAATGTTGGCATTGTCGTGGATCAGCGC
This sequence comes from Gymnodinialimonas mytili, assembly GCF_037544085.1. NCBI lineage: Bacteria > Pseudomonadati > Pseudomonadota > Alphaproteobacteria > Rhodobacterales > Paracoccaceae > Gymnodinialimonas > Gymnodinialimonas mytili. The sequence continues at coordinate 792,853 of NZ_JBBIFW010000001.1, forward strand.
GGGTTCGGTTGCAGCTGGGATCCAGACCCGGGCTGCCATGTAGTCTCGGTGGGCCTGGGGAAGTGTCTCGAAAGGCTCTGCGCCCCAAAGCGCAAGGAAATGCTTTGCGATCACTTCGGGCGCCGCGCCGGAATATCCGCCCGGCAGTCTCGCGACATGGGCGTCATGTGCCGCACGCCCCGGGCCATTGGCGGCGCAGAACAGGACCGGTTCGATCAGGGTGAGCGTTTTGATCGCATCCGGATGGTCCAGCGCGATGCACAAGGCGAGGGTTGCGCCGAAAGAATGGCCAATCAAGTGACATGGTGTCTGTGGCAGATGGGCTGCTGCGGCCTGGGTCGCTTGCAGATGATAGTCACGGCTGCGGTCGGCGTTGGGTGCCGTGCCATGGCTCAGAAGATCGGGCGCGACCATGGTCAGCCGTGCCAGAAGGTGCCGCGCCATACCCGCCCAGGCGCCCCCTTGGGCCAATGTGCAGTGGAGCATCAGCGCCGTCTCCGGCCCCTTCCCCCAGCTTTTGACGCTCACAGTTTTCCGGCAAGGAACAGGTCCAGATCGCCGATCCGATCCTGACCCCAGAACTTTTCCGTGCCGTCGACGACGTAGAAGGGCGCGCCGAAGGCACCCGCGGCCACGGCTTCTTCAAGATTGGCGGCATATTCCTCGGCACCTGCCAACATGCCGGTATCGGCCAGGGCGGGATCAAACCCGGCCTCTTCCAAAGCCGCGCGGATCACATCGTCTTCGGCGATATTCTGCTCTTCGGCCCAACACCGCCGCGTGATCGCATGGACCAGCGCACCCAGATCACCGCCACCCGCCTTTTGGGCAGCGATAAAGGCGTAGGACGACGGCGCCGGGTTCGTCGGCCAATGCGCGGGTTGCAGATTGATCGGCATATCGTTCTTTTTGGCTTGGCGGCGCAGCTCTTGCAGGCGGTTTTCCTTGCGGCTTTCGTGACGCTCGGCAGGTTTGATGCCGCCGGTCCGCCCGAACAGGGCGATCACGTCCAACGGCTTATAGGCAATCGTCGCGCCATGTTTGGCGGCGACCACCTCCATCCGCGTTCCGGCGAGGTAGGTATAGGGCGACACAGTTGCGAAGTAATAGTCGATATGGGCCATGTTTCTGTTCCCTTTAGGCTTTGCGCGACCCTGGGCCGGGTGTTAGGGGGTGTCAACAACAAGCGGGCGCCACTGGGGACGCGCTCGCGACCGGCTGAAAAGGGACATCTGCCAATGGCCGCACTCGATCCGAAAATTATTTCCGGCAACGCGAACAAGAGCTTAGCAAATGCGATCAGCCGCCGCATGTCGATGCATCGCGGTATGGACGTGCCGCTGGTCGATGCGCGGGTCGAGCGCTTCAATGACGGCGAAATCTTTGTCGAGGTGTTCGAAAATGTCCGCGGCGAGGATATGTTCATCATTCAGCCGACGTCCAAGCCCGCCAATGACAATCTGATGGAGCTGTTGATCATGGCCGACGCGCTGCGCCGGTCGTCGGCGGCGCGCATCACCGCCGTGATCCCTTATTTCGGCTATGCGAGGCAGGATCGCCGCACCAAGGCCCGCACCCCGATCAGCGCCAAGATGGTCGCCAATATGCTGACCGGCGGCGGGATCGAGCGGGTGCTGACGATGGATCTACATGCGGCCCAGATCCAGGGCTTCTTCGATATTCCGGTCGACAACCTCTACGCCTCACCGATCTTCGCGCTCGACATCCTGCATGCGTTCAACGGCGATATGGAGGACGTCATGGTTGTTTCGCCCGATGTGGGCGGCGTGGCGCGCGCGCGGGAATTGGCCACACGGATCGGCGCGCCGCTGAGCATCGTGGACAAGCGGCGCGAAAAGGCCGGTGAAGTCTCGGGCATGACTGTGATCGGCGAAGTTGCGGGCAAGAAATGTATCATCGTCGACGATATCGTCGATACCGCGGGCACATTGTGTAAAGCCGCCGAGGTGCTGATGGAGGCTGGCGCAACCGAGGTTCATGCCTGTATCACCCATGGCGTCATGTCCGGCCCCGCCGTCGAGCGGGTCAGCAAATCCGTGATGAAAAGCCTGGTGGTGACCGACACGATCGAAGCGACCGCCGCCATTGCCGATTGCGCCAATATCCGCGTCATTCCGACCGCCCCGATGTTCGCGCAATCGATCCTGAACATCTGGAACGGCACCTCGGTCTCATCCCTGTTCGATACGCGCACTCTGGTGCCGATCTATGAGGGTCTCTATCCCAACGGAATGTGGGGGCGCTGAGCGAAAGCGTAGAGAAACAACGCCTGCCAGCTACAGAACAGCGCTGCCGACCACGGCAGGTTCAACGCATCATCCGACCCCATCGCCACCATGGTGAACGCGACAAGCAGTGCCGCGCCAGTGGGCCAGGCCACCGCCCGCCACAGGGTTTGCAGGGCGCCCGCGCCCCTGCGCCAGAGCATCATCGGCCCGGCCAGGATCAGCGCGCCGATGGGGCTTGCCGCGAGATAGGCGAGGAAAAAGCTTTCATCAAAGGGTGGCAACGGGATCAGGAATGCCCATGTCGCGGCTTCTGCTGCCGCAAACATGCCGACGATCGACAAGACGCTGAATAGCAATACCTGTGGGAGTGTGAACCGCAGAACGCGCCAGACGAACAAGGCCCCCAAAAGACCGAATGGCACCCCTGCGGCAATCGAGAGGGGTGTCGCTATTGGAAAGGCATCCGATGGCAGGCCTGGGATCGACAGGCGCAGGTCGGAGACCGGCTCAATCGCCCAGCTTGATAAGGCGCCGGTCAAAACCCCGCAGAAAACCGCGAGCAAAGTGTTCGATACGGACCGCATAGCTTGATCTCCCCATTTTATGAACGACGTTCATGTATCAAAATGAACATTGTTCAAGTTTGTGGAGAGTTCAATCCATAGCTTCCATAACGTTACGTCATCTGGCATCGCGCGGGGCATCGGCGGTGCAGCACGCACTGGCGGGAGCTCACGCCCAAACGCGTTTTCGCTAGAGGAATGAGGCGATCTAAACCGCCAAGACGCCCTTGGGCTCAACAGAGAAAGATTTGCACACCGCGCCGGGCTTGGTCCGATAGGTTCGGAAACCCATCGCGCCATAATAGGCGAGCGCCAGGTCGTTTGCTCCTCCGATTGTCGCATCGATATCGCGCAACCCGGCCGCAATGGCGGCGTCCAACGAGGATGAGAACAGCTTTCTCCCCACGCCCTGCCGCGCGGCTTTTGCGGCCACGTAGGTGCCGATCACACCCCAGCCCGCCGGGACGTCGTAGGGGTTATCCGCCTGCATTTTTAGCAGGGATTGGAACCCGAGGATTTCGCCGTCTTCGCCAACGGCAACCGAACACTTCACCAGATCGGGATGCGCAATGTAGTGGGATAGAACATGGCCCGGCGATCGTGGCCGATCGCTGCCCCAGGATTCCAGAATATCAGCAAGGATCACGCTCATCTCTTGCGCGTCGTCGCGCCGCGCCGCTCGGACCTGGACCATCTCACCTCCATCTGTTGGAGACGACACTCGTGCCACCAGATGCAGAGTGCAAGGCACGTCATGGTCGAAACGCAAAACGCCCCGCATTGCTGCAGGGCGTCTGTATCTTGAATCGAGGGGCGATTAGCCCAGCTTGATCTCTTCGCCGGCGGCGACCAGATCGGCCAGAAACTTGGCCGCAGCATCGCCTGCACCTTCGGGCGCGTCGTCCCGCTTTTTGGTGGCGTCAGCGACAAGCTCATCCATCACCTCGGGCGTGACCTCATCGACCGGCATGGCGCGTTCGGCCAGAATCGTGGCCGATGGCCCCGCCACGTCGGCGAAGCCGCCGGTGACGAAGTAGGCTTTCACGCCATCCGTGCCATGGGCGCGAAGGATGCCGGGCCGCAGGGTGGTGATCATTGGCGCATGGTCCGGCATTGCGGTCAAATCACCGTCAGCGCCCGGAATTTGCACTTCGGTCACATCCATCGACGCCAGACGGCGTTCGGGCGAGACCAGATCGAATTGCATCGTCGCCATTGTCAGCTCCGTTCGTTGCAGGGCCCACCCCGGTCAGCCCGGGGCGGTTACCGGATCAGGCGGCTTCAGCAGCCAGTTTCTCAGCCTTCGCGACCACCTCATCGATGCCGCCGACCATATAGAAGGCTGCTTCGGGCAGGTGGTCGTATTCACCGGCCACAACCGCCTTGAACGAGCGGATTGTGTCTTCCAGCGGCACCTGCACCCCGGGCGACCCGGTGAAGACTTCGGCCACGTCGAAGGGCTGGCTGAGGAAGCGCTGCAGCTTGCGCGCACGGGCCACTGTCAGTTTGTCCTCTTCGCTCAACTCGTCCATGCCCAGGATCGCGATGATGTCCTGGAGCGACTTGTAGCGTTGCAGCATCTGCTGAACGTCGTTGGCCACCTTGTAGTGCTCGTCGCCCACAACCGCGGGGTCAAGAATACGCGACGTTGAGTCGAGCGGATCCACGGCGGGATAAATGCCCAGCTCAGAAATGGCGCGCGACAAAACGGTCGTCGCGTCGAGGTGCGCAAACGAAGTGGCCGGCGCGGGGTCGGTCAGGTCGTCCGCAGGCACGTAGATCGCTTGCACCGAGGTGATCGATCCGTTTTTCGTCGAGGTAATACGTTCCTGCATCGCACCCATATCGGTCGCCAGCGTCGGCTGATACCCCACGGCGGACGGGATCCGGCCCAGAAGTGCCGACACCTCAGAACCCGCTTGGGTGAAGCGGAAGATGTTGTCGACGAAGAACAGAACGTCGGTGCCCGACTGGTCGCGGAACTGCTCGGCCAGGGTCAAACCCGACAGGGCCACACGCATCCGCGCACCCGGAGGCTCGTTCATCTGACCATAGACGAGCGCCACCTTGGACTCGACCAGGTTCTCCATGTTGATCACGCCGGATTCGATGAATTCGTAGTAAAGGTCATTGCCTTCGCGGGTCCGCTCACCCACGCCCGCAAACACCGAGAAGCCCGAGTGCACTTTGGCGATGTTGTTGATCAGCTCCTGGATCAGAACCGTCTTGCCCACACCGGCACCACCGAAGAGGCCGATTTTACCGCCCTTCGCATAGGGTGCGAGCAGATCCACAACCTTGATGCCGGTCACGAGGATTTCGCTTTCGGTCGACTGGTCCTGGAAATCCGGCGCTTCCTGGTGGATGGCGCGGGTTTCATCGGATTCAATCGGCCCCTTCTCGTCGATGGGCTCGCCGATCACGTTCATGATACGACCCAGCGTGCCGTTGCCCACGGGCATGACGATCGGGCCATCCGTGTCGGTGACGGTCTGACCGCGCACCAGGCCTTCGGTCGCGTCCATCGCGATGGTCCGCACGGTGTTCTCGCCGAGGTGCTGGGCCACTTCCAGTACCAGGCGCTTGCCGTTGTTGTCCGTTTCCAGCGCGTTCAGGATCTCGGGCAGGTGATCCTCGAATTGCACGTCAACGACGGCGCCGATGACCTGGGTGATTTTGCCGACTGCATTTGCCATGTGTCGTGTCTCCGGTTGGTCTTAGAGCGCCTCGGCGCCCGAGATAATTTCGATCAGCTCATTGGTGATGACGGCCTGACGCGAGCGGTTGAACTCGATGGTCAGCTTGTCGATCATTTCGCCCGCATTGCGCGTGGCGTTGTCCATGGCACTCATCCGGGCGCCCTGTTCCGAGGCACCGTTTTCCAGAAGCGCCGTGAAGATCTGCGTGGCCACGCCGCGTGGCAACAGGTCTTCCAGCACCGCCTCTTCAGAAGGTTCGTAATCGTAGAGCGTCCCGCCCTCGACCTCTTTGGCCTCATCGAACGAGGCCGGGATGATCTGCTGTGCCGTCGGCACTTGGCTGATCACCGATTGGAAGCGGTTGTAGAAGATCGTTGCGATATCGAATTCGCCCGCGTCAAACCGGCCCAGCACATCGCTGGCGATCTCAGCGGCATTGGCGTAGCCGATCCGCTTCACTTCGCTCAGATCCACATGATCGACGATATGATCACTGTAATCGCGACGAAGTTGCTCGCGGCCCTTCTTGCCGACGGTCAAGATCTTGACCGTCTTGCCATCCGCCAAGAACTTTTCGATGTGGGTCCGCGCCAAACGCACGATGGACGAATTGAAGCCGCCACAGAGGCCACGTTCGGACGTCATCACGACGAGCAGATGCACCTGATCAGATCCGGTGCCCGCGAGCAGTTTTGGCGCGCCTTCCGACGCTCCGACGGCTTGCGCAAGGCCACCCATCACGGCGTTCATCCGTTCGGCATAGGGGCGTGCCATCTCCGCCGCTTCCTGCGCGCGGCGCAGTTTCGCGGCGGCGACCATCTGCATCGCCTTGGTGATCTTGCGGGTCGACTTGACCGACTCGATCCGGTTTTTTAGGTCTTTGAGGCTCGGCATTAGCCTTCCCTCCTTAAATCAGGCGAAATCTGCGGCGTATTCGTCGATCGCAGCTTTGATGCGATCGGCGGCGTCGCCTTTCACCTTCGGATCTTCGGTTGTGATCCAATCCAGCAGATCCGCTTTCTTGGACCGCAAGAAGGTCACCAAACCCTGTTCGTAGCGGCCAACATCGCCCACCGGCAGATCGTCGAGATAGCCGTTGGTACCCGCGAAGATCACACAGACGATTTCTGCGTTGGTCAGGGGCGAGTATTGTGGCTGCTTCATCAACTCGGTCAGGCGCGCACCGCGGTTCAGCAGGCGCTGGGTCGAGGCGTCGAGGTCGGAGCCGAACTGCGCGAAGGCCGCCATCTCGCGGTATTGTGCCAATTCCAGCTTCACCGGACCGGCAACCGACTTCATCGCGTCGGTCTGGGCCGACGAGCCCACGCGCGACACCGACAGACCGGTGTTCACTGCAGGGCGGATGCCCTGGAAGAACAGCTCGGTTTCCAAGAAGATCTGGCCGTCGGTTATCGAGATCACATTGGTCGGGATAAAGGCCGACACGTCGCCGCCCTGCGTTTCGATGACCGGCAGCGCCGTCAGCGAGCCCGCGCCGTTGTCTTCGTTCAGCTTCGCGGACCGTTCCAGCAGGCGGGAGTGCAGGTAGAACACGTCACCCGGATAAGCTTCGCGGCCCGGCGGACGGCGCAGCAGCAGCGACATCTGACGATAAGACACCGCCTGTTTGGACAGGTCATCGTAGATGATCAGTGCGTGTTTGCCATTGTCGCGGAAATACTCGGCCATCGCAGTCGCGGCATAGGGCGCCAGGAACTGCATCGGCGCGGGATCCGATGCGGTGGCGGCCACGACGATAGAATAATCAATCGCGCCGGTCTCTTCGAGCTTCTTCACAAGCTGCGCCACGGTGGAGCGCTTCTGACCCACCGCCACATAGATGCAGTAGAGCTTCTTGCTTTCGTCATCACCAGCGGCGTCGTTGTAGCTTTTCTGGTTCAGCATCGTGTCGAGCGCCACGGCGGTCTTGCCGGTCTGGCGGTCGCCGATGATCAATTCGCGCTGGCCGCGACCGATCGGGATCATCGCGTCGATGGCTTTCAGGCCGGTCGCCATGGGCTCATGCACAGATTTGCGCGGGATGATGCCGGGGGCTTTCACGTCGGCGACGCGGCGCTCTGAGGCGTCAACGGCGCCCTTGCCGTCCAGCGGGTTGCCCAGGCCGTCCACAACGCGGCCCAACAGGCCCATGCCTGCAGGCACGTCCACGATGGAGTTCGTGCGCTTGACCGTATCACCTTCTTTAATGTCGCGATCGGAGCCGAAGATCACGACACCCACATTGTCGGCTTCCAGGTTCAGAGCCATGCCCTGAATGCCGCCCGGGAATTCGACCATCTCACCGGCTTGCACGTTGTCGAGGCCGTAGACGCGAGCGATCCCGTCGCCCACCGACAGAACCCGTCCCACTTCGGCGACTTGGGCATCTTGCCCGAAGCTCTTTATCTGTTCTTTCAGGATCTGAGAGATCTCGGCGGCTTGGATAGACATATTATCCGACCTCTTTCATGGTATTCTGGAGTGCGTTGAGCTTGGAGCGGATCGAGGTGTCGATCATCTTTGAGCCCACTTTAACGATAAGACCGCCGATGATGCTGTCATCGACGGACGTTTTCAGGTTTACATCTTTGCCGACAGACGCTTTCAGCGTTTTGGCCAGCTTATCAAGTTGTGTCTTGGTCAACGCCTTCGCCGAGGTGACCTCGGCCGTGACCTCACCCTTATGCTCGGCGATGCGTGCGCGCAATTCGCTCAGCAACGCAGGAAGCACGAAAAGGCGCCGCTTGGATGCCATCAGACGCAGTGTGTTGCCGGTCATGGCGCTCAGGCCCATTTTGTCGGCAACGCCCCCGATTGCGGCCTGCGTTTCATCGCGGCCATAGATCGGCGACTGAATCAAATCGCGCAGATCTGCGCTGTCGTCCAAAGCGGCTTCCAGGTTGGAGATGTCGGATTCGAGCGCGGGCAGCGCCTTGCCTTCCGTGGCCAGTTCAAACATCGCGGTCGCATAACGCGCGGCAATGCCGGTCGAGATCGAAGCAGGTTCGCTCACGTCCACCCTTTCATATGCGAGGGACCCAGGCAGGCTGGCAGCGGCGCTGACCCCCGGGCATCCCATGTCCAAGGCGGTGCCTCCGCCTATTCCCCTGTAAATCGAGCGCGGTGTAGCAGAGGGTTTCGTGTGCTGCAACAGTGCTTACGGCAGGGCCTCTTGGTTGTATTTTATTTGTTTTCAGAGGCTTGGCCGGAAATCGCCGCGCTGCGGCGGTTTGACCTGCAAAAAACGCCCCCCTGCTGTCTCGATTCTGAGACAAAATCCGGCCCTACCGTCTTGGTGTTGCGCAAAAGGGGGCATCGGCCAAACAAAACTCTTCGCAGAGTTTTGGCGGATCCCGTACGGGATCTTGATGCTCTTTGGGGGCGCGTGGGTGATCGCCATGGGGCGTCAAAGGGTCGAAGCGATGGCGATCCTAGTTTGCAGCCCGGTTGCGCTGCGAACTATCCCCAGCGTGCCACTGCGCCGGCGATGCGTGCACCATATCGGTAAGCGGTGTCCAGATAGCCAGGCGCGATCAAATCGGACTTATCGCGCGATGACGTGGCCATCAAACCCAACCAGCTGCCATCGGTGTTGATCCCGGCGCGTTCCGGAAACACAGGCGCGCCGATCTCGGCTTGGCCAACCCAGATCATTCCCATTTGCGCTGCAAAGGTGTTGAGCCGTTGCAGCGCGACGCCTTTGTCGCCGGAGCCGTGGCTGGCAACCGTAAAACCGCCCGCAAGCTTGTCGGCCCAGGCCAGTTCCATCCATCGCGGGCCTGCGGCGTCTTCCAAAAAGGCAGAGTAGCGCGCAGCGACGGAGCCCATATAGGTCGGTGCCCCGAACACGATTGCCGAAGCGGCATCCATCGCCGCCCAATCGGCCTCTGACATTGCCTCGATATCGATCGCGCGGGCATGGCCCGCGCCATCGGCTATGGCTTGGGCCAGCTTGGCGGTATGCCCCGCACCGGAGAAATAGGGGATCGCGATCATAGGTGGGTCCGTTTGTGGGATTACGCCGAGCCGTTGCGGCGCGAGGCCGCCGCGGGACCGTCTCTGCCCGAGACGGGGGCTGTTGCGCCCTCCAGCACACGCAAAGGTTGGCGCACCCGTGCGGCCAAGCCGGGCCTGGGCCGCGCCGGTACGCGTTTGCTTGCTTCAAGCAGAATAACCCCACCGGCCCGGTTTCGGCTAAGCTTCCCGCCCAGCTTTTCAAGCATATCCGCAGATTTCAGCCAAAACTGAGTTCCCGAGGGAGGTGAGAATAACGCCGCCGCGTGGCGTTCGGCAATGAAGTCATGGACCTGTAGCTGCTTTTCCAACTGGCCAAGCGAATAGGGCCGCCCAAAACCAAACGGTGTCGCGTCACGTCGGGCCCATAATCCACGCCGGTTTGGTACGATGAACAACGCCCGTCCGCCGGGCGCCAGCACCCGTTGCGCTTCCTCCAGCAGGGCCGCCGGATGTTCCGAGGTTTCGAGCCCGTGCAAACAGACCAGCTTGTCGACCGATTCATTCTGCACCGGCCACCATCCGTCGCGGCACAGCGCCGAGACATTGTGCAACCCCGCAGGCCACGGCATCACGCCTTGTTCGGCAGGCATCAACCCGATGACCCGTCGCGCCTCGGCCAGATAGGGACGCAGAAGCGGCACGGCAAATCCGAACCCCACGACGCATTGGCCTTTGGCATCCGGCCACAGTTCGAGCATCCGCTGACGCACTGCCTTCTGCGCAATCCGCCCCAGACGTGTGCGATAATAGAAGTGTCGAAGATCAACGACGTCGAGATGCATCGCAATTCCGTTTGCAAACCCGCCTGGCCCTTGCCAGGCTTACCCCAAGATAATCCCACACTGCGTGAATACCATGACCCAGCCTCAGATCGTCACCATCCCGTGCCTGTCGGACAATTATGCGTTTCTGTTGCATGATCCCGAAACCGGCGCCACCGCCTGCGTGGATGTGCCTGATGCCGCGCCGATCCTAGCGGAGCTATCGGCACGGAGTTGGACGCTCAGCGACATTCTGATCACGCATCACCATTGGGACCACGTCCAGGGTGTGGAGGATTTGGTCGAAGCGACGGGCGCCAAGGTCTGGGGCAGTGACGCCGACGCCGCGCGCTTGCCGCCGTTGGATCATCGCCTGATCGAAGGCGACAATTTCAACGTCGGATCATTGACCGTGGCTGTTTTGGACGTGTCGGGCCATTGCGACAATCATCTGGCCTTTCACGTGCCCGCGGCGAAAGCGGCCTTCACCGCGGACAGCCTCATGGCGCTGGGTTGCGGGCGCCTGTTTGAAGGAACGGCGGAGCAGATGTGGGGCAGCCTCAGCAAGCTTGCTGCCCTGCCAGCCGACACCTGGGTCTATTCCGGCCACGAATATACCGAATCCAATGCCCGCTTTGCGTTAACCATCGAACCCGACAATCCCGACCTTCTTAAGCGCGTCGAACAGATCAAAGCGGCGCGAGCGGATGGCAAGCCGACAGTGCCCTCGGAATTGGCGCAGGAATTGGCCACAAACCCGTTTTTGCGGGCAGCAGAGCCGGGCATCGCCAGCCATCTGGGCCTTGTAAATGCGCCGCCGGCTCATATTTTCCGTGAAATCCGCGCTCGGAAGGATAGCTTCTAAGCGAGACGCCCGAAAAATGGGCACAAATACCACGTTAACCATGAACCTGCGGGGCAGACGGCCCAACAGCCCCCAGAGAACACGGTCACTTGATGCATTTTCGCTTGAAACCTGTGCGCGGAAAGCAAAACTTAAACATATGAGGCCATGATCGAGCAGCGGGAAAATCCCCGCTCGATGCAGACGAAAGGAGCACATGCCGTGCCGTCTTTTTCGACCAGCCTGGAACAGGCCATCCACGCAGCACTCGCCAATGCGAATGCCCGCCGCCATGAACTCGCAACGCTTGAACATCTGTTGCTGGCACTTGTTGACGAACCCGACGCCCAGAAGGTGATGAAAGCCTGTTCTGTCGATATTGAGGTTCTGCGCGAGACGTTAACGAAATTTATCGACGATGATCTGTCGACTTTGGAAACAGATGTCGAAGGATCCGAAGCGGTGCCAACCGCCGCCTTCCAGCGTGTTATTCAGCGTGCAGCAATCCATGTTCAAAGCTCAGGTCGTACCGAGGTGACGGGCGCCAATGTGCTTGTCGCGATCTTCGCTGAACGTGAATCGAACGCCGCCTACTTCCTGCAAGAACAGGATATGACACGCTATGATGCGGTGAACTTCATTGCCCACGGCGTCGCCAAAGATCCCTCTTATGGCGAGGCACGTTCGGTGTCTGGCGCCGATGAGGAGGAGGCCGACACGCCCTCGATGCAGGGCGGCGAGCCGGAAGGCGACGGCAAAGAATCCGCTCTGGCGAAGTATTGTGTCGATCTGAACGCAAAGGCGATCAAAGGCGATGTCGATCCGCTGATCGGTCGTAATCACGAAGTGGAACGCTGCGTGCAGGTGCTCTGCCGCCGCCGCAAGAACAATCCGCTTCTGGTGGGTGACCCGGGCGTGGGCAAGACGGCCATTGCCGAAGGCCTCGCCAAGAAAATTGTCGAAGGTCAGACGCCCGAAGTGCTGCAAGGTGCCACGATCTACTCGCTCGATATGGGCGCATTGCTTGCGGGCACCCGCTATCGCGGCGACTTTGAAGAACGTCTGAAAGCTGTCGTCAAAGAACTGGAAGATCACCCGGACGCCGTGCTGTTCATCGACGAGATCCACACCGTGATCGGTGCGGGCGCGACTTCTGGCGGGGCGATGGATGCCTCCAACCTGCTGAAGCCCGCGCTTCAGGGCGGCAAACTGCGTTGCATGGGCTCCACCACGTATAAGGAGTTCCGCCAGCATTTCGAAAAGGACCGCGCGCTCAGCCGCCGGTTCCAGAAAATCGACGTGTCTGAACCGTCGGTCGAAGATGCGGTGAAGATCCTCAAAGGCCTCAAGCCCTATTTCGAAGAGCATCACAGCGTCAAATACACCGCCGACGCGATCAAAACCGCAGTGGAATTGTCGTCGCGCTACATCAACGACCGCAAACTGCCCGACAAAGCCATCGACGTGATTGATGAGGCGGGCGCGGCGCAGCACCTGGTCGCCGAATCCAAGCGTCGGAAGACAATCGGCCAGAAAGAGATTGAGGATGTCGTGGCCAAGATCGCCCGCATTCCCCCGAAAAACGTCTCCAAAGACGATGCGGTGGTTCTGAAGGATCTCGAAGTGTCGCTGAAGCGTGTCGTGTTTGGTCAGGACAACGCCATCGAGGCGCTGTCGTCGTCGATCAAACTGGCGCGGGCTGGTCTGCGTGAACCTGAAAAACCCATCGGCAACTATCTCTTCGCTGGCCCGACCGGTGTCGGCAAGACCGAGGTGGCCAAGCAATTGGCCGATACGCTCGGAGTGGAGCTGCTGCGCTTCGACATGTCGGAATACATGGAAAAGCACGCGGTTTCCCGTTTGATCGGCGCGCCTCCGGGCTATGTGGGCTTTGATCAAGGCGGTTTGCTGACCGACGGCGTCGATCAGAACCCGCATTGTGTGTTGCTCCTCGATGAGATCGAGAAAGCCCATCCGGATGTGTTCAACATCCTCTTGCAGGTCATGGATCACGGCACGCTGACCGACCATAACGGGCGGTCGGTCGATTTCCGCAACGTCGTGTTGATCATGACCTCGAACGCCGGGGCCGCCGAACAGGCGAAAGCCGCCATCGGCTTCGGTCGGGATCGACGCGAGGGCGAGGATACAGCGGCAATTGAACGGACCTTTACGCCGGAATTCCGCAACCGTCTGGATGCGGTCATCAGTTTCGGTGCCCTGCCGAAAGAGGTGATCTTGCAGGTGGTCGAGAAGTTCGTTCTGCAGCTTGAAGCTCAGCTTCTGGATCGGAATGTGACGATCGAGCTGACACGTCCGGCGGCGGAATGGCTTGCCGACAAGGGCTACGACGACCGGATGGGCGCCCGCCCGCTTGGTCGCGTGATCCAAGAGCACATCAAGAAACCGCTCGCCGAGGAACTGCTCTTCGGGAAGCTTGCCAAAGGCGGCAACGTCAAGGTTGGCGTGAAAGATGGCGAGATCGACCTGCGCATCGAAGAGCCGGGCAGTCCACGTCTGTCGCCCAAGAAGAAGCCACCGCTTCTGACCGCCGATTGATCTGCGGATCACAGGATAGATGAGTGTGAGGGCCGGGTTCTGAACCCGGCCTTTTCAATGGCGGCGCCAACAATGTGGTTTTGTCGGCGATATGTTCGTTGCAGAGGAAGAGGCCGCGGCCCTAGCGCTCGGTCAGTTTCAACTCAATGCGCCGGTTCTGCGCCTGGCCTGCCGCCGTGTCATTGGTGGCAATCGGTCGGTGTTCGCCGAACCCGGTCGCCGCCAGGCGGAAGGGCGGGATACCCAGTTCTTCACTCATATAGAGCACAACCGACAGCGCCCGCGCTTGGCTCAATTCCCAATTGTTGGCGAAGGTTCCGCCCTGACGGATTTGTTGATCATCGGTGTGACCATCAACGCGAATGATCCAATCAATCTCGTCGGGAATATCGGTCGACACCTCAGCCAGCAGATCGGCAACGCGCTCAATCTGCTGCAATCCTTCGGGCGAAAGATCGGCGGAGCCCACATTGAATAGAACCTCCGACGAGAACACAAAACGGTCGCCTTCGATCCGCACGCCGTCGCGCCCTTCCAGCAATTGCCGCAGCCGTCCGAAAAATTCGGATCGATAGCGCTCAAGCTCCTGGGCTTCTTCCAGAAGACGCTCGGCCTCCGCGGCCTCCAACTCGGCGCGCCCTGCTTCGGCATCGGCGCGGGCCCGTTGCTCCGCCGCCAGTTGTGCAAGCGCCGTGTTCAACCGCGACCCCAGCGCCTGGATCTGCACCTGAGCCTCGGCATCCTGCGCCTCTGACGCGTCCAGCAACTCGCCCAAGGATCCCAATTGTGCGCGCAATGCCGCCACCTGTTCGTTCAACAAAGCGACCTGCTGAGCGCTTTCGGCTGAGGCTGCCTGCGCCGTTTCCAGTTCGATATTGGCCTGCGCCAGCAAGGCTGCCCGCGTCTCGGCCTCACTCAACGCTTCGGTCAGTGCGGCGTCGCTGGATTGCCGCGCGGCGATTGCTGCGGCAAGCTGCGCCTCCAGACTTGTCAAATCCCCCGATGTCGCGGCGGCGTCGGCGGCCTGGTCTTCAGCCGCTGCGATCTGCGCCTCCAAATCTGCCAAACGCGCCGCAGCACTGGCCTCCACGCTTTCCAGTCGCGACAGCGCCAAGGCGAGTTCGGCCTCCAATTCGGTCATCTCGCCCGTTTGCGCCGTCAATGTGTCTTCGGCGCGAGCCAGTTCCAATTCTGCTGCGGCGAGCGCATCGGCCAGCGTCGCGGCCTCGCCCTGCCCCTCATCGGCACGCGCCAGGGCTCCGGCCAGACGGGTCGCCAGATCGTCCCGCGCCGTCTCAGCCGCCGCCAGCAGGGTCAGCGTTTCTTCGGCTTCCGCGCGGCGCTCTTCCAAGGCCAGCGTCATCGCGGTCAATTCGGCATCGGCATCCTCTAGGCGGCGGCGCAAAGCCTCGGCAGCGGCCGCTTCCGCCAAACGGGCGGCTTCCTCCTCGGAGAGCGCCGCATTCGCATCATCTAGTTGCGCCCTTAGGGCTGCCGCAGCGGCGGCTTCGGCCAAACGCGCCGCCTCTTCTTCGTCGAGTGTCGCTTGATTTTCATCCAATTGGCTTTGCAACGCCTGGGCACTTGCAAGGGCCGCAAGCCGCGCGGCCTCTTCCTCGGACAGGGTTTGTTCGACCTCCGCCAAACGTTGGCGCAACGCCTCGGCCGCAACCAAATCCGCCAGGCGCCGTGCCTCTGCGGCATCCAACCCCTCTTCAGCAGCCTGCAATTGGGTCAGCAGTTCCTCCGCACGTTCATCCCCGCTGGCCAGGGCCGCAAGCGCGTCCTGAAGGGATGTCTCACGTTCCACGATCGTGCTGGCCAGCGTCGCATTGCGGGTTTCGGCGGCAGCGAGTGCTTGCAAGGCTTCGGTCAGAGATGTCTCGCGGGTTGCGGCGTCACTCCGCAGATCGGCGATCAAAGCCTCCAGCGCTTCGCGACGGGCGGCGGCCAGACGCGCGGCCTCGGTGGCTTCGTCGATTTCACTCCGGGCCGATGCCAAGGCCAGATCTAACGCTTCCGCCTCGCTCATGGCCTCGGCCAGTTCGGCCTCAGTGTCCGCTTGCGCCAGCTGAAGCTCATTGTTGCGCGACAACAGACCCGCGATTTGTTCCTCGAATGCGACGATGCGAGCGGCCTGCGCCTCGGTCTCATTGGTAAGGGAGGCGATCAGCGCCTGCTGGGCGGCCATCTGATCTTCGGCATTGGTCAGCGATCCGGTCAGCGTCGCGACGCGTGCCTCCAATTCTCCGGCACGCGCCTCTTCCAAACCAAGGGCATCGGCCAATTGGCTGACCTGCAACGCGAAAGCGTTTATCTCATCGTCCTGATTGTTGATCTCTTCGCTCAGCACATATTGCATGACCATAAAAATGGTCAGGACAAAGATGATCACCATCAGCAGGGCCGTGATCGCATCGACAAAACCCGGCCAGATCGAGCCTGACATCCGGTTGCTGGCGCCGCGGTGAAAGGCCATGGCCTAGCGATCCGTGCTGCGTTGCTGTTGCCGCGCGCGCGCCTCCGCGGGCGCTCGGGCCGCTTGGGTCAGAGCGTGCAGCGCCTGGGTCAGTTGCGCCAGATCCGTGCGCAACCCGGCAATCTCCGCCTCGCGGCCCGTGGCAAGCTCTTCTGACATCTTGAACAGCTGCACATCGATCGAGCGCAGGCGATTTCGGCTTTCGTCATCCAAGCCTTGTTCGGTGGTCAGCATCCCATTCAGCGCCGTCGCTAGGCGATCTTGCGACTCCGCCACACGCTCAGTCGCGGCAACCTGGCCGGGACCAAGCCGATCCGTCAGCCCTTCGATGCTTTGCGCCAGTTGCAGAACACGTTGTTCGGTGGCGGCGCGCCGCGTCTCGGATTGCGCGAACAGGCTTTGCAGCGTGTCCATCTGATCGACCATATGGTCGAGCACGGTGGCAATCGCCGCCTTGTCCACGCCACCTTCACCGTCGCCCGAAGAAAACGACACCCGCGTGATCGACACCAGCCATTCCTCAAGCTCGCGGTAGAACCGGTTCTGGCCGTGGCCCGCATAAAGCTCTAGCAGGCTCACGATCAGCGATCCGGCCAGACCCAGGAGCGACGAGGCAAAGGCCGTGCCCATCCCGCCCAATTGATCATCCAGCCCGTCCATTAGGCGCCCAAAGACTGCAAGCCCTTCTTCGCCATCGGTGGGCTGCAAGGATCGGATGGTTTCCACCACCGCCGGAACGGTCGTGGCCAGTCCAAAGAACGTTCCCAAAAGACCAAGGAAGATCAGCAGGTTGGCAATGTAACGTGTGATATCACGGCTCTCTTCCATCCGCGCGCCCACGGAATCGAGCACCGATTTCGCCGAGGCCGGTGTCACCTGCATCCGGTTGCCGCGCATCCGGGCAACGCCCTTGATCGCCGCCATCAACCGCGGGGGCTTGTCCGCATTCTCACCACCGCCACCACCCGCAACCTCTTCGATCCACGCCACCGACGAAAATAGCTGGATCACCTGGAAGAACGTGGCGCAAACCCCCACAACAAAGACAAAGGCGATTGTACCGTTCAGAAAAGGTGACGATAGAAACACCGGTTGCACGCGCGGCCAAACCAGCACGCCTCCTGCGATCACCACAGCAAGGATGATCAGCATCAGCACGATCTGCTGGGTAGGTCTGGTGAAGCGCAGGGCCCCTGCGCCCTCTCGGCTGCTCGCCATGGCGTTTGGATCGCTCTTGGGACGTATCAGGCGCTACCATACAAGGCGATTGGGTCAGCGACAACAGACCCGTCAACACAAGTCTTTTAACGCCCTCACCCGTGTCACCAACGCCTCAAGATCGGCATCCCCAATGCCCAATTCGGCCAGATGCGCGGCAGTGTTGTAAAGGTATTCGTCGTTTGGCCCACGTCCGCCATGGGCCTGAGCGATGATCTGGGCCTGTTGTTCCAGCGGCAGCGCCCCGCAATACTGCCAATGGTCGCGATTGATGACGTAGGTCAGAACCTCGTCCTGCCGGGTGCCATCGCGAAAGACAATCTGCTGGCGCGTCTCGTAATAGGCCGAGGAGATCAATTCACGTTCACGCAGATAGGCCAGCGTCTCCTCCTCGGTTCCCGCCTCGGCGCGCAGGGCCAAACCGTCGCAAAACGCGTCTTGTGCCGCATCCAGCGCCAGGACAAGACCAGGATCGGCCTCTGTTCCACGGTGATGGATCGACGACATGCAAAACGACCGGTGCCATCCGTCCAGCCGCGCGATCCGCGTTTCAGCCACCGGAAAACCGGGGTTCCAAAGCAGCGAGCCATAGCCGAAAATCCAAAGCGGGGCGGTCATGTGTTGGTCCTTGTCTGTTCCCGCCGCTATAGGCCATAGAGCGCCAAAAGGGGAAGGCCATGAAACGCCTGCTGACATTGGGGATCGTGCTGGCCGTCTTGTGTGGCGTGGCCTGGGGCGTGGGCGCGATTCTGACGCAGACGGCAGCGCAGCGCTGGCTGGATGCGCGCGCGGCCGAGGGCTGGGTGGCCCATGCCAGCGACATTGGCGTCGGCGGCTTTCCTTTGCGATTTGTGACCGAGTTCGAAGGGGTCGAGCTGGCCGACCCCGAGACCGGCCTGGCCTGGTCGGCGCCCTGGTTCCGGTTCGAACAAGACGCCTTGCGCCTCGATCGGATCACCGCGTTCTGGCCGGACGATCAGATCATTTCGTCACCCCTGGAACGTTTGACGATCTCGGGCATGACGATGCAGGCGGAGTTGGACGTGCAGCCCGCCAACCGGTTCGCATTGGATGGAGCGACCTGGGATATGGGGCCACTTTCGATCCAGTCGACGGCGGGATGGCAGACCGCGTTGGAGCAGGGAAGCCTAATCGTGCGGCGGCAAGGCGATAGTGTCAGCACCTATGAAATGACTGTTTCCGCCAACGCGATGACCCCGCCCGAAGCCTGGCGTGACCGTTTGGATCCGGCGGGTGTGTTGCCAGTGGTCATCAGTTTGGCCAGGGCCGACGGCGTTGTAACCTTCGACCGCCCCTGGGATCTGGATGCAATCGAACAGGCACGCCCACAGATCACGCAGATCGATCTGGAGGAGGTGCGTGCCGAATGGGGTGACATGCTGTTTCGAGCATCGGGCACGTTAGAGGTAACGCCAACCGGAGTGCCTGAGGGCGAGTTGGCGGTCCGCGCCGAAAACTGGCGCGCGATGCTGAGCCTTGCCACCAATGCCGGTGTGGTGCCCGAGCGGTTTGAACCCACCGCCGAGGCGATGCTGAACATGCTGGCCGGTCTTTCGGGACAGCCGGAAAACATCGACGCGACGCTGTCGTTTGAAAACGGACGGATCTTTCTGGGGCCGCTACCGCTCGGCCCGGCGCCCAACCTGCGTCTGCGCTAGCGGCAGTAGGGCCCGGATCGATACGCGGCGACGTCGAAGTGGAAGTGATCCTGATGCGCCCGGTCGGCATCGGGACCAAGCACAGTGCCAAAGGGCCCGCAGGCCGCACGGTGCAGGTTGCGCATGATCTGGCTGCGATTGCTCCGCCAATCATCCAAAACGCTCAACTCTTCGCCATTGGCCAAACCGATCCCGGCGATATCAATGGCATTGCCTGTGGAATGCTCTGATAGGCGTGCGCCGGGTCGATTGTTGCGCGTGCGGCAGGAATACGAGGCGACGACCCGCAGATTGGCGATGCCACCGCCGGTATTTCCGATGATTTCATCGGCCTGCAGCACCCACGCGCTGAGCGATTGTGCCGTGGTGCAATTGATCGTCGCGGGCGTGGTCAGTTGGATGCCATGGACCACGCGCAGACGCACCGCTTGCGGGATACCGCATCCGTTGATCCGGCCCGGCACGGGATCGATCTGTTCGCCTTGCAGACCAACGACCCCGCAAAGCGTACCCGTATTGCGGCCCGGTTGGGCAACGCGGCCGGGTGTGTTGCGCGTGGCGATGGCGCGAACGCGCTCGGCCAACCCATCCGGGCGCGTTTCGGGGCGCAGCGATACGGCGACCGCCAAGGCAGATCCGCCGCCGCCAACGGTTGTGGCCGCGGTTTCGCCCGGGGGACCGAACAGGCCTTGAGCGGGCGGTGTGCGCGGGACGGGCGTTTCGCCGCCAGGGGAGGCGCTGGTGGGATCGGTGGCAGCGGCGCCAAGCCCCTGCGGCCCCGCCGGGTTGGCGACCGGCGGGTCACCCGGCCGAGGCGCGGGGCGAAGAGACCCTCCGGGCGCCAGTTCACTCGCGTCAACGGTCGGGCGATCCTGCGCTGGCGCAGCGAGCGGCCAAAGTGCCGCCAAGCAAATGAGCGCCAGCGCTCTCATTCAGCACCCTCTTTGCGATGCGTCCCGCGGCCAAAATTGGGCGCATCGGTGTCTTGACCCGCCTCGATGATGCCGCGGCGAATGGCGCGGGTCCGCGTGAAATAGTCATACAGGTGATCGCCGTCGCCGGTGCGGATCGCCCGTTGCAATGCGAACAGCTCTTCAGTGAAGCGGCCAAGGATCTCAAGCGTGGCGTCCTTGTTCGACAGGAACACATCGCGCCACATGGTCGGATCGCTCGCGGCGATCCGGGTGAAGTCCCGAAAACCCGCGGCGGAGTATTTGATCACCTCACTATCGGTCACCCGCCGCAGATCATCGGCGACACCGACCATCGTATAGGCGATCAGGTGTGGTGTGTGTGAGGTGACGGCCAGCACCAGGTCGTGATGATCGGGATCCATTTCCTCCACAATCGCTCCACAGCCTTCCCACAGTGTTCTCAACCGCTCGGTCGCCGCGGGATCTGTACCGTCCACCGGGGTCAGCAAAGTATAGCGATTGTCGAATAGCTCGGCGAAACCCGACCGTGGGCCGGAATGCTCGGTCCCCGCCAAGGGGTGGCCTGGGACGAAGTGGACATTCGCCGGCAAATGCGGACCAATCGCCTGGATCACGTCGCGTTTGACCGAGCCAACATCCGTGAGCGTCGCATCGGGTGCAAGATGGGGCCCGATTTCGGCGGCGACGCTCTCCATCGCGCCCACCGGCACGGCCAAAACCACCAGATCGGCACCCGCCACCGCCTCTGCCGCCGTGCCGACCACGCGGTCGCACAGGCCGATCTCAGCCGCGATGGCGCGGGTTTCAGCGGACCGCGCGGTGCCGACAATTTCTCCGGCCAGACCGCGGCGCCGAATGGCATGGGCCATCGACCCGGCGATAAGGCCCAGCCCGATCAGAGCAACGCGTTGGTAAATCACGCTCATTCCGCTCCCCTGAACGAGGCGAGCGCGTCCAGAACACGGCTATTGTCCTCGGGCCGTCCAACGGTGATGCGCAGGCATTCGGGCAGGCCGTAGGATTTCGGGGCGCGCACGATGATGCCTTCGGATTTCAGATGCGCATCGGCGGCATCGGCCTCGGCCTCATCAGCGAAACGGGCCAGCACGAAGTTGGCGTGACTGTCATCGCAAGCGATGCCCAATTGCCGCAGACCACCGGTCAATCGCGCACGCTCCGCGGCGTTCACACGGATGCATTCGTTCACCCACGCCTGGTCGCCAACCGCCGCCTTGGCCCCGGCGACCGCGATCACAGACAGGTTGAATGGACCGCGGATACGGTTGAGCGTATCAATCACGACGCGCGGGCCATAGCCAAAGCCTACCCGCAGCCCCCCCAACCCGTAGGCTTTCGAAAAGGTCCGGGTCATCACGATATTGTCGCGCACGGTCACCAGCGCCGCGCCCCCGTCATAGCCATCAGCGAACTCAGCGTAGGCGCCATCCAAAACCAACAGACATTCCGGCGGCAATGCATCGGACAAACGCGCAATCTCAGAGATCTCCAAAAGGGTCGCCGTTGGATTGGCCGGATTCGCGATGAAGATCAGCCGCGTTACGGGCGTGACGGCTGCGATCAGGGCATCGATATCCACCCGCCGCTCCGTCTCAGGCGCCACCACGGGCGTCGCCCCGGCGGCCAGGGCGGAGATACGGTACATGCCAAAGCCGTGATACGTGTAAAGCACCTCCAACCCCGGGCCCGCATAGGCCTGACACAGGAAGTGGATGACTTCGTCAGAACCGACACCGCAGATGATCCGATCTGCATCGAGCCCATGCAGCTGGGCGATTGCCTTGCGCAGATCGGCGTGATCGGTGGACGGATAGCGATGGCTTTCAGACAATACCGTTGCCATCGCGTCCATCGCTGCTGGCGATGGGCCAAATGGGTTTTCGTTGGCGCTCAGCTTCAGCGGATCGGCATGGCCGGCAATCTCGGACTCGCCGCTTTGATACAGGGCGATGTCGAGAATACCGGGTTGAGGCGTGATCGAAGCTGTCATGGTCGGATCCGAAATACTGCAGGTCTTGGCGTCATAGCGCGCCGATGCCTATGGGAAAACTGCGTTTAATAAAAGCTTTGCGGGTCGATATCGACGGAAAGTCGCAGGTGCGAAGGCAATTTCAAGCCACTGATCCAGCGGCTGAGCGCCGGTTGCAGCGCGACTCCCTTCGGCGCCTTGACCAGAAGCCGCACCCGGTGACGCCCCCGAACCCGCGCAATCGGAGCGGGCGCGGGGCCGTAGACCACGCCACCCGCCTGACGGATCGGGCCATCGTTGCGTGCCAGATGCGTCCCCAAATCGAAGGCGGACGCCGCCTCGGTCGAGCTGATGATGATGCCCGCCAAACGGCCATAGGGCGGCATACCTGCGGCTTCACGCTCCGCGGCTTCGGTGCGCCAAAATCCATCCTCATCGCCCGACAGGATCGCACGGATCACCGGATGCTCGGGCTGGAAGGTCTGCAACAAAGCCTGACCCGGCCGATCGGCACGGCCCGCCCGACCCGCCACCTGACGCATCAGTTGAAATGTACGTTCCGCCGCCCGTAGATCGCTGCCCTGCAAGCCAAGGTCGGCATCCACAACGCCGACCAGTGTCAGCCGTGGAAAATTATGCCCCTTGGCCACCAATTGTGTGCCGATGATCAGGTCCGTGTCGCCATGGGCCAGCTCCTCGATCTGCGCTTTCAGGGCCCTGGCCGACCCGAACAGATCTGAGCTGAGAATGGCCAGCTTTGCATCTGGAAAGGCTGCTGCGGCCTCCTCGGCAATGCGCTCGACCCCAGGGCCAACCGCGGCCATCTTGCCCTCGACCTTGCAGGAGGGGCATTCGGTGGGAACGGGCCGCGTTTCCCCACATTGATGACAGATCAGGCGCTTCTGAAACCGGTGTTCCACCATGCGCGCATCGCAATGGTCGCAGCCCACCATCTCGCCGCAAGCTCGACAGAGCGTAACGGGGGCAAAGCCGCGTCGGTTCAAGAACAGCAAGGCCTGTTCACCATCTTGCAGGCGCTGGCCAACGGCGCTGGCCAACGTTGGGGAGATCCAGGAATTGCCCGGCAGATCCTCCAGTCGCATATCGATCGCGGCCATGTCCGGCAGCTCTTGAGGGCCAAACCGGCTGGTCAGATCCAGCCGCATGTATTTCCCTGCCTCGGCATTGGCCCAGCTTTCCAGCGACGGGGTGGCGGAGGCCAGCACCACCTGCGCCTGGTTCAGCGAGGCGCGCAGCACCGCCATATCGCGGGCATTGTAGCTGGCGCCTTCCTCCTGTTTGTAGGACGTGTCGTGTTCTTCATCGACGACAATCAGACCCAGGTCACGATAGGGCAGGAACAGCGCCGACCGAGCGCCGACCACTAGTTGCGCCTCGCCTTGCCCGACCATACGCCAGCAGCGGCGGCGCTCGGTCATGGTCACGCCGGAATGCCATTCGGCGGGCTCCGCCCCAAACCGTGCCTTTACGCGGGTCAGAAATTCGGAGGTCAGCGCGATTTCCGGCAGCAGCACCAGCGCCTGTCGCCCTTGGCGCAGGCATTCAGCGACGGCCTCCAGATAGACTTCGGTCTTACCTGACCCGGTGACACCTTTCAGCAGGACCGTTCCATAGCGGCGCGCAGAGAGCCCGGCGCGAAGCTGTTCCGCCGCAATCTCTTGATCTTCGGTCAGGGTTTTGCTGGGCAAAGCGGGATCCAGCGGCAGGTAGGGCGTATCTCGGGGCGTGTCGGCCTCTTCCACGACGCCCTGTTTCGCCAATCCCTTAACCACCGAAGACGTGACACCGGCCAAATCGCTCAGTTCCTTCAGGGTAAAGCCGAGCCCGCCATATTCCACCAGCGTATCCAGCACCCGCTGCCGCGCAGGGGTCAGCCGGTCGGGCGTGCCGTGACCCAGCCGGTAGACTTTGCGCATCGATGGCGGGTCGCTCAACCCCGGCGCGCGGGTCGCTAGGCGTAACATCGCCGACATCGGCGTAAGCGTGTAGGCACCGGCCTTTTCCAGGAAATCCCGCATCTCGGTGCGCATCGGGGCAACATCCAACACCCGGTTCACACGGCGCACCTTGGCGATGTCCCAATCGCCGCGACCCTTGCCCCAAACGACCCCCAGAACCTTGCGCGGACCCAGCGGCACCTCGACAAACGCACCCAACCAGCAGCCGCCCGCAGGCGCCTTGTAGTCCAGTACGCGGTCCAACGGCTCTGCCGTCAGAACGCCCACCAAGTCCCCTTCGTCAAAATGCGCGTCCATAGCCGTATAGGTGGGTTTCCGTTAGCGCTCACATAAGGTAGAAGCCAGCCAACCCACCACGTATTTCGCCCGAAAGGAACCGGCCAAATGAAATTCTTTGTGGATACTGCCGATGTCGACGCCATCCGCGAGTTGCACGAGCTTGGGATGGTGGATGGTGTTACGACCAATCCATCGCTGATCATGAAATCCGGCCGTGACATCAAAGAGGTCACGAAAGAGATCTGCGACATGGTGCCCGGACCTGTTTCCGCCGAGACGGTCGCGCTGGATGCCGAGGGCATGATCACCGAGGGTCGCGAACTGGCCAAGATCGCCGACAACATCACCATCAAAGTGCCGCTGACCTGGGATGGTTTGAAGGCCTGTAAGGTGCTGAGCGCCGAGGGACGCATGGTCAACGTCACGCTTTGCTTCTCCGCCAACCAGGCAATCCTGGCGGCCAAAGCCGGTGCGACCTTCATCTCGCCTTTCGTGGGGCGCTTGGACGATCTGAACATCGATGGCATGGAATTGATCGCAGAGATCCGGGAAATCTATGACAATTACGATTTCTCCACTGAAATCCTCACAGCCTCCATTCGGAGCGTAAACCACATGAAAGAGGCTGCCTTGATCGGTGCCGACGTCGCCACGGCACCTCCGGGTGTCATCAAATCGATGGCCAATCACGTGCTGACCGACAAGGGGCTGGATGCGTTCATGGCCGACTGGGCCAAAACCGGACAGAGCATCGTCTGACCCACAGGTTTTGCGGCCCTGCGGACACATCCCGTGGGGCCGCGTGATTTTTGGCGCGCAATGATCCCGGGCCTCGTGTAAGACAGCGCTAAGAACATAAAAGTCACGAGGCAGATGTGAGCAACACTGATACAGAGGCCCAGATCCTGGGCCGTGAGGATTGGCGTGACCGGGTCTTGGCCGATCCCGAGCTAATTCTGGAAGATCGCGACCTGATGCGCGCGATCATTACCGCAAATGATCGGCAGATGGGCGGCAATATCGTTGACATGCGCGGCATTGCGATGGAGCGGTTGCAAAACAGGCTGGATCGGCTGGAAGACACCCATCGCTCAGTCATCGCCGCCGCCTATGAGAATCTGGCAGGCACCAACCAGGTGCACCGCGCCGTGACGCGGATGCTGGATGCGCGCGAATTCACCGAGTTTCTGGGCGTCATGGCAAATGATGTGGCCTCGATCCTACGGGTCGATCGCGTGCGGCTGGTGCTGGAAAGTGCAGAAGCCACCGAGACCCAGGCCCCCGAAGTCCAGAAACTGGAAGATGTGCTGACCATCGTCGCCCCCGGTTTCGTACTCGATTATGTGAGTGCGGGCCGTGATATCCCGCAGCGCGCGGTGACACTGCGCCAAGTGGGCGGCGGCGCCTCGCGGATTTACGGCGATGCCGCCCGCTGGATCCAGTCCGAGGCCTGTTTGGCGCTGGATCTCGGCGATGGCCGTCTGCCTGGCCTGCTGGTGCTTGGCGCCGAGGATCCACATCAGTTCAGACCCAGCCAGGGCACGGATCTGCTGCAATTCTTCGCGGGCATATTCGAGCGCGTCATGCGCGGCTACCTCGATTGAGTGTCGCGCTGACACCGGCGACCCGCGATCTGCTCTCCCGGTGGATCACCCATCTGCGCGGCGTGCGGGGCCGGTCTGAGGCGACATTGACGGCCTATGCGGCAGATTTAACCCACTTTCTCGCCTTTCAGACAAGCCATGCCGGGGAGAGCCTCGGACCAGCAGCCCTGCGTGACCTCGCAACACGCGATATCCGCGCCTGGATGGCAGATCAGCGGGCCCGAGATGTGGGCGCACGATCCTTGGCGCGGCGCTTGTCGGCGGTGAAGGCGTTTTATCGCTGGTGGGCGGAGCGTGATGGCTTCGACGCGACGGTGATCCTGTCGATGCGTGCCCCAAAGCACACGCGTCGCCTGCCCCGGCCGTTGACCGAGAGCGGCGCCAAACAAATGATCGATGGGCTTGCGGATCAAGATGCGCGGGATTGGGTGCAGGCGCGCGATATCGCCGTGGTCACGCTGCTTTATGGCTGCGGCTTGCGCATTTCCGAGGCATTGGGGCTGCAGGCCGACACATTGCCTCTGCCGACTGTGCTGCGGATCCTCGGCAAGGGCGGCAAGGAACGTGAGGTGCCGGTTCTGCCCGCGGCCCGATCCGCCGTCGAGCGCTATGCGCAGCTCTGCCCGCACGATCTGGCGCCCGGAACGCCCTTGTTTCGCGGTATACGCGGCGGCGCCCTGGGCCCCCGCGCCGTGGCGAAGGTGATGGAGCAGACCCGGATGCAATTGGGCCTGTCCGCCAGCGCCACGCCCCACGCCATGCGCCATTCCTTTGCAACGCATTTGCTGGATGCGGGCGGCGATCTGCGCGCAATCCAGGAGCTTCTTGGCCATGCTTCGCTTTCGACAACCCAGGCCTATACCGCGGTGGATACCGCGCGCTTGCTCGAGGTCTATACCTCAGCGCATCCCAAAGCATAAGCCGCTCTAGGGGTGTTGCACTCAGCCCCGCAAACGGGCAGGACCACCGCCATGCGCTTTCGAGCTTACTCCGTCCATCTCTTCACCGCCGCCGGGGCTTCCCTGGCGATGCTGGCGCTGTTGGAAGCTGCCGAGCAGGATTGGGCGATGATGACCATCTGGCTGACCGTCGCCTTTATCGTCGACGGGATCGATGGCCCGTTGGCGCGACGTTACGATGTGACCACCAACGCACCCGTCATTGATGGCGTGTTGCTGGATTTGATCATCGATTTCCTGACCTATGTGATGATTCCGGCCTATGCGCTTTACGGATCGGGGCTGTTGCCGGGTTGGACGGGGTGGTTTGTGGTCTTGCTGATCCCGTTTGCCTCATCACTCTATTTCTCAGACACACGGATGAAGACGGCGGACAAGAGCTTTCGCGGGTTTCCGGGCTGCTGGAACATGGTGGCGCTGGCCATGCTTGTGATCGTGCCGCCCTGGTGGGTTATCCTAGGGCTGGTCGTGGTGCTGTCGGCGGCACAATTCCTGAACTTGAAATTCGTCCATCCGGTCCGCACGGCGCGGTGGCGTGCGGTGTCCTTGCCGGTGGCACTGGTCTGGACCGGCGCAATCGCCTGTGCCGCTTGGGGCGGCTTTGAGAGCAACGTGATCTTGGATTTGATCGTGACGGCCACGTCGATCTATCTGCTCAGTGCAGGGATCGCCCAGCAGATCATCTATGATAGAGGCTACGCGCGTTAGCCAAGACCGGACATCGTCGCGATGTCCGTGAGGATTTCTCGCGACATCCGCCACCCACGCGGATTGGACAACGCAGTTTTCCCGACGGTTTCGAGAAATCCAGTTCGTCCTCAGTCGCGTGTGCGAATGACCTTTGCGAATTGGTCGAAGATCGGCTCGGCGCCTGCGATCAGATGGCCATCTTCCAAAAGCGTTTGATCTTCGCGCATCGGCTCGACGAACGCTCCGGCTTCGCGGGCAATCAGGATCCCGGCGGCGATATCCCAGGGTTTGAGATTGTATTCGAAATAGCCCTCAAACCGCCCCGCCGCGACCCAAGCCAGATCCAACGATGCCGCTCCATTGCGCCGCATTCCGGCGCACATCGGCAAAAGGCGGGCCAGATCGCGCAAAACGGCGGGCAGGTATTTACCGCCATCGGGCGGGAACCCGGCGGAGAACACCGCCTCGGCCATCTTGCGTCTGGCTGACACGCGCAACCGCTGACTGTCGTTCAGCCAGGCACCTGCGCCCTTCTCGGCATAGAACATCTCGTCTTTGGCGGGATCATAGACCACGGCTGAGACGATCTCTCCCTTATGCTCTAGCGCAATCGACACCGCCCAATGGGGCATGCCGTGCAGAAAGTTTGTGGTCCCATCCAACGGATCGACGATCCAGCGTCGGGTCGGATCCTTGCCCTCGATCTCGGCCTCTTCCTCACCCAGAAAGCCGTAATTCGGGCGCGCCTCCATCAGCTCATCTTTGATGATCTCCTGCGCCGCGCGATCGGCACGGCTAACGAAATCTCCGGGACCCTTTGCGGAAACCTGAAGTTGTTCGACCTCACGGAAATCCTTCACCAGGCTCCGCCCCGCCTTGCGCGCGGCTTTGATCATCACGTTGAGATTGGCTGAGCCTTGCATCCGCGTCACTCCGTTGCGTCAAAGCGCGCGTATAGACCGCACCGGTATCGGTGCCAAGGGGCGGTCCAAGGAATTGGCCACCCCACCTGATTATCGGGCAAACGGATCAGAAATTCTGCGGGAACATTGCACGCATAGCCTCTTCATCCATCTCTTGCTTGAATGTGTGTTGCTGGGCCAGTTCGTCCACACGCGCCACGGCGGGGCGGGCATTCACGCGCTCGAACCAAGCCGCCACATTGGGATAGGGCGACAGCCCGCCCTCGGCCTCCATTACGAAGGGTGCCATTTTCACCCAACCCCAGGCCGCAATGTCACAGATTCCATATGCATCGCCAGCGATCCAGTCGCGCCCCTCCAACCGCTCGTTCAGAAGGGCATAGTGTCGGGCGATCTCACGCGTATATCGACGCGTGGCATAGGCGCTTTCGGTGTGGGCTCGGGTGAAATGCACCGCCTGGCCCGAGAACGGGCTAAGTCCTGTGGCGATCCAGAAAAACCAGCTTAGCGTCTCTCCCATATCCTTCTCTTCGGGCAGGAATTGACCGTGCTTTTGGGCGAGATAGAGCACGATGGCATTCGAGTCGAATATATGGGTGCCATCATCCTCGGTGATTGCGGGCACTTTGCCGTTCGGGTTCACCGCACGAAACGCATCTTTATGCTGCTCACCCTTCCGGGTGTCGACCGGGATGGTCTCGTAGTCCAACCCCAATTCCTCAAGCATCAACGCGGTCTTAAAAGGGTTCGGGGTGGTGTGAAAGTAGAACTTCATAGGGCGATCCTTTCAGCGTAGCAGCCGCAGCATTTCATTTTTGTAGTCACCGCTATAGAATTGACTCATTCATGATGGTCAAGGATTCTTTAGTGCCCACTACAAAAATACGAGGACGCCCGAGAGGGTTCGATGCTGGCGATGGGCAACGCATTGCGCAAACCGCCTTCGCCCGCGAGGGGTATGACCACGTCTCGGTTGCGGATCTTTGCGCGGCGCTAAACATCAAACCGCCGAGCTTTTACGCCGCCTACGGCTCTAAGCGCGCGTTATTTGACAAGGTGCTCGCTGCCTATTCGGACCGAACCGCCGCCGCTTACGAAGCGGCCTGCGCGGCCGCCACCACACCTCTGGATCTCAGGCAGCGCGTGTTGCGTACGGCCATAACGTTTTACACCGAAAACGACGGGGTGGGCTGCATGGTTATCGCGAACCTGCTCAATAGCGGCGACCGCGACCTCCACGCGCATCTGCGATCCATCATGCAGGAGCGTCAGGTGATCATGAGCCGCCATCTGGCGCGGCTTGGCCTATCACCTGAGGATGTACAGACCGAAATGGCCACGATTTCCGTGGCGATGATGGGTTTATCCGCTGCGGCGAGACTTGGAATGGAGGCCGCAACATTGCTCCACGCGATAGAGAGGCTGCAATCCTAGCCCGACCGCTGCAGTTTCAGCGGTTCGGTCCGGCACAATTTTAAGACGTGGGACATGAAGGGCTTGCCGGTCTCCTCATCGCGTGTCGCGCCGTAGAGGCGGCGCGTAATCCCGGCCTCGGTCAGGGGTTTGGTCACAATAGATTGGCTTGAGCCCACATCGCGCACCACCCAATCAGGCAAGACCGAGACACCGCGGCCAGAGGCGACAAGCAGCAGGATGACCGCGGATAGCTCCACCTGGCGGACGGCTTTCGGCTCAATTCCGGCGGGAAACAGCAATTGGCTGAACACGTCCAACCTGGGACGGTCCACCGGGTAGGTGATCAAGGTCTGGTCGGCAAAGTCCGCCGCCCCGACAAAAGGTTTGGACGCAAGCGGATGATCGGCGGCGCAGACGAAAACAGGCTCGTAATCGAAAAGCGGCGTGAAATCGACGCCGGGCAGGTCCTCGGGATCGGACGAAATCACCAGATCCACATCTTGCCGGATCAGCGCAGGCAGTGCCTCGAATTGCAGGCCGGGGCGAATGTCGACATCCACGTCGGACCAGGTTTGGCGAAAAGCCTCCAACACAGGCAGCAGCCAATCAAAGCAGGCATGGCATTCAATAGCGATGTGGAGCCGCCCGGATTTACCTGCGCGTAGACCGTCGAAATCTTCCTCTAGCGCGGCGACACGGGGCAAGACCTCTTCGGCGAGCCGCAGCATCTTCATCCCCGCCGCACTCAGGCGCATCGGCTTGGACCGTCGCACAAACAATTCCACGCCCGCCTGATCTTCGAGCCCCTTGATCTGATGGCTCAACGCGCTTTGCGTGATGTGCAGGCTATCGGCGGCGCGCGCCAACCCGCCCTCTTCGTGGATCGCTTTGATGGTCCGCAGGTGGCGGAACTCGATATGCATAAGCGCCTCATGATCATGATGAGAGTTATGAATTTGCCGAATATTCCCCCCTATGCGACATACGTAAGCGACATTTCAAGGATGATAATCGCCATGGCCACGCCACGTGTCTCGTTCGAGTTCTTTCCGCCCAAATCGTTGGAGGGCTCGTTCAAGCTGTGGGAAACACTCGGGATTCTGGCGCCTCTCGGTCCTGATTTCGTATCTGTGACCTACGGTGCGGGCGGCACAACCCGCAAGCTGACGCATGACGCGGTGACAACCATTGATGCCAATTTTGGCGTGCCTGTGGCTGCGCATCTGACATGTGTTGATGCGACACGCGACGACACGCTTGAGATCGCCGCGCAATATGCCGAGGCCGGGATCACGCAGATCGTCGCGCTTCGGGGAGATCCGCCAAAGGGGTCAGAACGCTTCACGCCGCATCCCGGTGGTTTCACCTCCTCGGTGGAGTTGATCGAAGCGTTGGCTGCGACCGGCAAGTTCAATATCCGCGTGGGCGCTTATCCCGATATGCATCCCGAAGCAGCCTCCATGCAGGCTTGTGTGGACTATCTGAAGCGCAAATTGGATGCAGGGGCGACATCCGCGCTGACGCAGTTTTTCTTCGAGGCGGAGATCTTTTTTCGCTTCCGGGATGCCTGTGCGGCGGCCGGAATCACAGCTCCGATCTTACCCGGTATCCTGCCGATCGAGAACTGGCCCCGCGCCCGCCGCTTTGCCGCTGGCTGCGGTGCTGTCATCCCCACCTGGCTGGATGATGCCTATGACACGGCAATCCGAGATGGGCGCGAGGACCTGCTATCGACAGCGATCTGCACCGAGCTTTGCACGGATCTGATTGAGGGAGGTGTCGAGCACTTGCATTTCTACACGCTCAACAGACCCGAACTGACCCGTGACGTTTGCGCGGCCTTGGGCGTCACACCGGATGTGGCGCTGGCAGAGGTCGCTTAAGCTTCCGCAGATCCGACATGCGGCGAAACGGGGTTGCGCCTGGGTCGCGTCCATGGCGACCTACGCTCCGAAAAGGAGCCACCATGACGCCGCCATTCTTCGCCAGCACAACATCGGATCTTCCAAGCCAAGCAGAGATGCTGGGCATGTCTGGGCTTGAATTCATGTCCGCCATGTTGCGCGGCGCGCTGGCGCATCCTCCGATTGGCGAGACGCTGAACTACCGGCTGGACGCGGTGGAGAACGGGCGCGTGGTGTTCAGAGGGGCGCCGCAATTCGGCGCGATGAACCCGATGGGTACGGTCCATGGCGGCTGGTACGGCACGTTGCTCGACAGTTGCATGGCATGCGCCGTTATGACGAAAGTCCCGAAAGGCAGCTACTACACCACGCTGGAATACAAGGTGAATATCACCCGCGGCATCCCGGTCGACCGAGAGATCCTGGCCGAAGGCACAGTTTCCCATGCCGGGCGGTCCACCGGTGTGGCCGAGGGCACAATCCGCGATGCAGAGACGGGGAAACTCTATGCCACCGGCTCGACCACCTGTTTGATCATGGCGAACGATTGACCCTATCAGCAACGGTGAATTGACTTGATCGCAGCCCCGGTGCATTCCGAAGCCTTCTTTTAACCCAATGGAGACGAGTCCCATGATCTCGCCGGTCCTGCCCAGCTATTCGCGCGCAAACCTCTCCTTCGTCAAAGGCGAAGGGGCTTGGCTGATCGAGGCGGATGGGCGACGTTTCCTCGACTTCGCCAGCGGGATCGCGGTGATGGCCCTGGGTCACGGGCATCCCAAGGTGGTCGAAACGCTCAAAGCCCAGGCCGATCAGCTTTGGCACACATCGAACCTCTATACCGTGCCGCAACAGCAGATCCTGGCGGAAAAGCTGGTCGAACACACCTTTGCCGACACCGTGTTTTTCTGCAATTCCGGCACGGAAAGCGCGGAATTGGCGATCAAGATGGCACGCAAGTACCGTGACGCCACCGGCTCGCCCGAGCGCACCACAATCCTTTGCATCGAGGGTGCGTTCCATGGCCGCTCCGTCGCTGCTATCTCTGCCGCGGGTCAGGAGAAACTGGTCAAGGGCTTTGGCCCTCTCGCCCCTGGTTTCCGTCAGATCCCCTTCGGCGATCATGATGCCCTGCGCGACGCGGCTGCTGCGCCGGATGTGGGCGCCATCATGGTCGAACCGATCCAGGGCGAGAGCGGTATCAAGCCGATCCCAGATCAATGCCTCAAGGGTTTGCGCGATCTGTGTGACGAACACGGCCACCTTCTGATCCTGGATGAAATCCAATGCGGCATGGGCCGGACGGGCAAGCTCTTTGCTCATGAATGGGCCGGGATCAGCCCCGATATCATGTTGGTCGCCAAAGGCATCGGCGGTGGCTTTCCACTGGGCGCGTTGCTGGCCACCGAAAACGCCGCCCAGGGTATGACGGCGGGCACCCACGGATCGACCTATGGCGGCAATCCCCTTGGCTGCGCGGTTGGAGCCACGGTGATGGATGAGATCACCGCCGACGGGTTCCTTGAAGAGGCCAACCGCAAGTCGGGCCTCCTGCGCCAGAAACTCGAAGGCCTGGTCGCGGCCCATCCCGAGATTTTCGAAGAGGTGCGCGGCAGCGGCCTGATGCTTGGGCTGAAATGCAAAGCGCCCAATCTCGATGTGGTGAATGCTGGCTACGACGCCGACCTGCTGACCGTTCCCGCAGGGGACAATGTCGTGCGCATCCTGCCCGCGCTCACGATCAGCGTCGATGAAATCGCCGAAGGCGTCGCTCGTCTCGATGCCGCCGCCAGCGCACTCTCCAAGCGTATTGCGGCTGAATAACCCTCTTCCATTGGCACCAAATACCCTCGGGGGGTGTGGGGGGCAGACAGCCCCCCAACCGCCAGACATAAGCGATATAAAATGACCCATTTCCTCGACATCCACAAAACAGACCCGGCCGATCTGCGGAATATGCTGGATCAGGCGGGCGCCATGAAAACGGCCCGCGCCGGAATGCCGAAAGGTACACCGGATGCCGATCAACCCCTGGCCAATCACATGGTCGCGTTGATCTTCGAAAAGCCCTCGACGCGCACCCGCGTATCCTTTGACCTAGGTGTGCGCCAAATGGGCGGCCAGACCATGGTTCTGTCAGGCAGCGAGATGCAATTGGGCCATGGCGAAACCATCGCCGATACCGCCCGTGTGCTCAGCCGCTACGTGGATCTGATCATGATCCGCACCTTTGAAGAAGATGTGCTGCTGGAACTGGCAGAACATGCCAGTATCCCCGTGATCAACGGGCTGACCAATCGCTCCCATCCTTGCCAGATCATGGCCGACGTGATGACCTACGAAGAACATCGCGGCCCGATCAAAGGCAAGAAGGTGGTCTGGTGCGGCGATGGCAACAATGTCTTCGCCTCCTTCGCACATGCTGCAGGGCAATTCGGCTTTGACCTGACCTTCGCTGGCCCCGAGGTTCTGGATCCAGAGCAGGTTTTCATCGACGAGGCACGCGCCAAAGGCGTGACCGTCGAGATCGACCGCAATCCCGAACGTGCAGTGGAGGGTGCTGATCTGGTTGTCACCGATACCTGGATATCGATGCATGACAGCCAAACCGCCCGGGAACGGCGCCACAATCTCCTGCGGCCCTATCAGGTGGATGAGCACCTTATGTCTCATGCCAACCCGGACGCTTTGTTCATGCATTGTCTTCCCGCCCATCGGAACGAAGAGGCGACCGACGGGGTCATGGACGGCCCCCATTCTGTGATCTTTGACGAGGCCGAAAATCGCCTGCATGCACAAAAGGCAATCATGCGCTGGTGTCTAGGCGTTTAAGCGACGCGTGTCGCCGGATCATCTGCGGTGTGAAACGCGGCCAATTCCTGTTCAACCCGCTTCAAGCTGCCGGGGCGATACGGCTTTGTCCGGTCCTCGTCCGGGCCAGGCCCCGTCGCCCAACGCGCCCGGGCCGTGTCATAAAGCTCATCGATTGAACCGGGCCCCGCTCTGTGTTCAGGATTGCGGCGCATCAAACGCTCCGGCAGCGAATTGCGCCGGACGGAATGGTTGTGCAGGGGCCCATTGGGATCCTGCACGTTTCGGAAATCTTCAAGCGCTTGAGCATCATAGGTCAGACCCTGATCTTTCACCCCCATCAGGATCCATTCCAGTGCGATATCCGACAGCGCCCGAATGTCCCCGCCACCCCCGACCGAGCCATGATCACCGGCAAAGTAGCGCTCTTGGAACGGGACGTTCTCGCCGGTCTCGTGATTGTTCAGCTCAGGCAGATTGGTCCATAGGGTCGGCGGAAAGGTTCGACGGGTTTCATCCAGCGCGATGGCATGACGCCCCCGTTGCACCAAGCTCGACAATTCACGATCATAGAATTCATATTTATCGCGGTTGATCCAAGATGCCATCAGCCAATGCCGGGGCACACCCAGTGCGCCGACCGTATCCCAAACGCCCAGATATTTGAGTTTTACCTTCGGGGCGGACGGCACCCCCAGATCCTCGCGAAAGGCGATCTCCTCATCGCCGGTGATCACATCGGGAGACAAGTTCAGCCGAAAGGCCATACTGTCTTCGGTTTTCGGCGCCGTTGTGGGATCACCGCGGCGTCGAAACCGTTCGATGGCGATTGGCAGCATCGACATCCGATTGCGGCTTAGAATACCTGTCATTCGGATGAACCCGGCCAGAGCGCGCGCCGTGAACGCACCGCGCGAAAAGCCGAAGATATAAATCTCGTCCTCTGGCTCGAACATGAAGACGATCCGTGCATAGGCCTGAACCATATTGTCCAACAGGCCATGCCCCAGCGCCCCACCCAATATGCGGTCGCTGAACCGCGCCGCCCTGTTGGAGCCGCGCCCGGTCCCGACGCCTTCGATGTAGATCGGCACCTGCGCCACACCTTCGGTATCGGCGGGTGCCAAGGCCTGTGCAACTCGGACGACATTGGTGGGATGCGCGGCATCCGCGCGGTTCCAGGTTCCATCACACAGGACGACGATCCGTTTCATGGCAGCGACTTTCCAAGACGTGGTGCCGTAACGTAAAGCACCGCAACTGGTTTGGGGAACCTCTTTTGCGATCTAAATCTGAGCCCGGCTAGTCAACCGTCCCGACCAAACGCTGCACGGCCTCTGCAATCGGATCCTCGACAGCCTCTCGATCACCGCTATTAACCGCCACAAATCCGGCGCGCCCGGCCTCTCGATCGATGTAAGCAGTGGCATACCAAAGCGTGTTCGACCCGCTATGCTGCATCCGGTTGCCATCCGACACCCAGCCAAACGCATAGAGTCCCTCCCCCTCGGGGGTTTGCAACCGGCGCCAGCTTTCGGCGCTAAGAAAATCTTCATCGCGGATCAAATGCGCGCGGAGATACAATAGCATATCCGACGCCGACAGATGCACACGCCCGGCGGGCCCCATGGCGGGGATGTTATCTGCCGCTCTGCCCTGTCCTGCCGCGGATGGCACGCCTCTGCGATTGACGCTGTGCCCCTCAGGGACACCCCCTTGTGGCGGACCGAATCCGGCGCTCTCGATCCCCAGAGGGGCAAAGATCTGCGTTTGCATCAGTTCTTCCCATGGCGCGCCAGCGGCGGCTTCCAACATCGCCCCGGCCACAACATAACCTGCATTGGAGTAGGCGAATGCGCCCTGGTCACCGACCGGCTCGTCGGCAAGCATTGCCTCGAGATAATTGGCGCGCGGCCCATCGCCAAGCCAAAGGCTGCGCCACCTGCCCAGATTGGCGTCCATACCGGAGGCATGGCGCAACAGCATCGCAAGCGTCACGTCCTGCCAGGCCGGATCCATATCCGGATATTGCTGACCCAAAACCTCACCGATCGTGGCGGTCCAGGTGATCTGATTATCCTCAACCAGACGGGCGGCAAGCGTCGCGGTCATTGATTTGGTCAGCGACCCGATATGCCAAGCATCATCCTCGCCGATTTCATCGGTCGCTCCCGCAACACGCACCCCCGCGACGGCAAATTCGCTATCCTCCACACTGATCCAACCGGCCACCGCGCCCGGCACTTCCGGCAAGGCGGCCAGTTGCGCAGACTCTTGCGCGACATCCGCCCAAACGGGCGGCGCCAAGACGATCCAGATCGCTGTCAAAAAAAAGCGCATGGCGTGGATATCTGCATGGTTTGCACCCGACGCAACCCCGCCCCTCCCTTGCCTCGCCCCGCCGAAAGCATAGAATAGGGTTCCATTGCGCGCCGGAACGTCCCATATGGAGCGTCTGATGCGCCATGCACCAAACCGGAGGGTTGCAATGTCCTGGACGGACGAACGGGTCGAACTGCTGAAAAAAATGTGGGGCGAAGGCCAATCGGCCAGCCAGATCGCGAAAGAATTGGGCGGTGTGACCCGCAATGCCGTTATCGGCAAGGTCCACAGGCTTGGTCTGTCGAACCGGTCCGGCGGCGGCGGCACAAGCGCGCCCTCAAAACCTGCGTCCACCGCGAAAGAGACGCCGGCGGCACCTGCGGCTGAGTCACCCAAGCCAGCCCCGGAAAAACCGGCCGAGCCTGCCCCGGCCGCTGCCGCACCCGTGCCGCGCCCGGCCAATGTCACGCCTTTGCGTAAACCCATCGCACCTGCGGGGCAGCCCTTGCCACCGCAGCCCTCCGCCAATGAGATCAGCCCCGAAGCCCTCGCCAAGGTGAACGAGGTCGAAAAGCACGCAAAAAAGATCAGTCTGATGGAGTTGACTGAGCGTGTGTGCAAATGGCCCATCGGCGATCCCGCAACCGAGGATTTCTATTTCTGCGGTCTGCCGGTGCAACAGGGGAAACCCTATTGCGACGCGCATGTGGGCGTCGCGTTCCAGCCCATGTCGTCGCGCCGCGACCGCCGCCGCTAGACACATACCCGAATATTCCGCAAAGGTTCGGAACGCGATGCAAAGTCCCGTCGCGTTTCTATCTCAGATGTGAGATCGCGCTCGGCATACCGTGGCGCAGTATATAGGCCGCATCATGGAACACGCATATCGCTGCACATTACAGCGAGTTGACCCATTAGAATCGGCTATACGTCTTGGCGGACCGGCTGTCGGTTAGCTGCGCATTCCATGGGCGTTTTGCCTGGTATACCTCCCAGGGATACTTTCCCGCCTCAAGCGTTTGTGATTGGTGGCCTGCCGCCACAACTCGCTAAGATTTCGCAGCGTGGTGACAGGGGAAAACCATGAAGAAGCAGCGCAAGAAACCGCAGTCAAAGAGGCGTTCTCAGGCTGGCGTTCAACAACAAACCGAAACCGCTCAAGTGGATCGCCGTGGCGCGCTGCGCCTGCTGCGCAATCTTGCCATCGCCGCGCCGATGATCGGCATTGCAGGATATGTGACGGCCAATCGCGTCCAAGCGTCGATCTGCGAGCTCGATCTGACGAAGATCGGTGATGGCTTGCCCTCTGTCGTGCAGGTCCACGATCCCCAATGTGATCTCTGCCTGACCTTGCAACGTCAGACCCGACGCGCGCTGCGTGCCTATGATGCGAATAGCCACCATTTTTTGGTTGCGAACCTGTCGAGCCTCGACGGTCAATCCTTCGCGCGGCTCCACAATGTGGGCAGCGTCACCCTGGTCCTGCTCGATGGCGACGGAAATCAGATCGGCGTGATCCGCGGCCCGCTGACAGACGCAGCGCTGCAGCAGGCGATCGACGCTCATATGCAAGCGTTCGGCTAGACATTCGGGATGGCGGGCGGGGCGTCTTTGGCGCAGCCAAACAGCGTCGTCCGGCATGGCCATTCAGACGGTGTTCAGCCAAGGCCTACCTGCATTGCCGCGCGATCTCGCGCTCGGCCAATCCGGTTTCCACCAGCAAACACCGGTTGCGCGCCTCGTAGTAATACCCCCTCGCATACCAGCCCACGGCCTCATCCATATTCCCATCGCTGACCAGCCATGCA
This sequence comes from Gymnodinialimonas mytili, assembly GCF_037544085.1. Lineage (NCBI taxonomy): Bacteria > Pseudomonadati > Pseudomonadota > Alphaproteobacteria > Rhodobacterales > Paracoccaceae > Gymnodinialimonas > Gymnodinialimonas mytili. The sequence continues at coordinate 831,538 of NZ_JBBIFW010000001.1, forward strand.
CCGCGCAGATAGCGGCCCGCATATTCAAGGTTCACGCGCGGATCGAGCAGATCATTCGGCTCTCCCCGGAACCCCATCGTGCGCGCAGTCTGGGGCAGGATCTGCATCAAACCGTAATAGGGCCCATTGCGCGCATCGGCCCGGTAGTCGCTTTCGCGTTGAATCACCCGGTGCAACAGCGCTGTGGGGATCTCATGGCGTGCGGCATATTCATTCACCAATGCGCGCATCGCAGGGGTCTCTCCCGGATATAGCCCCGGCGCGCCGCCCGTATCGCCCGCATTTTGCGCAGACCCGCCGCCACAGCCTGCTAAAACTGCGCAAACCAGAATGACGCCAATGATCTTCGATGCCACACTACCCATTGCCAGGTTCCCTCTGCCTCAATTGCCCGTCGTCGCGTCAGCGCCACCGCCGCCAAACAGCAAGCGTTGCAGCCCGTTCACTGCGCCCTCTTCCAATTGCCGCTGGATGTCGTCCCGGCTATCGCCCGCTTCGATCTCGACACCCAGCAACTCGTTGGCCCGGTCGCGTACGGTTTCTTCCAATCGGTTCTCTTCTTCTTCAAGGCGTTCCCGCGCGGCAGCCTCCAAAGCGGCCGCTTCGTCGGCCAATTCCTGCTCGGCCAGCGCCTCCAGATCCGGTCGGAACGAGGGTGCGGACCAGGGTCCGCGGATCAGGATCGGCACACGGAACCCGGCCGCCCCGCTATCATCACGCAAAACCCCCGGCGTGACTTGATAATCGACTGTCATCGCCGCCAAATCCGCCTGGCCTTCGCCGCGCACCTCACCCCAAGGCGCGTCCAGCAACAGATCATCGTTCGACAATACGCCATCGCGGATCAGGAAATTCGCGGTCACGCTATCATAAACTGTGCGCGCGCCCTCGCCACGGAACGAGGCATCGAAATTGCGGATCATGCCGGCCAGGTCCAACCCTTCGATCGCGCCTGCGCCAAACGACAGATCCCCCTCGGCCTCCAGACCATCAATAATTGTGTAAAGATCGTTCCCAACGCCCAGGAATTCTACACTGGCCGACCCCGTGCCGATCAACCGGTCATAGTCCGCAAGCGCCGTCATCAACGGCTGCAATTGCACACTGGCCAGAACCAGATCGCCTCCAACGGACAGACCATCGCGGCCATTTATCACAAATTGCCCCGCCAATTGCCCACCATAGGCGCCGATCTGAGCGATATCGAACACCAAGCGCCCGCGTGTCAGCGTCGTGCGCATGTCGATATCCGTCAAAGCCACCGTGCCAAGGTCCAGCGTTTCGGCCCGCAAAGTCAGCTCCGAATCGACGGCAAACAGACCCGAGACATCGATCCGATCGCGCGGCCATCCCGCGCTGCCCGCTGGTGCCGCCGCACCGCTGGCAGGTGCGCCCCGTTGGGAATCAAGGAGACCGGGAAGGCTGATGGCGCCGCCTGTGATCGTGCCCCGCAGCAAGGGGCGCTCGTCCCCCGGCAGCAGGTCCAGCGCCAGGTTCAACTGCGTGTCATCCAAGGTCATACGCCCGTCGCGCAGATGCAGAGAGCCTGATTGCGCCAGCGTCACATCCCCCTCCACCGCAATGCGATCCTGACCCAATCCACGCGGCAAGTCCGGCATTTCATTGCCTGCCAGTGCCAGAAGCGGCGACAGGTCGGTCGTATCGAGGGATAGATGCCCTTCCAACGCGGCCTCGGTTGACAGGCGCCCGTTGAAATCCGCGCGCCCCCCTTGCCAGGTGATCGCCGCATCCACGGGGCGCACCTCACCCAGCAACAGATCGGCAATCCCATCAATGCTGCCGGAGGCTTCAAGCGGCGTGCCGTTCACGGCGCCCGCCAAATCGACGGAGACCGCACCGCCTGCCTCGGGCAGCCGGATCGTCGCATCCAACGCGGTCACATCCCAATCGGCACCCGTTTCCAAATCGATGTAGCGGACGCGCCCATCGCGCAGTTGCGCTTCGTCAAAGCCTACGGATAAGGGTTGGCTCGGCTCAGATGCCGCGCCGCTTTCGGGCTGTTCTGCAAGCGGCGTGCCGTTTAAATCCCATGACACACGCCCATCCGCGGCCCGCATCAATGTGACCTCGGCCCCGTCAAACTCTGCCCGCTCCACCCGGATATCACCCGAGAGCAGCCCCGCCCAGGCCACACCCACATTCACCCGTTCGGCGCTCAGCATCGGGCCTTCTGTCGCCCAATCGGCGTTTCCAATGCGTAATCCTTCAACCACGATCCCCAGATCGGGCCAAACGCTCGGTCGCACGGCCCCGGTGATCTCGACCTCGCGCCCGGTCTGTTCCGCCAAGCGCTCGGTGGCAATCTGCGCAATGCGCTCTGACGGGATCAGCAAAACGGCCCCGATGGCCAAGCAAGCCAATACAACCACCGCACCGATAATCCGGAAAATCCACCGCATTTTGGGCCTCAAGAGCTATCGTTTTGGCAATGATAGATCGATTTTTCAGGCGCGCCTAACGGTTTTGATCGGAACGAGCCCCGCAAGGCCTTTCGCGCGACGCCACGGCACGATAAGGCCAAGCGCATGGTTGAAAACCCACCCGATCTCCGCCCCGATCTGGCCCGCGCCGATGTGCCCGAGGCCGCGCGTCCCGGCCAGCCGAGGATCGGGATGGTGTCGCTGGGATGTCCGAAAGCCTTGGTCGATTCCGAGCGAATCCTGACGCGTCTGCGCGCCGAGGGCTATGCGATCAGCCCCGACTATGCGGGCGCCGAGGCGGTTATCGTGAACACTTGCGGGTTTCTGGACTCGGCCAAGGCCGAAAGCCTGGATGCAATCGGCGAGGCGTTGGAGGCCAATGGCCGCGTCATCGTCACCGGTTGTTTGGGTGCAGAGCCTGACTACATCACCGGCGCGCATCCCAAAGTTTTGGCGGTGACCGGGCCGCATCAATACGAGCAGGTGCTTGACGCCGTCCACAGCGCGGTTCCGCCCGCACCCGATCCATTTATCGATCTGCTGCCGCCGGCTGGTGTAAAACTGACGCCCCGCCATTATGCCTATCTTAAGATCGCCGAAGGCTGCGATCACAAATGCAAGTTCTGCATCATCCCAGATATGCGCGGACGCCTCGCCAGCCGCCCAATCCCCGCTATTATGCGCGAGGCCGAGAAGCTCGTTGATGCCGGTGTGAAAGAGATCCTGGTGATCAGCCAGGACACCTCGGCCTTTGGCACCGATTGGAAAGGCCGAGACAGCAAGTTTCCGATCCTCGATCTTTCCCGTGACCTATCCACGCTCGGAGCCTGGGTTCGCTTACATTATGTCTACCCCTATCCCCATGTGCGTGAGCTGATCCCCTTGATGGCGGATCCGGCAAACGGGCTATTGCCCTACCTGGATATCCCCTTCCAACACGCCCATCCCGATGTGCTGAAACGCATGGCGCGGCCCGCTGCGGCGGCGCGAACTTTGGACGAGATCCAAGCCTGGCGCCGTGACTGCCCCGACATTACCCTGCGCTCGACCTTTATCGTGGGTTACCCCGGCGAGACCGAGGCTGAATTCCAAACCCTGCTCGATTGGCTGGACGAGGCGCAGCTCGACCGGGTCGGCTGCTTCAAATACGAAAATGTCGATGGGGCGCGGTCAAATATGTTGCCCGATCATGTGGCCGATGAGGTCAAGCAGGACCGCTGGAACCGCTTCATGGAAAAGGCTCAGGCGATTTCGGAGGCGAAGCTGGCCGCTAAGGTCGGGCGTCAGATCCCTGTTCTGGTCGATGCGGTGGATGCAGACGGTGCAACCTGCCGCACCATGGCCGATGCGCCCGAGATCGACGGCAACTTGTTCATTGATGACGGCTTTGAGGATCTGACCCCCGGCGATCTGCTGACGGTCGAGGTGGACGAGGCCAGCGACTATGATCTGTGGGGGCGGATCGTGCCTTAGCGCGGGTTGCGCGACAGCAATTCCAACCCTTCGCCATCGCCCCAGGTGCCGTGCAATTCGCCGTCGGACATCACGATGTAAAAGGCGGGATGGTTGGCGCCCCATTCAACGGTCAAGACATCCCCACTCAGCGTGCCGATGCCGGAATAGCTAGACCCCACGGACCAGTTCACGATGACCTGGTTGGGACCGTTTGGCAGAATTTCCACCGTCCCTGAATAAGCCGTGCCATCGGCATTGCGGCCATAGGCGTAATAGTCGCCCAGAATATGCTGTTGGGCTTGAGCAATCGGCGCGGCAACAAAAAGAGCGGCCATGGCTATGGCGGTAAGACGGACCATCTGAAATCTCCTTATAACAAGCCGCAGCATCCCATGGACCCTGATGGCTGTCAGGTGGGGATGTCCGCAGTTGGCACTCTAGCGACACACCCGGGCCGAGGTTTCAGCCACAATGCGCACCCGTTCGGCGTTGGGTGGATGCGTTCCCAGGATTTGCGCGCCGGGATCGGGCAATTGGCTGAAAAAGCGCGCCCCAACCTCTGCGTCGAACCCCGCTTGGCAGGCAATGATCGTGCCCAAGGCGTCCGCCTCAAGCTCTGCCGCCTGGCTGAAGCGGCGCGATCCCACCAGCGCGCCAACGCCAGCAGCCTCGATAATCTCTTCACGGGTCGCCCCTTGCTGTTGCGCCACCGCTCCGAAAATCCGGGCACCGGCCTGGGCTGCCGCACGCTGTTGCTGGATATGCTCGGCAATGTGGTGCGCGGCTTCGTGGCCAATGACAAAGGCCAGTTCATCATCATTGCGCACCGCCCGGATCAGGCTGGCGGTCAAGATGATCACGGGGCGCCCTGTCTCGGGGTCGACGGTTTGAAACGCATTGACCGGTGCGCGTGGGTTGCGGTCGAGCAGAATGGTAAAGTTGCAATTCTGTCCGGGCGTCTGCGAACGGCACACGCGCTCGGCCACCGGCTCCACCGCACGCGTCACCTGCAGGGCGCGCTCCATCGACATTGAACCGCTGCGCGCCTGCCCGGTCGCATTTGGCGCAGCATTTTGGGTCGGTGCAACACAAGCACTCAAAGTGACGGCTGCTACAAGAGCGATGACAGCACGCATGGGCGTCTCCGGATGGGCAAGGGGCTGAGGCAAGACCTTAGCGGGCTGCGTCATAGGGTCCAGCCCCGACCTAATGGCTGGCCCCGCAACACCACGTGCCTATCTCTCGGCAGATGACACCGCATCGTATCCTTTACAACGCAAAATGCCCTATTTGCAGTGCTGAAATCGACCATTACCGCGCCCGCGCGGCCAAATCGGACGCGCCCTTGGCTTTCGAAGATTTGAACGAAACAGATCTAAGCAAGTGGCGTCTGAATGCGGATGAGGCGTCTCGCCGGCTGCACGCGCAGACGGCAGATGGCACGCGGTTAAGCGGGATCAATGCCTTTGCCCTGATCTGGCGGCACTTGCCGGGGATGGAATAGCTGGCCCGCGCCGTGGATCTGCCCGGCCTCGGCTGGCTTGTCCGGCTGATCTATGACCAGATCGCAGCGCCGTTTCTCTACTGGCGTCATCGTCGGCGCAGCCAATGAGAATCGCGGTTTTCACCGCCGCCCCGGCGCAGTAGCCTGCCGTTATGTTTACCATCGAGCATGAATTCGACGCCACAATCATCACCCTTGTCGATGATGGCGCCCTGCCTCTGCAGGAAGATGTCACCATATCGGCCTTCGACGAATGTGTGACCCTGCAACAAGCTGACCCGCGTACGGATCAGATCCGCACCATCACGCTGTCGATGTCGCAAATCCGCGATCTGGCTGCGGCCCTGGACCTGCCGGAAGGCGCCTACAAGCTGCGCACAGAATGACGACCGGGTTTTTCTGGGACGAGCGCTGTTTTTGGCACAGCGGCGGGAATTATGCGGGGCTGTTGCCGGTCGCGGGATTGGTGCAGCCCGGCGGTGGCCTGCCTGACAACCCAGAAACCAAGCGCCGATTTGTCAATCTGATGCGTGTGACCGGTCTGTGGGAAGCACTTGAAACCCAAACCGCTCCTGCTGCCACGTCCGAAGATCTGCTGCGTATCCACCCATCGAGTTATCTCGACAGTTTTCGGGACGCCTCAGACAAAGGCGGGGGTGAGTTGGGCCTGCGTACCCCGTTTGGGGCTGGCGGGTTCGAGATCGCCGCGCTATCGGCAGGGCTCGCGAAGGGGGCGCTGTTCGCCACGCTGCGCGGCGAGGTGCAGAATGCCTATGCGCTCAGCCGCCCGCCGGGGCATCATTGCCTGCCGGACTTTCCGAACGGCTTCTGCCTGCTGGCCAATATCGCCATCGCGATTGAGGCCGCCCGGGCCGAGGCGCTCTGCGACCGTGTCGCGGTGATCGATTGGGACGTGCATCACGGCAATGGCACCGAAGCAATTTACTATGACGACCCGGATACGCTGACGATCTCGCTGCATCAGGAGCGGAACTATCCGCTCGACACCGGCGATTTCGCGGATCGCGGATCGGGCGAAGGGACCGGTACGAACCTGAACATTCCCCTGCCGCCTGGGACAGGCCATACCGGCTATCTTGAGGCGTTCGAGCGATTGGTGATCCCAGCGCTGCGGGATTTCAAACCCGATGCGATTGTCGTGGCTTGCGGGTTTGATGCGGGGCTTGTCGACCCGCTCAGCCGAATGCTCGCCGGCAGCCAGACATTCCGTGCGATGACCGAACTGACGATGCAAGCCGCAGCCGATCTCTGTGATAGTCGCCTGACGCTGGTCCATGAAGGCGGCTATTCCGAAGAACACGTGCCCTTCCTGGGCCACCATGTGATGGAGATCCTGTCAGGCAGTGCGATCACCGCCGCCGACCCGTTCCAGCCGCGTTTTGAGGGACAGCAGCCGAGTGACCGGTTCAATCGATATGTCAGCCAGGTGATCGCCGAGATGGCAGAGGTGTTGGGATACTGATCCCGCGCTGCACTGCGGCGCGTTGACTTCGCAAACGCCATTCGCCAGTTTGCCCGCAACACCACAATAGCGGGAGGGGTTGCCCACATGAAGAAGGTCTATGGATCGGCCGCGGAGGCGCTCGACGGGGCGCTGTTCGACGGCATGCTGATCGCCGCGGGGGGCTTTGGCCTGTGCGGTATCCCCGAGCTTTTGATCGACGGCATTGTCGCAGCGGGCACCAAGGATATCACGGTCGCGTCCAACAATGCGGGTGTCGATGGGTTTGGTTTGGGCAAGCTGTTGGAGACACGGCAAATCAAGAAGATGATGAGCTCTTATGTGGGCGAGAATGCCGAATTCATGCGGCAATATCTGTCGGGGGAGCTTGAGCTTGAGTTCAATCCCCAGGGCACCTTGGCCGAGCGCATGCGCGCCGGTGGCGCGGGCATCCCTGGCTTCTACACCAAAACCGGCGTCGGAACCGTGATCGCCGAAGGCAAAGAGGTCAAAAGCTGGGACGGGCAGGACTATATCCTTGAGGAGGGCATCTTCGCCGATCTGTCCATCGTCAAAGCCTGGAAGGCCGATGAAACCGGCAACGCCATCTTCCGCAAAACCGCCCGCAACTTTAACCCTCCGGCGGCCATGTGCGGCAAAGTCTGCATTCTGGAGGTTGAAGAGATCGTGCCCACCGGCAGCCTCGACCCCGATCTGATCCATCTGCCCGGCATCTATGTCCACCGCCTCATCCAGGGCGATCACGAAAAGCGGATCGAACAGCGCACGGTGCGCCAGAAGGAGGGCGCATAATGACCTGGGATCGGAATCAAATGGCGGCGCGTGCGGCGCAAGAGTTGGAAGATGGCTGGTACGTTAACCTTGGCATCGGCATCCCGACCCTGGTGTCGAATTACATCCCCGAGGGCATTACGGTGACATTGCAATCGGAAAACGGGATGCTCGGCATGGGCCCTTTCCCCTATGAGGGCGAAGAGGACCCCGACCTGATCAATGCGGGCAAGCAGACGATCACCGAATTGCCCCACACATCCTATTTCGACTCGTCTCAGAGCTTCGGCATGATCCGCGGCGGCAAGATCGCGATGGCGATCCTGGGCGCAATGGAAGTGGCCGAAAATGGCGATCTGGCCAATTGGATGATCCCAGGGAAGCTCGTGAAGGGCATGGGCGGTGCAATGGATCTGGTCGCTGGCGTCGGTCGTGTCGTGGTTGTGATGGATCACACAAACAAGCACGGCGCCTCGAAGGTCCTAAAGGAATGCACCCTGCCGTTAACCGGAAAAGGTGTTGTGGATCGGATCATCACCAATTTGGGTGTGCTCGATGTGGTCGACGGCGGCCTGAAGATCGTCGAGACCGCCGAAGGTGTGACCGAAGATGAGCTGCGTGCCGCGACCGAGGCCGCGATCGTCTAGCGCTCACATGTTCTGAAACACGCAGCCATCCGACACCAGATCGGGTGGCGTATTGCACAAGCGGCGCGCGAGGGACCATGCTGCCAACACGCGTGGTACATAAGTCCGCGTCTCTTCATAATTCGGCACACCGCCCGCGCGGCTTACGGCGCCCTCGCCCGCATTATAAGCCGCAAGTACCAGCAACGGGTCGCGGTCGAACCGCTCCATCAACCAATCCAGATAGGCCACACCGCCGCGAATGTTCTGGGCGGGGTCGAACGGATCATCGACGCCAAAACGTTCTGCGGTGTCCGGGATCAGCTGCATAAGGCCTTGGGCCCCTGCGCCGCTTTCCGCCTCGTTTTGTCCGGCGCTTTCGGCCGCGATAACGGCCAGGACGAAAGCGGGCGAGATCGAGGTGCCGATCGTTGCGGCCAAAATCTCGCGCCCATGTTCCTCAGCGATACGATTAACCGTTTCAAGTCGCGGAGCGCCGAGCCCGGCTGCTTCGGGCGCTGAGGCCAAATGCTCCTGCGCCGACCAGAATCGCGCCGGATTGGCAGGCATCGAGGGCGATACCGACGCCCAGAACCACGCCGATGCACCGTCGGGCTCCACCGCTTCCGGGCGCGCATCCTCGGCACGGATCGTGTTCGGCGGGACAATCTCTCCCATCGCCGCCCGCTGCCGCGCTATATCCTCTTCCGTCACCTGGATATTGATCCGAGGCCCAGTGTGATTGGGTCCCGGCGCTCGTACGATGCGCATCGCCTCGTCCTGCGCGGCCACCGAGTCAGCATGAATCGCCACCAACACACTGAATGCCAGCGCAATGGCGCCGGTCCACGAAAGCCGAGGGGTCATGGGTCACCTGCCTTATCTGCCTCTGCGCCCCACAATTGGTCTTTTGCCAATGCTACAAGGGCTTTGGCGCAAAATTGCACGCCAAGCGGACATCAAACAACCCACCTATGATCAAAATAAATTCGATTGTGTGCCCCAATCACGCCCCGATTGGCCGTCATACCCTTCCTTGTCACAGGGACACGGGCCGACGCCCAGCCCGGACACCTGGAACTGAAATGACATATTCTTTTTAACAAGGACTGAACCGATGACTAACATGATCAAAACTTTTGCCGCATCCGAATCCGGCGCCGTGACCGTTGACTGGGTTGTGCTGACCGCCGCCCTGGTTGGCCTGGGCCTGGCCGTTATGTCGGTTGTGTCCGGCGGTGTGGAAGATCTGTCGACCGACATTAACTCGGCGCTGACAGATACAGACCCGCTCACCAGCCCGTTTGACAACAACTCCGCAGGCATCCCGGGCTCCGGCGGCAGCACCGGTGGCGGCTCCACAACAGACTAAGCCGCACACCTAGCAGAGCGCAAAGTGTGGCAGCGGCCCAGCTGCCGCGTCCAAGACAGAGCCGTCGCGCAGAAATGCGCGGCGGTTTTTCTTTGTCACAATGTCCAATTTAAGCTTTGGAAATAAACTGTTTGCGGCATCCAAGACCTTTTCGGTGCCTCATTCCGGCCCAGCGAACGCATTAGCCAACATGTGCGTCGCATTCGATGACGTCGACCCGTTGGACGTGGCGGGCGCAACAGTACGATTATTCCTTTAGGAGCCCGCCACATGACCTTTTCGTTTATCAATGCCTTCGCTGCGTCTGAGTCTGGGGCGGTCTCTGTCGATTGGGTAGTCTTGACCGCTGGCGTGGTTGGTCTGGGCTTCGCAGTGATCATTGTGGTCTCCGGTGGCTTTGAAGACCTATCGGGCGACGTCGCGACAGATTTGACCAATGTAAATCCGCTTGTCGATCCCTTCGATGATGCCAATCAACGCGTTGCCGGTGGCACCTGAGGCTGTCGAGGGCGCTACGGGTTGGCATAAACCATCCCGCAAAACTTGTTTAAAGCAGAGCACGTCGGTCACGGTCATTCCCCCCGCCGACCATGTTTTTGCCTCGTTTTCTAGCGATACCAACCCTTAAGGTTGCGCGAAGCTCGGACAAGAGTAGCGCATATGACCGTTTTGTTTGAGGTGGGTGATATGAGAATTGTGTTTATCTTGGTCTTAGCCGTCGGAGTTGGACTGGCTGGTTTTGCGGTATCGATCGCGAAAGATCGGTTTGATCAATATCAAACCGCACTGGCCGAGCAGCGAAATGCCATCCTACCAACTGTCGAGGTTGTCGTCGTAAACCGCCAGGTTCGGTATGGACAACGGATCACTGCGGATGACGTCCAGCTCATTCGATGGCCCGCAGAACACGTCCCATTCGGCGCCTTCACATCACTGGAGGAGTTGTTTCCCGCAGATGATGATGAACCGCGCACTGTATTGCGTCTAATGGAACAGGATGAACCAGTCCTGCTGAGCAAGGTGACAGCACCCGGCGAAGATGCTGGCGTTGCATCGCGGCTAGAAGCAGGAATGCGGGCGTTGGCACTGCGCGTAGATGTTACCTCCGGTGTGTCGGGTTTCCTGCGTCCAGGCGACAGAGTTGACGTATATTGGTCCGGCGCCGGTCACGGCGGAGAAAGCATCACACGCTTAATCCGGTCCAATGTGCAGATCATTGCCATTGACCAAATCGCTGACGAACAGCGCAACAATCCGACGATTGCCCGAACCATCACGGTGACGGCGCGTCCGGAAGACGTTGCAGCACTGACGCAAGCACAGGGTTCGGGCACACTGACATTGGCCCTTGTTGGCGTAGGCGATGAAACAATCAGTGATGAAGTCGAAGTTTCAACGAATGCGCTGCTCGGAGAAGTTGAGGAATTGGTGGTCGAACAAGAGCGTGTTTGTACCATCCGCAGCCGCCGCGGTGGCGAAGTCGTCATCACGCAAGTCCCCTTCTGCAGCAACTAATCCAACGACTTATCCACAAGCTGTCTGAACGCCCGGGATCCGTCCCGGGCGTCTTGCATTATATGTGGATAATTTGGGACCGTTGTGGATATGGCACATGAAGAACGTCCGCCAATAGGATGATTCTTGCGTGAAAAACGGTTTTCGGGCATGTTGCCGCAAAGGGCAAAAAAACATCGCGCCCATAAACCGTGACATAGAGGCAGGTCACACATGAGCATGACAGGATTCCTGCGTGCGTGCCTTATCGGGTGCGCAACGCTTCTTTTTCAACCCACATCTCCAGCAGATGCCCAAGCACTCCGTGTGGTCGAGGGTCAAACATCGGGGACTCTGCGCGTTCCCATGAACCGCGCCGTTGTCGTGGAAACGGAGATGCTGTTCTCAGAAATCTCCGTAGCCGCCCCGACAATCGCCGACATCGCAACATTGACCGAGCGGTCGATCTACGTGCTGGGCCGGATGCCCGGTCGAACCACCATGACGCTTCTCGGGCCGGATGGCAGCTTGATTGCCAACGTGGAAATCCAAGTTGTGCCTGATTTGGCAGAGCTGCGTGAGCGCCTGCGGGAAATCTTGCCAGGTGAGCCGGTCGAGGTGCGCACCGCATCTGACGGGATCGTTCTGTCAGGTACCGTAAGTTCAGCCTTCGCGGTCGACCGCGCGATGGAATTGGCCAGCCGCTACGGCCAAGTGTCGAACCTGATGCTTGTCGGCGGTCAGCAGCAAGTCATGATGCAGGTGCGCTTTGCTGAAATGAGCCGGACCGTGCGTCAAGAGCTTGGCATCGAAATGACGGCTGAAAGCGGAACGCCGAATGAATCCGGTGGCTTCTTCGGTTCTGGAAATGAGGTTGAATTCCCCGTGACGGCAAACCCGCCTGGTGGTCAGATCGGATTTAGCGCCTCTGCGGGAAGCTTCAGCCTGAATGTACTGCTCGAAGCGCTGGAAACAGAGGGACTCGTGCGCACATTGGCGGAACCCAATCTCAGCGCCCTGTCCGGTCAGACTGCAACATTCTTGGCCGGTGGCGAATTCCCGGTGCCGACCCAGGGTGAGGGTGGTGAAGTCTCTGTTGAGTTCCAACCCTTTGGTATTCAACTGGAATTCTCGCCGACCGTCGTGAATGACGGCATCATCAATCTGCAGATGTCCACCGTGATCAGTTCGGTCGATGCCGAGATCCCGGGCAACAACTCTGGCGTTCCAGGATTGCGCACACGCGAGGCGTCCACGACGATCGAGATGCGGGATGGCGAAAGCTTCGCGATCGCGGGTCTGCTCCAGGACGACTTCCGGGACTCAATCGGCCAGGTACCATGGCTGGGCGATCTTCCGATCCTTGGCGCTTTGTTCCGCTCGACCTCTTATCAGCGCGAGCAATCGGAACTGGTGATTATCCTAACCGCACATCTGGTCAGTCCGGTCCGTGGCGAGGCTTTGGCGCTGCCCACCGATCGCATCCAGATCCCAACAGAGCGTGAATTGTTCCTGCAGGGTCACACTGCCGGGAACCGCCCGCCCGCCAACAGTGCCGCTGGCGAAGTGGCCGCCCAGGATTTCTCGGGATCCTATGGCTATGTCCTGGACTAAGGAGCGTATGATGAACACGATCTCCCCCGCCCCAACCCGCACACTGGGCCTGATCTGTGGCCTGGTGATGGCGCTGACAGGTTGCTCGGCCTTTGACGCGATCGAAACGGGTCGCCCCGCAGGCGAACGCCAATTGAATATCGAAGGCAACTTTGGTGGGCCCACGGCGCGCAACATCGCGCTGCACAACGGTGACCTCAGCTATGCTCAGGCCTTGGGCGAACGCTTCGCGGAATCGGTCCCGACCACAATCAACTTCGCCTTCAACTCCGCGCAATTGGATGCAGAGGCGCGTCGGATCCTGACCGAACAGGCACACTTCATCCGGCAATTCCCGGAAGTCCGCTTCTCAGTTTACGGACATACGGATGCTGTCGGTAGCCAAGGCTACAACCATGCGTTGGGTCTGCGCCGGGCGCGGGCTGCGGTGAACTTCTTGGTCCATCAAGGCGTTGATCGCCACCGCCTCGAGGCTCTGGTGTCACTGGGTGAAACACAGCCCATCGTCGCGACCGAAATGGAAGAGCGTCGCAATCGTCGGACCGTCACTGAAGTGACCGGCTTTGTCGAAGGCCACCCCTTGGTGCTGGATGGACGCTACGCCGAGATCGTCTATCGCGGATATCGCACTGCCGGCGAAGGCGGCGGCGAATAGCGCTTATTCCTAAAATCTTACGCAAAAATCAGACGCGCCGGCCCTCCGGCGCGTTTTTTGTTTGTAAACAAATGCAGCACTGCCCGTGAATTGTATTTGGAATCCCTTTTTTGCGTCCAATTCTCGCCGTTTTTCAGGGGCACGTTCACCTTTGGGAAGGGCTGATAGGACACAAACGTGCCCACAGCCGTGAATTGGTTCGTAGCGCACCATTAAGCAGTCGCGCCGCCGATCCAGGTTTTGACGACGACCCGACACGTGCCGGGTAGATTGGGATTTGAGGAATGAGCAGCGGACTCGCATTGCAGAACGAACCGGCGCCCATCGTGGCCTGCACGGTATCAAGCAACGTTCATCACTTCGGTCTATTGATCGAGGATATGGAAACAGAATTGGGCGAAGCCTGGGGCGATCTGGGCTTTGAGGAAGCGCGTGATTTCATCTCGGCGCTCGAACCCGGAAATCTGGAATTCATCGCTTTGGCCGTCCGATCCGAGGATGAGGCGGATCTTGGCCGCGTTGGCGAAGTGATCAACGTTGCCCGCACCAAAAAGATCAAAGTTATCCTCATCCCGGAAAACCTGTCGACAGCGGCACTGCGTGAATTGTTGCGCCTGGGGGCAGAGGATTTCGTTCCCTATCCACTGGCAGATGGCGCTTTGCATGAGGCCATCGAAAAAGCGCGCGCGCCCGAGCCACAACCCGCTGCCCCTGCAACGGGTGAGGGCACGGGCAACACACCGACAACCGGCCAACGCATGCAGGGCAAATCCGCCGTTTTCGCCGTGCAAAACATGGCAGGCGGTACGGGTGCCACAACCCTGGCTGTCAATCTGGCGAACGAATTGACTCAGATCGACAAGAAGAACCCCCCTAGCGTGTGTTTGATTGACCTTGATCTGCAGCAGGGCTCGGTTGCGACATTCCTCGACCTGCCACGCCGCGAAATCATGCTGGAAATGCTTCAGGAAGCGCCCAGCATGGATGTGGACGGCTTTAAACAGGCCCTTGTCGGCTTTGGCGAGCGTCTATCCGTGTTCACATCGCCCGCCGAAATTGTGCCACTCGATATTGTCGGCGCCGAAGAGGTCAGCGCACTCTTGGATTTGGCAAGTGAGTGTTTCGACATCGTGATTGTCGACATGCCAAAGACCATCGTGATGTGGACCGAGACCGTCTTGAACCGCGCCGATATGTATTTCGCAACCATCGAACTTGATTTGCGTTCCGCCCAGAATGCGATGCGCTTCATCAAAGCGTGCCGATCCGAAGAGCTGCCGCTGGAAAAAGTGCACTACGTCCTGAACCGCGGCCCCGGGATGACCGACTTAAACGGAAAGACCCGGATGAAGAAACTGGCCGAAAGCTTGGGCGTCAAGATATCGACCGTCCTGCCGGATGGCGGAAAGCAAGTCATTCAAGCCGCGGATAATGGAGAACCTCTGTCTGCCGGCGCCAAGAAGAACCCATTGCGGAAGGAAATCCTGAAATTGGCCGATGGTCTGCACAAGGCGATGGTCGCCGACACTGCCGTCGCGCGCTGATTGAACTGGGGGTAACCGGATGTTTTCAAAGTATAAAAAACCGAGTTCGGCGACCGTACCGCCGCTTGCGGAAGTTGCCGCCTCGGCCAAGATCGCCGCGCCTGACGATGGCGCGGCTCCGGCCGATGAAAGCCCGAAGCCGAAAGTTGCTCGCAGGCCGGACGCTGCGAAACCCGCGGCGGAACCGGCTGGATCTGGCAATGAGGACAAAGACCGCAAGCGTCGCAAACGCTTGGACGAACTCAAGACGGAAATGCACCACCGTCTGCTCGACAACTTGAATCTTTCGGCGCTTGAAGGCGCCAAGGAATCGGAATTGCGGCAGGAAATCACCGCGATTACCAGCGAACAGCTCGGTGAATTGGGCGTCGTGCTCAACCGGGAAGACCGACAAACGCTGAACACGGAATTGTTCGACGAGGTGACGGGGCTGGGCCCCCTTGAGCCACTTCTTCAAGACGACAGCGTGAACGATATTCTCGTCAACGGTCCCAAACGTGTCTTCGTGGAACGCGCGGGCCGCCTGGAGCTGAGCGATGTTCGCTTCAAAGATGAACGCCATCTCTTGCGCATCATCGACAAAATCGTCTCCGCTGTGGGACGGCGTGTCGACGAATCCAACCCCTACGTGGACGCGCGCCTGAAAGACGGTTCGCGTTTCAACGCCATGGTGCCGCCGGTTGCGGTGGATGGGTCGCTGGTGTCGATCCGTAAGTTCAAAAAGGAAAAGCTCGGAATTGACGATCTGGTCAATTTCGGCGCGTTTTCCGAAGAAATGGCCGCCTATATTCAGGCGGCGGTTGCCACACGCCTCAACGTGATCGTCTCCGGCGGTACGGGTTCGGGGAAGACAACCACGTTGAATGCGTTGTCGAGCTTCATCGATAACAAGGAACGTATTCTGACGATCGAGGATACCGCGGAACTCCAATTGCAACAGATCCATGTGGGTCGGATGGAAAGCCGCCCCCCCAATGTGGAAGGCAAAGGGGCCGTGACCCAGCGTGACTGTCTCAGAAACGCTCTGCGGATGCGCCCGGACCGGATCATCGTGGGGGAAACCCGCGGCGAGGAAGTCATCGACATGCTTCAGGCCATGAACACCGGCCATGACGGGTCCATGACGACGATCCACGCAAACAATGCCCGCGACGCCTGTTCGCGTTTGGAAAACATGGTGGCGATGGCCGGGATTGAGATGCCCCTGAAGGCCGTGCGCGCGCAAATCGCCTCGGCTGTGCACCTTATCGTGCAGGCCTCACGTCTCCAAGACGGCTCGCGGCGCATGGTCTCGATCACCGAAGTGACCGGCATGGAGGGCGAGGTGATCTCGATGCAGGAGGTCTTCCGCTATCAGCGCACTGGTTTGAAGCCCGATGGTACGATCATCGGCCATTTCACAGCCTGCGGCGTGCGCTCGCATTATTCAGATCGGTTCCGGCAATGGGGCTACGACCTGCCCAACGCCATCTACGAACCCATTGCTGCGGAGTAAGATCAGATGCAACTTTCGATCGAACCGCTGATTTACATCGGCATTTTTGTCGGCGTGATCATGCTGGTGAACGGCATCTACCTGATGGTGTTCGGCAAATCGATTAGCCTGAATGCGCGTGTGAACCGGCGATTGTCGATGCTTGAAAAAGGCACGACACGCGAAGACGTGTTGGCCACACTTCGCAAAGAGATGGATCAGCATAAGGGCTCCATCTCGCTGCCATTCTACGCGATCATCGCCGACAAGGCGCAAAAGGCAAACATCGCCTTCACGCCGAAGCAGTTGATGATGGTGATGGCCGGGGTGACGGTCTTCGCCTTCCTTCTGCTATCGATTCTGACCACCGCCAGCCTCCCAATTCGTCTGTTGGTCTCGGTCGCGATGGGTGTGGGGGGCGTATATTATTGGGTACATTCGAAAGCGAAGAAACGCATCGCATTGCTGGAAGAACAGCTGCCGGATGCTGTGGAACTGATGGTGCGCTCGCTGCGCGTCGGACACCCTTTCGTGTCAGCCATCAACACGGTGAGCCGGGAAATGTCGGATCCAATCGCATCCGAGCTTGGGGTGATTTCCGACGAAGCGGCCTATGGCCGTGATGTGGCTGAGTCCATCCAATCGATGGCCGACCGGTTGAGTATCCAGGATCTGAGGTTTCTGGCAGTTGCCGTCGGCATTCAGCAAACGTCCGGTGGTAATTTGGCGGAGATCCTGCAGGGTCTGGCGGATGTGATCCGTGCCCGGTTCAAGCTGTTCCGCAAAGTGAAGGCGATCACGGCCGAAGCGAAATGGTCGGGGAACTTTCTGTCGGTCTTTCCACTTTTGGCGCTGGTCGGGATCAATGTGATGCAGCCTGACTATTATGCCGAGGTGATCGACACGCCCGTATTTATCCCAGCCTGCGCCGTGGTGGCGGTCATGCTCGGTTTGAACATGGTCATCATGCGGATGCTGGTAAATATCAAAGTCTAAGCGGCCCGACCGCCCAATCTGCGCGTTGCTGCGCCCATAGGAAAGAGCAGTCCGATGGAATATATCCGTGGTCTTATCGACAATGTGAACACCATGTTGGTGGACAATCTCGGCGAACTCGGCCCGCTGATCGCAGTTGGGGGCCTTGGTGTTTTGCTGGTCCTAGTGACGCTGCCTGCGCTTTTGTCGAAGGAAAAAGATCCGTTTTCTAAACTCGGCAAAGACGCTGGCGCGGACGGCGCGGATCTTGCAGAGCGCGCAAGGCTGCGCCAGGGCGGCAAGAACGAAAAGCTCGAGCGGTTTGCACAATATCTGGAACCGCAAACCGAAGCAGAGCTTTCAGCGACACAGCTACAGATGATCCGGGCGGGATATCGGTCCAAATCATCTGTTCAGATGTTCAATTTCGCCAAGCTCGCCGGAGGGATTGGGGGCTTGCTATTGGGGTCCCTGTATTTGCTGGTGTCAGGCGGTGGCGATTCAGCCCAAAACTCCATCTTCATGGTCTTGATCCCTGGCGCAGTTGGCTATTACGCGCCGGTTTACTGGGTCAAACGCCGCATGCAGTCCCGTGAAGACGAAATCAACGGCGGCTTCCCGGACGCGCTCGATCTCATGCTGGTCTGCGTGGAAGCGGGGCAGTCGCTTGATCAAGCCATCGTAAAGGTGGCCAGAGAAATCAAACCGTCCTATCCGGCGCTTGCAGAAGAGTTTCAGATCGTCAGCTACGAAATGAAGGCGGGCAAGGACAAAACCAAGGTCCTGCGCGATATGGGCGAACGCGTCGATATTCAGGACGTAAACAGCTTCATCACGACGCTGATCCAATCGGCCTCTTTCGGGACATCTGTTGCAGAGGCGCTGCGCGTCTATGCTTCTGAAATGCGAGACAAACGCGTGATGCGGGCCGAAGAAAAAGCCAACAAGCTGCCCACAAAACTGACGCTCTTCACGATGATGTTCTGCGTTCCGCCGCTTTTGATTATTCTGATCGGTCCATCGATCTACGGGATCGCCACCGACCTGTCGCGCTAAGCGCCAACCAAAAAGCATGTGATGCGCGCAAGAAAAGACGCGCATCGCAGCCCCGCTTGTCGTATTGTAATGGCAACCGGCGCAAACTGCGCCAGAGCAGTCAGCGACAACACAACGAGGCCCAAGGTGCGCAGGCCCCTGCCCGTCCTATTTCTTCTCATCGCAACCGCGGCGCTTGCGGCGTGCAATTCGCGCGAGCGCCTTGATCCGGCTTTTGCCGGGATCGATCCGCCCGATGCGATCCCCGACAGCGACGACACGATCGACGGCATCGTCGTCGGCGATCGTCTGATGGAAGCGCGCGAATTCGAATTGGCCTTGCGCGCCTATTACCGCGCTGCCGCCGAGAGCGGGTTGGATGCGGATTTGCTGACCGCTATCGGGGCTGCAAACCTCGCTCTGGGCCGTTTGGGGCAAGCCGAGACGCAATTCCGGCGCGTTCTTGATGGACAACCAGATTTTGTCCCCGCCCTCAACAACTTGGGGGCCGTCCTTATTGAACGTGGCGAATATGGTGAAGCGCGCCGCGTGCTGGAACACGCATTTGCCCTCGATAGTGGCGATTCGGAGACGATTCGCGACAACCTACGCCTCGCTATCGCTCGGATGGAAAACCAGGTGTATGATGTTCGCAATGAGCAAGATCGGCCCGGGCTGATCCGGCGTGGAGGGGGCGTTTATGTTCTGACCACGTCGCCGTGAGGCACCGGGACGGCGTAACAAATGAGGCAGAGCATGATCCCCGTCCTCCGGTTTTTCCCGGCGGCCCGCGTCCTTCTTGGCGTGTCCGTCCTTGCGCTTGCAGCGTGTAGTTCCACCCGTGGCGCGGATGTCGACCGCGCGATTGATCCGCTGAGTGCCATTGAGGAAGCGAGCTTCGGAGAGATGCTGCTGCAATCTGAGGCACCCGCAGAAGCAGCGTCATTCTTCCAACGCGCCTTGGCCGAAGACCCTGACAACATTGATTTGCAGCGCGGCCTCGCAACCAGCATGGTCCGATCGGGTCGGGCCGCGGAATCGCTGGGCCTGTGGGAGCGGATCGTTGCGCAAGAGGCATCCACCAATTCCGATCGCGTCGAATATGCGGGCGCCTTGATCCGCACCGGCGATTGGAGCGCGGCGCAAGCACAGCTCGATTCCGTGCCGCCCACCTATGAGAGCTTCGAGCGCTACCGGCTCGAGGCGATGATCGCCGACAGTCAGGAGCAATGGGATCGCGCCGACAGTTTTTATGAAACCGCCGCCGGCCTGACGACGCGCCCTGCGAATGTTTACAACAATTGGGGATATTCCATGCTGACGCGCGGTGATTTCGGCGGGGCAGAGGATCTGTTCATTCGCGCGATCTCCTACGATCCGGATTTCTTCACCGCCAAGAACAATCTGGTCCTGGCCCGCGCGGCGCAAGGCAATTACGCATTGCCCTTGGTCAACATGACCCAGATTGAACGCGCACAACTTTTGCACACCGCCGCGCTCGCCGCGATCCGGCAAGGCGAGGTCGATACCGGGCGCGGCCTGTTGGGCGAAGCCATCGAGACCCACCCCCAGCATTTCGAAGCCGCGGTTACGGCCCTACGCGCGCTGGAGGCCTGAAGCCAAGACAACCGAACGGCATTCGCACAGAAACCAACCCAATCTCGCCCATATTCAGCCTGATTTAATCTTCAAGATTTAGGCTGAGTGTTTCCACATTGGGAAAAAATAGCGATGCCGTTCGACGTCTCTCTGACAGCTGCGCAGGCCTGGGTGTTCCTGCCGTTTGTTGTACCGATGGCCCTCTGGGCGATCTACACAGACTTGAAGGATCTGAAGATCCTGAATGTCTGCGTTCTGACCCTGTTTGCAGGGTTCGTGGTCCTCGGGCCTTTTGCGCTGCCGCTTGAGGAATATGCCTGGCGCTTCACGCATATGGGCGTGGTGCTCGTGATCGGTTTTTTGCTGTCGGCGGTCGGTGTATTCGGGGCGGGCGATGCGAAATTCGCCGCGGCCGCGGCGCCATTTGTGGCCGCCCAAGATGCCATGATCGTGCTGTTCATCGTCGCAAATTCGGCGCTTGTGTTCATGATCCTGCATCGCATCGCGCGGCGCGTGCCTGCGCTCGTCAATGCGACGCCAGATTGGGCGTCGTGGAATACCGGCCGAAAAAGCGCCTTAAAACAAGTGTTTCCTTACGGCCTCGGTCTATCGACCGGCATGATTATCTACATGATCCTTGGGGTCACCAACAGCGCAGGGGCCTGAGCCATGAATATGCAAGTGTCTACCGATCCCGGCTACGCGCCGCCGGCCCTGCGAAAGCTGGAAGATACCGGCTTAACCGTTGTGATGATGCGCGATATCTTGTTGAAGACCGTCTTTCGCAAGAATGTCGAACAGACATCCGAGATTGCCAAAGCCGTCTGTCTGCCAATCCCATTGACGCAACAGCTGATCGACATGCTGCGCGACATGAACCTCATGCAGGCGACCGGCACGCTGCACGCCACCTCGTCGTCCGAGATGGGCTTTCAACTGACCGAAGGCGGCAAGGCCCGCGCGCTCGATGCCCTCAGCCAATCCGAATATTACGGCGCGATGCCGGTGCCCTTGGAAGACTACAAAGTGCAGGTCAAGCGTCAGTCGATCCGTGACGTGAAGCTGACCCGCGACATGCTTGAAGCCTCCATGGGCCATCTGATCCTGCCCGACGGGTTGATCGATCAACTCGGACCCGCCGTCGGCTCGGGCCGCTCTGTGCTAATGTATGGCCCACCCGGCAATGGTAAATCTTCCATTGCCGAAGGGATCCGCGCCGCGATGGGCGACAACATCTATGTGCCACACGCCCTTGCTTATGCGGGGCAGGTTATCACCGTGTATGATCCGATCGTCCACACCCCCATCATGGGTCAGGAAACCGAGGCCCAGACCCGATTGCGCCGAAACGCGTCCAAGTTCGACACGCGCTATCTGCTCTGCACCCGGCCCACGGTGATGACCGGTGGCGAATTGTCCCTGGCCATGCTCGACCTGAACTACAATGCCGTCAGTCGCACCTATCAGGCCAGCCTACAGCTGAAATCGACCGGCGGCGTCTTTATCGTGGACGACCTTGGCCGCCAGGAAGAACCGCCGCAGGCACTGATCAACCGTTGGATTGTTCCGATGGAGGTGAATTATGACATTCTCGCTCTGCAATCGGGCGAGAAGTTCGAAGTGCCCTTCGACACCCTTGTGGTGTTCTCGACCAACTTCCACCCCAATGAGATCTTCGACCAAGCGGCCCTGCGCCGGATCTTCTTCAAGGTGAAAATTGACGGCCCCAACCAAGAACAATTCCTGAAAATCTTCGCGATGGTTGCCAAGAAAAAGGGCGTGCCGCTGGACGAAGCATCACTGATCCATCTGCTGAAGAAGAAGTATCCGACGATCGACAACATCTACGCCAACTACCATCCGGTTTTCTTGTGCGATCAGATCAAGGCGATCTGCGAATTCGAAGGCATCGACTACCAGATGCGCCCTGAATTCATCGACCGCGCCTGGGAAAACCTCTATGTCCGCGAAGAGAAGATCGTGCACTAGCGCCCCATGGGACGGCGGGCGGGGCGCCTTTGGCCTTGGCCAAACAGCGCCGTCCGTCTCCCGCCACCTGTAGCTACAGAATAATTACAGGATCACGACAGGTTCTTTACACGGGGTTTTGACCTATCTTCGGGCGATGGATACCCGTGCCCCTGCCCCCCTGCCGCCCGAGATCGAGGGCTGGTTTTCCGCCCGTGGATGGTCGATCCACCCCCACCAGCGCGAGATGCTCACGCTGGCCGATCAGCCCTGCCAATTGCTCATTGCGCCCACGGGCGGTGGCAAGACCATGGCGGGGTTTCTGCCGACACTTGCCGAGCTGGCCGACGGCACGCATGACGGCCTCCACACGCTTTACATTAGTCCCCTCAAAGCGTTAGCCGCTGATATCAAACGGAATTTGACCGGCCCGATTGAAGAAATGGGCCTGCCGATCCGGGTCGAGGACCGCACCGGCGACACGCCGTCCAGCCGCAAGAAACGCCAACGCGCCGACCCGCCCCATATCCTGCTGACCACGCCGGAGAGCCTGGCGTTACTGTGCAGCTATGAAGACGCAGACCGGACATTTGCGGGCCTTCAGCGTGTGATCGTTGACGAAATCCATGCCTTGGCTGAATCAAAACGCGGCGATCAACTGATGCTGGCGCTGTCTCGCCTCAGCGCATTGACCCCGGATTTGCGGCGCGTCGGCCTGTCAGCGACCGTGGAGGATCCCAACGCCGTCGCGCGTATCCTCGCAAGAAATCCAGATCCCTGCGCTATTCTACAGGCCGATCCGGGGCCCGACCCCGATATCGGGATGCTCACCACCGAAGACCGCCCGCCTTGGTCCGGCGGCGGTGGAAAATACGCTATCCCAGCCGTGCTGGAACAAGTCAAAGCCCATAATACCACGCTGATTTTTCATAATACACGCGCCCAGGCTGAGTTGTTTTTCCACAACCTTTGGCTCGCCAATGAAGACGGTATCCCGATCGGCATCCATCACGGCGCCCTCGCGCGCGAACAGCGGGAGAAGGTTGAACAGGCGATGGTGAATGGCGATCTGAAGGCCATCGTCTGCACCGGTTCCCTGGATCTGGGGATCGATTGGGGGGACGTGGATCTGGTTATCCAGGTGGGCGCCCCGAAAAACGTGAAGCGGCTGGTGCAACGGATCGGGCGTGCCAATCACCGCTACAATGCACCCTCCAAGGCCTTGATCGTGCCGGCAAATCGATTCGAAGTGATCGAATGCGTCGCCGCATTGCAAGCCGTACGAGACCACACACTCGACGGTGATACGGATCACACGGGCCCGCTGGATGTGCTCTGCCAGCATATCCTGATCCGCGCCTGCGCGGGGCCATTCACCCCTGATGATCTTTATGCCGAGGTCACGACCGCAGGCGCCTATGCGGACCTGCGGCGTGAAACGTTTGACCGCTGCCTGGATTTCGCCGCCACGGGCGGCTACGCGTTGCGGGCCTACGACCAATGGCAGCGGTTGATCGAGGTCGACGGCATCTATCGTCTGCGTGACCCACGCGCCACGGCCCGCATTCGCATGAATATCGGCACGATCGTCGATGCCGACAAAATGGCGGTGCGCCTGCAAAAGTCACGCGGCGGCAAACCGTTGGGCGAGGTCGAGGAATACTTCGCCTCGATGTTGCGCAAGGGAGACACGTTCCTGATCGGCGGTGAAATCGTGCGGTATGAAGGTATGCGCGAGATGGTTGTCGAGGTCACACGCACCCCCTGGCAAAAGCCCAAGATTGCGACCTTCATGGGTACGAAGTTCGCCACCTCCACGCAGCTGTCAGATCGAATCTTGTCCATGTTCCGTCAAGCGGACTGGCCGGAGCTACCCGATCACACCGCCGATTGGCTGCGCCTGCAACGGGAGGTTTCAAAGCTGCCGCAACGGGACAGATTGCTGGTGGAAACCTTTCCCCATGATGGCCGCGAACATCTGGTGGCCTATGGGTTCGCGGGCCGCAATGCGCAACAAACCCTTGGCCTGTTGTTGACGCAGCGCATGGAAGAACAGGGTCTGGACCCGATGGGATTCGTATCGACCGATTACGCCACCCTGATTTGGGGTCTCGAGCAGGCGACAAACATCGAACCACTATTCAGCCGCGACAATCTGATGGCAACGATGGAGACGTGGTTGGCCGACAATGCCGTCATGAAGCGTACCTTCAAAGGCAGCGCCATCGTGGCGGGGCTGGTCGACCGATCCATGCCCGGCGGCAAGCGCAAATCCGGGCGGCAGGCCACGTTTTCGACCGATATCCTTTACGACACGCTCCGCAAATACGATCCTGGTCATGTTATGCTGGATATCACACGCCAAGAGGCCATGCGCGGGCTGGTCGATTTTGGACGTATCGAGGATATGCTTGACCGCATCGGCGACCGGATCGACCACACCGCGCTGACCCGCGTGACCCCGTTGGCAGCACCATTGTTCCTTGAACCCGGACGGATCCCGATCAAGGGGCTGGCCGACCAACGTTTGCTGGATGATGAGGCCGAGCGTCTGATGACGACCGCCGGTCTCGAGTTTGGCGCAACGCCGCGTTAAGCCTTGCCCATATACGCGCACGGCGGATATGAACGAAACATGAACGGCCTTTCCTTTTCCTTCTGTGGCGCCTCTTTGGTCGCCCTGCCCTCAGGCGCGGTGCATTGGCCCACGGAAAATGTCCTCATCGTCAGCGATCTGCACCTTGGAAAGGTCGAACGCATGGCCCGCCGTGGCGGTGCCATGTTGCCCCCCTACGAGGTCGCCGAGACGTTGGATCGTCTCCTCGCCGACATAGATCGCACGGATCCAAAGGTGGTGATCTGCCTTGGCGACAGTTTCGATGACCTTGCCGCAGCGCGCGCCACCGGGGCGGTTGTCGCCGACAGGCTGGCCCCTGCGATGGCCGGGCGCCGTTGGATCTGGATCGAAGGCAATCACGATCCGGGCCCGGTTGATATCGGGGGCGCTCATCTTGCTGAACTGATGCTTGGTCCCCTTACGTTTCGACATATCGCTGAGGGCTCCGAACCTGGTGAAGTCTCAGGGCACTACCATCCCAAGGCCCGCGTGATCCTGCGGGGCCGCGCCATCACGCGGCGCTGTCTATTGATCGATGGGCAGCGCCTGATCCTACCGGCCTACGGCACCTATACCGGTGGGCTCTATTGTCATCAGCCCGAACTTGCGGATCTGATGGCCCCTGATGCGACCGCTATTTTGCTGGGCAAGCAGCCCGTCGCGCTGCCGATGCCCCGCTAGCCTTGCGCAAGCCTTGGAATTGGCAAGGATATACTGATGGAACAGAGCATTCGCGATAGCTTCGATCGCCAAGCGCTGATGCGCACTCTCGGAGCCAGTCTTGATGAGGTGGCGCAGGGCCGGACGGTGATCTCCATGCCGATCAGCCCGTCGGTCACACAACAACACGGCGTGGCCCATGCAGGCGCGACCTTCGCGATTGGTGACAGCGCCTGTGGCTATGCGGCGTTAACCTTGATGCCGACGGGCTCCGAGGTGATGACCGTGGAAATGAAGATCAATCTGATCGCGCCTGCCACAGGAACTCGGCTGATTGCAATTGGCGAGGTGATCAAATCCGGTCGCAGATTGTCGGTTACCCGATGCACCGTCCAAACCGAGGCCGAGGATGGCAGCCGCAAGGACGTCGCCATCCTCCAAGGGACGATGATACCCGTTTGAGGCTTAGGCCGTTAACCCTTCCGGCTCCGGCAGGTTATTGGCGCGGCAGCAGGCTGTCAGCGTATTGGCCAGCAAGCAGGCAATCGTCATCGGTCCAACGCCGCCAGGTACCGGCGTAATCGCCCCCGCCACCGCCGCGCAGCTGTCGTAATCGACATCACCGACCAGGCGTGTCCCGCCCTCGGGCTTGTCGATCCGGTTGATACCGACATCGATCACAGTTGCCCCGGGCTTGATCCAATCGCCCGGCACCATCTGCGGGCGCCCCACTGCAGCCACCACGATATCGGCGCGCCGCACCGTTGCAGCCAGATCCTTGGTCCGAGAATGGGCAATCGTTACCGTGCAGCTATCGCCCAGCAGCAATTGCGCCATCGGCTTGCCAACGATGTTGGAACGGCCGATCACGACCGCATCCAAGCCACTGAGCGCGCCATGATGATCACGCAACATCATCAGGCATCCCAGCGGTGTGCACGGCACCATCGCCTTCTGGCCGGTGCCCAGCAAACCCACATTCGAGATATGGAATCCGTCCACATCCTTTGCCGGATCAATCGCATTTAGGATCGTATCGCCGTCAATATGATCCGGCACGGGCAATTGGCATAAGATCCCGTGGATCGCAGGGTCTGCATTTAGATCCGCGATCAGGGCGAGTAGATCTTCTTGCGAGGTGGTGGCGTCCAGACGGTGCTCAACCGAATGCATCCCAACTTCAACGGTCTGCTTGCCCTTGTTGCGCACATAGACCTGGCTGGCCGGGTCTTCGCCCACCAGAACCACAGCCAACCCCGGCACGATGCCGTGCTCTGACTTCAAACCGGCCACATGCTCGGCCACACGGCTGCGCACATCAGCCGCGAAGGCCTTTCCATCAATCACTGTCGCTGCCATTTCGGCGCCTCCTTCCGGGACGGTGGGTGGGGCGATGCGCCTCGCGCGAGCGTCCAAGCCCGAAGGGCTTGGTCCACCCAACCGGCCAAAATCAGAACAAACCTTCGATCTGTCCATTATCGTTCAAGTGAATGTTCTCTGCCGACGGCACCCGCGGCAGACCGGGCATCGTCATGATCTCACCGCACACGGCAACCACAAACCCAGCCCCTGCGCTCAGGCGCACCTCGCGGACTGGCACCGAATGCCCGGTCGGGGCACCGCGAAGGTTTGGGTCGGTCGAGAAGGAATATTGCGTCTTGGCCATACAGACCGGTAGGCTGCCATAGCCCTGCTCTTCCCAAAGCTTCAACTGATCGCGGATCTTTTTGTCCATCAACGCCTCATCGGCACGGTAGATCCGCTTGGCAATCGTCTGGATCTTCTCCGCAAGCGGCATCTCATCTGGATAAATCGGAGCGAAATTCGCCGTATCGGCATCGGCCAGTTCAGCGACCTTCGTCGCCAGATCAGCAGAGCCTTCCGATCCCAATTCCCAGTGACGCGACAGGATCGCTTCCGCCCCATGCTCGGCCACGTAATCCTTGATTGCCTGCACTTCGGCATCTGTATCGGTGACGAAGTGGTTGATGGCCACGACCACCGGCACGCCAAAGGATTTGAGGTTCTCGATATGGCGGCCCAGATTCGGGCAGCCCGCCTTGACGGCGCCCACATTTTCGGCCCCCAGATCGGCCTTCGCCACACCGCCATTCATCTTCATGGCGCGTACCGTCGCCACGCAGACAACCACGCTGGGCGCCAGACCGGCCTTGCGGCACTTGATGTTCATGAACTTCTCAGCGCCCAGATCAGCCCCGAAGCCCGCCTCTGTCACCACGTAATCGGCCAGCTTCAAGGCGGTGGTGGTCGCAATCACGGAGTTACAGCCGTGCGCGATATTCGCAAACGGGCCACCATGCACGAAGGCCGGGTTGTTTTCCAGCGTCTGTACCAGGTTCGGCTGCATCGCATCTTTCAGAAGAACTGTCATTGCGCCATCGGCCTTGATATCCCGCGCATAAACAGGCGAGCGATCTCGGCGATAGGCCACGATCATGTTCCCCAACCGCTCTTGCAGGTCTTTCAGGTCCTTCGCCAAACACAGGATCGCCATGACTTCCGAGGCCACCGTGATGTCGAAGCCGGCTTCCCGCGGGAACCCGTTGGCCACCCCGCCAAGGGAGGCTGTGATCTGGCGCAGAGCCCGGTCGTTCATATCCACGACCCGGCGCCAGGTCACACGGCGCACGTCAATCTCCAGGCTGTTGCCCCAATAGATGTGGTTATCGATCATAGCCGATAGCAGCGAATGCGCCGAGGTGATGGCGTGGAAGTCACCTGTGAAGTGCAGGTTCATCTCCTCCATCGGCACCACTTGCGCATAGCCACCGCCCGCTGCACCGCCCTTCATCCCAAAATTCGGGCCGAGCGAGGCTTCGCGGATGCAAACCATGGCATTTTTGCCGATATGGTTCAGCCCGTCGCCCAAACCGACCGTCGTGGTTGTCTTGCCCTCGCCTGCAGGTGTGGGGTTGATCGCGGTCACCAGGATCAGCTTGCCGTTCTCGCGGTCTTGGACCGAGTTGATGAAATCCTGGCTAACCTTCGCCTTGTCATGGCCGTAGGGCAACAGATCGACCGCATCGATGCCGATTTTTGCCCCGATCTCCTGGATCGGCTTCTTCTGCGCCTCACGGGCAATTTCAATATCGGATTTATAAGCCATGGTGCGCTGTTCCTTCGCGAAAGTCCGGTGCTTCACTCGCCTATAACGGGCGAGACAGCGCCGGATAGGGCCAATTCCGACATTTTCGCAGGGCATCCCGCCACGCCGTGTTTCCGAAAGGAAAAGCTGGGAACGCAGCGGGGAACTGCGCCGACGTCAACTCTTTTTTAACCCCGCCAATGAACCCTTTCGGCATATCGGGCGTTGGCCTCCAAAGGAGACGTGAAATGAAGAATGTTGCTTTTGGTATGATGATCTATTCGGGTCTGGCAATGGGAATGGGCGCAGCTATCCTGGTGGTGATGTCGGCCGCCTGACATGCGGCACCAACCCAACACGGGTTACCGCCCTGCATATAAGACCCACCCAATGTCATAAATCCATGCTACGGTGCAGTATCGTATCGTGGGAGAGACCGAATGTCCGACAAGACTGATTTCATGGCACAGGCCAAAGCTCAGATGATGGCTTGGACCAATGAGATGGCGAAGATGCAAAGCCAAATGGTGCAAGCGGGCAAGGATGCCCAGGATCAAATGGTCAAGCAGATGGAGGCGCTGAACGAACAGCGCAAGCATGCTGAAAAGCAAATGGAAGAGCTTGGCAAAGCCAATATGGATGCTGCCAAAGAGATCCAGGCCAATATGGAAAAAGCCTGGGCCGACATGGAGAAACAGATGTCGGAAGCCCGCAAAAAGATGATGGGCTAGCCCTTTGCAGTGGCGTCAGGCACGTCCAGCAGAGATTTCGGCGTTCCGGGCCGCCGGAGCGCGCTCGCCTCGACGGTAGAGGCAGATCGATAGCATCACGAAAAGCGCCAGTAAGAATTCACTCGATTCTTCAACAGCGACAATTGCATCGATCTGAGCCTGAGATAGTGTCACCCCAAACTGCGCCGCAGTCTTGGCCGGATAATCCAACGTCATCGATGCGACGATCGTCAGACCGATCAACGGAAAGATCCGCGCCCAGGCTTCAGACCGCTGACGAAACAAGGGCATGGTCCCGATGAAGAGCACGCGCAGGATCACGAAGGCGACGGCAATCATCGCCAGCACACTCACGATTTTGTGCCAAAGCGGAACGTCACTGAACAGAAGCTCGATTTCCAGAAGACCCGGTTCAAACCACCAATCGTTGAAATCCAATTCCCGCAACGAAAACAGTGCGACCAGTGCAGCCACAGGCCAGAACCTCGCGATTTGCCCACGTTGCGACAGGGTCGCGGCCAGCAAAATCGCTGCGGCCGCATGGACGAGCGTTGTGGACATCTCAAGCCCCAAGCCTTCTGCGGTGAGGGTGGGAATCCATCCATGCGCCGACACACTGCGGAAAATCAGCAGTGCGGATACAAGAATAGCCAGCCAAAACGGAATCAGAGCGCGTGTCATCGTCCTGTCATGTTACAGAACCATGACAACAAAAGACCAGTTTACCTGACGACAGATTAGGCAAAAAAATGCCCCCGATGTCAGGTCGTCACATCGGGGGCAAACTATCCGAAGATCTATGGTCGCTAAGCGGTTGGCTCAGGCTCCATATCGCCCGAAGGCTTAGACTTTTGTGGCAATTTCGGGATCGCCGTAATCGACGGTGTCCCACCAGAGGTTGGCGCTTCGTCGTCATCATCGCCCCGGTTCAAGGGCTCACCCGAAATGACTTTGGTGATTTCCTTGCCCGTTAGCGTTTCATATTCCAACAAGCCTTGGGCCAACCGTTCGAGATCATCGCGCTTCTCGGTCAAGATGCGTTTGGCCGTTTCGTAGCCTTCATCCACAAGCTCTTTAACCTTGTCGTCGATCACCTTCTGAGTAGCCGCCGAGTGATTGGTTCCTCCGCCATAGGCGCCCAAGTAGGATTGCTGCTCATTGGCATAATCGATGTATCCCAATTCTTCAGCATAGCCGAACTGGGTGACCATCGCCCGAGCGATCTTTGAGACCTGTTGAATGTCCGACGCCGCACCCGACGTAATATTCTCCTTGCCAAACACCAGCTCTTCGGCAACACGCCCGCCCATCGCCATGGCGATTTTTGACGTGTACTTGCGGTAGGACACGCTGAGTTGATCACGCTCCGGCAAGCTGAGCACCAGACCCAGCGCTCGGCCTCGCGGAATGATCGTCGCCTTGTGGATCGGATCGTGATCCGGGACGTTCAGGCCCACGACGGCGTGGCCAGCCTCGTGATAAGCGGTCAGCTTTTTCTCGTCTTCGGTCATAACCATCGAGCGTCGCTCCGCGCCCATCATGACCTTATCTTTCGCGTTTTCGAAATCTTCCATCGTCACAAAACGACGGTTTACACGCGCCGCCATAAGCGCCGCCTCGTTGACCAGGTTGGCCAAATCCGCACCTGAGAACCCCGGTGTACCACGGGCAATGATCCGCAGATCCACGTCTGGGCCCAGTGGGACTTTGCGTGCGTGAACGCCCAGGATCCGCTCGCGGCCTTTAATATCGGGGTTCGGCACCTGCACCTGACGGTCGAAACGACCCGGGCGCAGCAGAGCGGGGTCAAGAACGTCGGGACGGTTGGTTGCCGCGATGATGATGATGCCTTCATTGGCCTCAAAACCATCCATCTCAACCAGCAACTGGTTCAGCGTCTGCTCTCGTTCGTCATTGCCACCGCCGTAGCCCACACCACGGGACCGACCGACAGCGTCGATCTCATCGATAAAGACGATACAGGGCGCGTTTTTCTTCGCCTGCTCGAACATGTCGCGCACGCGTGAGGCACCCACGCCGACGAACATCTCGACAAAATCGGAACCGGAGATTGTGAAGAAGGGCACACCTGCCTCACCTGCAATCGCGCGCGCCAGCAATGTCTTACCCGTACCAGGAGGGCCGACAAGAAGCGCGCCTTTGGGGATCTTGCCGCCAAGTCGTGAGAACTTCTGGGGATTGCGCAGGAATTCAACGATCTCTTCGAGTTCGTCCTTGGCCTCATCGATCCCGGCGACATCGTCAAAGGTCACGCGACCATGCTTTTCGGTCAGCAATTTGGCCTTTGACTTGCCGAAACCCATCGCGCCGCCGCGACCACCGCCTTGCATCCGATTCATGAAGAAAATCCAGATGCCGATCAGCACCAGAACGGGCAGCCAGAGCGACAACACGCTGAGGAAACCGCTTTGCTGCTGCGGGCGGGCATCGATCCGCACGTCATTTTCCAGCAGGGTGCGCGTTGGTTCGGCATCACCGGGCGCAACGGTCGAGAACGTGCCTTCACCGGTGGTGAACTGAACACTCTCGCCATCCAGTGTAGCCGATGAAACCGACCCGTTTTCAACTTGTTGCACGAATTCTGAATAGGCGACGGTGCGGCCATTCACTTGATCCTGTCCGCCGGAAAACAGGTTGAACAAGGCCAGGATCAACAGGAACAGGATGACCCAGAATGCGACATTTCTCGCGTTACCCAAGGGAGATCTCCTCGAAACGGAACAGGCGCACCCGAGGGCGCGCGTTTCAACTAAGATAAGGGTTGAACGCCTGAGTTCAACGCGATTTCAAGGATGCGACGAAAGTGCCGCGCCGGGGGCGCAGTGTCGCGGTCAATTGCGGCGAAGTTGTGAAGAGTGCACTTGCCACCAAATGCGCGCCATCAAACAGGGCCGGGGTCGCGATCGCGGCCTCATAGGGTGGGGCGTCGCTGGGCCGATCGGTAAGCTGTTGCCATCCGTCTGCGCCCAATGCGCGCAGGATATGATCGTCAACGCGATCTGTCTCGATCCACCATCGCCTATCCCAGATCGCAGGTGTCTTCAAAGGCACGGCCAGATCCGCTACCGCCGCATATTCCCGGCAAATCCGAAGTGTTGCACCGCCCATGATCACGCGCGCGCCATGCAGCGTGCCGCCCCCGCCCGCCAAGGCCCGATCCAGCAATGCCTCCAGAGCACGGGCGCGGGGACGATATTCGGCGTTAGACACCCATTGCAGCGCCGCTGCCAACAGGCGCAGCTGTGTGTCACGCTCGATCTGCACCAGCCCATCACGATCGAAGATTAAATCACCGGTTGGGCGCCCGCCATATGTATCCTGATAAACGACCTCACCCGCGACCGAAATGGCCCGCGCAGTCAACGCTTCACGGGCCCGCCCCATGCGCGCGGCGGTCTCTGCCAGTGACGCGGCATCCAAGTCCAAATCCGAGATCGCGCGCCGGGTGCGCACCCGCTCATAAGTGTCATCCTCGTTTGAGGGATCATCCACGAACGGTACCCGCAGCGTGGTGACGTGATGCCTCAGATCGGCGCGGGTTTCCTGCAGCAATGGACGCAGCACCTGCCATCCGCCCATCTCGCGCATCGGGGCCATCGCTGACAGTCCCTCGACACCAGACCCCCGCAGAAGCCGCATCAGCACCGTTTCGGCCTGGTCATCACGCGTATGGGCAAAAAGAACATGGTCCAAATCCCCCCGCCATTGGGCGATCAGATCCAGACGCGCCCGCCGCGCGGCGTCCTGTAGATTTCCTTGCCCGTTCCACTGCCAATGCAGAATATCATGGGCGTGTCCCAGATCCGCACATTCCCGCGCGACCATCTGCGCCTCAGCGGCGCTTTCCGTGCGCAATCCGTGATCCACCGTAGCGACACGCAGCGTCACACCGTAGATCCGTGCCCATTCATGGGTGAGGGCCAGCATCGCCATGCTGTCTCCGCCGCCAGAAACGGCGAGCCCAATCGCGGTTGGAAAGTCAGGCCCGAGAAGTTGGCCCATCTGCCCGGCGAAACGGCCGGGCAGCGTATCGCTCACTGGCATCCCAGGCGTGTGCGCTCCGTTTCAGCAGCTGTCGCGGACGGATCGCCAGGGTAGCGGACCGAGACTTCGGCGAGCGTCAGACAGGCTTCTTCGGATTGCCCCAATTCCGCCAGTGCCACGCCCAGTGCCGTCAGGGCCATAGGCGCCCGCTCACCATCGGGCTGCACGGTGAAACTATCCAAAAATGCGCGCGCCGCCTGGCTCCAACGGCCTTCATTGGCTTCTGCCTCCCCCCGCAAGAAATGCGCCTCGGCGGAGAGGGGGCTGCCTGGATAGGTCTCGGTGAAGGTCTGGAAAAACAGGGCGGCGTCCGAGAAGTTGCCTTCGTCAAACGCG
The DNA here is from genome assembly GCF_037544085.1 of Gymnodinialimonas mytili. Taxonomy (NCBI): domain Bacteria; kingdom Pseudomonadati; phylum Pseudomonadota; class Alphaproteobacteria; order Rhodobacterales; family Paracoccaceae; genus Gymnodinialimonas; species Gymnodinialimonas mytili. The sequence continues at coordinate 865,063 of NZ_JBBIFW010000001.1, forward strand.
GCACGGGCGCGGTCAAAATCGCCTTGCTCCGCCACGGCCAGGCCGGGCGTCGGGCTGGTCGGCCCAGCTGTTGCCGGTGCCGCCCCCGGCGTGGGCGCGGCCAAGGGCGTGGCTGTCGGTGCCGCAGGGGTGCCGCTGGTTACAGGGTCCACACCGCCCAAAGTTGGGGTATCGCCCAATGTCGACAGATCGCAGTCCTCTTCCAATTCGCATAGACGAAACTCCAGATCACCGATCCGGTTGGTTCCGTCGCGTACAATCGCGTCGATATTGATCTGCAATCGCTCTGTCAGAGCCGTCAGGCGCGTTACCTCGGCCTCGATCGCATTCACGCGATCCAGAGTTCCGCCGCCAGCGCCAGTTCCTGCCGCGCCGCCGGTGGTGTTCAACTCACCCCGCAAACGTTGGATTTCAACAAACAGCACCGACAATTCCTGCCGGATATCCGCCAGGGTTTGCGTCCGATCCTGTGCCATGACCGGACCGGCAATCAGGCAAACCAGTATTGCCGCAACGAACCGCATCTTAAGCGCCCAGCCCGGCGGACAGAACGGTCACAGCGCGGCGGTTCTGCATGTAGCAAGCCTCGGTCGAACAGATTTCAAGCGGGCGTTCCTTGCCGTAAGAGATCGTCCGCAGCCGTGCGTCGGGCACACCCTGGCTCACCAGATACTCGCGGACGGAGGCGGCGCGGCGCGCACCCAATGCCAGGTTGTATTCCCGCGTGCCCTGTTCGTCGGCATGGCCCTCGATCAAGGCGGTAAATTCGGGGTTGTTCAAAAGCCATTCGGCTTGGGCGGCCAGGATGGTCTGCGCCTCGGGCGACAGGGTCGATTGATCGACCTGAAACAGCACCCGGTCGCCAACGACTTGGTTGAAGAAGGCGGGGCTGGTCGGATCAGATGCCCCACCCGCACCAGCGCCTGCGGCACCGCCAACTCCGGCAAAATCAGACCCATTTCCAAACCGGTTCTGGTCGCAGGCGGCCAGCGCCATCGTGCCGACCAGCATGAGAATTAAGGGGATACGTGTCATGGCTCAAATCCTCGGGGGTGTTCTTGTTGTTTGCTCAATAACATGACGAATGGGGCGACGTCCAATCCCGGCCGCCGCGGTGGCGATCACGATTGCAGAGGCGACCAGGCCGGGTCAGAGGCCATTCCGGGTGTGGCGACGCGTTGCAGATTTCGGCCCGAAATATCGACCGAATAGACCGCTGGCGCACCATCTTCACCGGGTGTTTCGCGGGTGAACATGATCACCCGGCCATTGGGTGCCCAGGTGGGGCCTTCATCCAGAAAGGACGAGGTCAGCAACCGCTCTTCCGAACCGTCAGTGCGCATGACCCCGATGTGGAAACGGCCATTTTCCTGCTTTGTGAAGGCGATATAGTCGCCGCGCGGGCTCCAGACCGGGGTGCCGTAACGCCCGGTTCCGGCACTGATCCGGCGTGCATCGCCGCCGCCGGACGGCATGATATAAATCTGCTGATTGCCGGACCGGTCGGATTCGAAGACGATCTGCGCGCCATCGGGGCTGAAGGACGGCGCAGTTTCGATCGATGGCGCCTGGGTCAATTGCTGCCGTGTGCCGGTGGCCAGATCCAGGGAGAAGATGTCAGAATTTCCGCTCTGCTCCAGGCTAAACACGACCGTGCTGCCATCGGGTGAGAAGCGCGGCGAAAAGGTCATGTTGCCCGCCGGGATCGCCTCAAGCGGACGGCGCTGTACGGTTGCGACATCCATCAAATAAACCTGCGGAAACCCGGTCTCGTAGCTGGTGTACAGGATCCGATCACCATCTTGCGAAAAGCGCGGCGCCAAAACCAGCGCGCGTGAATCCGTCAGATACTGAACATTGGCCCCGTCATAATCCATGATGGCCAAGCGCTTGAGGCGTGCATTTTTGGGGCCCTCCTCGGCTATGAAAGCGACGCGCGTGTCAAAATATCCGCCCTCGCCCGTGATCCGGCTATAGACCTGGTCGGCGACCGTATGGGCCATGCGACGCCAGCTATCGGCGGGTCCGACATATTGCAGACCTTCGCCCAGAGGCGCCTGGCTGAAGATATCAAACAAGCGGAAACGGACGGCGATCTGGCCATCGCTGCGCTGACTGACCGCGCCGGTGATCAGCGCCTGCGCATTAATCGCCTGCCAATCTGGATAGCTGATCGAGGCGTCGAAATCCGTCACCTGAGCTATATAGGCATCGGGTGGGATCTGCCGGAACAGGCCAGTGCCACGAAGATCCGCTGCGATCACGCGGCTGATATCGGCGGCGGCATCGGCGGCTGCGGGCGTTTCGGGCACAAATGTCGGAAGCGCGAACGGCAAGGGCTCGATCACCCCTTCGGTGATTTCCAAACGCAAGGGTCCCGATTGGGCGAGCGATACGCCCGGCAATGCGGTTGAGGCCGCAAGGCCCGCGCTGGCAGATAAAAAGATCCGACGAGTTAACATGAAAACACCTCCTGCCGCATGATTTGGCGGCGATATCGGTTTGGAGCGCAGCGTATCATTGCAGACGCACACCCTCCGGGTCGAAACGAATTGTTGTGAGCGCCGTGACCGGCACACCGTCGCTCGCCGCGCCGCAACCGATCAGCGCAGCGCGGGCGGCGGAGTAAGCCTCGGACGCGGCGGAAGACAGGACGTGGCGAAACCCGCTGAGCCGGATGGATCCGGCGGCGGCACTGTTGGTTTCGTCCAGCGCAACATCCACAGACAATGTCGCCCAACGAGCCTCGGGGCCAAGACGCGCGGCGCGCCAGCAAATCTCAGCCTCCTGCACAAGCAGTGCGATGGCATAGCGATCCGGTTCGGGCAGTGGGATCGGCGCATTGGGATCGCGCGGCACGGCACTCCGGCGCGGCAAATCCGGCATTGGCGGACCGAGCGGCAGGTCCAACCCGTCGATCTGCGGCGCCAATAGCACTGCGGCCATCGCCTCTGGCACGGGCAACGGCGCCGCGCGCACCGCATCAAACGCGTCAGGCCCGGCGGGTAAGGCCGTTGGCGGAAGCGCTGATATGGGGAACGGATCGGGGCGCGGCGCGGCCGCAAAGCCGGACCGCGCGGGCGGTGAGGGCTGTGGCGATGCGCCAGGCATAAGGATTGCTGCAACTGACCGCGCGGAGACAGGTCGCAATCTGTCGACCTGCTCTAAGACGGCCGGAGCGGCCAGGCGTACGGAACGCGCGGATGGGGCCATATCGCGTGCCGGGGCAATAAGCGCGACCGGCATCGGCTCGATCACGACCGCATCGCGCGATGATGCCAAGATCGGCGCGGTCGGAAATGGCTCCGAGATATGCGGAACCGAACGGACCGCTTGAACCATTGGCGGGGCAATAGGATCGGCACGCGGCTCAGCTTCCAGTATGGGTCCGGCGGGCTCTGCCTCCAAGACCGGGGCGGCGAGGTCAATCGGATCGTCATTGATCAATGTGCCGCCTGGGACAGGCTCCACAACGGTTAGCGCGATATCCGGCGCCTCGGTCACAGAGACTGGGCCGGGCCGCGGCACGGGCCGTATCTCAGGCGCCTGAGACAGCGGGGCGGGCGTTACGACCGCCTGCTGCGGCACCACGACCTCGGGTGCCCGGGTGGACGGCGCATTCGGCACGCTGACCCAGAGCCCGGGGCGTTCAGCCAATGCGCTCTGTGCTACGACGGGGCCGGAGACAGCAAGAGCCAGAAGGGGAAACAGGCGCAGGATCATCTCAGGCGCATCCCTTCTGGGTTGAACACAAGCTCGACCTGCGCCCAGCGATCATAGCTCTCGGCTGGCAAATCGTAACCGTTCACACCGCACCGGATCACTGCGCGGCGCGCGGCCTCGAAGGCCTGCCGGGCCGCCGCATCCGATCCGTTGGAGAATTCGATCATCTGGATCGATCCCGCATCGGGGCGCCCGTCACGGGCCATGTCGAATGCGATGACAACAGTGGTTCCCAATGCCTCGGTCGACAAGGCGCCGACATTCCAACAGCTTTGCACCGCCACGCGGAACCCATCGCGCGCGCCCTGCGACAAGGGCGGGCCCGACGGTGCGGGGGCGGGGGCAGGCGTCGGCGCGGGCGCGTCATCTTCCACGACCTCGGCGATGGTTTGGTTGATGGCATCGGCCAGAGGGTCGACCGGATCGGCAGGCTCAGGCTCAGATTCAGGCGCGGCTTCCGCCTGTTCCACAGGCTCTTCGACCGGTGCGGAGCGGGCCGGGCGCGGCGCCGGGCGGAGCGAGGCCGTCGGCCCCAACGGCGCGGCCGCTGGCTCTTCGGCTTCTGTCACAATCTCGGTCGTCGCCTCTTCGGGCGCGGTCTCGGGCGTTTCCTCCTGCGGCGTTTCGGAGATATCGGGCTCACTGGGCTGTTCCAAAACCTCTGGCGCGACCTCAGCATCCGGCTCGGGCAATGGCGCAGCGATGGGCGCGATACGCGGTGCTTCGTCGGGGGTTGGCGTGGGTGAAACCTCGGCATCCGGCGCGCCGGGCGGCGGGGCCAGGACCGCGACATCGTCACTTACAATCGTGTCGGGCACCTGTTCGACGGGCACCGGTGTGGTTTCCGGAGGCGGCGCCGCGGTTTCCTGCGGAGCGTCTGTCGGTGGCGGCGGAGCCTCGGCCGTTGGCGCTTCAGGCGACGTGTCCAATGCAGGCGCATTCGGCAAAGTCGAGACGTCTGACGGCGCGGACACCGCCGCAGTGCCGGTCATATCCTCGAATTCCTCCGCCGACATAATGGTCACGCCCGTGACTTCAAACTCGACATCCGGGCTGCGTTCAAACAGCATGCCACCGAAGGCCACCCACGCCAAAAGAAGGGCATGGAGCCCTCCTGAGGCATAGAGCGAGCGGTTCATCGGCATCGGGTGTCACTCCTCCACCGCATTTAACGTCGGGCCGCCGCTATCGGTGACCAAACCGATCTGCCGGAACCCCCCGGCATTCAGCGCGCCCATCACTTCCATCACCTGAGTATAAGGTATTGCGCCATCGGCGCGTAGGAAGATCCGCGGGCTGTCGCGCTCGGCGGCGATGGCTTGCAGGCGCGGGATCAACTCGCCCCGGCCAACTTCGCTGGTTTGCACCAGGATCGTTCCGTCGCTTGTCAGCGTCACGGTCAGCGGCTCTTCATTTTCGGATGGCAGCGCCTCGGCAGAGGTATCGGGCAGGTCAATCGGCACGCCCACGGTCATCAGCGGCGCTGAAACCATAAAAATGATCAGCAAACACAGCATGACGTCCACAAAGGGCGTCACATTGATCTCGGACATCGGGCGCGCCGTGCGACGCCCCCTCCCCCGCCGACGACGTGTGCCATCAGAGCTTGCGACGGACGCGCCCATCAGTCCAGCTGCCGTGACAGAAGCGTAGAAAACTCATCGGCAAAGCCCTCATAGGTCCCGACAATCCCATCGGCGTCAGAGCTAAGCTTGTTATAGAGGATCACCGCGGGAATGGCCGCCAATAGCCCAAGGCCAGTGGCCAAAAGGGCCTCGGCAATCCCGGGCGCGACAACCGCCAGCGAGGTTTGGCCGCTGATCGCAATTTCCTGGAATGAGCGCATGATCCCCCAGACCGTACCGAACAAGCCCACGAAGGGCGCCGTGGCACCGGTGGTGGCCAAGAAGTTCAACCCGTTGGTCAGACGGGCACTTTCCCGGGCGATCGCCACATCCATGGAGCGGTCGACGCGCTGCTGCACACCGGGGATCAGCGCGCCATCGTCACGCAGACTGCGGCGCCATTCGGTCATGCCAGCGACGAAAACCCGCTCTGACGCAGATCCGGGCGCCGCGGCGACCTGATCATATAGCTCGTCCAATGGCTCTCCGGACCAGAATGCCGCATCGAAAGCAGAGGCATTTGCCCGCGCCCGGCGGAACATTCCGAATTTGGAAAATGCCACTGCCCAGACCCAGACCGACGCTGCGATCAGGGCCAGCATCACAAGCTGGACGATAAAGCTTGCACGAAAGAATAGCGCAAAGAGGGTAAAATCCGCCTCTTGCGCCAACGCGAGCGTTTCGGTTTCCATGGGTCTTTTACTGTCCTCTGCCCGGCCTCAAATCATTGGGCGCGAATTATGGTGCGCCTCATTTGCAGGGAAGTTTATCAGCATAAAAGGGTTAAGGCGAACACTTCCGTGTCACTTCGTGTCATCTGCCGTAAGGGCTGTGATTTTTGCGCGAATATCCGCCGGAAGACGGGCGGCCCGACCCTGCGCATTGAGGATGACGACCTTGACCCGAGCCTGCATCAACACGTCCGCGCCACGCAGGATACGCTGCGGCATGTCGAAACTGGCGCCTTTAATCCGGTCAAGTTGGGTTTCGACAATAAGCTCATCGTCGTAACAGGCCGGTTTTAGATAATCTGCCTCAACCCGGCGCACGGCAAAGACCAGGCCCGCCGCCTTCATATCCAACTGACTGATCCCGGCATCTCGCACCATTTCTGAGCGGCCACGTTCGAGATATTTCAGATAATTGGCGTAGTAGACAATCGCCGCCAGGTCGACGTCTTCATAATACACGCGTAGGGGCCAGCGGTGGATCATGGGCACAGGGTTGGACCTAGGCGCGCGCGGGGTCAAGGGGCGGTCCAGGTGTGCCGCGAAACAGCGGGCATCGCCTTAGTGGGCGCTTTGCCCGATGCGTGCCGCGAGCCGCAGCGCAAATGACGCATCCGTGGCGGCGACCGGCAGGACCGGGTCATAGGCCGCCCGAATGATGTCGGCGATCTCTGGCCTGAGAACCGCCGCGCCCCCCTCCAGGACAGCCAAAGGTGACGCCCCAAGAAACGCGGTATCGGACCACAGCAGGATCGTCTGAACAATTTGGCTCAGCGCGATGGTCTCGGCGGGCACCTCGGACATGGCGTCATCCATCCGGATGAACACGAAAGCCGCTTTGATGCCGCCAGCCTCGTCAAACCGAAAGCTGCGATATTGGTTGGCATCGGCGGCCTGCAGCCGCGCCACCAGAGGCTCAAGATCCGGGATCAATCGGTCCAGCCCTGGGGTCGGCGGCAATTCATCCCAATCACGGATGAAGAAGACCATCAGATTGGCGCCCAATTCTGGATCGGTCTCAGCCATTTTGTGATCGGCCAAGGTGACAACCGCTTCGATAGCACCTTTCAGCACCGAGATCGTGGCGTCTTCGACCCCGAACACGACTGGCACGATGGGGCGCCCCCAACGCGCGAATAGAAACTGCCCGTCGGCGCGCGTGAACAGCGCTTCGACCGCGCTGTAATCTTGGGTCATTGCCGCACCTGGTCAATCGTGGCGGAGATAACGGGGTCGGAGGTCAGACCGAAGCGTTCGATATGCGGGAGCTCCCCGGTCAGGATCGCCGCGGCCACCGCACCGTCGGAAATTCGGATCGCCAGAACACCTTGTGCGAAATTACATTGATGCCGCTGGCACCCGCTCATGATGACCCAACCGTTGCGCTCTGCGCCGACCGAACCAAGCGACATAACCTGTGACAGCATCTGCACACGGTCGGGCGCCATCACCGAACCAAGCCGCGCGCGTTCGGAGGGATCATCCAGCAATTCCCAGCCCGTGCGGCCGATCCACCGGGTCACGTCGGGCCCAGCCCCGGCAGGCGCTGCGGCTGCCTCGGGCACCAGGGTACTTGTCAGTGTCACGCCGTCCCAGGTGAAGGTTTCGTGTGATATGGATACGTCGCGGTGACCCATATCGACCTCTAGCTGACCGGGCAATACGCGCACATCAAGGATGCCGACGCAGGCATTCAGCGGTGGAGCCACACGGACCTCCTCCGCGCTGGCGCGGATCAGGAACCACTCCGAATAGCCGCCACACATATTGCCAGTGTGGTTGGACGACGCGATGACCCAATCATAGGCCTCGCCCTCCATGCCAAAGGCGCCGCGGATCCAATAGCGCTCAGCGATGGGAAGATCCAGGAAACTGCCATCGAACCAAAGCCGTTGATCGATATCGCCGCCGATGACCTGCATCTGACCAAAGCGCGTATCGAAGACAGTGTATTCGCCCAAATCAACCTGGGCCGTGGCGGGCGCGGATGGACTCAGCACACATAAGCAAGCGATCAAAAAACGGTTCAAAACAAGTCCCCCTGATCCTTTGGCTTTGGCGCGGCCAGGCCCAGATGCGTCCAACCCTTATGTGCCAACATGCGCCCCCTTGGTGTTCGGGCGATCAGGCCTTGTTGCAAAAGGTAGGGCTCAATCACCTCTTCCAGCGCATCGCGCGGCTCGGCCAACGCGGCGGCAACAGTCTCAATTCCGACAGGGCCGCCATGATAATTCTCGGCAATTAGGCTCAAGTAGCGTCGGTCAGCGCCATCCAGACCCAACACATCCACGCCCAACCGCGTCAGCGCGCTGTCGGCAATGGCACGGGTCAGGCGACCATCGCCTTCCACAACGGCAAAGTCGATCACCCGTCGCAGCAAACGCCCGGCGATCCGTGGCGTTCCCCGCGCGCGCCGCGCGATTTCCAGCGTGCCGTCCTGATCCGCAGGTATCCCTGCCAGCCGCGCACCCCGGTCAACGATACGGTGCAGTTCTTCGGTGGTGTAGAAATTCAGACGTGTCGGAATGCCGAACCTGTCCCGCAACGGGGTGGTCAGCAACCCCAAGCGCGTTGTGGCACCGACCAGCGTGAAGGGCTGCAATTCGATCCGAACGGTGCGCGCCGCAGGGCCTTCGCCGATCACGAGGTCCAGCTCGAAATCTTCAAGCGCCGGATAGAGCACCTCTTCAACGGCGGGGTTCAGGCGGTGGATCTCATCGATGAAAAGAACGTCACGCGCTTCAAGATTGGTCAAGATCGCAGCGAGGTCACCCGCTTTGGCCAGCACCGGGCCCGAGGTCATGCGGAACCCGACACCCAATTCCTTGGCCATGATCTGCGCCAAGGTGGTTTTGCCCAACCCCGGCGGCCCGTGGAACAGGACATGATCCATCGCCTCGCCCCGACGTCGGGCGCTTTCGATGAAGACGCGCAGATTGGCGCGCGCCTCTTCCTGTCCGGTGAAATCATCAAGGCTCTGCGGGCGCAGCGCACGATCATCTTCGGGCAGCGGGTCGGGACGCAATGTGGGATCGGGGTCTGTCATCGTCATCGGTTATGGCCGAGCCGCATGGCCGCGGCTAGTCCTTGGGGGCCAGAAGACGCAAGGCAGCGCGGATCAGGGCGGGTGTTTCGGCCTCGGTTTCCGCCGCTTGCGCGACGGCCGCGGCGGCATCGGCGGGTCCATAGCCCAGGTTTTGCAGTGCAGAGAGCGCCTCGGCCTGGGCATTGGAGGCAGCTGGACGTGGTGCGGGATTGGTTGCCGCGTCGATCACCACAGGGTCTTCCGCGACCGCGGTCTCCAAACTGCCGCCCTGCGCCATGGCTGCCGGAGCCTTGTCTTTCAGCTCATTCACAACCCGTTGCGCCAGCTTTGGACCCACACCCTGGGCCGCTTTAACCGCGTTCGCATCACCCAGCGCGATGGCCCGCGCGACACCTTCAGCGCCAAGGGCGCCCAGGATGGCCATCGACGCTTTGGCGCCGACGCCTTGAACCGAGATCAGCAGCCGGTGCCATTCCCGTTCGTAGGGTGTCGAAAAGCCGAAAAGCTGGAGCAGATCCTCGCGCACCAAAAGCTCGGTATAGAGCGATACCGCCTCACCCGTTCCGGGCAGCGCGGCAAGCGTCCGGTCGGAACAATGTACGACATAGCCGACGCCCCCCACATCGATCAGAGCGTGGTCCGACGCCCGATAATCCAAACGGCCCGTTAGTTTTCCAATCATGCCTGTGCCTCAATCGCGGCGGCCAATTTGCCCGCGGCCACGGCATGGAAGGAATGACAAATCGCGATCGCCAGCGCATCTGCAGCGTCCGGCCCCACCGGGGCGCAGCCGGGCAATTGCAGCTTCACCATGTGCTCGATCTGACGCTTGTCGGCATGGCCAACCCCGACAACCGCCTTTTTCACCGCGTTGGGCGCATATTCGGCGACGCTGAGCCCTGCTTGAGCCGGAACCAGCATCGCGATGCCCCGCGCTTGGCCCAGCTTCAGCGTTCCCGCGCCATCGCGATTGACGAAGGTTTGTTCAACGGCCGCCATCTCGGGATGATGCACGCCCATCACTTCGGACAATTGCTGATGAAGCGACAAAAGCCGCTGCGCCAGATCAACGCCGTCGCTCTTGCATTGACCATTGGCGACATGACGCAGGCGTCCATCAACGGCGTCGATGATTCCCCAGCCCATGGACCGCAGCCCAGGATCAATCCCAATAATGCGCATGGCTGCCCATCCCGCCGTTTTTTCTCGTTGCAAGAGGCGTAGCACGAAAGGCGAACATCGCCAATACGTTGAAAATTCGAAAGACTTCCCAAGCAGCGCACGGCACACCGGTCGGAATCGCCGTCCACAGGTCTGAAAGCGACATTTTTGAGCGATTTAAAAACCCTATTTACAAAGCTTTAACCGAAAATCGAGCTATGCAATGGGGTCATAGAACCCTTGCAAAAATCCACCTTGTTCGAGGTGATTTTCACATCTACCTGCCGCCTATCGATTGGCTGACCCGTCAGCCGAAAGCACATACATTTTTAACATGGAAAGGATGAGACCGATGGCCTCAATCACCAATCGCCCCGTTGGCACTGGATTCAGTGTCGCAACTGTTATCTCCGGTCTCGTCAGCCGTTTCGCCACATGGAACGATGCCCGTGTGACCCGCAAATCGCTGCTCGCATTAAGCGATCGTGAATTGGACGATCTGGGCCTAAGCCGCGGCGATATCGAAGACATCGTGGCTGGCACCTACACGCGCTAATTAAGCGATCTATTGAATGAAAACGGCGGCGCAGAGTGTCTGCGCCGCCTTTTTTGATGCTGAAATCACTTGCTAGAATGCTTGGAATGTCGCGGCGGTGAAATCAATCGCCCGCCGGGATCAAAGATGACATGATCGATTAGTCTATTCGCCTCGGTGTGCGGCTAAGCCAGCTTGGAGGAACGTGTAAACGTCCTGATACCGATCAGCGACCCAGAGCGTCAGGGCGTCGGGCCGTAGGACTTGCCCGGCGACCTGTTCCAGGTTCGAACCGGCGAATAGAGGCTCCACCTGCAGCAGATAGACGTCCGCGCCAAGCGCCCAGATCAAATAGGCCTTCACACCAACTGCGATAAACAACGCAAGGAGGAAGCCCTTTAGGGGAAACCCAAAGCGCAAACGTGAGGACGGGCGCCCAATCGCCGTCACCACACCATCGGGATGTACAACAAATCCCATTCCAGAAGACCGCCCACGGCGACTCTGCTGGATCCGGTCTAACCGGTTTTGAAAATCTTCATCATTACTCATTGGCAGCTCAAACCATCGCTGCCCCCACCGTCGTTACGAATAGCCATTCTTTCGGTGAATTGCGACACTTTTTAGTCAAAGTTAGGTAAACGCCGCGTCGCGCACGGCTTAGCGTTTACGTAGCGTCAAAGTGGTCCATTCGCCCAGTTCGAACCGGTCGGCCACATCCATCCCAACCGCCCTGTAGGCAGCCACGACCTCATCAGCCTGCGGGTTGAGAATACCTGACAGGATGGCGTAGCCAGCGGCGGCGATATGGGCGGCCATACTGGGCGCCAGCTCGATCAAAGGACCCTTCAAAATATTCGCAAAAACAAGATCATAGGGCGCTCGCGCCGCAAGATCCGGATGATCGAACCCGGCCGCTTCTACACAATGGACCAACTCCGCCACTTTGTTTGCGGCGGCGTTTGCGCGCGCCACGTCAACGGCGACTTGATCGATATCCGAGGCGATCACCGAACGCTGCAAAACCTTCGCAGCCGCAATCGCCAGAACGGCCGTGCCACAGCCGATATCGGCGACAGATTGTGGCAACTTTCCGGCATTCAACAGTCTGTCCACGGCCAATAGACAACCCTTCGTGGTGCCGTGATGCCCCGTTCCAAAGGCCATGGCCGCCTCGATCAACAGACCAACCGCCCCCTGTGGCAGGCTATCGGCATCATGGGCACCGTAGAGATAGAAACGCCCAGCCTCGACCGGGTGCAGTTCCCGCCGCACATGGGCGACCCAATCGGTTTCCGGTAATTTGGAGACGGCAAAAGGCTTCGCATCATGGGCGGCTGCCAACAAAGCCAAGGCAATATCGTCCGGAGTTTCGGTGAAGTAGCCGCCAACCTCCCACAAGCCGGATCCATCCTCAAGCTCGAAGACACCGACGCCAGTGGGCGCAGGGTCCAACGCGTCCAGCGCTTCACCCAAGGCTTCGGCCCGGGCCTTTTCAGCCAATGTGGTCAAGGCGGTCCAAGTGGGCATGATGCTATCTCCGTCGCGGGTTTAGCCCTTGCCCTAGCGGCTTTGAAACGCCAGTGCCAGCCCAGCTATTCCGCGGGTTGCGCGCCATCGCGCACCATGATCGTTTCGCGGCCCGGAACCGGATGGCGCGGCACCAACATGGACAGGCCAAGCGATACCAGTGCCATGGCCGCCGCCGCAGCGAACACCGCAGTGGGCGACGTCAGCCAAAGATATCCAAGGCCGACTGGCAGAAACACCGCGGCTATGTGGTTGATGGTGAACGCCACAGCCGCGGTTGGCGCGATATCAGCCGGATCTGCGATCTTCTGGAAATAGGTTTTGATCGCCAGGGCCAGGGCAAAAAAGATGTGATTAGCGATGTAGAGACCCGCAGCGAATTCGGCACCCCAATCGAAAATGTAGAGGCCCGCATACAAAACAAAGATCACGGCTAGCCCGGCATATTCCACGACCAGGGCTGCGCGTTCCCCAAAGAATGCCACGGCTCGCCCCAGAAAAGGGGCCACCACCATATTTGTCAGCAGCGTCACCATGTAGAGCGCGGTGATGTGGTGTACTTCGAACCCGTAGCGTTCGACCATCATGAACCCCGCGAAGACAACAAAGATCTGCCGACGCGCGCCCGACATGAATTGAAGCGCGTAGTACAGCCAGTATCGGCTGCGCAGCACCATCGTCTTCTTCTGCGGGTTCGGGCTTTCGAATTGCGGGTAGACCAAGAAACACCCCAGCGCGATCACTGCAGTCACCCCGCCAGAGACCCAATAGACCAGATCGTAGCTGAGGTCGTAGTTGCGCCAGGTGATGACGATCAACAAATAAGCCAGAAGTGTTGCGCCCGATCCAACGCTCAACAACCAACCCAAGGTCTGTGGTGCACGCTCTTTCTTGATCCATTGCAATTGCAGAGATTGGTTCACGGTCTCGTAGTAGTGAAACCCAATCGAACTCAGCAATGTGATAAACAGCAATCCACCCAAAGACGGAAATTGCGCCGTCAAGGCACTGGCGACGCCCAGAAGCGCCAGCGATATCAAGGCAAGCACCTGCTCACGGATGACTAAGATCAGCACGATCACCCCGATCGCCAAAAACCCTGGGATCTCACGCACCGTATGCAGCCATCCGATATCCGAGCCATCGAAACGCGCCATTTCGATGACGAAGTTGTTCAGCAAGGCTGACCACGTGGCGAACGCCACCGGCATCGCAAAGGCCATCACCGCCAGCAACGCCACCGGGCCGCGCCAGAAGGGATAGCTGCGCGCCTCATCGAGCGTCACGGTTTTTAGGGTATCACCAAGTGCCATCCCACTCGCTTACGCCTTTCCCAAACGGAAAGCGAGATCTGGGATAGTATCGAACAGGCGGCCCGGGTCGGCGATTGCGATGTGATGCCGACAATCTCAAGCTCCATTGGGGAACGGCGACAGGCCGAGGGGCAAAGCCCCTGCGCGTGAACGAAGTGAACGCGCCACCGCGGTCGTGGCACAGGCCGAAGGCCGCGACACGCCGCTGCATCGCCATTCACAGCAACGTCGCGATGTTCTGAGCGATCTCACGTATCCCATCCATACCCTGTGCACCGATCACCAATACCTCCAGACCATCGGCAGAAAAGCTCGCGGTGGATAGCCCCTGCCGGTCAGCTTCGCGCAGTCGCTGGGGTGTTGCGCCCAACATCACACAGACCGCAACCGGATGGCCTTGGGGATCCAAATACGCGAACTGGATCAGTGTTTGATTCTCCCAGCCCAGTATCTGAGCGCGACGAAATTCCAGCCCTGCCACATCGGACAAAGCAGTTAAATCGCGCCCAAGCGCGTCTGAGACAACAGCCACTCCACCATCGCCCAAGCGCGGCATAGCGAGCGTCTCAGCTCGATAAAGAAGGTGATAGCCCGCCGCGAAATCTCGCCAGTCCGCGTTTGGACTGGCACCGCGCGGCAATGCCAGGCTAATTACGAACATCACCGCCATGATCGCGCAGGCCGCGACCACGAACTGCATAGGCCGGGTGGCGCGATTGGCAGGCAATCCAGGCGGCGGCGGCGCCGACGCGATAATACCGGCCATCGTATCCCGAAGACCGTCAAGATCGACATCCAACGCCGCCAAACGTGCGGCCATTGCTGGATCATCCGCCACCTCTTCGCGCAAGGCGCGCGCCTCAGTCTCGGGCAATGCCCCATCCAGCAACGCCACCAGGCGTGCATCATGGTCGTCGGCATCGGTCGTGGTCATTCCCGATCTCCCAATTGATCCTTTAGTTTCGCGCGCGCCGCGGCCAGGCGGCTCATGATCGTTCCAACTGGCACATCGAGCATCTCAGCCGCTTCGGCGTACGAAAAGCCTTCGACATAGACCATCATCACCGCACTGCGCTGCGCGTCCGATAGAGCCAATATTGCAGATAACACCTGGGTGCCGAAAAAAGTCTGTTCCGCATCCTGATCTGTCGCCAGACCCGCGTCTTCTACCGCGATTACACCGGTGCCGCGGCGGACTTTACCCGCACGCAACCGATTCAGCCACATCCTATGCAACATGCGAAACATCCACCGATCCACATGGGTGCCCGGCGCGAATTGATCGGACTTGGCCAGGGCCTGAACAACGGCTTCATGGGCCAAGTCTTCGGCCTCGGCACGATGACGCGTCAGCGACAGCGCGTAGCGCCAAAGCCGCGGATAGAGCTCCAGCAAAGCCCGGCGGATCTGAGCCTCGGCATTAGACGAAGTGGCGCGTCGAATAATTAGGGGACCTTGCGTGTTACCTTTTATGACGGCCCAAAAATTATACGGACCGTCCTACAGACATAAGGGAGGATACCATGTCATTGAAACTCTTAATCGCCGCCACTCTAATCGCCTGCCCCAGCGCCGTTTTGGCCCAAGACACCCCTGCCCCGGAAGGCGCCGAAGTCTATTTCGTCAACCTTGAAGATGGCGCGACAGTCACGTCACCCGTCACAATCGTCTTTGGGTTATCAGGCATGGGTGTGGCACCTGCCGGGACTGAGCAGGAGGGCACCGGGCATCACCACCTGTTTTTGAACCGTGCGCCGTTGGGCGAAGGCGAAGAGGGCGCGGAAGAGCTGCTTTATGGCATCCCGGCAGACGACAACCACATTCATTTTGGCGGCGGTCAAACCGAAGTGACATTGGACCTCGCACCCGGCGAATACACGATGCAATTGGTGATGGGCGATCTAAACCACGTGCCCCATGTTCCGCCCATCGCGTCTGAGTACATTACCGTAAATGTCGAGTGAGCGCGACAGTGGACGATTGAAAAACGGACGGCAGACCGGGTCCTCCTGAGTACCACCCAGCGATCTCGCCCAACATGATCCGACGACGTCGGCGCGATGGTAGCGCGATTGACAAGCAAAAAAGAAAGGCCGCCCGGCTGCGAGCGGCCTTTTCCAATCCGTGACGACGAAGACGCTTAGTTCTTCGCGTAGAATTCCACCACGAGGTTCGGCTCCATCATCACCGGGAACGGCACGTCGCCGAGGCCGGGCGTGCGCACGAAAGTCGCAGTCATCTTGGAATGATCGGCTTCCACGTAATCAGGCACATCGCGCTCGGGCAGTTGCGCTGCTTCCAGAACGATGGCCAATTGCTTGGAGCGCTCACGCACCTCGATCACATCGCCTTCCTTCACGCGGTAGGAGGGGATGTTGACCTTCTTGCCGTTCACGGTGACGTGGCCGTGATTGACGAACTGACGGGCCGCGAAAACGGTCGGCACAAACTTGGCGCGGTAGACGACAGCGTCCAGGCGACGCTCCAGCAGGCCGATGAGAAGTTCACCGGTGTCACCGCGCAGACGCTCGGCTTCGGCATAGATGCGGCGGAACTGCTTTTCGGTCAGATCGCCGTAGTAGCCTTTCAGCTTCTGCTTGGCGCGCAGCTGAAGACCGAAGTCGCTGAGCTTACCTTTGCGGCGCTGACCGTGCTGACCCGGGCCATATTCACGGCGATTGACGGGGGATTTCGGGCGACCCCAGATGTTTTCACCCATCCGGCGATCAATTTTGTACTTGGCAGACGTGCGTTTGGTCACGGCTGATCTCCTTCGTTCAGGTTTCGAAGGGCGTTGTCCTTCCTCCGGATTTGGCCGGAGTGACAGGCATCCCCTTGCGGGGGCCACCAACACCAAATGAAAACCCCAGACTTCACAGCCCGGAATCATTTTCGGCGGATATCGCGTGCCGCGCGGGCTGTCAATGCACCAAACAGGCCCGCTACGCCGCACGTCCCCTAGCGTAGGCGTGTTTGGTGGGTGCGCCATGCAAAAAGATCGACGCCTCCGCGCGGGTCAGCATACGGCGCGCGGCATTGCCGTATGCGTACGGGTCATGGGTCAGACCGGGGCACAGATCCAAAAGCGTGCCGCGCTGCAGCCCTGAAAGGGTTTGCAGATCTATATGGCCGGGGTGAAAGCTTTCGACCTCCAGGCCATTGGCCCAGATCACCGCATGGCGATCCAGCATCAGGTGAATGTAGGAGGTCGCGCGCATCGAATGGTCGGTGGTGATCCATGGATCGCCAACCAGATCGGCGGCACGGACCAGAACCTCGTCGCTTCCCCACATGTCCTGTGCCGCTTGCCCTGCGATCAGCACCCGGTGATCCGGGCTCAACCATAAGTCGCCATCGGGGCGATCTACGCCCAACGCACCAGCCCGCAAGCGGATCGGACGTTCATGGGGCAAAGCGAACAGACGTGCACCCGACATTCGGCAATTGCCAGACCAGGTCACCTCTTGCGGGCCATCATCGCGGGTCAACACGCGATCCCCGGGGCCCAAATCCTCAACCGCGACAGAGCCATGCTCGGTCCGGATGCGCGTGCCGGGCGTGAAGCAGATGACCGATGCCGCCTCGGAGGGTGTCGGCGTCAAAGCCCGCTCACTGCGATGCACAATCGTCATTTCGCGCCCCATCGGCGGCACATCATCGGCAAACAGCAACACCGGCGGCGCCCCATCAGCGATGGTAATCGGCACAATCGTGAAAAAAGAAACGTCATCCGACACGACAAACGCACCGCGAAAAATCGGGTCGGCGCCGTCGGCGGCAAAATCGGCGGGGCCCGGCGCGGGATGCTGCAAAACCTTACGCACCACACGCGCCGCTCGGGTCCGCAGCTCATCTTGATCCCGGCTGGCCGTCAGAAGGAGGGCGGCGGGATCACCGTCCAATGACAGGGCGGTTCCATGCCAGCTCCAGCTCATTCCTTCGGCCAGTTCTCGTTTTTGGTCTGCCGGGATCCCCTCGATGCGGGTCTGCGCCCATGCGATCATGCGCGCAGCCCGTAAGCCTGTACCCATCTTGCCCCGCCTCGTCAGTTTCGACGTGTAGGCCGG
The DNA here is from genome assembly GCF_037544085.1 of Gymnodinialimonas mytili. NCBI lineage: Bacteria > Pseudomonadati > Pseudomonadota > Alphaproteobacteria > Rhodobacterales > Paracoccaceae > Gymnodinialimonas > Gymnodinialimonas mytili. The sequence continues at coordinate 882,791 of NZ_JBBIFW010000001.1, forward strand.
TGGTTGATCCCCGACCTTTGAAGCAACCTAGCAAATGCGAATCGGTCTGGGAAGAGGGTGATTCGCACTTCGCGAATCGATTCGCAGCTAAGTGTCGTTCTCGCCAGATAACCCGTTGGCACGGGCCACGTAGTCAACCAGATGCGGTACGTAATCCTCGGGCCCAGTGCCACCGGCATTCATCGCCATCACGTAGGAATTCTTGATCGCCGCGCCGAGCGGGTTGGCCATACCAGCACCGTCTGCCATTTGCGCCAAATAGCGCGCGTCCTTTTCGGCGTTGGTCAGAGTGAATTTGTGGGCATTCACATCACCTTCCAACGCGTAGCGCATGAAGGTCTGATAGAACCCACAATCCATACGTGACCCGCGAATGACAGAGTCGAACTGATCCACGCTGATCCCGACTTTTCGGCCCAGGGCCAGCGCCTCGGCATACATCGCGCCATAACCTAGCGACAGGAAGTTATTGAGCAGCTTCATCTTATGGCCAGTGCCGGTTGGTCCGAGATGGACAACATTCACCGCCCAGCATTCCAGGATCGGTTTGAGGCGCGCGAAATCCGCATCCGAAGCGCCAACCATTGTGCTGAGCTCTCCTGCCGCGGCCTGAACCGGCGTTCCACCCAAAGGCGCATCGACCAATGACGCGTTTTGCGCGGCCAAGACACTGGCGAGCTTTTCGGTCGAGCCCGGATCCGAGGTTGAACAATCCACGATGATTGCACCGGCTCGCAGATGCGGCAGCATCTCCATGATGATCGCTTCGACCTGGGATGAACCTGGCGCGCAGATATGGATTATGTCTGATGACGCGGCCAGATCCGCCAGGCTTTCGGCCTCCCGCGCGCCTTGGGCGACCAGGTCCTCAACCGGTTGTCGGTTTCGATGGGCAATGGTGATCAGCGGATACCCGCCCTTAAGGATGTTCGTGGCCATGCCATGCCCCATCAACCCGACCCCAATGAATCCAACGCTGTCTTTGGCCATGTCAGCCCCCCGATCTTTGCGATACACCGCTTGTGCTAGCGAGCTAGCGGAAAACGCCCCAGGTTTCAAAGGAGCCATCCCAATGTCCGACTTTGCCGTCTATCCCAGCCTGAAGGCGAGGCGTGTTTTGGTAACTGGCGGCGCGTCTGGCATCGGTGCCGAAACCGTGCGCGCTTTTGCTGCGCAAGGCGCGGATATCGCATTTCTGGACCGCGACCCAGATGCATCGGAAACGGTGGCGGCAGAAACGGGCGCTCGATTTCAGCTGTGCGATTTGCGGGACATCCCGGCGATGCAGGCCGCGATCAAGGCGCTAGGTCCATTCGATGTGCTTATCAATAACGCCGCACGGGATGACCGGCACGATTGGCAGGATGTGACACCCGAATATTGGGACGAGCGGATGAATACCAATCTGCGGCACATGTTCTTCGTCATCCAATCCGTCGCGCCTGGTATGATCGAAGCGGGCGGCGGGTCTATCGTGAATGTCGGGTCGAACTCCTGGTGGGAGGCCAAGGGCGGATTTCCGGCCTATGCCACCGCCAAATCTGCGGTTCACGGTCTCACGCGGACCATGGCGCGGGACCTGGGCCGCCATCGCATCCGGGTGAACACGATCGTGCCGGGTTGGATCATGACTGAGCGACAGAAAGATCTTTGGGCGACGCCCGAGGGGCTCGAAGCGCAAAAGCAGGACCAATGCCTGCCGGACCTGATCGAGCCGGTCTATGTGGCGCGCATGGCGCTATTCCTCGCCTCGGATGATGCGGCGATGTGCACAGCATCGAACTACATGGTCGAGGCGGGCTCGATCTAGGATCCGATCTTAGTTTCGGTGGTTACCCAGTCGGTCACGACGCAATCCTCCGGCGCGATGCAGGCGGCCATTTCCAATGCGCCCACCAGGGCCGATGGGCCGGTCGCCGTGATGATGGCCTGATGATCGCTGCAATCAATTGATACCGATAGCGACAATCGCTCGGCTTTATCCGCCACAAAGGTCGCGAAGGACCCGCAAAATGATCCATTGAACACCATGCGCGCGCGGACAATGTCCTCTCCACCGCGGCCGAAACCGCCTGATCGTGCTGTCTCACCCAAGTGGCTGGACCATCACGCGAATTCCGGGATGCCGGACATCGCCTGGAAACGCGGCAAGCGTCGAAACGCCCGCATCCAATTGCGCAGATAGGGATAGGGTTCATGTCCGATACCGCCATCTCCGGACAGCGCGACATAGGGAAAGCAGGCGATGTCGGCGATGGTCGGTCCGTCGCCTACGATCCAGGTTTTGCCCAGGATGGCCTGTTCCGCCAAGTGATCATCCAGGATCGCAAAAGCCGCATGGGCACGAGTACGCGCGGCCTCGATATCCAGATCATAGCCAAACGCATCATGAAGCCGGGCGGCAGAGGCGGCCATGATCTCGTGACCCGCAAAGCTCAGCCACATCATGACCTGCCCAAACTCCGCAGGTGCAGCCGGCAACCAAGCGGCTTCGCGATCGTAAGCTTTGGCCAGATAGCACAGGATCGCCTGCGCGTCCCGCAGGCGCAGATCTCCATCCTCCAAAACGGGCAATTGGCCCAGTGGATTAATCTCCAGAAACGGAGCTTTCTTATGTTCTTGACCCGGATAGAAATCCACGCCCACCAGCTCATGGGTCAGATCCAGGAAGTTCAGCAGCAACCGCACTTTGTAGCAGCTGCCCGATAGCGCGTAATTGTAGAGCCGGATCGTCATTCAGGCGGCCTCGGGCTGCCACAGACCAAACCGCATGCCGCTATCCTTCAACCAACGCCGAAACGCGACCGAGCTGAGATCAGCGCGGGTCGGCATCTCGGCGCGTGGGGTCAGGGGCAACAATTTGGGACGCTGGTTTTCCAAGATGATCCGGTCCTGCATGAAAATCGTCTGCTGAAAATGAATCATGCTGGTGGTTGAGGACGCATCATCAAGCAGCGCCATTGGCATATAGCCGATGCATTCCGTTTCCGTCTTGGGCTGGATGAACAGGCAGATCGCATCCAACCGGTCGGGATACCCCATGGCGGATTTGTACAGCATCACACTGAACGGCGACAGGACGCGGTAGGTATATTGGCTCATCTGACCCGCGCCCGCATCGATCGCCGAGGCCGACGCACCCGGCTGGAAGAATTGGCATTCGGTCGCCCAGATCTCATCCACGTCTTCGCGGTGCTCGGTCTTGTAGCTCAGCACCTCGGTCTCATCGACGGCGCCCAGAAGATCGGTATGCACAAAGCAGAAATGCGCCATATCCAGAAAATTTTCCACAATGCGAAACGGGCTGGTATTCACGCCAACTGAGCCGCAATTCACGATGCGGCGGTCGGGTTCATCGAATTCATCTATGATCGGCAAAGGACGGGGCGCATCGCCAAGCGTGGTAAATAGAACCGCAAACCGCTCGTCCAATGGCAGGTCCCGACCAAGCGAACCACCATCATTCAGGATGTTACAACTCAGCGCGCCATTCGTATTGCTAAGCCGAATGGCCTGGCCCAACAATTGGGTGTCATAGCTTTCGCCTGTTTTGACCTGGCCGGGATACGCAACTGGTAACCAATGGTTCAGGGCGATTTGGTCCTGCGTGATAGCCACCGATCTTCTCCTTCTGAAATCATTCGGCGCAAACCGACAAGACGCCGCGCCCAGCGCAAACGAGCCTCGGCAGATGGGTCAGTTGTGCTCAGATGCAGCACGCAACGGTCCGTCCCACGGCGTTGAACTGCGCATGCAAGCGTGCCATCTTCAAATAGGTGCACGCCGTCAATCTTGCGCCATGACACATCCTTAAGGGCGTCCAAAGCAGCCTCTGGTTCACATGACAGAAAGACGCTGCGCACGGGGTACCAGGTATCGGAGATAACGCCGATTTCGACATGCGGCCCCGCAAAGATCATCCCCATGGCTTCGCTAACCGGCAAGACCTCGGCACATAAGGTCGCGGGTGGCGCCATCTCGGGATGGGCGGGGATCTTGCGGCAACCGCCATCGGTCCCGAATTCCCAGCCGTGATAGAGGCAGGTCAGCCGATTGTCGCGCACAAACCCAAAACTCAGACGCATCCCTCGATGTGGACACCGGTCCTGCCATAAATGCGCTTTGCCTTCATTGTCGCGCCACAGCACAAGCTCGGCGCCGTCGACCTCCACCGGATGTGCATCCCCCGCGGCAATGTCCCCGGACAGGGCCACAGCCTGCCGTGTCACGTGATCTATCGTCTTATCCATCGCCCCGCCGTCTTATTCGGTACCGCCAGCAATACTGGCCCGCCACCTGCCGAATGTCGATCATTTGCCCCTGAGCTGTATGCTGCGCCAGTAGATGCTGTCCATTTAAGCACTCCACCCCGAGTACCGCCCGCGCGCGATCATGGGTGAAGATATTCGCGTTTGTCTTGATCTGCATCAAACCACGCCCATCCGCACGAGTGTAAACTGAACCTTACACATGGGGAGGCCGCTTTGCGCATCTTACTTGTCCATCCGAATTATCACTCCGGCGGCGCGGAAATCGCCGGAAACTGGCCGCCAGCTTGGGCCGCCTATCTGGCGGGTCCGCTAAAGAAGGCCGGTTTTACGGTATCGTTCATCGACGCGATGACCGAGGATTTGAGCGAGGAAGACCTGAGCGCACGGATCCGCGCGGCGGCGCCGGACCTCGTTGGCGTCACCTCCATCACCCCGTCCATCTACGCCGCCGAGCGCACGTTGGACTTGGCGCGCGATGTCGTGCCGGACGCCTTGCGCGTGCTGGGCGGCGTCCATGCGACCTTCATGTACAAACAGGTGCTTTCGGAATGTGATGCGGTCGACGTGATCGTGCGGGGCGAGGGTGAGGAAATCTTCGTCGCCTTGGCAAACGCCGTCCGCGATGGCGCATGGCCCGATGGCCGCGCTCAGATAAAGGGCCTGGCCTTCAAGGACGACGATCAGATCGTCGCCACACCCGCGGCCTCCACCGTTCGCGACCTGGACGGCATTGATCCCGATTGGTCCCTGATGGATTGGGACCGCTACATCTACATTCCGCTGAACCGCAAGGTTGCGATCCCGAACCTGGCGCGCGGGTGCCCCTTCACTTGTTCCTTCTGCAGCCAGTGGAAATTCTGGCGCGACTACCGCGTGCGCGACCCCAAAAAAGTGGTCGATGAGATCGAACGCCTGGTCGAAAATCATGGCGTTGGATTCTTCATCCTCGCCGATGAGGAGCCCACAATTAACCGCAAGAAGTTTATCGCCTTCTGCGAAGAGCTGATTGCCCGCGACATGCCACGCCGTATCCAATGGGGTATCAACACGCGGGTAACGGATATCCTGCGCGATGAAGACTTGCTGCCGCTCTATCGCAAGGCCGGGCTTGTCCATGTCAGCCTGGGCACCGAGGCCGCTGCACAACTGAAACTCGACCGGTTCAACAAGGAAACCAAGGTCGAGGACAATCGCCGCGCCATCGAGTTGTTGCGCAACGCCGATATCTTCACCGAAGCGCAATTCATTGTCGGCCTGGAAAACGAGACACCCGAGACGCTGGAAGAGACCTATCGCTATGCGCGCGAGTGGAATCCCGATCTGGCCAACTGGTCGATGTATACGCCTTGGCCCTTCACCCCGCTCTTCCAAGAGTTGGGCGACAAGGTCGAGGTCTTTGATTTCTCAAAATACAACTTCGTGACACCGATCATGCGGCCCGAGGCGATGGACCGCGCGACATTGCTGGATCGTGTGATGGCGAACTACCGGCGGTTCTACATCCGCAAGGCGCTGTTCCACTATCCCTGGCGCGGCACGGGGTACCGTCGCCGCTATCTGCTGGGATGTCTGAAAGCATTCCTGAAGGCGGGCGTGGGCCGCACCTTCTATGACCTTGGAAAGGTCGGGTATTGGGGTCCGCAAACGAAGAAATCGCTCGATTTCGACTTCGATGAAACCCGTCAGATCGCCCAAGCGCAGACCGATGATTGGGAGGCCGCAGCCGAACGCAGCCGCAAGGTAAAGGAACGTCAGGCCGCGATTCGGGCCCAAGGCAAAGCGCGGGCACGTGATCTGGCGATGGCAAACGGTGATCGACAGATGCAGGCCGCGACGACCCAAGGTCCCGCGGAGTAACCCGTTGCTCGACACCCACACCATCCCACGGATCGGCCCAAACGCACTGATCCAGACCGAACAGGCTCTATTGGAACGGTTGGGCAGTGCAACGACCGCCGTCATCTTTGCGGAGGCTGGACTGCAGCGTGGCAATCCGGGGGCTATGGTGCCACAAACCGAGGTCCGCGTGCTTTTCGACGCGCTGATGACCGAACGGCCCAGGGATTGGCCGGAGATTGCCGAGGATGCTGGAGCCAGAACGGCCGACTACATCTTGGCCAACCGCATTCCCGGTATGATCCAAGGGCTTCTGAAGGCCCTGCCCGCGGCCCTGGCCGGCCCGATCTTGGCGCGCGCCATCGCGCGACACGCCTGGACCTTCGCAGGATCCGGTACGTTTTCCGCAACGCGCCAACCCGAACTGACCCTGACGATCGCGCACAACCCCATCGCCATACCCGGCTGCCCCTGGCATTGCGCAGTCTTCACCCGACTGTTCCAAACCCTCGCGACACCCCGCTGCACCGTTCGACACACCGCCTGCTGTGCAAAAGGTGACCCAAATTGCATTTTCCAGATCAAGTACTGAGATCAAAATGACACCGATCACCGCCCGCTACGCCCAACGCCCCACCCCGCGCTACACCAGCTACCCAACCGCCCCACATTTCGAGGCCGACTTTCCCGAGGCGACCTATCGCGGTTGGCTGGGCGCGCTGGACCCCGACACACCGGTATCGCTCTATCTGCATGTGCCGTTTTGTCGCCAGATGTGCTGGTATTGCGGCTGCAACATGAAGTTGGTGAAGCGGGAAGGCCCGCTTGAGCAATATGTTGAGACGTTGTTGCAAGAAATCCGTCTGGTACGCGACGCGCTGCCTGCGCAGATGAAGGTTGCGCATCTGCATCTGGGCGGGGGCACGCCCACGGCATTGACGCCCGATCAGATGGGGCGTGTCATGGCGGCAATCCGTGAGAATTTCGATCTGCTGCCCGATGCCGAACTGGCCATCGAAAGCGATCCACGCACGCTAACCGATCAGATGGTCGCCGAACTGGCCAAGCTCGGGTTTAACCGCGCCAGCTTTGGTGTGCAGGAATTCGATCCAAAGGTGCAAGAAACGATCAACCGCGTTCAGCCGCCCGAGATGGTGGCCAACGCCGTCGAAACGTTTCGGCGCCACGGTATTGAGGCGATCAACTTCGATCTGATCTACGGGCTGCCGTACCAAGATGTCGAGAAACTGCTGACAACCATCCGGCATGTCGCGGATATGGCACCGGACCGAATTGCTTTGTTTGGCTATGCGCATGTGCCCTGGGTCGCCAAGAACCAGCGTATGATCCCGGAAGAGGCGCTGCCCGACGCTGCCGCGCGCGCCGACCAAGCCGCCCGTGCCGCTGAGGCCATCGTGGCCGCGGGCTACGAGGTGATCGGGATCGACCACTTCGCACGTCCCGGTGACAGTTTAGCAAAGGCCGCCAAGAACGGCGCGCTCCACCGGAATTTCCAAGGTTACACGAACGACGCGTCGGAAACGATGATCGGTCTCGGCGCGACCTCCATCGGTCGCACGCCGTGGGGATTTGTTCAGAACAACCCCGAAACGGGCGCCTGGACCCGCGCGATCCGGGTGGGCCAATTGCCGGTCCATAAGGGTCTGACCTTTTCCGGTGACGACAAGCTGCGCGGTGCGGTGATCGAACGCATCATGTGCGATGGACATGCTGATATAGACGCAATCGGCCAGCGCTTCGGTCAATCGCCTGCCTGGTGGCACGACACAAAATCGGACCTAGAGGGGATGGAGCGGGACGGTCTGCTGACACTTACACGGAATGGCGTGACCCTGACTGAGGAGGGTCGGATCCTCGCGCGTGTGGTAGCATCAGCCTTCGATGCCTATCTGGCCAGCAGCAAAGCCCGACATTCCGTTGCGCTTTGACCCGCTAAGCGCGATCTATCCGCATTTCGAGTGACCGCAGGATCCGCAGGTCAGGCAACCTTCGACCATGCGTAGATCATATTGCCCGCAGGAAGGACAGGCCGGGCCAGGCTTGTGCCCCAGATTCACCACGTCAGCTTGCGGGTCCGATTTCAGACCCATACCCTCGCCAGCTAGGAATCCGGTGGCGATCATATGGGTTTCGATCACCCCGCCAATCGCCGCTAGAATGGACGGAACGTATTTCCCCTGCATCCAGGCGCCACCACGGGGATCGAAGACGGCCTTCAACTCTTCCACCACAAAGGTCACATCGCCACCGCGTCGGAACACCGCCGAAATCATCCGGGTCAGCGCTACGGTCCAGGCAAAATGCTCCATATTCTTGGAGTTGATGAACACCTCGAACGGACGCCGATGGCCGTTCAGAACGATATCATTGATCGTGATATACAAGGCGTGCTCGCTGTCGGGCCATTTGACCTTGTAGGTATTGCCCTCTAACGCGCTTGGCCGGTCCAGCGGCTCGGACATATAGACAATCTCGCCGGAGGAACTGTCAGCAACCTCGGGTTTTGTCTCGGCTTCAGACACAGTCAGGACAGAACCGGTCACTGCGTTGGGCCGATAGGTCGTGCAGCCCTTGCAGCCTGTCGCATAGGCCTCGGCATAGACATCTTTGAACGCGTCAAAACTGATATCGGCAGGCACGTTGATGGTCTTGGAGATGGAGCTGTCGACCCAGGGCTGAGCGGCCGCTTGCATTCGCACATGATCCAGCGGTGCGAGGGTTTGCGCGTTGACGAAATAGTCTGGCAGCGGCGCGTCGCCCTTCAGGTCGCGCCACATCTGCACGGCATAATCGACAACTTCTTCCTCGGTTCGGGTGCCGTCAGGCTGCAGAACTTTTCTTGTATAGGAATTTGCAAAGATCGGCTCAATGCCTGAGCTCACATTGCCCGCATAGAGAGAGATCGTACCGGTCGGCGCAATCGACGTCAGCAGCGCGTTGCGCAACCCATGTTCTGCGATCAGGGCCTGCACATCCGGGTCAAGGCGCTGAATCATCGGGGCTTTCGCATAGGCCGCGGCATCGAAAAGCGTGAATGCACCTTTCTCGGCGGCCAGGCGAGCCGACGCGCGATAGGCCGCATTTGCAATCCGAGCCATCCAGACCTCGGTCTGCTTCACAGCATCGTCGGAACCGTAGCGCAGCCCGCACATGGCCAGCGCATCGGCAAGGCCCGTTACGCCCAACCCAACCCGCCGTTTCGCCGCGGCCTCCTGTGCCTGCGCCTCCAACGGGAAGCGCGAGGCATCCACGACATTGTCCATCATGCGGATCGCTGTGGCGACCAGATCATCCAAAGCGGTCTCGTTCAATACAGCGCCGTCGAAGGGATTCTGGACGAGCCGCGTCAAGTTGATCGATCCCAACAAGCAGGCGCCATAGGGCGGCAGAGGCTGTTCACCGCACGGGTTTGTTGCCGCAATGGTCTCGGCATAATTCAGATTATTTTCGGCATTGATGCGGTCGATGAAGATTACGCCCGGCTCGGCATAATCGTAAGTGGCGCGCATCATCTTATCCCACAAATCGCGTGCCTGTATCGTGCGATAAACCTTGCCGTCGAAGACCAGATCCCAAGGCGCGTTGTCTTGCACAGCCTGCATGAACGGATCGGTCGCGAGGACAGAGACATTGAACATGCGCAACCGAGCCGGGTCTTGTTTCGCCTCGATAAACGCTTCGACATCGGGATGATCGCAGCGCATCGTGGCCATCATCGCGCCCCGGCGGGACCCGGCGGACATGATCGTGCGACACATTGAATCCCACACATCCATGAAACTCAACGGACCGGATGCATCAGCAGCGACACCGGAGACCGCAGCCCCCTGCGGACGAATGGTCGAGAAATCGTAGCCAATACCGCCGCCCTGCTGCATGGTCAGCGCGGCTTCTTTTAGCATGTCGAAGATCCCGCCCATGCTGTCGGGCACCGTACCCATGACAAAGCAGTTAAACAGCGTCACCGACCGTCCGGTGCCTGCGCCCGCCACGATACGGCCCGCTGGCAGGTATTTAAAATCGCTCAACGCGGCGTAGAATTTGTCCGCCCAAGCGGTCTGGTCGTCTTCAACTATCGCGAGCGCGTCGGCGATCCGGCGCCAAGTATCCTCGGCGCTTTGATCAATCGGGGTGCCATCCGCCTCTTTCAGGCGATACTTCATGTCCCAAATCTGCTCGGCAATCGGGGTGGTGAAGGCAGACATATGGCAGCTCCGTCAAATCAAGACGAGAAAAGCCCTGTTGGAATCACTCCATCAAGGCCGGTGGCAAGAATATACCTGACAATCGCAATCATACACAACACCTTGCCGCCCGCGGCATATGCGATACCATATTGTGTGGAAACCTGAGATTCTGTGGGGCGTTCTGTGGATAAGTTGAGCCTGATCAAACTCTGTGTCGGCGCCGAACAAGTCGAAGACCTGTTGAATTGGCAGGCCAGCGCACACGCCAAGGGGCCGGACGGTTTACCGCGGCATGTCACACGGATGTGGCCGAAACGCGCGGATCAGATCCTGGGCGGGGGCTGTCTGTATTGGGTGTTCAAGGGCTTGGTTCTGTGCCGACAGCCGATCCTGCGCTTTGATCCCGTGGATCGCGGCAACGGCATCAACCGCTGTGGAATTGTCCTGGATCCGACGGTGACGCGGGTCGTGCCCACGCCCAAACGTCCGTTTCAAGGCTGGCGCTATCTGCCCGCCGCCGATGCGCCTCGCGATCTGCCCGAAGGTCGCAACACCGATGAGGTCCTGCCTCCACAGCTCGAATCCGCCCTGGCCGAAATCGGCGTGCTCTAATCCAGCTGCAACTTTGCAAGCAGCGCTTTCAGGGCCGCCGCTTCATCCGCGCCCCAATCCGCTCCACGCGCCCGAAACAGCGTCGCTTGGGAACGGTGAATCAAGCCATCCTCCAATACGCGCAAGTGATTGGCGCGCAACGTATCACCGGTTGAGGTGATGTCGGCGATCGCCTCCGCGGTGCCATGGGCCACCGTGCCTTCGGTCGCACCCTGGCTATCGATCAGCCGATAATCGGCCACGCCCGCATCTCGCAGGAAATCACGGACCAGACGATGATATTTTGTGGCGATGCGCAGGCGATGCCCATGGGCCTGCCGGAAATCAGCGGCCACAGCATCCAGATCATCCAAGCCGCGCACATCAACCCACCAGGCGGGGACGGCGATCACCAAATCCGCATGGCCAAAGCCCATATCGGCCAAGCTTTCGACCGCCTGATCCCAAGCCGGGATCTTCTCGTAGACCAGATCGCTGCCGGTGACGCCCATGTGGATCGCACCGCTGGCCAAAGCACCGGGGATTTCCCCTGCCGACATCAGGCGCAGGTCGACAGGCAGATCCGCGACCTCGGCTGCATAGTCGCGATCCGTACCGGTGCGCCGCAACGTCACGCCGTGCGAAGCGAACCACGCAAAGGTCTTTTCCATCAGGCGCCCTTTGGACGGTACGGCCAGCGTGATCATTGCGCTGCCTCCCGCGCCTTGGCGACTTGCTCTGGCCGGATCACACCGCCGACCGCCGGGATCTCTCTCCCCTGGCCCAGTTGACGTGTCAGCGCGTCGTAACGCCCGCCCGTCGCCAAAGGCTGCAGCCCCGGCGTTTGCGACAGGAACCCGAAGACAAATCCGTCGTAATATTCCATTTGCGTCCGGCCATAGGAGGCCTCGAACGGCAGATCCGAAATATCCACACCGGCGGCAATCAACGCGGCGTTGCGGGCCGCCAGCCGTTCGACCGCCGGACGCATGGCAGGCAGATCGACCGCAAAATCCATCAACGCATTGCACGCATCCGGCAGGGGCGCTTTCAGTGACAGCAACTCCAAAAACACCTCCGCGTGATCGGGGGCGATTGGATCAGCCGCAGCCTCGGCCCGCATACGCTCCAGGCGAACACTCATCTCATCGGTTGTGCGCAAGCCAATGGACGGGCCGGCCTGAGCAATCAAGGCGGCGAGACCCTCCTCCTCCACTGAGGTCAGGAAGGCCGCGCGGCCAACCGGAACAGACGCCGCACCGGTAAAACGGTCCAACAAGGCGCGGAACCGGCGAGGGCGCCACACATGGCGGCGCAAGGCAGCCTTGCGCGCATCCGTCGTATCGAGCGCTTGGATCGCCGCCAGCAAGATGCCGATATCGCCCGTCACCGCGCGCGTCGACAGATCAGAGAGCGCCTTGGCGATCAACGCAAAAACCTCTGCATCGGCGGCCAGCGGATTAGCGCGATCAAAGACCTCATAGCCCAATTGCAGATATTCTGTCGGGCGTCCCGACCCCGCGGCCTGCATCCGGAAGACATCACCGAGATAGGTATAGCGCGCAGGCTCTGCGCCGCTCGCCATATGCATTTCCACTACCGGCACGGTGAAGTCCGGGCGCAGCATCATCTCCCCCCGGTCGGGATCTTGCGTCGTGAAGGCGCGTGAGCGGATGTCTTCGCCGTAAAGATCCAACAACGTGTCTGCGCTCGCCAAAACCGGCGCCTCCACAGGCATGGCGCCCGCGTCCAAAAAGACGGCCTGAAGCGCTGCGGCTTCGGCCCGGATCGCGGCCGCATCTGTCACGCGTGGCGGTCGATCATGGCGCGCACCTGAGCCACCAGGTCTTCCAACGGCACTTCGGTCTGCGCGGGCTGGGACTTCCATTCTTCCAGCGTCGCGTCTTGGGCCAATTTCGCGCCCAGGATCAAATCCTTCAACTGCACGACTCCCCGTTCAGCCTCGTCCGACCCCTGGATAATGGCCACGGGAGAGCGCCGCTTATCCGCGTATTTCAATTGGTTGCCGAAATTCTTCGGATTGCCCAGGTAGACCTCGGCCCGGATACCAGCGTTGCGGAGTGTGCTCGCCATCGCCTGATACTCGGCCATTCGTGCGCGGTCCATAACCGTGACGATGACCGGCCCCGCATCCTCACCCTTCAGTTTGCCCGTGGCCCGCAGCGCCGCAAGCAATCGGTCGACACCGATCGAGACCCCCGTTGCAGGCACTTCCTGCCCCGTGAAACGCTTGACCAGATCATCATAGCGCCCGCCCCCCGCGACCGAGCCGAATTGGACTGTCTGGCCCTTGTCGTTTTGCACGTCAAAAGTGAGTTCCGCTTCGTAGACCGGCCCGGTGTAATAGCCGAGGCCACGCACCACGGAGGGGTCGATGATGATGCGGTCAGGGCCGTAGCCCGCAGCGTCGAGGAGGACTACTATTTCTTCTAGTTCAGATACGCCTCTCTGGCCGATTTTCGACCTACCTACTGCGTTACGCAAGTTCGAAAGAGTTTTCGCTGAATCATCAGAACGTGAGGTTAGGAAAGAAACTACCGGTTCGACTTGATCTTCGAACAGTCCGATACCTTCGATAAATGCACCAGACGAGTCGAGCAGTCCTGTTGTCAGAAGCTTCCGAACGCCGTCTACGCCGACTTTATCAAACTTGTCCAATGTACGAAGAACTCCTTGGGCTTTTTCCAAGTTGCTTAACGTCACATCACGCATCGCCTGTTTCACAGCAGAGTCGACCGTGCGCCCAGGATCAGCACCTTGATCCACTAAACCCAGTTGATCCAGTACCCCGTTCAGCACTTTGCGATTGTTCACCCGGATCACGTAGTCGCCGCGCGCGATGCCGACCGCCTCCAGGCAATCGGACAGCATGGCGCAGATCTCGGCATCTGCGGCGACCGAAGGCGCACCGACCGTATCGGCGTCGCATTGGTAGAACTGCCGGAACCGGCCCGGCCCGGGCTTTTCGTTCCGCCAGACCGGCCCCATCGTATAGCGCCGGTATGGGGATGGCAGATCGTTGCGGAATTGCGCGGCAACGCGGGCCAACGGCGCCGTCATATCATAGCGCAGGGCCAGCCAAGTACCGTCTTCGTCGAACGCAAAGACACCCTCATTCGGCCGATCCACGTCCGGCAGGAACTTTCCCAAAGCCTCAACCGTCTCGACACCGCTGGTTTCCAGCGGATCGAAGCCATAGCGATGATAGACCTCGGCGATCTTGCGCAGCATCTCACTGCGCTCGGTCACTTCCGCACCGAAATAATCACGGAATCCCTTGGGCGTCTCGGCCTTGGGGCGGGGCTGTTTTTTCTGCTTTGCCATGGGCGGGCGCGCCTTTAGTCCAGGTCGCGCATCCTCTAAACCGGGATAGCCAAAGGGGCAAGGCGGAGGGCCGCGAATGACCGATGAGACACGTTTGGAAGAGCAAGTGGCGCATTTAACCCGGACGGTCGATGACCTGTCAGAGGTTGTCGCCCGGCAAGATACAGAGATAGCGCGGCTTACCCGCCGGGTTACAATGCTGATGCAGCGCGAAGCGGAACGCGAGGTGGATGGCAGTGGCGGCATCCCTCTGGCCGATCAAAAGCCACCCCATTGGTAGAATGCGTCGAACCACCGCTCCAACAGCGCACGCGAGACTTCGCCGCCTCAAAACAACGCCATTCGCGCGCAATTGACACCGGCGGCGCCACTTGGCCTAAGGTTGCGCCATGACCATCTTGCGCATTGCCCCCGCCCTCGCCTTGCCCGTCGCCCTTCTAATGGGTGCACCGGCTTCTGCCACAACCAGCTGTTCGGCTGGCCAATACGCCGCCGACGCTCTTGTCGTTCCGCTTGAAGATTTTGGCACCATCACCGAAGCCGTCCAGTTGGCTTGGGATGGCGTAGACAGCATAACTCCGGTCTGTGATTTGCTGACAGATACCGATTTTCACAACACCTGGTCGCTTTTCTCAGGCGAAGTTGACGAAGACCACCCGGGGATCTGCATCGTCCTAATGAACGAAGCGGGCGAGGAATGGGTCTCGTGCCAAACCCCGACTGCCGTCAACGCAGCTTTTGCGGCAGAACCGGGCGATGACGCAGCTATCTTGGTGTTTGAAACCTGGGAAGAGTCTGAATCAAACCAATAGCGGTTAGCTGAGATTCCAACAAAAAAACCCCGGCGCATAACGCCGGGGTCTTGATCGTTCTGAAAGATCCTAAAGTATAATTAGGACTTCGCCGCCATACGCCGACGAACAATAGCCAGGCCACCTAGCCCGCCCAGCAGCAGCAAGCCGCCAGCCGGTAGAGGCACCGGTGCCAGTACAATAGAATCCACACCACCAGAACCATCGAAGGCGAATGTGAACGACTCACCCACGTTGATCAGCGAGCTGGGCGCGAATGACACAGCTTCGGTGCGGTTGTTGTCCAAACCACTTACAGTTGCCAATAGAGGTCCACTCGTTCCGATGCCGGAATACAGCGCCAGACGAGTAACATCGATCGCCGAGAAGCCGGCAAGTGAGAAGGCCGGACCCGACTTTAGTGTGAACGTAATATAACCGCTCGCTGCGTCGTCATCGTCGAGGGGCAATGGATTGCCCTGATTGTCAGCGTCCTGCCGGATCAACAGCCGACCATCGACGCCGTTTTCATTTTCCGTCTGAGGGATCAAATCCCCATCATCGTTACCCACACAGGATGCTTCACTGTCACACGCATCCATATCAAACAAGTTTGCGCCGCTCGCGTTTGAACGCGTCGCCACATGGAAAATCGAGAACTCAAAATCACCAAAGGCGTACCCGAGAAGCGTATTGGTCGACGCATCGTCGTTCAGCCATGTCGCAGTACCACCATCGGTGTCAAAATTCATCACCACCGGTGTGGCCGCCGCTGCCAAAGGCAAGGTCGCAATCACCGCTGCAGCCATCAACGTCTTAAACATTACTTCGTCCCCAAGTTTGCGGTCTGCGCGGCCCATCGGCCAATTTATGCCGCAATTTCGTCAAAAACTATTATTGCTTTACTGGCTCCCCTCGCAGCCGGTCAACAGACTCTTGCGGGGAGAAACGCGTTGTTTACGACATTGCATCAACAAACCTGTCTAAAAGGTCAGGTTTTGGCACAACGTCTTGTTCAATTGATGCAGAGCTCGCACATGCATTTATCCTGCGCTCAAAAAAGCGGCGGATTTTACCTAAATATAGGCAGAATCAGGTTGGCACTTTCCGAGGTGCAGAATCTGGCGCGCATGTCTAAATCTTGGCGGAACGATGGCTAAACCTCCTCCACCATCACCACACCTTCCAAGCTGCGGAGCGCGCCCTTTATCTGAGGCGACACGGGGAAGCTTTCACCCAGCACAACATCCACTTCACCCGGCAGGTCCGGCGCCATGAGACACAAATGGATCGGACCCGTCGCAGCCTTGGCGGCATCGACAGCGGTGCGCTCCAACAGGCTTTCGACGGAGATCACGCCGACCTCGCTTTCGACAAAGACCCGCAATCCGTTGGATTCGTCGGCGATGGCACCATCGACAGGCTGGATCCCACGGGCAAGCAATTTGAGCTGGTCGGCTTCCAGCGTCGCCTCGGCCTGGACGATCACGTTGTTGCCGGTCTCCAGATGGGCGCGGCTGGCCTCTAGAGTGTCAGAGAAAACCGTCACCTCGTAGAGCCCCGTCGGATCCGATAGCGACACAAAAGCGAAGCGATTGCCGCGTTGGCTTTTGCGTTCCTGTTTGACGCTAACTGCGCCCGCCATCTTGGCCACAAACGGCCCGCCCTGAACGCGCGCGTCAACCTCGGCCAGAGTCATCACGCCACGCCGTTTCAATGCGGGCAGGTAGTCATCCAGCGGGTGACCTGAAAAATAGAAGCCAACTGCCTGATGCTCGGCCGCCAGTCTTTCGTTCGGCAACCAATCAGGCGGCATCGTCAAGCGCGGTTCAGGCAGATCATCGCCTGCATCCCCGAAAAGCGAGACCTGATCAGAGGCCGCCTGATCATGCACAGCCGCAGAGTAAGCGGTCAGCCCATCCAGACTGTCCATCACCCGGCGCCGGTTGCGATCCAATTCATCAAAGGCACCCGCGCGGGCCAACATCTCAAGCGAGCGCTTGCCAACGCGCTTCAGATCCACACGTCGCGCAAGGTCGAACAGAGTTGAATAGGGCTTTTCGCCTTGATCCGTCCTGCGCCCTTCGACCACCATTTTCATGGCTTCAACACCGACATTCTTCAGGGCACCAAGCGCGTAGAGGATCTTACCATCTTTCACCGTGAAGGTCGCCGCGGATCGGTTCACGCAGGGTGCGAGCGTCTCGATCCCCATCCGGTCGACCTCTTGCTTATAGACGGCCAGCTTGTCGGTCAGGTGGATGTCGCAATTCATCACGGCGGCCATGAATTCCACCGGGTGGTTCGCCTTTAGCCAGGCGGTTTGATAGCTGACCACCGCGTAGGCAGCCGCGTGGGATTTGTTGAAGCCGTAATTGGCGAATTTATCGAGAAGGTTCCAAACCTCGATCGCCTTGGCCTCATCCACGCCATTCTCAGCCGCGCCTTTCAGGAATTTGGGGCGTTCGGCATCCATCGCCTCTTGGATCTTTTTACCCATGGCGCGGCGCAACAAGTCGGCGCCCCCAAGACTGTAGCCCGCCATCTCCTGGGCGATCTGCATCACCTGTTCCTGATAGACGATGATGCCCTGGGTCTCGTCCAGGATGTGGTCGATGGTCGGGTGCAGGTTCTCGCGTGCGCTGAGCCCGTTCTTCACCTCGCAGAATTTCGGGATGTTCTCCATCGGGCCGGGCCGGTAAAGCGCCACAAGGGCGATGATATCCTCGATACAGTCAGGTTTCATGCGCCTCAGCGCATCCATCATGCCCGTCGATTCCACCTGGAACACCGCCACCGTCTTGGCGGAGGCATAGAGCTCATAGCTGGCCGTATCATTCAGCGGGATGGCGTTGATCTGGTTTTCCGTCCCCGCCTCCGGCTCGTAAAGGCGTGTGCCGCCGGGAGCCTCATGGAGCTGACGGCCCGAGGCATGGATCAGGTCAATGGCGTTTTGCACCACGGTAAGCGTCTTCAAGCCCAAGAAGTCAAACTTCACCAGGCCCGCCGGTTCGACCCACTTCATGTTGAACTGCGTCGCGGGCATGTCGGACCGCGGATCGCGGTAGAGCGGCACCAGTTCATCCAGCGGTCGGTCACCGATCACGACACCGGCGGCGTGGGTCGAGGCATTCCGAAGCAAGCCCTCGATCTTCTCGGCATAGTCCATCAAGCGGCGCGTCGGGTTCACCTTGCCGTCGCGTCTGTCTTGCTCGGTCTCGCGCATTTCATCCAGGAACCGCGGCTCGTCCTTGATGGCCTGCCCAATCGAGACGGGCTTCACCCCCTCCACCGGGATCATCTTCGACAGTCGATCCACCTGACCAAACGGCATCTGCAACACGCGGCCCACGTCGCGGACAGCAGCTTTGGACAGAAGTGCACCGAAGGTGATGATCTGCCCCACCTTGTCGCGTCCGTACTTCTCCTGCACGTAGCGGATCACTTCTTCGCGGCGATCCATGCAGAAATCGATATCGAAATCCGGCATGGACACACGTTCCGGGTTCAGGAATCGCTCAAACAGCAGAGAATAGCGCAGCGGGTCAAGGTCGGTGATCGTCAACGCGTAGGCCACCAGACTACCCGCACCCGAGCCGCGGCCCGGCCCCACCGGAATGTCATGGTCCTTGGCCCATTGGATGAAGTCGGCCACGATCAAGAAGTAACCGGGAAAACCCATTCCTTCGATAATCCCCAGCTCGAAATCAAGCCTCTTCTGATACTCTTCCACCGTCGCGGCGTGGGGGATCACCGCCAAACGTGCCTGGAGCCCCTCATTGGCCATGCGGCGCAGCTCGGCCACCTCGTCATCGGCGAATTTCGGCAAGATCGGATCGTGCGTTTCCGCCCGGAACGCACAACGCCGTGCAATTTCGACCGTGTTCTCCAACGCCTCGGGCAAGTCGGCAAACAGGGCTGCCATTTCCTCAGGCGACTTGAACGAATGCTGCGGCGTCAGGCGGCGGCGCGGCTCGGATTGGTCGACATAGGCGCCCTGGGCGATGCAGATCATCGCGTCATGGGCCTCGTACACTTCGGGCTTTGGAAAATAGACGTCGTTTGTGGCCACCAGTGGCAGATCTAGCGCGTAAGCGAGTTCCACATGGCCGCGCTCGGTGAGACGCTCAGTCTCGGGCAAGCCGCCGTCACCCGGATGGCGCTGCAGTTCCACATAAAGGCGGTCCGGATAGATCGCCGCCAACGTCTTTAGCAACGCCTCGGCCTTGGGTCGCTGCGCGGCCTGCAGATGTTGCCCGACCGGCCCTTCAGGCCCGCCGCTCAGGCAAATCAAACCCTCAGAATGCGCCTCCAACTCGCCCAGCGTCACATGGGGCAACGTACCATCCCCACGCAGATACAGCGCAGAGTTCAATTTCATCAGGTTTTCATAACCAAAACGGTTCTGCGCCAACAGGACCAAGGCCGCGGGCGCGCGCGGCTTTTCACCTGGGGCCGCAACCTCGTAGGTCACATCGATCTGGCAGCCGATGATCGGCTGCACGCCCGCCTTCTTCGCCATCTCCGAGAATTCGAGCGCGCAGAACATGTTGTTCGTATCTGTCACCGCCACTGCGGGCATGCCCGCATCAGCCACTTGGCCGGGCAGTTTCTTAACCTTCATCGCCCCTTCCAGAAGCGAATATTCGGTGTGCAGGCGGAGGTGAATGAATCGTGGCTGTCCCATGGTGGATAGCTTATCTTGCGCCCGAGGCACCGGAAACCCCCAAGACTGGGGCATTTGCGATTAACCAGTTAGTAATTCGCCCCCTGCCCGAACGGTTCGAACGCATTTACTGTGCATTTTAGACGTTGTTGATCGGTTAACCCGCCAATGGCGCAAAGAAGCACCTGGAAAGGACGCATCATGCACAGCCAAGCCGTTATCGAGGCGTTCGATCTTCTGGGCGTTTCCCCCCAGGCAGATGCCAAGGCCATCCGACAGGCATGGCGGGCTCTGGTGCGGACGTATCACCCAGATCAGTTTCGCGGGGACAAAGACGCCGCCAACCGACGCTTGGCCGAGTTGAATGCGGCCTTTGACCTGGTGACCGCGGCCGCACCTGTCTCGCGCGAAGGCGCCAAGGCACAATCAACGCGCGCTTCGAGCGCCCGGAAAGCCCAGGCGCAAGCACGGGCCGACGTTCAGGCACAACAACATGCCGCAGAACAGCGCCGTCGTGCCCAAATGCGCGCGCAGCGCGATCAAAACCGCCAGGATGCAAAAGCCGCTGCCCGCCGCCGCGCAGCGGAGCTTGACCGGCGCGACGCAGAGCGCGAAGCCGCACGCCGCAAGGCAACCCGGCCGGTTCGCGCCCTTTCCGCCGCCGAAATGCGGGCCAGCCAAGCCGCCCAAAACCTCTTCCAAGACGCTCGCCGCGCCTTTGCGCCTGCTGTACAGCCGCGCGTCGTTCACGCGGCCTAATCACTAAAATTAGACTCAAACGGGGATCAAAACTGATCCTTTTCAATCACCTCTCAGAAACTGAGCCAAATGGCTTTGTTTTTGTTATTGGCTATGATACTTAGCCGTATGGCTAATAATCTCGATGATATATTTGCTGCCCTGTCCGACCCGACCCGACGCGCCGTTATCGCACGCCTCGGCACTGGCGAGGCGCCCGTCAGCGATCTTGCAGCGCCGCATGACATGGCGCTGCCCAGCTTCCTAAAACACATCAAAACTCTGGAACGTGCAGGGCTTGTGCAGACCCGCAAAATTGGACGCACGCGGATCTGTACGCTTCATCCAGAGGCATTGGCCGTGGCCGAAAACTGGCTGGACCAACAACACGAGATCTGGGTCGGCAAGCTCGATCGGCTCGACGCTTATCTCAACAAGGATCAAATGGAATGACAGATACCAAAACCCTCACCTTTGTCCGGGCCCTTACAGCCGATCCAGCGCGCGTCTACCGGGCGCTGACCTCCGCCGAGGCGCGGATGGCCTGGGGACCGCCAGGGCCCGATCAGGTTGTGATCATCGAAAACCAACCCGAGGCGGCGCCGGGCCTGCGCGAGCATTCGCGTTGCGGCCCCGCCGACAACCCGTATGTCGATGTGCATACCGACTGGATCCTGCTTGAGCCTGAGCGCATCGCCTACGCCGAAACGCTGCTCGCAGAGGGTACGACACTCGGCACCAGCCTTGCAGTCTTCGATCTGACCCAATCCAAAAGCGGCACCGATCTGGCGGCGACGATCATGGTGGCCAGCTATATCGGTGATGAGATGTTCGCCGAATTTGAGGCGGGATGGACCCACGCAATGGAAAACCTGACACAACATCTGGAATAGTCATAGGCTTGGCTGGTGCCGAATGGCATGGCAGGGTTTTGCGATGAAATCACTGATGCTCGCTATGACCCTGTCCTGGCCTTTGACCGCCCATGCCTTTCCCGTCGCCCGCTGCATCAACCTTGGCGCCGCGATGGAGGCCCCGGTTGAAGGCGATTGGGGCTATATCGTCGCGCAAGATCATATTGCTCTGATAGCCGAGGCGGGATTTGACACGATCCGCCTGCCCGTTCGGTTTGCAGATCATTGGGATGGCGAGCGGCTTGACCCCGCCATTCTTGCACGCACAGATCAAGTGATTGGTTGGGCCGAGACCGAAGGGCTCAATACGATCCTCGACCTGCATCATTTCTTGGCGCTCAAAG
The DNA here is from genome assembly GCF_037544085.1 of Gymnodinialimonas mytili. Classification (NCBI taxonomy): domain Bacteria; kingdom Pseudomonadati; phylum Pseudomonadota; class Alphaproteobacteria; order Rhodobacterales; family Paracoccaceae; genus Gymnodinialimonas; species Gymnodinialimonas mytili. The sequence continues at coordinate 904,495 of NZ_JBBIFW010000001.1, forward strand.
ACAACCCCGGCGCCCATATCGATACGTTGATCAATATCTGGGAAGAGCTTGCCCACCACTATGCGGGCGCCCCCGACAGTCTGATGTTCGAGTTGTTCAATGAACCTGCGATCAATTTCACCACCGAACTGGCCGTACCTGTCTTCACAGACATCACCGCGATGATCCGTCAGACGAATCCCGACCGTTGGATCATCACGGGCGGCGGCGACTGGAACGATCTTGACGAGATGTTGCGTCTGCCCGCGCCCGGCCACCGAGAGGTACGCACGTTTCACTACTACAGACCTTGGGACTTCACCCATCAACAGGCCGCCTATCTTAATGATCCGCCGCCGCCCTCCGATTGGGGAAGTGCGCAAGATCGCGCGGCGCTGGCAGCAGATATGGCGCAGGCTGCATCTGCAGCGGGACCCGTCTTTCTGGGTGAGTTCGGTGTGTACGGCGCGACCGACGAAACCCAACGTCTCAGTTGGATCAGGGCGGTCCGCGAAACCGCCGAAGCGAACAGTCTACCGTGGTGCTACTGGGGCTTCTCCCAAGGGGCCGGTATCGGCTTTTCCGCCTACAATACCGGCACCGAAAGCTGGGATCCGGGTATGCCCGCGACATTATTGGACTGATCCGAACGCTTGAAATCCGGCGCTTTTCCCGGTTTGCTGCGCGAGGTCGTGCGAAATCGGGCCGCCCTCTACGCCGCATCGAGGGTCGGATGACCACCCGCCCCACCAGGTAACGCGGCAGGCTTGACGCACATGACAATCCGGTTCCTGCTGAACGGAGAACCGCAGGCCGTCGACACGGCCCCCACCGTGACGTTGCTCGACTGGCTTCGCGAGGAAAGGCGCCTGACCGGCACCAAAGAAGGCTGCAATGAAGGTGATTGCGGCGCTTGCACAGTGATGGTGACCGACCCTGACGGCAGTGCACGCACGCTGAACGCGTGCATCCTGTTCCTGCCGCAACTCGATGGCCGCGCCGTGCGCACAGTGGAAGGGATCGCGGCGCCCGATGGCACGCTTCACCCGGTGCAACGGGCCATGGTCGATCTGCATGGATCCCAATGCGGGTTTTGCACACCGGGCTTTGTGGTCTCAATGGCGACCGCCCATCTCAACGGTGCGACGGACCATGCCGACCAGATTGCGGGCAACCTCTGTCGTTGCACCGGGTATGCACCGATCTTGCGCGCCGCCGATGCCGCAGCCAGCGCTGCCATCCCAGGCCACATGCGCGAAGATGCCATTGCGCTCAGCAAGGCTGCTTTGGCCGACACCGGCGAAACCTCCGCGAGCACAAAGGCTCAAATCGCGACGCCAAAATCAGCCGATGACCTTGCTGAATGGTATGCCGCGCACCCGGAAGCCACTTTGATCGCGGGCGCAACCGATGTCGGCTTGTGGGTCACCAAACAGCACCGCAATCTCGGCCCGGTAGCGTTTCTCAATCAATGTGCAGATCTAAGTGGCGTCACGCAGGATGGCGACATGCTACGCGTGGGCGCGATGACGACGCTGACTGAATTGCATGCCGCGATCAGGCCGCTGAGCGCAAGCTATGCCGAGATGATCCGCCGTTATGGGTCCGTCCAAGTTCGCAACGCAGCGACGCTTGGCGGTAACATTGCCAATGGATCACCGATCGGTGACAGCCCACCGCCATTAATCGCCCTCGGCGCGAGCTTGCATCTGCGCAAAGGTGACACACGACGCGTGATCCCGATCGAGGATTTCTTTCTGGATTACGGAAAGCAAGACCGCGCCCCCGGCGAATTTGTCGAGGCAGTTTCGATCCCGAGAGATCTGGCCGATCTGCGCGTCTACAAATTGTCGAAACGGTTCGATCAAGACATCTCCGCCGTTTGCGGTGCGTTTAATCTCCGCATCCAAGACAACCGCATCGCCGCCGTGCGAATTGCATTTGGCGGGATGGCGGGCATCCCCAAACGCGCGATCGCCGTCGAGGCTGCCCTTTTGGAGCAGCCATTTACCGAGCCGGTGATCAACGCAGCCTTGCCCGCCTTTGCCGAAGATTTCAGCCCCCTTAGCGATATGCGCGCTTCCGCCGAGTATCGATTGCGCGCGGCGCAGGGGATGCTCAAACGGGTGTTCCACGAACGATCAGGCGCCCGGACCACGGCGTTGGAGGTACGGTCATGAATGTGCATAAGCCCCTGCCCCATGATGCCGCGTCTCTGCATGTCACTGGCGCAGCGCGATATGTGGATGATATCCCCACCCCTGCCGATTGCCTGCATTTGGCCTTTGGGTTGAGCCAGGTGGCAAAGGGTCAGATCCGCAATCTGGATCTGTCTGCCGTACGCGCGGCCGAAGGTGTGATCGCGGTGCTGGCAGGATCCGACCTGTCTCCGATCCCCGATTGCTCCCCGTCCAATCATGACGAGCCCCTGCTGAGCGACGGTGCGGTACATTACGCCGGTCAGCCGCTGTTTCTCGTAGCCGCTGAAAGCCACCTCGCCGCAAGGCGCGCCGCGGTTTTGGCTCAGATCGACATCGCGGAAGAGGCACCGATCCTGACGATTGATGAGGCGCTGGCCGCCGACAGCCGCTTCGAAGATGGGCCGCGCATCTACGCGAAAGGTGACGTGGAGGCGGCTTTGAGCGAGGCAGCTCATATCGTCGAGGGTCGGATCGATGTCGGCGGACAAGAGCACTTTTATCTGGAGGGTCAATCCGCCCTCGCCCTGCCGCAAGAAGGCGGGGATGTAGTGATCCAGACCTCATCCCAGCACCCGACCGAAATCCAACACAAGGTGGCCGATGCGCTAGGCCAACCGATGCACAGCGTGCGGGTCGAGGTCCGCCGGATGGGCGGCGGATTTGGCGGCAAAGAAAGCCAAGGCAATTATCTGGCCATCGCCTGCGCCTTGGTGGCCGCACGCACCGGGCGGCCCTGCAAGATGCGTTATGATCGCGATGATGACTTTGTGATCACCGGCAAGCGACATGATGCACGTGTGATCTACCGTGCCGGGTTCGAGGAGGACGGGAGACTGCTGGGCGTGGATTTCACACAGCTTGTCCGCTGTGGCTGGGCAATGGATCTCAGCCTGCCCGTGGCCGACCGCGCGATGCTGCACTCGGACAATGCCTATCTGTTGCCCAATGCGCGGATCACTTCACACCGGCTGAAAACCAACACACAATCGGCCACCGCGTTCCGCGGTTTTGGCGGACCCCAAGGTATGCTCGGCATCGAGCGTGTGATGGACCACGCCGCGCATCAGCTTGGAATAGATCCGCTGGATCTGCGGCGCCTAAATTACTATCGGGCAGCGCTGGGTGAGAGTTCAGATGCCTCCGGCGGGGGTATTTCGAGCCAGCGGAAGGGGGGGCGTCTGGACCAGGCCGATCTGACGGGGCGCGGTGCGGTGAAGGTCTCCGGCGGGGGGCATTCGGCGCGCTTTGGCGGCGCATATTCGCGGATGCAAACGATCGAAGAGAATACCACGCCCTACGGGATGAAGGTTGAAGACTTCATACTGCATGACCTGACGACAAAGCTTTACGAAAGCTGTTCGTTCGAAAAACGTAAGGCAGCTGTGGATAATTGGAACGCCTGCGAGCCGGTGCTAAAGCGGGGGATCGCGCTGACACCGGTGAAGTTTGGCATCTCATTCACGCTGACACATTTGAACCAAGCGGGCGCTTTGGTGCATGTCTATCAAGACGGCTCCATCCATATGAACCATGGCGGGACCGAGATGGGTCAGGGTCTATTCCAAAAGGTTGCGCAGGTCGCCGCGGATCGATTTGGCGTAGACATCGCAAAGGTGAAGATCACCGCAACAGATACAGGAAAGGTGCCGAACACCTCGGCCACGGCGGCGTCCTCAGGGACCGACTTGAACGGCATGGCCGTGAAAGCTGCCTGCGACACGATCCGCGATCGCATCGCGGAGGTGGTCGCGCCAGAGCTGCAAGCGGACCCTGCGCGGGTTGTGTTCACTGATGGCGAGGTGCGCGCCGATAGCGCCGCTATGCCCTTCGAGGACGCGGTGGCGAAAACCTACATGGCGCGCGTCAGCCTATCAGCGACAGGGTTCTACAAGACACCCAAGATCGAATGGGACCGGATCGCAGGCCATGGGCGGCCGTTTTTCTACTTTGCCTATGGGGCCGCCTGTTCCGAGGTCGTCATCGACACGCTAACCGGCGAAAACCGTATCCTGCGCACGGATATTTTGCACGATGCCGGTGCGTCGCTGAACCCGGCGCTGGACATGGGTCAGATCGAGGGCGGCTTTGTACAGGGCGCTGGCTGGCTGACAATGGAAGAACTGGTCTGGGACGGGCGCGGCGCACTGAAAACCCATGCACCTTCCACCTACAAGATTCCTTGCGCCTCGGACACGCCAGACGTGTTCAACGTGGCGCTTTGGGATGGGCCGAACCGCGAAGACACGATCTATCGCTCCAAAGCGGTGGGCGAGCCGCCGTTCATGTTGGGTATCAGCGTATTCTCCGCGCTTGGACATGCCTGTTCGGCCTGTGGCCCGAGCTTTCCTGACCTCCAGGCACCGGCAACACCCGAGGCCACTTTGGCCGCCGTGGACCGGGCGCGCGCATGAGCCAAGAGATCACCGTCACTGTCCGGAGCAGCCGAGGCTCCGCGCCGCGCGATGCCGGGGCGACGATGCGTGTGGGGCCCGATGATGTTAATGGCACAATCGGCGGCGGCGCCCTGGAATGGGAGGCGATCCGCATCGCGCGTACGATGCTGGCCGATGGCACTTTGCAAGCAGAGCGTACATTTCCGCTTGGACCCGATCTGGGGCAGTGCTGCGGGGGGGCCGTGACGCTTGATTTCATAGCCGACGCCCCGGACATTGAACCGACTGAACCACCGATCTGGATTTGGGGGGCGGGCCATGTTGGGCGCGCCATCGCAGCAACCCTTGCGCCATTCGAAGATCTGCCGATCACCCTCATCGATACCGATGCCCGGCGGTTTCCGGCAGAGATGCCGCAAGGCGTCACATCGCTAATCGCTGCCGACATGCCACGCGCCATGGCCCATGCGCCTGCGGATGCGCGTCACATAATCTTGACCTACAGCCACGACATCGATCTTGCCTTATGCGATGCGGTGCTGCGCCAAGATTTTGCGGAATGCGGCCTGATCGGCTCTGCTACGAAATGGGCGCGCTTCCGCAAACGACTCGGCCAACTCGGCCATGCGGATGCTCAAATTTCGCGCATCCTGTGTCCCATCGGCGACCCGAGACTGGGCAAACACCCTCAAGCCATTGCGGTTGGCGTGGCAGCGCGGCTACTTGATAAGCAAATGCTGCAAGAATCAGCAGATGCGTCGCCGACTGGGGGGTTATGAACGCGCCACTTCTCGACATCCGGGGGCTGACCAAGGCCTATCCCGGCGTCATTGCGAATGACGACGTCTCCTTTGCTATTCAACCTGGCGAAATCCACGCGCTGTTGGGAGAGAATGGCGCGGGCAAATCGACATTGGTCAAGATGATCTACGGCCTCGTCGCCCCCGATAGCGGAACGATGGCGCTGAATGGGGCACCTTTTACACCGGTCGAACCGCGCGCCGCGCGTGCCGCCGGTGTCGCAATGGTGTTCCAGCATTTCAGTCTATTTGACGCGCTGTCGGTCGCGGAAAACATCGCCCTCGGCATGGAGGACCCGCCAAAGCCGCGCGATCTGGGCCTAAAAATCCGTGAGGTCAGTACAGCATATGGCTTGCCCCTGGATCCTGACAGCCTGGTGGGTGATCTGTCCGCCGGGGAACGGCAGCGAGTCGAGATTATCCGCTGTCTGCTGCAGGATCCCAAGCTGCTAATCATGGACGAACCTACAAGCGTCTTGACCCCGCAAGAGGTTGAGATCCTGTTTCAGACCCTCCGAAAGCTCAGTGCCGAGGGCACGGCGATCCTGTATATCTCCCACAAGCTGGAAGAGATCCGGGCGCTGTGCGATGCGGCAACGATCCTGCGCTTGGGAAAGGTTGTCGGGGGGTGCGACCCGAAGCAAAGCTCGGCCGCCCAGATGGCCGAGATGATGGTCGGCAAATCCTTGGCGCAACCGGCACGGGACGCCACCCCACCGGGCGACGTATTGCTGCATGTCACCGGCTTGTCGATACCGCCTGCAAGCGCCTTTGGGACAGCGCTTCGAGATGTTTCATTGGTGCTCCACCAAGGCGAGGTATTGGGCATCGGCGGGGTTGCGGGCAATGGCCAGGACGAGTTGCTGGCCATCTTGTCCGGCGAACGGCGCGCCCCACCGGGCAGCCTGATCTTCAAGGCGCATGATATCAGCGCCCAAGGCCCGGATGCGCGCCGCGCCAATGGGCTGCTTTCGGCGCCGGAGGAGCGCCTTGGCCACGCGGCAGCGCCCGATATGAGCCTGGTGGAAAACGCCGTTCTCACCGCGCGTCAACGCAAGGACCTGGCGCGGAGTGGTTTCTTGTCGTGGTCCAAAGCGCGCCGATTTGCCGAAGACATTATCACACGTTTCGATGTTCGCACGCCGGGCAGCGGAACCGCCGCACGCGCTCTGTCCGGTGGCAACTTGCAGAAATTTGTGATCGGGCGCGAGATTCTGCAGCAGCCCGATGTTCTGGTCGTCAATCAGCCAACCTGGGGCGTTGATGCCTCTGCGGCAGCGGCGATCCGACAAGCCCTGTTGGATCTGGCCCAGGGCGGCGCCGGTGTCATTGTGATCAGTCAGGATCTGGATGAGCTGTTGGAAATCTCGGATCAGTTCTGCGCCTTGAACGAAGGGCGTCTTTCCGCACCACGCCCGGCGCGCGAGTTGAGCATGGAAGCGATCGGCCTGATGTTGGGCGGCGCCCACGGTATGGAGGAAGCCCATCCCGAAGACTTGCAGGAGATCAGCGCATGATCCGCCTGGAGAAACGCCCCGCCCCGTCGCGTGCCTGGGCGCTGAGCACGCCGATCCTGGCCGTCCTTCTGACAATGGTGGCCGGTGGCGCGATGTTTGCGGCTTTGGGCCAGGATCCGGTCGAGGTGATCCGCGTGATCTTCTGGGATCCGCTGTTTCATGAACGCTTTGCCAGTTTCTCGCGCCCGCAATTGCTGGTGAAAGCGGGGCCACTGATCTTGATTGCCATCGGCCTGTCGCTGGGATTCCGTGCCGGCATTTGGAATATTGGGGCCGAGGGGCAGTACATCGTCGGTGCCATTTGTGGCGCTGCATTTGGCTTGGCTCTCTATCCATCAGAAAGCGTGTTGATCTTCCCTGGCATGGTCATTGCGGGTCTGATTGGCGGATGGCTTTGGGCGATGATCCCCGCTTTGCTAAAGACGATGGCCAACACCAATGAAATCCTGGTATCTCTGCTTTTGGTCTACGTGGCCGAAGCGATGTTGGCCTCCGCCGCGACGGGTTGGTTGCGCAATCCCGATGGGCAAGGCTTTCCCGGCTCGCGGAACCTGGCGCGTCATGCGGGCACCGATAACCCAGAGTTGATTGCCGGAACCGGCATGCATTGGGGTGTAGTCGCCGCCTTTCTCGCCGTTATCGCCGCCTTCATATTGTTCCAGAAGCATACAATCGGCTACCAGATCAAATTGGCGGGGCAGGCCCCCCGCGCGGCGCGGTTTTCGGGCGTGAACCCGACGCGCACGGTGATTTTGTGCTTGGGCATTTCGGGCGCGCTGGCTGGCGCCGCAGGTCTGTTTGAAGTTGCGGGACCGGCCGGTCAGATCACCATCGATTTTAATGTCGGCTACGGGTTCACGGCGATTATCGTTGCCTTCCTCGGACGCCTGAACCCCATCGGGATCCTTCTGGCGGGGCTGTTGATGGCGCTGACCTATATCGGTGGCGACATGGCGCAACTGATGCTGCAGGTTCCCGCCCCTGCGATCCAGGCGTTCCAAGGCATGTTGCTGTTCTTCTTGCTGGCGCTGGACGTTTTATCGAACTACCGCATCCGCATCGGACGGGACCGCGTGGCATGAGTGAATACCGCCCATTCCGACTTGGGGATCTGCCATTGACCCTGGCGCGCTGCGTGATTGGCGCCCTGTTGGGTTTTGGCGCAGTCGGCATGGTGTTCCTGCTCAAGGAAGGGCTCTGGCTGCTTCTCGTGCTTCTGATCCCCATCATGATCCTACACTTTATTGGCCAAATGCTGTTTGACGGCATCATTTATGGCATTGCTTGGCTTTGGCGTGCCGCCCGTGGCAAACCCCGCCCAACCTATCCGCCGCGCCCTGCACCGCTCTCCGTGCCGCCGGAACCCTGGATCTTGCACCACGGGCTTTTGGTCGGCTTCGTCACCTCTGCAACTCTTCTGACAGCGCAAGCCTGGCGCAGCGGTGCATTTGGAGCGGCACCATGACCGCAGCACCGCTCCGCATCTTCATGACATTGCTTCTCATGGCGCTCGACGTTGGAGCTGGTCTGATCATCGGGGGGTTTACCTCGATGCTGGTGCTTTTCCTGTTCACCGACACTGGATTCGCTTGGATCTTTGGCGGTGCGCTTATCTTGGCAATCATATCAACCGGCGTCGCCGATAGATTTCTTCTGCCGAAACGAAGCAGCGCCTTGCGCGACACAAACCATCGCAATCGTCGCATTGCCTTCATTCTCGGCTTGGCCCTCGGAGCCTTTACGCCCGTCATCCGCTTAGGCATCCTACCCGGAGCACTTGCGCCATGATCGATCCCGTCACGCTGATCGTCGCGCTGATCACGATCTCAACCCCAGTCTTGCTGGCCGCTCTGGGCGAGTTGGTGGTGGAAAAGGCAGGCGTCCTGAACCTAGGCGTTGAAGGCATGATGATCACCGGCGCTGTCTGCGGCTTCATCACCGCCCATGAGACCGGGTCTCCGACCTTGGCCTTCCTGGCGGGTGGCACGGGCGCGGCGCTTCTCAGCATGATCTTTGCCGCGCTGACGCAATTTCTGATGTCGAACCAGGTGGCGACGGGGCTGGCGCTGACATTGTTCGGTCTAGGCCTCTCGGCGCTTTTGGGCGTGGGGTATGAAGGCACTCCGATCCCCGAAGTCGCCAAACCTCTGCCCGCCGCTTTGCGCGAAATTCCTATGATCGGCCCCATCTTGTTGAGTCACGATCTGGTGACTTACCTCGCCATCGCAGCTGTGTTTGTGATTGCCTATGTGCTGCGCCACACGCGGACCGGATTGATCCTGCGTGCTGTGGGCGAAAGTCATGATGCGGCGCACGCACTGGGCTACAAGGTTGTCCGGATCCGCTGCGCCGCAATTGTCTTTGGCGGCGCAATGGCGGGTCTAGGTGGCGCGTTTCTCAGCGTCGTTTATGTGGAAAACTGGGTGCAGGGTATGACCGCGGGTGCCGGATGGATCGCGCTGGCGCTGGTTGTGTTCGCCGCCTGGAAATCGGGGCGCGTTCTGTTCGGCGCCTGGCTTTTCGGGGGCATCGCCGCACTGCAATTGCGACTGCAAGCCCAAGAGGTGCCGGTGCCTGTCGCATTGCTGGACGCCTCCCCCTACCTTGTCACCATCGCCGTGTTGGTCATCATGTCATCGGACCGGGCTCGCACGTCGCTGAACGCGCCGGGCGATCTGGGCCGGACGTTCCATGCAAGCGGGTAAGCGATGAAGCGGCGCGATGTAATCGACATCTTGGATGGCACCCATCCACGCGTGGGCCGCGGCGTCGCGCTGTTCATCTACGCGTTGATCTGTGCCTCCGCCGTGGTCATCGCGCTGGAAACGCTGCCGGATCTGAGCCCACGGGCCAATACGCTTCTGGTCACAGCGGAGCTTGTGATCTTGGGGTTGTTCACCGTCGAATATGTGTTGCGCTTGACCTGTTCGGAACAGCCGCTGAAATACGCGTTCAGTTTTTGGGGCATCATCGATTTTATCGCCGTGGTGCCCGCGCTTCTGTTCCTGTTCCCCGACCTGACCACCGTCCGGGCGCTGCGGCTATTGCGGATCTTGCGTTTGCTGAAATTGTTCAAAGCCAACCGCGCGCTGGACCGCATCGGCGCGGCGATCGACAAGGTCAAAGCCGAATTCGGGATATTCTTGTTTATCGCCGTCGTCGCCCTCTATCTGGCCGCCGTGGGAATTTATCACTTTGAGCACGAGGTACAGCCCAACGGGTTCAGCTCGATCCCCGAAAGCCTCTGGTGGGCGGTCGCCACGCTGACCACCGTGGGCTACGGCGATGTCTATCCCATCACGACCGGCGGGCGTGTCTTTACCGGTCTGGTTCTTCTGATCGGCATTGGGATCGTCGCGGTTCCCGCCGGGTTGATCACCGCAGCGCTCACCGAAGCGTCACCGTCCGATCACCTACGCAGCAACGCCTCGGCGGAGCAAACCACATCACCAAACCAAAACGAGACGACTGACAGAGGAGATACCTTATGACAACATTCAGAACCTTAATGGCCAGCGCCGCACTGGGCACACTGGCCCTGACCGGCGCTGCATTCGCCCAAGACGACCCGTTCCAGGTCGGCTTCGTCTATGTCGGACCGACCGGTGACTACGGCTGGAACTATGAACATGATCAGGGCCGCCAAGCCGTCGAAGAGCATTTCGGCGACGCCGTGGAAACCAGCTTTGTCGAAAGCGTTGCCGAAGGCGCCGATGCCGAGCGGGTGATGACCCAGATGATCCTGAACGGCGCCGATATGATCTTTACGACCTCGTTCGGATATGGCGAGGCAACGAACGCCATCGCAGGGCAATTCCCGGATGTCTATTTCGAACATGCTACCGGCTATTTGCGCGAACATCCCAACGTGTCGACCTATTCCGGTCGCTTCTATGAAGGCCGCGCCGTGACCGGACACATTGCCGGGCACATGACCGAAAGCAATATCATCGGTTATATCGCGTCGTATCCGATCCCCGAAGTGATCCGTGGCATCAACGCTGCCTATCTGCATGCGCGCGAAGTGAACCCCGATGTCGAGATGCGTGTGGTCTGGGTCTACACTTGGTTTGACCCCGCCGTTGAGGCCGATGCCGCCCAAGCGCTGATCGATGCGGGTGTGGATGTACTGATGCAGCACACCGATTCCACAACGCCGCAGGAAGCCGCGGAAGAGGCCGGGATCCTCAGCTTCGGCCAGGCCTCCGACATGATCCAATTCGCGCCGCAGCCTCGGATGGCTTCGATCATCGACGACTGGGCGCCGTACTATATCCGCCGGGTTGGTGAAGCGATGGACGGCACCTGGGAACAGACCGATACCTGGGATGGGATCGGGCCCGGCATGGTGCGCATTGGTGAGATGACGGATGTTATCCCTGAGGAGGTTCAGGCTTCTGCCCAGGCGATGATCGACGCAATTGGCGCAGGTGAGTATCACCCTTTCACCGGCCCGATCAATCGCCAGGACGGCAGCGTCTGGCTGGCCGAGGGCGAAACGCCCGACGATGGCACACTGGCCGGGATGGATTTCTACGTCGAGGGGATCACAAGCGAAATCCCGAACTGACCCAAATCTTCAAAGACTTTAACGCAAAAAATACAAAGGCCCGCCTGTTTGGCGGGCCTTTGTGTTAAAAGGGTCAAGATCAAGCGACGGTACGACGACGCAAAGCCCCAAGACCGGCCAGACCGACCGCCAACAATAGGGCACTCGCAGGGAGCGGCACCGCCGCAACCACTTGCAGATCCCAGGTCGCCTGTTCGCGCGGCGTGGATTGGCCGGCAACCGGATCGATCAAGAACGTGACCTGTCCAGTGAGCCCGCGATAGGTCAGCGACCCGCTTTCTCCAATCGCAGTGGATGCGCCGTTTACCGAGAATTCGCCATCGAATGCGTTGAAGCGGGAGCGTTGATCCCCCGCCCAATTGAAGGTGACGTCATAAATGCCGGTGCCAAAATCAAGCGTCCAGCCATCCAAGTATTGGTTGCGCGCGGTATTGGCATGCACCAATCCACCATAGATCGACGTGTTGCCAACGATCTCAAGCACATGGGCGCTGGGGTTTGTGCCAAAGTCGCCCAGCACCTGGCCGGGTGCAGCGGCGGGCGCGCTGCTTGGCACCAGGTTCTCATGCACGACGCCAGAAATGTTTTGGTAAGTCACAGCCGAGGCTTGCGTGGCGCCCAAGACCGCGGCACCAGCAAGGATAAGGGACAGCAGCGTAGATTTCATCGGTCAATCCCGTGTCAATAAGGTCCAAATCAATGTCATCTGCAGGCGCGTGGCGCGTGGCCGACCCTCCGCACACAACACGTGTAGAGTTCTGTCGATCTGGTTTATTCCAGCGAAATATGTCGAAAATTGTCCAGATTGAGGAAAATGCAGAGGCACATTGCCCTGCCAAGCGCGCCTTGGAACGGCGTATCTTGCCGGGCCTGATCACTGTGAATACGGTCCGCCAATGATCTATGATTTCATCGTGATCGGCGGCGGCATTGCGGGCGTTTCGGCGGGCGCGCGGCTCGCCAGTTTGGGATCGGTCTGTGTGCTGGAGGCAGAAACCGCGCCCGCCTACCATGCATCCGGTCGCTCCGCCGCGCTATATGAAGGCAGCTACGGCAACTCGGTCACTGTCGCGCTAAACCAAGCCTCGCGGGCCGACCTTGATACGCTTGATGGAGGATTACTCAGCCCCCGTGGTCTGATGATGCTGGGCGGACCCGGCCAAGAGGCTGCGCTGGCTCGTGATATTGCGTCGATGGCGCTGACACCTCTGACCCCAGCCGAGGCGCAGGCACGCGTGCCTATCCTGAATCTCGATCATGTTGTGGGCGCAGCCATGAATGACGATGCCTGGGATATCGACACCGACCGCATGGTGCAGAATTTCGCCAAAACCATCCGTTCTAAAGGCCGCATCGCCACCCATGCGCCCGTGGCGGAGATCACCCAAGACGGCACCATTTGGCGGGTGACGGCAAACGAAACCTATCGCGCCCGGCACATCGTGAACGCGGCAGGCGCCTGGGCCGATCAGATCGCCGCCATGGCCGGGATCACACCACTGGGCCTGATCCCGTTGCGCCGCTCCGTCGCTCGGATGCCTGCGCCCGGAGGCCACGATGTGCGCGCTTGGCCGATGCTACTGGGCGCCGATGAAAGTTGGTATGCCAAGCCCGATGCAGGCGCTTGGCTGGTCTCTCCCGCTGAAGAAGATAGGGTGGACAATCCCCATGATGCCTACGCCAATGACCTGAGCCTGGCCGAGGGCATTGCGCGATATCAGCCTTTTGTCACCGCAGAGGTAACCCGCGTGACCGGCAACTGGGCGGGCCTGCGCACCTTTGCGCCGGATCGCTGCTTGGTCATCGGCCCCGATCCAGCCATGCCCAGTTTTCTGTGGGCGGCGGGCCAAGGCGGATACGGATTTCAAACGGCGCCTGCGGCCTCGCAACTTTTGGCCGATCTGGTGGCTGACCGACAGCCGGCCCTGGACAAAGCCCATATTTCTGCGCTTTGCCCCTCACGTTTCCGCTAGGGCGACCAAACCTGAACTTGGCATTCCCCCGCGCAAGCCTATGCTCGCCGCAGCAAACCGATGGAGAATATCTTTGTTTCATCCCCGTATTTTGACCCCCACCCTGGCCGCCCTTGCCATTTGCGTTCCCATGGCGGCCGTCGCGCAATCCAATCTCGACCGGTTCGAGGCCCTGTCTGAGCAAATGACGGCACTGACCTATCAAGGCCTCGTGGAACAGGTTCCCGCGCTGGAAGGGCAATTACCCTCCGTCGAATGGGACCGCCCGATGCGTCGCGCCGGGCGCTGCGCACTGCGTGCCTATGAACGTTCCGTGGGCGAAGATGGCGTGACGGCAATGCTGAACGAGTTGGAACGCGCCATTGCGACGGCCAGCCCGTCCGACATTCTGACCGGTAGCTTTGAGGCAGGCGTGCCAGCGGGTCTGACGGCGAACGAGGTCCAGACGATCAACAACGATTGCGGCATGGTTGAATTGCAGATGCAGCGCTTGGCAGAATCGGGCGCGATGCAAGCGCTGCAGGGCCAATGAGACCGCTTGGCTTGCCCGCGTCGGTGGCGGCTGGCCTATTGGTCGCCGCTCCACTGCATGCACAATCGGATTTTGAGCGCTTCGAGGTCGTCACCGAGGCGATGAATGCGCTGATGAACCAAGCCTTCATCCAGGTGGCGCCCGATCTGGAAGGCCGGATGCCTGCACCCGAATGGGACGAGCCGCTGCGCGCGGCCTATCGTTGCATGTATGATGGCTTTGTCGACGAGGTCGGCGAGGCGCCAGTGGGCGACATGATCACCGCGATGGAAAACTCCCTGCCCGACCTGACACCCCAGGATATGCTGGGCGGGGAAAACCCGGTCGACAATCCAGAAGGGCTCAGCGATGAGCGTGCGCTGGAAATCGTGTCTGACTGTCAAGTCATGGAGGTTTTCGAACAGCGCATGGTCGAGTCCGGCGCGATGGAGATCCTGACCCAGCAATGACGCAATCGACGCCCCCAGGCTCGCCCGACCGTCGCTATGCCGTGGCACCCGATGACGGGGATGGGCGTATGTCGGCCCCCGCCGCCCTGCGCAATCGCGATGAAATCGCCGCTGCATTGGCCCAGATTGCGCCGAACTCGGGGCGGGCGCTGGAAATTGCGGCGGGCACCGGTGAGCACGTGATCCGCTTTGCCGCCTCCATGCCCGGGCTCAACTGGCAGCCCAGCGATCCGGCGGATGACAGACGGGCGTCGATCAAAGCCTGGATCGCGGCAGAGCCCGCTTCCAACATAGATGCGCCGATCGATCTGGATGCCTGCGCGCCCGGTTGGGCCGCCGAGCACGCTCCGTTTGATTTGGTGTTCTTCGCCAACCTGCTGCATCTGATCCCGGTGGAGCAAGCCGAGACCTGCCTGGCCGAAGCGGCCAAGGCCACCGCGCGCGGCGGCATTTTGGCGATCTATGGCCCATTCCTGCGCGATGGACAAACGACATCCGACGGCGATGCGGCCTTCCACGCGCGTTTGTCGGCGGATATGCCGGGCGCGGGTTATAAGGACCGCGATTGGGTTTTGGCTCAATTGATCCAGGCCGGTCTCATTCCAGAACCGCCACGTGACATGGCCGCCAACAACCTTTTGCTAACGGCGCGCCGCGCCATGTCCTAACGTAACGTCACATTGCGCTTTTCCCGATGCTGCGGTTAATGTCGCGGCCCGTATGAGCTTGCGCCCCACGCCCCGACCCCAACGATACAAGGCCCCGAAATGACACCCGAATTCGCGCCCGAAGGTTTGTTTTCTCTGCTCCAGGGTCCGGCCCTGTCGCGGCTGGAAAGCACCCCGGTGTCGCGCGGCGCCACGTTGATCGCAGAAGGGTCGACCGCCGATGCGATGTTCCTCGTCGAAACCGGTCGCTTCCGGGTGGAACGCGATGGCGTCGACCTGGCCGAGATCGGTGCGGGCTCGGTGATGGGAGAAATCGCGTTTCTAACCGGCTCGCCCCGCACCGCCGATGTTGTCGCCGCCCGCGACAGTCTGGTCTACCGTATCGACCGCGATGCCTATACGCGCCTCTGTGCCGAGGTCGATGGGCTGCCGCAGGCAATGGCCGAAGAGCTGGCAATGCGTCTGGCCCGCACATCTGCCCGTGTGCGCCCCGATCCCGGCCGCCCACCTGCACGGACATTTGCGATTCTGCCCGCCGCAGGCGCCCCGTTGCCGGAGCGGTTCGTGCCCGACCTGACCGAGGCGATCCGGCAGCACCACAGTGTCGCCGTCGTAACTCAAGATCGCCTCATCGAAGCCTTGGGCGCCGATGCGAACCCGACCAGCCCCCAGGCCATTGCCTGGCTAAACACCCAGGAACGCAGCGCAAACATTGTGCTGTTCATCGCCACGCCCGAGGCCAGCGACTGGTCCCGCGCCGCGCTGAAACAAGCCGATCAGGCCGTGTTTGTGGCCCAGGCTGTTCATTATCAGCCACCCTCAGAACTTGAGGAATTTGCTCTGTCCATCCTGCCTGAGAGCCAACGCAGGCTGGTATTGTTGCATCCCCACCGGATGCAGCGGGCCGCGGGGACCGGGCGTTGGCTGGATACCCGGCCGGTTTTCCTACACCACCATGTGGCGCTGACGGGCGGCGATGCCGATATCTCGCGTTTGGGCCGGTTTTTGTCTGGCCGCGCGATTGGTTTGGTATTGTCAGGTGGCGGTGCTTTTGGCGTCGCGCATGTCGGCGTTTTTCGGGCGATGCGGGATCTTGGCCTGCCCGTCGATATCGTCGGCGGCACCTCTGTCGGTTCAGCCATGGCGGGTGCCATCGCGCTTGGGGTCCCGCCCGAAGATATCGGGCCGCGGGTCGAAGAGATCTTTGTGCGGTCCGGTGCGATGCGGCGTGTCACGGTCCCGAAATTTGCTTTCCTTGATCACAAAGTGTTGGATGCCGCACTAGTCGAGCATTTCAGCAACGAGCCGATCGAGGATCTTTGGATGCCTTACTATGCCGTTGCCGCTGATCTGTCGGCGATGGAGGCCACGGTGATCCGGCGCGGCCCATTGTGGCAGGCCATCCGGGCCTCCTCGGCGATTCCGGGTGTTCTGCCACCCTTCTTCACCTCCGATGGGCGGATGCTGGTGGATGGCGGCTGCATCGACAATATGCCGTTCCGCACCATGCACGGGCTCAAAACAGGCCCCAATATCGTGGTGAATGTGCAAAAGGCGACCGACAAGCTGGTTCACGTGGATTATGACAGCCTTCCGGGCCGCGGCGCGTTGCTGGCGCAAACCGTGAACCCCTTCGCGAAACCTAGCGCACGGGTACCGGGTGTGATCTCAACCGTGATGCGGTCCCTGCTGGTCGGACAATCGGATATGATGGCCGACCTTAACCCCACCGATTTGATGATCCGCCCGCCTGGCCTGACCGGTGCAGGCTTCCTTGCTTGGGGACAGCACAAGCTGTTTTACGAGATGGCTTACAAGCACGCCTCCGACATCTTTGCCGGCTTGGAGGCCAAGGACGATCCCCAGATGTTCGCCCTCCGCCGCGCTGCAACCGGTGCCCCAGCCGAGCCCGATCTCGATCAAGGCGCCGCCTGATCGCCTCGCGCGACCCGGCACGGCACTTTCGCCTATGCAAGATCCCGCTGCGCATCCCAAGAAAAATCGGACCCGAACGGAGTATCATCGCCGGATCGAACGAGTCGTGGATGTGATCCGTGCCGACCCTGCCCATCCCTTCACAATCCGCGCGCTTGCAGATCACGCCGCGTTTTCCGAGTTCCACTTCCACCGCGTTTTTCGCGCTGTTACCGGCGAGACAGTGGCACAATGTATTCGCCGTTTGCGCCTGGAAATGGCAGCGACGGCTCTAGTCTATCATCGAAACACGGCCATTACCGAGATTGCGTTGAATTGCGGATTTTCCAGCAGCGCGAACTTTTCCAAGGCATTTCACAAAGCACATGGCTGCGCGCCAAGCCTATATCGCCGACAGCGTCCCGCAGATTTCAGATTGCGCAGGATGGGAAAAGCTTTACGCGCTACGCCCGTTTATCCCGACGGCATGAGTATCGATGTTGATATCCAAGATCTGCCCGACCGGCATCTGGCCAGCCTGCGCCATGTCGGCGCCTATTCCCACGCCGCGATCAGCCGTGTTTACGCGGAGTTGGGCGCTTGGCATCGCGCCGCGTTTGGTCTTCCAACCCCTGAGGCCTCGATCAACATAACCTGGTCAGACTCAGTCTTGGCAGAAGAAGAAACCTTCCGTCTCGATATCTGCCATGACGTTCCCAAGGGCACCAAACCTTTGGGTCGTGTGGCAATCCGCACCCTGTCCGGCGGACGGGCGGCTTGCGCGCGGGTTTCTCTCAAGACCTCTGAGATGCACCGTATTTCGAAGTATTGGGATTGGTTGTTTTCGGATTGGTTGCCGCGATCGCGGGCTGATCTGGGCAATCGCCCCGCATATGAGATCTACCGCCCCAACGCGGACAAAACGGGTTTCGACATCACACTCTGCCTTCCCCTGACCCCCAAATCTGCGGAGTATAATTATGACTGATGCATTTAACCTGATCCCCATCGGCAGCTGCGAGAGTGTGGATGGCCTATTCGGCATTCGGCTGACGCCTGAGTGTCGCGATGGCCTTATTGGTCTGTCGGGGTTCAGCCATGCGATCGTGCTGTGGTGGGCCGATCAGACCGATAGCACCGATCAGCGTGCGCAAATGACCGTCCCACGGCCGTACACCGCCACCTCCGAGGATTTCGGCGTTTTCGCAACGCGATCCGAGGCGCGGCCAAATCCCATCGGCCTGTCGGTCTTTTCAATCGCCTCCGTGGATCATCAGGCGGGGCTCGTGACGTCGCATTACTTCGATCTGCTCCACGGCACGCCGATCCTTGATATTAAGCCCTATGTCCCGGCTTCCGACCGCGTGATCCAAGCCCAGACACCTACTCATTTCGACCATTGGCCGACATCTCTGGAGGCTGCTGCGGCCTTCAACTGGGACAATGAGTTCCGCGAGTAGACTGCACCCGAGAGAACCGCCCTCGCGAGGCGGACCGGCGCTGGACACATGCCCGGCGCCTGACTAAAATCGAAAGCGTTATAGGAGGACCCTGCCGATGACTCAGACAGTTTAGCGATCAAACCCCGCGGTCGCGTGCCGCTTGCTGTCTTTCATCGGAGAAATCCCTTGCACCCTATCATCTATGACGTGGCGGTCTCCGCCGATGGCTACATTTGTGGCCCCGATGCGGACGTGTCCGCCTTTCCCCATAGCGGCCCAATCGTGGACGATTACATGGCCCGACTGCAAAACTATGCCGTCGCGCTTATGGGCCGCGCGACCTACGAATTCGGCTTGGCCCACGGCTTACCGCCGGGCGCCAATCCCTATCCGCATATGCGCAGCATCGTGGTCTCCTCCAAGCTCGAACTGCCTGAGACGTCGGAGATTGAGCTTTGGCGCGATCTGTCAGCTCTGAATACGCTGCGGCAACAGGCCGAGGGACCGATCTATCTATGCGGCGGTGGCGTGCTTGCCCAAGCTCTGGCGCAAGCGTGCCATCTGTCAGAATTGCGGCTGAAACGCGCGCCCTGCATCCTGGGCAGTGGGATACCGCTTTTTGCACCCGGCACGCCGTCTTTCACATTGTCGCTACTGGAGCAGCGCGACTACGGCAACGGACTGCTATATCAGGCCTTCCGGATTCCCTGACCTCGACGGGGACGCGCAGCCGGGTCATTGGTTGCGTGTCTCCTATTTCAGAAAAGGACCCTTTTCATGCGCCTTGCCCTGCTGACCACCGCCGCCCTTGCCGCCTTTGCCCTACCCGCCGCCGCACAATCCGAACTCGAACGTTTGGAAACCGCATCGGAGGCCGCCGGCCAAAACATGGCGACGTTCATGATCGCCCGCGCACCCCAGTTGGAACCCGTGATGGTCGATTGGGAATGGGATGAGGAGATGCGCGAAGTGGGCCAATGCACTCTCAACGAGATCCGCAGCGTCGGCGGCGATCAAGCGGCCACGGACTACGTCGTTGCGATGGAAGCCTTCGCCACCACTCAGATCACGTCGATGGAACAGATGGGCGCTGCGACCCCTGTGCCGCTGAACGAAGACGTTGCGATGACCATCGCCACCACCTGCCGCGCCATGGAAGTCTCCATGCGCCGGATGGAGGAAAGCGGCATGATGCAGATGATGATGGACCCCGCAACCATGCAGGCCCTGATGTCGGAGTGATTTTACGCCGGCACTGGTCATCGCTGGGTCGAAGGCGCCAAGTCCGTGTGGATCTGGCGCCTTAATCACGCGACCCGTCTGCGCTCAATCATAGCGCGGACGGCTACATCCCTCTCCGGATCTGCAACCTTTCGCCCATCACGACGGCTTTGATCAAAATCAAAGCCCCCGAGGCACCGCTCTGCAATCTTGGTTACAGGAGGGAGAAGCCAACATGTATTCCAAAATTCTCGTACCCGTCGATCTGGACCATATCGATAAGCTGGCCAAAGCGCTGGACGCCGCCGCGCAAGCGGCACAGGCCTCAAGTGGCACGGTCGTTTATGTGAATGTGGTTGATGCCGTCCCGACCCCATCGCCGCGCACCGAAGGGGAGCGTATGGCCGAACGTCTGAAAGCATTCACAAAAGAACAAGCCGAAGCCCACGGGATTGCAACACAAGATCATGTGGCGTTGCGCGGCGATCTGCATCTGAATGTGGGCTCCGATATCATCAGAACCGCAAAAGAGGCCGAGTGCGACCTTATCGTTATGGCCAGCCACATCCCGGGCATTCGTGACCATTTCTTGTCATCGAATGCCGGATATGTCGCAAGCCATGCGCCAATCTCGGTACATATCGTGCGGTGATCGTCACCAGGGCCCGCCACACCATTCATCAGCGAAAGGCGTGCAGGCAGTCACCGCGGCACAGGCCTTTGAGGCTGTCCTGATGAGCACATCGCCCATCATCTATCACCTGCGACCGCACGACCTGCGGGGGGCGGCACTGGTTCCGCTTAACACTCTGCGTGACGCTCACCCGGATTTGTTCGACCGCCATATGGCCAAGTATCTCGGGCGGGCGGCCATTCCAAGTCGTCCCCTACCCGAGCTTGGCTGTCATTGGGGCGATTGTGTGCAATTCTCGACCGTCCACCCGGCGGCAATCCGGTCCGCAATGCTTGAGACTGGGCATAGCTGGCCACGCGATGGTCTGCGCTTCTTGGCAATCCCGGTCGAAAAGGCCGGGCTTTCAGCAAGTACCACAGCGATCTGGCTGTACACAAACGCCGGGCCAAGCGCTGATCTGGGGGCCGCCAAAACGGATGTAGTCGCTTATTCCTCTGAGCGACTTGCCACGCTTGGAGAATTGCCGGTCGGCACCACAACGTATTTCCACGAAATGCATGCCCTGGGGCGCCCACCACTTTTGTTTGTCGGCATTCCGCATGTCCTGCATCGCGGCCCGGTCGCGCTGGATGAAGCCATCGATATCATCGTCTAAGCGCTGTCAGCCATCCATGCGGATCACCGCATTGCTCGGGTCATAGGGTGAATCCTCCACAACCTCTGCATCATAAAGCTCGCGGAACATCCGTACCTTCAACTTGGTGCCCGGCACTGCCAGGTCAGGGCGCACATAGCCCATCCCGATGCTTTTGCCGAAGGCCACCGAATACCCACCCGAAGTGAGGCGCCCGACCTTTTCGCCATCCCACAAAAGCGCCTCGCGCCCCCAAGGATCGGCATCGTCGGGCCCATCCACCAGCACCGTCACGCAAGTCGACCGAATACCCAAGGCCTGCATCGCCGCCTTGCCGTGGAAATCCTTCGACAGATCCACAAACCGGTCCAAGCCAGCCTCCAGAGGCGTCGCATCCCGGCCCAGTTCGGTACCAAAGGCGCGATAGCTCTTTTCCTGGCGCAACCAGTTCTGCGCCCGCGCCCCGACCGGTGTCACCCCCTCGGCGATCAGCAGATCCCAAAGATAGCAGCCCATCTCCATCGGGTGGTGCAATTCCCACCCCAACTCGCCGGTATAGGCCACCCGGACTGCGCGGATCGGACACATGCCCAGTTCGATATCGCGCACGCTCAACCAGGGGAACCGCTTGTTGGACAGGACGGTATCAGGGTCCGCATCCTTCACCAACCGACCCATCACCTCGCGCGCTTTCGGCCCGGCGATGGCGAAAACGCCCCACTTCGTGGTCACGTCTTCCTCATTAATCCGGCCGAACCGGTCCTCCTGCTCCATGATATTCTTGTATAGGAAATCCTGATCATAGGCGTGCCAGGCACCCGCGGAAATCAACGTATAATCGTCCTCACCCGTCCGAATGATCGTGTATTCGGTCCGCGTCGTGCCCGCATCTGTCAGCGCATAGGTCAGGTTGATCCGCCCGACCTTGGGCAGTTTGTTGCAGGTGAACCAGTCGAGGAAACCGGTCGCGCCCGGCCCGCTGATCCGGTGCTTGGCGAAGGCCGTGGCATCGATCAGACCACACCCCTCGCGCACTGCCTGTGCTTCAGCCCGTGCATATTCCCACCAGCCGCCGCGACGGAATGAGCGCGCATCATGATCCGAGAAGGCATCGGGCGCATAGTAATTCGGTCGCTCCCACCCATTCACACAGCCGAATTGCGCGCCCAATGCCTTCTGCCGGTCATAAGCAGGCGCAGTGCGCAGCGGGCGGCAGGCAGGTCGTTCTTCGTCGGGATGGTGGAGCACGTAAACATGCTCGTAGCATTCCTCGTTCTTGCGTGCCGCATATTCGGTC
The DNA here is from genome assembly GCF_037544085.1 of Gymnodinialimonas mytili. Classification (NCBI taxonomy): domain Bacteria; kingdom Pseudomonadati; phylum Pseudomonadota; class Alphaproteobacteria; order Rhodobacterales; family Paracoccaceae; genus Gymnodinialimonas; species Gymnodinialimonas mytili. The sequence continues at coordinate 926,719 of NZ_JBBIFW010000001.1, forward strand.
GTCATCCAATCGCCGCCATAGCGCTTGGGATCGAGCGAGGCCATGTCGATCTCGGCCTCCCCCTCCACCATCACCTGCGCCAAGTAGTAGCCGGTGCCACCCGCCGCGGTGATCCCGAACGAAAACCCCTCCGCAAGCCACATGTTCCGCAGCCCCGGCGCGGGACCGACCAGCGGATTGCCGTCGGGCGTGTAGCAAATCGGACCATTGTAATCGTCCTTTAGACCGGCGGTCTCCGAAGACGGGATCCGATGGATCATCGACATGTATTCTTCTTCAATCCGTTCTAGATCCAAGGGGAACAGATCCGCGCGGAAGCTCTCGGGCACGTCATAAAGGAACCTGGCGGGTGCGTTGCGCTCGTAGGGCCCGAGGATCCAACCGCCCCGTTCTTCGCGCACATACCATTTGGCATCGGCATCGCGGAGCACCGGGTGTTCGCCATTCTCCTTGCGCCAATCGACCAGCGCCGGATCAGGCTCTGTGACAATATATTGATGTTCAACCGGGATGGCTGGGATCCTGATCCCAAGCAGCTTTGCGGTGCGCTGCGCATGGTTGCCTGTCGCCGTCACCACATGTTCGGCCTTCACCACGATTTGCTCGTCGGAAGGCACCAGGTTGCCGCCTTTCTCGACCGTTTTCGTGCAGGTCACGGCCCAATGATCGCCGCGCCATTCATAGCCATCCACCTGCCACTTGCGCTCGACCGAAACGCCCCGCTGCCGCGCGCCCTTGGCCATCGCCATCGTCACATCGGCTGGGTTAATGTAGCCATCGGTCGGGTGATAAATCGCGCCGATCAGGTCTTCGGTGCGGACTAGCGGATAGCGCTCTTTGATCTGCTCGGGCGACAGCCATTCAAACGGGATCCCCACCGTTTCAGCCGTGCTAGCGTAGAGCATATATTCGTCCATCCGCGCCTGGCTTTGGGCCATCCTTAGATTGCCTACCACGCTGAAACCCGCATTCAGGCCAGTCTCTTCCTCCAGCGTTTTGTAGAACTTCACAGAGTAGTCGTGGATATGGCTGGTTGCATAAGACATATTGAACAGCGGCAGCAGACCCGCGGCGTGCCAGGTCGATCCGCTGGTCAGCTCGTCTCGCTCCAGCAGAACCACATCCGACCAACCCGCCTTTGCCAAATGATACGCGATCGAGGTCCCGACGGCGCCGCCGCCCACAATCAGTGCTTTCACTTGGGTTTTCATCGCTCACGCCTCGCCGCTAGAAATCTGGCCCACCGTGACCGATCCGGGCCAAGCGCGCCTTGCCCACCCGACACAACGCCGTAGAAAAACGACATGCATCGCATCAGCCCGTTAAGCGCCTTACCTCAAAGGGCACGTGCCTGCAGATAGACTTGCAGGCCAGGCCACTGCTCTTGATATGATCGGCGCAGCAACAGCGATGGCATCACATCTCGGGCCCATAGGAGGCCATCGGCCCCCCTTCTTCGATCAAGGGCGCCCACGCGAAGCGCAGGTTGTGCGGCAGATCAATGTGTCTGGGCGTGCCTTCGGGCAGCGGACGGAAGCCGCGATCTGCCACGTGCTGAACTTGAAAGCCTTGGCGCCCGGCGCCAATCCATGCTGCCCCCCCGGCCCACTAAAGAGGAATGGTCCGCCGCCTAACAGCCTATTCCACGCTTCGCCGCACCAACACCATGACCGACCATAGCAACAAGACTGGCAATACGATTACACGCAGGACGAAGATCCCGATAATCGTGAGCGTGGCCGAGAACAGCGTGTCCGCCTCGCGGGTGAACACCGCCGCCGCATCGACATAGGATTGCACCGATTCCCGCGCACCGTTGATCGCTGACAGGAAACCCGACAGCATCCCGTCGGAGTTCTCGGCCGTTTCCAGTAATTCCGCTTCGCCCGCGCCAATCAACACGCGCGCCTCTCCCGCGACGGCATCCAGCTCAGACATCGCGGACATCCACTGTGCCTGCGTGGCGACCTCGCCCAGCCAGACGCCACCCGCAAAGACCAATGGCAAGACCAACCCCAATGCAACGCCCAGACGCACTGCCCTTAGGCTGGCTCGCGCCACCGATCCGCGTCCGAAACCATATCCCAACAATCCCAGGCCCAGCACGACTAGGCCCAATGCCGCCACCGGTTCCAGCCCGACAACCGCCAGTGCCGCGCCGGCTGCCACGGCAAAGACCACATCGGCCACACGTTCTACCGTGTCATCCACGGGCTCCAGCACCTTCAAGGGCTGAACCGAGGCCTGCGCACCGATGGAGGCACCAACCTCGACCTCCTGGGCTGCGGACAGGGCCGCGTTGATCGCACGAAGCGAAACATACACACCCGCCGTCACCGCCGCGATATCTTCGGCGGCGCTGATCGCGGGTGGCACAGCCGGATTGGCAGATCGACCGGATAGATCCACCAAACCCACCAACAGACAGACCAATCCAGCCAATGCCAAAACGATAGGCCGCCAGATCGACTGCCGCGCGGCGCCGTCGCGCGCATCGGCACGCAAAACGGGGCGGTCCGGCGCAGACGGTGCACGCAGCGGCGGCTCCTGTCGCCCGCTCACAGCATGCTCGGCACGACCAAGTCCGGCGGTCGGTGCCCGTCAGAAAAGGTCTTGATATTGATCAACACCTTCTCTCCCATCTCAATCCGCCCCTCCCGTGTGGCGCTGCCCATATGTGGCAAAAGAACCGCATTGGGCAATTCGCGCAGACGCGGGTTCACTTCACGGCCCTTTTCGAACACGTCCAGACCAGCGCCCGCAATCTCACCGGCGCGCAGCATCCGAGTGAGCGCATTCTCGTCGATCACTTCCCCGCGCGACGTGTTCACGATCACCGCTTCGGGCTTCATCAGTTTCAGGCGGCGCGCATTCATCAGGTGAAACGTGCTGGGCGTATGGGGGCAATTCACGCTGACCACATCCATACGCGCGATCATCTGATCCAGGCTTTCCCAATAGGTCGCCTCCAAAGTCGCTTCGATATCGGCATGGACACGGCGGCGATTGTGGTAGTGCACCTGCATCCCGAAAGCGGCGGCGCGTTTGGCCACAGCTTGGCCGATCCGTCCCATGCCCAGAATGCCCAGCCGCTTGCCGGCCACGCGTCCGCCCATAAAGGCCGTCGGCGCCCAGCCATCCCAATTGCCACGCTCCATCACATCCATGCCCTCGGGCACACGACGCAGAACGCCCAGTATCAGCGCCATCGCCATATCGGCGGTGTCATCGGTCATTACGCCGGGTGTGTTGCTGACCAGAATGCCGCGCTGGCGCGCGGTGGCCACATCCACATGATCCACTCCAGCGCCATAATTCGCGATCAGCTTTAACCGATCACCGGCCTGGCCCAGCATACCGCCATCGATCCGGTCGGTGATGCAGGGCACCAACACGTCGGCGCGGGCCATTGCGTCGACCAGTTCCTCGCGGCCCATGGGGCGATCATCTTCGCGCAATTGCACGTCAAACAGCTCGCTCATCCGCGTTTCCACGGCCTCCGGCAACCGTCGCGTAACGACAACACTTATCCGCTCACTTGCCATGGGGTTCCTCCGAACGCTTGGGTCTTGCCTGTGAAAGTGACACTCTACGAACGCCACCCGCGGCGCAAGATCGTGGGGGTGTTTGAGGTTACATGCGCGGTCCCCGACCAAGGCCGCATAAGGGCAGGAGACATCATGATCCGGATTGTTCTGATCGGCCTGCTGGCATCCTGTGCCAGTACGTTTGCGTTGGCACAGACCGCACCGCAACCGCGGCCTGAGACGATCAGCCCCCTGACCTTGACCGCCGCTCCGGTTGACACGCCCATCGCCGAACCCGCAGCTGAAATTGTCGGCCCTGTCACCGGATTTCCGCTGCCACGCTTCGTGTCGATGCGCGCGACCGAAGGCAATGCCCGCCGCGGACCTTCGCGCAGCCACCGCATCGATTGGGTGTTCACCCGCCGCAATATGCCGATGATGATCGTCGCCGAACACGGCCATTGGCGCCGCGTGATCGACCGCGACGGTGCGGGCGGTTGGATGCACTATTCGCTCTTGTCGGGTGAACGCAGCGCGATTGTTGAAGTGGACATGCTGGCGCTTCATGCTCGACCCGATGCCGCGTCCCATGTCCGCGCCCATGCCGAGCTTGGCGTGACCGGGCGCCTGCGCGAATGCCAGCCCGGTTGGTGCCTGATGGAGGTCGAGGGGTTTCGCGGTTGGGTTGACGCCAATGCCATATGGGGCGTCGATCCGGGTGAGGTCTTTGACTGACCCATTTCCTCGGCGTGTTGCACCTGGTCGATACGGCGATTGATCTGCGGATCGGGATCCTCGAAGATCATCACGCCGCTCTATGGCCAATCTAATCGCGGAGGGCCCATTCATGCTCACTGGTGCGTGCCATTGCGAAGCGGTCCGCTGGACCTTCGAAGGCGATCCCGGTAGGGCGACCGCCTGCAACTGCACAATCTGCCGCCGCTATGGCGCACTTTGGGCCTATGGTTGGGAAGATCAACGCATCACAACGCACGGCGAGACCGAGATTTATGTCCGCGGGGATCGCAAATTGGGGTTTCATCATTGCCCAAACTGCGGTTGCGTCACCTGGTGGCGCGAGCTGACGCCGCGTTCCGACGGACGCACTCAGATCGCGGTAAATCTGAGAATGGCGGATGAACCCGACGCGATCGCGCATCTGTCTGTTCGGCATTTCGACGGGTTGGTGGCCTTCAAAGAAACTCCAAATCAAATCGGTTGCGTTGCCGATCTTTGGTTCTGATCAGATCGCAGCCGCATGGGCCCGGCATATCGGGGTACGCAGGCATCAGTCTGACCAACATACCCCGATCCAGTCGCATCGGTCTGGCGCAGATCGATCAGGCGACCCGATCCAATCCACGCCCCTTCAAAAGAGCGTCGATAGTCGGCATCCGGCCTCGGAACGCGGTGTAGAGCACATCCGCCTCCTGGCTGCCCCCCGCTGACAGGATATTGTCTTCAAGCGACTTTGCCATAGCCGTATCAAATGGCCCGCCCGCCTCTTCAAAGGCTGCGAACGCATCGGCATCCATCACTTCGGACCACATATAGCTGTAGTAGCCGCTGGAATATCCATCACCCGCAAAGACATGGGCGAAATGCGGTGTGGCGTGGCGCATGGTGATCGCACGCGGCATCCCGATGCGCTCCAACGTGGCCGCCTGGGCCGCCATCGGATCGCTTGGCGTCGCCCCGTCATGAAAATCCAGGTCGACAAGCGCCGAGGCCACGTATTCCACTGTCGCAAAGCCCATATCATAGGTTTGCGCGGCCAAAAGCCGGTCCAACAGATCCTTTGGCATCGCCTCGCCCGTATCCACATGGGTGGCGAATTCCTCAAGAACCTCAGGTACTTCAAGCCAGTGCTCATAAAGCTGGCTGGGCAGCTCTACAAAGTCGCGCGCCACCGAGGTGCCGCTGATCGACACATAGGTCAAATCGCTCAGCATCTGATGCAGAGCGTGTCCAAATTCGTGAAACAGAGTGCGCGCATCGTCATAGGACAAAAGCGCAGGGTCGCCCTTGGTAAAGTTGCAGACATTCACGACAATCGGGCGCGTATCACCGCCCAGTTTTTTCTGCGAACGCATCGCCGAACACCACGCACCCGACCGCTTGCTGCCACGCGCGAAGTAATCGCCTATGAAAACGGCTATATGGGCGCCATTCCGCGTCACCTCCCAGGCCCTTGCATCAGGGTGGTAGAGGTCAATTTCCAGCGGCTTGAATTCCAATCCGAACAACCGATTGGCGCAATCAAATGCAGCCTCGATCATCGCCTCCAGGCTCAAATAGGGCTTTAGCTCGGCCTCATCGAGGTCATGTTCGGCCTTGCGCCGCTTCTCCGAATAATAGCGCCAATCCCATGGCTCCAGCGGGCCGTTCACGCCGTCTTCGGCCATCATCGCGGTCAGCTTTTCGGCATCCGCCTCGGCCTGCGCTTTCGCGGGGGCCCAAACAGCCATCAGCAATTCGCGCACGTTATCTGCCGATCCCGCCATCTCGGTTTCCAGCTTGAACGAAGCGAAATCCTTGTAGCCTAACAGCTTCGCGCGTTCGTCGCGCAATGAGAGTGTCTCGGTAGCGATATCACGATTGTCCGTTTCGCCGCCATTTGCGCCCCGCGCCGCCCAGGCCCGGAACGCCGTCTCGCGCAGATCCCGACGCGGTGAAAACTGCAGAAACGGTACGATCAAAGATCGCGACAGCGTCACCACCGGCCCATCGACGCCTTTCTCCTCGCCTGCCGCGCGTGCGGCATCCACCACAAAATCCGGCAAGCCGTCCAAATCCGCCTCGCTCAATGCCATGAACCATTCCCGCTCATCGGCCAGCAGGTTCTGCATGAATTCCGTAGCCAACACTGCCAGACGCGACTTGACCTGTTTCAACCGGTCCGCCTCAGTTCCCTGCAATGCAGCGCCTGCGCGGACAAAGTCGCGATGGGTCAGTTCCAACACCCGCGCCTGTTCGGCGGTCAGATCCAATGTTGCGCGCCGCTCCCACAAATCGGCGATCCGCGCAAACAGCTTAGCATTGCTGGTGATTTCCGAGGACAATGCCGACAATTTCGGCGCAAAATCACGCTGCAGGGCCTCGCGTTCCGGTGTCGCATCCGAACCTGCCAGATTGTAGAACACACCCGCCACACGGTCCAAAACAACATCCGACATCTCCAGCGCATCGATCGTGTTTGCGAAGGTGGCAGGCTCAGGATTGTCCGCGATCGCCATTGCCCCCGCGCGCGCCTGATCGATCGCCTGCGCCATCGCAGGCGCGAAATGCGCATCTTCAATTGCCGCGAAAGGCGGCATCTCAAACGGCGTTTCCCAGGTCTCAAGCAGCGGGTTGGTCATCAGAGATCTCCTTTCTCCTAAAGATAGGTCTGAACCTTGCCGTCTACACCCTTCTCTGTTTCAAAAAATATCCTGGGGGCGAGGGGCGACGACCCAAAGGCGAACGAAGTGAGCCACCAGCGACGCCGCAGGGCAGCGCAATCCCTAGCGCCGCTCCCCTTGCCGCAAATAGACTTCCAACCGTCTCAGCAGCAGCGACAAACCGACCGTCATCGTCAGGTAGATCAACGCCACCACGTTGTAGGTCTCGAAATACCGGAAATTCGACGCGGCAATCACTTTGCCCAACTGCGTCACATCCAAAACCCCTAAAACCGATACCAGTGAGCTGTCCTTCACCATCGCCACGAAGTCATTGCCCAAGGGCGGCAGGATCGTTCGGATCGCTTGGGGAAAAACGATGTGCCTGAAACGATTCCAGCGGCTGAGCCCCAGCGCATCGGCCGCCTCCAATTGCCCCACATCCACCGATTGTAAACCAGCGCGGAACACCTCGGCAATGAACGCGGAATAGCCCACCGCCAACGCGATGATCGCCCGCCATAGAAGCGGGAAATCCCGCGTGCGGATCGCTTCCCCACCCAAAACTTCGGCCACCCAATTATACCCCGCGACAATCGCTGGAGCGAACACGAAGGCCACATAAAGCAGAAGCACGATGATCGGCACACCGCGGACAATCTCGATATAAAATCGTGCGATTTGCCGCAGCACCAGGCTGCGCGACAGGCTCATCAACGCCAGGCCCATCCCCATCAGCGACGCCATGGTGAACCCAACCAGCGTGACGAACACCGTGATCCCGACGCCTCGTTGCAGGGTCACAACCAATTGCTGATAAATCGGATCGCTGGCCATGCGCCACACGGCAATCAGCGCCAGGACGCCAAGCGCCACAAGCCACCAGGGAAAGTCTTTATCCTGCGGTGCGGGGTACAGCATGGGGGAGGCTACGCGTCGGCAGGCCCGGCGCGCGGTGCTCTACTGGCCCAGGGCGTAGTCGACAAACCACCTTTGGTCGAGCTCTTCCAATGTCCCATCCGCGCGCATCGCCTCGATACCGGCATCGAAGGCCGCGACCAGATCGCTATCATTGGGGAAGATGAAACCGAATTCTTCAGTGCCGAGCGGGTCGCCAATCATTTGCAAGCGGTCAGGATTGGCGCTGACATATCCTTGGCCCCCGGCGCTATCGGCCAGAACCATATCCACATCACCCGAGATCAGCGCTTGGATCGCGGCGGGGATGGTCTCGAACAAAACCAGCCGCGGGTTCGCTTCATCCCCATCCAGCACGTCATAGACCCCCACATAGAACGGGGTCGTCCCTGCCTGCGTGCCGATCAACAACTCTTCATCGGCGGCGAATTCCTCAGCGGTACTGAACCGGGTTTCATCGGCTCCGACCAGCATCCGCATCTGGCTGACCATGTAGGGCGCGCTAAAATCGACCAATTCATCACGGTCTTCGCGGATGGTGATCCCGGTCATCCCCATATCATATTGCGCCTCAGAGACGGCCGGGATCATCGCATCCCAAGAGATATTCTCGATCACCGGGGTAAAGTTCAGACGTTCAGCAAGGATCTCCAGCGCGTCATATTCCCAGCCAATGGCCAAGCCGCTGACCGGATCGATGAATTGCAGCGGCGGATAGGCGTTTTCGGTCACAACCACCACCTCACGCCCCTCGAGATCAGGCAAATGCCCGTCAGCGGCGGCGGCAAATGGGGTCAGCGCAGCAAGCGCAATCGCGATCAGGCGGGTCATGTCAGGTCTCCCATGTTGGTTGGCGCCAGTATGAACAGCGCACGCCGCCGGGCAAGAGGGCTCGCCCTAGAGCCCGCCGCAAACCTTGCAATCGGCCCGGCGCTGCACGACGATTGTGCGGCTTTCCGCGTGCAGTGCGTCGTGGATGATCATCCGACCGCGCAGACCGGTGCCCGCGCCAGTAATCTCCTTGATCGCCTCCAGCGCCATCATCGATCCGATCACACCGGGCAGAGCACCGATCACACCGGTCTCGGAACAGGTTGCAGCCAATTCCGGCCCCGGAGCTTTGGGGAAGATGCAGGCCAGGCAGGGCGCGCCCCCCGCCGGATCGTAAAGCGTCAACTGCCCTTCCCAGGCGGAGATCGCGCCTGCAACCACCGGGCGCCCGGCGGCCACAGCCGCACGGTTGATCAGCGCCCGAGTGGCATAGGTGTCGGTGCCATCCAGGATCAGGTCGAAATCGGCAAACAGCGACTCGGCGATCTCGTCGGTCAATTCGCGATTATAGGGCCGCATATCGACCATCGGGTTAAGCTGTTTGATCGCCTCTTCGGCGGAAAACACTTTGGGCATGTCCAGGCGCGGATCGGTATGGATCACTTGGCGTTGCAAGTTGGTCAGATCCACGGTGTCAGGATCGATGACGCCCAGCCGCCCGACCCCTGCCGCCGCCAAGTACAACAATGCCGGAGAACCCAAGCCCCCCGCCCCCACCACCAGAACCTTGGCGTTTTTCAGCGCCAATTGACCACCGCCGCCGATATCCGGCAAGGTGATATGGCGCGCATAGCGCTCGAGCTCGACGGCCGAAAACGGCCCCGCTGGCGCCGAGGCCTGGCTATCGCGCGCGGCCTCCAACACCTCGGCGCGGCCACGCAACCGAACCAGCAGGGCACGGTAGCCAACCGCCAAAACTGCCGCAGCCCCCAAAAGCAGCCACAAAGCGGGCGAGCCGCCGGTCGCCTCGCGCAGCGGATGACCTTCTGGCAGCGCCACCTGCATTGCCAGTACCGCCACATAGAGCAAGCTGAGCATGTAAACCCGAGCCTGGATCGGCGCTTTCATCAGATGACCGATGCCCCACAGGACCCCTGCGATCAGGAACACAAAGAACATCAATCCGTTCCCGTCGATCCAAAGCCACCCACCCCGCGGGGCGTCTCGGACAACGCCTCGACCATCTCAAAGTGCATTTGGGGGGCTGGTGCGATCACCGCTTGCGCAATCCGCGCGCCATGGGTGACATCGAATGGCATGTCGCCCAGATTGATTAGGATAATCCCCAGCGGCCCGCGATAATCGGCGTCAATGGTCCCGGGCGCATTGGCCAGGGTAACCCCGTGCTTCAGGGCAAGACCTGACCGCGGACGGATCTGCATCTCGAATCCGTCCGGGATCGCCACGCGCAGCCCTGTGGGCACCAGAGCCCGCGCGCCCGGGGCCAGGATCATCCCGGCCCGCTCTGCCGCCGGAAAGTTTGCGCGCAGATCAGCGCCTGCTGCCCCGGCACTCGCATAGCCGGGCAGAGGCACATCCAAATCGGCCCAGTCCTCACGCAGAATCTCGATTTTCATGCGCCCGTTGGCCTCTTCCATTGGCTCCAAATACCCACAAAACACCTCAACCCGCGACCGCGTCGGCAATGCGTTGGGCCAGCCGCCGCGCGACTTCGTCCTTCGGCAATCTAGGCCAATCCTCCGCGCCGTCTTGCGATATCAGCACGATCCGGTTTTCATCCCCACCCATGATACCTGTCTCAGGCGAGACATCATTGGCCACGATCCAATCACAGCCCTTGCGCGCTCGCTTCGCGGTCGCATTGGCCACGACATCGTCGGTCTCCGCCGCAAACCCAACCACCAGCCCAGGCCGCGATTGGCCTTTTGAAATTGTCGCTAGAATGTCGGGATTTTCGGCAAATGACAGCGCCGGAGCTTGGCCCGAGCCATCCTTCTTCATCTTGCTCTCGCTGGCATTCTCGACCCGCCAATCGGCCACCGCTGCAGCAAAGACGGCGGCATCGGCGGGCAAGGCGGCTTCGACCGCATCAAGCATCTGCGCAGCGGTTTCAATCGCCACAATCTCAACGCCGATAGGTGGCCGCACATCGGCGGGTCCAGTCACGAATGTCACCCGCGCACCAAGATCGCGCAATGCTGCCGCTAGCGCGGTGCCCTGCGCCCCCGAGGATCGATTGGCGATATAGCGTACCGGATCGATCGGTTCATGGGTGGGACCGGATGTCACCAAAACGTGGCGCCGTTTCAACGGGCCTTCGCCCAGCGCGGCCCCGATGGCTGCGATGATGTCCGGGACCTCAGCCATCCGGCCTGGCCCGTATTCGCCACAGGCCATATTCCCTTCATCTGGCCCCACGACCAGCACATCATCGCCTGTCAGAATTGCCAGATTGCGTTGGGTCGCCGGATGCTCCCACATCCGCACATTCATCGCGGGCGCGATCAGCACGCGCTTGTCGGTCGCCATCAACAGGGTCGAGGCCAGGTCATTCGCATGTCCATGGGCCATTTTCGCCATCAGATCAGCGGTTGTGGGTGCGACAACGACCAGATCTGCAGCGCGGCTCAGTTCGATATGACCCATCTCGGCCTCGTCAGTCAGATCGAACAAATCACGATATACCTTTTCGGCCGCCAGAGCCGAAGTCGATAGCGGTGTCACAAATTCCTCAGCGGCTTTGGTGAGAACCGGTGTCACCTTCACGCCCTGATCCCGCAATCGACGGATCAGATCCAACGACTTAAAGGCCGCGATCCCGCCACCAATGATCAGTAGAATGCGCTTTCCGGCCAGCATCTTACCCTCCGCCCGTGCCTTATGGGCGTAACCCTATTGCGCTTCGCAGCCTGGGGAAACCGCAGAAAACCAGTTCGCGGGTAGAGCAAGTATGCGGGTCATGTAGTCAGATGCGCAGAGGATTGAATGTATCGGCGACTATGGGACACGAAAAAAGGGCCGGAAAATCCGGCCCAATTCAGCGTTGTGCGAGGTGTTCAGAGCATTTGAGCAAGGCTCATATACACCTCTGGTGCCGCGCTGGATGGTGGGGCCACCAACAAGGTGATGGCGAACAAAAGCACCAACATCGCCAGTGGCGCGATAAAGATCAGACGGCGAAGAATGTCCGAACCTCCTTAGATTGCGCTTCAAGGGTCTTGCGCATCTTGCAAAACGCCGCAGCTTCCAACTGGCGCACCCTCTCTTTCGAAAGGCCCAACTCATTCCCAAGGCTCTCTAATGTCCGTGGATCTTCGCGCAACTTCCTCTCTCGCACGATAAACCGCTCGCGATCATTTAGTGCGTTCATCGAGGTGATCAGCCATTCGCGCAATTGCGCTGTGTCATGATCGTGCTCCACAAGCTCTGTGGCCTGTTCGCTGGTATCTTCCAGCGTGTCGATCCATTCACGACCCTCATCTTCAACCGATTGCGTGGCGTTTAGCGAATAATCTGATCCAGCCAGGCGGCCTTCCATCATCTCCACGTCGTGCAGCGGCACGCCAACTTCGGTCGCGATCATCTGGCGCAATTGATGCTTGTCGAGCACTTCACCCGCCGCCATCGCCTCACGCTCAAGGCGCGCTTGCACGCGGCGCATATTGAAGAACAACGATTTCTGTGATGATGTCGATCCGGTTCGCACCATCGACCAATTACGCATCACGTAATCCTGTATCGATGCTTTGATCCACCACACCGCATAGGTCGAAAAGCGCACGCCGCGGTCGGGATCAAACTTATCGGCCGCTTTCATCAAGCCGAGACCCGCTTCTTGGATCAAGTCGTTCATCGGTGCGCCGTAGCGTTTGAACTTGGCCGCCATGGAAATGGCGAGGCGCATATAAGCCGTAACCAAACGGTGCAAGGATTCTTCGCAGCGATCATCGCGCCATGCGTAGGCGAGGCGCAATTCCGTTTCAGCGTCCAGTAGCTCCGCCTTCATCGCGCGGCGGGAAAGAGACTGGTCTCCGCCCATGTCTAATGCCATAACGACCTCCCGGATCTGGGTTCCTGTTGGCCACGCCGTATCGCGTGGTTCTCAAGGGTTACGACCGGAAAAACCGGTTGGATCACTTTTGCGGACATAAAATTGCGTCTCCCCCCTCTCACCCTAGTTCTCGGCGGCGCCGCCAGCGGAAAGTCCGCGTTTGCCGAAGATCTTTTGGGCCAGTCTGGGCTGGCGAAAGTGTATGTCGCAACGGCCGAGGCGTTCGATGCCGAAATGGCCACCAAGATTGCCGCCCATCGCCAATTGCGCGCGGGGCAAGGCTGGCGCACGATCGAGGCGCCGCGCGATGCGGTGCGCGCTTTGGCGGAAGTTCAAACCGGCGAGGCCGTATTGTTGGACTGCATGACCTTCTGGCTCAGCAACCTGATGCTGCAAAACGAGGAGTGGGAGTCCGAATTGGACGCGCTGAGCGACGCGTTTCGCGACCTCCCTGGGCCGCTGGTCGCCGTCAGCAACGAAGTATCCGGCGGCATCGTCCCTGAAAACGCGCTAGCCCGCGCATTCCAACGCGCGCAAGGCGCCGTGAACCAGCGCCTCGCCCGACAGGCCGATCTGGTGGTGCAGGTGACCGCCGGGTTACCAATGGTCCTGAAAGGGCAGTTGGAGGGCCCCGCGTGGTAAGGCGCCTGATCCTGGTGCGTCACGGCCCCACCCATCAACAGGCATTTACCGGATGGCGGGACGTGCCCGCCGACTTGTCGGATACCGAAGCCGTTGGCCGGATGCGTGATTGGCTTCCCGAAAACGCGCCCATCATTTCTTCCGATCTGAAACGCGCGGTGGCAACCGCCGATGCCATTGCGGGTGGGCGGCGACGCCTGCCGCACGATCCAGATCTGCGTGAGTTCAACTTCGGCGATTGGGACGGGGTAATGTTCGATCAGATCGCCGCAGAGCATCCCGAACTCAGCCGCGCCTTTTGGGAGGAACCGGGTGAAGTGGCCCCGCCCAATGGGGAAAGCTGGAATGATGTCAGTCGCCGCGCCTCGGGCAGCGTCGCAACGCTATTGGCGCGGCACCCGGGCGATCTGATCGTTGTAGCGCATTTCGGCGCGATCCTCTGCCTGATGTCGAGCTTCACGCAACTCGACCCATACACCGCGCTTGGCCACCGGATTGACCCACTATCCGCCACGGCCTTGATCCACGGCGCAGAGGGTTGGGCGCTGGATGTTGTCAATCATCGCCCGTGATCCGCTTCATCACAGGCTTTGGTTTGACGCCACCACGGCGATACGTGTCTATCCCGACATGACATATGCTCTCTTGATCGGACAAAAGTCCTATTCCAGCTGGTCGCTGCGCGGCTGGCTGGCATTCACCGCCTTCGACATCCCGGTCGAGGTCCACTCCGCCTTGATCTACGGCGACTCTTTTTATGACGATGTTGCAGCGTTTGGCGGTCATCGCACGGTGCCCGCAGTGCGAACACCCAAGGGCGGGCTCCTGACCGATAGCCTCGCCATTGGCTGGCATCTGGCCGAGGCCTTCCCCGATCACGGGCTCCTGCCTGAAGATCCCCGCGCCCGCGCCACCGCGATGAGTACGATTGCTGAAATGCATTCCGGCTTCACAGCACTGCGCGGCGCCTGCCCCATGAACCTGCGCACGGGGTGGGCGGGATTTGAGCCTTCTGAAGCCGTGCTGTCCGATGTGGCGCGAGTGGACCAGTTATTCCAAGAGGCGCTCGACGCTTCGGGTGGGCCTTTCTTGCATGGCGCGATCAGCTTGGTGGATGTCTTCTACGCCCCGGTTGTGACACGTCTTTTGACCTATGGGCTGCCAATGTCAGAGCCCACACGCGCCTATGCGCAAGCAGTGACCCGCCTGCCCGTTTTCCAAAAATGGCGCGAGGCGGGGCTGACCGAAGATGACGAGCTTGCAATCTACGATATGCCGCACCTTCAGCGTGTACCGTTTCCGTTACTTTAGATCTGGCTCGTTAACGCTTCGCTAACCAACACCGGCTAGGGCTGGAGCATGTTTGAAAGCAGCTCCCCCGACGCCTTGGCCGTGACCCATTCCGTCGCCTTCGAAGGCCTCGATGCGCGCCGGGTCGAGGTTCAATGCGCCGTCTCGGCGGGCCTGCCCAGCTTTACGATTGTGGGTCTGCCCAATAAAGCCGTGTCGGAAGCGCGCGAACGCGTGCGCTCCGCGCTTCAAGCCATGGCCATTGCGATGCCCTCGCGGCGGATCACGGTGAACCTATCGCCCGCAGATCTTCCGAAAGATGGCTCGCATTTCGATCTGCCCATCGCATTGGCGCTGCTCGCGGCGCTTGGGATCGTACCGAAGGATCGCGTACAGGAAGTCTTGGCGCTCGGGGAATTGTCGCTTGATGGGCGGTTGGTCCCCGTACTGGGAGCGCTGCCCGCAGCGCTGGCGGCGGGCGAAGATGAGCGCGTGTTGTTTTGCCCCGCGGGCTGTGGGGCCGAGGCCGCCTGGGTCGGCATGACATCTGTCTTCGGGGCAAAATCGCTGGCCGAACTGGTTGCGCATCTAACCGACCGGTCGCCGCTGGAACCGGCCCGTCCGGGCGAAGTCATCGCAGAGCGTGGCCCAAAATGCATGTCCGAGGTCCGCGGGCAGGAACGCGCCAAGCGCGCGCTTGAGATTGCCGCCGCGGGGCGTCATCACCTGTTGATGGTCGGTGCGCCGGGCTCTGGCAAATCCATGCTTGCGGCCAGGCTCCCGGGAATTCTGCCGGAGCTTTCGGCGCCCGAAGCGCTGGAAACCTCGATGATCCACTCCCTGGCCGGGTTGCTCAGCGAGGGCGGCATTTCCCGCACCCGGCCGTTTCGCGCGCCCCATCATACCGCCTCGATGGCGGCCATCGTCGGTGGTGGCCGCGGCGCGAAACCGGGCGAGATCAGCCTGGCCCATAACGGTGTGCTCTTTCTGGACGAGTTTCCCGAATACCCGCGCACGGTGTTGGAAACCCTTCGCCAACCAATTGAAACCGGCGATGTCGTGGTGGCCCGCGCCAATGCCCATGTAACCTATCCCTGCCGGTTCCTCTTGATCGCAGCGGCCAATCCCTGCCGCTGCGGGCAGCTCTATGACGCAGGCGCGGCCTGCAATCGCGCGCCGATCTGCGGGCAGGAATACATGGGCAAGATCTCCGGCCCGTTGATGGACCGGTTCGATTTGCGTCTTGAGGTGCCACCGGTGGCCTATGCCGATCTCGACCTGCCTGCCGGCGGAGAAACAAGCGCCGCTATTGCGGAGCGCGTGCGCGCCGCGCGCGCTGTCCAGACGGCACGATTTGAGGCGCTCGGCGCGAATGCCCGCGTGAATGCCGATGCCGAGGGCGCGCTGCTCGATCAGATCGCCATGCCCGACTCAGAAGGCAAAGCCATGCTATTGCAGGCGGCGGATCGGTTTCGATTAACCGCGCGCGGCTATCATCGTGTCTTGCGGCTGGCGCGCACGATTGCAGATCTGGATGGGGCAGAGACCATCAGCACCCCGCATGTTGCCGAAGCCATTGGATATCGCCTGATCGGAGGGTAGCCGCGCGTCACATCGCGGCGACACGCGCCTCAACCGCATCCCAGATCTTCGCAGCGATGTTCACATCGTCAAACCGCTCAAGTTCTTGGATACCTGTGGGCGAGGTCACGTTGATCTCGGTCAGCCAGCCGCCGATGACGTCAATTCCCACGAAGACCTGGCCTGTTTCCTTCAACCGCGGACCGATAATCGCGCAAATCTCGCGCTCGCGCTCGGTCAGTTCTGTCGGTTCGGGGCGGCCGCCGACATGCATATTCGACCGGGTCTCACCCGCTGCAGGTACACGATTGATCCCGCCGACGGGCTCCCCATCCACAAGGATCACCCGTTTATCGCCCGCCGAGACGTCCGGCAAAAACTTTTGCATGATCAGCGGCTCGCGGTTGATCCCGGCAAATAGCTCGTGCAGCGAATTCAGATTGCGATCCTCCGGTGTCAGGCGGAACACACCGGCCCCGCCATTGCCGTAGAGTGGCTTCAGGATAACATCGCCATGGTCTGCCTTAAAGGCTTTCAGGGCGTTCAAATCGCGCGCAATCATCGTCGGCGGGGTCAGATCCGGATAGTCCAATACCAGCAGCTTTTCAGGAAAGTTGCGCACCCAGAAGGGATCATTGACCACTAAGGTCTGCCCCTTCAGACGATCCAGCAGATGGGTGGTGGTGATATAGCCCATATCGAAAGGGGGATCCTGCCGCAGCCAGATCGCGTCAATCTCGGCCAGGTTAAGGATTTCGGGCGCTGTAGCTGTCACATGGTCGCCTTGCACTCGCTGCACGTTAATGCTTCGCGCCGTCGCAAAGATACCGCCCTCGCGGTAGAACAGATCATCGGGCGTATACACATAAAGCTGATGGCCCCGCGCCTGGGCTTCCTCGGCCAGGCGAAATGTGGAATCGGCTGCGATATCCACAGCCTCAATCGGATCCATCTGAAACGCGACACGCATGTTTGGCCCTCCGTCGGTTCGGTTGCGCCTTACTTGGCGCGAGACGGAGGAATGCGCAATGGTCCGCGCCTAGGCGGCCAGAGCGTTGGGTAGAACTTTCAACTGACCAGTGGCATTCACCAGAGCCACATCAAATCGCGCTGGTGTCATCGATTGCTTGGGCATGCGGCCCAAGAAATCTTCTGCCGAGGCCAAAAGGCGTCTGATCTGACGCGCGCCCAGGCTAAATGCAGCCGCATCAAAGCTTCGCGATTTCTTGACCTCAACGAAGATAATCTCGGCGTCTTTCTGAAAAATCAGATCAATTTCGCCTGCTTTCCCGCGCCACCGCTGGTCGATCAACGCATACCCGTGGGCGATATAGGCCCGCGCAACGGTGTCTTCCGCAGCTTCGCCCGCCAGATAAGATGTGATCCCGCTCATCCCTGTTCCTCTTTCAGCCGTAAGGCCGCTTGATACGCATCCCGCCGCGGCACACCCAGATCGGACGCAACCTGCGCCGCTGCCGCTTTGACCGGCAGATCGACCAACGCGGCGCGCAGGGCCTGATCGACATCTTCAGCCGAGGCCGATTTCGGCGGTGCACGGTCAATGACCAGCACAATCTCGCCCTTCAAAACGCGCCCCTCAATCGCTGCGATCACCTGATCAATCGACCCACGCAGAATTTCTTCAAAGCGTTTCGTCAATTCCCGACAGAGCGCCACTTGACGATCCGCCCCATAAAGCTCGCGCAATTCACCTAAGATTCTGTGAACACGTTTAGGGCTTTCATAGAGGATGAGGGTCGCCTGGGCAGCCTCCAACCCCTCCAACCACCGGCGACGGGCGCCGGTCTGGCTGGGAGGAAACCCGGCAAAGAGGAACCGATCCGAGGCGAGCCCCGACACGGTCAGCGCCGCCACCGCCGCAGATGGCCCTGGCGCCGCGAATACACGGTATCCCGCATCGATTGCCGCACGGCCCAGCTGGTAACCGGGATCGGCCACCAACGGCGTTCCGGCCTCTGACACGTAGGCCACGGATTTCTCTTGACCGAGAGCGGCCAGAACCTTCGGGCGTGCTTCCGCTCCGTTGTGATCATGGTAGGCGATCATTGGGCGCCCCGCGACTGGAATGCCATGAATTTCCATAAGCTTGCGTGCTGTACGCGTGTCTTCCGCCGCGATGACATCGGCTCCGGCCAGCACATCCAATGCGCGCAATGTGATATCCCGTGCGGACCCGATTGGCGTCGCCACAAAATGCAATCCAGCCGCTATTTTGCCGCCGAAACCGCTGCGCACGGCTTTGCCGCTCTCGCCTGTCATGTCATCTGCCATCTTGCGCTTGCCCCCTTCGATGGGCCATGTGCGCGTCCAACGGTATCAACCCGCGGCGCAACGTTTACTTGATCGGCCAATCACCTTAGCGTGTTTGTGCGGGCCAATCGTCTGCTAGAACAAGGCTTTTGGCCTCGAGGAGGAGAACACATCATGGTTTCCCGTTTGCAATCTATCCGCAACCCGTTGCGGGTTTTGACAGCCCTTTTCCTGGCTTTTGTTCTGGTGGGATGTCAAACGGGCGGCGGACCGATCGCAATCGGCGGCCCACGCGTTAGCGGCCAAAGCGTTGATGTTGCGATGCTTTTGCCGCTTAGCGGCGCGGGCGGCGACGCCCTGCTGGCACGCAGCCTGGAATCAGCTGCGCGACTTGCCGCGGCAGATGTGGCAGGCTCCGCCACAATCGAGATCACCGTCTACGACACAGCGGGCGATGCCGCGACTGCCGCGGCCCGCGCGCAGGAGGCCGTGTCGGCCGGAGCGGATGTGATTGTCGGACCACTCCGCTCGGACGCGACCGCAGCCGTCGGCGTTGCCGTTGCCAATTCCAACGTCTCGGTGCTGAGCTTCTCGAACAATACAGGCGTGGCAGGCGGCAATGTGCTGATCATGGGCTACACTTTCGCAAACACCGCCGATCGCATCGTGTCCTTCGCCGCCCGCCGTGGGCAGAGCAACATCGTTCTGGTCCACGCGTCTAACCTTGCCGGGCAGGTCGCGCGGGACGCCGTGCGCGGCGCGGCCGCCCGCTCGGGTGCCACGATCTCGGCCACGATCCCTTATGAATTCAGCCAAGTTGGCGTCGTCAATGTCGTGCCGCAGGTGACGGAGGCCGTGCGCAACAATAGTGCAAGCGCCGTACTGCTCACCTCTGACAGCGCGGGCGCACTGCCACTCTTTGCGCAACTCCTCCCTGAAAATGGCCTAGACACTGGAACTGTTCAGTTGATGGGCCTCACCCGCTGGGATATCCCGCCCGCCACGCTGCAATTCTCCGGCTTGCAGGGCGGCTGGTTCACCCTACCCGACAGTGGCGCGGCCGCGCAATTCAACGCCCGCTATGCCGCCGCTAATGGTGGCCAGCCCCATGCGCTGGCTGGCCTGGGATATGATGCGATCCGCGCCGTGTCGCAAGCCGCAGGATCCGGTCGCCTAAGCGCGGGCGATTTTGTCTCTGCCGGTCAGGTTGACGGCGCCGGCGGTGCATTCCGCTTCCTTTCCAATGGCACCATCGAACGCGCTTTGGCGGTGGCCCAGATCGTCGACCAACAGGTGAGTGTGATTGACCCCGCCCCAAGACGCCTTGGCGGTGCCGGTTTCTGACCGGCCCCTAAACCCAAGCCTTTCCACAGCTTCCGAGCCAGGCACGCTTCTGATTGCCTGCGATGAGATCATTGACGCCGCCGCCCTCAGCACGCGGATCGACAAAGTCTGCGACCGCAGCATGGATCACGGCGCCATCCGCGCCGCCACCGTGTCCGAACTGATGGCGGCGCAAGACGCGGCGCGGGTCCGCTTGTCGGACGCCTTCCAGATCGCGCCCCTGGCGGCGCGGCGCACCACACGCGCCTATGCCCATCTGACCGATGTGATCGTGGCGGAGGTGCTACGGGTGGCGCAAACCTATCTGCACCCGTCGGGTGTACCGACCGATAGTGAGCGATTGGCCGTGATGGCCGTCGGCGGCTATGGGCGGTTCGAAATGGCGCCCCATTCCGATGTCGACCTGCTATTTCTAACCCCATGGAAAGTGACGGGCAAAACCGAGAGCGTCATTGAGAGCGCGCTTTACATGCTGTGGGACCTGCGGCTGAAGGTGGGTCATGCCAGCCGCACGGTAAAGGAATGCGTACGCCTCGGACGGCAGGATTACACCATCCGCACCTCCCTACTGGAGATGCGGCACCTGAGTGGCGATACCTCCCTCAGCGACGAATTGCGTGCCGCATTGACCGACCAATTGTTCAAGGGTACCACCAGCGAGTTTGTTGAGGCCAAGCTGGAAGAGCGCGCCAATCGCCACAAAAAACAGGGTGGCCAGCGCTACATGCTTGAGCCAAACGTGAAAGAGGGCAAAGGCGGGTTGCGCGATCTGCAGACACTCTACTGGATCGCGAAATACGAAAACGGCACGGCCCGCGCGGCGGAATTGGTGGATTTGGGTGTGTTCCGCTCCGAGGAATTCGGCGCTTTCGATGCGGCCGAGCGGTTTTTGTGGGCGGTGCGCTGCCATCTGCATCTGATCGCCGGGCGGGCACAGGATGTGCTCAGCTTTGACATGCAGGTCGAGGTCGCCGACCGCCTGGGCTATGCCGACCATTCCGGGCGCCGGGCCGTCGAACACTTCATGCAGGATTATTTTCGTCATGCCACCAAAGTGGGAGAGCTGACGCGGATTTTCCTGACTGGGCTTGAGGCGCGGCTGGTGAAAAAAGAACCGGCGATCCTGGGTTTTCTACGCGGGCGCAACCGCCGCAAGAAGCTGAAGGATGGGTATGAGGTCATCCAAAACCGCCTGAATATCAGCGATGCTGAGACGTTCTTCGAGAACCCTCTAAACATCCTGCGTCTGTTCGAGGAAGGGCTGCGCACTGGCTATCTGATCCACCCCAATGCGATGCGTGAAGTATCTGCGCGGCTGGATCTGATCGACGACGCTCTACGCAGCGACAAGGAAGCGAACCGGATCTTCCTGGATCTGATGCTGAAACACGGGAACCCGGAACGGGCCCTGCGGCGGATGAACGAGTTGGGCGTCTTGGCCGCGTTCCTGCCCGAATTCGCGCCCATCGTCGCGATGATGCAATTCAATATGTATCACAGCTACACGGTGGATGAGCACACGATTCAAGTGGTCTCGACCCTTGCACAGATCGAGCGTGAGGAATTGGTCGAAGAGCTTCCGCTGGTCTCGGGCATTCTGAAACGCGGTGTGAACCGCAAAGTGCTGTTTCTAGCCTGTCTGCTGCACGATATCGGGAAGGGTCAGAACGAAGATCATTCGATCTTGGGCGCCCGTATCGCACGATCCGTGTGTCCCCGCTTGGGCCTGAAACCTGCCGAAGGTGAAACGGTGGAATGGCTGGTGCGCTATCACCTGTTGATGTCCGATATGGCGCAGAAACGCGACATCGCCGATCCACGGACCGTGCGCGACTTCGCAAAGGCAGTAAAAACGCGGGAACGATTGGATCTGCTGACCGTGTTGACCGTCTGCGATATCCGCGGCGTCGGGCCCAATACCTGGAACAACTGGAAAGCCACCTTGCTTCGCGGTCTGCATCGGTCCACCGCGAGCGCGCTGGAAACCGGGTTGGAAGATCTGAACCGCGAGCAGCTTGAAAGCGATGCCAAACGCACCCTGCGCGAGGCATTGGCCGATTGGGACAAGCCGGACCTCAAGGTCGAAATGGGCCGCCATTACGGACCCTATTGGCAGGGTCTGGATCTGGGCACGCAGGTGACATTCGCCACGATGCTGCGCGATCTTCCCGATGACGAAATCCGGATCGACACCAAGCAGGATGAAGATCGCGACGCCACGCGTGTGTGTTTTGCCCTGGCCGATCACCCCGGGATCTTCTGTCGCCTTGCGGGGGCGCTCTCGCTTGTGGGCGCGAATGTGGTCGATGCGCGGACCTACACGTCGAAAGACGGCTACGCCACCGCCGTGTTCTGGGTCCAGGATCGCGACGGGTCCCCCTATGAAAAGGCGCGCCTGCCGCGGCTGACGGGCATGATCCGCAAAACGCTAATGGGGGAGGTTCTGGCTTCCGAAGCGATGGAGCGACGCGACAAGATCAAGAAACGCGAACGTCCGTTCAATGTGCCCACGACCATCACCTTCGACAATGATGGGTCCGAGATCTACACCATCATCGAGGTCGATACCCGCGACAGGCCCGGCTTGCTTTATGATCTGACCAAAACGCTGGCGGCCTCAAATATCTACATCGCCTCCGCCGTCATCGCGACCTATGGCGTGCAGGTGGTCGACACATTCTACGTGAAGGATACGTTCGGGTTGAAATTGCATTCCGAAAACCGTCGACAGAGTCTTGAGAAAAAGCTGCGCGCTGCCATTGCGGCCGTGGCCGAGCGGGCGGGAGCCTAGGTGGCGATGGCCGCGATCCGGCCCATCCGATTGTTAAGCGGGTTTTTCACTGTCGGCGTCTGGACGATGGTCAGCCGTCTGCTGGGTTTTGTGCGCGACATCATGATCGCCGCTCTGATGGGTAGCGGCCCGGCAGCCCAGGCCTTTCTGGTGGCCTTCGCCCTGCCCAACATGTTCCGCCGTTTCTTTGCCGAGGGTGCGTTTAATACCGCCTTTGTACCGCTCTTCTCGAAAAAGCTGGAAGCCGACGAAGATGCCGAGCGCTTTGCGCAGGATGCGTTTGCCGGGCTGGCGAGCCTTCTGATCATCTTCACGTTTTTCGCCACCCTAGCGATGCCTTGGCTGGTTCTGGCGATGGCCAGCGGGTTTGCCAATGACGCCCGATTTGACCTGGCGGTGGATTACGGCCGCATCTGTTTTGCCTATATCCTGTTCATATCCCTGGCGGCACTGATGTCGGGTGTCTTGAACGCTGCTGGCCGGTTCGCCGCCGCCGCCGCCGCGCCGGTCTTGCTGAATTTGATTTTGGTCGGAGCGCTGTTCGGCGCCCAGGCAACTTATGGTGAGATGGAGATCCCGGAGCCGATCTATGGCCGGGTCTTGTCCATCGCTGTTCCCATCGCCGGGATCGCGCAATTGGCGCTGGTCTGGATCGCAGCCGCGCGCGCCGGATTTTCGTTGCGCCCGCGCCTGCCGCGAATGACACCGGATTTGAAACGACTGGCGATCATTGCACTACCCGCGATGCTGGCCGGCGGGGTGGTGCAGATCAACCTTCTGGTCGGGCGCAATGTTGCAAGCTGGTTTGACGGCGCGATTGCCTGGCTCAGCTATGCGGATCGTCTGTACCAATTGCCGTTGGGTGTTGTGGGGATTGCCATCGGGGTCGTGCTGCTGCCCGAACTATCGCGTCGTTTGCGTGCCGATGACGGTCTGGGCGGGCGTTTTGCGCTGAGCCGCGCGGCCGAGGTCGCCATGGCACTAACCATCCCAGCAGCGGCGGCGCTGATCACCATTCCGGTTCCGCTTATCTCTGTCCTCTTCGAACGGGGCGAATTCACCTCGGACGACACCGCCGCGACCGCTTTGGCCCTGTCGGTCTATGCCTTGGGCCTGCCCGCTTTCGTGCTGCAAAAGGTCTACCAACCGCTCTATTTCGCGCGGGAAGACACACGCACGCCGTTCCGCTTCGCGCTGGTGGCGATGGTCGTCAACGCGGTTTTGGCGGTTGGTTTGGGATTGCTGATCGGATTTCTGGGCGCGGCGATTGCGACCACCGTCGCGGCCTGGGTGATGGTCTGGCAATTGTCGCGCGGACGGCGGCAGATGGGATCGGTCGCTACGTTCGATAATCAATTCCGCTCAAGGCTGTGGCGGGTCTGCGCAGCATCGGCCCTTATGGCCGTGGTGTTGTGGGGCAGCGTCCTGGTCATTGGGCCGGTGCTTGGCGTACCGGGCTGGCGCTATGCGGCGCTGGCGATCTTGGTTGCATTGGGACTTGGCAGCTATTTCCTATTCGGCCGCGCATTTGGTGCGTTCAAACTCAGTGATTTTCGCGGCGCTTTACGGCGCTAAGCCCCTAACGCAGGCGCGCGCAGCACCTGCACCGCGTTGATCCGCCAGCCATTTTCCGTCTCGACCATCGCATAACCCAGATAATGCAAGGTGCCCGCCTGATCGACGACTTCGACCCGCTGCACAATAACACCACCCAAGGTCTGCAAGTCGATGAATTCCACCTGCGCAGGGTCCCAAACCATCGGATATCCGTTCTGCACCATCTGACCGAACCGGTCGGGGTTGCCAAACAGACCTTGGATCATCGGGCTGGCATATTGCCAAGCATCTTGGATGTCTTCGCGCCGGAATGCGTCGAATTGGGCGCCAATCGTGGCCTCAATATCCGGGTTTGGAGCCAGCATTTCTTGCGCCTGTGCGGGTTGCTGTGCCGCGAACGCAGCGCTCAGGATCAGCGCGAGGCAAAGGGCAAAAATACGGATCATAGGGCGGCTCCTTTCACGACAGATGCCGTGAAACCTAGCGCAGCCCCCTCCGGTTTCAGGTCAAAAGTTTGCCCGCCAACCCGTCCTCGATCAGAGCGATGGTCTCGTCCACGCCGTAAAGCGCGATGAACCCACCGAAGCGCGGCCCTTGTGAGGCCCCGAGCAGCACCTCGTAAAGCGCCTTGAACCAGTTGCGCAGCGGGTCGAAGTCGTGGTCTTTACCAACAGCGAAAACCAGCGTCTGCAAGGCTTCGTCTTCGACCGGACCGTCATAAGCGCGCAGCCGATCCGCCAGATCGGACATCGCGACGCGTTCTTGATCATCGGCGGCGCGAAACTCTCGCGTCGGTTTCACGAAGTCATTGTAATAGCGCACCGCAAATCCGGCGGCCTCATCCAGATCAGGATGCGTCTCGGGCGTGGCGTCGGGCGCATAGCGGCGGATGAACCCCCAAAGCGCGTCCTTGTCTTCGGCGCTCGCGACACTAGCCAAGTTCAGCAGCATCGCGAAACTGATGATCATCGATGAGGACGGCACATTATGCCCGTGGATGTGGAAAATCGGGTTGGCCATGCGCTGCGCCGTGTCTTGATCGGCATAGGCGCGCAATTGCTGGTGATATTCGTCCACCGCCTTGGGGATCACATCGAAGTAGAGCCGTTTGGCCGTCTTCGGCTTGCCAAACATGAAGTAGGACAGGCTTTCGGTCGAGGCATAGGTCAGCCATTCATCGATGCTGATCCCGTTGCCTGAGCTTTTTGAGATCTTCTGACCGTTTTCATCCAGAAACAGCTCGAACGTGAAATGCTCAGGCGGGCGCCCCCCAAGCGTTCGGCAGATCGCATCGTAGATCTTTTCGTTGGTGGCATGTTCTTTGCCATACATCTCGAAATCAACGCCCAACGCCGCCCAGCGCGCGCCAAAATCGGGCTTCCATTGCAGCTTCACATTGCCGCCAGTGACCGGCAGGGTCCACTCGCGGCCCTGTTCATCATCGAACGTGACAGTGCCGTTCTGCGCATCCACATGCTTCATCGGCACATATTGCACCCGGCCCGTTTCGGGATGGATTGGCAGGAAGATCGAATAGGTCTGTTGCCGTTCGTCGCGCAGAGACTTCAACATGATCTTCATCAGATCATCGTAGCGCTCGGCACAACGCAACAGGATCTCGTCGAACTGACCCGACGCATAGAATTGCTTGGCTGAATAGAACTCATATTCGAACCCAAATGTGTCCAGAAACCGCTGCAACATCGCGTTGTTGTGATCACCAAAGCTGTCATGGGTGCCGAACGGGTCGGGTACGCTGGTCAGCGGCTTTTGCAGATGTTCGGCCAACATGTCCTGGTTCGGAACGTTGCCCGGCACTTTGCGCAAGCCGTCCAAATCATCGGAAAAGCAGATCAGCTTTGTGGGGATGTCGGACATCACCTCAAACGCGCGGCGGACCATGGTCGTGCGCAAGACTTCGCCGAAGGTCCCGATATGGGGCAACCCGCTGGGACCATAGCCTGTCTCGAACAGCACAAATCCCTTTTCCGGCGGGGCCTTTTCATACCGTTTCAGCAAGCGGCGCGCCTCTTCAAAGGCCCAGGCCTTGGAATTCATCGCAGCGTCACGCAGGTCGGTCATGGGTTTGGCTTTCCAGATGTCAGGAACTGAACGTGCCAACTATTGTGTCGCGCGGGGGGCGTCAATAAATGTTCCCGAAGCAAGGATGGAGATATCGATGACAGACCACAGCCT
The DNA here is from genome assembly GCF_037544085.1 of Gymnodinialimonas mytili. Taxonomy (NCBI): domain Bacteria; kingdom Pseudomonadati; phylum Pseudomonadota; class Alphaproteobacteria; order Rhodobacterales; family Paracoccaceae; genus Gymnodinialimonas; species Gymnodinialimonas mytili. The sequence continues at coordinate 953,059 of NZ_JBBIFW010000001.1, forward strand.
CACCCCCGAAGACGCCCTGGTGGCGGTTATGGTTGGCATCTCGGTCTCGGATGAGACGATCCGCACGTCCGAATTGCTATCGATTGAGCAAATCGTGAATTTCCTGCCGGTCTTCGGTAATTACGATGCCGACAGGATGCGGCGCGTTGCCAATATCGTGTTCGATCTGTTCGAGGATGAAGACGGGTTGGACGCGTTGTTTGGCCTGGTGAAAGAGGATTTGCCGGAGCACCTGTATGAAACCGCCTATGCGCTGGCATGCGACGTGGCGGCGTCCGATGGGAAACTGGCGCAACCCGAATTGCGGTTTCTGGAGGAGTTGCGATACTCGCTAGGAATTGATCGCTTGCACGCAGCGGCCATCGAACGTGGCGCACGTGCGCGCCACATGACGGTTTAGCTGTGCCGATGCGGATCGACCGACGCGCTGCCATTGCCGGCCTTGCCGCCTTTGGCCTTGCTCGCCCAAGCTTTGCGCAATCCGAACGTGTGATTCCCCGAGCGCCCTTGGCCACGGAGATCGGACCGCGAGAGGTCTCATTTCTGGCGCGCAACATCGATACCGGCGCCTCTGTGGTGCTAGAAGACAGTGATCTCGATACACGCCATACGCCGTGGTCGACCTTCAAGATCCCCAACCTGCTGATCGGCTTGGAAACCGGGGTTGAGACGTCGCTGGATGCGGCGCGTGTCTGGGATCAGGATCGCCGGCCCGCCGCCGTTTGGTGGCCGGCATCCTGGCGGCAAGATCAGACGCTACGCAGCGCATTCGCCAGATCTGCGTTTTGGTACTTTCAGGACATCGCGGACGACGTCGGCGCCGCGCAGTATCGCGAGACGCTGGACCGCTGGGATTACGGCAATGCCGAAGTCGCGGACGGATCGGTGGACTTCTGGCTGGATGCGACGCTACAGATCTCGATCGCCGAGCAAGTGACATGGTTGGAGCGCGTATTGCGCGGCGAGACCGATCTGTCCGAGCGCAGCATCGCAGCATTGGTGGAGGTCAGCCTGGCCGATACCAGCGGGACCGCCACGCTCCACGGCAAGACGGGCGGCGGGTTCCGTGATGATCGCAGCGCCGAGGGCTGGTATGTGGGCTTCGTACAAAACGATGGGCGCCCGGAGACAGTCTTTGCGCTGCACACGCATGGACCCGATTGGAACAGCATCAACCGATTTCGATCTGAGTTCAGCCAACGCCTGCTGCGCCATGCGGGGCTCTGGCCTGCCTAGCTAGCGCACTTTGCCCAAATGCAGATCCACGAAGGCGCGCTCGCCTTGGGTAAGCCGGGTGGCGCGCGGATAGATCGGGTCAGCACGATCATCCTGGATTGGATAATGCCATCCCGCGGTCGTCTCGAAAAACGCCTGAGCCCCGTATCTACCAAACTCTCGCAGATAGCCTTGGATGACGGTATCGAGATAACTCAGCAGGATCGGATGGTCTGGCTTGGGATCTGCATGTTCTGCCGAGACGGCATAGATCTGCACGTCCCGGCCGATGTCCGCTTGGGCCTTGTGACGCAGATAGGCGCGTTCGCGCAGATCCAGCGCAGTCCAATCCGCACCGGGCACCGCGGCGATCAACCCATCGATCTCGCTGCCTGAATCGGCCACCGCTGTCAGGTAGGCTACCTTGCGCATCGATGTGCCCTGCCAGACTCGCCGCCAGCCCCTAACCCGCGCGCGTTCGGCCTGCGGGTAATCGTGAGTCGTGCGGTTCACCAAGCTGCCATAGCCGAAGAAATAGGGATGCATCATGCCCCCTCGGATGATCCAACTCGGCACTGCGCGCAAGGGCCTTGATCCACGCCAACGGGTATGTATGCTTTCGCACGCAATCGCAGGGAGACTCGAGCGCACGCCGCGCTTGGGCCGAAGGAGCAACCGCCCCGGTAAACTCTCAGGCAAATGGACCTGATGTTGCATACAAAACTCTGGAGAGAGGGGCCAAGCGCCCCCGCCGAAGGGATAACGATCTCAGGCGAAAGGACAGAGGGGGCATCATCTGGTACTGCGTTGCGCGGTGCGGGTTTGATGCCGGGCCTTTGGCGCCGGTTTGCAACGGGGACGGCCATGGGCGATCTGAAACAGCTACCACTGCACGGACTCTGGGCCGATCTGGGCGCGCGATTTGCGCCGTTTGCCGGATGGCAGATGCCAGTGCAATTCGCCGGTGTGATGGCCGAGCACCTGCATACACGTGAAAAGGCCGGTCTGTTTGACGTCAGCCATATGCGCCAGATCGTCGTCGGCGACGGCGCCCATGCGCTGGAGCGTTTGATCCCAACCGATATTTTGGGCCTTGCACCCGGGCGGCAACGCTATGGAATGCTGACCAATGCGCAAGGTGGTGTGATCGACGACCTAATGGTGGTCAATCGTGGGTCAGATCATCTGCTGGTGGTGAATGCTGGACGGTTCGACGCTGACTTGGCCCATTTGAGCGCACATCTCACCGATGTCACCCCAATCGCAAACCGCGCGCTCTTTGCGCTTCAAGGTCCGAGAGCCGAGGCTGCGTTGTCGCGGCTGATCGAAGGGCTTGCAGATCTGCGTTTCATGGATTGGGCTGAGTTGAACTGGGGCGAGGCACTGTGGATCAGTAGGTCGGGCTATACAGGGGAGGACGGGTTTGAAATCTCGGTGCCGGATGGCTTAGCAGCGGAATTTGTTGGCACGCTACTGGCCGATCCCGACGTCGCCCCTATTGGCCTTGGAGCGCGCGACAGCCTGCGGTTGGAAGCGGGCTTACCGCTTTACGGCCAAGATTTGGGGGAAGACATTTCTCCCATCGAAGCCGGTCAGGCCTGGTCGATTGGCAAAGCGCGCCGGAACGGAGGCGCCCGCGCAGGCGGGTTTCCCGGTGCCGAGGTGATCTTGGCGCAACTTGATCACGGCGCCCCACGACGCCGGGTCGGCTTGCTGCCCGATGGCCGCGCGCCGATGCGTGCAGGCGTTGAGATTTTCGCGAGCCCGGATGTCCAGACCCCAATCGGGCATGTCACATCGGGCGGGTTCGGCCCAACACTGGGCGCGCCCATGGCACTGGCCCTGATCGACGCGGACACCCCGAAGGATGTCCCCCTATACGGCGAAGTACGTGGCAAACGCCTGCCCGCACAACAAGCCAAACTGCCTTTCACCCCACCTGGCTACAAACGCTAACGTATGGAGACACATATGAGATTCACCGAAGACCACGAATGGCTGCTGCCCGATGGCGACGTTGTCACTGTCGGCATCACCGATCACGCAGCGACCCAGCTGGGCGATGTCGTATTCGTCGAATTGCCCGAGATTGAGACCCAAGTTGCAAAAGGGGACGAGATCGTGGTGATCGAATCCGTCAAGGCGGCCTCCGACATCCTGGCCCCGCTGGACGGCGAAATCGTGGAAGTGAATGACGCGCTGGCCGATGCCCCCGCAATGGTCAACGAAGACCCGACCGGCACGGCCTGGTTCTTCAAGATCAAGGTCGACGACCCGTCCGCCCTGGACGATTACATGACCGAGGACGAGTACAAAGACCATATCGGCGATTGAGCCAACAGCCCCGGAGAGCCCCATGCCCTGGACAAATACCGCCTACGATCCGACCGATTTCGCCAATCGTCGCCATATTGGCCCCTCTCTCGCCGAGATGGCCGAGATGCTGAGCGCCGTGGGCGCTGACACTCTGGAGGCGCTGATCGACGAGACCGTGCCCGCGGCGATCCGCCAGGCCGATCCGCTGGAATGGCCGGCTTTGTCCGAAGCGGAATTGCTTGACCACATGCGCGGAATCGCCGCCAAGAATAAGCCGATGGTGTCGATGATCGGCCAGGGCTATTATGGCACCCATACACCGCCCGCGATCCAGCGCAATGTGCTGGAAAACCCGGCCTGGTATACGGCCTACACGCCCTATCAGCCCGAAATCGCCCAAGGCCGGTTGGAGGCGCTGCTGAACTTCCAAACCATGGTGGCGGATCTGACCGGGTTGGAAGTGGCCAATGCCTCGCTGCTGGACGAGGCGACCGCAGCGGCCGAGGCGATGGTGATGGCGAAGCGTGCCGCGAAATCGAAGGCGAGCACGTTCTTTGTGGAGGATACGTGCCACCCACAGACGATTGCCGTGGTCGAAACCCGCGCGGCGCCGCTGGGGATCGAGGTGCTGGTCGGCACACGGGACACGCTTGTGCCGAACGCAGTCTTCGGGGCGCTGTTTCAATATCCAGGCACCTTTGGCGATCTGTCGGATCCGACCGAGCACATAGCCGCACTACACGATCACAAGGCAATCGCCGTGGTCGCGACCGATTTGCTGGCCCTGACCTTAATCAAAGAACCCGGTGCAATGGGTGCCGATATTGCTATCGGCTCGGCCCAGCGTTTTGGCGTGCCTTTGGGATATGGCGGCCCCCACGCGGCGTTCATAGCGTGCCGCGATGCGCTGAAACGGTCCATGCCAGGACGCATCGTCGGGGTCAGCGTCGATAGCCACGGTCAGAAAGCCTATCGCCTGTCGCTGCAGACGCGCGAGCAGCATATCCGCCGCGAAAAGGCGACCTCGAATGTCTGCACAGCCCAAGCCTTGCTGGCAGTGATGGCCAGTTTCTATGCAGTGTTTCACGGCCCCCAGGGGCTGCGCGCGATTGCGGAGCGGGTGCACTTAAGGGCAGTTCGCCTGGCCGCAAGCCTGCGCGCAGGCGGCTATGCGCCCGAGCAGGACAGCTTTTTTGATACGATCACTGTGCCGGTGGGCGACAAACAAAGCCGCATCATGGCCGCCGCGGTGGCGCGCGGGATCAACCTGCGCGATGTCGGGGCGGATCGCATCGGGATCAGCGTCGATGAGGTGACAACCGAGGCGCATTTGGAGGCCGTGTGCCGTGCCTTCGGCGTGCTAGTGGCCCCGCGGCTCAACACGCCGGCGATCCCAGACGCAATGATGCGCCAGACGGACTATCTGACCCATCCGATTTTCCACATGAACCGCGCCGAGTCGGAGATGATGCGCTATATGCGGCGGCTGTCGGATCGGGACCTGGCCCTGGATCGCGCGATGATCCCACTTGGCTCCTGCACCATGAAGTTGAACGCGGCGGTCGAGATGATGCCGGTAACCTGGCCGGAATTTGGCGCGCTTCATCCGTTCGCGCCCGCCGATCAGGCCGAAGGCTATGCCGAGATGCTGGAAGATCTGAGCGCGAAGCTCTGCGAGATCACCGGCTACGACGCGATGTCGATGCAGCCCAATTCCGGCGCCCAGGGCGAATATGCAGGGCTTTTGACTATTGCCGCCTACCACGCCGCCAGTGGGCAGGACCGGCGCGTCTGTCTGATCCCGGTTTCGGCCCACGGGACCAACCCAGCCTCCGCCCAGATGGCAGGTATGGACGTGGTCGTGGTCAAAGCTGCAGAAAACGGCGATATCGATCTGGACGATTTCCGTGCCAAGGCCGAGGCGGCAGGCGACCGGTTGGCAGCTTGCATGATCACCTACCCGTCGACCCACGGCGTATTCGAGGAAACGGTGCGCGAGGTCTGCGAGATCACGCATCAATATGGCGGACAGGTCTATCTGGACGGCGCGAACCTGAACGCGATGGTGGGCCTGTCGAAACCCGGCGAACTGGGCGCCGATGTCAGCCACCTGAACCTGCACAAGACCTTCTGCATCCCCCATGGCGGCGGCGGGCCCGGAATGGGACCCATTGGCGTAAAGGCGCATCTCGCGCCCCATCTGCCGGGCCATCCTGAAACCGGCGGCAGCGCGGGGCCTGTTTCCGCGGCGCCCTATGGGTCGGCCTCGATCCTGCCGATCAGCTACGCATACGTGCACCTGATGGGGGGCGCGGGCCTGACCCAGGCGACGAAGGTCGCGATCCTGGCCGGCAATTACATCGCAACCGAGTTGGCGGGCGCATACGGCGTTCTGTTCAAGGGCAAATCGGGCCGGGTCGCCCATGAATGCATACTCGATACCCGACCCTTTGCTGAAGCGGGCGTAACCGTGGACGACATCGCCAAACGTCTGATGGATCATGGGTTCCACGCGCCGACCATGTCTTGGCCAGTGGCGGGAACGTTGATGGTGGAGCCGACTGAATCCGAGACCAAGGCCGAGTTGGACCGGTTCATTACCGCGATGCGCGCGATCCGGATCGAAATCGCCGATGTCGAACGCGGCGAGATATCGGCCGAGGCGAGCCCGCTCCACCACGCCCCCCATACAATGGAGGATCTGATCCGCGAGTGGGATCGTGCCTATAGCCGTGAACAGGGGTGTTTCCCTCCCGGCGCCTTCCGCGTCGACAAGTATTGGCCACCGGTCAATCGCGTGGACAATGTGGCGGGCGACCGGAACCTGGTCTGCACCTGTCCGCCAGTGGAGGAGTATCTGGACGCCGCTGAATAGACGGGGCTTGCAAAGCGTATGAGCCAAGCGTCATCTCCTCGTCATGCGCTTTGTGAACCCGATCCCCTTCGTCGCAGATCTACCGCGCTCCGTAGAGTTCTATCGTGATGTTATCGGGCTGACCGTTATCGAGGCACATGAAAACTTCGTCCGTTTCGAAGGCGGCTTTGCCCTTCACGACGGACCTAGCCTGCACGAGGATGTTTTTGGAACCGCGCCACCGCCTAGCCCATTCGGCCAGGCGAACATGGTTTTGTATTTCGAAGCCGATAACTTGCAGACAGCCTTCGAGCGCGTCTCGCACGCCACCGATATTCTGCACCCGATCCGAACACAAAGCTGGGGCGGGCGCTTGTTCCGCGCCAAAGACCTCGATGGCCATGTCATCGAAATCGGTGAAAGATCCGCCTAGTCCGATGCGGACATCTAAGCTTAGCGTGACCGACCGAAGCGCTGGTACAACCCATCCAGCGAATAGCTCTCGGCGACCGGGCCATGTTCTTCGGGGAAGAAATTCGGATCCTCGGGCAGACATCCACGTCCGCAGACCTGGGTCATGTCGCCGGTTGTGCCATTCACGAACCAAAGGCGACCGCCGGGTGTTCCGACCCAGCCATTCACGCCGAACCGCATGTCTCCTTCGACATCCTGGATCGACGGTACCTCTCCATCATAGCCCTGACCCCAAGCGGCATGGGTGTGCCAAGACGATACTGCGCGCTGACCGGCCTCCAATGGCAAGGACGCACAGCTTGCCTCACCCCCCCAAGACACTTTGGTCGAGGTGTAGTTCCCTTCGGCATCCTGCAGGATAAAGCCGCATACCTCACGATTAAACCGCACCGACAATTGGTTCATCGATTCCATCAAGCCGCGGACAAACTCCGTCTCGCGGGCATCCTGAGCATGGGCCAGCGGCGTAGCGGCAATACCCGCGGCAAGCGCCAGGGCGGCGGTGAAAAAGCGCATACTCGTTAACTCCTATGCGAAACGTTTCAAATCATAAGTATCGGATTTCATTCAAAAGCCAACCTACAGATCCCAGATGCTGGACTTAGGCGGGTCTCGACCTACTTGCGGGAGTGCAAAGAAATGGAGCACGCCACATGTCCCGGTTGGAAGAGATGATCAAGATCCGTGTCAATGCGATTGCAAAGGGTACCGCGATTGAACAAGTGACCGAAGATGATGATGTGCGGCAATGGTTGGTCCTGGGTCGGATGGCGATGTTCTTTTGCGTCTGGGCCGTGATGATCATGTCTGTTGCCCTGATCGTATCACTGCGCTTCTGATACCAGGTGAATGCGCCATCGAGGAGCTTTGCCGGGTTGTCAGGAAAACCCGTAATAAGCACCTGTGGCAGAGATTAAGCTTAGATCGACGCCCAATCGGTGAACCGAAAAGACGGACGGGGCTTTTCCTTGGTCGGCGGTTTGGGTTTCGGGGTCGGCGAGGGCATCAAACTTCTCCTTCGATGCCACAATAAATCGATCTGGTTAATCTGTCTTTGCCTGCTCTCCTGACTTGACAGGCTTTTGACATCGCGTGTGTCGCGCATGAGCTTTCCGCGGAATATATTGAAATTGCATAAAAAAAGGCGCGTCCGAATCCGGGCGCGCCGCTGTCGCGTGACTATGCAGCTTAGCTAAGCTGCAGGTTTACCGCGCTTTCGCGACCGTCACGACCCGCCTCAAGGTCGTAGGTGACCTTCTGGTTTTCGTCCAGGGCTTGTAGGCCGGACCGTTCCAACGCGCGGATGTGCACGAACACGTCCTTACCGCCTTGATCGGGGGCGATGAAACCGTAGCCTTTGGTGGCGTTGAACCATTTCACAGTGCCAGTGGCCATCTGTGTTTCTCCTAAATTGTAGATCCGCCCGCGTCGGTGCGGCGGTTCGGCCAGAGCGTTCGAGATCGAGACTGAGGCCGAAAAGCAGACAGGTCGAGGTAGAGCGGTAGCCCGCACGATATGCACGAGCTGCGCAATCTTAGCAAGGCCTTAGGCACCTTCCGATCGGCTGAGTTTCGCCGCAATTCGATCCTTCAGAGCCATCCGTTCCTTCCGCAACTCCTGCTCGTGAAGGTCATCGGTAGGCTCGACATTGGTCTCTGCCCGATGAATGGCGCGGTTGATCTCGTGGTAGCGATCAGCGAGGTGGCGGAACTCGCCATCTGTCATCTTCAGCTTGTGGATCAGGTCCGACTTCTCTGGAAAATCCGCCGCCAATTCGTGGGGGGTGTGGGACATGTAGGCTCTCCCTTCTGCATGTGTTCCAACGGAGGCTAGGCGGATACGGATGGGCCAGCGTTGATCTGCGTCAAGCGGACGAGAGAACATCCAACGCCGTGCAGCTGAGCACTGGAACGACGTGGCCGAAGGTCTCGGTCATCTTGGCATCGGTGGCCGCCAAGAGATCGGCGGGCACGGATTTCCATGCCTCGTAACTCTCCCACCGAATGATGAGATGAACCCGCGTCGGATCGGTGCGGTCCACCCAAACCTCCTTCGCGGTATAGCCGGGCTGCTGGCTGAGCGTGGCCGTCCAAACGGCGCTATCGGCCTCAAGAAACGCGGTGATCGTGTCGGGCGGAATGGCGACGGTGAGGTGTTCGATGGTTTGGGTCATTGCGGAACAGTACGTGTGGATGTGGGGTCGGGCAATGCGTTGGGGGTGTTTGGGTCACTTGGTGAAAGGCCTGCAAGAGGCCACGGCGAACAGGTTCCGCCAAACGGATAAGCAAAGCACGTGGCGGGTTAACAGCCGCACAGCGGCCCCGCCATCCACTTCCCGACAGGGTATTGCGCAGCAATATCCCGAGAGGGGACGGGCCTGTCCCGGGCCCCTTCTCGGCATTTTTTGCAATGCAAAAGAGCCTATCAGGCAGCGGGCGATTTGGTGAGGCTTGGTGGCTGGTTCGAGCGGAGCGATGGGGTGGCTGGGATAAAGTGCACAGACCAGAGGTTCGGATCGTCGCGGCAAGGCCCTTCGGTGGCGGAAATCTCGTGTAAGTCAGTAGCGGTCGCGAATAAAATCATTGAAAAACGACGCTTTCGAACCTGCATTGAGAAAAACCTCATACACAGCATTCGGCACACCAAAGTAATCGTACTTGCAACTTGTTCGAAACCAAATCGACAAGGTACCTGCATTCCATTCGATGCGGCTAATTGCGGACGAATTTACGTAGGGCATTACATTCTCCCCGAACCAAAATCCAATGAAACAGAGTAAGGGGGCGACCTTTCAGCCGCCCCCAACTTCGTCATGCATGTTGGATCAGTTTCCAGGTCACCGCCTGCCGATTGTACGGTGGCATCACGTTGCCCTTGGCGATCGGCGCAGTTGTCGACGGTGTCGACATGGCACGCCAGACGCCACTTTCAGGGCAGCGCTCGCCCGTGCGGGCTGTTGTTCCAATAGGCTTATTGGTCTGAGTAAGCATTACGCTTCTCCTTACTGAGTGAACGTTCAGCAAGGGCGCTATCAAATACCACTTCGAGGCACGCCCTCACCGTCGCCAGCGTGGCTCGCAGCGTTAACTCTGTCAAGCTAGATTTTGATGAGGTGGATCCGCAAACCGCAAGTTCGTGTGGATAACCTCTAAATCTCCCTATTTTCCCTATGGATAATACAAAAAACCCTCGCCAGCAAGGGCGAGGGTTTTCCGTTGAAAACACTAGGCGTGCCTCAAAGTGGTATGTTGCTAACATGAATCTTGACACCGCGTTGCGCAAGAGTCCATTTCGCCACACTGTTGCGAAACAGCACAATATGTTGTGGAGAAACGGGCCGCGTTCTCGATATGTACCGCGAGTTGTCCACAGCCAAACCGACGTTGGCGACTGTCACCGCACAAACTTCTTGTACTTCACCCGCTTCGGCTCCAGCGCATCGGGGCCCAAACGCCGCTTCTTGTCTTCTTCGTAGTCGCTGAAGGCGCCTTCGAACCACTCGACATGGGCCTCGCCTTCGAAGGCCAGGATGTGGGTGCAGAGGCGGTCGAGGAAGAAGCGGTCGTGGCTGATGATCACGGCGCAGCCTGCGAAATCGGTCAGGGCGTCTTCCAGAGCACGGAGCGTTTCGACGTCGAGATCGTTGGTGGGCTCGTCAAGCAGCAGAACGTTGCCGCCCGATTTCAGCAGTTTCGCCATGTGGACGCGGTTGCGCTCCCCGCCTGAAAGCTGGCCGACCTTCTTCTGCTGATCGCCGCCTTTGAAGTTGAAGGCCGAACAATAGGCACGGCTGTTCATCTGTGCGTCGCCCAATTCGATGATCTCGGCACCGCCCGAGATTTCCTCCCAGACGGTTGCATCGGCGTCGAGTGCGTCGCGGGACTGGTCGACATAAGACAAGTCAACGGTATCGCCGTATTCCAATGTGCCGTCATCGGGCTGTTCCTGCCCTGTCAGCATCCGAAACAGCGTCGATTTCCCGGCGCCATTCGGGCCGATCACTCCGACAATCCCACCGGGCGGCAGCGCGAATGTCAGATCTTCGATCAGCAGCCGGTCACCATATCCCTTCTTGAGGCTTTCAACCTCGATGACCTTTCCGCCTAGGCGCGGGCCATTCGGGATCACGATTTGCGCTCGGGTCAGCTTTTCACGCTCAGATTGCGCCGCGAGATCCTCATAGGCGTTGATCCGTGCTTTTTGCTTGGCCTGACGCGCTTTGGCACCCTGGCGGATCCATTCCAACTCGCGTTCCAGGGTCTTTTGACGCGACTTGTCTTCGCGTGCTTCCTGCTCCAAGCGTTTAGCCTTCTGCTCAAGCCAGGCCGAATAATTGCCCTCGTAAGGAATGCCGCGACCCCGGTCGAGTTCCAGGATCCAGCCGGTGATATCGTCAAGGAAGTAACGGTCGTGAGTGACGATCAGGATCGTGCCCTTGTAGTCGATCAGGTGCTGTTGCAGCCAAGCTATGGTTTCGGCGTCGAGGTGGTTGGTGGGTTCGTCCAAAAGCAGCATGTCCGGCGCTTCGAGGAGAAGCTTGCAAAGGGCCACGCGGCGGCGTTCCCCGCCGGAGAGGGTTTCGACGGGGGCGTCATCAGGGGGGCAGCGGAGCGCTTCCATCGCGACGTCGATCTGGCTGTCGAGGTCCCAGAGGTTGTTCGAGTCGATCTCATCCTGCAGCGCCGCCATTTCATCGGCGGTCTCGTCGGAATAATTCATCGCCAGCTCGTTGAACCGGTCCAGCTTGCCCTTCTTTTCCGCCACGCCCAACATGACGTTTTCGCGGACCGACAGGCTTTCGTCCAATTGTGGCTCTTGCGGCAGGTAACCGACACGCGCGCCCTCGGCGGCCCAGGCCTCACCCGTGAAATCCTTGTCCAGCCCGGCCATGATTTTCATCAAAGTGGATTTGCCAGCGCCGTTGACGCCCACAACACCGATTTTCACACCCGGCAAAAAGCTGAGGCGGATATTCTCGAAGCATTTTTTCCCGCCAGGATAGGTCTTTGAAACGCCATCCATGTGGTAGACATATTGATAGGAAGCCACGGCCGCACCCCTTTGCCCGGTTCAGATGTTAGGGTGTTTTATCTGCGCCGCGGCAGATCGGCAATCGCCCTCGGACAGGGCAGATTCAGGCGGAAGCGACCAGCGAAATCGGCGGCGCGTGATCCACCGATTTCTGCCTGGGCGCAATCTCGATCTGAGCGTCGGCTTCGATCATCGAAATCACATCGGACCGGGCCATGGGTCGCGCAATACCAAAGCCTTGTAGGCGGAAACATCCATGTTCGACCAGGAAATCGGCCTGCGCCGCATCCTCGACCCCCTCCGCCAGCGTACCGACCCCCAACTCATCGCAAAGGCGCAGAATGGAAGAGGTAATGATCCTTACGCTGCGGTCGTTGTTCACGTTGGCGATCAGGCTACGATCCAGCTTCACGCCACTGACATTCAATTGGCTGAGATGGGCAAGCCCGGCATAGCCAACCCCGAAATCATCCAGATAAACCGAAAAACCGTGTTCACGTAGCTCATTTATGCGCGCCGCGGCAGCGGAATTGGTGGTGTCTGGTCCAAAGAAGGTTGTCTCCAGCACTTCGGCGACCAGCCAGTGAGGACTGAGCTTCGCGTCATAGACAACCCGGTCGAGCGCATCCATGAAATCAGGGTGCGCCAACGCGTCCGAGGACGTGTTGAACGCGCCGCGAATGCGATGACCGCGACCATGCAATTCAGATACTAAAGAGGTCACGGCGCGAATTGCAGCAAAATCCACATCGGCCAGCCGGTTCAAACGCGATGCGTAGGGCAAGAACCTATCGGGGCTGACGACCTCGCCATTGGGCCTTGTCCAACGGGCCAGCGCCTCAACCGATCTGATCCGTCCTGTGCGGGCGTCCAAGATGGGTTGGTAAAGGAAATCGATGCCATCGTTGTCCAGCGCACTCACAAACTCTTCCAGCTTTGCGTTTTCAACCTCCTGTCTGGCATGCAGATCCGCATCGTAACGCGCAACATGGGCGGCGCCGGGCGCCTTCGCCTCGTAGAGCGCAAAATCGGCCAAACGGATAAGGTCTTCGGCATTGGTGTCAGTGTCTTTGCTGAGGGCAACGCCGATCGATGCGCCGCAATTCAGCATCAGGTCCGACCAGGGAATGGGCTCGCGAATGCGTTCTAGTAAGTTATCGGCAAGGATTTGCAACGCATCGAAATCGGTGACACCTGGGCAGGCGATGACGAATTCATCCCCTCCCATCCTGCAGGCCAGGTCGCCATCGCCAATCGAAGCGCGGATCGCATCCGCCACGTGACATAGCAACCGATCCCCGGCGGCGTGGCCGTGACTGTCATTCACTGCCTTGAAGTGGTCGAGATCGATGTAGAGCAGACCAATTTGCCCGACATGGGGCCGTTGATGGCGCAGGATCGCATCCGTTGCCTTCAGAAAAGCGATCCGATTGCTGAGCCCCGTCAGCGCGTCTTGATGCGCGGCCTGATGCAGATCGGCCCGGGCGCGTTCAAGCTCCTGCTCGCGACGCACCTGCTGGGTGACATCGCGTGAGACCAGGATGACCCGCTGTTCGCCCGGTCGTGGCTCCACCACCGACAGATTGAATTCGTGCCAAAACCGTTCGCCGTTCTTGCGGATATTGGGACGTCGGACGAGATTGTGAAACTCGTAGCTGTCGGGATCGTGGACGAACGAGTTGATTTCTTCGTCGCTCGGGCGAACTTCGGGCGGGAAGCAAAATTCCTGCGGACGACGGCCCACAATTTCCTCAAGCGTGCGCCCCATGATCCTGCAATAGGCGGGATTTGCCCATAAAATCCGTGCCTCCATATCTTGGTAGACCAGACCGTCATTCGCGTGTTCGGCCACTTGGCGCCAAACCGCCTCTTGCGCCGACAGCGTTTCCAATTCCTGTCGCGCCTCAGCAAGCTTCCCTGCCTTTTGCCGGGAAATCCTGATGCGGCGCTGAAGTACAGCAAGCGAGATAAGCAAAAGCAGACCCAACAGGGCCTCTGCAACGAACAGGGAGCTTAGACGACCAAAATCGAGCACCAGGGACAGATCGCCCAGAGAAGCAAAAACATACGTTGGCACCGCCAAGTCACTCATCGCCATAACACTGCTACGTGCGCACGCTACGGCCATTACCCAAATGGATTCTTAATTTTCCCGCGCGAAGCCTCTCAACTTTTTGGAGGAATTTAGAGAATTGCAAGAAAATGCACCCGCCGCGTGTGTTTCGTTTTGCAAACGACACCGCAGAGCATCACCAGGATCGCGACCGGTTTCATTTGACAGCGCCGCCGACGACCCCCATCAACGCCGCTGCTGAACGGCCATGCGAGGGAGGGTTCGGTGCGCCATAACTTGCCCCATGCCCAGCCCGGTCAGGTTATCGGTCTGTTCGGCGGATCCTTCGATCCACCCCATGCGGGTCATGTCCATGTCAGCCGGGAAGCGCTGAAGCGTTTCGGACTCGATCGTGTATGGTGGCTGGTCAGCCCGGGCAATCCTTTGAAATCTCGCGGGCCTGCGCCGTTGGCAAGGCGCGTTGCGGCTGCGCGCGCCCTGGTACAGCATCCTCGGATCGAGGTCACCGATCTGGAGGCCCGTTTGGGTACACGATACACAGGTGCGACGATCGAGGCGCTTATCGCGGCCTATCCCGGCGTTCGGTTCGTGTGGTTGATGGGTGCTGACAATCTGGCACAGTTCCACAAATGGCAGCGCTGGGATTGGATCATGCGCACCGTGCCCGTGGGCGTTCTGGCGCGGCCAGGTCAACGCATCTCGGCCCGAACCAGCATCGCTGCCCAGCGGTTTCGCGATTGGAAGATCCCGGCCTCAGCCGCCCATGGGCTGGGTCGGCGTCAAGCACCCGCCTGGTGCTTTTTGAACGTTCCTATGTTAAATATTTCCAGCAGCGACATTCGCGCCCGCGGCGATTGGGACGGTGCCTAGCTAGGCACGACGCTCGAACAGCGACGCAAGACCCGATGCCAGCAACAAGCCCAAACCCAGCAACGCGAGCGTGTCGGGGATTGCACCGAAGACCAGCAACCCCAGCACAGTGGCCCAGATCAACTGCGTGTAGACAAACGGCGCCATGCGGCTGGCCTCGGCCTGGCGATACGCGATGATCAACAGAAAGTTGCCCAACATCGAAGCCGCTGCCGAGACGAGCGTCAACAAAGCAATTTCTGCATTCATCGGTGGGATTGCCACAGACCCGGGAACAGCAAGGACCAGCGCACCGATAGACAATTGCGACATCAGCAAACCACGCGGGCGGGCCAGTTCGGCGATCCATCGGTTCATCACCAGATAAATCCCGTAGCAGATACCGGCGAGGACGGCGAAGCCAATGCCCGGCGTCATGCCGAAGCCAGGCTTGACGACCAACAGGACGCCGACGAATCCCATCGTGATCAGCATCAAACGGGTCCCCGAAAACGGCTCTCGCAAGAGCCAGACGGAAAGCGCCCACGACAGGATTGGTCCGACGAAGAATGCCCCGAACACATTCGCAATCGGTTCCGTCTGAAGCGCTGTCAGGATCGATGTAATCCCCGCCACCAGCAACAGTGCCCGCGCCCAAATGCGCCAATCGGCGAACAAAGACAGCGGCATGACGCGCAAGGCAAAGGGTGCAATCAGCAAAGCACCGAGGCCAAACCGGCTCCAGGCGACAAACACCGGCGCCGCGCCATGGCCCGATGTCAGCAACTTGCCCGCCGTATCGCCTGCGGGGATCAAGGCCATGGCCACCATCATCAAGGGCAATGCGCGCAGCGTACTTTTGTCCATGGCTGGCCCATACGCCGCGTTGCTGAAAAGGGAAAGCCCGCCCTGTCCAACAAAAGACTGTGACCGCGGCCCGTTGGGCCCTATCGCCTTGGGATCAGGGGTTGAGCCCGCAGACGCCTCCGCGCTAGGCTAAGCCCACCCACGGGCCGTTATTTGATCAGAATGATTTCCAAGCGTTTCTTCCTTGGCGGGCTATTGGCAAGCACCGCGACATCGGCCTGGGCGGCGGCGCCCGAACGGTCCCTGCGCCCTGTCATCCGACCCAACGGCTTCCTCGCCCGCACCATCGACGAGGCCGCTGATATCATTGCAGAAGCCAATTTGGGCGGCCGTGTGGGTTTTGCCGTCGCCGATGCCGCTACCGGAGAAATGCTGGAGGTCGGCGCGCCGCTATACCCATTGCCACCGGCTTCCGTGGCCAAGGCGATCAGTTGCGCATATGCGCTGGACCGCTTAGGCCCCGCCCACCGGTTCCGGACACGCTTGGTGTCGGACGGTGTTCTGGCCGACGGTCGGTTGGATGGCGATCTATGGCTTGTGGGCTCTGGCGATCCGATCTTCGACACCGACGCCCTGGCGGAGTTGGTCGACGGCTTGGCTGAACTTGGCCTGCGCGAAGTCACCGGTCGCTTCCGCGTCGCCACCGGCGCGCTGCCCGAGATTTGGCAGATCGATCCGGCACAACAGCCCTATGCGGGCTACAATCCGTCGATCTCCGCGCTAAACCTGAATTTCAACCGCGTCCATTTCGAGTGGGAGCGTCAAGGCGAGGGATACACGATTTCGATGGACGCACGCTCGGCCAGTTTAAGGCCTGCGGTGCGTGTTTCGCGAATGCGGATAGAAGAACGCTCGGTGCCCGTCTACACCTATACAGACAGCGAAGACCACGATGCCTGGACGGTGGCCCGTGGTGCGCTTGGCAATTCAGGCAGCAGATGGCTTCCGGTACGCCGCCCCGCCGCCTATATGGCTGATGTGTTCCAGACCTTAATGCGCGACCGTGGCGTGTCGCTGGACAGCCCGGATTTTACCGATGCCGCACCGGAAACGGCACTGGTTTTGGTGGAGCACAGCTCTCCTGAACTAGAGGACATTTTGCGCGGCATGATGCGATGGTCGACCAACCTGACTGCCGAAGTTGTGGGGCTCTTGGCGACGCAGGCAGGTGGCGTCATTCCCGGGAGTTTGCCCGAGTCAGGCGAGGCGATGGGCGCCTGGATGCGCGACACATTGGGCGCGCGCAATGCCACTTTCGTGGATCATTCGGGCCTGGGTGTCGGTAGCCGGATCCGTCCGCAGGATATGACCCAAGCACTGGTCAATGCAGGGCCGAGTGGGTTGCTGCGCGAGTTGATGAAAGACATTCCGATGTACGATAGCGCTGGCAGCCCGGTGCCCAATCATCCGATAGATGTTGTCGCCAAGACCGGCACGCTGAACTTTGTGTCAACGCTTGCAGGATATGCTCGGATCCCCGGAGGGCGCGATCTGGCATTCGCCATCTTCTGTGCCGATCTTGATCGACGCGCGGCAATCCCGCCGGAACAAACCGAACGCCCGCCGGGCGCGCGCAGTTACAACCGCGCCGCCAAACGCCTGCAACAGGCGCTGATCGAACGTTGGGGCGCCGTCTACACCTCACCTAGCGGCCTTTAGCGGCGGGCGTGGAACAATTGCATCAGGCGGATATGGGGGGCGAAGGGCTCCGCTTCGGACCGCTTGGGGGCGTCCATCACCCGTTGCACCAGCACATAGGACAGGATGCCAAAGGCCACTCCACCGACCGCCTGCCCGATTAACACGCCTTCGGCACCGAGCCAGGCTGAAAAGATGATTACGAACGGGATCGTGCCCAATGTATGCCGCCCCCAATTCACCCAGGTCGAGGTGAACGGGTGGCCCAGATTGTTGAAGCTGGCATTCGACACGAAGATCATACCGTTGAAGAAGAACAGCAGCGCTAGCGGGCCGCAGAACAGAAAGACAAGCTCACGCGCCGATCCGGTGGCACCGAAGAGATCGGCAATTGGGCCGCGCAGAACGAATAGAATTGCCGAGACGGACAGGACAACGATGCCGGTGAAGATCAGCGCATCCCAGTAGGTGCGGCGCACACGGTTGAGTTGTCCTGCGCCGAAGTTTTGACCCACAATCGGGCCGACTGCGCCCGAGAGAGCAAAGAGAACGCCAAAGGCGACCGGTGTCAGGCGCGCCACGATGGCCATACCGGCCACGGCCTCCTCCCCATGGCTGGCCATGGACCGTGTGACATAGGCTTGGCCCACAGGTGTGGCCAGTTGCGTCAGGATCGCCGGACCGGCAAGCGCCAGTATCGGACTCAGATCCAACCGCAAATCCTGTAGCGTCGGGCGCGCCAGACCGCCATGGTGACGCAAGATCGGGAGGATCGCCATCACTCCGATAGCAATCCGAGCTGCAACCGAGGCCAGCGCGGCCCCCGTCAATTCCAAGTCGAAGCCAAAGATCAGGATCGGGTCGAGGATCGCGTTCACCACCCCGCCCACAATGGTGACCATCATCGACCGCCGCGCATCGCCATAGGCACGCAAGATGGCGCCGCCAACCATCCCAACCAACAGCAGCGGCAAAGACGGCACGATGATCTGAAGGTATCCGACGGCCAGATCGCGGGTCGTGTCCCCTGCCCCCAATAGGCCGACCAAAGCCGGTAGGTTCACCCAGACCAATGCCGCGAACAGCACCCCAAAGACAACGCCAAAGGCCAAGGTGGTGCTGGACCTGCGCCGGGCCAGCGCCACGTCGCCTTCGCCCAGAGCCCGCGCCACCAAAGCCCCACCGGCAATGGCCATGCCGATCCCGAAGGATGAGGTGAAGAACAGGATTGCCCCGGCATATCCGACCGCGGCGGCAAGTTCCGCTTTGCCGAGCATCGAGATGAAGATCATATCGACGAAATCGACCAGGAAGACTGCCATCAGACCAAGCGAAGAGGTTAACGACATCACCGTGATGTGCCGGAACGGAGATCCTTTTAAGAAAACAGCTTGGGATTGCGCCATGCCCTATGCCTCGCACGGCGCCCCACAGATCGCCAGCGATATCCTGAACAGAACCACAACCTGCTACCCTGCGCACGCCCGAGCTTTGCGAGGGCGCCGGGTCGGTCGCGGGGCGCAAGGGCCCGTCAGTGCCCGAGCACGCGCCGAGGCCCCTGGCCCGTGCCCACGACCGAAGCTTGCGCTACTGGATCTCGCAGACCGACATCTGGTTCGGGATTGTTGTCCACCACTGACCCGTCCAGCTTCCCCCGCGCGAAGCCGCGATGGCGGGGCAAACTTGGTTGGCGTGGCCTTGGTTCCAGATCGGCCCTGCCTCAACGGCTCGTGCAACACGGATCTGGCAGACAGACATCTCATTGGGAATAGTCGTCCACCATTGGCCCGTCCAGCTTCCCCCGCGCGACGCCGCGATGGCGGGGCAAACTTGATCCGCATGGCCTTGGTTCCAGATTGGGCCAGCTTCGATGGCCACTTGGGCTTGGCTGGCTCCGGGCAAGGTAAGTGCGGCGGCGAGGAGAAAAACAAAACGGCTCAAAACAGGCTCCGGGCGAAAAGGGGTTATGCGCCCGACCATAGTCCAACCGACGGCCTACTGTCTCGCAGGGTTTTCCCGACCCTCGCGAACCCTGCTACCGCATGAGCGCTAAAGCTGAGGTTTGACCTGCAACAGGCGCATCACATCCGCCATTTCCGGACCACGTTCACGCCCTGTTACCGCTTTGCGGAGCGGCATGAACAGGCCCTTCCCCTTACGGCCGGTCGCCTCTTTGACGGCGTTTGTCCAATGGCTCCAAGTCTCGGCGCTATAGGGCGGGTCCGGCAACATCGCGAAGGCCTCTGCCACAAAATCCCGATCTTCGTCATCGACCAGGGCTGATCCGCCGTCGCGAAACAGCTGCCACCAGTCGGCCATCTCAGCTCGCGTCCCGATATTGGCCCGCGCGACGTCCCAAAAGGCGGGCGCCAGATCCTGCGGCACACCCAACGCGGCAACCTCATCTGCTACGGCCTCCAAGGGCATCTCGTGGATCACCCGAGCCGACAGCGGCCACACGTCGTCGATATCGAATTTCGTGGGTGCCGAGCCAAAGTGGTCCAAGTCGAACCCCTCCGCCAGCTCATCCATCGATCCGGCCAGCATCACGGGCTGGGAAGATCCGATGCGCGCCATATGGCTGAGCAACGCCATCGGCTCCATCCCCTGGCCGCGCAGATCCCGCAGGCTGAGCGTCCCCAACCGCTTGGACAGCGCCTCACCGGCCGGACCGGTCAGCAGAGAATGGTGCGCAAAGTGCGGGTGATCGTGGCCCAGCGCAGCCATGATCTGGATCTGCGTCGCAGTATTCGTCACATGGTCGGATCCGCGCACCACGTGGGTCACACCCATATCGGTATCATCGACGACCGACGCGATAGTATAAAGCACCTGCCCGTCGGCGCGGATCAGCACCGGGTCACTGACCGACGCCGCATCGATGCTGAGATCGCCCAAGATCCCGTCTGTCCATTCAATTCGCTCGTGATCGAGTTTGAACCGCCAGACCCCCTGCCCCCGCTCGGTCCGCAAAGCGTCTTTTGCAGCCGCATCCAGCGCTAGCGCGGCCCGGTCATAGACCGGCGGCTGGCCCATATTGAGCTGTTTCTTACGCTTGAGATCCAATTCGGTCGGGGTTTCCCACGCCTCGTAAAACCGACCCTTATCGCGCAACTCATCCGCGGCAGCGGCATATAGGTCCAGCCGGTCCGATTGCCGTTCGACGCGGTCCCATTCAAAGCCCAACCATTCCAGATCTGTCTGGATCGCATCGGCATATTCCGTCGTCGAACGCTCCGGATCTGTGTCGTCCAGCCGCAAGATGAATTGTCCACCGGCCTTGCGGGCGATCAGGAAGTTGAACAGCGCCGCGCGCAGGTTGCCGATATGCAGGTAACCGGTGGGCGACGGCGCGAAACGGGTGACGACAGACATGGTATTCACCTTTGGTGGATTGCGGATCTTCCTCTTTCATGTGGCATGGCTTTTGTCCATATCGAGACCATGGAGATCGCCGACCTGACCGCACCGGACCTTGGAGCGCTGGAAGCGCTGGCCTATTCCGCACGTGCAGCCCTTCCGCCCCCATGGGCAGACCCAGCCAGCCAGGTTTTGATCCGTGTCGAGGACTTTCCCGATCCTGCGATGTTGAGGGATCTTGAGATCGAGGATGGTTTCGCCTTGACCGGGCTCTATGACGGCATCCCACTGACCCAAAAATCGGTGATGGATCAGCCCGACGGGCCTGATACGATCTGGTTGTTCCGACGTCCGATCCTGGATGAATGGGCTGATCGTGGCAACGTCAGTTTGGGCGAGCTGGTAACCCATGTACTGGTTCACGAGTTCGCACATCACTTTGGCTGGTCCGATGCAGATATCGCGCAGGTCGATGAATGGTGGCGGTGATATGCCGATCTGGTCGCATCCGGACAACCCGAGATGTTTTTCCAGTTTTAGAAACTTTACGTTAAGGAACTTTTCTTAAACCTCGTATGAGTTAGTTATTGAGCTTGTGTTGGGACGAGATCAAATGAGTTACATGGTGGCCGATCCTCAGGATCAGGCGTTGTCACGCCTTATGGTCTGGATCAATGATATTGATCTGCCGATGTTCGTCTTACGCCGAACAGATGACACGCGATTGGAATACGTCCATGCGAACGGCGCATTGGGGCGTATCGCCGGGTTTGACAGCTCAATCATGGCGGGCGAAACGCCAAGCAACCTGTTCAACGCACGCACGGCGGCCAAGTTGGAAGCCAATTACTGGGAATGCCTGAACAGCGATGATCCCGTCTCTTACGAAGAATGTGTCATCATCGATGGGCGTGAGACCTGGTGGGAAACGACACTCTCCAAACCGTTTGGGTTCGAAGGGCAGATCGTGCTGGGTCTGGCCGTCAGCATCACCGATCGAAAGCAAAAAGAATTCGCCAATGCCGAGATGATAGCTGATCTGAATGCACGGCTGGATGAGATCAAGTTGTTCTCGACCATGGCAGCCCATGATGCGCGCAGCCCGCTTGCGACGGTTTCCGCGTTGATCGACTTGGTGCTGGATGGCTTCAGCGATATGGGCGACGGCAAGGCGGAACTTCTCAGCCTGTGCGCAAAGACGGTCGATGAGGCGCTCGAACAGATCTCAGCCACGCTAGAGCGAGGGCGCCAGTTCAAACAAGCCTCGACGCAAGGCGACCGCGTGGATCTTGGACGGCTTTGCGCAGATATCGCGGCGATGGTTGATCCTGAGATGCAGATGGATATCGAGATCCCGCAGCAGATCGTCGAATGCGACAAAGTCGTGGTTCAGATGTGTATTCGCAATCTGGTCTCCAACGCGGCCCGGTACTGCAAATCAGCAATTTCCATCCAGGTCACACCATCTGCTCGCCCTGGTATGATCGTCATGGAGGTCTCTGACGACGGCCCCGGCGTGCCGCCCGGCACCACGGTGCACGACCTGAGCCAGGCAGCTGAGTCGCGCGGTGACGGTCATGGCTTTGGGTTGAAATCGATCTCGAACCTTCTGAGCAGTCATGGCGGCTCCATCGAAATCATGCATGACCCATCGGAAGGCGGCCTGCACGGAGCGCGTTTCTGCATGACCTTACCAGGTCGCATCATCGGTTAGCTGGGCGTTACGGACCAGATCTGTTGCAATCGCGCCAGTCCGGCAGCCACCAATTCCTGCACGACATCCAGATCCACATCCGCCAACTTGTTGATGTAGACGCAAGAGGCCCCGGTCTTGTGCTTTCCTAAGCGCGAGAGGATATCGCCGAAATCTTGATATCCCGGCATAATGTACAGCGACAAGTTCGCTTTTCTGGGGCTGAATCCTGTGGCTAGAAAACGCCCCGAGCGACCGGATTCGTAGACGTAGTCATAGGAACCATAGCCAATCATCGCATCGCCCCATATCTTTGGGACAAATCCGGTCACCTCGCGAAACACCTTGTCCAGAAGCAAGCTATCGGCGCGCCGCGTCGGATGCTCTACAGATGCCAGAAATGCCGATACATCGCCATCGCCGGCCTGGGTCTTGTTTTGCGAATGCGCCATGCCGTCCTCTCCAGGATGCCATAGCGTATCACGGATCATGCAGCGCGCCCAAACACCGATGTCAGACACGCTCTCCGGCCGACATGCGCGACAGAAATGCCTCGGCGCTGTCGATCGTGTCGGACCTCTTTTCATCGGACATGCGCATCCATGTGCGGTACATCTGCGCCATTCTCGGGTTTTTTCCGAACCGGTCGCGATGACGGTGCAGGAACGCCCAGTACAGGTAGTTGAACGGACACCCATCCTCACCTGTCTTGACCTTCACATCGTAGCGGCAGCCCTTGCAGTAATCCGACATCTTATTGATGTAATTGCCGCCTGACACATAGGGCTTTGAGCCGACGATGCCGCCATCGGCAAATTGACTCATCCCGATCACATTGGGCGCCTCGACCCACTCATAGGCATCGGCATAGACCGCCAGATACCATTCGTGAACGGCGTGGGGATCGATCCCGGCCAAAAGGGCAAAATTGCCCGTGACCATAAGGCGCTGGATGTGATGCGCGTAAGCCTCTTCCCGGGTCTGGTCGATGGCGGAAGCCATGCAAGCCATCTGCGTCTGGCCGTCCCAATAAAATTCCGGCAGCGCACGATCATGGCCCAAAACATTGCGCTGCGTATAATCGGGACCCTCACGGAAATAGATCCCGCGCATGTATTCGCGCCACCCGATGATCTGGCGAATGAAACCTTCCACCGCGTTCAGAGGGGCAGTTCCTTTGGCATAGGCCTCGGCGGCAGCCTCACAAATTTCGTGCCAAGTCAGCAGTCCGGCGTTCAGATACATCGACAGGATCGAGTGATAGAGGAATTTTTCGCCCCCCATCATCGCATCCTGATAATCGCCAAATTGCGGCAGCGCATGGCTAATGAAGTGTGACAGCGCGCGGCGGGCCTGGCCAATATCCGTGGCGAACCAAAACGGGCGTAGATCGCCAAAATTGTTGTCGAACCGGGCCGCGACCAGATCCAGCACCTCTTCCACGACATCATCCGGCGTGAAATGCATCGGAGCCGTGTCGATAGAGCCGGGCGGCGGTTTGCGGTTGTCATGGTCGTAGTTCCACTTGCCGCCCTCGGGCTTGTCGCCATCCATAAGAAGACCGGTCTTACGGCGCATCTCGCGATAGAAATACTCCATTCGCAGTTCTTTGCGGCCCTCGGCCCAGGCGTCGAATTCGGCATGAGAGCACAGGAACCTATCGTCGGGAAACTGATGCACCGGGATGGGCATCTCTTCCAGGGCCGTGATCAGACGGAATTCCCCAGGCTCGGTGGCGAAGCATTCTTCGGCGGAGGTTGCCTCACAGACGCGCAGGATTTCACCGGAAATCGAGCCCGCATTGTCGGGATCATCCAGCTTGGTGTAGCGCATCCGCCAGCCATCCGCCTCAAGGTTTGCCGCGAATTTGCGCATTGCCGCGAACAGGAACGCGATTTTCTTGGGGTGATGGGGCACATAGCCGGCCTCATCCGCGACCTCCGCCATCAACACGATGTCACGCGTTTTGTCGGCCTCGCGCAGGGCGGCGATATCGGGCGAGAGCTGATCGCCCAGGATCAGGATGATACGCGGTTTCACCAGGGCACCTCCGCGCCGGAATAGTCGAAAAAGCCACCCGATTGGTCGGGTCTCAGGTCATCGAGTACGCCCAACAGATTTGCGGCGGCCTCGGTCGCGG
Source organism: Gymnodinialimonas mytili (assembly GCF_037544085.1). NCBI lineage: Bacteria > Pseudomonadati > Pseudomonadota > Alphaproteobacteria > Rhodobacterales > Paracoccaceae > Gymnodinialimonas > Gymnodinialimonas mytili. The sequence continues at coordinate 977,570 of NZ_JBBIFW010000001.1, forward strand.
GCACCTTCTTGTGCGCGGGGTAGCCTGACGTGAACGGGGTCGCGACCGTGCCGGGATGCAACGCCACCACGATGGCCTGTTTGCGCTTGCGCCCCAATTCTATCGCTGCGCCATGCGTGATCTGGTTCGCCGCCGCCTTTGCGGCGCGATAGGAATACCACCCGCCCATGCGGTTATCCCCGATCGAGCCCACGCGCGCCGTCAAGACCCCCACAACACTCCGCCTGTCTCGCGGCAAAAGGCGGGGCAATTGTGCCAGGATCAATGCCGGGCCAATCGCATTCACGGCGAAAACCTGCGCCATTGCATCGGCGTCAATCGCGTCGAGTGTCTTTTCTGGCGCACCGTCGGAAGGCGCGAGAATACCGGTTGCAATGATCACGCGGTCGAACGCGTCGTCCAATTCTCCGAAAACGCGCACGACGCTAGTTTTATCCGTCACGTCCAGTCCGTTTTTGCGCCGCGACAGGCCGGTAACCTCGGCGCCCCGCGCCCTCAGCGCCTTGGCCATGGCTGCGCCGATGCCGCCGCTCTCTCCGATAATCAGTGCTCTTTCCATGACCCCGGCAGCTAAGCCGCGCGCCGATTACGTCAACCGCTTGCAGGCCACGACCAACCCATGCCATCACCCAATAGAACGGAGGGCGAACATATGGGCGAATTGATTTTGGTACGGCATGGGCAGGCCAATTCCGGCGCCCAAACCGAAGAAGAATATGATCGCCTGTCCGCGCTTGGGCACACCCAAGCGGGTTGGCTGGGCGAATGGTTCCGCGCCAATGAGGCTGATTTTGATGTCACTTATAGCGGGACGATGCGCCGCCATCGCGAAACCGCATCGGGTATGGGATTGAACGGCGTGACCGAGGATGCCCGATTGAACGAACTCGATTACTTCGCGCTCGCTCGCGACATCGAAATCACCCATGGCGTGCCGCAGCCCGCATCCGAACAGGATTTCGCACATCACGTACCGCAAACCTTCCGCGCTTGGCACGCGCAGGAAATCAACGGATCCGAGGCCTTTGCCGCGTTCGAGGCGCGCATCGCGACAGTGCTGGCCGAAGCTGCCACACCCGGCCGACGCGTCGTATGTGTGACATCAGGCGGCGTGATCGCCATGTCGATGCGGATTGCGTTGGGCTTGGATGCAGATCGCCTCGCGCAGGTTTTGCTGCCGATCTACAATTCGTCGATCCATCGCTTTCGCGTCGTGCCCGAGGGCACGTTCCTGACCTCTTTCAACGCGATCCCGCATCTTCAGGCATCGGATCGTGAGACCTGCCGGACGTGGGTGTGACGCAGCCCCTAAGTGACAGCGTCATTGACCCAATTGGGGGTTTTCAAATGCGCCCCGATGCGTATTGTCCGCACTATGACCAAGCCAGTTCATATCCCGGCACCTGACGCGCGTCTCGCGCGCCTGCCGCTGTTTGGTCTTCTCCTCCTTAGCCGCCTCTGAGCGTGCCATTCGGCGCGACCGCTCAGGGGAGGGATAGCGCCGGAGACACCCAGATCAGCTAAGGATTATGACATGAAAACCGACCCAAACCGCGTCGTTATCTTCGACACCACCTTGCGCGATGGCGAGCAATCGCCAGGCGCGACGATGAGCCATGATGAAAAGCTGGAAATTGCCGGCCTGCTCGATGAGATGGGGGTCGATATCATCGAAGCAGGCTTCCCCATCGCCAGCGAAGGCGATTTTGCGGCCGTTTCAGACATCGCAAAGAACGCCGCGAATGCCACGATTTGCGGGTTGGCGCGCGCGAACTTCAAGGATATCGACCGCTGTTGGGAGGCGATCCAGCACGCCAAATCCCCGCGTATCCATACGTTTATAGGCACCTCGCCTCAGCATCGCGCCATTCCCAATCTGACGATGGACGAGATGGCCGGCCGCATCCATGAAACGGTCACCCATGCGCGCAATCTGTGTGACAACGTGCAGTGGAGCCCGATGGATGCGACGCGGACGGAGTGGGACTACCTGGCGCGTGTAGTTGAGATCGCTATCAAGGCCGGGGCCACCACGATCAACATCCCCGATACGTGCGGATATACTGCGCCGGTCGAAAGCGCCGATCTCATCCGGCGTTTGATCGCCGAGGTTCCCGGCGCCGCCGACATCGTCTTCGCCACCCATTGCCACAATGATCTGGGCATGGCTACGGCAAACAGCCTGGCCGCAGTGGCTGGCGGCGCACGCCAGATCGAATGCACGATCAACGGGCTGGGGGAACGGGCGGGCAACACGGCCTTGGAAGAGGTTGTGATGGCGATGAAAACGCGCCATGACATCATGCCGTACACGACCGGCATCGACACCACGAAGATCATGCATCTCAGCCGCCGCGTGGCAACCGTGTCGGGTTTCAACGTGCAGCCTAACAAGGCCATCGTCGGCAAGAACGCCTTCGCGCATGAGAGCGGCATTCACCAGGACGGGATGCTGAAAAGCGCCGATACGTTCGAGATCATGCGCCCCGAAGATGTGGGCTTAACCGAGACAAATATCGTCATGGGTAAGCATTCGGGCCGCGCCGCGTTGCGCTCAAAGCTGAAGGATCTGGGCTTTGACATGGGCGACAACCAGCTGAACGATCTCTTTGTGCGCTACAAAGCGCTGGCGGACCGTAAGAAAGAAGTGTTCGACGATGATCTGATCGCCTTGGTCACCGACGCAGGCAGCGACGGAGAAGGCCATCTGGAGGTAAAGTTCTTGCGCGTGATCTGCGGGACCGAGGCTCCGCAATCGGCCGATATTACTCTGCGCGTGGGCGAAACCGACTGTCAGGCGACGGCTCAGGGCGACGGCCCTGTGGATGCGGCCTTTAACGCCGTCAAAGCCCTATTCCCCAATGAGGCGGCGTTGCAGCTCTATCAGGTGAGCGCCGTGACCGAGGGTATGGACGCACAAGCGACCGTGACCGTGCGGATTGAGGAAGACGGCCGCATCGCCACTGGCCAATCCGCAGATACCGATACGGTTGTGGCCTCGGTGAAAGCCTATGTGAACGCCCTTAACCGCCTGATCGTCCGTCGCGAGAAGACCGGTGGGGACGTCAGAGAGGTCTCCTATAAGGATGTCGGCTAGGCTCAAGGCGCTCGGGGCACCCATTTATTGGGTGCCTCTCATATCGCTTTCGTTGATCTGGTTCGGCATCCTTCGTCAGGAACACCTGTGGCCGGTGCCGGATTACGTCGGTAGCGCCGAGGCGGGCCTCATTTTCCTATCCGTTTTGGGAAACCTACTGTTCGCCTATTCATTTCCTTTGGGGTTTTTTCTTTGCGCGCTTCCGGGGCACGGCTGGCCCGCCGCCAGATGGATTGCGCTGTTTGCGCTACTGCCAGCAACTTTCCTTGGGTTCTTTCCAATTGCCTTTATGGATACTGACGCCGCGCAACTCAGGCAATTGCTCTATCTGATCTGCGTATTGGCGGGATTAATCTTCATGGGAGAGAGCTTGCGCTTCCGCGCCGCGAACTACTCAATCCTGACAATGATCTCCCTTGGCGCAGTTCTGGCAATCGCGGGTTGGTCCCTTGTGTCATACTTTTCTGTCAACCGTTCGGCCCTGAGTATTGCTGAAGGCGCGCCGTATCGGATTCTGATCGGAGACCATGAGACCTACGAACACCCTACGCATTGGCGCGATCTGCGCGGCCTCGATCTGGGAGAGGATACTCGCATTAACGCGGGAGGGCCTTTGCGGGAAATGCTCACCTACCATGCAGTGCTGCTTGTAGAGGGTCGAAGCGGTTGTTGGGTTTGGTCGAAATCAAGGCTTCGGTTCGAGCCTGAACCCGATTCCGACAGAACCGACATTTGGTGGAGTGTGCACTGTCCCACCTGACTGATCCGCGAACTTCTTCCAATCGGAGTAGCGGCCCTGCGCCGATGCGCCCGGCCCCGCCCCCTTGCGGCACAAGGGGGCTAACGTCTATATGCCGAGTCTCGGGTGGGCGTCCTCGTGAAGGGGAGGCCCCTTTTTGAATTGACGAATCGGACTGCGTGCCTATGGCCGGATTTCTTGGCAACCTCTTCTCCTCCGACATGGCGATCGATTTGGGCACGGCGAATACGCTTGTTTACGTGCGTGGGCGCGGGGTGATCCTGAACGAGCCGTCGGTGGTGGCCTACCAGGTCAAGGACGGCGTGAAGAAGGCGCTGGCCTTTGGCGAGGATGCCAAGTTGATGCTGGGGCGGACGCCCGGCAGCATTCAGGCGATCCGACCCATGCGCGACGGCGTCATTGCCGACTTCGACGTGGCCGAAGAGATGATCAAGCACTTCATCCGCAAGGTTCACAAGCGCACGACCTTCTCGAAGCCCAAGATCATCGTCTGTGTGCCCCATGGCGCCACGCCTGTCGAAAAACGCGCCATTCGCCAATCGGTTCTGGGTGCAGGCGCGCGGAAGGCAGGCCTGATCGCAGAGCCTATCGCGGCGGCCATCGGGGCGGGGATGCCGATCACCGATCCGACCGGTTCGATGGTCGTGGATATCGGCGGCGGGACGACCGAGGTGGCCGTTCTGTCACTGGCCGATATCGTCTATGCCCGCTCGGTTCGGGTTGGTGGTGACCGGATGGATGAAGCAATCATTTCCTATCTGCGGCGCCAACATAACCTGCTGATTGGGGAATCGACAGCGGAGCGGATCAAGACCTCCATCGGGACGGCGCGAATGCCGGACGATGGGCGTGGAGCATCCATGCGCATTCGCGGGCGCGATCTTCTGAACGGCGTGCCGAAAGAAACCGAGATCAGCCAGGCTCAGGTGGCTGAGGCGCTGGCAGAGCCGGTGCAGACGATCTGCGAGGCCGTGATGGGCGCCCTGGAGGCTACGCCGCCGGATCTAGCGGCGGATATTGTGGATCGCGGCGTGATGCTGACGGGCGGCGGCGCCCTATTGGGTGAGTTGGATCTGGCCTTACGGGAACAGACCGGGCTTGCGATTTCCGTCGCCGATGAAAGCCTGAATTGTGTGGCTCTCGGAACCGGCAAGGCATTGGAGTATGAGAATCTCCTCCGCCATGCGATAGATTACGACAGCTAATCCAAGCCAAAACCCGAGAGGCATCCGATGGCCCGGGACAGCTATGATGACACCTATTCCAGGCCCGTCCGGCGATTGCTGTTGGCGGTCATCATCCTGTTTCTGATCACGCTTGTCTTGATTTGGCGGATCGACAACCCGCGCGTCGAACGCATCCGCGCCGCGATTATCGACCGCTATGTGCCGAATATGGAATGGGCGATGGCACCGGTCACCGGGCTGGGCCGCATATTCGAGGATTTCCAAAGTTATAACCGCCTGTTCGAGCAGAACCAGGAACTCCGCCGTGAGCTTCAGCAGATGCGCGCCTGGCGCGAGGCGGCGTTGCAGCTGGAACAGGAAAACGCGCGCCTGCTGGATTTGAATCGGGTGCAGCTTGACCCCGAATTGACCTTTGTGACCGGCATCGTGATGGCCGATAGCGGCTCGCCATTCCGACGCTCGGTCCTTTTGAATGTAGGCGCTCGGGATGGGATCCTGGACGGGTGGGCCACGATGGATGGGCTGGGGGTCGTGGGCCGCATCGCCGGTGTGGGCGACAGAACGGCGCGCGTTTTGCTGCTGACAGATGCGGCCAGCCGCATCCCTGTAACAATCCGGCCCTCGGGCCAGCAAGCCCTGCTGGAAGGCGACAACACCGCAAATCCCCTGTTGCAGTTCGTCGAAGATGCAGAAGACGTGGCACCGGGTGACCGCGTGGTGACTTCGGGTGATGGTGGATTGTTTCCGCCGGGCTTATTGGTTGGTCAGGTCGTGATCACTTCGGATGGGGAATTGCGCGTCCGGATGTCGGCCGACATCGTGCGGCTGAACTTCTTGCGCGTGATGCGCAGCCATCCCGGCACCACGCTGGAGGATACGGGTGATTTGATCGGTCCGCCTTGGCCCCCACCCGGCTTGATCCTGGATGAGAATGGCGCGCTGGTGCCCGATAACGCCGCGCGGGCGACAGCACCCGGCACCCCGGAGACAGCGCAATGAGTGCGCTCTCCGCTCAACATGTTTGGGGCTACCGCGCGCTGTTTGTTGTGCTGTGCCTGGCGTTGATGACGCTCAAATTGTTGCCGCTCAATCTGGGCGGTGCAAGGCTACCTGGACCTGACCTGCTGGTGGCATTTGCCTTTACGTGGATCGTGCGCCAACCCGCAATTGTTCCCCTTGGCGTTTTGCTGGGCATCTTCTTGCTGGCCGATTTCCTGTTTCACCGCCCGCCCGGTCTTTGGACCCTATTGGTCATCTTGGCATCTGAGAGCCTGCGTCGCCGCCGTTTGACCATGACGGAGTTCCCGTTTCTGGTGGAATGGGGCGCCGCGACTATGGCGATTATGGGGATGGTCCTGTTGAACCAAATGGCCATGTGGGTCTTGCTTGCAGATACCGACCCGCTAGGCTTTACCCTCGTGCACGGCATTGTCACCGCTGCGGTCTATCCGGCGGTCGTTGTGGCATCGAAATTCGTTTTTCGGCTGCGCAAACTGGGGCCTGCCGAACTTGAAAGCCTGTAGGGACTTGTCCGACCGATGAAGAAAACCCCCCGTGAAATCGAGGAAAGTGCGCGTCAGATCACGCGCCGGAGCCTTGTTCTGGGTGGGGTCTTTGTGGGGGCCGCCGCCACGCTAGCGGGGCGCATGCGGTATCTGCAGGTCACCCGAGCCGAGGATTTTCGGCTCTTGGCCGAGGACAATCGGATCTCGATTCGATTGCTGCCGCCGGAACGTGGACTGATCTTCGACCGCGCAGGGGTTCTGGTTGCTGGGAACGAGCAGAATTATCGTATCACCCTGGTTCGCGAGGATGCGGGCGATGTGGATGCGGTGTTGGACCGCCTGACGGATCTGGTCAATCTGGACCTGGTCGCGCTGGAGCGGACCCGCGCCGAGATTTTCAACGTGCGCCCCTGGGTACCCGTGACCATCGCGGATCGCCTGAGTTGGGAGGAGATGTCGGCTGTCGCGGTCAATGCCCCCGTCTTGCCCGGCGTCACGCCGGAAGTTGGCTTGACCCGCGCCTATCCAATGGGCGCGGATTTCGCCCATGTCGTGGGCTACGTGCGCAACGTGCCCGAGAATTATGTCGACCGCACAGGTGACAACGACCCTGTCCTCAGCATTCCCGATTTCCAGGTCGGGCTTCTGAATGTCGAACAGGCGATGGAGGATGTGTTGCGCGGCACTGCCGGAACGCGTCGGGTTGAGGTGAATGCCAGCGGGCGCGTGATGCGGGAGCTTGATCGCATGCCTGCCACCGCGGGCAGCGACGTGCAGCTCACAGTCGATGCCGGGTTGCAGAACTACGTCGAGGCACGGCTCAGCGGCGAAAGTGCCGGCGCGGTGGTGATGGATTGCCAATCGGGTGAGGTGCTGGCGCTGGCCTCCTCCCCGACCTATGATCCAAGTCTGTTCACCCGTCCGCTTTCGGCGCGGATCTACAACGGTCTTTTGAATGATCCCTACCGACCCTTGGCCAACAAGGCGACACAGGGGCTCTATCCGCCGGGATCGACTTATAAGATGATCGTGGCTCTGGCCGCATTGGAGGGCGGCTTTATCGATGCCGATGAGACCATCCGCTGCGGTGGATCGGTCGAGGTTGGCAACCGGCGCTTTCACTGCTGGCGGCGCGGCGGACATGGACGCATGGATCTGCTGGAAAGCATCAGCCAGTCCTGCGATGTCTACTACTACGATCTCGCTCAACGGGTCGGCATTGCGAACATTTCCGCCATGGCCGAGCGGTTGGGCTGCGGCGTGCGCCATGATCTGCCGCTCTCCAGTATCGCGGCGGGGCTGGCGCCGACGATGGATTGGAAACGGCGTCGTTTCGGACAGGATTGGGTCGTCGGCGATACTTTGAATGCGTCGATCGGTCAGGGCTTCGTGCTGGCATCTCCGCTGCACCTGGCGGTCATGACGGCCCGGATCGCATCCGGGCGGTCGGTCGAACCCAAGCTAATCCGGTCTTTGAACGGCGTCCCGCAAACCGCCACCCCGGCGCCGTCATTGGGTATCGACCCGGATCACTTGCGCTTGATCCATGAGGGGATGTGGCGGGTGAACAATGACCGTCGGGGCACGGCCTTCGGCAGCCGCACTATGGGTGACGAATTCCGCATCGCGGGCAAAACCGGGACCAGTCAGGTGCGCAATATCACGGCCGCCGAGCGCGCCGCCGGGGTGATCCGCAACGAAGATCTGCCTTGGGAACGGCGCGATCATGCGCTCTATGTCGGCTTCGCCCCCTATGACGCACCGCGCTATGCGGTCTCCGTCTTGGTGGAACATGGTGGCGGCGGATCGACGGCAGCCGCCCCAATCGGGCGCGATGTCTTGCTCCGCGCACAGATTGGCGAGGTCCCCCCGCCTGACCTGTACCCTGTCAGTCAGCGGCGCGATATTGAGGCGATGCATAACCGCATCCCGATCCTTGAGACACCGCCGACGCCCACCGGGCGCGAGCCGGGCCAAGCCTGACGGAGTGCACCCATGAGTTATCTTGAGTATAGCGTCAAATCCACGCCGACCGGATGGCGCAAGATCCTGCACCTGAACTGGGCACTTGCGATGTTGCTGGCCGCGGTCGCCTGCGTCGGCTTTCTGATGTTGTATTCGGTGGCAGGCGGATCTTTCACGCCCTGGGCAGGGACCCAGATCGAACGGTTCTCGATTGGCTTTTCACTGATGATCTGTGTCGCGCTGGTGCCGATCTGGTTCTGGCGCAATATGTCCGTTCTGGCCTATATCGTCTCGATCCTGCTGTTGCTTTATGTGGAATTCTTCGGGGCGAGTGGCGGTGGCGCGCAGCGCTGGATCGATCTGGGGTTCATGCGACTGCAACCCTCGGAGATGGCCAAGATCACCGTGGTGATGATCCTCGCGGCTTATTACGACTGGCTCGACCTTGAAAAAGTGTCCAACCCGATCTTCGTGGCGATCCCGCTTGCGTTGATCGGCCTGCCGGTTGGGCTGACCGTGATCCAGCCGGACCTTGGGACATCCCTTTTGATCATGATGGGTGGCGGGGCCGTCCTCTTTTTGGCGGGTACGCATTGGCTGTATTTCGTAACCGTGATCGCCCTTGGCGTTGGTGCGGTTACTGCGGTCTTGATGGGGCGCGGGACCAGCTGGGCGCTTTTGGCCGAATACCAGTATGACCGGATCGATACATTCTTGAATCCCTCCAGCGATCCCTTGGGGGATGGCTACCATATCACGCAAAGTCAGATCGCCCTTGGATCGGGTGGATGGACAGGACGCGGATTTTTGCAGGGCACCCAGATTCGCGGAGACTTCCTGCCTGAAAGTCATACCGACTTCATCTTTCCGACCTTGGCCGAAGAATTTGGATTTGTCGGCGCGGCCTCCTTGCTCGTTCTGTATGTGCTGATCCTGCTATTCTGTTGCGCCACCGCTTATCTGGCGCGGGACCGGTTCGCATCGCTGCTTGTGATGGGGATCGCCGTTACCTTTTTCCTCTACTTCGGGGTGAACATGGCGATGGTGATGGGTCTGGCGCCGGTGGTTGGCGTGCCCTTGCCACTTGTCAGCTATGGCGGTTCGGCCATGCTGGTGTTGATGGTGGCCTTTGGGCTGGTGCAATCGGCCCATATCCACCGCCCACGGTAATGGATCTTTGGCGGCGGCTTTGTTAGGCGCAGGTCACATCGCACCTTTAGGAGCCTGCCATGTCTGACCCAGTCATCCTGTTTGCTGCCAAGCCCGAGCGGTGGGTGACCTATGAAGCGCCGCTGCGCAAAGCGCTGATCAATGCGGGTATCTCTGACACTGGCCTGACGCTCACCGATGAGCCAAAAGATGTCGACTACATCGTCTATGCGCCAAATTCCGAGATCCAGGACTTCACACCATATACCCGCCTGAAGGCCGTGTTGAATCTGTGGGCGGGGGTCGAAGCGGTGGTCGGCAATCAGACCCTAACAGTGCCCCTCGCGCGTATGGTCGATAGCGGGTTAACCGACGGCATGGTCGAATGGTGCGTTGGCCATGTGCTGCGTCACCATCTTGGGATGGATGCGCATATCCGCAATCAAGATGGTGTTTGGCGGAATGATGTTATCCCTCCGCTGGCTCGGGATCGATCTGTTGTGGTGTTCGGGCTGGGCGTACTTGGGGCTGCGGTGGCTCAGGCTTTGGTCGGATTGGGGTTTGATGTCCACGGCTGGGCTCGATCTCCAAAGGTCCTGGACGGCGTGATCTGCCACGCCGGGTCCGAAGGCTTCCAAGAGGTTCTGGGCCGCGCCGATATCTCGATTTTGCTCTTGCCCGATACACCTGCGACCACGAATTTGTTTGATGCAGTCCGCCTGGCGCAGATGCCCAAAGGTGCCGTGCTAATCAATCCGGGACGCGGCCCGCTGATCGATGATGACGCGCTATTGGATGCACTGGATGGAGGGCATATTGGCCATGCCACGCTGGACGTGTTCCGCGTCGAGCCCTTGCCGGTCGATCACCCCTATTGGGCGCATCCGAATGTGACGGTCACCCCCCACATTGCGTCTGAGACGCGCCCAGACACAGCGACGCAGGTGGTGGCCGAGAACATCCGCCGGGGCGAAGCAGGCTTGCCGTTCCTGCATCTGGTGGATCGGAGCCTTGGCTACTAGCGCAGTCGCGGCGGTGTATTGGGGTCACTGCCCGGCGCTTTAGGCGGCTCTGGCATCGCGGGAACCGGCAGATCGAACCGCAGCCCAACCTTTGCAAGTTTTGCGCAAATCGGATCGGCGGATCGGAAGAAGCCCACATCCAGCGTTGCCGCATCAAGTCCAGAGAAGGCCAGCGCCTCCCGCACCAATTGCGCCAGTGCACCATCGGCACCGGGCACTGGGTCTACGAAGGCCAGCAGGTGACTTTGCCCGGCCCCATCCGTTCGTGTGGCCACCAGATAGGCCAAACGCGCACGCCCTTCGGCTGCAGCCAAACGCGTATCTAACGTCATCAGCAGCGTATCGGGAAGGCCTTTGGGCGGCAAAAGCTCATCTGGGTGGGCGTCGATTTCTTCGGGCCTCTCGGCCAGTGTCTGCGCCAACCAGAGGATGGCCTCATGCTCCAAGACCATCTCGGCCCCGGTCCCCAAATTAACGGCTAGCCCAAGATCCGCACCCGCCAACATCTGCGCCATAGCGCGGCCCGAGAGCGCCACATAAGGCACGCTGCCGCCCGCGAACTCGGCCAGTCGATCTTCACGATCAAAGGCCAGCACCAATTGCGCGCCGTCCACTGCAAAGATCTCGGGCGTCACGCTGTCTTCCGTTGCTTCGGCGGTGAGCATCAGAAACAATTCGCTGGCGGAGAGGCGGTCAAACCAGGCCAACCTTGCCTGAGTATCGTCTGGCGCGGCCTGCATCGCGGCATGGGCTTGGTCGAGCGGCGTCACGAGTTCAGGACCTCGAAGATACGGGCGCGGAGAACTGGCAAAAGCTCGGCCTCGAACCACGGATTGCGTTTGAGCCAAGCGGTATTGCGCCAAGACGGGTGAGGCAAGGGGATGACCGTAGGCGCATGGTCGCGCCAAGCGGCGACACGCGCGGTGACACTTTCGCGCCCACCCAGATGCCAAGCCTGCGCGTATCCGCCGACAAGCAAGGTCAAACGCACCTGGCCCAACGCGTCAAGCAGCGGGGCGCGCCAGGTCTGGGCGCAGATCTTCGGCGGCGGAAGGTCGGACCCACTCGCATCATAGCCCGGAAAGCAGAACGCCATGGGCAGGATGGCGATCCGATCACGGTCATAGAATGTCGCCTCATCCACGCCCATCCAATCCCGCAGGCGTGTGCCGCTGCGGTCCCAGAAGGGCGTATTGGCCTCGTGCACGCGCAGACCGGGCGCTTGGCTTGCAATCAGCATACGCGCGCCCGGTTTGAACCAGACGACAGGGTTGGGCCGGTGCCGCGTCACTGTCGCAGCAAACCTGTCAGCACACAGGGTACAATTGCGCAGATCAGCGGCGAGGCGGAGGGCGTTTTCCATGGCGACATAACTTACATCGTGCATCCGTGACGAAAAGGGCTGGACGACGTTTCGTTATTTCTATAAATATAGAATCATGGAACAGAAGCCGCTTACGCTCCCCGAACTTACCCGCGCCGCAACGGCCTTCGCCGCCCTCGGATCCGAACAGCGCCTCGCCATTGTTCGGCGCCTGGTCCGCGCCGGGCCGACGGGCCTGCCAATGGGCGCGTTGGGCGCGGATGTGGGCGTCACCGGATCGGTATTGACGCATCACCTGAAACAACTTGTCTCGGCTGGACTGGTCGAACAATGGCGCGACGGGCGTCGGATCCTTTCACGGATCGATCATGATGCGGTCGAAGCGCTTTCGGCGTTTCTGATCGAAGAATGTTGCGCAGATCATGGAGGTCACCTTGGCTGATCAAACGCTTTCGCCCCACCTGCTGCCGAACCTCTGGGCTCGGGTCGACAAGGTCGCGCTGACCTTTGTCGCCATCGTCGCAATCCTCGCGGTGTTTGATCGCCCCGCCGTGATCCCAACACTGCAAGAGACCGCCGAACATTTCGGCAGCACGCTGCCGTTTATCCTATTCGCGGTCTTTGCGATTGGCTTCATGAAAGCCACAGGGTCCGAACGCTTGTTGGACGGCGCCTTTGCCGGACGCGAGGCACGGATGATCGTGGTGGGCGCGCTCGCCGGTGGCCTGTCGCCATTCTGTTCCTGCGAAGTGATCCCGTTCATCGCAGCTTTGCTCGCCGCGGGCGCGCCTTTGTCTGCCGTGATGGCATTTTGGCTCGCCTCACCCCTGATGGATCCGGCGATGTTTGCAATCACTGCGGGCGGCTTGGGGTTCGATTTTGCCATTGCCAAGACGCTGGCTGCGGTCGCGCTCGGGGTGTTCGGCGGGGCGGTTGTGATGGCGTTCGCACGCTCGCCCGTCTTTGCCGACCCGCTGCGCGCTCAACCCAAGGTAGGCGGTTGCTGTGGCGCCAAGAAACAGACATTGCACTGGCGGTTCTGGCAAGAGCGCGAGCGGCGGCAGATCTTTGGGCAAGCCGCCTGGGACAATTTGGTGTTCCTCGGCAAATGGTTGCTGCTGGCCTATCTGCTGCAAAGCCTTCTGATCGGCTATGTCCCGGCAGAATTGATCGCTCAGGTTGTAGGCGGCGAGGGTATTGGCCCAATCATCATCGGAGCCCTTGTGGGCGCACCGGCATACTTGAACGGCTATGCCGCGGTGCCGTTGATCGCGGGTCTACTGGAGCAAGGGATGAGCCCCGGCGCAGCGATGTCCTTCGTGATTGCGGGCGGTGTCAGCTGCATACCAGCCGCAGTCGCCGTATGGGCGCTCGTGAAACCACGGGTCTTCATCGCCTATCTCGCTCTGGCGCTGAGCGGCGCGATCATCGCAGGGTTGGTCTGGGCGCTTATCGCCTAATCCTGACGGCAGCACCGAGCTTCCGATGCCGTTCTTGGCCTGAGACGAGCACCAAGCGAAGCGCCCCACGGGCGCATCGCGCGATCAAGGCCTCTTTCTCACGCGATTTGAGAGGGGCTAACCGGGCCGAAACCGGTTTTTTAGACATAATCCCGCCGTATTGGACCTTTATGTTTCCAATTCGTTGACGTGCAAGATGTACAAGTGCACGCAGCGGCACATAATGCGGGCAGGCAGATGATCGAATTTAATGGGGTATCGAAGTCCTTTTGGACCGGGGAACGCCGGAAGGTGATCTTGGATCGTGCCTCGTTTCGCGTTGAGGTCGGCTATTCGGTGGGGATCCTCGCCCCCAATGGCACCGGCAAGACCACATTGATCAAGATGATGTGCGGCCTCGAAAAGCCCGACGAAGGCACCATCATCCGTGATGCGCGGATCTCGTTCCCTCTGGGGTTCATGGGCGGTGTCATCCCTAAGCTGTCCGCCATGGAAAACTGCCGCTACATTGCACAGCTCTATGGTTTGGACCCCGATTATGTCGAGGCGTTCTGCCGCTGGGTTTGCGGGATCGAAGAATATTTTGATATGCCTGTTGGTACCTATTCTGCGGGCATGCGCAGCCGCTTCAATTTCTCTCTGCTTCTGGCGCTGGACTTCGACATCTACCTGATTGATGAGGGGATGCCTGCCTCGACCGATGCTGAATTCAACCGGCGCGCAGGGGACATTCTGGCAGAGCGATTGCGCGATGCGACGGTTGTGATCGTCTCGCACCAAGCGCAGACATTGGAAAAATTTGCCCGTCGGGCGGCCGTGCTGCGCGACGGAAAGCTTTACGAATTCGATACCTTGGAAGAGGCCAAGCAGCTTTATGACTACGAAACCCAAGGCTAGAAAGTTTCGCATCCGCCAAAGCAATGCGAGTGCCTCGGCTGCGCGCACCGGGAATGTCCAGGCGCCTCAGCCTGAAATGGCGCCGGACGCATCTGCGGCCCCGGACAATAGCTTGCCCAATGTGACAGAAGATGGCTTTGGCAACACTGCCTTCCCCGGCTCTGCCGCCCATGATCGCGCGCAGGCCCCTGCCAGCAATCCGCCGGATGTTGCCGCCCAGAAACAGGTCAGCCAAGCCGCCGCTGATGTGAGAGATGAGATCGAGGCCATCCGGGCCGAAGCGCTGACAGGGCGACAATTGCGCATGGCACGGCGCAAGGCGCAAAAGCACGGGCTGCAGCCAAGCTCGGATTTCGATGCCGTTCGCCTGCTTCGGCAAAGGGGCATCGATCCCTTTGGCGGCGGATCGATGTTGGAATTGGTTCAACCCGATAGGGCCAAAGGCACAACCGCACCTTCATCGGCCATCGACAGTGCTGCCTCTGGTCAGAGCACCAAAAACCTGCCCGTCGCTGCGGCAAGCGCGAAAACGCCCGCAGTTCCGCCGCCCGGCACCTACACCGCTGAGAACCGCGCCGCCGAGATCATCCGGGTGCAACGCGATATTGCCCGCCGCCGGCGCCGCAAACTGGTGCAATTGGCCACGCGTCTCTCGATCTTCGTCTTTCTGCCGACCCTGTTGGTCAGCTATTATTTCTACATGGTCGCCACGCCGATGTACGCGACCAACACCGAATTCGTGATCCAAAAGGCCGAAGCGTCATCCGGCGGCGCTGGCGGCGGTTTGGGTGGGCTTCTTGGCGGTGGCGGTTTTGCGACGGCGCAAGAATCGATCACCGTGCAAAGCTACCTGCAAAGCCGCGAAGCCATGTTGCGTCTGGACGAGGAACTTGATTTCCGCGGCCATTTCTCGGGCGACAACATCGATGTCCTGACCAGGCTAGAGCCTGACGCCAGCAACGAGCAGATGTATGACACCTATATCCGCAATCTGACCATCGGCTACGATCCGACGGAAGGTCTGGTCCGGATGGAGGTTTTGGCTGCCGATCCTGCCGTCAGCCAGGCATTCTCCGAAGCATTGGTGACCTACGCCGAAGAACGGGTTGATCAAATGTCGTCGCGCCTGCGCGAGGATCAGATGGTCGGCGCCCGCGAAAGCTTTGAGGATGCCGAGACGCGTGTTCTGTCCGCTCAGACCCGCGTTCTAAACCTGCAAGAACAACGCGGCGTGTTGTCCGCCGAGGCGGAGGTCAACCAAGTCTTCGGGCAGATCTCGAATTTCGAATTGCAATTGTCGGAGGAGCGTTTGCGCCTTGCGGAAATCCAAGCCGCCGCCCGCCCCAATGCAACTCGGGTAGAGGTAGCTGAGGCCAATATCGCGCGACTGGAATCGGTGATTGCCAACCTGCGTGAATCTCTGACCGGCGATGATCAGGGCGAAGTCTCCTTGGCGCGGATCCAATCTGAATTGGTGATCGCGCAAGCCGACTTGGAAACCCGGCAATTGATGCTGACCGAAGCATTGCAGGCCATGGAATCCGCACGGATCGAAGCGAACCGCCAGACATTGTATATCTCGATGGCAACCGCGCCGTTGGCACCCGATGAGGCCGCCTTTCCCAAAGCATTCGAGAATACGCTGCTTGCGCTCGTCGTCTTTTCTGGCATCTACCTGTTGGTGTCGATGACCGCCTCGATCCTGCGCGAACAAGTCAGCTCCTGACCGTTGCCAGGCGCCGGGGCCTGCGGAAGGATTGCGGCGCATGGAACGGATCGAAATCGGGCCTCTTCACGTCGGAAACGACGCGCCATTGACGGTGATCGCAGGGCCTTGCCAATTGGAAAGCTTGGATCATGCGCGCATGATCGCGGGCCAGATGTCTGAGATCTGCGCTAAGACCGGCGCGCAATATGTCTTCAAGGGCAGCTATGACAAGGCGAACCGCACCTCACTTTCGGGCAAACGCGGCCTGGGGATGGAGGCTGGCCTATCGATCCTGGCGCAGATCCGCGATGAATTCGGCTGCCCGGTTCTGACAGACATTCATGCGCCCGACCAATGCGCGCGCGTGGCCGAGGCCGTCGACATCCTGCAAATCCCCGCCTTTCTCTGTCGCCAGACCGATTTGCTGCTGGCTGCAGGCGAAACCGGTGCGGCGATCAACGTCAAGAAAGGCCAATTCCTGGCGCCTTGGGACATGGTCAATGTCGTTGAAAAGATCGAAAGCACAGGCAACAAGCGGCTGCTGCTGACCGAACGCGGCGCAAGCTTTGGCTATAACGCGTTGGTGGCCGATATGCGGTCCCTGCCCGAGATGGCCAAGACGGGATATCCGGTGATCATGGATGCGACCCATGCGGTGGCACAGCCCGGTGGGCTGGGTGGGTCATCCGGCGGGCAGCGCGAATTTGCGCCCGTTCTGGCGCGTGCCGCGGTCGCGCTTGGAATTGGTGGCGTGTTTCTGGAAACCCACGAAGATCCGGACAATGCCCCATCGGATGGCCCCAATATGATCCACCTGTCGGATATGGCGGCGTTGATGCAGACCTTGATGGCGCTGGATGCCGTGGCCAAGGCCAGTCCGGTTCGGATCTGAGCTACCATGCGCCGCGTTCTCTGCCTCATGCTCGCCGTCATCTGCGCTGTGCCCGTGGCCGCGCAAAGCCCGGCAACGCAACCCAACGGTGGCATCTCGATTGAGAGCGACCAGCGCCAGGATGCGGCCATCGTGGAGCGGATCACAGCGATCTTGCGCCAATTGGACGGCTATGAAGACGTCCGCGTTGCAGCGACCGAGGGCATCGTCACCCTGCGCGGAGAGATCTTGGAGGCCGCACAGATCGATGCGCTCAACACGCTTGTGGCGCGTGTCGACGGCGTCGTTGCGATCGAGAACCGCGTGACCGAGACAACAGATGTCGTCGAACGGCTGAACCCCGCCATTGAACGGATGCAGGAACGATGGGCGCAGACGGTCGCATTTTCACCGCTGGTGCTTGTGGCTCTGCTGGCCGGTGTCTTGATGACGGCATTCGGGTTTTGGCTCGCACGGCGCCGCTGGCCCTGGGAAAAACTCGCGCCAAACGCGTTTATCGCCGACATCTACCGGCAAATCGTCCGGCTCAGCTTCGTGATTTTGGGGATCGTGCTGGCGCTGGATCTGCTGAATGCCACGGCGTTGTTGGGCACCATTCTAGGGGCGGCGGGGATCGTCGGCCTGGCAATCGGATTTGCGGTCCGCGATACGGTCGAGAACTTCATTTCGTCGATCATGTTGTCGATCCGCCAGCCATTTAGGCCCAAGGATTTGGTCGAGATTGGCGGAGACCTGGGCCACGTGATCCGGCTGACCAGCCGCGCTACGATCCTGCTGAGCTTGGACGGCAATCATATTCGCATCCCCAATGCGACGGTCTTCAAAGCCAAGATCGTGAACTACACGCGCAATGACGAACGGCGCTTCACTTTTCTCGTCGGTGTCGATCCTGAAGCGGATATCGCCGAAGCGCAGGGGATCATCCTGGCCGCGCTTCGGGAATTGCCCTTTCTCTTGGATGACCCCGGACCGGCCGTTTGGGTCGAGGGTCTGGGCGCCTCGACCATCGATCTAACGGCGGCGGGCTGGATCAAACAACATGAAACCGCCATTGGGATGGCTAAGGGCGAGGCCGTGCGCATCGTGAAAGCGCGGCTGGAAGAGGCCGGGATCGGGCTGCCTGAACCGACCTATCGCTTGATCGGGTTGCCTGGCGCATCGGACACAAACCTGACGCCCGCGCCACCGTCAGCACCGGTCGAAGTGCAGAATGTCGGCACAGATGACGTCGTCGCGCTGGAGAAAATAATTGAGGCCGAACGCGATGCGTTGCCCGAGGATGACTTGCTGCGTCGCGAAGCGCCGCAGGAATAGTCTAATATCGCCACAAAAGGCCGCCTTTTCCGCTTGATCCCGCAGCCCGCGCGTCGTATTTCCCCCGGCACGGTTGGGGTGTAGCCAAGCGGTAAGGCAGCGGTTTTTGGTACCGTGTACCGTAGGTTCGAATCCTACCACCCCAGCCAATATCCAACCGTTATTGATCGATGAAACCGCTTCGTGCGGTCCTGGATCCCATGGGACGATCATCTTATCCGGCAGATGTTTCCAGGGACCCTGGCGCCGGTATAATCCGGTTCATCTCATTGATGCGTCGCAACGAGCCTTTGAAGATACCACCCAGCTGAGACGATCACGCGACACAATTTCCTCATTTGCCAAGCGGGATGTCTTTCGTCATTTTTGCCGCATGGAGGTCTTGGACGCCACTCACAACAGCTTTCTCGTCGCTATGTCCTTTGTGGTCGCGCTGGTTGCAGGGTTCACAGGGCTGTCTTTGACGCGTGATCTTTCCCACAAACCCGTCCTGCAGAAGAAAGTGTCGATTGCGCTGGCCGCCATCGCGTTGGGCGGTGGAATTTGGGCGATGCATTTTGTGGCAATGTTGGGCCTGCAATTGCCGATCCTGTTCTACTACGACGCCGCGATCACGCTGGTCTCGGCCTTAACTGCAATTCTGATCGTCGGCGGCGCATTGATCTTGCTGCATTTCGCCGAACGCACGCCGCGGATTATCACCCTGGCCGGTGGTGTTGTCGGCGTGGGCATTTTGATGATGCATTACATCGGTATGGCGGGGCTAGAGATGTGCCGCGCCGTTTACACGCCGGCTGGCATCATCGCCTCCTCTGTTGTTGCCATGGGGCTCTGCATTCTCGCTTTTTGGGTCGCTTATGGGCACCGCACAAACCGCAACATCGTTCTCGGGACCTTGTGCTTCGCGGTCGCGGTGTTCTCGGTGCACTTCCTCGCAATGGTGGGTACGAATTTCGTGGCCGCACCCAGCTTTGCCGAATTCGGACCGACCATGAGCAATGAGACGCTCGCGCTTGGCGTCATCTTCTTCAGTTTCGTGATTTTCGGCGCCTGTCTGTGGGTGAGCGTCACCTATCTTGTCGTGCCCGAGGTCGAGCAACGGCCAGACACCGATCCGATGCCCGGACAACGGGTCGAGCCCATTGCCCGATTGCAAATCCCCTGCGAACGTGATGGCGGCAAGGTCTTTATCGCGCCGGATGAGGTTCTGTTCGTGCGCGCAGATGGCCATTACACGCAAATCTATACAAAAACCGAGCGGCTGTTTTGCGTTTGGCCTGTCACCGAGGCGACCAAACGTCTGCTCCCCGCCGGGTTTCTGCAAACGCATCGAAGCTACCTCGTCAATCCGCGCCACGTTGCCCGGTTCGAGCGGACCAAAGACAAAGGGCGCTGCATCTTCGAAGGCAAGGATCTGCCCCCCGCCCCCGTGAGCCGGTCCAAGCTGAAAGCGATCCAGGATGCCCTGGCGTCGCAAGTCGGCGCAATTGGTGCAAGCTAGCGCGCATTTCGTGCAAAATACCTGTTTTTCATTGATTTCCTAAAGCCGCGGCATGCGCATGTATGCAGGCTTCTCTTCAGCCAGAACATTTGCTTGAAGGGAGGAGAGCCAATGATTCCAGCGGCGTTTGAGTATTACCGGCCCAAAGATATGGCGGGTGTACTGTCCATCTTGGAAGAGCATGGCGACGATGCGCGCGTTATGGCGGGCGGGCACAGTTTGATCCCCATGATGAAATTGCGCATGGCTGACGTGCCCCATCTGATCGACCTGCAGGACGTGGGCGGCATGTCGGGCATCGAGATCGGGCCCGACGCCATCCACATCGGCGCTATGGTGACCCAGGCGCAAATCATCGATGACGATGTCTTGGCCACCGCCGCGCCGATCCTGCGTGAAGCGGCGCTACAGATCGCAGATCCGCAGGTGCGCTACATGGGCACGGTGGGTGGTAATGTGGCCAATGGCGATCCGGGCAACGACATGCCGGGACTGATGCAGTGCCTCAACGCGACCTTCACTGTGATCGGTCCCCACGGCGAACGCGACATCCCTGCCCGGGAGTTTTACGAAGCGGCCTATATGACTGCCCGCGAGGATGAAGAGGTGCTGACCTCGGTCACAATCCCGCTGCCCAAGGGCGGCCATGCCTATGAAAAGCAAAAGCGCAAAATCGGCGACTATGCGACCGCGGCTGCAGCGGTTCAAATCGTCAAACAGGACGGCGTCTGCAGCTCAGCTTCCATCGCCATGACCAATCTGAGCGATACGCCGATCTATTCGGAAGCCGCCAGCGCCGCTCTTGTCGGAACGACTGTGGATGACGCCGCCTTGAAAGCCGCGATGGCGGCCATGTTGGACGATATCGACCCGACCGAAGACAATCGCGGGCCCGTGGCCTTCAAGAAACATGTGGCTGGCGTGATCCTGCGCCGCGCCATCGAACGTGCTTGGTCACGCCCCTAAGGGAGGCTGCCTTTGATCCGCGATGCATTTGGGCCACGCGCCCGCGACGCGAAGGATCAGGGCGAAGGAGGAACACCAAATGTCGAAGAAAATGCACATCAAGCTGACCGTGAACGGCAAGGATGAGGAGTTCCTGGCTGAGCCGCGCGAGCTTCTGATCTATACACTGCGCGAGCGGCTCAACATCACCGGGCCGCATATCGGGTGCGAGACTTCGCACTGCGGGGCCTGCACCGTGACGCTGAACGGCAAGTCGGTGAAGGCCTGCACGATGTTCGTGGCGCAAGCCGATGGTGCCGAGGTGACCACCATCGAAGGCATCGGCGGTCCGGATGATCTGCATCCGCTGCAGACGGCGTTCAAGGAGCATCACGGGTTGCAATGCGGATACTGCACGCCGGGGATGATCACGCGGGCGACGAAGCTGCTGGAAGAGAACCCGAACCCCACCGAGGAAGAGATCCGCTTTGGCATGGCGGGCAATATCTGCCGCTGCACCGGGTATCAGAACATCGTGAAATCCATTCAAGCGGCTGCGGCTGAGATGAATGCGGCCGCTGCCTCGGGCAGCGAAGCGGTAGGCAATCAAAAAGTGGAGGCGGCGGAATGAAGGACGAAGTGGAAAACCGCGAGGACCGCGTTGCCAACCTGAAGGGCATGGGCTGTTCGCGCAAGCGGGTCGAGGACGCGCGCTTCACCCAGGGCAAGGGCAACTACGTCGATGACATCAAGCTCGATGGCATGATCTTTGGCGATTTCGTGCGCTCGCCCTACGCCCATGCGCGGATCACCAGCATCGACACCGAGGAAGCGCTGAAGGTGCCGGGTGTCCTTGCCGTGCTGACGGCGCAGGATCTGGAGCCGCTGGGTCTGCATTGGATGCCGACACTGGCGGGCGACAAGCAGATGGTTCTGGCCGATGGCAAGGTGCTGTTCCAGGGTCAGGAGGTCGCCTTTGTGGTGGCTGAAGACCGCTATGCCGCCGCCGATGGGATCGAGGCGGTCGAGGTCGAATATGAAGAGCTGCCCGTGATCGTCGACCCGTTCGAGGCGCTGAAATCCGACGTTGTCTTGCGCGAGGATCTGGTGGCCGAAGATGGGTCCTTGCCGGACGGCGCGCATGGGCCGCGTAAGCATGCCAATCACATCTTCACCTGGGAGGCGGGGGACAAGGACCCGACCGAGGAGGTCATCGCCAATGCCGAGGTCGTGGCCGAGGAGAGCATGTATTACCATCGCACGCATCCCTGCCCGCTGGAGACCTGCGGCTGCGTGGCGTCGATGGACAAGGTCAACGGCAAGCTGACGCTCTGGGGGACCTTCCAGGCGCCCCATGCGATCCGCACTGTGGTATCGCTGATCTCCGGTATCGAAGAGCACAACATCCGCGTGATCTCGCCTGATATCGGCGGCGGGTTTGGTAACAAGGTCGGCGCCTATCCGGGTTACGTGTGTTCGGTCGTGGCCTCCATCGTGACCGGCAAGCCGGTCAAATGGATCGAAGACCGGATGGACAATCTGATGACCACGGCCTTCGCCCGCGACTATCATATGACCGGAAAAATCAGCGCCACAAAAGAGGGCAAGATAACCGGGCTGCACTGCCATGTAACGGCGGATCACGGCGGATTCGATGCCTGCGCAGACCCCACGAAGTTCCCCGCTGGCTTCATGAATATCTGTACCGGGAGCTACGACATCCCCACGGCTTATCTGGAGGTGGACGGCGTTTATACCAACAAGGCGCCCGGTGGAGTCAGTTACCGCTGTTCGTTCCGCGTGACCGAGGCGGTGTATTTCATCGAGCGGATGATCGAGGTTCTGGCCATCGAGTTGGACATGGACGCGGCTGAGCTGCGCCGGATCAACTTCATCAAGAAGGAACAGTTTCCCTACACGGCAGCTTTGGGCTGGGAATATGACAGCGGGGATTACCACACGGCTTGGGACAAGGCGCTGAAGGCGGTCGATTACGACGGGCTGCGGGCGGAGCAAGCGCAACGCGTGGAAGAGTTCAAGGCGGGCAAGACGCGCACGCTGATGGGCATCGGCCTCAGCTTCTTCACCGAGATCGTGGGCGCCGGGCCGGTCAAGAACTGTGACATCCTCGGCCTTGGGATGTTCGACAGCTGCGAGATCCGCATCCACCCCACCGGCTCTGCGATTGCACGGTTAGGGACGATCTCTCAGGGCCAAGGCCACGCGACGACCTTTGCGCAGATCCTTGCGTCTGAAATCGGCCTGCCCGCCGACAGCATCACCATCGAGGAAGGCGATACAGATACGGCACCGTATGGTTTGGGCACCTATGGCTCTCGCTCTACCCCTGTTGCTGGGGCGGCAACGGCCATGGCAGGCCGGAAGATCCGGGCCAAGGCACAGATGATCGCGGCTTACCTGCTCGAAGTGCACGATGACGATGTGGAGTTCGATGTCGACCGCTTCGTCGTGAAAGGCGCGCCGGAGCGGTTCAAGACGATGAAGGAGATCGCCTTCGCTGCCTACAATCAGGCCATTCCAGGAAGCGAGCCAGGGCTGGAAGCGGTGAGCTACTACGATCCGCCCAACATGACCTATCCGTTCGGCGCGTATGTCTGCGTGATGGACATCGACGTGGATACCGGCGTGCCCGACATCCGCCGCTTCTATGCGCTGGATGATTGCGGCACCCGGATCAACCCGATGATCATCGAAGGGCAGGTGCATGGCGGTCTGACCGAAGCGCTCGCCGTCGCTCTGGGGCAGGAGATTGCCTATGACGACATGGGCAACTGCAAGACGGGCACGCTGATGGACTTCTTCCTGCCGACTGCGTGGGAAGTGCCGAACTATGAGACCGACTACACGGTGACGCCGAGCCCGCATCACCCGATCGGAGCCAAGGGCGTCGGCGAAAGCCCGCATGTGGGCGGTGTGCCGTGCTTCTCCAACGCGGTGCAGGATGCCTTCCGTGCCTTTGGTCTGCGCCACACCAACATGCCGCACGACCATTGGCGGATCTGGAAAACCGCCAATGAGCTTGGGCTGCACAATTAGCGGGTCCGATGTCGCTTCGAGACATTGGACCCGCGGGGGGGGGGGGGGGGGGGGGGGGGGGGGGGGGAGGGGGGAG
>NZ_JBBIFW010000001.1:1001438-1271438 GCF_037544085.1 Gymnodinialimonas mytili
TCTTCAAGACATTGAACCCGCGTGGGGGAGGCGCCGCCTCCCCCGCACCCCCTCCGGGGTATTTTGAGCCAGAGGAAGAGAAGGCCTGGACCCGTGAGCTATCGTGCCTTGCAAAATGAGCTTGAAGAACATGGCTATGTGGCGTCGGACGATCTGTCTGTCGCGCTGCATCTTGCGCTGACGCTAAACCGGCCCCTGCTGCTGGAGGGCGCGGCCGGTGTGGGTAAGACAGACGTGGCGCGTACTCTTTCGACCGTGCGCGACACACGTCTGATCCGTCTGCAATGCTACGAAGGGCTCGACGCGGCGCAGGCCATCTACGAATGGAACTATCAACGACAATTGCTGACCATCCGAGCGGCAGCCGAGGATGGCGAAACCGGCCAATCTGTCGAAAACCGGATCTTTTCCCGCGATTTTCTGCTGGAAAGACCACTTCTGGCGGCAATCACTCAAGAGGTGCCGCCCGTTCTTCTGATCGATGAGATCGACCGCGCAGACGAGGAATTCGAAGCGTATCTTCTTGAGATCTTGTCAGATTTTCAGGTCACAATCCCTGAACTTGGCACGATCACTGCCACAACGAAGCCGATCGTGATCCTGACATCGAACGGCACGCGCGATCTGTCGGATGCGCTAAGGCGGCGATGCCTTTACACCTATGTCGACTATCCGGACCGCATGACCGAACTGGCAATCTTACGGGCGCGCTGCGCCGGGATTGAGGAACGGTTGGCCACACAAGTTGTGGGCTTCGT
Source organism: Gymnodinialimonas mytili (assembly GCF_037544085.1). NCBI lineage: Bacteria > Pseudomonadati > Pseudomonadota > Alphaproteobacteria > Rhodobacterales > Paracoccaceae > Gymnodinialimonas > Gymnodinialimonas mytili. The sequence continues at coordinate 1,002,197 of NZ_JBBIFW010000001.1, forward strand.
CCAGAAATTGCGTGAAGAAGAACTGGAAAAGACGCCAGGCATTGCCGAAACACTGGACTTCGCCGCAGCTTTGATGGGGTTGGGCATCGCGGACCTAACAACTGATCCTGCTGTCCTGCAGATGACGCTGACCACCCTGCTGAAGACCCAATCCGATCAGGCTCAGATCACACTGGAAGTTGCGGGCCGAATTGCAGGACGTGCGGCATGACCCGCGTCACGCGCTTTGCGGGTCGCGACCCCGGCCCCGCCGCGCGCGTGGCGGGCTTTGTCGCGCATCTGCGTGAGAACGGATTGCGCCTTGGCGTGGCCGAAGTTGAACTCTCTCTAAGCGCGCTCACCCATACCGACGCGGCCCAGCCCGAGACCTGCCGCCGCGCCCTGCGCGCCGTGTGCACGGGCTGCAAGGATGAGGCGGACCGCTTTGATGCTCTTTTCGACAGCTATTGGATGGATGCCGGCCGGATAAAGCAGAGGGTGATCAAAACGCCCCCACCCGCCCATGGCGATGTCCATTCATCACGCAACACCAAGGGGACGGATGCCAGCTCCACCGGATCCGCGACAGCACCCGATGGGGAGGGGGACGAAGCCGATAGCGACGGCACCGGCAAGCTCATCGCGACGGAGCTTCGCAAGCTATCGCGCAAGGATCTGCGGGACCTCGTGCAGGCCGATGAAATCGCCGAGGCCGAACGCGTTGCCCGACGCCTGGGGGCGGCCTTGCGGGACAAACGGTCCCGTCGCCGGATCGCCGCGCGCAAAGGCGACCGGCTGCATTTTCGCAAGACCATGCGCAACAGCCTTGCCACCGGCGGGGAGCCGCTGCGTCTTTTGCGCAAGCGCCGACCGGACCGTACTCGCAAGATCGTGGCGCTGTGCGATGTCTCGGGCTCAATGAGCGTTTACGCCCAGGTTTTCCTGGCATTTCTGGCGGGTTTGATGCGCGCGGACATGCAAGCCGACGCCTACCTCTTTCACACTCGGCTGGTGCGGATCACCGAGGCCCTGCGTGACAAGGACACGATGCGCGCCATCGGGCGTATGTCCCTGATGGCCGATGGGTTTGGAGGTGGTTCCAAGATCGGATCCTGCCTTGATCTTTTTACGCATAGCTATGCCAGACGCTTTGTTGATGGGCGCAGCGTGGTGATGATCCTATCGGACGGTTACGATACCAGCCCACCCGAGGTCTTGGCGCGCGCCCTGACACAACTGAAGAAACGCGGCTGCAAGATCATTTGGCTCAATCCATTAAAAGGCTGGCGAGATTACGAACCCGTGGCCCGAGGGATGGCGGCGGCACTCCCGCATCTGGACCTATTTGCGGCCGCCAACACGCTGGCTGATCTGGCGGCCCTGGATCGGGAGCTGACCACGATATGACCCCTGCTGAACTCCTCTCCGATGATCTGGCCGAGGCTGCGCAGGAATTACGCGCGAAAGACGAACCATTTGCGTTTGCCACCATCGTCCGCACGGCCGGATCGACCGCTGCGAAACCGGGCGCGAAGGCACTTCTCAGCGCGGATGGAACGATTTTGCACGGGTGGCTCGGCGGTGGCTGCACGCGCGGGGCTGTGAAACGCGCGGCGGTGCAGGCCCTTCAAGACGGCAAACCGCAACTTGTCTCCGTCGCGCCAGAGGATCTGCTGGCCGAAAGGGGGGTGTCGGCCGGGCAAGAAGTGGACGGCACACGGTTTGCCCGCAACGGCTGCCCCTCGCGGGGCACGGTCGACATCTTCATCGAGCCGTGTTTGCCCATGCCACAGCTTGTCGTGCTGGGGGCCTCGCCGGTGGCCCGGGCGTTGACAGATCTCGCCCCGCAATTTCATTGGGCGGTCACAGAAGACACGCCGCTGCCAGCCGAACGCCCCGCGCATCAACAGCGCGTCATCGTCATTGCCACGCAAGGGCAAGGCGACATGGATGCATTGCAAGCCGCGCTCTCAACTGTGCCCGACTATGTGGCTTTTGTCGGAAGCGCCCGAAAGTTCAACGTGCTGGCAGGCAAGCTCGCCGCGAAGGGCGTAGATCAGAGTTTGATCGATGCCGTCAAAGCTCCTGCGGGGTTGGATCTGGGGGCCGTCACACCCGAGGAGATCGCGCTTTCGATCTTGGCTGAGCTTTTGGCGGTGCGCCGCAAATCCATGGTACGCGCCAATGCCTGAAATCGCCACGATCCTACTGGCCGCCGGGCTGTCGCGCCGCATGGGCCCGCGCAACAAGCTGTTGTTGCCGATCAAGGGCGTCCCGATGATCCGACACCTGACGCAGACATATCTTGCGGCATTTCAGGGACGGGTTCTGGTGGTCACCGGGCACCAGACGACCGAAATCGAGGCCAGCTTGGCGGACCTTCCGGTGGATCTTGTGCACAACGCTGATTTCGAACACGGGCAAGTGACATCCGTGATCTGTGGCCTTGAAAATGTGCCCAAGGCCGACCTGCTTTTGATGGGTCTTGGCGATCAGCCGTTGCTCGCCATCTCGGATCTGCGGGGCCTGTTGGCCGCCCATAAAGCCGCTGATCCCGGCAAAATCTCAATCCCTCGAAATGGTGAGACACGGGGCAATCCCATCGTGATCCCTGCCCAATTGCGCACCCGCTTGCTGACTGATCCGCGGGCGCCAGGGTGCAAGAAGTTCACCCGTGCGCATCCCGAACACGTCCAGTTTCACGATCTCCCCGCGCGGGGCTTCTATGCCGATATCGATACGCCGGAGGCGTATGCGGCACTGAAAGACACTGTCGCTGCGGAGCCGTCATGAGAAACCTGAAAACGCTGATCTCGCGATTGCGGCGCAGTTGGGCGCTAACACCGGAACAGGCCGAGCGTCTGGCCACCATTAAATTCCCCTGTTGCTGATAAGGACATGCCATGGAACTTTCTGACGAAATCATCATCAACGCTCCCAAGGAGCGGGTCTATGCCGCGCTGAATGACCCTGACATTCTGCAACATTGTATCCCCGGCTGCGAAGAGCTGACCAAGCTTTCCGAGACCGAGCTTACGGCAAAGGTTGTGCTGAAAGTCGGCCCCGTAAAGGCGCGCTTCAACGGCGACGTACAGCTCAACACAGACGGCGCCCCGGACGCGTTTTCGTTGACCGGTCAAGGCAATGGCGGCGCGGCGGGTCACGCGAAGGGGGGTGCGGATGTGACATTGACCGCCGATGGCCCAGACACAACCATCCTGCGCTACGCAGCCAAAGCCGATATCGGCGGGAAACTGGCGCAATTGGGTAGTCGCCTGGTTCAAAGCACGGCTCGAAAGCTGGCCGCCAAATTCTTCAAATCATTCGCCGAGGTCGTGAACGAAGACGCTGCGGTCTAGCGCGATGTCCGCCGTCGCGCACGTTTTGCGGCACCTGAAAGGCGACATATAGCGCCAGCCTCTCTCTGTTCCGGTTTCGAAGCGTGGCAATGTGTTTGATCGTCGCGCCGATGCGCTTCAACCGGCATGTCTGTGCCATCAAATAGTTTACGCGCGGCATCTTTTTGCTTCCATGCCGCGCAAATTGTATAAGGTAGATGGAGATCACGGGCGCCGGCCGAGCAGGCGGAGCCCCGAGGGAGGCAAGGTTGGCAGACGAAAAAGTAAGGAATATGGAGCAGTTTGCCGCGCTCAGCGGGATCTCTCGGCCAACCGTTTCAAAATACTTCAATGACCCCGCCTCTGTGCGCGATTCGACACGTCAGCGTATCGAAGCCGCTTTGGCGCAATATGAGTATCGCCCGAACATCTACGCGGTGAACCAAAACCGCCAATTGACGAAGAATATCGGCATTATGGTCCCATTCCTGGCCGATCCGTTCTTTGCCGAAATCGCCCGCAAGATCGAAACCCTGTGCATCGAAGCGGGCTTTCGACCAATCCTGCTCAGCGCCCATGGCGCTCCGGAACAAGAGGTCGAGAACCTCGAAAACCTGCTGTCATTGAGGCCTGCGGGCGTATTGCTGGCGCCGCTGGGTCGCGCCTCAGATCGCGGCGCCATCGAGAAGTTCTGCGCGCAAGTGCCAACCGTTCTGTTCGACAGCAATGTCGACGGTGTCGGAGACGCTTTTGTTGGAATGGATAACCCGCAATCAATTGATATTATGATAAAATATCTCACAGATACGGGCGAGCCGCCGGTATTCTTTGAGATGCAGACACCCCCCAACCCCAACGCCAACAAGCGGCGCCATGCCTATCTGCGCGCGATGGAGCAACTTGGCTATGAACCGCAAATCATCCACGTACCCGGCGCCGGGTGGGAGTTTGAGGATATCGGGTTTCGCGAAGGCATGCGGGTGCTGAGCGAGCACAGGTTGATGACGAATACTATTCTGTGCAGCAATGACAGACTGGCGATCGGTCTTTTGGCAGCCGCCTATGAAAGCGGTCTGCGCGTGGGGCGCGGCACCGGCAGCGCGTTGCGCATCGCAGGGCATGACGACCATCCGTTTTCCCGCTTCACCTGCCCCTCCCTGACGACCGTGGCACAAGATTACGACTCGATCGCGTCGAAAGGGGTCGAGACGCTGATGTCTCTGATCGAATCGGGAAGCCGTCCGGCCAATCGAGAAGATTGGTTGTTCGCAGGCAGATTGATCACACGCAACTCCGCCTGAGCCTTTGTTTCAAAAGCAAATTCCAAATAACTTTTACGCGCGTCAAGAAATTGTTGACCCGGCGTCCAGGTTTCGCCTAGCGTTTAGGCACACGAATAAGCATCAGGGAGGAAAATGATGCGCTCCAGGAACGCTCTGCGGGCGGCAACGGCGATATCGCTGTGCCTCACCGCATCAGTCGCATTGGCCGACGGCCACGCCACCACCATTACCATCGCAACCGTGAACAACGGCGATATGATCCGGATGCAGGGTCTGACCGAGGTGTTCAACGAACAGCACCCCGACATCAACGTCGAATGGGTCACGCTGGAAGAAAACGTCCTGCGCCAGAACGTCACGACGGATATCGCCCAGGGCGGTGGTCAGTATGACATCATCACCATCGGCACCTATGAAGTCCCGATCTGGGGAGAGCGCGGTTGGCTGACATCGTTGAACGATCTGCCGGAAAGCTACAATATCGACGATCTCCTGCCCGCCATCCGCGGCGGTTTGACGGTTGACGGAAACCTCTACGCCTCGCCCTTCTACGGCGAAAGCTCGATGGTCATGTATCGCACCGACCTGATGGAGGCCGCCGGGCTGGACATGCCCGACGCGCCGACATGGGATTTCATCCGCGAGGCCGCGCTGGCCATGCATGACCCTGACAACAACGTCTACGGCGTCTGCTTGCGCGGCAAACCCGGCTGGGGCGAGAACATGGCGTTCATCACCACGGTCGGCAATGCCCATGGTGCGCGTTGGTTCGATGAGGATTGGACCCCGCAATTCGACAGCGAAGAATGGGCCACCGCGTTCAACTTCTACGTCGATTTGCTGAACGAAGCAGGCCCTCCGGGCGCATCGAACAACGGCTTCAACGAAAACCTCGCGCTGTTCCAGCAGGGATCGTGCGGGATGTGGATCGACGCCACCGTCGCGGCCTCCTTCGTGACGAACCCAAATGACAGCGAAGTCGCCGATAGCGTCGGTTTTGCCTTGGCACCCGATACCGGGCTTGGCCGTCGGTCCAACTGGCTCTGGGCATGGTCGCTGGCCATCCCGGCCTCGTCGGACGCGCCTGAGGCCGCGATGGAGTTCATCAACTGGGCAACCGGTCCGGACTACGTAGCAATCGTGGCAGAGCGTGAAGGCTGGGCCAATGTTCCTCCGGGCACACGGACCTCGCTTTATGAAAACCAGGCCTATCTGGACGCAGCGCCCTTTGCCCAGATGACGCTCGACTCGATCCTCGCGGCCGATCCGACCAACCCGACTGTGGATCCGGTGCCCTATACCGGCGTCCAATTCGTGGCGATCCCGGAATTTGCGGGTCTGGCCACCGAAATCGGTCAGGTCTTCTCCTCCGCACTGGCCGGTCAGATGTCGCCCGAGGATGCTCTGGCCCAGGCCCAAGACCTGGCCACCGAAGAAATGGAAGCGGCCGGTTACTAACCGGCGCGATGGGCGGAGGTCACTCCGCCCATTCCATACCACGGACTGCGGGCGCAGTGACGCGCCCCAGTCAATCCCCAAAGACCAACCCTGATTGACGTGACCCGCGACAGCGCACTTGGCCGCTGTCCCAGTTCATGCCCGAAATCCGAGGCCCGGTATGGCAACGCAACATTCCAGATCCGCCGCACGCCTGATGAACGCACCCGCCGTGTTTCTGCTTCTGGTGTGGATGTTGGTGCCGCTCTGCATGACGCTGTGGTTTTCGATCCACGATTATCGCCCGCTGCGCGGCACCTATGAATGCTGCGAAGGTCTGGGCAATTACATCCGCTTCGCCTCATCCTCCAGCTTTCAAGACGCGGTGCTGACCACCCTGATGATGGTGGGCGGCATCCTCTGCATCACCGTGATCGGCGGTATCCTTCTGGCGCTGTTGCTGGATCAGCCGATCTGGGGCCAAGGCATCGTCCGGCTGCTGGTCATCGCCCCCTTCTTCGTGATGCCGACGGTCGCCGCGCTGGTCTGGAAGAACATGTTCATGAATCCGGTGAACGGCCTGCTCGCGCATCTGTGGGAGTTTTTCGGCGCCGAACCGGTGCAATGGCTCAGCCAGGCGCCGCTTTTCTCGATCATCCTGATCGTCGCCTGGATGTGGTTGCCTTTTGCAACGCTGATCCTGCTGACAGCGATCCAGTCGCTCGACTCAGAACAGCTTGAGGCCGCCGAGATGGACGGCGCCGGTGCCTTCGCGCGCTTCGGCTTCATCATCCTGCCGCATATGAGCAGGGCGATCACCGTGGTGATCCTGATCCAAACCATCTTTCTGCTGTCGATCTTCGCCGAGATCTTCGTGACGACCGGCGGCGGCTTCGGCACCCGAACGCTGACCTACCTGGTCTATCAACGCGTGATCGAAAGCCAGAATGTCGGCCTTGGAAGCGCCGGGGGCATCTTCGCCGTCATCCTCGCCAACATCGTTGCCATCTTCCTGATGCGCATCGTCGGCAAAAACCTGGACAAGTGAGCGAGACCCATGGCCCGATCCATCCCCACCTCTCGTCGCATCGCCTTCAGCGCGCTGGCCTGGATCATCGCATTGCTGATCTTCTTCCCGATCCTGTGGACGATCCTGACCAGCTTCAAGACCGAGGCCACGGCCATCGCCGATCCGCCCGTCTTTCTGAACTTCGACTGGACGCTTGAGAATTACATCCAGGTGCAAGAGCGCTCGGATTATTTCCGGTTCCTCTGGAATTCCGTCGCCATTGCGGTCGGCTCCACAGCCCTTGGTCTGGTCATTGCGATACCGGCCGCGTGGTCGATGGCCTTCGTGCCGGGCAAGCGCACGAAGGACGTCCTATTGTGGATGTTGTCGACCAAGATGCTGCCTGCGGTGGGGGTGCTTTACCCGATCCGTTTGATCCTGATCGAATTGGGTCTACTGGATACCAAAGGCGCGCTGATCTTCATTCTGACCATGATCAACCTGCCGATCATCATCTGGATGCTCTACACCTATTTCCGCGAAATTCCGGGCGAGATCCTGGAAGCCGCCCGGATGGACGGGGCTGGCATGTGGGAGGAGATCACCGCCGTGCTGACGCCCATGGCGATCCCCGGCATCGCGTCGACCGTCCTGCTCAACATCATTCTGGCCTGGAACGAGGCATTCTGGACGCTGACGCTGACCACCGTCGATGCGGCGCCGTTGACCGCGTTCATCGCCAGCTATTCCAGCCCAGAGGGGCTATTCTACGCAAAGCTCTCGGCGGCCAGCACAATGGCCATCGCACCGATCCTGATCCTTGGCTGGTTCAGCCAGAAACAACTCGTCCGGGGCCTGACCTTCGGCGCGGTGAAATAGGAGAACCCGACCATGGGGCGCATCACGCTTGAAAAAGTCCGGAAAGCTTTCGGCGATGTGGAGGTCATCCCTCCGCTTGATCTGACCATTGAGGATGGCGAATTCGTGGTCTTTGTCGGCCCGTCCGGCTGCGGCAAGTCCACGCTTCTTCGCCTGATCGCGGGGCTTGAAGATGTCTCGGATGGCGAAATCCGCATCGATGGCACAGACGCCACACTGGTGCCCCCGGCCAAGCGCGGCCTGGCCATGGTGTTTCAAAGCTACGCGCTTTACCCGCATATGTCGGTGCGCAAGAACATCGCCTTCCCCCTGCGCATGGCGAAGATGGATCCAGCCGAGCAGACGCGGCGGGTCGAGGCCGCGGCAGATGTGCTGAACCTGACCGATTATCTGGATCGCCGGCCCGGGCAATTGTCCGGCGGCCAGCGTCAGCGCGTGGCCATTGGGCGTGCGATTGTGCGCGAACCTGCGGCTTTCCTCTTCGATGAACCGCTGTCCAACCTGGACGCCGCCTTGCGTGTGGGCATGCGGCTGGAGATCAGCGAACTGCATAAGCGCCTTGCCACCACGATGATCTACGTGACCCACGATCAGGTCGAGGCCATGACCATGGCCGACAAAATCGTGGTTCTGCGGGCCGGACATATCGAGCAGGTCGGATCGCCGCTGGAACTGTATCGCGCACCGCGCAATCTGTTTGTGGCGGGCTTCATCGGCTCGCCGAAGATGAACCTGATCACCGGCAAGCTGGCCGAGGCGCAGGGGGCCACAACCATCGGCATCCGGCCCGAGCATATCAGCGTGTCCTCCGAGAGCGGCGATTGGAAAGGGACCGTCGGTGTCTCGGAACATTTGGGATCCGACACCTTTTTCCACGTCACCTGTGACGGCATGTCTGAGCCGCTGACCGTCCGCGTCGGCGGTGAGGTCGACATCCACTACGGCGATACGATCTTCCTCACGCCCGATGCGCAACAATTGCACCGGTTCGACGCGGACGGGCTGCGCATCCCATGAACCGGCTCGCTGGGAAGACCGCCCTGATTACAGGCGCGGCGCGCGGCATAGGGCGCGCGTTTGCCGAAGCCTATATTCGGGAAGGCGCACGCGTCGCCATTGCCGATATCGACATCGCGCGGGCCCGGGAAACGGCGCAGGAGATCGGCGACGCGGCCATCGCCATCGAATTGGACGTGACCCGGCAAGACAGCATTGACGCGGCCGTTGATCAAACCGCTGAGGCGCTCGGGCAGATCGACATTCTGATCAACAACGCCGCCCTGTTCACCGCCGCCCCGATCACAGAGATCGCGCGTAAAGATTATGATCGTGTGTTCGCAATCAATGTCAGCGGCACCTTGTTCACAATGCAGGCCGTTGCCCGCCACATGGTCGAGCGCGGCATCAAGGGCAAGATCATCAATATGGCCTCACAGGCCGGGCGGCGCGGCGAACCGTTGGTGGGCGTCTATTGCGCCACAAAAGCCGCGGTGATCAGCCTGACGCAATCGGCGGGGCTCAACCTGATTCAGCACGGCATCAACGTGAACGCCATTTCACCCGGCGTCGTCGATGGTGAGCATTGGGACGGCGTCGATGCGTTTTTTGCCAAATATGAAGGTAAAGCCCCGGGACAAAAGAAGAAAGAGGTCGGCGAAAGCGTTCCATTCGGGCGGATGGGGCGGGCCGAGGATCTGACCGGTATGGCAATATTCCTGGCCACCGATGAGGCGGAATACATCGTGGCACAATGCTACAACATCGATGGCGGCCAATGGATGAGCTGAAGTCAAAAACGCCGGTCGTCCTGTCGAATGCGGCCCTCGCGCAGCTTCCGGCGGATGTTGCACGGCCCCGCTATGACCGCAATGCGCTGCGGCCTGGCATTGTCCATATCGGCTTGGGGAATTTCCACCGTGCTCACCAGGCGTGGTATCTGCACCGCTTGATGCAAACGGGCGCGGCGCAGGATTGGGCGATCATCGGGGCGGGCATACGGCCTTATGACAGCGCGATGCGCGACAAGCTGATGGCTCAGGATTGCCTCTCGACCCTGATCGAGTTGGCGCCGGAGGGACGCTCCGCCGAGATCATCGGTCCGATGATCGACTATGTTCCCATTACCGAAGGCAATCGCGCACTGATCGCCGCGATGGCGGATCCGGCAATTCGCATCGTGTCGCTGACAGTGACCGAGGGCGGATATTATCTGGATCCGGTGACGGGTCTCTTGGATGTCCGGCATCCCGATATCGAGCATGATGCGGCGCATCCATCGACGCCACGCAGCGCCTTTGGCGCCATGGTCGAAGCCCTGCGGCTGCGCCATCAGGCGAACCAGCGACCATTTACGGGGCTCAGTTGTGACAACCTGACCGGCAATGGCGCGATCTTGCGGCAATGCGTCGTCGGTCTGGCGCGCCTGAGCGATCCCACCTTGGCCGATTGGATCGAGGCTGAGGGCGCGTTTCCGAACTCGATGGTCGATTGCATCGTGCCCGCCACCGGCCCCGCCGAATTGGCGCTTGCCCGCAGCTTCGGTATCGAAGACGCAGCGCCCGTCAGCCATGAGAATTTCCGCCAATGGGTGTTGGAAGACGCCTTTTGCGCCGGGCGGCCCGATTGGGACACCGTGGGCGCAACCTTCACCGACAACGTTCATGCCTACGAGGCCATGAAGATCCGCATGTTGAATGCGGGCCATCAGGTTTTGGCAAATGCCGGTGAATTGTTGTCTTTGCACACGATTGACGCCTGCATGGCCGATCCGCGTGTTGCGGCGTTTTTCGACAAGGTCGAACGGGACGAGATTGTGCCTCAAGTCGCGCCCGTGCCCGGTATGGCACCCGAGGCGTATCTGGAGCTGATCAAGCGTCGCTTCGCCAATCCAGAGATCCGCGACACCACCCGCCGGGTCGCCTTTGACGGCGCATCGCGGCACACGGGCTTTGTGCTGCCCATCCTGCGAGAGCGGTTGGCGGCTGGCACGTCGTTTGAGGGCTTGGCGCTGGTCGAGGCCCTTTGGGCGCGCATGTGCGCAGGTACGCGCGAGGATGGCACGCAGATCGAAGCGAATGATCCTATTTGGGGCAGCCTGTCTCAAGCCGCCCAGACTGCGCGTGATGACCCGCCGCAATGGCTGGCGCAATCAACGATCTATGGCGATTTGGCCGAGCACGCGGGCTTCGCATCGGCGTTTACCCATTGGCTGGATCAAATCTGGACCCAAGGCACCGAGGCGGCACTTGCCGCTTACATCAACGGCGCGGATTAAAGCACGTTGAATTGTGTTCGAGCAAAAGGATACCGAAGGGCGCCGTCGGTCACCACGCAAGGCCGGGTCTTTCGATCGGCGTGACACGCAACGTGCTCCGAGCGGGGTGAACTAGCGGCCCTGGCTGTCGAGTTGCGTGAACCGACCGTCCCAGAACTCCTCGGCGGAACGCACCCAAATCTGGCCCTCACGATCATCGTAGATCACCACCGGTTTGCGCTCGGCCTCGTCGATACCGCCAGCCAGTACGCGGTAAAGTCCGCCCTTCTTGTGGCGATGTGTCGGGCGCCAATCCGATGGATCGGTCGGCGCCCAAGCTCCGTCTTGACGACCCTGATCGGTCGATGTCGGGTCGTCCATGTCGTTTCTCCGGCTATGACACCGCCAGGATTGATCCCGTGGTCGCATTTGGCCGGAATGTCGTACACCCTTTGCAGCCACTTTCGAAGGCATAACGATACACGTCTTTGAACGCATCGAACGGGATCTGCTCAGGACAATTCACCGTTTTCGAGATGCCGCTATCGACCCAGTGCTGAACCGCTGCCTGCATCTTGACGTGATCCATCGGGTCCAAATCCATCGCTGTCACGAAGGCGTCGGGCAGGTCCGCTGACGGCCCGAACTGGCGCCGGAACAGCCACAGAGCATAATCCTCGACCCGCTCGGTCCGTTTGGAGCCGTCGGCATTGGTGATATATCTGGTATAAGATCTGGAAAAGACGGGCTCGATCCCCGACGAGACATTGCCGGCAAACATCGAAATCGTCCCCGTCGGCGCAATCGAGGTCAGCGCGCCATTTCGCAACCCGTAGCGCATGATCAACCGCCGCACATCGGGATCAAGACGTGCGATCATCGGATGGTCCTGATGGGCGGCCGGATCATAGGCCGGAAATGCACCGCGCGTTTCCGCAAGCTCTGCCGATTTCCGGTAGGCTGCGTTTTGAACAATCCGCATCCATTCGCCCACCATATCCGCCGCCGCTTCGGTGCCGTAGGTGACCCCGACCATGACCAGCGCATCGGCAACAGCGGTCAATCCAACGCCGATACGGCGCTTCGACAGGGCCTCCTGACGCTGAAGCTCATTAGCGAACCGGGACACCTCGATCGAATTGTCGAGCATATGCACCGCGACGCCTGCCAGGCGTCGCAATTCTTCGACATCCAACTGCGCCTCGGCTGTAAACGGGTTGCGTACCAACCTTGCCAAGTTGATCGACGCCAGCGGGCAGGTCCCGTTTGGCGGCAAAGGCTGTTCCGCGCAGGAATTGGTTGCAGAGATATCTTCCAGGTAATTCAACGGGTTCATCGCATTAATACGATCGATGAACAGAACTCCGGGTTCCGCCGCCTCATAGGTGCGGGTCATGATCATCTGCCAAAGATCGCGCGCGGCGATGCGGCGCACGACTTGCCCATCCCAGGTCAGATTCCACATCGCGTCGGACTCGACGGCCTCCATAAAGGCGTCGGTCACCATCACGGAAAGATTGAAGTTCCGCAATTTCGACGGATCAGATTTCGCATTTACAAAATCTTCAATGCTGGGGTGGTCACAGCGCATCGTGGCCATCATGGCACCCCGTCCCATCCCTTGGACGATCATGGCACAAACGGAATCGAAAATTTCCATCGCGGCAATGGGCCCCGCGGCCGGGCAATCCAGACCCGACACATAGGCACCTTTGGGGCGAATGGTTGAAAAGTCGTATCCAAGGCCGCCACCCATCTGCATGGTCAATGCGGCCTGCTTGGCTGTCTCCATAATTCCTTCGACAGAATCGTCGATGGTTTGCATCACGAATGTATTGGACAATGTGACGTTCCGATCCGTGCCGCATCCGGCCAGGATCCGCCCCGCGGGCAGCAATTTGAACCCTTCCATGGCCGATTGGAAAACGCGCGCGGTCTGCGCCCGCTTGTCTTCCGGTTCGGCCAAGGCCAGGCCATGGGCAACGCGGCGCCATGTATCGGTGACATCACGATCCACATCGCGCCTATTCTTACGATACTGATACTTTTGGGCCCAGATGGATTGGGCAATCGGTTGATCGAAACTCGACTCCGCTAAACGAAACTCAACTCTTTGCGGCATGCGTACTTACCTCCTTGATTCTTGCCGGATATAGAGCCTTTATTCTTAAGAGGTGTTAATTTTCGACGAATTATTCGCAAAATGAACAAATCTAGTTAACACCCTGGGAAATAGATGTTTTTTTGTGCACATTATTAACGCGCACCCGTAAAACCTGTATCCAGGTACGTGTGAATACAGCGTTAACCGTCTTTATTTGAGAGATACAGAATGACGCTGTTCGCGCAGTCAATCTTCTCAATTTTATACAGAAGTTTCCTCGAATGCAGGCAATTGGCAAGCTTAGGTTTCAACTATGATTAACACTTGAAGCGATAAGTGGGCAGCGGAGCTATCAAGAGGGATAATACATGCACACTCTATTTGCCTGCCTAGGATCCGGCAATTGTTTCAAACCCTGGCTGGCGCTGCACCAGACAGGCCAATCGGTGAATGTCGAGCTGATCGATGTGTTGAAGGGTGAACAGAAATCGGACCGTTATCTGCAGATCAATCCTGCGGGGGTGGTGCCGTTCTTGCAAACCGATGCTGGCGCTGACATCGGCGAAAGCAACGCGATGCTGTGGTTCATCGCAGAAGGCACGCATTTGATGCCCGACACGGCCGAAGAGCGCGCCGAAGCGCTGCAATGGATGTTCTATGAACAATCCAAGCTGGAGCCGTTCATTTCCCCCGCGCGCTTCTTCACCACCATCCTACCCGGCGAACGCGCGGCACGCGCCGAAGATATCGCCGATTGGCATGTCAGGGCGGCCGTCGGATTGCATCATCTGGATACACATCTGGAATCCCGTCCTTTTATGCTAAAGTCTGGCTATTCAATTGCGGATATAGCAGTATTTGGATATGTTCACGTTCTGGAAGAAGCGGGCCTTAGCCTGTTGGACTATCCGTCGATTGCGCGATGGATCGATGCGGTTCGCGCCACGGACGGGTTCCGCCCGCTATCAGAACTTGGCCAAGCCGAATTGCGCGCCGCCTGATCTAAAGGGTGCCGTTGCAAGCCATGCCTGACACACGCCTCGTCGACTTAGATGTGACACAACCGATGGCAACCGATCAGACACCCTTTATCGGTCCGGTTGATCAGTTTGCGGCGGCGCGTGGACTTCAGACGCCCACATGGATCTACGACATCGACAGCTGCCGGGTGCTTCATGCCAACCCGGCAGCCTGCGCGCTGTGGCATGCCGACAGTGAGGCAGAGCTGCAGAAGCGCGACATGTCGCAGGATATGTCTCCCACGGTCTATAAAAGATTGCAGCAATACAAAGCCGATTTCATTGAACGCGATGCGACGTTCAAAGAGATGTGGACATTGTATCCCGCCGGCGCCCCCGCCAATGTGATGGTGCATTTCCGCGGGTTCCGCCTGTTGGATGGCCGCATGGCGATGCAATGCGAAGTTTTTGGCGAAGCGGACGACCAGCCGGAAAATCTACGCAGCGCCGAGGCATTGCTGCACACCGACGTGATGATCACGCTGTTTGGCTATTCCGGGCCACCTCTTTACATGAACCCCGCCGCGCGGAACGTCTGCCATGAGGCCAATGCGTCGCTCTCGCAGATGTTCACCGACGATGATGATTACTCGATCCTGATGTTCGAGCTTGAGGCAACGGGTGAACATCGTCGCGTCGCACGCGTTTACACCGCCGCCGGACAGCGGTGGTTCGATCTGTCCGCGAAGCAATGCAGCGACGCGATTACCGGCGAACCGGCGATCCTGATCACCGCAATTGACGTCAGTGAATTGAAGAATGCGAAGGATCGCGCGCGCTATCTGGCAAATCGCGATCAACTGACCGGCTGCTTCAACCGCGCCTATCTTCAGCACTACATGGCGCGCAGCACGACATTGGCCGGGACGCGCCAGGCATTGCTGTTCTTTGATGTGGATCGGTTCAAGCAGATCAACGACACGTTCGGGCACGAGACCGGGGATGCGGTGCTGATCGAATTGGCGACGCGGGTCAGCAATTTGGCGGGGCCCGATGATGTCGTGGCCCGTTTGGGCGGCGACGAATTTGTCGTCGTGATCTCGGATGCGGATGATCATGCTTCGCTGAAGGCGCGCGTGGATCGCCTGTTTCAATCGCTTTGCGAACCTGTTCGCTGTGGCACAACGACCATCCCGACCAAGATCAGCATGGGCGTGTCGGTGTTCCATCCCGGCTATGTTGAATTGGACACCGTCCTCCGCCAGGCCGACAAGGCCCTGTATATTTCCAAAAATGAAGGGCGGAACCGCTACACGTTCTACGATGCGAAACTGGGGGAAGCGGTTGAACAGCGCAGCCGCACCGAGGCCGAGATTGAACGTGGCCTTCATGCCAAGGAATTTGTGCTTCACTACCAGCCCCGCATCGACGTGCGGACCGGTCGCATCGCATCGGTCGAAGGCTTGGCGCGGTGGATGCATCCCGAACGCGGGCTTGTCATGCCGAACGAATTCATCCCGATCTGCGAAGAAACCGGGATGATCGAGGCGCTTGGACAACATGTTTTGCGGCTGGGATTTCAACAGGCGCGCATCTGGCAAGAGGCTGATCTCGATACCTGCGTGTCGCTGAATATCTCGCCCCGTCAGTTCGCCGATACCGCCCTCTTGGAAACGTTGGAGGCCTGCTCGAAAAGCGACGCGTTTGTCCCCGGCCAGATCGAGTTGGAGATCACCGAAAGCGTTCTGATCGGTGAACATGACGGGATCGCGGCCAAATTGCGCAAGATCACCGATATGGGGTTCGAGATCGCGATTGACGATTTCGGGACCGGCTATTCGAACCTGTCCTATATCTCGCGGTTTCCCCTGCACCGCCTGAAGATCGACCGATCCTTCATTGCGCAACTGCCGCAATCGGGCCCGATCGTCCGCTTGATCCTATCGCTCGCCCAGCAGATCGGAGCGAAAGCTGTGGCCGAAGGCGTCGAAACGCGGGAGCAATTCGAATGGCTGGCCCATCACAATTGCGACCAGGTCCAGGGCTTCTACTTTGCCAAGGCCATGCCCGCAGCCGAGGTTCAAAAGCTTCTGCATGGCGCGACGCCCTAGATAGGGTGCAGATGACACCATCCTAGCCTAGGCCCGCGACCTGATGTCAGACGGCCCATCGCGGTCGAGAGGTCATCGCCATATGCGGCGTGCGGGTACGTTGTGCAGGATGGCATCTCTTCGACCGTCAAAGACCGTCTGCCGGGTTTCGGGCCGATCCATCCCTCAGGCGAGACACGCGCGGACGGGGCTGACCTCTGTGGATCCGTCAGGCGCCAATGTCATGTTCAAGAAGTGCAACCTTCAGGTCGCTTCAATCACGTCGACGCGACAATCGCATGACTTTGCGGTCAAACTCCATTCTGCATACGAATGCAAAAACTGTTTGTGTGAGGTCATTTCCCGGTTAAGCTTTCGCCACGAGTTGAGAGAATCGCATATTGGGAGGTAGAGCGATGCAAAGACGGACGTTCCTAACGGGTGTCTCCACCCTGGCCATGGTGGCGGGTCTGCCGCGCCTGTCGATGGCCCAAGACATCCCCTTCGGACTGACCCCGGGGCGCCCGTTTGAGGGCACGACCATCAACGTTCTATCGGTGGTCACGCCGCAATTCGACGGCCTCCGGCTGCGCGATCAGGAATTCACCGAACTCACCGGCATCAATGTGGAATGGACCTTCATCCCGTTTGGATCGCTGCAGGAACGCGTGAATGCCGAGGGGATCGCGGCGAACGGCACCTTCGACGTCGTCAATTACCTGGATTCCTGGGGCCCACCCAACGCCCATTGGCTGGCCCGCATCGACGATCTGATGGCCCGCGACGGGATCTCGATGGACCGTTACCCGCCCGCGTTCGCCCGCTCCGCGCAATATGAGGGCGAAACGCTCGGCTTCCCGCTGCGCGCCCATGCGCAATTGATGTTCTACCGCAAGGATCTGATCGAAACGCCGCCGGAAACCTGGGATGACGTGATCCGCATCGGCGGAGAACTGGCCGAAAGCAACCCGGATATCGCGCCGCTTGCGCTCTACTACAACAATGACGGCAACCGGCAGAACCTGTTCATCTGGATCAACTTCCTCTGGGCCGCTGGCGGGCGCATCTTCAACGATGATTTCACCGCCGGTTGGACCAGCGACGAGGCCATCGCCGCGACCGAGGCCTATATCGCGCTTCATACCGAACATCAGGTCACCAACCCCAACAGCCTCGCCTTTGTCGAACAGGACGCCCGGCAAAGCTTCATGCAGGGCAATTCGGCGATGATCCCGGTCTGGTGGTGGGCCTATTCGGGCTTCATCAACCCCGACAGTTCGACGCTGACCGCCGATCAGGTGGGCTTTGTGGGCATGCCGTCCTACGAAGGCACAACCGCAACCTATGCGATCTCGATGCCGTTCTCGATCTCAACCTATTCGCAGAACCAAGAGGCCGCTTGGGAATTCCTCAAATGGCTGTCGAACCCCGATATGGACCGCGCCAACGCCATCGAACGCGAGGTCGGCGGCGAGACCATTATCAACAACGTGGTCACCCATGTCAGCTCTCTGACCGACCCCGACGTGAACGCGGCCAATGCCGGCATTCAGGAGGCCGCCTATGACAGCCTTCGGAACTCCGACATCATGCCCCAGATCGCGGAATGGCCCGAAGTGGGCGACATCCTGTCGGCCGCCATCGCAGAGGCGGCGGCAGGCGGCGATGTGCGCGAGTTGATGATGGCCGCAGCCGAACAATCCGACCGCGTCCTGCGCCGCGCGGGTCGCATCCAGTAACCTCAAACGAGGCGGCGGGGCCGGATCGGTCCCGCCGAACGCCAAATGCGTGATCGAACCCTTAAATATCTGCTGGTCGTCCCAGCGGTTCTGGTGGTGTTTGCCACCGCGGTTTGGCCCTTGGCCGAAAGCCTGCGTCTGTCCTTCACCGAAGGCCGGATGAACCGCCCTGACTTTCCGCAAGGCTATCTGGGGTTTGAAAACTATTCCTGGGCCTTTCTCTACGAACCGCCCTTCTGGAATTCGGTCTGGGTGACGGGCCTGTACACATTCGTCACCGTGGTCCTGACCACCCTCTTCGCGTTGGGGCTTGCGATGTTGCTGGCGCCCGGCGGCAAGTTAAGATCCGGGGTGCAGACCCTGCTGATCCTGCCCTTCGCCATGAGCCCCGCCCTGATCGGCGTGTCCTTCCGGTTCATGTTCAACCCGGAATTCGGCCTGTTCGACGCCTTTTTCGGTGTGGTCTTTCCACCTTTGGCCGATGTGTCCTGGCTGGCCGATCCCGATCTTGCCTTCGCCGTGGTGGTGATGGCCGATGTGTGGGGTTGGATCCCATTCCTGACCCTCGTCCTGATCGGTGGTCTGGCCAGCGTGCCGCAAGACACGATTGAAGCCGCCCAAGTCGATGGCGCCTCGGGCTGGCGGGTGTTCAAGGACGTCACACTGCCACAATTGATGCCGGTTTTGGCGGTGGTGATCATCCTGAAAGCCATCTTCAGCCTGAAGACCTTCGATCAAGTCTTCATGCTGACCAATGGCGGGCCCGGCACGGCCACCCAGACGCTCAGCCATTACATCTACACCAACGGCTTGCGCTACGGGCAGATTGGTTACTCCGCCGCGGTCGCCTGGCTGATGGTCGTCCCGATGATCATTCTGACCTATTTCTACGCCAAATTCGTGTTCCGGAAGGAGTGATCGGATGACCGGAAAACAACGGCAACGCATCTGGCACAGCCTGCAAACCGTTCTGATCCTGATCGCCGCGTTTGTGATGCTGATCCCGATCATCTGGATTTTTCTCGCCTCGTTCAAATCCCATGTGGAGGTCTATCAACTGCGCCTGTTCTTCACGCCTACGCTGGACAACTACAGCGAGGTGTTTGAAGAGCCGTATAATCTCGGCGCAAAGCTGTGGAACTCGACCATTGTTGCGGCGGTGACCGTCCTCTTCGCGATCCCCATCGCCACGATGGCGGCTTATTCGTTCAGCCGCTTTCGCCTGAAATTCGAAACGACGATTCTGGTGATCATTCTGGCCACGCAATTCGTGCCGGCGGTGGTGATCATCCTGCCCTTCTTCGTGATGTTCCGCGATTTGGGGCTGCTGGACACACGGCTCGGGCTGATCCTGGTGAATCTGGCCATCGTGATGCCGTTTGCGATCTGGATGATCAAAGGCTTCATCGACGGCATTCCGATGGACACCGAAGAGGCCGCGATGGTCGACGGGTCGTCCCGGTTGCAAGTGATCTGGAACATCGTTCTACCCATGGCCGCACCGGGGCTTCTGACGGCGGGGATCTTCTGTTTCATCCTCGCCTGGAACGAATTTCTCTTCGCGCTGATCCTCACGAACCGTGACGCGGTGACCTTGCCCATCGGTCTGGCTCTGTTCCGTGGGGAGGAGGGCGATCTTTGGAACCTGCTGTCGGCGGCGGGCATCATCATCATGGCGCCGATGTTCGTGCTGGCCCTCGCGATCCGAAAGTATTTCGTGCAGGGCATGACGATGGGAGCGGTGCGATGAGATTGCGCTCCGACCGCGCACTTTGCCTGACCCATGTAGTTACAGAAAAACTACAGGATCACTACAGGTTCATGACAGGGCAGAAGGGTCCGAGTGATGGCTGAAATCCGGCTCAACAACCTCACCAAACGCTGGGGTGATTTCATCGGCGTCGACGACCAGTCGCTGCACATCCATGACGAGGAATTCCTCGTCCTGCTCGGCCCCTCGGGCTGCGGCAAGACCACGACGATGCGGATGATTGCGGGGCTTGAGGACCCGACGGCGGGGGAGATCTGGATCGGCGACCGCCTGGTCAATGACGACCTGCCGAAAGACCGCGATGTGGCGATGGTGTTCCAGAATTACGGCCTCTATCCGCATATGACGATCTTCGACAACATCGCCTATCCGTTGAAAGTGCGCGGCACGCCGAAGGCCGATATCGCGCCCCGGGTCGAGAGGGCGGCGGAGCAGGTGGAACTGACCGAATTCCTGCACCGCAAGCCCAAAGCGCTCTCCGGCGGACAGCGGCAGCGTGTGGCGCTCGCGCGGGCTATCGTGCGGACACCAAAGGTTTTTTTGATGGACGAGCCGTTGTCCAATCTGGACGCGAAGCTGCGCGTCACGATGCGGGCCGAGTTGAAGCATCTCAGCCGCGAATTGCAGATCACGACGGTCTACGTGACCCACGATCAGATCGAAGCGATGACATTGGCCGACCGCGTCGCGGTGATGCGTCACGGTGTGATCCAGCAGCTTGGCACCCCCGACGAGATCTACAACGACCCCGCCAACATGTTCGTGGCGGGCTTTATCGGCTCACCGGCCATGAACCTGATCAATGGCTCGGTCCAATCGGGCATGTTTGTCACCACCGGCGGCACCCGACTGGTGGGTATCGGTGGGCCGGATCGCGACAATGCTATATTGGGCGTGCGCGCCGATGATATGAGCGTGCATGATCCCGGCCAGGGCGATATAGACGTGACGATCTACGCGTTCGAAAATACCGGCGAAAGCACGCTTCTGACCGTGCAATGGGGCAAACAACGCGTCATTGCCCGCGGCGATCGCCACCTGCGCAAAGATCAAGACGACGTCGTCGGCATCAAGCTGAACCCCAATCATCTATACCTCTTCGATCCCAGCACCGGGGATCGGATCCGCACCTGACCAGACACGGAGAGTGACATGAAAGACCTGCCCCAAGGCCAGATGGCACGTAACATCGTCCGCTACGGCGAATTGCGCCCCTGCAAAACCGCATTCATCGACGCCCATACACCGGGCAGCGACCAGAAGGAGAACTTCACCATCATCGGCGGCGGCGTCAGCGAAAGCCCCGATCAACACGTCCACATCACCGACCAGATCGGGTTTAATATCGGCGCCGCAGGTCAGCCGCCAAAATGCCGGAACTCGCTGCATTCGCACCGCACGGCGGAGGTGTTCTTCGTGCTTAAGGGCCGCTGGCGCTTCTTCTGGGGCCGGTGGGGCAATGCCGGTGAGGTGACGCTGGAAGAGGGTGATATCTTCAACATCCCCACCGGTATTTTCCGCGGGTTTGAGAATATCGGCGATGATTACGGAATGATCATGGCCATCCTGGGCGGTGACGATGCGGGCGGCGGCGTGATCTGGGCACCGCAGGTGATCGAGGACGCCGCAGACCATGGTCTGGTCCTGTCGGAGACCGGCCGCCTTTACGACACCAAGAAAGGTGAAGCGCTGCCCGATGGCGTCAGACCGATGCCGTTGCTGACAGATGACGAGCTAGAGGCGTTCCCCGAACCCACGACCGCAGATGTGATCCCGAACTATGTGGCGCGTTATTGGGATATGGTCGCTTTGGCCGACCGTGACCCGGCGCTGGTGATCGGCGAGGGCGGGATGTTGCGCGACAAACCTGGTTTTGAGGTGGGCTTTCTGACCCGCGCCTCGGCAAGCCCGGATATGCACCGCCATGACCGCGCCTCCGTCCTGATGCCGGTCAAGGGGCATTGGCGGGTCACTTGGGAAGCCAACGCGGATTACGCCGCGGGCGAAACGACCCTCGCCCCCGGCGACACGATGAGCGTGCCCGCAAACCTCGACCACATGGCTATTCCGTCGATGACGGGTGAGGCTGCATTGTATCATGTGGTTGCCACCGATGACGCCGCAGGACCCACCTGGCATGGCTGATTTGCCAGTGGATCTATTGGCGCTGTTGCGTCAGGTCGACACGCCGACCGTCTGCAACGCCATCGAGGTGGCGCAGGGTCGGCGTGGCTTCAACCGCTTTACCAAAGGCACGATGCAGCATTCTCGCCCCGGCGATCCACCGATTGTGGGTTATGCGAGGACTGCAAAGATCGCGGGCCTCGCACCGCCTTTGGAGGATGCCGCCACGATCCGTGCGCGCCGCATGGACTACTTCCGGTCGATGGCGGGCGGCGAGGGTCCGACCGCGGCGGTGGTCGAGGATCTGGACTATCCCAACTGCATTGCCGGATGGTGGGGAGAAGTCCATGTGGCCGTTCATAAGGGGCTGGGCCTGGCGGGCGCGGTGACCAACGGCGTGATGCGGGACTTGGATGTCATGGATGATGGCTTTCCCGTGCTGGCCGGATCCATTGGTGTGAGCCACGGCTATGTCCATGTGGTCGATATCGGTACGCCCGTCTCGATCCATGGGCTACAGGTTCACCAAGGGGATTTGATCCATGCCGACCGACACGGCGCATTGGTCATCCCGGAAGCTGTGGTTGGAACCCTGAAAGCAGCTATTGAGACAGTGATCGCCAGTGAGGCCATTGTATTGGAGCCTGCGCGTGCGAACGGCTTTGACATCAATCTGCTGGAAGAGGTCTGGGCGAAGTTCGAGGCGGCGCGCACCTAGGAATGTGTCACCGTGAAGGGCCGCGCATGATCCAGCGACGGGATCTGCGCGCGCATCCGGGCAACCTCGCGAAGGTCCAAATCGACCACTTGGATCGCAGGCGCCGCGCTGCCCAGATCAGCAATCACGTCGCCCCAAGGATTGATTGCCAAAGCATGACCATAGGTTGTTCGCCCATCGGCATGGTGGCCCGCCTGGGCAGGCGCCACCACGAAAGACCCCGTTTCAATCGCACGCGCCCGCAGCAGAATGTGCCAATGAGCCTCACCGGTGGGGACCGTGAAGGCGGCGGGGGTGAAGATCACCTCGGCGCCCGCTTCCGCCAAGGCCCGATAGAGCGCCGGGAAGCGCAGATCGTAGCAGATCGTCAGGCCGATCTTGCCCCATGGCGTCGACACGACCACCGCGCGGTCCCCCGGTGCGAAGGCTTTGGATTCAGTGAAGGAGACTTTGCCCTCGATCTCTACGTCGAACAGATGGATCTTGTTGTAATCGGCACGGATCGCGCCCTGATCATCGATCAGATTGCTGTGGTTCCAAAACCGCCCGTCCGGCGCGCGCACGGGTGTCGAACCGGAATGGATCCACAGCCCATGTTTCGCCGCCTGTTCGCGGCAGGCAACGATATAGGGATCATCGGCAGCCTCTCCGACCAAAGCGTCCGTTGCCTTGCGATTGCCGTTCAGCAGCCCGGCCACCTCTGGCAGGGCGAGCATATCGGCCCCCTCCCCCGCGGCTCGCTTTGCCAGTTCCGCTACGGTGGCAATGTTCGGCCCGTGCGTGTCGGCAGAGCACATTTGACCGATGGCGAGGCGCAAGGGGTCAGCCATGGTCACTCAAGGTCCGCGCCACTGCATCTTTCCACCCAGAGTAACGCACATCGCGCGTGGCATCATCCATCTGTGGAGTGAAGGTGCGTTCCAAGGCCCAAGTTGCCGCAAATTCCGTACGATCGGGATAGATACCCGCCCGATTGCCCGCGATCCAGGCGGCGCCCAGTGCGGTCGTTTCGAGTACTTCGGGCCGATCCACCGGAGCGCCGAGAATGTCGGACAGGAATTGCATCGTCCAATCGCTGGCCGTCATGCCGCCATCGACGCGAACGGTGCCTGTGTCACCGGGATAATCCGCCATCATCGCCTCCAACAAGTCGCGGGTCTGAAACCCGACCGATTCCAACGCGGCTTTGGCGATTTCCGCGGGCCCGGAATTCCGCGTCAGTCCATAGATCGCACCGCGCGCATCAGGATCCCAATAGGGCGCGCCGAGGCCGGTAAAGGCGGGAACCAGGTAGAGCGATTGCGTTTCATCCGCCGTCGCGGCCAGATCGGCGCTGTCCGGCGCCGCTTCGATGATCTTCAGCCCATCGCGCAGCCATTGCACAACCGCGCCCGCGATAAAGATCGAGCCTTCCAGCGCATAGGTGGGTTTTCCATCAAATTGGTAGGCAATGGTGCTGAGCATCCGGTTCTTGGACTGCACCAGCGCATCCCCGGTATTGAGCAGCGCGAAGCAACCGGTGCCGTAGGTGGATTTCAGCATACCGGGTTCAAAACAGGCCTGTCCAACTGTGGCCGCTTGCTGATCCCCTGCCACGCCAAGGATCGGGATCGTGCCGCCAAACACAGCCGTTTCACCAAAATCTGCGCCGCTATCCAGAACTTCAGGCAGAATACCCGCAGGGATGTTCAGAAGGCGCAGGATATCCTCATCCCATTGACCATCGCGGATGTTGTAGAGCAGCGTCCGCGCCGCATTCGTCGCATCGGTGACGTGGCGGGCGCCATTGGTCAGCCGCCAGATCAGAAAACTGTCGATAGTGCCGAAGGCCAGCGTTCCGGCTTCGGCGCGCGTGCGCGCGCCATCGACATTGTCCAGCAGCCAAGCCAGCTTCGTCCCGCTGAAATAGGGATCGAGCAGCAAGCCGGT
The DNA here is from genome assembly GCF_037544085.1 of Gymnodinialimonas mytili. Classification (NCBI taxonomy): domain Bacteria; kingdom Pseudomonadati; phylum Pseudomonadota; class Alphaproteobacteria; order Rhodobacterales; family Paracoccaceae; genus Gymnodinialimonas; species Gymnodinialimonas mytili. Next base: position 1,026,809 of record NZ_JBBIFW010000001.1, read on the forward strand.
CTTTTCCTGCACCATGGGCTCGTGCCCATCGGTCTTCAGGCGCGCACATAGCTCTGCCGTGCGCCGGTCTTGCCAGACGATGGCGCGGTGGACGGCTTCACCGGTTTCGCGATCCCAAAGCACCACGGTCTCGCGTTGGTTTGTGATACCGATCGCGGCCACATCGCCGCCCCGCGCCAGGGCCTCGCGACAGGTATGCAATACGCTGTCCCAAATCTCGTCCACGTCGTGCTCGACCCAGCCTGATGCCGGGAAGTGCTGCGTGAATTCCCGCTGAGCGGTCGCCTTCGGGCGCATATCCCTATCAAATATGATCGCGCGCGATGACGTGGTGCCTTGGTCGATGGCCAAAACCTGGGTCATGTCTGACCTTCCTCCCGTATTGCGAAGCGGCAGCAGCAAGGCCCCGCATCTGTCCTTATCGCGATGATCGCCGTTTCGTCGGGGCCGTCAAGACCAGCTCAAGAGACAGACGCAATCGACGTGGTAGGGCCTGTGTCGCTTACATAACTGTCCAGCGCCGCAACCTGATCGGGCGAAAACCGCAAGCCCAGCTTGGATCGGCGCCACAGGATATCGGCCGCGGAGCGTGCATATTCCTTTTCGATCAACCAGCGCACCTCTGCCTCGGTCAAGGTTGCGCCAAAATCGCGGCCCAGATCATCGGCGCCCCGTGCATCGCCCAAGATCGTGCGCGCGTCGGTGCCGTAGCCGCGCACCAATCGCAGGGCCCAGCGTTCGGTCAGAAACGGAAAAGACGCGCGCAAGTCAACTACCAGATTGGCCACACCATCCACCGGGAAATCGCCCCCCGGCAATGCAACACCTGCCGTCCAGTGACCCGATGCCTGTGGGAAGAATTGCGCGAGTTTGTCCCAAGCGTCTTCGGCCAGCTTGCGGTAGGTAGTGATTTTTCCGCCAAACACGCTCAACAAGGGCGCATCGCCTTTGTCGAGCGACAGCACATAATCCCGCGTTGCCGCCGTCGCAGATTTCGCCCCGTCGTCATAGAGGGGACGCACACCGGAATAGGTCCAGACGACGTCGTCAACGCTTAGCGTTTCCTCGAAATAGTCATTGGCAAAGCGCAAAAGGTAGTCGCGTTCGTCGGGCGTGCATTCCGCCTTGCGTGGATCGTCAGTGTGTTCGGCATCCGTCGTGCCGATCAAGGTAAAATCGGTTTCATACGGGATCGCAAAGATGATCCGCCCATCCGTGCCCTGGAAGAAATAGCATTTGTCATGGTCGTAGAGCTTTCGCGTCACGATATGCGACCCACGCACCAACCGCACGCCTTCGCTGGAATTCTGCCGCACCACATTGCGGACGACATCGGCGACCCAGGGACCACCGGCATTGACTAGAACGCGGGCCCGGACCGTGCGCTGCCCGTCTGCATCGCGAAGCTTGATCTGCCAAAGACCATCCTGCCGTTCAGCGCTCAGTACTTCGGTCCGTACCATCACATCAGCGCCCCGCAATTCGGCGTCGCGTGCATTCAGAACCACCAGCCGCGAATCCTCGACCCAGCAATCGGAATATTCGAAGGCTCTGGCAAAGCGGTCTTGCAAGGGGACACCCTCGGGTGCGCCTGACAATTCCAGCGAGGTCGTGCCCGGCAAGATCTTCCGTCCGCCAAGATTGTCATACAGAAACAGGCCCAACCGGATCAGCCAAGTCGGCCGACGGCCCTTCATCCAAGGCATGAACGTTGTCAAAAGCTTTGATGTGGGCGTGGAATTGTCAAACCGCATGTCCCGGCTGAGCGGCAGGACGAACCGCATTGGCCATGAGATATGCGGCATGGCGCGCAGCAGCGTCTCTCGTTCTTCCAGCGCATGGCGGACCAGGCTGAACTCGAAATATTCCAGATACCGCAAACCACCGTGGAACAACTTGGTGGAGGCCGACGATGTCGCACCGGCAAGGTCTCCCATCTCGGCCAGAGCAACGCTTAATCCGCGCCCTGCTGCGTCACGTGCAATTCCACAGCCATTGATGCCGCCACCGATGACGAACAGGTCATAGGGTTTGTCCATGGAAGATCCCTCCGATCCGGATGGCGCGGTGTCTCACTTCATGTTCGTTTTGTCAATTTTTTCGCGCGCTATTGTTCGTATTTTTACTCTGTCGGCACGCGTGCGATCAGCTCTTCAACAAAGGGGGTCAGGCTCTCGACGATCACCGCCACCCCATCGGCACTGGGATGAAGGCCGTCGGACTGCATGAATTCCGATATATCGCCCGGGCTGGCCACCTCGAACCCCATGAAAAAGCTTTCGGCGTAAAGCGTGCCGAATTCAGCGGCGAGTTCGGGATACATCGCGTCGAATGCCGCCTTGTATTCTGGCCCATAATTGCCGGGCGCTTGCATCCCGACCAGCAGAACCTCGACCTCTGCGGTTGCGGCAGCCTCCAGGATACCGGTCAAATTTGCGCGACTGACCTCCGGCGGGATGCCGCGCAAAAGGTCGTTTGCGCCAAGTGTGACGATCAATGCATCCACATCATCGGTTAACGTCCAACCCACCCTTGCTAATCCACCGGCTGTAGTATCGCCTGAAACACCTGCATTAATGATCCGAACGTCATGGCCCGCCCCCCGCAACGCATCCTGCAATTGCGGGACGAATCCGTCTTCCTGCACAAGCCCGAACCCCTGCGTCAGGCTGTCACCCAACGCGGCAATCGTGACCTCTTGGGCGGCAACCGGCAAAGCCGCGATACCCAGCACGCCCGCCTTGCCCGCGACGCGCAAGACCCCATATCCCCGGGAGAACGCGGCATGGAGGCGATCGCAAATGTCACCAATCCTGTCCCTCACGGACATGCAATTGTCACTCGATGGCAATGCAGGGCGTGTCGATATCCTGCGCGGCATCACCTTGGACATTGCACGCGGTGAGACGGTGGCGCTGACAGGGCCGTCGGGATCCGGCAAAAGCTCACTCCTTATGGTCATGGGCGGGCTGGAACGGGCCACCGGCGGATCGGTTTCGGCCCTGGGCCACGATCTGACGACGATGTCCGAAGACCAACTGGCCCGGTTTCGCCGCCAACATATGGGGGTGGTGTTCCAAAGCTTCCACCTGATCCCCACCATGACGGCGCTGGAAAATGTCGCAACACCGCTGGAACTTGCCGGTATGTCTGATGCCTTTGAGCGGGCGGAGGCCGAGCTTGCGGCGATGGGACTTGGTCATCGCATTGGTCACTACCCCGCGCAGATGTCGGGGGGTGAACAACAGCGTGTTGCGTTGGCGCGCGCGGCGGCGCCGCGGCCCGATATCCTTCTCGCCGATGAGCCGACGGGCAATTTGGACGGCGCCACGGGCCTGCAGATCATGGATCTGCTGATGGATTTGCGAGACCGCCACGGGGCCACTTTGATCCTGGTCACCCACGCGCCTGAACTGGCCGCGCGCTGCGACCGAGATGTGCGCCTGCGGGATGGACGTATCGATACCGGCCTAAGGGATGCTGCGGAATGACGAGAAATTGGCGATATGAAGGGATCGGCGCGTTGGTTCTGGATGGTCAAGGCGTTGCGTTGGACCGTCCCTGCCCCGAGGATCCGCAAGGCATCGTGGCGCTGGTTGAACATGACGTGGAGGCCGACGGTCGGCTGAGCATCGAGGGCGGTGCGATCCGCTATATCAAATACGGTTGGTTGCGCTCCGTATTGGATCGGCCGCATCCGATGGCGCGCCAGGCCCTTTTGGAGGGTGCGAATGTGGGTGTCTATATCCATCGCTGGGATGATCCGATGGCCGCCGCATCCATGACAGAAAATCTGGTAAACACCGACCTGCCGCCCTGGAATCTGGGAATTCGTCGGTGAGCGTTGCCCTCCGCATCGCCCGGCGCGAATTGCGCGGTGGCTTGCGCGGGTTCCGAGTGTTTCTGGCCTGCCTCGCGCTCGGTGTTGCGGCCATCGCCGCTGTCGGCTCGATCCGCGTATCGATCGAAGAAGGGTTGGCGCGCGAGGGCGCGGCGATCCTGGGTGGTGATGCAGAGATGTCGTTCACGTATCGCTTCGCGGATGAGACCGAGCGTGCCTTCATGGACACTATCGCCGAAGCGGTGTCGGAAACTGTCGATTTCAGATCGATGGTGGTGGTTGATCGCGATCCGATCGAACGCGGATTGACCCAAGTGCGCGGTGTCGACGCGGCGTGGCCGCTTTACGGTGAAGCCGGGTTGGACCCACCGATGCCGATCGCCGAAGCGCTTGAAACACGGGGGCTCCCAGGCGCCGTTATGGCGCCTTTGCTGGTCGACCGGTTGGCGTTGAGCGTCGGCGACACATTCCGACTGGGCACCCAAAATTTCGAATTGCGCGCTGTTCTGACGGATGAGCCCGATGGCGCTGCCTCTGGCTTTGGCCTCGGCCCACGCACCATCGTGTCGCTATCCGGCCTGGACGGATCTGGCCTGTTGGAGCCGGGCACACTCTTTGACAGTCAATATCGCATCGCGCTTCCCGACGGCGCCAATCTCACCGCGTTGGAGGCAGAGGCGCGTGCGTTCGAGCAAACCGGCGCACGTTGGCGAGATTCGCGCAATGGCGCCCCCGGTGTGTCGGACTTCGTGGATCGCATTGGCGCCTTTCTGGTACTGGTCGGCCTCGCCGGCCTGGCGGTGGGCGGTGTCGGTGTGTCGGCCGCGGTGCGCGCCTATCTGGACGGTAAAATCGCCACGATTGCGACGCTCAAGACCTTGGGGGCCGAGGGGCGGACGATCTTTGCCGTGTATTTCGCACAAGTCGGATTGTTGACACTTATCGGGTTGGCCCTGGGTCTGACGCTTGGCGCCGCCGCCCCCATCGCGTTTGGCCCACTGATTGAGGCGCAATTGCCGGTGCCGGTGGCCATTGGAGTCTATCCCACCCCTTTGGCTGAGGCGGCACTTTACGGCGCGCTCACGGCCCTGATCTTCACCCTGTGGCCCCTGGCCCGCACCGAGCAGGTGCGCGCGGCGGCCTTGTTTCGCGATGCGATCTCGCCGACGCGCGATTGGCCCGCGCCGCATTTCTTGGTGATCATCGCCATTCTTCTGGCGGCCCTTGTCGGCGCCGCGGTTTGGCTGTCGGGCATTCCGCGATTGGCACTTGGCACCGCAGGCGGATTGTTGGGGGCATTGATCTTGCTGGCCTTGTCGGCCTGGGCAATCCGTGCATTGGCGCGCCGCCTGGCGCGGGGCCAAATGGCCCGTGGGCGCACGGCCTTACGGGCGGCGCTTGGCGCAGTGGGTGGCCCTGGTTCCGAGGCAGGATCGGTCGTCTTGTCCCTTGGGCTCGGCCTGACCGTTTTGGCGACTGTGGGACAGATCGACACCAACCTGCGCAGCGCCATTCAACGGGATCTACCCGACGTTGCGCCATCCTACTTCTTTGTCGATATCCAGAACGACCAGCTTGGCGCATTCCTGGACCGCGTCACAAATGATCCCGCAGTCAGCCGGGTGGACACCGCCCCGATGCTGCGGGGGATCATCACGCAGATCAACGGGGCGCGCGCGCAGGATGTCGCTGGAGATCACTGGGTCTTGCAGGGGGATCGCGGGGTGACCTATCTGAGCGAGGCGCCGGACCCAAGCGAAGTTGTGGCGGGGGCCTGGTGGCCTGATGATTACAGCGGTCCGCCCCTGGTGGCCTTCGCCGCAGAAGAGGCGTTGGAGATTGGGATCGCGGTCGGTGACACGTTGACCGTCAACATCCTGGGCCGCGATATCGAGGCTGAAATCGCCGCCCTGCGCGAGGTATCCTTCGAGAATGCTGGCATCGGTTTCATCCTGACGATGAATGAAAGCGCCTTGGCGGGTGCACCACACACCCATATTGCCACCGTTTATGCCGAAGAGGCCGCCGAGGCACAGATCTTGCGCGACGTTGCGGGTGCGGCGCCCAATATCACTGCAATCCGGGTCCGCGACGCCTTGGATCAAGTGGCGGAGGCCTTGCGTGGGATCGCCTCGGCCACCTCCTACGCGGCCCTGGCCACGCTGCTGACCGGCTTCATCGTCTTGATTGGAGCCGCCGCGGCCGGTGAGCGTGGGCGCACGTTCGAGGCGGCGGTTCTAAAGACCTTGGGCGCATCGCGCGGGATGGTCTTGCGCAGTTTCGCCTTGCGCGCCGCTCTTTTGGGCGCCGCTGCGGGTTTGGTTGCCATTCTGGCGGGTGCTTTGGGCGGATGGGCCGTTATGACCTTTGTGATGGATACCAGCTATCGGTTTGAGCCGTTCTCAGCGATTGCAATTGTGATTGGCGGGGCACTGGCCACTCTGGTGTCGGGCCTCGCCTTTGCACTACGCCCCCTTGCGGCGCGTCCAGCGCAGATCTTACGCGCCCGGGAATAGCGCAGCGCCTTTCCTCTTGCCAAGCGCGGCGCAAACACGCACCTGAGGGCCTATGTTGCGTTCCGTCAGATCATTGCTTGGTCGCCGTCCGACATCCAATCGGGTCGAGGGAGACGCCGATGGTGCATCTATCGATCTGCCACGCCCCGACACGCCGACTTACATCATCGGCGATCTCCACGGTCGCGCCGATCTGTTGGAGCAGATGCTAGAATTGATCGATGCCCATATCGGCGGCACTAGCGCAACCAACCCGCAATTGGTTTTTGTCGGTGACTATATCGATCTTGGTCCCGACAGCGCGACGGTGCTGGCCCGAATGCGGGAATTGCAAACGGACTTTCCGGACAACGTCACATGTCTGATGGGCAACCACGAGCGGATGATGCTGGATTTTCTCGAAAACCCTAGCACGCGCGGCCCTCGCTGGTTGCGCGCTGGCGCGAAAGAAACCCTAAAATCCTACGGAATTGCCACCTCAAACCTGTCTAAGGGCAGTGAATTTGACGCCTTTCCGGGGGTCGCGCGCGCTTTGGCCCGCGCAATCCCGAAAGAGGTTCTTGCATGGGTTCGCGCATTGCCAATGAGTTGGTCATCGGGAAACCTGTGGGCCGTGCATGCCGGTGCGGATCCGGGCCACGCGATGGAAGATCAAACCGCACGCGTTCTGCTCTGGGGGCATCCGGAATTTGACAGCGCTCTACGGGCTGATGACATCTGGGTTGCCCATGGCCATACCGAGTTTGAGGCACCCCATGCCAATGATGGGCGCATTGCCACGGATACCGGGGCCTGGCGCACGGGCCGATTGACCGCATGTGCGATCCGCCCCGATGGCAGATACGATTTCCTGCAAACCTGATGCGGTCACACCCTCGGCTTCGATGGCAAAGAAAGCCTATCTCGGTTCCGCTATTAACCCTAACGCGTGAGCTTTTCTTTCGCGCCATTTTCAACTTTTGTGTTCCAAAGCGGCACACCGGAACGAAACGCGGCGCGACCGATCATATGGGCGGCGACAGGCGCGGTGATCAGCAGAAACACGATAGTGGCCACGGCGCGCGTGATGGTCGCGGTATCAGCAAAAAAGACGGCGACAGCGATCAGGATCAAACCTGCGCCCAACGTGCCGGCCTTTGTCGAGGCGTGCATACGGATCAACACATCTGGCAGGCGCAGCACACCTAGACCGGCTACGAAACAGAAGAATCCGCCCAACAGGATAAGCGCTGCGAGGATGTAGTCGACAATCATGGCGCACGCTCCTCAGCTTCGGGTCCTGGTGCAGATGACGCCTCCTCCCCGCCGTTCCGAAGGCGGCCATTCTGGCGTCGCTCAACGAAGCGGGCCAAAGCGACGGTGGCCAAAAACCCGATCAGCGCCAACACAATGGCCACATCCACAAAGGCGGTCTCACCGGATTGGATCGCGTAAAGACCGCAAAAGGACACAATCAGGATGGTCATCAGGTCGAAGGCCACGACACGGTCAGGGAGGCTGGGACCTTTGACCAGGCGGATGAACCCGCCCACAACACCCAACATGACGAGAACGAAGGTGATATCGATGGCTGTGGTCAACACATTGCTCATGTCTCAAATCACTCCATAGCTGAGGCGACGCGACGCTCCACCCCGTCTTTGATCCCTTGCCGGATCTCCTCGGGATCATCTGCAAACATCGCGTGGATGTAGAGCGTGCGGCAATCCTCGGTCACGTCCAGACACAGCGTGCCCGGCGTCAGCGAGATGTAGTTGGTCAGAACCAGCACCGCCATTTCGCTGTGATCTTCCAACGGCACCGATACGATCCCTGGCCGTGATTTGTGCTGCGGGGTCAGCACATCATAGACCACTTGAACCGAACTGAGCACCAGTTCGAGCAGGAACGTCAGGATCAGCTTCACCCAACGGATACCGCGTGAGAAATAGCGGTCGCAACCGGGATAGAGTGGGCGCGTCATGAACAACGCCGCAGATCCCAAGGCAAAACCGACCAATAGGTTTTCTAGCGTGACGCCACCGGTCAAGGCTGACCAGATCACCGCAAGGGCGACATTTAACCCAAAGACGTTCATTCCGTGCCCTCCGCGAAACTGGTGTTATCCGGCCCGAGCACCGCCGCAACATACGCCTCTGGGTTCAAAAGTTGTTCGGCTGAGCGCTCGGCAAATTGAACAAACGGCTCTGGGAACAGGCCGATGATACAGGTCAGCACGGCCAACACGGCGATGGGTGACAACAGCGCCGCACGATCCTTAGACGTCAGGCTCGACAGGGTCGGGTTCACGCCCGCCGGGTGAGGTTTCCAGAATGCCAGGCCCCAGATCTTGGTCATCGAATAGATGGTCAGCAGGCCCACCACCAGCGCCACCGCGGCAATGACGTAACCACCATCATCCAACGCCGCCTTGACCAAAACGTACTTGGCCCAAAACCCGGACAAAGGCGGGAAACCTGCAAGGGAGAACGCTGGTATCAGGAATAAAAGCGCGAGGAAAGGCGCGGTTTTGTAAAGCCCGCCGATGTGATCGAGGTTGGTCGATCCCGCGATCCGCCGCGCCACACCTGCGACCAGGAACAGGTTCGCCTTCACGATGATATGGTGCACCAGATAGAAGACAGCGCCTACCAGTGCCAGCGGCGTGAACAACGCCAGGCCAAGGATCATGTAGCCAATCTGACTCACGATGTGGAAGCTCAGGATACGGCGAAAGTCATTCATCGCCGCAGCACCCAGAACACCGGTGACCATGGTAAATCCCGCAACCCACAGCAGCAGCGTATGCGTATAGGCAATGTCGGTGGTGAAAATCAGCGTGAACATGCGGATCAGGCTGTAGACACCGACCTTGGTCAACAAACCTGCAAAGATCGCCGACACGCTGATCGCGGGCGTGTGGTATGAGGCAGGCAGCCAGAAGAATAGCGGGAAGACCGCAGCTTTGACGCCGAACGCGATCATGAACATCACCGCCACGACGATCAACAGGCCGGGGTTTTCAACGTTTTGAACCGCCGAGTGCAGGTCGGCCATGTTGAGCGTACCGGTCATTCCATAAAGCAGACCGATCCCACTGAGGAACATGATCGTCGAGACCAGGTTCAGCGTCACATATTTGATCCCGCCATCCAGCTGCGCCTTGGTGCCGCCCAAGATCAGCAGACCAAAGGACGCGATCAGCATGACCTCGAACCAGACATAAAGGTTGAAAAGGTCACCGGTCAGAAAGGCACCGCATACACCCGCCAGCAGCACTTGGTAGAGCGCGTGATAGCCGAGCTGTTCCTTGCGCTCATCCACATCGGCCAGCGCATAAACAGCCACGGCGAGGCCGGTGATCCCGGTGATGACAACCATCACCGCACTGAGCAGATCGGCAACAAGGGTAATCCCGAACGGCGCCGGCCATTCACCCATTTGCGCGGCCACGACACCGTTATCCAGCACATGCGTCATCAACACGATTGAGGCGATCAGCATCGCAGCCGAGCCCAATACGCTCAGCCAACGCCCCTCCGGCCCATGGCGAAACAAGAAAGCCAGCACGGCCGTTGCAAAGGGGATGATGATCGGCGCCGCCAGGATCCAGCTCATGGCTTGCCCTCGGCGATATAGGACTTTGAGGCGACAGGCGCCGTGTCGTCTTCGATCGGTTCGGCCAGACGCATCTCATCGGAGTTGAGCGTGCCAAGGTTCTGATAGGTTCGGTAAACAAGCATCAGAGCAAAGGCGAAAAGCCCAAAGCCGATCACAATTGCCGTCAGAACCAGAGCCTGCGGCAGCGCATTGGCCACATCGACCATCGGCGCGTCGGCGCCATCTGGGATTAGAGGCGGCGTTTCAGGCGTCAGTCGGCCCGCAACGAAGATAGTCAGGTTGGCGGCATTCGAGATGAGGATCAGTCCGAACAGAAAGCGCAACACATTGCGCGCCAGCATCAGGTGGACCGAGGCTGCGACCAATGCGCCGACCATGATGGCAACAAGAAGCTCCATCCCTAGACCTCCTCTTCCAGCGCAAGAACAAGGGTCAGGATCGATCCGAAGACCACCAGGTAAACGCCGATGTCAAAGAACAAGACGCTGCTGATCGGCAAACCCTTGTCATCCTCGGTTTCACCAATGAACAACCATTGGCCCGTGAAAAACGCATCGTTGAAAAAGACCGGGTAAACTCCGGCTGCTAGGGCGATGCCAAGACCGATCATTGCAATATTCTGCGGCTCCACCCCAAGCGTGGCGCGGGTGGCCTGCGCCCCTTGAGCAATGGCGTAGAGCACAAAACCGGTGGCGCCGACCAGACCGCCGATAAAGCCACCGCCCGGCAGATTGTGCCCTCGCAAGAGCATATAGACGGAAAAGAGCAGCAAGATCGCGGTCAGCAGCCGAGTTGCGGCGTTGAGGATGATTGAATTCATCATCTCACTTCTCCCCCTCTTCGTCGCTGGTCGACTCGTAGCGTGTCCCGCGCAGAAGCGCGTAGGCGGCAAGCGCGGCGATCACGACCACCGCAATTTCACCAAACGTATCCAATGCGCGGAAATCGACGAGAATGACGTTGACGATGTTACGCCCAAAGGCTTCGGGCCAAGAGGTCGCCTCGAAATACTCGGTCAAGCGCAGATCCAGATCGGATTGCAACACCCCAACCAGAACCAGTGTGGTCAGCACACCCAGCGCAATCGACAACAACGCATGAACCGGGCGCGCAGGTTGCGAACTGCGCAGCTCAAGATGCGGCAATTTCAGCATCGCAACCGCAACAAGAACCACAACCAAGGTTTCCACCAGAAGCTGGGTGATCGCGACATCAGGCGCTGAAAACAGGATGAAGATCAGCGCGACACCAATGCCCACAACACCGAGCGCGACAATCGCCACCATGCGGGAACCGGTATAGGCCGTGAGCAGCGCCCCGGCGGTGATAAAGAGCAAAACCGCCCAGTGTTTGAACACCAAACCCTCAAGTTCCGCGGCGATGTCCACTGTGAAATTCAGCGCATCCTGTAGATACATCGTGGCGCCGATCCCAACGGCGAGGGTTGCGAAAATTATGAAGATGTAGCTCTGAAGCACGCCCGATTGCAGGTAACGGGTTTGCCAAGCCGCCAGCGCCTTAAGCCCATCCAATACATGATCCCAACCTGGATCAAACTTGATCGGGTTTGCCGCAAAGATACGACCCAGCAGCGCGCGGATACGCGCATGCATCAAATAGATAACAAAGCCGACGGCGAAGGTGATCATCGACAAGATGAAGGCGGTATTGACCTCCCGGAACAGGTACAGATCCACCTCGACCGTGCTGCCATACACCGCCCAGGTGGCAGGGGCGACCAGCCAAACCTCTGGGATGTCGGCGAAAACGCCAAAATAGAATGACAGCGTGCCAAGGATCAGAGGGCCAACCCACATCGGGATCGGACCTTCATGGGCATCTTTCAATGTGTCAGGCAGGCGGCCGAAGAAGGGGCGCGCGACCGAGATCCCCGCCGCCACAAACATCAGAACCGATGCGGCAAAGATCGTACCGACGATCCAAGTCGCCGCGACCTCTGCCTCGAGGCCGGCTTTGTACAGGAATTCCTTGCCGATGAAGCCGACGAAGGGCGGCAACCCTGCCATTGAAATCGCCGCCAGAGCGCCGGCAAAGAAGGTGATCGGCATCTTGCGTGCCAGTCCGCGCAGCTTGTCGACATCTCGCGTGCCAGCGCCGTGATCGACAATGCCGATCATCAAGAACAAGGCCGCTTTATAGAGAGAGTGCACCACCAGGAACAGCATTGCCGCTTTGATCGCGTCGCTGGAGCCCGCCCCGATGAACAACGTCAGAGCGCCCAGAGCCATCAGCGTCGTGTAGGCAAGGACTTGTTTGATGTCGGTTTGCCGGATTGCGAGCATGGAGGCAAAGACCGTGGTGAAGCCGCCTGCAATCACCAGCGCCCAGAACCAGGGCTCCGTTCCGCCGAGTGACGGGTTCATGCGCGCCATGAGATACACACCCGCCTTCACCATCGTCGCCGAGTGCAGATAAGCGGATACAGGTGTGGGCGCGGCCATCGCGTTGGGCAGCCAGAAGTGAAAAGGAAATTGCGCCGATTTGGTGAAGGCGCCTGCCAAGAACAGAATTAAGATTGGGATATAGAGCTCATGTTCGCGGATCGCATCGCCTTGGGTTAAGATTTCGGCCAGGGAAAACGTGCCCGCTGCATTGCCCAGCAAGATCATACCGGCCAGCAAAGCAAGGCCTCCGGTGCCCGTCAAAAGTAAGGCCTGTAATGCTGAGCGCCGTGACTTCGCGCTGTCGGAAGTGAACCCGATCAGCAGGTAGGACGAAATCGTCGTCACTTCCCAAAACACAAACAAGGCGATCAGGTTGTCGGACAGCGTCAGACCCAACATGCCGATCATAAAGATCATCAGATAAAGGACAAAACGGGGATATTCCGGATGCTTGCCCAGATAGCTGGTGGAATACAGCGTCACCAAGGTGCCGATGCCGGTGATCAGAAGCGCGAATGTCAAAGACAGCCCATCGATCAGCAGCGACAAGCGAATGTCCATCGACGGCACCCAATCGATGCCAGCCAAAATCACGTCGCCCCGCGCAACCGGCACCAGGAACTGACAAAACCAAGCAAAGAGAATTGCCGGGATCAATACCGAGATCCAGCCAGCCGGGCCGCCGGCCACCCGTGGCACTTGCACGCCGCCATCTGCCACGTCGTTTCGTCCTTTAGTGCCCTGCCGGAGAAGCAGAGGAGTGTCGTCTATGGCCGGTCTGCCGCTCAATTTGGCGCGATAAGCCGCGAGGTCCAGCACATGACGGGTATTTGGGGCGCCGTGCCGGATGCACGGACACGTAGGGCTCCGCTATCGATAGGTCAATCCTTATGAATTATAAAAAACGATAGCAAAATCCTATATGCCTGATAAAAAAAATAAAACCCCGGACAATCCTCCGCAGCTGACGGCAGGGGCCGCGGCGGATCATCCGGGGTAGAACCCCAAAAGACCAGTGAGCGGTGATAGGGACATCGACCTTGGTCTTTTGAGGGCGTGCGGTAGGCTGGTCTCCGTGTCAGGCCAGCTTACCACCTCACCTTGCAAGCTTGAATATACAGATGCCTTTCTATAGGAAAAGGCTTATCATCCCTATTTTTCCATTGGAAAAAGCTATCCAAAATGCAGCACCACATTTTGCCCTTCACGCTCCGCCAGCTTCGCTATCTGACCGCATTGGAAGACACCCATCACTTCCGAGAGGCCGCCGAGGCCTGTGGTATCTCGCAGCCGTCTTTATCTGTACAGATCAAGTCGTTAGAGGATTCTCTGGGCTTGACATTGGTGGAACGTGGACGCGGTCCCGTGCGTCTAACTCAGGCCGGACGAGAGGTCGCGCGGCGCGGTCGCGACATCCTGGATGCGGGTCAAGGCATCGTTGATTTGACCGCCACGCTGCAATCTGGGCTGGGCGGAACCTTGCGGCTGGGAACGTCGACATTACTGGGCCCATATCTCATGCCACATGTCATCGATGATTTACACCGGTCGCATCCGGACTTGCGACTCTACATCCGAGAAGGGGCGCCTCAGAACCTGCTTCGTGAGTTGAATGACGGGCTACACGACCTGATTTTGACGCAACTTCCGGTCTCGGGCGCGACATTGACAGTCGCCCGACTGTTCCGCGAACCACTTGGTGTGGCTCTGCCCGCGGGCCATGAATTGGCTGACGCCCCCCAATTGGAGGGGCCAGAATTAGCCGGGAAGACGATCCTGTCGTTGTCGCCAGGCTATGCGCTGCACGATCAGATCTCGGCGTTGTGCGGCGAAATCGGGGCGCATATGTCGCGCGACTATGAAGGAACATCACTCGACGCCCTACGCCAAATGGTGGCGATGAATATGGGCCTGACGTTTCTTCCTGCGCTCTACGTCAAATCCGAGATAGAGGGGCGCGCAGAGGATGTCGTGGTGCGCCCGTTCCGCGGAAGGCGCTTTGCACGTTCCATCGGATTGGTGTGGCGGTCCAGCACTGGCGCCGCTTCGGCGTATGAGCGCTTGGCCAATGCGATCCGCGACACAGCGCGGCGCTTCCCGGACCTGGTTTTGGAAGGCTAAGCACACAGCGATTGCGGATCGCACGCATAGGCCATTGACGGCGCGCTATGCGATGGAAACACTGAGAACATGGCGGACTTCTATGATCCTGGTGATTTGGACGCTCTGGCGCGGGATTGTCTGGTCCGCGCGGGCGTTCCGGCGGATGTGGCGGATATTGTCGCTCGGGATGTCGCGCTGAACGAACTTGACGGCGCCAGCGAAGGCGGCTTTCTCGGCCTTTTGCGTGATATCCGATTGCTAAGATACGGGCGCTTGCGACCTCAGGCGACACCACGTATCGAAGTCGCCGCACCCTCTGTACTTCGGGTCGATGCGGAGCATGGGTTTGCGGCCGCCGCATTGGCGCAGGCTGTGCCGCAGCTCATCGATCTGGCGCGCGGGCAAGGTATGGCCGTGATCCATCTGCGGAATGCCAGCGAGCCGGGCCCGATGGCCCATGCCATGGCCAGTTTGGCCGAGGCGAACATGGCGGGTGTCGCCTTACGCGCGGAAGGTGCGGCCCATGTGATCCGACCCCGCGCCGACCGCGCCGCCATATTGGGCCCAACGGATGCCGAAGATGCTTTGGCAAGCCTGTTGCAATTGGCGCCGCCAGCGGCAGACACGCCGCTGGGTGGGCCCGTCGCCTATTCGGGATGGATCGCCGCAATGGATCCAAATGTCACCGATGTGGGCAATCTGTTGGCGGGGATGCCCCCCGCCCCGCCGGTCGCCGCGCGACAGCCCGTCGCCCTCCCCTCAGATCTGCTGGCCCAGATCGTCAACGCGTAATCGGATGTTATGGCAGCCCCCCTTCTGAAAGGTCTGACCCTGCGCGGTCTGGAAGTGTTCGAAACGTTGGCGCGGACAGGATCGGTCGCGGCGACAGCATCTGATTTGGGTATGAGCGCACCGGCCGTATCACAACAATTGAAGAACCTGGATGCGGCCTTGGGGGTCGAATTGATCGACCACTCAAGACGCCCGATGATCTTGACCCCTGCCGGGCGGCTGTTTCTGGGCCAGGCGCAAACAGCGCTGCGCGCCTTGCGAGCTGGCCAGCGCGATTTGACCGCCTTGGATCTGACCGACCTATCGGCGCTGTCCCTGGGCGTGATCGAAGATTTCGAGAACGAGGTCACACCCAACCTGGCGCAGCGATTGGCCGAAGCCATGAGCCAATGCGCCTTTACCCTAAAAACCGGCGCGAGCCACGCGCTGCAGGCGCAAATCGCAAACCGAGACCTGGATATGGTGATCTGTGCGGCCGGTATGTCGGAACCGCCCGACACGGTCGCTCTGCCATTGCTGAGCGATCCTTATATCCTCGCCGTCCCAAAAGGCCGCGATGTCAGCGGCGGGCTGGCAGACTTGTATGATCTGCCGCTGTTGCGCCGCGACTTGGATCAGGTGATGGGTCAGCAAATCGAGGCGTGGCTGGAAGCCGGCAATATCGTCCCGCCGAAACGGTTTGAGATGGATTCGAACCAATCGATCTCCGCGTTGGTGGCTGCCGGCTCCGGCTGGACGATCACAACCCCCTTGTCACTGCTGCGTGGCGGACGGTTCGCTGGCGGCATTGACGCGCATCCCCTGCCCGGCAGGCCAATATCGCGTAAGATCGTCCTTTATGTAACCGCGGGTTGGTCTGGGGATATCCCGGCGCGAATTGCCGAACTGTCACGCGAATTGATCGGCGTACACTTTGCGGATCCGGGGCTAGAGCAGATGCCCTGGCTGGGCGATAGCTTTCAAATCTTGGGATAAGCCCTCGGGCTCAGCCCGGAAAACCAGCGCTCTCCATCCAGAATTCGTGCGAATACCGGTTCCCGATTGGAAAGCGCCGAAGGGCATTCACTATCCCTTTACAGCTCCAGCGGTCAGGCCGCTGACAATCTGGCGCTGGAAGACCATCACCAGCAGGAACAGGGGCGCAATGATTGAGACGGCAGCGGCCACTGCGATAACTTGGTCAGTGGTCGTCGTCTCTCGATTGAAGAAGCTCGCGATCGCGGGAACCATGGTCTGGTTCGTGGCATCAAGCAGCAGCGACGTCACCAAGAAGTCATTGTAGGCCAGCAGGAAACTGAACAGCCCGGTTGTTATCACTCCGGGCCACATGACAGGCATGATCACCCAGCGGAATGCCTGGAAATGCGTGCAGCCGTCGACGCGAGCGGCCTCGTCGAGTTCATTGGGAATGTTCTGGAAGAAAGAACGCAGCATCCAGATCGTGAAGGGCTGGTTGATCGACACCAGCACCGCAATCACAGCCAGAGGCTGACCATAGAGCGTTGGCGCGTTGTCTCCGAGGATCGGCGCCAATAGCTCTGCAGAATTGACGAATACCGGCAGGTAGCCTGCGACCAGCACCGAATGGGGCAAGGCCCGGAAAATAAGGGCGGTGATCAGCAGCCAGAACGCAATATTCGACCCGGACCGTGCCAGACCATATCCAGCCAAAGTGCCGACCGTCAGGGACACCGTCACCACACCACCTGTCACGATCAGCGAGTTGATAAAATTCTGATGGAAGTCACGCTCGACCCAAATGCTTTGGTAGTGCTCCGTGGTCAATCCGATGATGGGCGTGCCAAGGGGGCCGAGCACGGGATTCAAAAGCGCCAAAATCGCGGGCAGCGCGTAGAAAAACACCAGGATGAAGCCAAGCGCGTAGCCAACGACACCGATGATCCATCCCGCCCAAACCTGCCCCGCCGGGCTGAGCGTGCGGACCTTCTCGGGCAGCCAACTCAACGCAAGTTTGATCGTGAAGAAAAGGACGGTCAGACCAAGCAGGATATCGATTGTCGACAGGCCATTGCCGCGATCGCGCGTGACAGGGCCGATAATCACGTCCCACGGATTGGCCGCAAACGCATCGACGGGCGACTTGAAGCTCATCACGGTGATCCAGAAGATTGGAAACGCCGCGATCAAACACCAGAAGGCCAGAAAGGCGGCAGAGCCGAGCCTGAGTCCAAGGGGCTGTCGCATCGCGCGGGGCATGTCACTCATATCCGACACTCCTGATAGGACAGCGCCTCGGCGCGCAGGTCAAAGACAGTCACCATCTTAATGCGAGCTCCCTTTGTGATCGCGCCAAGTGCGACGCAGCAATGGGATCAGAATGATCACAATGCCCACCATGGTCAGCATGGCCGACGCATTGGCACGGCTGAACGCGCGGTTGCCCGCATCATCCGGCGACAGGAAATCAAAGGTCAGCCATTGCAGTGAGATTACATGCGCTTGCGCCCTGAAGCCGACGATTTCCTCGAAGACCCGGTAGGCATCCATCAGATGGATCAGCGATATGAAGATGATCAAAGGCATCAAATGTGGGATCACCACATAGCGCAGGCGGTCGAACCGGCTGGCACCGTCAATAATCGCCGATTCCAGCGTGTCTTGGTTCACTGTCTGCAGGCCCGCATAGAAGATCACAAAGGCGAATGGCGCGACATGCCAGACGCGGTAGAACAGCATCAGCAGTTCAATCGTCCAGGCCTGGGCAAACATCGCAATGTCCTGATCAAGCCAGGCCTCTAGTCCTCGCGTCAGGATGCCGTCGCCGATAAACAGCCATCGGATGGCCAAGGCACCGATAACCGGTGTGATGATAAAGGGCAGCAGCGACACGAAGATGATCGGGCCGCGGATCGAGCGCGCGGCGTTGTTCACGGCCAGCGCAATGGCGAGGCCAACACCAATGACCAGCGGCAGAGTCACCAGCGTGAACATCAGAGTAAACCGCAAGGCAGCCCAGAAATCGATTTGCATCAGCGCCGCATAGTCAAAACTACGAATAGCCTGCCATGCGCGCTCGGGTTCCAGGACACGGGCATAGGATAGAAAGCCCACCCATTCCGTCGTCGTGACCATTTGGCCGTTGTCATCCAGCACCGGTTGCGAGCGCAATTCGGTCGTGCAGTTCTGCGTCAGGAAACCTGCGGTACAGCTTTCAACCTCAACCTGCTCCATCACCGGCTGGGTCACTTGAAAGGACCCAAGGAATACCGAGACCAACGGTATCGCGATGAACAAAATCATCAAAAACAGTGACGGCCCGACGAACCCCATAAATGTCCGGAATTTCATGGCGCATGTCCCCCATGGGCCTGCCAAAGGCCCGGATATGTGACGATCCAACCGTTTTCGTCAGCGGTCAAGGTGGTCTCGTAACCGGTTTGCGATCGGTAGTCATAGCGCGTGGCGCTGCGACGACGATAGCTCTGACGCAGCGGCGCAACCTGCCAGGTGTTGTCGTTCAACCAAACCGCCTGGCTTTCGCCGCTGTCGCCGATCGCCAGATCCAATCGCCGTATCGCGCAGAGGTTCGTGGCAGGGGTAAAGCCCAAATCGATGTCGGTAGCGTCCTGCAATGCAGGATCGACGGTGCCGTTGACCGCCCAACCGGTCGGGTGACGATCCAGGGTCAGGTCAAAGTCGTTTTCATCGGACCAGCCGGTCACTCTCGCCGATTTGGGGCGCCAGGCGGCATCAAGACATACAATATATCTAAATCCGCGCGGCGCCCCGCCATCTTCATCAATGGTAACGCCGTCAAGCCGCCAGCCTTGGTCGGTCCGGCTCAAGCGGCAGGTTTCACACCCCGCCACATCTTGCCGTTTCCAATGCTTGACCGATCGCGCCACCAAATGTCCCCCTGGATGACCGAGGGCACGGATTTGCGCCCCCGGTCGATGGCTGGATTACTCCAGCAAACCCGCTTCTTGCGCGGCCACCGTGTAGGATGCCTCAACCGCCGCAAGCGCAGCTTCGGCAGATACATCGCCCGTGAAGAAGGCCGGGAGCTCGTTGCCAAGCGCCGTGTGCATCAGTCCCATCTGGGTGGTCGAAGGATAGGCTGTCGGCGCGGGCGAGGCGGTTGCCGTCGCAATGGCGCCAGCCGACATTTCATTCGGCTCATAGCCTTCGATCAACCAGATCGCCGCATCAGGCGCCGCCTCAACGGTTGAGCTATTCACGCCCTCCATCGCCAGGCGGAACGCATTGGCGGCTTCCTCATCCGAGATGTTCGAGGCTACGACGATCCCGTCCCACCATAGCGTGGTCGCGGGTGCGCCACCTTCCATGGCCAAAGGTGCGGAAGCGGTCCCGACAAGGCCAACAACTTCGCTTTCCGCTTCATCGTTCATGGCCGCTGCACGCGACGCCCAGAGGTTTGCCATGGCAATGCGGCCCTGCTGGAATTGCTGCTGCACGTAGGTCGAATCCGATGCCAGGAATTCGGGGTCCATGTACTCGGTCATACGCATCATGACATCGAGCGCGGCCAAGCCAGCTTCGGAATTCACATTGGGCGTGTTGTCGTCATTGACGAATGTTCCGCCGAAGCCCAGGAACATGTTGTTGAAATCCTGCGCCAGATTCCAGCCCGACGCAAAGGTGGCGCCCAGCGGGTAGTCGACGACATCCGCCTCATCGATAGCAGCGGCGACGGTCAGCACTTCTTCCCAGGTGGAGGGTACATCGAGACCAAGCTCTTCCAGGATATCGCTGCGATACATCAGGTGCTGCGTGTTCACCATCATCGCCACGGCCATGGTTTGGCCGTCGATCTGGATCAACTGGTTCGGCGTCAAATCCTGCCCGTATTCCGCGATCAGATCATCCAGAGGACGGATGGTGCCCGCATTCAGCAGCGGGGTGATCGTTCCGTTCGACACGCCGCCCAACTGGTAAAGCGACGGATTGGCGGCAAACCCCTCCGGCTGTTTGGTGCGGAATTCCTGATCCAACTCGGGTGAGAAGTTCCCACAGGTGGCCATCGCGTCGGTCACCGCGACCCAAGCCTCGAACGCGGCGCTCAGCATGGTGACTTCGCTCTCGTTCTCGAAGCTGCAGGTCGCGTGGCCATCGGCATAGGCCGCGCCCGCTGCCAGGCTGATCGCCCCCGCCAAGGCAATTTGTTTCACATACATCTCGTCTTCTCCCTGTCTTCGGTCCGAAGTCTACCCTCGGCCGACCAACGTTTTTTTGCGCATATGCGCCCTGTCGGGGGCGCCATGCTTCGGGCACTCTGCCGAATTTGCATAGGTTTGCAAGAATACGCTAGTGCCCGCCGCTTTCATCTGGCAAGCCTTTTCGCGCAAGTTCAAGTCCGAGGTGCATTATGGAAGATCCCCGTGCGCACATTCGCGCCGCTCTGGCGCGGCTCTTCACGGCCGACGCGGTGGATCTGGGCCAGATCGCTGCGCAGCTCTTTGCCCCCGAGGCGGAGATCGACGTGTCGGCGCCAATCGGACGGCTGACCGGACCGTCAGAGATCGCGGAAGGCTTGATCACGCCCCTGCGTCGCGCGCTCGTGCCCGCACGGCGCAGGGACCTGATGCTGATCGGCGGCCAGAACCGGCGCGACTACGGCGGGGAATGGGTGGCAAGTGTGACCCATATCACCGGGCTGTTCATCGATACGCTCTGGGGCATCGCGCCCAGCGACAAGCTGGCCTATCTTCGGATCGGAGAGTTTTGGCGCATCGAGGGTGATAAGATCGTCGAAGGACGGATCATTGTCGACCTGCTGGATCTCATCTATCAGACCGGTCGCTGGCCCTTGGACGAGGCGCATTACGGTGCCCCCACCGTGTTTCCGCCGCCCGCGACGCAAGATGGCCTCTGCCCTGGAAATCAGGCCGACGGCACCGCATCCCTGGATGTTGTCGAAGCCATGCTGAGCGCGTTGCACGTCTACAACCCGGAAACCTATGGATCGGATGGGCAGGTGGGCGCTGGCGGCACCTGGACGCCGGATTTTGCCTGGTACGGCCCGGGCGGGATCGGATCGACGGTCGCTTGGGACGGGTTCGTTCACCACCATCGCGGACCGTTCCTGCGCGCCTTCCCCGACCGCAAGGGCGGCAACCATTATTGCCGAATCGGCGACGGCAACTTCGCGGCAGTCTCAGGCTGGCCGTCGATGACCATGACCCACAAAGCGACCTATCTGGGCGTGCCAGCTACGGATCGTGCGCTGACCCTAAAGGTGATGGACTTCTACCGTTGCGAGGACGGTTTGATCGCAGAAAATTGGGTCTTGTTGGATTACATTGACCTGTTGGCGCAGATGGGCGTCGACGTGATCTCTAAATCGCACGAGATCTCGCGCTAGACGCGATGCCACTCTGGTCTGCGGGCGCAATTCGCGGCAAGCTGACCCGCATCAGCACCGACCATGGAATCCTCAATGCGCCTGCTTTCTCTGATCGCCGCCCTTTTCCCGAGCGTTGCCTTAGCGGACATTGTCGAAATTCCAGGCCCAAACGGTCCGCTGGCGGCTGAGGCGATCACCGTTTCGGGCGCCACGCACGCTGTGGTCATCATCCCAGGCTCCGGCCCGACTGACCGCGACGGCAATGCCCCGCAGATGGGGTTGAATTCCGACACCTATCGCCTGTTGGCCGAGGGATTGGCCGAGCGCGGCATCGCATCGCTGAGGATCGACAAACGCGGTTTCTACGACAGCGAGACCGCGATAGACGACCCCAACGATGTGACCATCGAGGCCTATGCCCAAGACGCCCGAGACTGGGTCACGCGCGCGGCCGAGATCGCACCCTGCGTGTGGCTCGCCGGGCATTCCGAGGGCGGACTTGTGGCTTTGGTCGCCGCGCAAGACCCACCCGATGGACTCTGCGGTGTGATCCTGATGGCGGCACCTGGGCGCCCCGTTGGGCAGCTGATGTTGGAGCAGCTGGAGGCGAACCCCGCAAATGCACCGTTCCTTCCGGAACTGCAAACGATTATCTCAGGTCTCGAAGGTGGGGATATGCGCGATCCGGAAACGATATCACCGATTCTCCAGCCATTATTCTCGGACGGATTGCAACGCTACATGATCAACCTGTTCTCCTACGATCCGGCGGATGTGGCGCGTGACTGGACCGGGCCAGCTCTGATCTTGCAAGGCAATGCCGATATTCAGATAGGTCCGGAAAATGGTGAACGGCTGGCAGCTGCCCTGCCCCAGGCCGCGACTGTGACGCTGGCCGAAGCAACCCACATGCTCAAACGTGATGTGACGGGCCAGCCCTATGCGACCTACACGGATCCGAACCTTCCCTTACATGAAGACGCGGTGCCGAGCATTGTCGCGTTCATAGAAAGCTCCGCGCCGGGCGAGTGAACCTCTCCTTAGCTTTCTTGTGTATTGTAAAGTTATTTACATACCAGAGTGATATTTGTGAAGTTCTGTTACACAATCCAGAGGCGAGCAAGCAAAGGCGTTCGTTTGACTCGCAAAGAGTGTCATCGTCGCGATGTCCAGCGGGTCTGACAGGTCTAATGCGTGGAGGCGCGTAACCTAGAGACCCCGGGGAGAAATGGATGACGCGCCAGAGGAAGCGCACGGTTTACGAGATCGTCACACGCGGATGTGCAATCGCATAGCCGGGCCGTGTAGCGCCATTGCATGACGCGATGGCCAAGGCGAGCGTCGTCCTGGGAACGAGGAGAGACCCGCTTTGACCGACACATCCATGCCGCCGTTGCTATCCAACGCCCATGTCGACCCCGCCCGATATGATGCGATGTACGACGCATCGATCAATGATCCAGAGGCGTTTTGGGGCGAACATGGCAAGCGCATCGATTGGATCAAACCTTACACTAAGGTGAAAGATACATCGTTTGAGCATGATGACGTGCATATCCGATGGTTCGAGGATGGCACTCTGAATGTCAGCGCGAATTGTATCGATCGGCATCTGGCCACCCGCGGCGATCAGACCGCAATCATCTTCGAACCCGACAGCCCTGACGAAGACGCGCAGCACATCACTTATGCGGAGCTGCACGAAAAGGTCTGCACCTTCGCCAATGTCCTGAAGGATTGCGACGTTTCCAAAGGCGATAGGGTGGTGCTCTACCTCCCGATGATCCCCGAAGCGGCGTATGCGATGCTGGCCTGCACCCGGATCGGCGCGATCCATTCGATTGTCTTTGCAGGTTTCTCACCGGATGCATTGGCCGCGCGGGTCAATGGCAGCCAGGCCAAACTGGTGATCACCGCCGATGGCGCGCCGCGCGGTGGACGCGTCACCGAGCTGAAAGACAACGTCAACAAAGCGCTTTTGCACAACGTCATCGACACGAAATGCCTGGTCGTGAAGCGCACGGGCGAACAGGTCGCTTGGGTCGGTGGCCGCGACATCTGGTACGACGATGTCGCCGCGCGCGTCAGCGCCGAGTGCCCACCTGAAGAGATGAATGCCGAAGACCCGCTATTTATTCTCTACACCTCCGGCTCGACCGGCCAGCCCAAAGGTGTTGTGCATACAACGGGCGGCTATCTCGTCTACGCCGCAATGACCCACGAGATGGTCTTCGACTATAAAGAGGGTGATGTCTTTTGGTGCACCGCCGATGTGGGCTGGGTGACCGGGCACAGCTATATTGTCTATGGTCCGCTTGCCAATGGCGCGACGACATTGATGTTTGAGGGCGTGCCCACCTACCCCGACGCGGGCCGGTTCTGGCAGGTCTGTGAAAAGCACAAGGTTAACCAATTCTATACAGCCCCCACCGCAATCCGCGCGCTGATGGGCAAGGGGCCGGAATTCGTTGAAAAGTACGATCTGAGCGATCTGAAGGTGCTGGGCACGGTTGGCGAACCGATCAATCCCGAGGCCTGGAATTGGTACAACACGCATGTGGGCAAGGGGAAATGCCCGATCGTTGACACCTGGTGGCAGACAGAAACCGGTGGACATTTGATGACCCCGCTTCCGGGCGCCCATGCGCTGAAGCCTGGCTCGGCTCAGCATCCGTTCTTTGGGATCAAGCCGCTGGTGCTGGAGCCGACCTCGGGTGAGGTTGTGGACGGCGACGGCGTCGAAGGTGTTCTGGTGATCGCCGATAGCTGGCCAGGGCAGATGCGCACCGTTTGGGGCGATCACGAGCGCTTCGTGAAAACCTATTTCAGCGATTACAAAGGCTATTACTTCACCGGCGACGGCTGTCGCCGTGACGCGGATGGCGATTACTGGATCACGGGTCGCGTTGACGATGTGATCAACGTTTCGGGTCACCGCATGGGCACGGCCGAGGTGGAAAGCGCCTTGGTCGCCCACGAGACCGTCAGCGAGGCCGCGGTGGTCGGCTATCCGCATCCGGTGAAGGGGCAGGGCATTTATTGCTACGTCACGCTGATGAATGACGAAACGCCATCTGACGAGTTGAAAAAGACGCTCAGCGATTGGGTCCGGCGCGAGATTGGCCCGATTGCCAAGCCCGATGTCATCCAATGGGCACCGGGCCTGCCCAAGACCCGTTCGGGAAAGATCATGCGCCGCATCCTACGCAAGATTGCAGAAAACGACTTCGGATCGCTGGGGGATACCAGCACGCTCGCCGATCCATCGGTGGTCGATGATCTGATTGAAAATCGCGCCAGCACGTAGGGCGCATCAAGGGTTCCGTCGCGGGGAAACGGCATCTCGCGGCGGATCTTCTGCCGTTTGGTCTGGGAGGACCGACGGCAGTCATCATAAAGGGAGAATAACATGTCGGAAAATAATGCGTATTGGTCAGCGAACCTGCGTCTGGTGACCATCTGTTTGGTTATCTGGGCGCTGTGCTCGTATGGCTTTGCGATCCTCTTCCGCCCGCTAATCGCGGGAATCGAAGTGGGTGGCACAGATCTGGGCTTTTGGTTCGCCCAGCAAGGGTCAATCCTGGTCTTTCTTTTTCTGATCTTCTTCTACGCCTGGCGCATGAACAAGATCGATAAAGATCACGGCGTGGACGAATAGGGAGCGCTGAGGGACATGGATCAAACAGTACTTAACTTTGTCGTTGTGGGGCTCAGCTTTGCGCTCTACTTCGGTATCGCGATTTGGGCCCGTGCAGGCTCTACATCTGAGTTCTATGCTGCTGGCCGGGGTGTGAACCCAGTGGTCAACGGCATGGCCACCGCGGCGGACTGGATGTCGGCGGCGTCGTTCATCTCAATGGCTGGCCTGATCGCCTTTACGGGCTACAACAATTCACTCTTCCTGATGGGCTGGACCGGTGGTTACGTCCTGATGGCGATGCTTTTGGCACCTTACCTGCGTAAGTTCGGCAAGTTTACCGTGCCAGAATTTGTGGGGGACCGGTATTACTCCAACACGGCGCGCGTCGTGGCGGTGGTTTGCCTGATCATCATCTCGACCACATACGTGATTGGGCAGATGACCGGTGCAGGCGTGGCGTTCTCGCGCTTCCTCGAAGTTTCCTCGACTGCTGGCCTGATCATCGCATCCTGCGTTGTGGCTGTTTACGCGGTTTTGGGCGGCATGAAGGGCATCACCTACACGCAGGTGGCGCAGTATTGCGTCCTGATCGTGGCCTACACCATCCCAGCGATCTTCATCTCGCTGCAACTGACCGGCAACCCGATCCCGGGTCTGGGTCTGTTCAGCAATATGAACGATGGTCTTGCCGGTGGTGTGGAGGCGGGGACCCCGCTTTTGGTCACACTGGACGGTTTGCTGACCGATTTGGGCTTTAACGAGTACACGGCCACCACGAACCCCTGGTTGATGGCGCTCTACACCTTGTCGCTGATGATCGGGACCGCGGGCCTGCCCCACGTGATCATCCGCTTCTTCACGGTGCCGAAAGTGTCTGATGCGCGCTGGTCCGCTGGCTGGGCGTTGGTGTTCATTGCTCTGCTGTACCTTACCGCGCCTGCGGTTGGTGCGATGGCGCGCCTGAACATCATCACCACCATGTGGCCGGAAGGCACGCAGTCCGAGGCCGTCGAGGCAGACCAACTGCCCGATTGGTTCAACACTTGGCAGGTCACCGGCCTACTGGGCGTCGAAGATCTGAACGGTGACGGTCGTATCCAATACTACAACGATGCGTCACCCGAAGGTCAGGCCTTTGCCGAAGCCAATGGTCTGGAAGGCAACGAGCTTGTCACATTCAACCGTGACATCCTTGTGCTGGCCAATCCAGAAATCGCCAACCTGCCGCCCTGGGTGATCGCCTTGATCGCTGCCGGTGGTATCGCGGCGGCCCTGTCCACGGCGGCGGGCCTGCTCTTGGCGATCTCTTCGGCGATCTCCCATGACCTGATCAAGTCTGTGATCAATCCGAACATTTCGGAAAAGGGAGAGCTTATGGCGGCCCGTATCTCGATGATCGTGGCGATTGTCGGGGCGACATTGCTGGCGCTGAACCCGCCAGGCTTTGCGGCACAAACCGTGGCCTTGGCCTTCGGTCTGGCGGCAGCCTCGCTGTTCCCGACGCTGATGATGGGCATCTTCTCCAAGCGGATGAACTCCGCGGGCGCCATCGCAGGGATGCTGGCAGGCATCATCTCGACCTGCCTCTACCTGTTCCTGTTCCTGGGCTGGTTCTTCATCCCCGGCACGGCGATGCTGACGAGCGACCAGTATTTGTTCGGTATCCCGCCGACCCATTTCGGGCCGATCGGTGCTGCCTTCAACTTCGGTGTTGCCTTCCTGGTGTCGCGGGCAACCGCCGCTCCGCCGCAGGAGATCCAGGATCTTGTGGAAAGCGTTCGCATCCCTCGCGGTGCGGGTGCGGCCACGGGTCACTGATCCTTTGGGGCCGATGGCAGGACCATCGGCCCCATTGCAAAACCCAAGGCGCATCCCGACAAGGTTGGGGTGCGCTTTTTTAGTCGAACGGGACCCTGCCCCATGACCGAGACATCCATCACCGATCTGCTGGCCCGCACGCACCCCTATGATGCTTTGCCCGCCGCCGACCGCATGACCTTAGCAGCGGGGGCCGAAACCTTGGAGTTTGCGGACGGGGATGTGATTTATGCCCTTGGCGCACCCGTCACAGCATTGTGTCTGATCGTTTCGGGGCAGGTTCATATCACGGGTGCAGATGGCATCGAAGTGCTGTCCATCCTGGGGCCCGGCAATTCGTTTGGCGAGCGCGGGCTGATGCGCGATGGCATGGCACCCGTCAATGCCGTCGCCGTGGCGCCGACCCAAGTCATCGCGATCTCGATCGAAGCCTTTAAGGCGATGATTGATGCCCATCCTGTGGCGCATCGCTTTTTCGACCGAACCCGGTCCGCAGGTGCCAAACGCCAGGACATTACCACCATCGCGGTGGACGATCTGATGACACGCACGCCGTTAACCTGCACGCCCGACGCTCCGCTGATCGAAGCCGCAGGGAAAATGCGGGCGTTGGGGGTATCCTGCATCATCGTCGCCGAAGATGACGCGGTGCGCGGTATCCTGACGACGGGCGACATCACGTCACGCGCTGTGGCTGAGGGGTTGGACCTGTCTACGCCTGTCGCGCAAATCATGACGCCCGATCCCCTGACATTGCCGCCCAGCGCGATGGTGGCCGATGTCCTAAACGCGATGGTCGAACGCGCGATCACTCATATGCCGGTGACCGAGGCGGGGCGCTTGGTGGGCATCCTCACGCAAACCGATCTGACCCGGTTTCAAGCGACCTCTTCAGCGGCGTTGATCCACGACATCGCGAAAGCGCCCGATGCAGCTTCGATTGCGAAGGTCACTGCGCGCATTCCGGAATTGCTGGTGCAGTTGGTCAGCGCGCAGAACCCGCACCAAACGGTAACGCGTTTGATCACCGATATCGGCGACGCGGCGACGCGGCGATTGCTCGTGTTGGCGGAGGAGAGGCTCGGCCCTCCGCCGGTGCCTTATCTTTGGCTCGCCTGTGGAAGTCAGGGGCGGCAAGAACAAACCGGCGTCAGCGATCAGGACAATTGTCTGATCCTCCATGATGATGCGACCGATGCGGACGACGCCTATTTTGCCGCCTTGGCCAAATCGGTCAGCGACGGATTGGACCAGGCCGGATATTTCTATTGTCCGGGCGACATGATGGCGACCAACCTACAATGGCGACAACCCCTGGCCATCTGGAAACGCTATTTTCAAGGCTGGATCGACAAGCCCGACCCGCAAGCGCAGATGCTCGCTTCGGTGATGTTCGACCTGCGCCCGATCGGCGGCACGACAGCGCTTTTCGATGGGCTGCAGGAACAGACCTTGGACACCGCGAAAAGCAATTCGATCTTCGTCGCGCATATGGTCAGCAATTCGCTGAAGCATACCGTTCCGCTCGGCCTGTTCCGGGGGTTTGCGATGGCACGTGCGGGAGAGCACAAGAATACAATTGATCTCAAGCATAACGGTGTGGTGCCGATTGTTGATCTGGGGCGGATTTATGCGTTGACCGGTGCGCTGACCCAGGCCAATACACGCGCCCGTATCGTCGCGGGGATGGCCGAGGGGGCGGTCTCGGCAGCAGGCGGGCGCGATCTGCTGGATGCCTATGACCTGATCGCCGACACTCGGCTGGAACATCAGGCCACACAGATCAAACGCGGTGAGGCGCCCGACAATTTCATGCCGCCCGCCGCTCTATCGGATTTTGAACGTAGCCATCTGCGCGACGCGTTCGTCGTGGTAAAAACAATGCAATCCGCCGCCGGATCTGGCCGCGGATACTTCAGTTGAGGGAGCCTTCTGAATGTTCTGGACCTTGATCGCCGCCGTTTTCTCGGGCCTTGCCGGGGCGGGCATCGCGATGGCTTTGCGCAAATTGTCGGGCAATCGCTTGCCCAAGGGGATCATGCCGGTCTTCGCCGGGATTGCCATGATCGCAGGCACAGTCGCACAGGAATATTCCTGGTTCCCCAACAATTTGGACGATCTACCACCCGATGCAGTGGTTCTGTCGACGCGCGAACAGCAAGCGGTTTATCAGCCGTGGACCTATGTCCAGCCCTGGGTGCGTGGCTTCATTGCCTTTGCCCCGAGCGAAACGGTCGAGACAATGGAAGGATCAGAGGTCTATGTGATCCAAGCCCATATCCGTGAACGTTGGCAGCCCGCGATAATTCGACCGGTTTTGGTGGATTGCGCCCGCGAACTGCGTTTCGACATCGCGGCAGATACCACCTTTGACGACGAGGGGCGGCCTGAGGGGCTAAGCCCTGTGGGTGACGGACCGGATGATCCGGTAATCCCCTCGGTCTGCGCGGCGAGTTAGACGCCGCGCGGAATTCCGGGGCAAGGAGGAGGCCCCATACTATGTTGGTCCATCTGTCACTTCGCCTGCGCGTTTTTCTACTATTTGCCTTTCTGGCGGCGGCCACTTCGGGTTTGGCCATTGCGGGTCTGGCAATGGGATATGTCCGGCTGGGCGAAACCCATGCTTTGTCCGCATTTCTAATCGCGGGCGTCATCGCAGTCTTTGCGATTTTTGGTCTGACCACCTGGATCTGGACCTTGTTCGACGAAAATGTCGCCAAACCGGTCGAACGCCTAGCGGCAGACATGCGCGCCCGCGCCCATGCGGATGTGGCGGCCGATCTGGACGCCGATCGTGCGGGATATCTGGGCGATCTGGCACCCGCCGCCGCCGCGGTTACAGAAACCCTGACCGAAACACGCAATGCGATGGCCCTTGCCGTTGGGCGCGAGACCGCACGGCTGACAACTCAAAAGGCACGGCTGGAGGCCTTGCTCGCCGATCTCCCGGATGGGGTAGTGTTCTGCACCCCCGATCACAAGCTCGCCCTGTATAACGGGCGCGTCGCCGATCTGGTTGGCGCGCCCGAAGCATTGGGATTGGCCCGGCCTCTGTCGGGCCTACTGCGCATGGGCCCGGTCACCATGGCCTATGAGCGGCTTGTTGCAGGGAATACCGAAGGCGGAGCGGACGTGTTGGTCACCACACGGGCTGGGGCGCGCTTGCTGGAGGCGAGGATGCGCCTCATGCGGCTGGAGGGGCAAGAAACCGAAAGACCCGGCTATGTGCTGAGCCTGCGCGACGTGTCTGGCGATCTGCCTGTCTTGGCGGAGCGGGCTCGGCTGCTGGATGATGCGATCGACTGCTTGCGCAAGGTAAACGCGGCCCAGGCTGATGATCTGGCCGCGCGCAAGACTGCGACAGACACCGAATGGTGGCCAATGGAGGTGCTGGCCGCCTCGGATCTCGGCGCGGCACTTAAGGCGCGTTTGGCGCGCAAAGGCGTTACGATGACCTGCGATTTGGGCGATGACCCGGTGAAATGCGATGGGTTTGCCATCACGCGCCTGCTCGAAAGGCTGGCCTTGGAATGGCATGGCGGCGGGGGCGGCGACCTGCGTCTCTCCGACGGTCTGCGCCTGTCCGCAAACGGACCCTTGCCCGACGGCTGGCACGATTGGCTGACCACCCCTCTGTCGCCAGGCTTATCAAGCTTTGCGGGCCAAGATGTGCTGACCTGCCATGGCATAGCTTTGCAGGTGGAAAAGAATGGCGCGACGCTGTGCCTGCCTCTTTCGAATGCCGCCGCGAAACAATCCGCGCCTCAGCCCCAAGTGCTTTACGATTTTGACCTGCTGGACGCAGATCTGCCCGATGACCTGGCCGATTGCGCGCTATCGGATCTCAGCTACGTTGTGTTCGACACGGAAACCACTGGGCTCAACCCCGCCGTGGATGAGGTCTGCCAAATCGCTGCGGTGCGTATGGTCAATGGCCGCGTGGTGGGCGCCGAACGGTTTGACATGTTGGTCAATCCCGGGCGCCCGATCCCGCCCAGTTCCACCGAAGTACATCACATCGATGACGATATGGTTGTCAGCGCGCCACCGGTGACCGAGGCTCTGCGGCGATTCCACCTGTTTGCCCACGGGGCGGTGCTGGTCGCCCATAACGCGCCGTTCGATATGGCCTTCCTGCGCCGCCGCGAGGCCGAGATCGGCGCACGGTTTGATCAGCCGATCTTGGATACCGTCCTGTGTTCGGCCATCCTCTACGGCCAGACTGAGGAACACACCCTGGATGCGCTCTGCGACCGGCTGGCGGTTCGCATCCCCGAAGATGCGCGGCACAGCGCGCTTGGCGACGCGCTTGGCACGGGCGAAGCGATGGAACGGATGATTCCCATGCTTCACGCCGCCGGAATTGAGACCTTACGCGCACTTATCACCGCCTTTGATCGCCATAAGCGTTTGATTGGCCACTTGAACTGAGGCAGGTGCCGCTGCGGCATCGCTGTCATTGCGCTATATGCTGCACTGCGGCATAGTCAGGGCGTAGTGTTCGGAGTAGTTCAAGATGTCGCGCATGCCTTTGTATAAAGCCGCCGAAACCGAGATGATCGCTCGCATCCAACGAGGAGACTGGGAAATCGGGCGCAGGTTGCCCAACGAGTTTCAATTGGCCGAAGAATTCGGCGTCAGCCAGGGAACCATGCGCCGTGCCTTGATCAGCCTCGAAGGCATGGGATTATTGAACCGCAAGCCCGGTCGCGGCACGCTTGTTGCCGCCAACTCACCCGAAGCAGCCTCCGGATCAGCGCAAACACTATTGCCTGTTTTAACCGACAAAAGCGGCGCGCTGCTGGAATTGGCGACATTTCGCGCCCGGCAAGAAACGCGCCAAGCGACCGCTGCCGAAGCCGAGCATATGAACACAGCCCGCGTTTCGGTTCTGGAGCGGACATTGAAGCTGAACAGCGCGCGCGCTGCGATGGATGCCATTGCTGTCCCTGAAGCATTGATCGACAGCTTGGATGATGACGCCCCGGTCGAATTGGCCGAGTTTCTGGAACATCACGGCATAAGCGCCGCGCGGCTAAGCGCCGAAGCCAGTGCGGAAATGACGGATATGGCGCAATCAGTCGCCCTGTCTGTAGACCGCCACACCGCGCTGCTGGTAATCCGGCTCGCAGCCTACGACACGTCCGGCCAAGTCATCGCACGTCAAATCCTGCGTGTGGCGGCGCCGGAGGCTCGGTTAGGCCATCGCTGACACTTTCGTATTGACCCGAGGCGCGCAACGTCCTAATTCGCGCCCGTTGTGGCGGAGTAGCTCAGTTGGTTAGAGCAGCGGAATCATAATCCGCGTGTCGGGGGTTCAAGTCCCTCCTCCGCTACCATCGAAAACCCCCAAGCCGGATCGATCAGTGGACCAATGCGCCCCGAGAGCGCGACGTTGGTCCCTTCGGGCCCGGAATCTTCGATGACGACAACATCGATCACCTGGCGCAAGAGAGCGACAACCTCGGAATCTTCGAATACATCAACGGCTTCTATATTCCATGCCGAGGGCACTCAGCTTTGTGTTGGAAAAGTCCCGCCGCCCTCGAACGGAAGGTGGCCTAAACGAGCGCTTGGGGCGGCACGACAACAGCACAGGTCCAAGCCATTCTACTAAGCGCTTCTATCTCTGCCTGGGGTAGTCCACTTTTACATGCAAGCAAGCTTACTCAGTTGACCGTCGACCGTATATTGCTTGGCGGAGTTCGCTCAGAGACGCCGACATCGCATATAGAAAATCTCCCTCCTCCGGCCGATTGGCTAAAGGCGGAAAAATCGCGTTTTGAAGGCCCAGATCTTCGACGCGCGCAAGGGCGACGGCGTCCGGTTCGGCTTCCCAAAGAAACACCTGCGCGCCCGTCTCTGCAATCAAGGTCTCAAGCATCGCCCATTGGTCCTCGCCTATGGTTTCGTGAGGGTCCCAGTCCAGCGCGGCCACATCGAAACCATAGGCTCGCGCAAAATATTGGTAACGCGGATGGGATGCGATCAAGGGGATCTCCGCCGCCGCGCCTCCGATTTCGCGGGCCTCCGCATCCAGCGCGCTGAGGTCCCGCGTCAAAGACGCGAGATTATCCGCAATAGCAGTCTCGTCTGCGCGCGCCCGGCGGATCAACGCGGTAGCGATGGCCTCTGCTTGCAGGGCTGCCTGAGCGAAATCGAGCCAGACGTAATTCGCCACGCCGGTGTGGGAATGCGCGCCACCCTCGCCGTGGGAATGGGTTATGGTCTCGGTCGCGATGAAGTCGCTTTCGAACGCGGCTGAGGTCAGCACGGTCCGCGACCGTGGTAGGGTCGTGCGGGCCGTCCAATCGGCAAAGCCTGCACCGTTTAGCAGGATCAAATCGGCCGACTGGATCGCGGTGATATCGGCTATACCCGGTCGCCAGAACGACGGATCGACATCGCCCGGCACGTTGAATGTGACGTCGGCCAGATCCCCGGCCAATCGTTCCGCAAAATAGGCCAGAGGATAGTTTACGGCTGCTATCCGCAAACGCTGCTGAGCGACGACCCGCCCGCCAATGGCGCTTGAAACCGCGGCCACGGTTAGGCCGATCAGGGTGCGACGGGAGAGAGGCGGATAGGTCATAGTCAACTCCCAGAGCCGCGAGCGATATCTTCGGGCGTCAGGATCCAGTAATTATCGTGGCCCTCACCGGTCCGGACCTCAATCAGCAGGCCCGTATCGGCATGAGCGGGATCGAGTGGGAAGCGTGTTACGCCATCCTCCCCCACCGGAAGGAGCATCAGTGCTTCACCCTCTGCGTCCAGCACGCTGACCTCACCCAGTTGCGGCAGGTTGCCATTGGAAAACCGGCTCTCCACGATCACGACGCCCTCTTCGACATAGGCAAAGACGTTCAACTGGTGCGCCAGGGCGGCGGTGGACATGACCACCACCGCCGTCAGCATGGCGACCAGCCATTTCATTGGCCGGTCCAGCCCTCGAAGTGGACCCAAATCACGGCACCCAATTCGACGGCCTTGTCTTCACCCTCGAACTCCAGCGTCTCAGGCGCAGTGTTGAGCGCGGCGAAGCCCCACCATCCGGCACTGGGCGTGGCATAGCTGAAGACGCCGTCGGCATCGGCAACGATGGTCTGGGTGATCATCAGATCGGACGGCGACGTGGCCGACTGATCTTCGTTATAATATTCCACCTCGACCTCCGCGAAGGGCACCGGCTCGCCTTCGAGCAGTACGCGGCCCTGGAAGACATTGCCTTCCCAGATGCCGAAGGGCCGGGTCAGCGGTTCAATCTCGGTGCGCAGACCCAGAAGGGCGTCCCACCCCTCGTCATCGTCATAAGCGCTGACATAGGTTTTTGTGTAGTGCACGATGTAGCTGTCCTCGGCTGGCTCCCAATAGGGTTCGGGCTCCATCGCGAAGATGTAGGTGCCGGGACGCTCCAGATCATAATCCAGCGTGTAGCCCGCGTTTTCCATCAATGTAGCAGGCTGCAATTGGTCCAACAGGTCCGTCGTCTCGCCATCATGGGTCACCGAAAAGGAAACCGGCGCGACCAATTCCATCCCGTCCAACTCAAACGGATGCGAGAACGAAACCTCCAGGCTCACGGACCGCCCGTCCTGCTGGCTGATCATTGGATCGGATGGGATGATCATGCCGTAATGGGCCAGCGCCGCACCAGCGCTTAGCGCCGTGGTCGTCAAGATCGTTGCAAATGTCAGTTTCATAGTATTTCCCCGTGTCTTCAAAGGTGTCGTTTGCGCTAAGTGGCCAGCAGCCATGTCACGATGGTATCGCCTGAGGATTGCACCGCCATGACGATGGCCAATGCGATCATTCCGGCGCATGCCAGCAGGATCACGGTTTCTGACGCCAGCAGACGTATGATCATTCCGGGGCGCGCCCCCAATTTGAACGCCGTCTGCATCTCTCGCGCCCGCAGACGGTAACTTAGAAAAACCGCAAGACCAACAGCGGCGAATGCAGCCGCCCCCACAATCACGGTAACCGCGTCGAGCAGCGACTTGATGCGGAAAATGCGGTCGACCAACTCGCCCACAACCTCTGCCGGGACAACGATTTGCAAGGGGTTGGCAGTATCCAGATAGCGACCCCGCAGGATCGTTCCGGCACGCTCATCATCCGGCACAACGAGGATACCGGAAACCGGATAGGTGTCCGGGTCGCCGTGGAAATGAAAGCTGTCGATGTTCTCAGGCATGATACGGTTGAACTCGACGATAGCCGCGTTCGCAACAACCTCATCCGCATCGGCATCCGTTGCCACGACGCCCTCATGGCCGTGACCGATGCCCGAGATCACCCAGGTCGTGGCGATATCGACAAAGACGGCCTCGTCATCGGGCGTACCCGTCGGGGCGAGAACACCTACAATGTTCAGCTCCAGCGGATAGACGCCATCGAGATCGAACAGGTTTTGCGGCGCGGAGACGACCGTATCCCCGGGGCTCAGGCCAAGCCGCTCCGCGGTAGCCGCGCCCAGAACGGCCTCTCCCAACACGGCAAGCTGGCGGCCCTCGGCGATGGAGAGGTCGCGGAACTCGAAATAGTCGAGGCTGGTGCCGACAATCCGCGCGCCATTGGTTTCGAACGCGGTGTTGAGTGGGATAGGAATGGCCATTGCGCTATCCCAGACGTCTTCCGCCGCGGCCATGGTCACCGGTTCTGCCCGGTCGTCGGAGAAATAGAGCGCGTTCATGATCAGGTCGAGCTGGCTGCCGCGATTGCCAAGCACCAACGGTGTGGCCTCGGCCCGATCCGTCAGCGATGTGCGTGCACCGTCCAGCAAGACTTGGCTGACCAATGGGACCGAAAGGATCAACGCGGCCACAAGCACGAGGATGGCCGAGCGCAACCAATGAAACCTAAGATAGGCGAAGGCCAGGTAGAGCGTGTTCACGCAGCACCCTCCGCATCCATGCGATAATCGGCAAAGTCGATAATACGATCGAAGCGGGGCAACAGATCGTGGTCATGGGTCACCGCCAGAAGGCTCGCCCCAGCCTCGCGCGTGCGCGAGAACAACAGATCGAGGATCGCAGACTTGTTCTCTGGGTCGAGATTGCCCGTCGCTTCGTCCGCAAGGATCAGCTTAGGTTGGCGCACCAGCGCTCGGCAGAGCGCTACCCGCTGCTGTTCGCCCTGGCTCAACGCGCCAGGCCTGCGCCCAAGCTTGCCGCTCAGCCCGCAGGCCTCGGCCAGGTGATCGGCGCGGGCCCGCGCCTCTGCATTCAGGGGCGCACCGGATGTGATACGGTACGGATAGAGGATGTTGTCTCGGGCGCTCAGATAATCGAGCAACGCGAAATCCTGAAACACGAACCCGATCTTGTCCGCGCGCAACGTGCGCCGCGCGCCATCCGAAAGACCCGTCATTTCTTGACCATCCAGCATGATCTGACCCGCTTGCGGCACCGCGATGCCCGCGATCAAGTTCAGCAGGGTGGTCTTGCCAGTGCCACTTGGACCGACAACCGCGACCCGCTCGCCCTCGGACAGATTGAAACTTGGCACGGCAAGGCGAAAGTCACTGCCGGGATAGGAAAAGGCGATATCACGAAGCTCGATCACGGCGCGGCTGCCACCATTTCCCCAGCCTCCGACCGGTCCACGTCCGTCAGGTCAAACCCGGTCAGCCGCCAAGCGCCCTCCACCGGCTCCAGCGTCAGAACGGCGGCGTAGGTGTTTCCGCGGACATGCATATGGGTCGCGTGGCCCACTGTTCCGACAACACGCCAACGAGAATTCCAGATAAAGGTCTCTCCCTCCCGCTCCTGATCAATGCGGATCATCTCCATCGTATGGATCTCCTGGTCCGCTTCCTCCGAGGGATCGAGCCCGCCGCCCACCATCGCGCCAACACGTTCCAGGTAAAGCTCCTCCAGCGCCTCGCCTGCCGCCACCTGGGCCAAGCTGTCGTAAATCGCGCCCTCGTCGGTTTCATTAAAGGCACGATAAACGGTGGTGAGCATTTCCGGCGCAACGAGAAAGAAATTCTCCGCCATCTCATCCCCTGTCATCGGTTCGAACCCCGCGATCTCATAGGATGCGGGGCTTCGCGAGCTATTGGATGTGAGGGTCCAGACCACCGCGATCCCGCTGATCACGACCGCTCCGGCAAACGCCAAAAATCGCATCTTGTTCTTACGCTGGGAAGTTTGGTTCCAGTTCGGTGTCATAGCGTCTGACTAAATAACGGTAAGGTCGAGATTTACAGGTGTATCCGATTACTTCTGTGTGCCAACTTGTCGCGCAGATTCAAGAATGATCGAGGCATGCAAAAACTCCGGCGCTTTCGTGATCGCCATCTGAGGGCTTTTCATTCGGTTGCTTCTGCGGTCTGCCTTCTGGTGTGTTCGCGATAGTTTGTTGGTCAGCGGGCGAATGAGTGTTTCGAACGACCGTTGAGTAAGAGCCCCTCATGCGCCCATCTTGACGGCTTGCCCATGGTTTCCCCTCGGCAAACCGCCTCTCGCAAGATAGGGGCTTCATTTCTTCGATTAGATCGCTCAAGACAGCTGTGATGCAGCGCATCACATATCAAACAATCGAGTACCCAGCTGGTCGCGAGGCGCTCACTCTTTTCTGAGGGGTGGCCAAATGGGACGCATATCTACACGTAAAACAACCGGTATTCTGGTGGCGGATCAACGCAAGGATCAGGTGCTGCTGTTGCAGGATCTGGACGGGGACGGCACGACCAGCGGGGCGGAAGAGACAACCGTCTTCTTCGACGACACAAACGCCAGCGGCCTGGAGATGCCGACCAACAATGTGTTTTCCGTGCATCAGGCGTCGGACAAATCTGTCTATATCGGCGATGGCACAAGCGACACGATTTACCGGCTCACCGATGAAAACGCCGATGGTGACGCACAGGATGCGGGCGAGGCGTCCGTCTGGTTCTCTGCCGAGAACGCGGGCGGCTTGTCGACGGTCACGCCCAACGGCATTGCCGAGGGCGCCGACGGTGCGATCTATATCGCCAACGCCGGCACGACATCGACACCGCAGGATGCAATCTATCGCACCGTTGATCTGAACGGCGACGGCGATGCAAATGATGCAGGCGAGGCGACGGTCTGGCTCGACCTGCAGACCGTGATCGACACCTCCGTGCCCTTCGACCTGAGCTTTGACGGCAATGTCGCCTACCTCAATGACCTGACCGGCACGGCCACGGATGTGATCTACCGGATCGAGGACATCAACGGCGATAGCACGATCCAGGCCGAGGAAGTCACCAATTTCATCTCGGATGACATGAACTTTGGCGCACCTGTCGATATCTCCAGTGCTGTCGGGGTGGATGGCGCGCTCTACACACTCACGTGGTTCCCAGAGGGCAACGAGGTTCTCAAGATCTACCGCCTGAATGACTTCGACGGGTCGGGTCTGATCGATCAGGTCTATGAGGCCACGGAAGTCTGGAATGCAAACATGATGCCGGGTGGCATCGCCGCCGAGATCGGCTTCTCCCTGGCCACGGACAAGGACGGCGGGCTGATCCTGACCGCCAACAGCTTTGCGGGCGACGCCAATGTGGTCAAACTGACCAACCTCAACGGCGACGGCGATTTCTTCGATGCGGGTGAAACGGTGATCTTCGGCTCAGACCAATATGACGGCCAGTTGATCCGCCCGCGCGCGGTCGAGGCCTATGAGGGCGAAACGCAGATGGTTGCCAGCACCGTAGGCGCGGGCAACCATTTTTCTGTTTTCCTTCAGGACGGTGTGCTCTATAGCGCCGGTGAAAATGTCGTCAGCCAATTGGGCAACGGCAGTGTCGGTTTCGACGTCAAGGCGCCGATCGCCGTGGAAATGCCCGAAGGGTTTGACGGCACGATCAAATCTGTCTCTGCCGGCATGCTGCACACAACCTTCCTGA
The DNA here is from genome assembly GCF_037544085.1 of Gymnodinialimonas mytili. Classification (NCBI taxonomy): domain Bacteria; kingdom Pseudomonadati; phylum Pseudomonadota; class Alphaproteobacteria; order Rhodobacterales; family Paracoccaceae; genus Gymnodinialimonas; species Gymnodinialimonas mytili. The sequence goes on from NZ_JBBIFW010000001.1 coordinate 1,065,730, forward strand.
CAGAGGACGGCGACGTCTACGCCTTTGGCTTCAACAACCGTGGCCCGCTGGGTGTGGGCGATGAAGAAAGCCGCCAGTCGGCGGTCAAGATCAAGGCGCTGGACGATGTCGAGATCACCGGCATCGAGAATGGCAACGGCGTGTCCTATGCCATCTCGGCCAAGGGCACGCTCTACGCCTGGGGCAGCAACACCAATGGACAGCTCGGCACAGGCGATCAGGATGAACGCCTGGTGCCTACGGCGGTTGAGGCTCTGGCGGGTGAAACCGTGGTGGCCGTGTCCTCTGGCACCTCGCACACGCTGGCGCTAACGGAAGACGGGCAAGTCTGTGCGTTCGGCAGTAACACTGACAATCAGGTGAGTGGCAGCGAAGATCGCCGCGTGATCGACCCCGTTCTGGTCGAAGGCCTGCCTGCTGACATCGTAGGTGTCACAGCGGATGGCAAAACCTCCTTCGCCGTCAGCGCCGACGGTCGTGTCTTTGGGTGGGGGCAAAGCGACACCGGACAGTTGCTACAAGGCAGTGACAATGGCGATGGCACCTTCACTGTCGATCCTGCGGATGTGGCGGTACCGGTCGAGCTTACCGGCCTGCCAGAGGGGGTAATCGACGTGAAAGGCGGGGCCCGTTGGGCCGTGGCGCTGACCGAGGACGGCGATGTCTATGCCTGGGGGCCGAACGACGAAGGCCCGACCGGCGGACTTGACGGTGATCCGGAGGCCGGAAGCGATGTCAGCTTCCTGCCGACCAAGATCGCAGAACTCGATGACGTGAACATCGTCGAAATCCAGACCGGGCCGAATTCGATCATCGCGGTCAGCGACACCGGTGCCGTCTTCACTTGGGGGTCGAATTCGGACGGGCGGCTGGGCTATGCCTCCGATGGGTCGATCTATACTCCGCAGGAGGTTGATTTCGAGGCTGATCCTGCCCCCTTCCTCAAATCCGCGACGCCCTCCGACAACGGTCGGGATGTGGAGAATGACGCGGCCTTGATCCTGACCTTCACCGAAGAGGTCGCGGCCGGTGAAGGCACCCTCACGCTGGTCAACCGCGATACTGGGGCGCGCATCGAGATTGACGTCATCGATGACAGGCTCGTCAGCTTCGACGAAGATACGGTAACGATCACGCCACCCTCTCATCTGGACGCGGATGCGCGCTATGCGGTGGAGATCGAGGACGGGGCCTTTGAGGACAGCGAAGGCCAGAGCTTCGAAGGGATCAAGGAAGGCGACACCTCAACGTTCAACTTCACCACCTCCGAAGAAGCCGCGGCCTCCGAGGATCGCTATCGCGGCACCTTCCGCGACGATCTGTTGCGCGGTGGCGCGGATGACGACCGCATCAATGGCCGTTCCGGTGATGATCTGATCTCAGGCGGGGAAGGCGACGACCGCCTGAACGGGGCCTGGGGGGACGACCACCTGCGGGGCGATGCGGGCCGGGATCGGCTCAACGGCGGCTGGGGTGACGACACCCTCGATGGCGGCGCGGATAACGACGTGCTGAAGGGCGGCTGGTCCAATGACGTGCTGTTGGGCGGCGAAGGGGATGACCGGCTGAACGGAGGCTTCGGCAGTGACCTGCTGGATGGCGGTGCCGGGGATGACCTGATGACGGGGGGCTTTGGCGTCGATACCTTTGTCTTCAACGGTGGGAATGACCTGATCCAGGATTTCGACACAGGGGTTAACTGGTGGGTCTTCAGCCGACCGTCCGACCAGATCGTGATCGACATTCAAGGCGTGGATAGTTTCGCGGCGCTCATGGACGCGGCCTACGAATCCCGAAATGCCGTGACCTTCCAATTCGGTGACGACGCCAGCCTGACCTTGCGGAATGTGCAGATGGCAGACCTTGACACTGACATGTTCAGTTTCGTCTGAGCCTTCGGAGGGGAGCCGTACCCGCGGCTCCCCTCCTTCAAGGCTGATCTCACTCAGACCCGCAATTTCACTTTGCTTGCCCTATTGTCCCGGCCAGCCACCTGCGAAACCCCGACAGAGGTCGCTCAAATACCTGTGCGAACAGAAGGCAAAAAACGACGGGCAGTGCGACGAACAACAGGGCTTTCGCGGGAATACCCTCAGGAAGTCCGGCATCCATCAAGTGCATGACTGGATAATGCATCACATAGATCGAAAAGCTTCCTCCAGCACACCAGCGGATGACACGGCTGGCGGTCGAGCCGAACCGCGGTGCGACGCGACTCATCCCCAACAGATGTATGCAGAGGCCGATTGCGATTGCTGTATTCCACAGCACCTCACGCGCGTAATTATACGCCATCGGGTGTCTTTGCGGAACGAGCCATTCCGGCGTCATGCGAAGCAGTTCATGGTCGGCTCCGGCAAGCTTGGCCACGATCAGCCCGGCGATTGGGAGGATCGCCTGCAGCAGGGCGATGCGGACCGTCCGCGGCCTCTGGCCGGTCCGGATACGATGCCAGACAAACACGCCAAAAAGCCAAGCCGGGAGAAGCACCAGAATGCCCAATCCGAACAACCAGGCAAGACAAACCAAGGCGACGATCCGCCTCCAACCCTGCATGAACAGCGCGACGCCGAGCAGCAGGTAATACGCCGCCTCGAAGCTAAGCGACCAAAGCGGTGCATTCGATCCGAGCTGGACGGGGGCACCGACCCCGCGCCACTCCTGCGAAAAGCTGGTGCCGCGCAGCAGGAATTCTACGACCGGAAGCTCGGAGTAATGGGCTGACGTGTATGCGCCAGGATCGATTGCCCGACCGATAGCGTCAAGAACCAGCGTCAAGATCAAGGCTGGCAGGATCACACTCAAGAGCCGCGTCAGACGGTTGAACGCATAGGTCGACCAATCGGCATCCCTGGTTGCGGCGCGCCCAATGACGAGGCCCGAAATAACGAAAAAGACGATCACAGCGTCTGGCGCGAGGGTCCAGTCTCGCACCCAGAACAAGTCGCCATCCGTGAAGCGGATGTTCCCAGCATGGCCAAGCACCACCACGAACGCGGCACCGATGCGCAATAAATCCAGCCACACCGACAAGTCCGGCGAGATATCGTTCTTCAGGCGAGGCGCGTCTGAAGGACACCGATCAACCATCGTGCATATTGTCCTGCCAAAAACCTGGATGCCACGCGTCCGGCCTGAGGAATGATCGCGTTTGAGCGAATCTACTCGTTGCATCTAAGCACTCACGCCGCCGGGCCAAGCCCACCACGCCGCCGCATCAACAAGGGGTCTGTCTGATTGCCGGATAATGGCAAAGGTTTAGATCGATATGACAGGCGCCCGCATCTTCCGCACGGCGCCGTCAATCGACAGGGAGAACCAAATGGCGTCCTTGGCGATCCCAGACCCAGCCGTCCGGGCAGTTCTTCTCATGTCCGGTTCTGGCCGCAAGTGATGCCGCTGATCGCTGCGGCCTGCTTGAACGTCTCCCAAGAACATATCGAAGGCATGTGGCTGACCGTTCAGCGGATGTGTCGCATGCGATACGCCGTCGGGTCAGTTTTGGGCCAAGTCCCCTGTCTGTCGCACTTCTGCAATTGTGGTCAGGGCCAGCCGTTCGATTAAGCTGTGCTCAATCTCTTCTAAGACTGACGCCACTTTTCTTTGCAGAACGTGCTCTACCGAGCAGGCGGGGGTTTCCTCTTCTGCGGTTGTGGCGACAAGGCTTTCATCCAGCGCAAGATAGACATCTGCCAACGTGATTTGGTCGGGTCCACGCGCAAGACGCCACCCGCCCGCATGCCCCTTTTCGGAGGTCAGCAACCCCGCTTCCCTCAGCCTTCCCAAAACGCGGCGCACTACAACCGGGTTTGTTCCGGCATGCGCGGCGATATCCGCCGATGTTCGCACGCGCTCCGGGTCGCCGGCCATATGGCCAAGAGTGTGGAGGGCGAGCGACAGGCGTGAGTTGCGTTTCATGAGCGGTTCTTCTCCAAGCACGCTGCGCAATGTAACTTTTTGTGTTGCGTTAATCTAGTAACTGCGTAAGTTACCTGACTTGCAAGGCAATGATTGGAACCAAAGATGTCAGATAGACGCCTTCCCGTCACGGTGCTTTCCGGCTTTCTGGGGGCGGGGAAGACCACGCTTCTTAACCGTGTTCTGAACAATCGCGAAGACCGCCGGGTCGCGGTAATCGTCAATGACATGTCAGAGGTGAACATCGACGCGGATCTCGTGCGCGCTGACACGGAACTCAGCCGAACGGACGAAACGCTTGTTGAGATGTCAAACGGATGCATCTGCTGCACGCTACGGGACGACCTTCTACAAGAGGTGCGACGGCTCGCGATGGACGGGCGCTTTGACTACTTGCTCATCGAGTCGACGGGTATATCCGAACCACTTCCCGTGGCGGCGACTTTCGATTTTCGAGATGAATTCGGCGACAGCCTCGCAGATGTGTCCCGCCTTGATACCATGGTAACAGTGGTTGATGCTGTGAACCTGTTAAAGGACTATTCCAGCCATGATTTCCTGCGGGATCGCGGCGCAACCATAGGCGAGGAAGATGATCGCACATTGGTTCATCTGCTGACCGATCAGATCGAGTTTGCAGATGTCGTCATTCTGAACAAGGTCACCGACGCGGGACCGACCCAAGTGGATGCGGCCCGCAAGATCATCCGCAGCCTGAACGCCGATGCCGAGATCATCGAGACAGATAACTCCGACGTCCCTGCATATGCGATCCTCGATACCGGGCTTTTTGACTTCGAAAAGGCGCATGAGCACCCGATGTGGGCGAAGGAGTTATACGGTTTCGCCGATCACGTGCCTGAAACCGAAGAATATGGCGTTGCCTCTTATGTCTATCGCGCGCGACAGCCGTTTATCCCGGAGAAGATATTGGAGGTCTTGAATGACGACCCGCCGGGCGTCATCCGAGCCAAGGGGCATTTCTGGATTGCCACCCGCCCGGATTGGGTCGCCGAGTTCTCGCTTGCCGGGGCTTTGTCGAGCGTAACGCCGCTTGGGACTTGGTGGGCCAACGTGCCAAAGGAGCGCTGGCCCGATCATGATAGCGCAAAGGCCTACATAGCAGATCACTGGCAAGAGCCTTGGGGAGACCGGCGACAGGAACTTGTATTCATCGGTGCCGGGATTGACTGGCCCGCGATAAAGGCACGGCTTGATGCCTGCCTTGTGCCCGAACGCGTTGCGACCTGCCCGGAGGCGTTGCCAGACTATATCGACCCCTTTCCAATTTGGCGACGGGCAGAGGCGGCGGCGTGAACCTCATACGCGCAACCGTTCAGAACGCGGCGGTGGGCGTCGCCGTCGCGGATAAGCCAAAGAACCTGAAGGCTTTTCTGCGTCCAGGCTGTGCGGCAGCAATTTGGCGGCGGCAGCTCGTGCAAGAGTTTCAGAGCTGGGTCAATGCTCTGGAGCCGTCATGCCTCCCACAAGGGCGGGTCGTCGTGCAACCTCATAAAGTGCACACTGTCTTGGCCTCGCTCTGCGAGACGTCGCAGACACTACCTTGCCCGCAGCGGGCACAGCTTATCGACGATATCGCCGATCTGGCGGACATTTTTTCAGACCTGATGAACGCGCCGTATCTGCGATTGCGGCTGCAGGCAGTGACCTCCAACGCCTGTCGCAAGTTCCATATCGATGCAGTCACCGCGCGACTGGTCTGCACCTATCGCGGAACAGGCACCCAATACGGTGTTTCACCTCATGGTAACGAGCCCGCGCGCATTTTCACGGTGCCGACCGGCGCGCCGATCCTATTGCGCGGTACACGCTGGCCGGAGATCCCTGCCTCTGGTCTCCTACATCGGTCGCCACCGATCGAGGGCACGGGCGAGACGCGGCTGGTTCTTGTGCTCGACCCTGTATTTGACTTGGAGGATGCGGAATGAAAAACCGCAATCTCGGGGATACAAGCCTCCGCAGAAAACGCCAGTCCATCGACCCGATGCGCGCCTACGACGCCTTACCAACACCCCTTCGGCAATGGCTCTCTCAGGCTGCCTTGCCATGGTCGCCAGCCTCCGCGCGGCGCATCTGGCAAAAGGCTCTGGCGAAAGGCCTAAGCGCCGAAGAGGCGTTGTCATCGCTTGCAACAATCGAAGCCAAGACGCTCGCGCGTGACGTCTACGCACGCCCATCCGCCAATCATTCAAAACCCTAAAGGAAGTCGCCGATGTCTTTTGTAGCGAGACTTGCTGCCGCCAGTCTGATGGCGCTGAGCACCGCGTCGCCCATCTCCGCTCAGGAGGGAAGCCTCACCATTTCCGTCGGCTCCGGCCCCACAGCCGAAGTGCCCGACCCGCGCGCGGGCTATAACGGCTGGATGTCGAACCAGACCGGTGTGACGGAAACCCTGTTGGGTATCGATTATGAGCTGAACCTTTATCCGCGTTTGGCCGAAGCGATTGCGCAAGCCTCGCCCACCACATGGCGTGTAACCTTGCGCGAAGGTCTGCAGTTCCACGACGGCACCCCGGTAACGGCGCAGGCCGTAGTGGAGGCAATTGCGCCGATCTCTGATCAGGATCACCCGGGCCATAATGCGCGCGTCGCCAGCCTGCTTGATCTGGCTGCTTTGTCCGCGGAGGGCGACCGTGTTGTGGTGTTTGAGACGAACAGCCCCAACGCGGCCTTCCCCTGGACCCTGTCAGAGCCGGGCATTGCAATACTTGGTCCTGTGTCTGATGAGTTCCCGATCAACGCAACCGGCCCCTATATCTTTCGCGAAGCCATCCCGGAACAGCTCTACCGCGCCGAGGCGAACATAGACTATCGTCTCGGCACGCCCGGTCTGCAGGAAGTGCGTGTTGTGGGTGTCCCTGACCCCGGCGCCGCTGCTCTGGCCTTTGAGGCGGGCGAGGTTGATATGGTGATCAACTACCCGGAGGCGGATTTCGCGCGTATTCAGGAGACGGGGGCGCTTGGGTTCTCCGCCCCCACGGCACGTCTCTATTTCTATACCATGAACGCCACGAATGGCCCGATGGCCAACCCGCTCATCCGGCGCGCGGTCTCTGCTGCGATTGACCGTCAGGGGATCGTGGATGCCGCGCTGTCAGGCGTCGGTGGCGTGCCCGCGGGCACGGTCTATCCGGCTGGCACAGGCTGGGCGGCGCAGATCGACCCTGTCTATGATCCGGCATTGGCGGAAGAATTGCTGGCCGAAGCGGGCGCGGCGAAAGAAGGCGGGACGTGGATGCTGGACGGCGCACCGCTGGAGATTGACATCGTGACCTATTCCTCCCGCGCTGCTCTGCCGCCCACGGCAGAATTGACGCAGGCCTTCCTGCAAGCCATCGGCGTTCGGGCAAACGTGCGTGTGGGCGAATACGGTGCCAGCAACGACGCGATTGCCGATGGGACCGCCGACATGTTCCTGCAGGCCTGGGTGACAACGCCGCAGGGTGATCCCGGCGCGGTGCTGGAGGCGCTGCTCAAATCCACCGGCGGGTCCAATGCGGGTGGCTACAACAACCCCGAACTGGATCAACTGCTGGCGACGGGCCGTACGACCTTTGATCAAGAGGCGCGCGCGGAGATTTACGACCGTGTGCAGGAGATCATTTCAGCAGAGGCGGCGATGATCCCGGTGTTTCACGTAAGCCAGGTGAACGTGGCGCGGCCCGGGCTGACCGGGTACGCGGTGCACCCGACAGAGACCTATTGGATCACGCATGAGACTGCCTTGACCGAATGACAATCACCCTTTCCGGCCTGAGCGCAATCCGCTCAGGCCGCACGATTCTGCACCCGACCCGGGTGGATATCAAACCCGGCGAACGCCTCGGGCTTGTCGGCGCGTCCGGTTCCGGGAAATCCACGCTGGGTCACGTGCTCATTGATGCGTTGCGCGCGCGGGGCGAAAGCGTTGCCCATGTGCCGCAAAGCCCTGACGAGGCGCTGGATCCTTTGCGCTCGATGACTTTCCACTGGCGTGAAGCCGAGCGCGCGCTTGGCCTTGATCGTGATCCGGCGCTGCAGCGGCACCTTTTTGCGGCGCTGCGGATCGAAGATGGCGATCTGCGCAAACGCCCATGGGGCTGGAGCCGGGGCATGCAACAACGTTTTGTCATCGCCATGGCTCTGATCGGCACGCCGGACCTCCTGGTCATGGATGAGCCTACATCCGCGCTGGATCCGGTGGTGGCTGCGGATACGATGGACCTGCTGGAGGCCTGTCTTGCAGATCGAGGCACGGCGCTTTTGCTGATCACCCATGACCTTGGCCTTGCCGCGCGGCGGGTGGAGCGATTGATGATCATGGATGATGGCCGGATTGTCGAGGACGCGCCGACAGCGCAGTTCCTGTCTGCGCCGAAAACGCCTGCGGCCAAATCGCTGTGCGCCCATCGTAATTGGCTGGAACTGCCATGTTGAGAGTTGATCAGGTCTCTGTCCGGCGGGGAAAGGAACTGACCCTGCAAGACGTGTCCCTGTCTCTTGCACCGCGCCGAACGCTCGCCGTGGTTGGGGAAAGCGGGGCGGGGAAATCCACGCTCATCGGTGCGATCCTCGGGTTTTTGCCCTGCGCCACGGGGCAGGTATCCTGGGATGGTGCGCCGGTCCGCCGTTGCCGACCTGCGCTTGTCATGCAAGAGCCACGCAGCGCATTTAACCCGCGCCTTTCGCTGCACCACTCGGTGATGGAACCTGTTGTCGCGCGGCGCGTGAGGGCTGACCCGGACCGTCTGGACAAGCTTTGCCGTGGTTTGGAAATTCCGCCCGACCTTTTGGAGCGTCGCCCAGGCGAGGTGTCGATTGGTCAGGCGCAGCGTATCGGTATCCTTCGCGCGCTGCTGGCGGCCCCGCCGCTGGTGCTTTTCGATGAGCCGCTCTCGGCTCTGGATGCGGTTACTCAAAAACACACCGCGCGTCTGATCGCGGACTTGCAACGCGCGGAGGGGTTTGCAGCCCTGATCGTGACCCATGATCTGGGATACGCGGCAGCCTTTGCCGACGACATTGCCGTATTGCGTGCGGGGCGCATCGAAGAACTCACCGCATCGCCCGCCTTTGTAGAGGCGCCACAATCCGAGTATGGCCGGATTTTGCGCGACGCCGCCTTTGCCCTGGGCGCGTTGGAGCGTGTTGCATGAGCCGCGTTCTTGCCAGCCTTTTCCTGCGGGCCGCCGTTGTGCTGGCAGGCACAGCACTGGCCACATTTGCGCTTTTGTGGCACGCGCCCGGCGATCCGGCCCTTGCCATTGCGCTGGCCCGCTACGACGCGGTGATATCCTCTGAGGTGGTGGATCAAATCCGCGCGGAAGCCGGTTTCGATGCCGGGTTCTGGCCGGCCTTTCGGGCCTGGATCCTCCCACTGCTCCTGGGTGATTTCGGGCAATCCTCGGTCACCGGGCGGGATGTCTGGCCCGAGCTTGTGACGGCCATCTCCTACACGGTGCCGCTTGCGCTGGCTGGCCTTCTCATCGGTCTTCTGCTGTCCGTGCCGCTTGCGCTTGTCGCCACGCGACGGCCCGGAGGCTGGCTGGATCGTTGCGCTGTGGCATTGGCCTCCATCGGCGCGTCCATCCCGGCATATTGGCTGGGCCTGTTGCTTATCCTGCTTTTTGCCGTGCAACTGGGGTGGCTACCGGCCATGGGAGCCCGCACACCGGCGCATGCTGTCTTACCTGCGCTTACACTGGGGCTTGGCGTTGCCGCGTCGCTGACGCGTATCTTGCGGTCTGGTATCCTCGAAGCGCGCGGCCAGCCCTTTCTGCCCGCGTTCAGGCGGCGCGGCGTCGCCCGGCGCGACATCGAGCGTGACCATGTCGCCTTGCACGCCGCCGTGCCGGTGGTGACCGTCTTTGGCCTCGAGCTGGCCTTCCTGCTGGAAGGTGCGGTCATGGTCGAGGTGATATTTGCCCGCCCCGGACTTGGCAGCTTTCTGGTGAACGCCATTGAAGCCCGCGACTTTCCCAAGGTACAGGCGGTGGTGGTTCTGGCGGCAGTGCTCTTCGTGACCGTCAACCTGATAATCGACCTGATCTATCGCACGCTTGACCCCCGGATCGGAGACCGGGATGCGTAGTGTTGCTGTCCTTGTCACCTTCTTTGTTCTGCTGGCGCTCATCGGACCTGTGCTTGCGCCCTATGATCCCGCGCAGATCGACATCCCAAACCGTCTGAGCTCGCCAGGTGCCGGGTGGTGGTTGGGCACGGATGCATTGGGCCGGGATATCCTGTCGCGGCTGCTGCATGGCGCGCGTTGGTCGCTTGGCCTCGCCTTCCTGATCTCCGTTGTCGGCCTTTGCCTCGGCGCGGTTGCCGGTCTAGTCGCGGCCCTTGGGGGCAGGCGCGCGGATTGGGTGGTGATGCGCACAACGGATACCTTTCTGGCGTTCCCCGACCTTGTCGCCGCCGTCGTCATCGCCGGGGTGTTGGGGGCGGGAACCGGCAGCCTGATCTTTGCCCTGACGGTAACCGGCTGGATGCGCTATGCCCGGGTCGCGCGTGGCATCGGGTTGTCCTTGCAAAACCGCGGATATGTCGTGCAGGCGCGGCTTGCCGGCCTGTCCCCGCTGGCGATTGCGCGTTGGCACTACTTGCCGTCGCTTCTGCCGTCCCTCACTGTTGTGTGGACGGGCATGTTTGCCCGCGCGATCCTGGGCATATCCGCTCTTGGTTTTCTTGGGTTCGGGGTGCAGCCGCCGATTCCGGAATGGGGCACGATGCTGCTCGATGCGCGGATACATATGCGCTCCACCCCACTGCAGATGATCTGGCCCGGGTTGGCAGTGGTGATCTGCGTGCTTGCCATCAACCTGACCGGCGACGCCCTGCGCGACGCTTTGGCAGAACAGGAAAGCCGGGCATGACGGCCACGGACAGCCCCGGCCTTGGCATCGGGCCGCGCATCCTCTCCGGGGTGCTGGTGGCGGCGATGTTTGTCTGCGTCAAGCCGTCAGCGCGGATGTGCCGTTGGGCGAGATCGTTTTCTTCAGGTCTGCCTTTGCCCTGATCCCGTTGATCCTCTTCCTGTGGATATGACGTGAATTTCCACAGGGATTAGCGGCCAAGCGCCCATGGGTCACCTCTTGCGGGCAAGCTTTGATGCTGCGGCCTTGTTCGCCTCTTTCGCGGCCATTGCACGGTAGAACATGGCCGAAGCCATCCTGATCGCGCAGCTATCCTCCATCCTGATGGCAATCGCCGACGTTGGGCTGCTCGGGGAACGCCCGACCATCTGGCGGGTCGGTGGCCTTGCCCTCGGGTTTGCTGGCGTTGAGGTGCTGGTCTGGCCAGACCTTGTCGGCGGCGGTGCCATGGGTGAACGGCTTGTCGGTTTCGTGCTGGGGTTGCTGTCCACCGCGCTCTCCGCATTTGCGCTGATCATGGTTCGGAGCCTCAATCGCACGGAAAGTCCCGGCGCAATCGCGCTCTATTTCGTTCTTGCCTCCATGGTTGGGGCCCTGGCCACATTGCCAATGGGGTGGGTGATGCCCGGCGGCTGGGCGCTTCTTTTGCTGATCGGGGCAGGCCTCCTCGGTGGATTTGCGCATATCGCGATGACCCTTGCCTTCCGTCACGCCGAGGCGGCGCGGCTTGCGCCGTTCGAATACATGGCGCTCTGGTGGCCGATCCTGGCGGATCTTCTGATCTTCAGACTGCCCCTCTCCACAAGCTTTCTGTTTGCGGTGCCTCTTGTTTTTTTGGGGTCCGCCATTGCCACAGCGGAGCGGGAGAAGAAGGTGATCTCATGGAAAACAATATGATGAGAACGCGCGCTCATCCCAGTCGAGTTGAATAGACGAAAACGACCTTCGGCATTCATTCATCGAATTGCTGCTTGGTCTTGCGTTGTGTGAGGTCGACGATGCCAGCACATATACAATATGTCTCTTATCGTTGGCGGCATCGCAACGTCGCGCGCGCCTCGGTCATGGGCATCCTTATGGCAGGGAGGGACCGACATAGGCGCAAGAGCGGATGCGATATCAGAGGTACGGGCTGCCTGTTCCAAGCGCGGATCTTCCCTTAGTTGCTATAGCTTTCTCAGGGATATCCTGAACTTCTCGCGACCAGAAAAGGTGGTGACGGTCTGGCTGACCTCGCCCCTGAGACAAGCCGCGATACCGTCGAGCCCGCGATCTTCGACACCACCGAATGTGGCGGTTAGGGCAGCCGCCATGGTGACCAAGGACCCTATTCTAAACTGCTAGCTACGATTGATGCGTTGATGACGAGTTGAACCACGCTTGTTGGCTTCAGCATCGGCGTCAAATGCCAAGGGTAGGACAGAGCGTTCTGAACCCGACAAATGGAACGGCTTCGCACCAGCCTTTGCCTCTTCATCCGCAGATCCAAATGTCGAACGACCGCTGGAAAAAAATAATAGTCGATAAGGCCTTGCTGCTCGCTTGCGTTTTGACCCCAGGGAACTAGCGTGCTGAGGAGAGCGTGAAATCGCGACCTGGCCAACGATAACGTCACAAGATGCAAAACACATTCAACGGCAATTCCGAGCGCAAGAGCAGGTGCTCAACTGGCAGCAAAAGACCCTTGCCGTGCCCGGCGCATGCCACAGACAGAAGGTTGGTCTGTCTTGATACATGAGCCGCACAGCTACGACGTGGTGATGTTGGCGGACCTGACACGCTACGGCGACATGGGCTATCGGATCCGACAAGAGCTCATTTCGCTTGCCAATGCAGGCTACCGATGCGGTCTCTATCATTTGCCGGTTCCGTCCAGGAAAGAGATCCACCCCGATATCCAGAGATGCCTTTGGGAGGCTTTGGCCACGATCATCGAGCCTGACGCAGAGGTCCAGACAAAGCTGGCGCTTGTCTATGGGCCTGGTCGGGTTTCTGCGCCCGTCGCGCTGCCCAGTTTGACGGCGGAACGCGTGGTCCTTGTGGTCGATAGCGCGCCGAACATCGAGCAGATGGGCCTTTGGTGGAGCTTCGCCTTCGGACCGATGATATGGGCCCCCACAAATCGTTGGGTCCGTGGGCGTCTGCAGGATCTGAATTCACCGGTGCCAATGCTGGAGGAGGATTGGCGCGCCATTGCCGCACCGCGCCGCGCCCGATCTCCGCTCGCGCCCGCTCGGCTGCGCCCAGTGGTCGGCCGGATCAGCGGAACGACAAGGGGCGAGTGGCCGGCAACGATAGAAGAATTTGACACCATCTACCCGCGAAACCCTGCATTTGACGTCTGGATCCACGGGACGACGCCCTCGAAGCTGTATCCCAAGGATGCTTTGGAACAGGGCCGGACACTCATAAGCGGTCGCGATATGTCGGTGGCGCGCTTTCTCGAAGCGATTGACGCGATGGTGTACTTCCCGCGTCAGACAAATGCGGAATTGCCCGAGGCTGCTATCACAACGGCGCTGATGTCCAGTATTCCGGTGGTGTTGCCTCCGGCGCTGAGTGGCCATTTCGGTCCGGGGCCCCGATACGTGGAACCGAGTGAGGCCGCCGCCGCCGTGACTGAGCTGTTGGAAGACCATGCGTTGCGCGAAGATTTAGGTGAGCAGGCCAAGGCGCAATGCGCAAGGCTGTTTTCAGAAGAAGCGTATCTGGGCCGGATCGATGCGCTGATAGGTCGACCCCAGACCACATGCCCTGGCCAAGAAGCGCCTCCATCGGCACCCGCCTTACAAATCGATCAGAGGCGAAAGACGGCCCTTTTCATCTCGTCGAACGGTGTCGGCCTGGGCCATGCCAGCCGCCTGTTGGCAATTGCCAGGCGCCTGCACGCTGATATCGAGCCCATTTTTCTATGTCTGGGTAAAGTGACCTCAATCGTCGAACGGTTCGGATATCGCGCCGAATATGTGCCCTCCCATGGCGATATCAGTGCGTCACTCTCCCAATGGAGCCAATGGTTCCGGCTGGATGTGACGGATATGCTGGATCAGTACCAGCCGGAGATGGTGGTTTATGACGGCAACAACCCCACCGCGGGCTTGGTGTCGGCAGTGATGAGCCATGGCGACGCCAAGCTGGCCTGGGTTCGGCGAGCCATGGGTCAGGGGCGTCCATCGCCGTATCTGGGCAATTCCAAATTCTTTGACTGCATCATTGAGCCCGGCGAATACGCCGCCGAGATGGATAACGGCCCGACAAAACCGCTGCGCCACCAAGTGCAGGCGGTTCCGCCCATACGGCTATTGGATGCACATGAAACGCTCGACCGCGCTGAGGCGCGGGCCTCACTGGGATTGGATCCAGACCGGCCCGCTGTGCTGATCCATCTCGGATCAGGAGGAAATCAGGATATCGTCGGTTTGATCGATCAATTTGTCGGCCATTTGCAACGCTTCGACGGAACGCAAATCGTGATCGCGGAATGGGCCGATGTGGCCATGCCCCTGCCGCAATGGCCTGGCACCCGGGTGCTACGTGGCTTCCCAATGGCTCGGTTCTTCAATGCGTTTGACTTTTCCGTCGCGGCAGCCGGCTACAATACGTTCCATGAGGTCATCGCCAGCGGTTTGCCATCGATCTTCTATGCGAACCGGCATCCCTCCATGGATGATCAAGGTGCCCGGGCAAAGTTTGCCCAAGACCACGGTGCCGGTTTCGATCTAACCGATGAAGAATTGACGATGTTTCCTACCCTGTGTCAGGCCCTCCTCAACCCATCCGCGAATGCGGCGGTCCGGCAGGCTTGCGCCTCGTTTGACCAAACAAACGGCGCCCAAGATGCGGCGGACATACTCAGCAATCTTGCAGGTGTCTATTGAGCGATACGCGGCGAAAATCCAACCATCCGCCGGGACAGGGCCCGACCGCAATCGCGCAACATTTGCGTCGTGTCGCGAAGATATATGAACGCGCCAGCGATCAGAATGACAGCGATCAGACGATCACGATAGATTGGGCGCCCGCCAGACCGGAAGCATCCGAGCCGCCGCGCCAGCACGATCCGCTCGTCGTGCCCGACACCTGGCCGCTTCTGCGCAATCCGAAAACGCCGTTGACGCCGCGGGCCGGGCATTTTGCCGCTCAAAGCAGCACCGAAACCGAGACATTGTTCATCACCTTGTTCGGACTAACACTCGACGCGCTTGCCAGCACCATGCGCCGGATCGAACAACAAATCCTGTCCGACAGGACCGTCAAAACCGTCTTCATCACCGACGCGTCAGACCAATCTGTCTTTATCCGTGCGGGCGTCACCTACGAGTACTTTCCGGCCGATATCTATGCGGGCGCGTCTCAAGCCGAGGTCTTTTCCCGGCGGTTTCAGCGCATTTGGCGCAAATGGCGGGGGACGACGCTGATCGATTTCAGTGCCCAAGACCATCCGGCGCGTCAAACCTTGGACCTTGCGCAATACGTGCATAGCGCTCCGGTTCCAAAGGATCGCTTTGACCCACGTGTGCCACGCCCGGATCCGCCAGCTCCCGCCGTTATCGATATTGCCGCGCTGCGCGCCGAGGGTGAGGCCTCGGGCCTTGCTGCGATGGCGGATACCTTCGTGTTGTATCGGATTTTGGGAAATGATCTTCCGCCGCGCCATGAAACTGGCCAAACCCTAGCCAATCTCAAATTCATCCTGGATCACGAACCCGAACTGGCGCGTTGCGAAAAGCGTTGGGTGTTGAACCGGATCGTTGATCAAGCCCAAGAAGGGCAGATCATCGACATGCTCAAGGCGCATGGCCAGGATTACCTGCGGATTCCATTCGATCTGGAGGACTATGGCGCGGTCGCGTGGGATCTACATGGTTTCCCGGACCTGGCATTCTTTCTACGCGCAAAGTACGAAAAAATGCTGCCCTACGATCAAATGCGCGCGCAAGCCCATGCGCGGCGGCTGAAGAACAACTACGTTATGAACAACAATGGCGCTCGCAACGCGGCGCTGAGGGATGGCAAGACGCGGGCGAAATGGGTCTTGCCCTGGGACGGCAATTGCTTCCTCACGGAGAACGCCTGGACGGACATTGTCGACGGTGTGACCTCGAGATCCTACCTGAAATACTTCACCGTTCCCATGGCGCGGCTGGAGGATAACGCATATCTGCACGATCCAGCGTTTGCGCTGGAACCCGATTCCGAGCCGCAAATCTTGTTCCGCTGTGACGCTTCCGAAGAGTTCGATGAACGGCACTATTATGGGCGCAGACCGAAGGTGGAGCTTTTCTACCGCCTGGGCATCCCGGGCCCCTGGGATCGTTTCTATGATGATTGCTGGGATCTACCGCGTCCGCAACGATCTGATGAGGGGGGCGCAGTGGGCCGTGTCGGCTGGGTGGCGCGGTTGTTCTCGGGTCAACGGCAACTGGAGATAGAGGGCCAAACGGGTCTGCGTGCGCGCGGTGAGGCGCGGATTGAAGCTGTCTCTGGCATGTTGGACCGACTTAGCATCGAAGCGCGCAAAGGCATCTTTCACCCCAAAAATCTCATCTTCTATGATCGGCAAGCGATTGAGGCGCTGAGCCAAGCGGACGCCGGGACACCCGAGGCGCGCATCCGCGAACGATTGATCACGGATGCCGATCTGGCGCTTCAGCGTGGACCCTACTCCGTCACGCAAAAGACCACTCTGGCCCCCAGCGGCAATCCACACGATTACTTCCATCCGGCGCCCTATTGGTGGCCGAACCCGGATACCTATGACGGCTATCCGTTCGTTTATCGCGATGGGGAGCGCGTGCCCGGTACCCGTCTGTATGAAGCGGAGAGTGACCGTTACGACCGTACACGGCTTGAAAAGCTGTTTCACGATACGACGGTCTTGGCACTGGCCTGGCTAGCCGATGGTCGGTCCGATCATGCGACCCATGCCGCACATCTGATCCGGACCTGGTTTCTGGACCCCGCCACGCGGATGAACCCGCATCTTCTCTATGCGCAGATACGCTCCCAGACACCGCAGGACACAGGCGCCGCATCCGGTCTGATCGAGATGAAGGATTTGTACTACTTCCTTGACGCTGTGCGGATCATAGAAACTTCTGGGCAGTTGAGCGAAACCGAACAATCCGAGTTCAGGGCCTGGTTGACCGAATACCTTGATTGGATGCAGAGCAGCGATCAGGGCCAAGCCGAACAGCGCACGCGGAACAATCATGGCGCCTGCTACGACCTTGTACAGGGCTCGATTGCAGCCTTTTTGGGAAATGCAGAGCTTTTGGAGCGAACCTTCTTCGACAGCTGCCAGCGTATTCTCGAACAATTCAAAGCCACGGGGCGGCAACCCCATGAGATGAAGCGCACCCAGACTGCGCATTACACGTGCTTCAATCTTCAATGCTGGGTCAACTTGGCCACCCTTGCGGAAGCTTGCGGGTATAACCTGTGGGATTATGAGGGGAACGATGGACGCGGGCTCGCACGTGCCTTCGCTTGGCTCTTGCCCCATATGGGCCACACAGATTGGCCCTATGAGCAGATCGAGCCATTCGATCCCGTGCGATTGCTTCCGCTCTATCACACCGCGTGGCGGCTGGCGGGAGAGCAGGTTGGGAACGGCCATCGGATCAACGCCCATCTCGCACCCGCCACATATTTCGCGCATGACGGGATCAACCCATATTGGGCACTTGGGCGACGCAAAGCCCCCTCGGGGACCCGATCTGGATCATGGAGCGCGGTGGCCGATGAGCTGGGGCAGCTGTCGCAAACCGCAGCGGACCTTTGTATAGCACCACCCCCTGCGCCCGTGAGCGTGGATGCGACCCCTGAAAAGCTCGAAGCACAGCTTTGGACAGGCCCCGCACAGGGGGCATTGGACGAGCTTATATCTCTCTGCAATGACCCCGACACGCCCGACTTACAACGTGGACAGGCCGCGCATGCATTGGCCCGGTGGGCCTTCGCCCATGGTGATCGCGACGAAATATCCGCTTTTGCCGATGAGATGCCCGAAGACACATTGGCCGCGCGTCGCGATAAGAGTTTGGTTCAGTCCTGGCTCTGTTTGCAAGCGGGCGATGTCGCCGCAGCCACCGCGATTTTAGACGGGATCGAAACGATCTTCTCTGACGATCCAGACATCGGCATGGCCCGCGCCAATGCGCGATGGCACTTGGACGGCGCGACTATGCAATGGAGTGCGGCTCTGAACCGCCTCTATCGGCAGGTCGGCCTGCCTGATTTCATTGAACCCGCGAACTCAGAGCGCGGCTGGACCACCGCGCGTCCACCGCGCGACGAAATATCCGCGGATGCACCGCTCGTCTCGGTGATTTTGACGCCACCCGAAGAAAGCGCGGTGCCTGAAGCTGCGATACAGTCGCTTCTGCGGCAATCCTGGTCTCGGTTAGAGATCCTGGCGGTGGATCGGTGGGCCGATACCGACCGCTCCAAAGAACTAGCGGATGTGGCGCAGACAGACCCTCGAATGCGCATTCTGAAGATGGCTCCGGCTACACCGGAATATGCGGCACGCAACGCCGCCCTCGCTGTGGCGACCGGGCACTACATCACACGGCAGGGCGCCCAGGAAATCGCCCACCCCAGTAAGATCGCCACTCAGGTAGAGGTCATGCAGTCGACCGCGTGTGGCGCTACGATGGTCCGTCAGATATTCCTGACGGAAGACGGCGTCGCTTTGCCAAACTGGCTGTCGGAATTTCAATATCTGGAAGACAATACAGCCAGCCTGTTGATGGAAACAGAAGCGCTCAGGGCGTTTCAGGGGTGGGACGCTGTGCCGGGCGACCCCGATCCAGTTTTGCTGTGGCGCATTGACCAGCACCGCTTAGGACGGAGAAAACGCATTGTCTCGGCGGGCGCTCCGCTTTCGATACAAATGAGTTCAAAGCGCGACGACTTGGTACAAGCCCTGCTATGCACAAATCGATCCATTGAGCGCATCATCGCTCGCACCACCGATGAGATTGAGCCGGACGAAGCTCTGATCTGGGGCGACGAACCGGTAATCGGCGCACTCCAACAGGAATGGTCCGCTGCGGAGGGACAACTTGATGTTCTGTTCGTCGGGGATTTTTCTCCGGACGCTCCAGCGTTGGCGCAAATCTATTCCATGATCTCGACCGCATTGGACGCGGATGCGACGGTTGGACTGCTCCATTGGTCGCTTGTCGATGCAAACGAGGCCAAGCGGTTGGACGCTGACATTTCCAGCCTTGTCGACGAGACAGGCGCGGTAATCGTTAATGCCGGAGCCACCCGAGCAGCATCACGCGTTGTGTTGTGTCATCCGCATCTTATCCATACGCGATCTGAACGCGCGGCGCTGTCTGTCGATACCGAAATCTGGGAGGTGTTGGGCGGCCCAGAACTATTTGCTCCGGCCTATGATGGAAACGCTTTGTCAGACAGACTGAGTGGCGCACCGACCTTGCTAGAGCTTGAAGAGGCACTCTCTGCGCGATGCGAGTGGGTGACGATTTAGCCGCCGGAAACGCCCGCCGGTCAGCGGCGCGCTGGCAAATGCCGCGCGCCACATCTGAGCATCAATAGGGGTCGACATCCGGTGGCAATTCCGCGACCGGCGAGATGTCGAGGAGCGATGCGAGGGCCGCAACACATTGGTCGATGCATTGCTGTCTCTGCGCCTCGGATGCGCCCGGGCTACACAGCAATGACCCTGGACCGTTGTTCAGCAACAGGTCTAGTTCGCGTTGCAGCGCGGTCCGGTCATCTTCGATTTCATTGATTGCTCCGCATTGCTGGTTGATGTCCAGCAAGCCCTGAAGCTGTTGCGCTGCAGTGGGATCTGGCGAGGCCAAACCGGCGACAAGGGTCGAAAGAGCGGCGAGAGTTCCGAATTTTTTATCCATGCTCGTACTCGTAATAGGTCTCTTTTGAATTAATATACCAGTATACAGCTGGTCGTTGTATCTCAACCCTGCAGTGCTGGTGGTGTAAAAATCTTTAAAGTCTGCGCGATTAGGATCACATCGGCCGTCTAAAAGGCAACAAAAGATTGGTCTGTTAGGCCCTGAAAAGTGGAAACAAATTGTCAGCAATGTGTCCTACGGGTCTCACTTAGCCTCAGAATAACCATATTTTTGCTGATTAGCGGCGGGCCGCGTTGAAGCCACAGACGCGCATTGATCCCAAAGTCTTTTACGGAAGAATCGGTTATTATCGCCGCAACCGATCATCTGGCTTGAGTATCTTAAGCGCACCGAGGTTCGATACCGAAAAACCTGGCATCTCTCCACTGCCTGTATGGTTGCCAAAAGGTCGTATCGTACCTTGGTCGAACATCCAGAACTGAAGGGATGGATCGCAGCGAGCGAAGTGCAAATCGCGCTGATCGCATACGATCTGGACCGCGCGAGGGCGAGCGTCAAACACAACCCTCCGCTGCGAGACTAAGCCCAGTTAGAGCATCCCATTGATGTCGGAATGATCGAAAAGGATCTCTACTTCACTTCGGCACAGGATCTTGATGGTGATTGATCAGATCAACCCGAAGCGGCACGCGATGCATGGTGACCCTTACTGGTCGTAATTTTCGGGACCTTGCCAACCTTAGATACAGATCGCCTGAAACTCTCTCGCCGAGTCTTCGACGCGCTCAACTCACTGCAATTCGTTAATCTAATTGCAGAAAACCGGCAGGTTTTGAGCGCTGATTCACAACATCTGAGCACCTTTCCGCTTCAAACCGAATGGTCCTTAGAAAGCGGTGGAACTTCAAGGGCAATCAAACGTTAGATTATGGTGCGAACGTCGTCTAACACGGGAGATCCCATGTTTAAGAGAGCCATCGACCCAACCGTCGTTCAGCACGCAAATTTTTGTTTTTCAACAATAATTTTTGGATTCACTCCGCCAGGCGCAAAAGGAATAGTGCGTCGCGATAAAATTCATCGGATCACCAAACGGAGAACAATTCCCCGTCTGATTTTAGCCTCAATCACGCAGGATGATGTGAGCATCTGAGGGACAAGGGCTAGATATATGCGACCGTTATTTCAAATATGCATCGCCGCGCTGTTTGCGGCTTCATCGCTAGCTGTTTCAGCGCAGGCGAATTCCGAATTCAGTGAAACGGTTGAAAATGCTCCAATCGTTCTGGCATCGAACCGCCCCGACGTGCGGTTCATTGCAAATGACCGGGGTGGCAGCGTTGTCGCCTACGCTCAAGACGTTGCCAACGTTCAACGGAGCAACACCCAGGTGGTCTTCAACGGCCTGTGCGCCTCCGCTTGCACGCTATTTTTGGCAGTAAGCCCACAACAGACATGCATCGTCCCCGGCGCGTCGTTTGTGTTTCATCGGGCATATGGATCAACCGCGGATATGAACCGTTGGGGGACCGATTTCATGCTGCGCCACTATCCAGCCTGGGTGCGCACGTGGATTGGTCGGCAAGGTGGTCTGACCGACCGACCCTTGAGAATGGATTATTCTGTCGCATCACGGCATCTGCCCACGTGCCGCGGGCAGACAACCTAGTGTGCCGGTTGATTGGAGTAAGCCACGGGGACTGAGGCGTAGATACACACTCTCGCCTCAAACTCCCGTCAGCGATATTCCAGTCGTCGTCGTAGCGCAGAACGTCACGGTCGCGCGCTTACATGAAGCTAGACTGAGCGACGACGCGCAATGAAGAGGCCGCCGACTGACGCAAGAAGCAGAAACGCCGTTTGTGGCAAGGGCACGGGCGCAAGTTGCGCATTGTCCAAACCGACACGCTCTGTGTTCCCTGCCCAGCTTTCCAAACGCAGCTCAATCGAAGTCACATCGGCAATGATGCTTTGCCAATTGCTTTCGGAGGTGTTGAACGCATTCGCATCGAAGCCAAGCCAGACGCTCGTCCACGTTGCACCGGGGCTGCCAGAATAGGTATCCGCGTGAACCGAACCGCTCGTCCCATTCACGTAGAGTCGGCCAAAACTACTGAGGAGCGTGGGCTCTTCGATATTTGTGTGAATGAAATCAAAGGACAGCTTTCCGTGGTTATAGACGCTCAGGTCACCACTCCAACCGTTCCCAAACGTCGTCGCCATGGCTGTATTTTCATTGTCCAGCGCGAACATGAACGCATCGCCCGCACCGAGCGGTCCGCCAGATTGCTCGATCCCGAAAGCCGCACCGCTGGTGGACCAGCCGTTTAGGCCGCCTGAGAAATCTTCACGCAATACGGTTGCGCCAGCTTGGCTTGCGATGACCAGAGCCATCAAAAACGAGAAAAATCGAATCATACTCAAACACCTTTCTTATAAAAACCATGCTACTCGCAGCCCCACTGCCGTGGGCTATAGCCTTGGAAACAAACTAAAATATGAGTGACTTATACCTGTATGCCACTCTTCTCACGGATGACGTTATAAATTGTGTATCTCTATTTTGTTAAATTTCACAAGAAAATAGAGCGGAAACAAACCGTGTGTTGATCGATGCAAGACCGGCAAAAGCGCTGAACTGGGGCGCCCATAGACCTGTGCATACGGGCGCAAGCTGCGATCACAGCGCCGCCAGCGGTTTTCTCTGAGCGACATCGGGATGGTATCGCGGCTCTCGCCCGCCTTCCACGCATAAGGGCCCTCGGCATCGGATCAGAACATGATCGAGCCAGATCTGACAGTCGTAAAATAACCTCGCGACTTGGCAATTTCTGCCATTTTAACGACCATTGCCACCATCACGTTCGCTCCAAATGCTCGCTGTCGCACAACTCCTGTCGCGACCAGGTTACCTTGATTGCCGCTGGGTTAAGATCCGAGGTTGCGCACAATCACTCGCGAGATTTCACCAGCGGTTCGGGGCATTTCTCTCTGCGAAACAACGGGTTCTTCAAAAAAACACCGACCGAGCAGACAATGGCGCTTAAAGGCACTCCGCCAGCGTTGTCGCCATATTGCGCAAGAGCTGCGGATAAAGGCTTGATCCCGGTTCCAGTTCGGCCCCGAGCGGGTCAATCACGCCAGTATTGGCCTCCGTGCCACCGAGAACCGCTTCAACAATCCCTTGATTGAACTGCGGCTCGGCTAGAACGCAACTTATGGCTTCGTCTTGAATACGAGCCTGGATTTCAGCGATCCGCGCGGGGCTTGGATCGGTCGCGTCACCGAGCGAAATGGCACCCGACGCAGGAAAGTCGAACTCGGCCTCGAAATACTGGTAGGCATCATGGAACACGATGAAGCTGCCGCCGCGGACCGGATCGAGCGTTGCCGCGATCTCAGCGGATAATATCTCCATCTCCTCAATTGCAGCCGCGGCATTGGCAAAGTAGGCACCTGCATTGTCCGGATCGGCGGCAGAGAGCTGCGCCGCGATCAGGTTCAGCCAGGTGCTGGCATTTGCCAGCGAAAGCCAGGCATGGGGATCATGTTCACCGTGATCGTGGCCTGCATGCCCATCATGGTCGTCATGCTCAGCATGGTCTTCGTGATCATGCTCCTCATGGCCGTGCTCATCGTCCTCGGCATGCTCTTCATGGTCATGGTCATGGTCGGCATGGTCATGCTCTTCAGCATGCTCGTCGTGGTCATGATCGTGGTGATCTTCATCATCGTCATGCTCAGCATGGTCATGCGCCTCGAACAACGCACCTTCACGGAAATCCAGAAGTACCGTTCCGTCTGCCTCCAGCAATGTCGTAATAGCGGCCCCCTCAGCCAGCGTTTCGACCGCGTCTTCCATCCAGGGGGTCAAATCCTCTCCCATCCAGAACACAAGATCCGCCCCTTGCAAGGATGCGGCCTCGGACGGGCGAAGGCTGTATTCGTGCGGCGAAGCCCCCGGCTGCACGATCAGATCCGGCGTCCCGACCCCATCCATAACACGCGCCACAAGCGAATGGACCGGCGCGATATCGACAGCCACATGCGGCGCCTCGGCCATCGCGGTGCCGCCCATCAATGCAGCCATGGCGGATAGGGAAAGAAGCTTTCTGGACATTGTTGCACCCACGTGATTTTATAACATTTAGGCCACATAAATGATATAAAATAACATGACAAGCGATACGCGCCCCGAAAATCCAGAAAGTGCGGCACCGCTCGGGTTTCAGCATCACGATCACGGCGCATGCGTCTCTGATGCGCTCGCATCGGCCGAAGCGCAATGCACCGCAGAGGGGCTTCGCCTGACACCGGTCCGGCGAAAGGTATTGGAGCTTTTGCTGCGCGAGCACCGCGCGCTCGGGGCATATGCGATCCTAGATCTGCTCCGCGAGGCTGGTTTTGGATCGCAGCCGCCTGTCGCCTACCGCGCACTCGATTTCCTTGTCGAGAACGGCTTCGTTCACAAGGTGGAACGTCTCAACGCCTTCGTGGCCTGTGCTCACCCGGGTAAGACGCACTCGCCTGCCTTCATGATTTGCCGCCTCTGCGATGCGGTGGCCGAGGCCCAATCGGCGCCCACAAAAGGGGCGATAGGAAATGCCGCGCGAGCTGCGGGTTTTCAGATCGAGCGTACCGTCGTTGAGGCAGAAGGTGTCTGTCCGGCCTGTGCTGAAAAGACCGACATATGAGCCTGATTACCGTCGACAATCTCAGCATCCGCTACGGCGCCAACACCGTGCTACGTGACGTGTCGCTAAGGGTCGAGCCCGGTGAGATTGTCACAATCGTTGGTCCGAACGGGTCTGGCAAAACGAGCCTGCTCAAAGCCATCATAAGCGCGACGAAGCCTGCGGCTGGACGGGTTAATCTCAAGCCCGGCCTGCGCATCGGCTATGTGCCGCAGCGTTTGCATATCGACGCGACACTACCGATCACCGTCGAGCGTTTCATGCGGCTCAGCGGTCGGGTGACGCGCCGCGAATGTATGTCAGCGCTTGATGCAGCAGGGGTGCCGGATCTCCTCAAGCGACAGATGTCTCAACTCTCAGGCGGACAGTTCCAGCGGGTGCTCCTGGCCCATGCCCTGATCAATCGGCCCGATATCCTGCTACTCGACGAGGCCACACAGGGCCTGGACCAGCCAGGATCGGCGGCCTTCTACCGGCAGATCGAGGACGTGCGCCGCGACACAGGCTGTGCGGTGTTGATGATCAGCCATGAACTCCATGTGGTGATGAGTGCCTCGGACCGCGTGGTGTGTTTGAACGGCCATGTCTGCTGCGAGGGGACACCGGCGATCGTCGCCTCTGCGCCGGAATATCGCGCACTTTTCGGCACGGGAACGGGTGGAGCGCTGGCGCTTTACCGACACGATCATGATCATGACCACGAGCATGATCACCCGCATTCTCATGAGGCCGCTGAATAATGCTCGATGATTTTATGACCCGTGCGACGCTGGCAGGCGTTGGCGTCGCCTTTGCGGCCGCCCCCTTGGGGTGTTTCGTGGTCTGGCGGCGCATGGCCTATTTTGGTGATGCCACGGCCCATGCCGCAATCCTGGGGGTGGCACTGTCGCTGGCCCTTCAAATGTCGATCTTCGTTGGGGCGGTCGCCGTCGCTTTGATCATGGCCCTTACCGTTACGCTGTTGGCGGGCCGCGGCTACGCGATGGACACGTTGCTGGGCGTGCTGGCCCATTCTGCACTGGCGTTTGGGCTGGTGGCGGTATCGTTCCTATCGGGCATCCGTATCGATCTCATGGCCTATCTCTTTGGCGATATCCTGGCGGTTTCGCGGACGGATCTGCTTGTCATCTGGGGCGGCGCGGCCCTGGTCATTGCACTCATTGCCTGGCGCTGGTCGCCGCTTTTGACCTCGACCCTGAATGAAGAGCTGGCCTATGCCAGCGGCATAGACCCCAAGCGCGAGCAGCTTATCCTGACGCTTGCCTTGGCGATTACCGTCGCTGTCGCCATCAAGGTTGTCGGTGTCCTTCTGATCGCTGCCATGTTGATCATCCCGGCCGCTGCCGCACGCAGCCTTGCCCGCACCCCCGAAGCGATGGCCCTGATCGCGGCAGTGATCGGTGGCGTATCGGCATTTGCGGGCCTGCGCGCAGCCTATATGTTCGACACACCGGCGGGACCGTCCATTGTCTGCGTCGCGGCGATAGTATTCGCGGGCTTCAGCGCGATAAGTTGGCGAAGCCGAAGCGGAACCTAACCGGCCTGTCTCACTCCCCAGGATAGCGCGCGCCTCTGCGCCAAAACATTCATTCCGACGCGCGCGTCGGCGTTGGCCGGTGAATTCGCGGATCTCGTCCCATCAAGCGGCAGAGTTGCCCTCAAGCTCAGACAGCGCCGCGAGCACCCGCACGAAGGATCGGATACCCCCTTCGAAACTGGACAGATCGTATTTCTCATTCGGACTATGAATGCGATTATCGAAGCGGGCAAAGCCGACCAAAAGCGTATCCATCCCCAATTTGCGTTTGAATTCGCCGACGATAGGGATCGATCCACCGGTGCCAGCCAAGGCCGTTTCCCGGCCCCATTCGCGGCTGAGCGCATTGCGCGTCGCGGCCAGGTAAGGGCTGTCGAGCGGCAAGGACAGCGCCGGGCTCGCGCCGTGGGAGGTGAACGCGACAGAGCAATCCTCGGGAACATGGGACCGGATATGGGCGCGGAATGCGTCGCGGATGCGCGCGGGATCTTGTCCGGCCACCAAGCGAAACGAGACCTTTGACGTGGCTTTGGCGGGAATGACCGTCTTGAAGCCCTCTTCGGTGTAGCCACCGATCACCCCATGGATCTCGCAACTGGGTCGCGCCCAGACCTGCTCCATAATCGAATAAGCGGTCTCTCCGGCGGGGATGTGAAGGCCGATGTCGGACAGGAAGGCGCCCTGATCGAAAGGTAAACGCTGCCACTGCGCTTTGATCTCAGGGGCCAGATCTTCGACCCCATCGTAGAACCCTGGCAATGTTACGCTGCCATCGCTGCGGCGCAGGCTAGACAATGCCTCGCTGGCCACCTGCAACGCATTGCGTGCCGCATTCCCAAACATTCCGGAATGCAGATCCCGGTCGGCACAGGTGATCGTAAATTCCTCTCCGACCAAACCGCGCAGCATCGTGGTAATCGCGGGCGTCTCGCGATCCCACATATCCGTGTCGCAGACCATCATCACGTCGGCGCGCAGTTCCTCAGCGGTCTTTTCCAAGAACAGCCCGAGGCTTTGGGATCCGGATTCCTCCTCTCCCTCAAACAGCATCGAGACCCTGATCGGCAGGCGGCCCGTGACCGCCTTCCACGCCCGGCAAGCCTCGATGAAGGTCAGAAGCTGGCCCTTATCGTCGGAGGCGCCGCGCCCCACGATATGGGTATCGCCATCGGGCTGAGGTTGCAGCGTCGGTTCGAACGGATCGGTCTCCCATAAATCCAGCGGGTCCACAGGCTGCACATCGTAATGGCCGTAAAACAAAATGTGGGGGCAGGTCGCGTCAATCTGATGGCCCACAACCATCGGATGGCCGTCCGTTGGACGAACCGAAGCATCAAAACCCAGATCGCTCAGCTGGTCGGCCAGCCATTGAGCTGCCGCCCGACAATCATCGGCATGGGCCGGGACGGTGGAGACCGAGGGGATGCGCACCAGCTCGAATAGCCGCGCGAGGCTGTCCTCCATATGGGTATCGGCGTAGTCCAGAACGGCTTGCAAATCGGACACGGAGGTCATGGGATCATCCTTCCTCGGCAAGGGCGGTGTCGATGGCGGCGATTTCGGTACGGAACTGCCCGGCGACCTGATTGGCATCGGCCAGAACCTTGGCCGGTTCCAGTGTCTCCACCATACGATCACGCATCAGCCAAACACCGTCGACCATCACGTCGCGCACGTCAGACGGTATCGCCGCAAAGACAAGCGCGGAATATGGATCATAGATCGGTTGCATTCGCGGCGCAGAGAGGTCGATACAGATCAGGTCCGCTTGCTTGCCAACCTCCAAAGACCCCACTTCGGCGTCGAGCCCTAGCACCTGCGCGCCTTCAATCGTGGCCATGCGGATCACGTCGCGCGTCGGCAGCGGTTTACGCGATCCGCCCAGAACCTTGGCGAAGATCGACACGACACCGAATTGCGCAAACAAATCAAGGCTATTGCCACTCATCGGACCATCCGTGGCAAGGCCCACCGGGATGCCTGCACGGCGCATATCCTCCACCCGCGCCATGCCCCGCCCAGCCTTGCCGTTCGACCGCGCATTGTGGGCGACTCGTGTATCCGTTCGTGCAAGGATCTCGATGTCGGCATCGTCGATCATCAGGGAATGGGCGGCGATGGTGCCGGGCTTCAACAATCCCGCCATCGCGCAGACTGATGTGGTGCTCATGCCGTGGGTGTCTCGCGCCCAGGTCACTTCATCGACGGTCTCGGCCAAGTGGATCTGGATGCGCGTTTCAGGATGCGCCGCGTGCCAATCAACGACCCGTTCCATCATCGGCATCCCCGTCGAATAGGGCGCGTGAGGCGCAATGGAGGCGGTGACGCGCGGCTGCCCGGCGCAATGCTCCACCAGCGCATCGCAAAGCGCGAAGCCTTCGTCGAAGCTGCGTTGGTCGGGCGGGTCGAAATCAGCGAGCGTCTGTCCCACTACGCCACGCATACCCGACGCTGTAATCACATCGGCGACGACGGTTTCGTGGTAATACATGTCCGCAACGCTCGTGACGCCGCCCATGATCATTTCCAGTGCCGATAGGGTCGAGCCAGCGCGCACCATCTGGGGCGACACGAATTTACGCTCCAGCGGCAGCATGTAACGGAACAGCCGGTCATCGACGTCTTCGCCCAACCCGCGGAACAGCGACATCGCCATATGGCAATGGGTATTGACCATGCCCGGCATCACGATGTCACCGCCCATATCGCGGATCTCCGCGTCCTCTGCTTGCGGCGGTGGGCCGCCACCAAGCCCGGCGATCCTGTCATCGTCGATCAGAAGCCAGCCGCTGCGATGCTCGGCCATCTCAGCATCGACCGTCAGGATCCAGGCATTGGTGAGGAGCGTTTTCATTCCGGCTTTAGGATCGCACATTGATCCGGGTTGGGGGTCAGCGTGACATGTGCGCCCGGCTCGAACGGCGTGCCGAGTGCGCCATTGGCAACCAGATGCCCCGGCCCCGCCTGGCATTGATATTGGTAGGCCCGGCCCAGATAGGTGCGAAGCCCAAGCGTGGCGGGCAGCCCCTCGGCCCCCGCCTCGTCGGTCACGCGCAGGCCGTCGGCCCGTGTGGCCAGGATAAATGCGTCGGGGATTGCTCCCAACCGATCCTGCGACAAGCTAAGCGTGGCGCCGTCCGGCGTTTCGGCCTGCACAACGGCGCCCTCCCGGTGGGTCACGTTCAGCTCGATCAAATTCTCGAACCCGACGAAGCGGGCGACAAATGTATTGGCGGGGCGCTGATACAAGGTTTCAGGCGTGTCGAGCTGCATGATCCGGCCCTGATCCATGATCGCCACACGGTCCGAGATTGAAAACGCCTCTTCCTGGTCGTGGGTCACGTACAGTGCCGTTGTCCCATTGGCGCGCTGAAGTTGACGGATTTCCACCCGCATATCGACCCGTAGCTTGGCATCGAGGTTCGACAGCGGCTCATCAAACATCAAAAGCGGCGGCTCGATCACCAGGGCCCGGGCCAGTGCCACGCGCTGTTTCTGGCCGCCAGACAGCTCGCCGGGCAAGCGATCGGCCAGATGGGCAAGCCCGACACGATCCAGCATCTCCATCGCGCGCGTGTGCCGTTCGGATGCAGATACTTTGCGCTGCTTCAACCCGAAGCCGACATTGTTCTCGACGCTCAGATGCGGAAACAAGGCGTAGCTTTGGAACACCAGCCCAATGTCACGGCCATGGGCCGGCAGCCGCGTCAGGTCATTCTGCCCCAGCCGAATAGTCCCGCTTGTCGGTTGCATGAACCCCGCGACCAGACGCAAAGTCGTGGTCTTACCGCACCCCGATGCGCCAAGCAGCGACACCAATTCCCCGTCGGCGACGGTCAGCGACAGGTCCTCCAGCACCTTGGTCGTCCCGTAATGGGCGGTGATCTTATCGATGGAAAGTGGCAGGGTCATGGGGTGCGGTGCCTTTTACTTTGCCACGGTGGTCAGGCCCAGCGTCCGCTCGACGATAACCATGACGACAATGGTCAACATCATGAGCAACACCGAGACGGACGCGATGGTCGGATCGAAGAATTGTTCCACATGGGCAAGAATTTGGATCGGAAGCGTGGAGATCCCTGGGCCGGTCAGAAACAGCGAGACCGAAACGTCGTTGATCGAGGTGATGAAGGCCAGAATGAAGGCGGCGATCACACCCGAGCGCACATTGGGCAGAACGATGGTGAAAAAGGTCTTCACCGGGTGGCTGCCCAACGAAATCGCGGCCTCTTCGATGGAGAAATCGAACGATGCCAGCGCAGCGGAAATCACTCGCACCACATAGGGCAGCACCAAAAGCGTGTGCCCGATCAATAGCGAGGCGAAGACAGGCACGCCCAAGCCCACATTGACCGACCGCAGCAGCGAGAACCCGATGACGATCTCAGGCACCAGGATTGGCAGAACGAAAAGCGTCGACAGCCAGCCCGGCAGATGGATGCGATGGCGGTTCAATGCATAAGCCGCGGGAATACCGATCAGCAGGGCTAAAAACGTGCCCAAAAGCGCCACCTGAAACGAGGTGACGATGGTGCGGCGAAACGCCGAGATTTCCCAAATATTCTCGAACCAATGCAGGGTCAGTCCCTGCGGCGGAAATGCGAGGAATGTGGTGTCCGAAACCGAGGCCCCGAAGATGATGATGAGCGGTCCGATCAGGAAGAAATAGACCAGGATGGTCATCACGATCAGCAGCGGGTGCGTGCGGTAGGCCATATCAGGATGCCATCGGATTGAGACGCTTTGCGATGCGCGTCATGACAAGAACGGTGGTGATGATCACCGCCACCATTATGGCGGCGACCGTGGACGCGCTGACCCAATCGAACGATACCATGGCGCGCTGGTGCAGGAAGGTGCCCATCATCATCTGCCTGGTCCCGCCCAGAAGATGCGGCGTGGCATAGGAGGTGAAGCTGGCCGTGAAGACAAGCACCGCGCCCACGATCAATCCTGGCGTCGCCAACGGCAAAACGACCTGAATGAACGTGGCCGTGGGCGACGCGCCAAGCGACGACGACGCCTGAAGCAGATCGTCTGGGATATTCTCCAAGACCCCGATCAGGACGAGGATCATCAGGGGAATAAAGATGTAGATGAGTGCGATGACCACCGATGTCTGGCTATAGAGCAGCGCCATGGGCCGCTCGATCAGACCCAGCCATTCCAGCGTGTTGTTCAGAACACCGTTGCGGCCCAGGATGATGAGCCAAGCGAAAGAGCGTACCACGACACCCGTCAGCAATGGGAAGACGGCAAGGACCACCAGGATTGACTTCATCCAAGGCGGGCTGCGGGACACGACATAGGCCGTGAGCAGCCCCAGGATGAGAGAGATCACGGTAGTGATCGCGGCAACCTCGAAAGTGCGCCATAACACGGTTCGCTGGAAGCCCGAGGCGAAGAAATCCGTATAGGGCGCAAAGATCCCGGCGGGTGCGGTGAAGGTCACGCTGATCGTGGCGGCAACCGGAATAATCAGGAACAGCGACACCGCAAGGGTCGCAGGAGATGAGAGCATCCAGCCTGCAAGACGTTTCATATCGGTTCTTCCGATGGATCCGGGAAAAGCCCCGGGACAGTCACCCGCCCCGAAGGATACTGCCCAAATTCGGCTTACATGCCGAAGATTTCGTTCCAGCGATTGATCCACTCGTCAAGGTTTGCGTTCATTGGAACGTAGTCCACACGCTGCAACCCTGAGATCATCTCATCACCGTAGGTCCAGGGCGCCGCCTGCTCCTCAGTCAGGTCAACGCCTGCATGCACCGGGGCATCGACGCCACGTTCTGCAAGCTCCTGCTGGATTTCGATCGACAGCACGAAGTTCAGGAACATATGCGCCAGTTCAACATTCTCCGAGCCGGTTGGAATGTTGATCGTGTTCAGCGTTGCAATCGCCCCATCCTCAAGATCGGCCCAAACCACAGAAGGCACGGCATCCTGCAACCGGCCAAGCGCAAAATCCTGCGCCATGGAGACTGTGATTTCTCCGGTCGAGAAGAGGTTTATCATCTCTGACCCGGTATTGTAGTTGGTCAGGACGTTCGGCACGATATCAGCCACTTCGGCAAAGGCGGCATCGGGATCCTCATAGGCATCGACGCCCGCCCGCTGACCCGCGCGCAGCACAACCATGGGCCCGGCGGTCGTGGTGATGCCGGGTAGCGACACCTGCGATGCCAGATCCTCGCGCCACAGATCATCCCATGACGTGATCGGCTCGGCGACTTCTTCGCTGTTATAGACGATGCCGACGCGTCCGATGGTATAGGCGGGGCCAAATTCGCCCTGCGGCGCTTGGGCGAGGTCATAGATCTGATCGATGTTCGGGACTTGCGCGCGATCAACCGGCTGGAACAGGCCCAACTCGATCCCCAGCTGCGAGAAGCGGTCCGTGAGGTAAATCACATCCACCCCTTCCCCACCGCGCAATTGCAGACGGCTGAGCCGGTCGGCGTTGTTGCCCGTCTCGAACACAACGTCGCAATCACACATTTCTTGGAATGGATCGATGATGATTTCCTGCAGCGCGTCGCCGTTAAATCCCCACCACGAGACCGTAAATGTCCGTGACTGCGCCAAGGCCGGATTGGCTGTCAGCAAGGCAGCGGCAGAAAATGCCGCGACGCTGAACGTCCGTCGTATAGTCATAGTATTTCCCCGTTTCTCATAGCGCCCGGCAGACAAGGCAGGCGTGCTATCAATGGGGGGAGCGTATGGAGCGATTGGTTAACACGCAAGTTCCTCCCTCAAATTAGCGGCGCGAAACGATGCAAACGATCAATTATTGGGCGACTACCAGACAATTGGATGTGTTTGTCCGGTGGCAACATTCACAAACCCCTCCGGCGCGAGGTCAGACGGCGCCACGAGCACCCAACGCCATGGCGCACAGGTCAAGGTGGCGAAGGCCAGACGCTCGGGGAACCCGGGAAACCAACGCGGGCTGAAGGTCGGCTCGTACATCCAATCGATTTTGCCACCCTCGGCATAAAGCGCCTGCATCTCGGCGTCCAACGCTTCGGGCGGACGACAGGTCATCAGACCACCCACCTCGTATCGCACCGTCGCAACCACTTGGCCCTCGCGCACCAAGGCCCAACCGCCCTGAATATCGCGCAACGCGTTGACTGCCTGCGCCATGGCTGTGTCGGACGATCCCACAACCCAGATATTGTGCTTGTCGTGACCCATTGAGCAGGCCAAGGCGCTATCCGCGGTTCGCGGCCCGGTTCCCAACCAGAACATCGATGATGTCTTGCCGATGCCCGAGAACCTGTCGACGATCGAGAATTTGGTGACATTGCGATCCGGGTCACGCTGAACGACCCCGTCGGACACTGGCAATTCCATAGTGATGAAATCGTCATCCCAGTGGAATGGCCTTAAAAGGGCGGCCTTCATCGTGATGCGCCCGTTCTGCGCCGGAATGGCGAAATCCTCGGGCTTCATGGCACGATTGATATTGACCGTTTGTGTCGCCCAGCCGGGCCATTCGATCCTTGGAACAGGTTTCAGATATTTGCCATCCGCCGCCACCAATTCCCCATCGGCCCAGACCTTGCGGATCGACAGGGTATCGGCATCGTCCAGTAGGACGATATCCGCAAAGCGACCCGGCGCGATGGAGCCCACCCAGGGTGTCAGCCGCATATGACGCGCTGGGTTTATCGTGACCATCTGGATCGCGATGTCCGGCGAAAGGCCCGCTTTGATTGCCAACCGCACGTTGTGGTCGGTCGCCCCCAGCTTCAGCGTGTCCGAACAGGACCGATCATCGGTGGTCAGGGCAAACTGGCTCCAATCCGTCAGACCCGCCTCCAAAAGGCCCTCAACCATCTCTGTCAGGGAATGCGGACGCAATTCCATGAACAGTCCGCGGCGCAGCTTGTCGAGCACCTCTTGCGTCGTCCATGCCTCGTGGTCAGACGCCAGACCAGCCACGGCAAGGCCATTGATCGTAGCCATATCCCGAATACCTGCAGCGTGCCCTTCAATGACGCCGCGCTTTTCGAAAGTGGCCTCGATCATCCCCCACAACCGATCATATGACGGGTTTTCGGGGTTCCACACGGCGGGCCAGTCCATCACCTCGTCCAGGCCCGCCACCATCAGGCTTTCGGTCAGAAACCCGGCCTGTTCCTCATACCCGAAATGGCCACCACCCCATTCATAGGCCGTGGGTGGCACGGCCGAGCCAGGCAGCGGAAAAATCTTCTGAGGACTGCCCGCCAAGCGCGCTGTCAGCCAGAATTCGAGATTTCGCGCGCCATTGACGTTGGAAAACTCGTGGCTGGCCTCGCAGGTCCAGGTATTGCCATGGGGCAGCACCAGCGCCGCCTCCCATTCCGGCGTGACGTGGGAGCTTTCGATATGTTTGTGGACTTCGCCAAAACCAGGCACAGCCATCAAGTCGGGGTCGTGGACCTCGCGGGCGATTGTTCCGGGATAAGATCCCGCCGGACCCACATAGGCGATGCGGCGGCCCGACATGACAATCTCTTGGTCCGTCAGCCACATCCGCGAATGCACATCAAGCAATTTGCCCACACGCAGCCGCGTATCTGCTGGCTCGCGTCCCAGCGCCACGCGCACCAGCCGTTGCCGGATCTTCACCTCGTCAGCGGCATTGATCAGATGATCTGTTGGGCGCTCTGCCTGGGTCATGCCAGCGATGCCTCTGGCGCCACATAGGCGATCGAAGCGCGGTAGAGATCAACCAACCGATCCATATCGACCCGCTCAACAAGCGCCCGTTTCGGTGTACCAAGGCGACCGGATGGGTCGGCCACTGTCATGCCCCGCGTGATGCCCGGGGCCAGTGCGACATCCATGCAGGCGTGCAAAGACTGCGTGATGATGTCCGGATCGATCACAACCGCGGCTGCCAAAGGGTCGACAAAGCGAAAATGATCGCCACCGCCGAAGCTCGAAATCGTCGCGCGGGCATGTGCGGCCAGTGCTTTTGAGAACGTTTTGACCGGCCCATCCGGGAGCGCGTCAAACAGCGCATCCACGTCGGCCCCGGTGATCCGGTGGCCAGTGCAGGTCTCCCAAGGCACGACGACAATCTCGATTTCGGCGGCAAGGACAATTGCAGCCGCTTCAGGATCGGCGAAGATATTGAACTCGGCTGCGGGGGTGATGTTGCCCCGTCCATGGGCCGAGCCGCCCATGATCGTAACGCGCCCGATCCCGGCAATGCAATCGGGCGCAAGCCGCAGAGCCAGGGCCAGATTGGTCAGAGGTCCGATCATCAGCAGATCGACACAATCGCCAGTCCGCGCCGCTTCTTGCAGGCTGGACACAAGAACCTGCACGCCCTGGGCGCTGGCCGGTTGCGGGATTGCGGCAGGACGCGGAGCGCCGCCCAGACCATCTTGCCCGTGGATATCCGTTGCGTCCAACAGCGGTTGGATCAAGGGACGATCCGCGCCCATATGGACGGGGATATCCCCCCTGCCCGCCACGGCAAGCACGGTGAGGATGTTTCGCGTCGCATCGGGCAAAGCGACATTGCCAAACACGGTCGTGATGAAATCCGGCTCCCAGCCAGCCGCAAGAAGCATCAGCAAAGCCTGCGCATCATCGACGCCC
This sequence comes from Gymnodinialimonas mytili, assembly GCF_037544085.1. Taxonomy (NCBI): domain Bacteria; kingdom Pseudomonadati; phylum Pseudomonadota; class Alphaproteobacteria; order Rhodobacterales; family Paracoccaceae; genus Gymnodinialimonas; species Gymnodinialimonas mytili. Next base: position 1,101,209 of record NZ_JBBIFW010000001.1, read on the forward strand.
CCATCGGTATCGAGAATCCGCATTCGTTTCATGTGGTAATGGCCAATCCAGTGTTACTCAGACAGGCCGTAAGAAAGCAGGCCGATGTCGGATGAGTCCATAGTCTTTCGCGCAGGTCGCCCGAGCACTGACATGATCGGCGCCCATCCCAGACGATTTGGACGTTGTGCTCTTTCGGATACCCCGCCCCTTTCGCGGCGGACGAAGTAGGTATGTGTGGGTCGAGCGGTTAGATCGCCCCCCGAGGTCCGGCGCGGTCAAGGCGGCGCGATCTGTCTGACAACGCCGACGATGTCTCTACCCGTCCGCTTGCGCCTTAAGACGTTTCAGAGGACTTGGCCCAAAGATTGATCGCCTCTTCCGAACTGATTTCATCGATCCTCGCAAGCTCGGCGTCGCTAAATTCAAGATTGTCGATAACAGCAGCGCAATCGACAATTTGTTCAGGGCGCGAGGCGCCGATCAGCGCGGTGGTAACGCGCCCGCCGCGCAGCACCCAGGCCAGCGCCATCTGCGCCAAGGTTTGGCCACGCGCCTCTGCCAGCGCATTCAGGGCACGGACACTGGCAAGCGACCGCTCGTTGATCATACCGTCCAGCAACGATTTGCCCTGGGTCGCCCGGCTGCCTTCGGGGATACCGTTTAGGTATTTTGAGGTCAGAATTCCCTGTGCCAGCGGAGTAAAGGCGATGGAGCCGACACCAAGCTCGTCCAGCGTGTCCAGCAGGCCATCATGTTCGACCCAGCGGTTCAGCAGATTGTAGGAGGGTTGGTGGATCAAACAGGGCGTGCCCAGATCCGACAGAATAGCCAGCGCCTCGCGCGTGCGCTGCGAGTTGTAGCTTGAAATCCCCACATAAAGCGCGCGGCCGGAGCGGACGATATGATCCAGCGCGCCCATCGTCTCTTCCAGCGGTGTGTCCGGATCGAAGCGGTGCGAATAGAAGATATCGACATAGTCGAGGCCCATCCGCTTCAGCGATTGATCGCAGGACGCGATCAGATATTTGCGCGAGCCCCATTCGCCATAGGGCCCGGGCCACATGTCATAGCCTGCCTTCGACGAAATGATCAGCTCGTCGCGATATCCGGCGAAATCGGTTCTCAGGATCTCGCCAAAGGCTTCTTCGGCAGAGCCCGCAGGTGGCCCGTAATTGTTGGCGAGGTCGAAATGCGTGATGCCATGGTCAAAGGCCGTCTGGCACATGGCGCGCTTCAGGCTGTGCGGCGTATCCCCCCCGAAATTGTGCCAAAGGCCCAAACTGATGGCAGGCAGCTTCAGGCCAGATTGACCACACCGGCGATACAGCATCTTGTCGTAACGGTCCGGATCGGGGCGGTAGGGAATGATTTTGGGCTTGGGCGGACGAGAGGCGTTTGTCATGCGCGCATCATCCCCGAACAGCCCGAACTGTCAAACCGATCCTACGCTCTCTGTTCGGCGCTGCACCTATGTGCCAACATCGACTTAGGGGCGAGACTGACATGTCATCGTCACATATCGGCAGCATGGATCGGACGAATTCCGTTTTTGGAGATACAACGGACATTCTCGCTGCAACTAAGCACGTGCGCATCGCGCTGCAACAACGGGAGTTTTACAATGCCGCTTCTACTCAATCGTCGGGCTTTTCTCGCCTCAACCGCTGGCTTTATCGCACTGCACCCGTTCTCGGCACGCGCGCAGGCCGGTCAGGCACATCTGCGCCTGATGGAAACCACGGATCTGCACGTTCATATCTTCCCATACGATTACTATGGCGATCGTCCCGTCGACACGGTTGGTCTGGCCCGCACCGCTGCTCTCATTGAAGAGGTCCGGGCGGAATCGACGAATTCTCTGCTACTGGACAATGGAGATTTCCTGCAGGGCAATCCGATGGGCGACTACATGGCCTATGAACGAGGCATGTCCGAAGGTGACAGCCACCCGATCATCGCCGCGATGAATACGCTCGGCTTCGATGCGTCGACCCTGGGCAATCACGAATTCAACTATGGCATCAATTTCCTGATGAACTCGCTGTCGGGGTCAAGCTTCCCGGTCGTTTGCGCAAATGTGGCGACCGAAATGGGCGCTTCGCCCACCGAAGACACCACACTCGTCCCACCCTATGTGATCCTCGACCGGACAATCACAGATGGCGCCGGAGAGGCGCATCCGATCCGCATCGGCCTGATCGGCTTTGTTCCGCCGCAAATCATGACATGGGATCGCCGCCACCTGGAAGGCAATGTCATGGCCCGCGACATCATCGAGACCGCGCGCGCCTATGTGCCGCAAATGCGCGAGGAAGGGGCCGATCTGATCATCGCGCTCAGCCATTCCGGCATCGAAGGCGCGGATCACTTTGACGGGATGGAAAATGCCTCGATCCCGCTGGCGGCCATCAACGGCATCGACGCGATCCTGACCGGTCACCACCACCGCGTTTTCCCGGGCCCGGACTACGATGAAACCCCCGGCGTCGACACCGCGGCTGGCACCATCATGGGCAAACCGGCTGTTATGGCCGGGTTCTGGGGCAGCCATATGGGTCTGGTCGATCTGATGCTGGAGCGGGACGGCAATAGCTGGCGGATCGCCTCACATATGTCTGAGGCGCGGCCGATTTCTCGCCGGGAAGAGGACCGCTCGGTCACGCCACTTGTGGACAGCGTCCCTTCGGTACTGGAGGCCGTCCAAGCCGATCATGACGCCACGTTGGAATATGTGCGCGCCGAGGTTGGACAAAGTGATGCGCCATTACACAGCTATTTCGCTCTGGTGGCCGACGACCCCTCGGTGCAGATCGTGTCGAACGCACAGACCTGGTATATCGAGCAGATGATGGCGGGCACCGAGAATGAAGGTCTGCCCATCCTGTCCGCTGCCGCGCCGTTCAAGGCCGGTGGCCGTGGTGGGCCGGAATACTTCACCGATGTCCCTGCAGGGGCGATCGCGATCAAGAACGTCGCGGATCTGTACCTCTATCCCAATACGGTCCGCGCAGTGCGGATCACCGGGGCCGAGGTGCGCGAATGGCTGGAGCGTTCCGCGGGCATGTTCAACCAGATCGAGGCAGGGGTGGCCGATCAGGTTCTGCTGAATCCGGATTTCCCATCCTACAATTTCGACGTGATCGATGGCGTGACCTATCAAATCGATCTCAGCCAACCCTCGCGCTACGACAATGACGGCGAGGTCGTCGCCCAAGACGCGCATCGGATTGTAAACCTGATGTATCAAGGCGCGCCGATCGATCCTGAGCAGGTCTTCATCGTCGCCACAAACAACTACCGCGCTGGCGGCGGTGGCAACTTCCCGGGCGCTTCACCGGAAACGGTGGTGTTCGAAGGGCCGGATACCAACCGCGACGTCATCGTGCGCTATATCGTCGAACAGGGCACGGTCAGCCCCTCAGCCGATGCCAATTGGACCTTTGCGCCGATGGAGGGCACCACGGTGCTGTTTGATACCGGCCCCGCCGCTGCGCAGTTCATGGATGCCGTCGAAGGCGTGACGATCGAGGCTGCGGGCGACGGACCGGATGGCTTTGCCCGCTATCGCATCACGCTCTGACGTCATTGCACAAACCGGGAATGCCGGATCCGTTCGGCATTCCCGCCCGCATTCGAACACCCACGCGATCCCAAGGGTGCACAGGCGCCGAAATCGACCCGCGCGCCCGCAAAACTCTTTCGCCTTGCGGGAGCTGCGGAATCGACTTACCCGTCAAAGATGTAATGGTTCCGGACGGCCTCACGGCCCGACGGATGAAAAGGGAACACGGTGCGGCGCCGCCTTCGACAGCGCCAAGTCCGTGACTGCCCCCGCAACTGTAAGCGGTGAGCGCCTCGCAACACGCCACTGGGACCCCTCCCGGGAAGGCCGACGATGCGCCGCGACCCGCGAAGTCAGGAGACCTGCCATTGCTCGATCCAACTGAAACCCGGGCGGGGTGCCCGGAAAGGAGACTGAGAATGCAATATCCGGCACGGGCCGCATTTGGTTCTGGTACCTTGACGCCCCCGCATCATCGCGGAGGGCGACATGACCCGGACAAGCACCCATCATCGCATTACGGTTTGCACATCGTGCAAGCACAAGGGCACCGATTGCCGTCCAGGATATGAGTTGATCCAGCGGTTGCGCCTGGCCATCGACATGGCGGGCGACACGATCAACGACACTTTCGAAATTTCCGGGATCGCCTGCATGGCGGGCTGCGACCGCCCCTGCACGATCGCCTATCATGGCACGCGCAAAGCAACATATCTGTTTGGCGATATCGATCCCGATGAGGACATCGCCGATCTTGTCACCTTCGCGCGCCAATATGCCGATCTGGATGATGGTTGGTGTTCGTCGGTCGACCGTCCCGGCAAGCTGCGCAAGACCACGTTGGCCCGGGTGCCTGCCGCGATAACGGTTATGGAAGACCGTCAGGACGTGCTGCAATGAACGCCGAAGAGCTGATTGTCGAGAACGTATCCTGGGCAGCACCCCGCGCTGAAACGCCTGTCCTGCATCCCACCAGTTTCACCCTGTCGGCCGGGCGCATCATGGGTGTTGTGGGCCCGAACGGCGCTGGGAAATCCACGCTTCTGCGCATGCTCTACCGCTACAACCTTCCGCTGACGGGCCGCATTCAGGTGGGCGGCGCGGATATCTGGGCGATCCCGCCACGCGCAGCGGCCCGCAAGGTCGCGGCAGTGCTGCAGGAACAACCCACCGACTTCGCGCTGACAATACGCGAGATTGTCTCGCTTGGGCGCGTGCCACACCGGACAGGCTTCCAGATGGCAGGCGCCCATGAGGCTGAAATCGTGGCCAATGCCCTGGCACAGCTTGACCTCGCGCCGTTCAGCGCACGTCTGTTCGGCACTCTGTCAGGCGGCGAACGCCAGCGCGTTATGGTGGCCCGTGCTTTGGCCCAACAACCGCAATTGCTGGTCCTGGACGAACCCACCAACCATTTGGACATCCGCCATCAGCTTGAGGTGCTGGAGTTGATCCGGCACCTGGATGTGACCGTCGTCACCAGCCTGCACGATCTCAACCTGGCCGCCGAGACCTGCGACGACATTCTGGTGCTGGATCAGGGGCATCCACTGGCTTTTGGGCCGCCGACAGATGTGCTGACAGAACAATTGGTGACCGACGCCTTCCAGGTTCAGGCCCGTGCCGATTGGCTCAACCGATCCTCGGCGCGCCATTTTACATTTCATCTGCAAAACCAACGGAGCACGCTGCAATGAAACCCCTCTTCCTCACCTTTGGCCTAACGCTAATGGGGTCGGCTGCGTTGGCCCAGGCAACGGTGCAAAGCTGCGACCGCGAGATCACCTTTGACAATGTGCCGCAGGCGGCCATCTCTCACGATGTGAACCTGACCGAGATGATGCTGGTGCTGGGCCTGACCGATCACATGGTGGGCTATACCGGCATTTCGGGCTGGAACCATCTGAACCCTGAGATCCGCGCCGGTGTCGCCGAATTGCCGGAATTGGCAGAGCGCTACCCCACTCTCGAAGTGCTGGCGGGCGCTGATGCGGATTTCTTCTTCGCAGGGTGGAATTACGGTATGCGCGTCGGTGGCGAGGTGACGCCCGAGACATTGGACCGCTTCGGCATCAAGGTCTACGAGCTGACCGAAAGCTGCATCCATCTGGGGATGGAGCAGCAGGTCACGTTGGACCTGATGTATAACGATTTGCGCAATCTGGGGATCATCTTCGGGGTGGAGCCCCTGGCTGAGGAATTGATCGCCGGCTACGAGGCCGAGCTGAATGAGATCTTGGCTGGCCTGGAAACCGACGGCCCCGCGCCGCGGGTGTTTGTCTATGATAGCGGCGAGGACACGCCCTTCACCGCCGGACATTTCGCGATGCCCACCGCCCTCATCCAGGCCGCGGGCGGCGTGAACATCATGGATGATTTCCGCGAAAGCTGGGGCACCGTCAGTTGGGAAGCGGTTGTTGAACGCGACCCAGAGGTCGTGATCATCGTGAACTATGGCGAGGTCACCGCCGAACAGAAAATGGACTTCATGCGCAATAACCCCGCTTTGTCGGGCATCAGCGCCGTCCAAAACGATCGCTTCGTCGTGCTCGATTATGTCGAGGCCACCCCCGGCCCGCGCAATGTCGCCGCTGTCGGGCGCCTGGCCGAGGCGTTCTGGGGCGAATGAGCCTGTCCCGCCCCAGCCAGTCACGTAGCGTATCGCTGCGCATGCCACTTATCGTGCTGGCCGGGTTTGGAATACTCTTCGTCTCGCTCAGCTTTGCGGTCTCGGTGGGCGCCGTCTCGGTGCCGCTGCGCACGGTTTGGGGCGTCTTGTCCAACCAGATGGGGTTGGGCCTGATCACACCGGATTGGTCCAGCGGTCGCGAAGCCATCATCTGGGACATCCGGTTTCCCCGCGCCCTTCTCGCAGCGATTGTCGGGGCGGGGCTGGCAGTGGTCGGGGCGAGCCTGCAGGCGGTGACCCGCAACCCGCTGGCCGATCCGCACTTGCTGGGCATCTCCTCGGGTGGGGGGTTCGGGGCAATTCTGGCGCTGCTGCATACCGGCCTGTTCATAGGTCTTTTGACAGTGCCGCTGATGGCGTTTCTGGGTGCCTTGGCTGCGACTGCGGCGGTGCTGGCCGTGGCGCGCTTTGCTGGTGCCTCCAGCGCAGATCGCCTGGTATTGACCGGGGTCGCCGTATCCTTCGTGATTATGGCCGCCGCCAATCTGCTGATCTTTTTGGGTGATCCACGGGCGGCCCATACGGTCGTGTTTTGGATGTTGGGCGGTCTGGGATTGGCACAATGGAGCCACCTCATCTATCCGCTGATGGTTCTACTGCCCTGTGCCATCTGGCTCTGGTCACGGGCGGCAGATCTGAACGCAATGACCATCGGTGACGAAACCGCAACCTCGCTCGGGATCCCTGTGGTCGCCTTCCGGCGGTCGGTCTTTGTGATTGGGGCGCTTGTCACCGGCGTGATGGTAGCGTTTTCGGGGATGATCGGATTTGTCGGCCTGATGATCCCGCATATCGTCCGCGCCATCGTGGGCGGAGATTATGCGCGGGTGCTGCCCTGTTCAGCAATCGCAGGCGCCATCTTCCTCCTCTGGGCCGATATCATCGCACGACGGGTCATGGCGCCCGAAGACATGCCCATCGGGATCGTCACAGGTCTGATCGGGGGTGTGTTCTTCGTCGCTCTGCTGCGCCGCCAGATATAGCGCATGGCTCGGCTCTGATCGGGGAGTCACGCCCGATCCCCTGTTCGAAGGCCACGTTCCAGATTGAACGCTCGGCGCGAGCGCGATCCGCATCCGGTCTTGGCCTTGGTCCGACACCGCTAGGACAGACGGTACTCCGTGACTTGGCGATATGTGTCGCCAGGGCGCAATTTGGTCGATGGGAAGTCCGGATGGTTCGGGCTGTCCGGCCATCCCTGCGCCTCCAGGCAAATCGCCGAATACGGGCCATAAGGCTGCCCATGATGGCCACTCGGCCCCGGCACCAGATGAGCGGCATTGTAAAGATGCAGACCGGGCTGCGTGGTCCAAAGCTCCAGCGCGCGCGGGCCAGCGGACAGCGTTGCGGCATGGGCCATCCGGCCAGACGGCTCCCCATGCAGACAATAGGTGTGGTCAAACACCCCCATCGGCACCGCGCGCGGCGTGGTGAAATCGAAGCGCGTGTCTGAAACGCGTGCCTGCTCTCCTGTGGGGATCTGGGCCGCATCGGTCGGCAGGTAGCGCTCTGCCGCGATCCACAACCTGTGAGCGTCTGTCTCGGTAGCTCCACTGAGGTTGAAATAGGGATGGTGGCACAGATTCACGATGGTCTCGGCATCGCTTCGCGCCATAAGCTTCACACGCAGGGCGGCGCCATCGAGTTCATAGATCACCTCTGCTTGCAGGGCACCCGGATAGCCCGATTCCCCCGCTTGGCTTTCCATGCGCAGCGTCAGACGCTGCGGGGATACCTCCGCCGCCTGCCACATCCGCCGGGCAAAGCCCGCATTTCCTCCGTGCAGATGTGTGACCCCGTTTTCATTGCGATCGAGTTGATAAAGCTTGGCACCGATCTGCATCCGTCCCTCCGCGATGCGGTTCGCATATCGGCCCACGATCGCGCCCATATAGTGGGGATCGGCCACTTGATCGCTGAGCTCAGGAAATCCGAGCACCAGATCTTGGGGCCAACCTTTTAGCCGCAAACTGACCAAGCTGGCGCCGAAATCGGTGATCCCAGCGCTGATTTGACCGTTGGAAAGCTCAAACATCTGGGCCGTCATTCCATCCCCTCCCCCATCATCCGCTACGTGCCTGAGAAAAGGCAAAACCACCGTGGATGTCGAGGGCTGGGCGCGATCCAAGAACCGCTCAAAAAATAGGCAAGTCGCCAGAAGATCCGGCAGCCAAAGCTGAGCCCGCTGCCAAGCGATGGGCGCATGCTTGGCAAGACGCGCACCCATCGGTTTCGTCGCGCCATGGCGGAGGCGCTTTCCATCGTGGTGGTCGAACAAGACCGGGACCGCGCGGTTCAGATCGTGGACGCGCTGAAGGCTTATGGCGACCACGCCGTCTTTGTGATCAGCGAAATGACCGGTCTTGCGCGCCATATCGCGGCACGGCGCCCGGATATCGTGCTGATCGATGTCGAAAACCCCTCCCGCGATATGTTGGAAGAATTGACACTTGCCACCGGCCCGTTGGAACGCCCTGTGGCGATGTTTGCCTCTGGCGGCGGCGCAGGCGATCTGGCGACGCGCGCGATTGAAGCGGGTGTGTCGGCCTATGTGGTCGATGGGCTGAAACCCGAACGCCTGCAGCCCGTGCTGGACGCGGCTACGGCGCGGTTTCGGATGTTTCGCCAGATGCGCTCCGAATTGGATGAAACCCGCCGCGCCCTGGAAGAGCGCAAACTGATCGACCGCGCCAAGGGGCTGGTGATGAAAGCCAAGGGCGTCGGCGAGGATGAGGCCTATGCCCTGCTGCGCAAAGCGGCGATGGATCAAGGGCGCCGCGTCGCAGATGTGGCCGAAGCGCTGGTAACATCGGCGGGGCTGTTGTCATGAGCGATGTGACCGTCTCCGTCGGCTACATCCCGTTGGTGGATGCCGCGCCCCTGATCATCGCTGAGGAAATGGGCTTCGCCCGCAATGAAGGTGTTCATCTGGATCTGGTGCGCGCGCCCTCATGGTCTTCGGTCCGCGATATGCTGGCCTTCGGGCGTGTGGACGCCGCGCATCTTCTATCCCCGATCCCTGTGGCGATGGCGCTGGGATTGGGCGGCGTGGCCACGCCAATTTCGGCGGTTGCGGTCTTGTCTGTGAATGGCAATGCCATCGGGGTGTCGAACGCATTGGCCGGGCGGCTGCGCGACGCGGGCTATGGGTTTGACTTTGCAGATGCGGGCGCGGCGGGCGCGGCATTGCTGTCGGCAATCGACGGGCCGCTGCGCTTTGGTGTGCCGTTTCCGTTTTCGATGCACCACGAAATCTTGCGTTATTGGTTTCAGGCCGTTGGGTGGCCCGCCGACCGCGCCGAAATCCATACCGTGCCGCCGCCACTGATGGCCGACGCGTTGGCCGCCGGTGAGGTGGACGCTTTTTGCGTGGGCGAGCCCTGGGGATCCATCGCGGTGGAGCGTGGCATTGCCAGCTTGTTGCTGCCAGGCAGTGCGATCTGGCGGTTTGCGCCGGAAAAGGTTCTGGCTGTCCGCACCGATTGGGCCGAGACCGAGCCAAGCCTGCTGGGCCGCATCATGCGCGCCACGTGGAATGCCGGGCGTTGGCTCTCGGTCCCTGCGAATGCGGTTGTGGCCGCAGAGATATTAGCGCGGCCGGACTATCTGCGCATGGCGCCTGAAATCATTGACCGATCCCTGTCAGGCCATTTGACGATCACACCACAGGGCGACCAGCGCGCCACGCCTGGATTTCTGGAATTCCACGACGGTGCGGCCAGCTTCCCCTGGCGCAGCCAGGCGGCGTGGATCGCCGAACAAGTGGCGCGGCGGGCCGGGCTGGATCCAACCCAGGCCAGCCGCAAGGCGCGCCACGTGTTCCGTAGCGACCTCTACCGGCACCATCTGGCCCCCACCGGCGCCCCGATGCCCGGCGCGTCCAGCAAACTCGAGGGCTCGATTCGGCAGCCGACGCCGGTGGCGTCGGAGAGTGGGCGGCTGTTTTTGCAGCCGGATGGGTTTTTCGATGGACGCATTTTTGATCCTGGCCCGGCTTGATGCACAATTTTTCGGCAGTGCAGCATTTCCAACCCCGCAAATGACCCGACCTTAATGCGGATGCTTGCGCCGCCTCTCCGGAAGTGTGAGCCTGTATACATCCGAGGCAACGGTGTCTCGGCCCGTTATTTCCCAAAACAGGGAAGACCGAGCAAAGCCGCTCGACCCGCCGTGAAATCTCACGGTGCGTGTCAGCGGCTCTTTTTGTTTTTCCGGTCAGCCAACCTCCTCACCCCGCGCCGACTGGATGCCAGGAAAGGACATCGTTCCATGAAGACGTATATCGCTGCTTTGGCTGCGACCACCGCGCTGATCAGCCCGGCCCTCGCCCAGGATCTGGAAGTCGACGAATTGACCTTCGGCTTCATCAAACTCACCGACATGGCGCCTTTGGCTATTGCCTACGAGATGGGCTATTTCGAGGATGAGGGCCTGTTCGTCACCCTCGAAGCGCAAGCCAATTGGCGTGTCCTGCTGGACGGCGTCATCGACGGCACGCTGGACGGTGCCCACATGCTGGCAGGCCAGCCGATCGCCGCCACCATCGGCTACGGCACCCAGGCCAATATCATCACACCTTTCTCGATGGATCTGAACGGCAACGGCATCACCGTCTCGAACGAGGTATGGGAGCTGATGCGCCCGCATATCCCATCGATGGACGATGGCCGCCCGCAACACCCGATCAGCGCCGAGGCCCTGGTGCCGGTGGTCGAACAATACCGCGATGAAGGCACACGGTTCGACATGGGCATGGTCTTCCCGGTCTCGACCCACAATTACGAAATCCGCTTCTGGCTGGCCGCTGGCGGGTTGAACCCCGGCTTCTACAGCCCTGAAGACATTACAGGAACCATCGATGCGGATGTGTTCCTGAGCGTCACGCCGCCACCGCAAATGCCCGCCACTTTGGAGGCCGGCACGATCTTCGGCTACGCCGTGGGCGAGCCGTGGAACCAGCAAGCAGTGCAGCGCGGGATTGGTGTGCCGGTGATCACCGATTACCAGCTGTGGCCGAACAACCCGGAAAAAGTCTTCGGCATTACCGAGGAATTTGCCGAGGAAAACCCCAACACGACACAGGCCATCGTCCGGGCGCTGATCCGGGCGGGCATGTGGCTGGACGAGAACGACAATGCCAACCGCGAAGAGGCCGTCAGCATCCTATCCTACCCCGAATATGTGGGTGCGGATGAAGAGGTGATTGCCGCCTCGATGACCGGCACGTTCGAGTTCGAGCCCGGCGATGTGCGGGAGATCCCGGATTTCAACGTGTTCTTCCGCTACTACGCGACCTACCCCTATTATTCGGACGCGGTCTGGTACCTGACCCAGATGCGCCGTTGGGGTCAGATCGCAGAGCCGCAGACGGACGAATGGTACCATGAGGTCGCGGCGCAGGTGTATCGCCCAGACATCTATCTGGAGGCCGCGCGCAGCCTGGTAGAGGACGGTTTGGCCAATGAGGCCGACTTCCCCTGGGACACGGACGGGTTCCGCGAGCCGGTCTCTGAGATGATCGATGGCATCACCTATGATGGCCGCACACCCAACGCCTATATCGACGCCTTCCCCATCGGTCTGACCGGGGAACAGACCGTCGTGAATGGCGAGGTGCAGGGATAGTTCCCGAAAAAATGCTGCGGGTGCCAAGGATGCGCGCCCGCAGGACTGCCCAAAAATTGGGCGGCGAAAGCGGCATAATGAACCTGTCGTGAAGCTGTAATTTTTCTGTAGTTACACACGCCGTTACGCCGCCCGCTCATCGCCCATGCTGCATTGCAGAAAAGGACGCCAGAGATGACGACGGTAGACCCGAATTTCGACGCCGACCGAGAGGCCCGCCGCGAGCGGACCTTCACCCGGATCAACAAGGCCGACACCTGGTTCAAGGTTTTGGGCCTGGCCTGGATCACGCCGATGCTGCGCGCGGCGGCGGGCGACAATCCCCGCGCCCAGGTCGGTGAGATCTGGCGGCTGCTGGGTGTGCCGCTTTTGGCGATTGCGGCCTTCCTGGTTCTTTGGGGATCGGTCGCACCGCAGGTCCAGACCTCCCTCGGCGCCATTCCCGGCCCGACGCAGGTCTGGGAACAGGTCATCAACCTGAATGCCGATGCCGAACGCACGCGCGAGCGCGCCGATGCTTTCTATGCGCGTCAGGATGAACGTAACGCCGAGCGCGTCGCCAATGGCGAAGAGCCACGCTACCGCGAATTCACCGGCGCGCCGACCTATTATCAGCAGATTTGGACCTCGATCAAAACGGTCTTCTTCGGCTTTCTGATCGCCACTGTCGTCGCCGTGCCCCTGGGCATCGCAGCGGGCCTGTCGGTGACGGCCAATGCGGCGCTGAACCCGATCATTCAGATCTTCAAACCGGTCAGCCCGCTGGCCTGGTTGCCGATCGTGTCCATCGTCGTCTCGGCCGTCTACACCACCGATGATGGCTGGTTCGAGAAATCCTTCCTGGTCTCGGCCATCACCGTGACGCTCTGTTCGCTGTGGCCCACCCTGATCAACACGGCCCTGGGCGTCGCGAGCATCGACAAGGATTTGGTCAACGTCTCGAAGGTGCTGAAGATGGGCACCTGGACCAAGATCACCAAACTGGTCCTGCCCTCGGCCCTGCCGCTGATCTTCACCGGCCTGCGCCTGTCGCTCGGCGTCGGTTGGATGGTTCTGATCGCCGCCGAAATGCTGGCGCAGAATCCGGGCCTTGGCAAATTCGTCTGGGATGAGTTCCAGAACGGATCGTCGCAAAGCCTCGCCAAGATCATGGTCGCTGTCTTCACTATCGGCATCATCGGCTTCCTGCTGGACCGGCTGATGTTCACGATCCAATCGCTCTTCACCTTCACCAACAACCGCTGAGGGCATGGGAATGGCTGTTCTTGAGCTAAACGACGTGTCCAAGAGCTTTGGCGAGACGCCGGTTCTGAAGGACATCAACCTTCAGGTGCAGGAGGGCGAGTTCCTTGTCCTTCTGGGGTTCTCGGGCACCGGCAAGACAACGCTGATCAACCTGATGGCGGGTCTTGAGATGCCGACGAAGGGCAGTGTCACCTTCAAGGGCGCGCCGGTGACCGAACCGGGCCCCGAGCGCGGTGTGATCTTCCAGAGCTATTCGCTGATGCCGTGGCTGACGGTGAGCGGGAATGTGGGCCTGGCGGTCGACACGATGTTTCCGGGCCTCAGCAAGGCCGAGCGCGCCGACAAGGTCGCCCATTACGTGAAGATGGTGGGGCTGAGCCATGCGGCCACGCGGCGCCCGGCGGAATTGTCGGGCGGGATGCGGCAGCGGGTGAATGTGGCGCGTGCGCTGGCGATGGACCCCGAGATGCTGTTGCTGGATGAGCCGCTGAGCGCGCTGGATGCGCTGACCCGCGCCAATCTGGCCGAAGAGATCGAGCGGATTTGGGAGGCCGACAAGAAGACCTGTGTGCTGATCACCAATGATGTGGATGAGGCGATCTTGCTGGCCGATCGGATCATCCCGTTAAACCCCGATGGCACGTTGGCCGAGGCGTTTGAGGTGACGATCCCGCGCCCGCGCGACCGGAACGCGATGAACAATGACGAGACGTTCAAGCGCCTGCGTGCGGAGGTGACGAAGTATTTGATGGATGTGGGGATCGAGGCGAAGGTCGAAGGCAGCCGGGTGCTGCCCGAGGTGACGCCGATCCACGGCGTGCCCAGTGCGGTGGCGAAGGCGCAGGAAGGCATGATCGCGGAGCGGTTCCTGGATTTCAGCCAGCTTCACAAGGTCTATCCGACACCCAAGGGACCGCTGACCGTGGTCGAGGATTTCGACCTGAAGATCAACAAGGGCGAGTTCATTTCGCTGATCGGCCATTCGGGCTGCGGGAAGTCGACGGTGCTGACCATGGCGGCCGGGCTGAATGCGATCTCAAAGGGCGCGATCAAGCTCGACGGGCGCCATGTGGAAGGTGCCGATCCGGAGCGCGCGGTGGTGTTCCAGTCGCCGTCGCTGTTCCCCTGGCTCAGCGCCAAGCAGAACGTCGCGATTGGTGTGGACAAGGTCTATCCCAGCGCGTCCCAGGCCGAGCGGCAGGATGTGGTGGAATATTACCTGGAACGCGTGGGCCTGGCCGATGCGATGGACAAGCAGGCCGCCGATCTGTCGAACGGGATGAAACAGCGGGTTGGCATCGCGCGGGCCTTTGCGCTGTCGCCGAAGCTGCTGCTTCTCGATGAGCCCTTCGGCATGCTCGACAGCCTGACGCGGTGGGAATTGCAGGAAGTGCTGATGGAGGTGTGGTCGCGCACGAAGGTGACGGCGATCTGCGTCACGCATGATGTGGACGAGGCGATCCTGCTGGCCGACCGCGTGGTGATGATGACGAACGGGCCGCAGGCCACAATCGGCAAGATCACCGAGGTGGACCTGCCGCGCCCCCGCACGCGCAAAGCGCTGCTGGAGCACCCGGATTACTACACCTACCGGCAGGAAGTGCTCGATTTTCTGGAGGAATACGAGCACGGCGCGAAACCCAAACCGAAAAAGCCGGAAACGGCCATCGCGGCGGAGTGAGGGGCATGCAGACATTGATCAACCTATTGCACCCGGCATCGCCGGGCAGCCCCCGACCCTCCCCCCGGGAGGGGGCTATCACCCCCAGCCAGGCTCGGGCGCTGCCCTGTGTTCAGACACAGCCACGCCAATCAAGGGGAGAGCAGAGATGAAACAGAACCTCGTCGTGATCGGCGCGGGCATGGCCTCGGGGCGGGTGTTGGAGCACCTGACCGAGGCCGCGCCGGACGCGTTTGACATCACGCTTTTCAACGCCGAGCCGCGCGGCAATTACAACCGCATCATGCTGAGCCCGGTCCTGTCGGGCGAGAAGACCTATGACGAGATCGTCACCCATGACGATGCCTGGTATGCGGAGCGCGGCATCACCTGCCGCTTCGGTGAGAGGGTGCTCGAGATCGACCGCGAGGCCAAGGTCGTTGTCGGCGAAAACGGGCATGTGCCCTATGACAAGCTGATCCTCGGCACCGGCTCGAACCCGTTCATGATCCCCCTGCCCGGCCATGATCTGGACGGCGTGATCGCCTATCGCGATCTGGAAGACACCGAGCGGATGATGGGCCTGGGCGCAGGTCACAAATGCGTGGTGATCGGCGGTGGCCTTCTGGGGCTGGAAGCCGCCGCAGGCATGGCCGCACGGGGCGTGGATGTCACGGTGGTGCATATCATGGGCCACCTCATGGAGCGGCAATTGGACGAAGCGGCGGGCTATCTTTTGAAGAAATCGCTGGAGGACAAAGGCATCACGATCCGGCTCCAGGCGAATTCCAAGGAAATCCTGGGCGAAGACGGGCGCGTGAAGGCACTGCTGCTGGAAGATGGCACCGAACTGCCCTGTGATTTGCTGGTGATGGCGGTGGGGATCCGGCCCAATGTGGCGCTGGGTCAGGCGGCGGGGCTCGCCGTCGGTAAGGGCGTGCATGTGGATGATCAGATGGTTACCTCTGATGCCGATGTGCTGGCCGTGGGCGAATGCGTCGAACATCAAGGCGCGATCTTTGGCCTCGTGGCGCCGCTCTATGATCAGGCCAAGGTCGCGGCCCAGACGCTATTGGGCGAGGAGGCGGCTTTCGTTCAGAAAAGCCTGTCGACCAAGCTGAAGGTCACGGGGTGTGATCTGTTCAGCGCCGGTGACTTCGCTGAGGGCGAGGGGCGGGAGGACATCGTGTTCCGTGACCCGGCGCGCGGGGTTTACAAGCGACTGGTCTTGGACGGCTCCAAACTGATCGGCGCGGTGATGTATGGCGATACGGCCGATGGCAATTGGTTCTTCGGCCTGATCAAGGACGGCACCGATATCGAGGAAATGCGCGAGACTCTGATCTTCGGGCCCGCCTATCAAGGGGGGGCCGCCGTGGACCCTCTGTCAGCCGTTGCAGCCTTGCCGCGTGATGCGGAAATCTGTGGCTGTAACGGCATTTGCAAAGGCACCATCGTGGACGCGATTTCGGGCGGTGCCACCGATCTGGGCGCGGTGAAAGCGACCACAAAGGCGAGCGCGTCTTGCGGGACCTGCACCGGGCTGGTGGAGCAGCTTCTGCAAGTCACGCTAGGCGACGCGTTCCAGATGCCGACGGCGCAGCCGGTCTGTGGCTGCACCGATCTGAGCCACGAGGATGTGCGACGGCTGATCAAGACCAAACCGCTGCAAAGCCAGGAGGCGGTGTGGCAGGAGTTGGGCTGGAGCACTCGGAACGGCTGCCATGTCTGCCGCCCGGCGATCAATTTCTACCTGCTGGCGGATTGGCCGCTGGAATATCAGGACGACCCTCAGAGCCGGTTCATTAATGAACGCAAGCACGCCAATATCCAGAAAGACGGCACGTTCAGCGTGGTGCCGCGGATGTGGGGCGGGATCACCACCCCAGACGAGCTGCGCGCGATTGCCGATGCCGCCGACAAATACGATGTGCCGACCGTGAAGGTGACCGGCGGCCAGAGGATCGATCTGCTGGGTGTGAAAGGGGAGGATTTGCCCAGCATCTGGTCGGATCTGAACCGCGCGGGCATGGTCTCGGGCCACGCCTATTCCAAGGGTCTGCGCACGGTGAAAACCTGTGTGGGCACCGACCATTGCCGGTTTGGAACCCAGGATAGCACCGGTTTGGGCATCAAGCTGGAAAAGGTGCTGTGGGGGTCGTGGACGCCGCACAAGCTGAAGCTGGCCGTATCGGGATGCCCCCGCAATTGCGCCGAGGCGACGTGTAAGGATATCGGCGTGGTCTGTGTCGATAGCGGCTATCAGATCAGCATCGGCGGTGCCGCGGGCATGGATGTGAAAGAGACCGAGTTGCTGATCCAGGTGCCTACCGAAGCGGAAGCGATCGAGGTGGTGATGGCGGTCACGCAGCTTTACCGCGAAGGCGCCAAATATCTCGACCGAATGTATAAATGGATGGCGAAGGTGGGTCTGGACTGGATCAAGGAACAGATCGAAGATCCCGAGACGCGCCAGGCCCTGGTGGCCCGGTTCGAGCTATCGCAGAGCATCTATCGCAAGGATCCTTGGGCCGAACATGCGCAGGACCGGGCCGAGACCTATGCGCCGCTGGCGGATCTGACATTGGAGGCGGCGGAATGAGTCCTTGTTTGATTGGGGGGCTCTGCCCCCGGCTGCGCCTCCCCCGGGATATTTTTGAAACAAAGAAAGGGCGCGGCCATGGCCTGGATTGATATCGGTGCCTTGGAGGCCGTGCCGGTGCGCGGCGCGCGCGTGTTGAAGACGGATATGGGCTGCGTGGCGGTGTTCCGTACCGGCGAGGCAGAGGTGTTTGCCACCGACAACACCTGTCCCCACAAGGGGGGGCCGCTGGCCGAGGGGATCGTGCATGGCCAGCGTGTGACTTGCCCGCTGCACAATTGGGTGCTCGATCTGAACAGTGGTGAGGCTGTGGGGGAGGATGCGCGGATTGCGACCTATCCGCTGCGTGTGGAGGCCGGGCGGATCCTGATCGATGCGACAGAACTGACGCGGCGGAGTGCTGCGTGATGGACGGCGCGGACGCCCCGGAGACGCGGTCGACCTGCCCCTATTGCGGGGTCGGGTGTGGCGTGCTCCTGCGGCCTGACGGGGCGGGTGGCCTGGCGGTACGGGGCGATCCGGAGCATCCGGCCAATCACGGGCGGCTCTGTTCCAAGGGCTCAGCTTTGGGCGAGACGGTCGGGCTGTCGGGGCGCCTGCGCGCGCCGATTGTGGGCGGCATTGAGACCGGGTGGGACGAGGCGCTGCAATTGGTGGCGGACCGGTTTTCGCGGGTGATCGCCGAGCACGGGCCGGATGCGACGGCGTTTTACGTCTCGGGGCAATTGCTGACCGAGGATTACTACGTCGCCAACAAGCTGATGAAGGGCTTCATCGGCTCGGCCAATATCGACACAAATTCGCGGCTGTGTATGGCGTCGAGCGTGGCGGGGCATAAGCGTGCCTTTGGCAGTGACACCGTTCCCGGCACCTATGAGGATCTGGATGAGGCCGATCTGGTGGTGTTGGTGGGTTCGAACCTGGCGTGGTGTCATCCGGTTTTGCACCAACGGTTGCTGGCCGCGCGGGCCAAGCGCGGGACGAAGATCATCGTCGTGGATCCGCGGCGCACGGCAAGCTGCGCCGAGGCCGATCTGCATCTGGCGCTGGCACCGGGGGCCGATGTGGCCTTGTTCAACCGGCTTCTGACAGCGATCCACGGGGGCGGGGCGCTGGATGCGCAGTTTCTGCGCCACACAGACGGGATCGACGCGGCCCTGGAGGCCGCGCGCGCCGATGGCGGCGAGACCGGTCTGAGTGCCGTGGATGTGCAGCGCTTTTGCGACATGTGGATCGCCCATGAAAAGGTCGTGACGATCTACAGCCAGGGCGTGAACCAATCGACCAGCGGGGCCGACAAGGTCAACGCGATCCTGAATTGCCACCTGGCCACGGGCCGGATCGGCAAGCCCGGTATGGGGCCGTTTTCCGTCACCGGGCAGCCCAATGCGATGGGCGGGCGCGAGGTCGGCGGGCTGGCCAATATGCTCGCCTGCCACCTGGATCTGGAAAATGCCCATCACCGCGCGGCTGTGCGCGGGTTCTGGGATGTGCCGCACGTGCCGGATGCGCCGGGGCTGAAGGCCGTTGATATGTTCCGCGCGGTGGGGGACGGGCGCATCAAGGCGTTGTGGATCATCCACACCAATCCCGCCGTGTCGATGCCCGAGGCGGATGCGGTGCGCGATGCGATAAAGGGCTGCGAGTTTGTGGTGGTCAGCGATGTGACCGGCGCCACGGATACCGCGCGGCTGGCCGATGTGCTGCTGCCCGCCGCCGCCTGGGCCGAGAAGAGCGGGACGGTCACCAATTCCGACCGTACGATCAGCCGCCAGCGGGCGGTTCTGCCTGCGCCGGGCGCGGCGCGGCCCGATTGGGATATCCTGGCCGAGGTCGGGCGCCGCATGGGGTGGAGCCGCGCATTCGACTACCAAAACCCCGCAGAGATCTTCCGCGAATATGCTGCTCTGTCGGGCGTGGCCGGGCGATTGGGGCGGGATTTCGATATCTCCGGCCTCGCGCAGATCACCGATGCTGAATATGACGCGCTGGCCCCGACCCGCTGGCCAATCACCGATACACGCCGGGGCGGCCGGTTCTTTGCCGACGGGCAATTCTTTCATAAGAACACACGGGCCAAATTGCTGCCTGTCACCGCGCGTCCGCCAGCAAGTGCGCTGAGCGGCGCGGCGCCGTTCCGGCTGAATACCGGGCGGATCCGCGACCAGTGGCATACGATGACGCGGACCGGCC
Organism: Gymnodinialimonas mytili; assembly: GCF_037544085.1. Lineage (NCBI taxonomy): Bacteria > Pseudomonadati > Pseudomonadota > Alphaproteobacteria > Rhodobacterales > Paracoccaceae > Gymnodinialimonas > Gymnodinialimonas mytili. The sequence goes on from NZ_JBBIFW010000001.1 coordinate 1,120,767, forward strand.
TGTCGGCTCGGCTTTCAGGGCATCTGGCCGAGCCATTCCTTGAACTCCACCCGGCGGATGCCGCGCGCCTTGGCATCGGCGCTGCGGATCTGGTGGCGGTCACAAACAGCCATGGTCGCGCCATTCTGCGCGCCTGGATCACCGATACGGTGCAGCCCGGATCGGTCTTTGCGCCGATCCACTGGACCGGGGAAACCGCGCCATCGGGGCGGATTGACGTGCTGGTGCCGGGGGCGGTCGATCCTGTTTCAGGCCAGCCGGAAAGCAAGGCCGCCGCCGTGCAGGTGGCGCGGTTCGCGGCGGATTGGTATGGGTTCGCCATCTCGGCCCGTCCAATGCACCCCGATGCCCCCTATTGGGCGCTCGCCAAGACCGAGGCGGGCTACCGGGCTGAATTGGCGGGGATGGGCCAGGTCCCTGATTGGACGCGCGCCGCGCGGGATCTGTTTGGCCTGCCCCATGCCGCGCCGCAAAGCATCCTGGACCCGGCGCGGGGTGTGGCCCGCATCGCCTTTCACGACAGGTCCGGCATGCTCAGCGCGGCGCTGATCGTCGGGCCAAAGCCTGTTGCGGTCATGCGCGATTATCTGGCCGGGCTGCCGGGGACCGAGGCGCCCGATGCCCTGACCGGTCTTATGCCAGCGGACCGGCCCAATCCGGGCCCGATCCTGTGTTCGTGTTTTGGCGTCGGTGTAAACAGCATCGTCACGGCCATCGAGACCCAGAATCTGCTGAGCGTCGAGGCGATTGGCGCGGCCCTGGGGGCGGGCACGAATTGCGGATCGTGCCGACCGGAAATCGCCGATCTATTGCGTGCGGTCAGCCGCCAGGAGGCTGCGGAATGAGCCTGTCGGACCATGTGCGCACCTTGGGCCGCGGCCCCGGACGGTCACGGTCGCTGACGCGGAACGAAGCGGAAGACGCCATGGCGCTGATGCTGTCGGGTAAGGCCGCGCCTGAGGCTGTGGGCGCCTTGCTGATGCTGTTGCGGATGAAGGGCGAAACCGCCGAGGAAATCGCCGGATTGGCCCATGGGGCACAGGCCAACCTGCCAGAGCTGGGGCACGTGGACCTGGATTGGCCCAGCTATGCGGCAGGGCGCACGCGCGGTCTGCCGTGGTTCCTGCTATCGGCGAAGCTGGTGGCGATGGCGGGGCACTCCGTGTTGATACATGGGTTTAACGGCCCGGACGCGGCTGTGCGGGCGGGGGTCGCCGCGCTTGGGATCGGCGGAGAAGGCAACCTCCGCTACCGCGCGCTGGAGACCCTATCGCCCGACCTGTTCCGCTTGCTACGCCTACGGGATGTGCTTGGCCTGAGATCCTGTGTGAACACAATCTGTCGGATGTTGAACCCGGGTCGGGCCAAAGCCTCGGTCCAGGGGGTGTTTCACCCGTCCTACCGGATGTTGCAGGCCGATGCCGCGCAAGTGCTGGGCTGGGACAGCCTGAGCGTGATCAAAGGCGGCGGTGGAGAGTTCGAATGCAACCCGTCCAAAGACGTGGCGGGCTTTGGCCTGCGCGCCGGTGCGCATTGGCAGGCCACCCGGGCCGCCAGCATCGCCACCCCACGCAGACTGGCCGATGACAGCGACATGTCCGCCCTGCCCGCCCTGTGGAATGGGGCGCGGTCCGATCCCTTCGCCGAACAGATCGTCTTGGCCACCGCCACCCTGGCGCTGGACACATTGGGGGACGCCACCCCGGACACCACCGCGCATAGGCTTTGGGCCAACCGCGCATCCGAGCTCGCCGCCTGAAAAGGAGCCCGCCATGAAAAGCTTTCCGATGTTCATCCGCACCACGGGGCGCCGTGTCATCATTGTCGGCGGCGGCGAACAAGCGGCGCAAAAGGCGCGGCTGATCCTGAAGACCGATGCACAGATCCTGTTGATCTGGCCGGAGCTTGAGCCGGAATTGCAGGGATTGGTCGAGGATGGGCGCGCGGAATGGCATCGCGGCACCGTCGAGGCGGCGCTGTTCGAAGGTGCTGCGATGGCCTTTGTCGCCACCGGCTGCCCGGGCAGCGACGGAGCCATCCACGCGCTGGTCACGGCGGCGCGCTGCCCTGTCAATGTCGTGGACCGGCCCGATCTGTGCGACATCACAACGCCGTCGCTGGTGGATCGCGACCCGGTGGTTGTGGCGATTGGCACAGAGGGTACGGCGCCGGTGCTCGCGCGGCAGATCAAAACCCAGGTGGAGCAGATGCTGGCGCCCAATCTGGGCGGTTTGGCAGCGCTGGCCGGGCGGTTGCGCGGGGCCGTGGCGCAAGGCGTGCCGCGGGCCAAGCGGCGCGGGTTCTGGCGCTGGGTTTTCGATGGCGAACCGCGGCGGGACTGGACGCGGGGGGCCGAGCGCGACGCCGCCAAGGTGCTGAAAGCCGCCATCGCCGCCGGGCAAGCGCCGGATCAACGGGAAGACGGATTGATCACCCTGGTCGGGGCCGGGCCCGGCGCAAAGGATCTGCTGACGCTGCGCGCGGTTGCCCGCCTGCAAGAGGCCGATGTGATCTTTTACGATCGGCTGGTCGATGAAGAGGTGTTGGAACTGGCCCGCCGCGATGCCGAGCGGGTCTATGTGGGCAAGGTCGTGGGCGCGAATGCCTGGCCGCAGGACAAGATCAACGCGCTGATCGTGGCCGAGGCGCGCAAGGGGTTGCGTGTGGTGCGGCTGAAATCCGGCGATCCGGGTGTGTTTGGCCGCGCGGGCGAAGAGATCACCGCTGCCGAGGCCGCCGGGATCAAGGTGGACATCGTGCCGGGTGTGACCGCCGCCTGTGCCGCCGCGGCCAGTGCGGGGCTCAGCCTGACGGAACGGGGCAAGACCGATACGCTGGTGCTGAGCACCGGCATGGCGCGGCCGGGCGCGCCTCTACCCGATGCTGCGCGGCATGTGGGGCCGGGCACGACATTTGCGCTTTACATGGGTGTGACACAGGCCGGGCGGGTCAGCGGAGATCTGATCGCCAAGGGGATGCCACCGCAATCGCCCGTGACCGTGGTGGCCGAGGCTTCAAAGCCAGGCGAGAAGACCGTGACCTGCGCGCTGTCGGACCTGGCCGCGCGGCTGGAGGTCGAGTCGATCAGCGGCTGCGCCACGATCCTCGCGCAATGGCCGCAGAACGCCGTGCAACAGCCTTTGTCTGCGCTCAGCGCCTAGCGCAGAACAGCGGCGAACCCATCGGCGACCTGCGGTAGAACCGCCTGCGACAGCCCGGCCACGTTGATCCGCCCGTCATCGGCCATGTAGATCCCATGGGCCTCGCGCAGATGGGTGACCTGATCCGGGGTGAACCCGGTATAGGAGAACATGCCTTTCTGATCGGTTAGGAAGGACAGATCGCGGGTTACCTGCCGCTGTTCTAACATCTGGCGCAGGCTTTGGCGCATATCGGCGATGCGCCCGCGCATCTGCGCCAGCTCCGCCGCCCAACCGGCGCGCAAATCTGGATCGGTGAGAATCGTGGTCACCACCTGTGCCCCGTGATCCGGCGGCATCGAGTAATTGGTGCGGATCATGTTCTCCGCCGCGGCAAAGGCGGTTTGGGCGTGGCCCGCCTCTGCCCCCATCAGGGTCAGCGCGCCGGTGCGCTCGGCATAGATGCCGAAATTCTTCGAAAACGAGCTGGCGATCAGCATCTCGGGCACATGGGCCGCCATATGGCGCAGACCCGCGACATCGTCCTCAAGCCCGTCGCCCATGCCCTGATAGGCGCAATCGACAAAGGGGATCAGGCCCTTCTGCGCCAGCAACTCCGTCAGGTCCCGCCATTGCGGCAGGCTCAGGTCGACACCGGTGGGACTGTGGCAACAGGCATGCAGCAGCACGACCTCGCCAGCGCGCGCGGATGTGTCCAGCTTGTCCATCATCGCGCCGAAATCCAACCGCCGATCCGCGGGCCGGAAATACGGGTACGCCGCGACCCGCAGGCCCGCGCGCTCGGCAACCGGGATATGATTGGCCCAGGTGGGCGTACTGACCCAGATCTTCTGATCCGGTGTCAGATTGGCCAGGACATCGCAGCCGACCCGCAGCGCGCCCGATCCGCCCGGGGTCTGCAGGCTGACAACCCGACCCGCCGCGAGTTGCGGTGCGTCTTCGCCCAGCAGGAGCGGCGCGACAAGGGCCCGAAATTGCGGCGATCCGGCAATGCCCAGATAGGTCTTGGTGGCCTGTGTCTCGACCAGACGACGCTCGGCGGCCTTCACGGCGCGCATCACCGGCACGGCACCCGTTTCATCCTTGTAGACCCCGACAACCAGATCGACCTTGCTGTCGCGCGGATCGGCCTGAAAGGCCTGCATCAGCGCAAGGATTTGATCGACCTCGCTGGGTCGTTTGGTTTCAAACATCGAAGATCCCTCGGTTCGCGCCCTATCCGCGCAGTTCAAATCCAACAGGTTGGAATGTGCAAGCGCGGATGCGGGGCCTTGTATCGGGCGCGTTCGCTGTGCATCACTCGCCCCGACGGAGGGGCGGCGATGGCCATTAAGGTTGTGATAAACGGGTTTGGGCGGATCGGACGATCGGTCTTGCGCGCCTGGTTGCTGGGCGGCGGACGGCATGGCCCGACCTGGCCCGACATCGAGATTGTGGCGATCAACGATATCGCCGCGCCGGACACCTGCGCGTATCTCTTCGAATTCGACAGCGTCTTTGGGCCCTATCCCGGCGATATCAGCATCGTCGAGGGCGATTTGGTGGTGGATGGCCGCCATATCCGGTTGAGCCAGGAACGTGACACCGGCGCGCTGGCCCTGGGCGACGTGGATATCCTGATGGAATGCACCGGGCGCGGCAGCCGCGATGTGGCCGAGGCCGCGCTGTCTGCCGGGGCGGGCCGGGTTTTGGTCTCGGGCCCCGCGATCGACCCTGATCTGACCCTGGTTCTGGGCGCCAATCACGAGACGCTGCGCCCGGAGCATCGGATTGTCTCGAATGCCTCCTGCACCACCAATGCGCTCGCGCCACTGGTCCGCCTGATTGACGAGACCTGGGGTTTGGATTCGGGCCTGATGACAACCGTGCATTGCTATACCGGCAGCCAACCCACCGTGGACATGCCCATGCGCGATCCGGCGCGCTCCCGCGCAGCAGCGTTGAGCATGGTGCCCACCACAACCTCCGCCGAAAAGCTGGTCGATATCGTCCTGCCGCATCTGGCAGGCCGGGTGACGGGATCGGCGGTGCGGGTGCCCTCGGCCAGCGTGTCCTGCGTGGATCTGGCGGTGATGACCCGCGACCGGCCCCAGGCCGATGAGGCGCACGCCTTCTTTGCCGGAACCAAAGATGCGGTGATCGGGTTCACCGACCAGCCGCTGGTCAGTTCGGACCTGCGGGCGCGGCCTGAATCCCTGATCATCGCGGGGCCGGAGATCAAACGCTCCAAAGGCGGGATGCTGCGGGTCTTTGGCTGGTACGACAATGAATGGGGCTTTTCGTGCCGGATGCTGGATGTGGCGCGGATCATGGGACAGCAAGCGGCCCAGTGACGCTGCGAGAGACGAACGCCGCCCGCACCGCACGCGGCGCCTAACGGAAAAGGATGGATATGATGGCCGATTGGCAAGCCTGGAAGAAAGAAGCGGCTTATATCGGAGGCGCGTGGATCGGCGCCGATAGCGGCAAGACAATCGATGTGACGAACCCGGCGACGGGCGAAGTGATCGGGACCGTGCCCGCCTGCGGAAGCGAAGAGACCGCGCGGGCCGTCGAGGCCGCCGCCGCCGCCCTGCCGGACTTTGCCGCGCTATCGCTGATGGACCGCGTCGGTCTGCTGTGGAAGCTGCACGATGCGCTGATGGACAACCAGGCAGCCCTGGCCGAATTGCTGACCGTTGAGATGGGCAAACCCCTGGCCGAGGCGAAGGGCGAGATCGCCATCGGCGCGCAATATGTGCGCTGGTTTGCCGAAGAGGCGCGCCGCGCCAAGGGCGAGATCGTACCCGCCGGCGTGACTGGCCGCCGCATCCTGGTGACGAAACACCCGATTGGCGTGGTGGGGATGATCACGCCGTGGAATTTCCCCTCGTCAATGTTGGCGCGCAAGATCGCGCCCGCTTTGGCCGTGGGCTGCCCGGTGGTCGCGAAACCGGCCACTGCGACGCCTTATTCGGGGCTTGCCTGGGCGGCCTTGGCCGAAGAGGTCGGCTATGGGCCGGGCGTGGTGAATGTGCTGACCGGATCGGCGCGGAAGATCGCGGGCGCGATGATGGACGATGCGCGGGTGCGCAAGATCACCTTCACCGGCTCGACCGAGGTGGGTAAGGAACTGATCCGGCAATCGGCTGATACGGTCAAAAAGGTCTCGATGGAATTGGGCGGCAATGCGCCCTTCATCGTGTTCGACGATGCCGATCTGAACGCTGCGGTCGAGGGCGCGATGGTCTCGAAATATCGCAATTCCGGGCAAACCTGCGTCTGCGCCAACCGGATTTATGTGCAGGGCGGGATCCATGACGCGTTTGTCGAAAAGCTGGTCGAGAAGACTCGCGCGATGAAGGTGGGTGACGGACGCGAAGACGGTGTGGTGCAGGGCCCACTGATCGACGCAGATGCCGTGGCCAAAGTCGAGGACCTGCTGGGGGACGCGAAAGACAAGGGCGCCCATGTGGAATGCGGCGGCGCGCCCCACGATCTGGGTGGTACGTTCTATGAACCCACGGTTCTGACCGGCTGCACCCAGGATATGGCCTTTGCCCAGGACGAGATCTTTGGTCCGCTGGCCCCGGTGTTCAAATTCGACACCGAGGAGGAGGCGATTGCGATGGCCAATGACACGGTGTTTGGCCTGGCCAGCTATGCCTATACGCAGGATCTGGGCCGCGCCTTTCGGCTGAACGAGGGGTTGCAATACGGAATGATCGGGATCAATTCCGGCCTGATCACCACGGTCGAGGCGCCTTTTGGGGGCGTGAAGGAAAGTGGCTTGGGCAAGGAAGGCGGCAGCCAGGGTTTGGAGGATTACCTGGAGACGAAATACGTCTGTATCGACGGGATCTAGTTGTCTCGCCGCGCCTGCGGCGCGTCGACCGGCTGGGGGGATTCATCCCCCCAGACCCCCCGAGGGTATTTCGCGCCAATGGAAGGGGCGGTCAGTCCCAGGTGAGACCGGCGGGTGGGATGGTATTGCCCTCGAATTCGACCGCCTCGGGGCCGTGATTGAAGATGAAGCGGGTTTTGCCCGTATCGCGGATCCGGATATCGGGGGGCAGGGTTTGGGGGTTGAGCCCGGCTTGTCTTGCGGCGCGGTCGAGCAGTCGGGCCAGCAGCGCCTCGTCCGGCCAGCCCGCGAGATAGCTGAGCGTGCCGTTTTGCGCGGCGATGGGGGCGCCGGTGACGTCGCTTTCCAGCACTTGAGCCGTCGTTTCGATCTGTTCGCGCCACAGTTGAACGGCGCCGCCCTGTTGCACCGCGACCGGCATATCGGGGCGCAAAGTCTCGATCCGCGAGATCGTGACATCGAGGCCGGGGATATTGGGTGGCAGGGGCACCGGGATGTGGAGCGCATCGCTTTTCGCATTGGTCCGCGGGCCGAGAAGAATTTGCGCGTCGCTGGCCGCGATGGCTTGCTTCAAAGGCTCTGACAAGGTGATCACGCCCGGGATCAGGACCAGTTTGTAGCCATCCAGCGTGCCGCAATGGGGCGGCAGAATATCGACGCTGAGGCCAAGCTTCCGCAGACCGCGATACATGTCGAAGACCAGACGGAAATAGTCGCATCCCGCGCCTTGGGGCTGGACGGTCCAGGCCCAGCTGGATGCGTAGTCGAAGATCAGCGCCACCGGGGCCTGGGCCTGTTCGACATCGGGCATCTCTTTGAGTTCACTGGCGACCTGCGCGGCCTCGGCGAAGGCTTCGGCGGCGACGCTGTCGGGGCGCAACAGGCCTGCATGGTATTGTTCTTGCGCGAAAGGCGCCTGACGCCAGCGGAAATAGGCGACGCAATCGGCGCCGTGGGCGAAGGCCTCCCACGTCCAAAAGCGGACCATTCCGGGCAGTGGCGCGGGGTTGTGCGGGGCCCAGTTCACCGGTCCGGGTTGCTGTTCCATCACCCACCACCGGCCCAGCCCATCGCTCGCGGCCTCTGCCGGGCGGCGGCCCACGGCACGGTAGAGATCGTGGTGAAAGGCCTGGAAATCGGGATCGCCCTGGCGGGCATAACGGGCCTTGTGGGCAGCGCTTGCCTCAAGACGATCTTCAAGGAAGCCAAGGGGATAGCTGTCCCATGTGGCGATTTCCATCTGCCGCCCGGTGGCGAAATGATCGAAGGCAAGTTCACGGCCCATGTAATTATGGCTGATCGGCGCATCGGAAAATGCGCGGATCGCATCAACCTGCGCCGCGTTGAAGCGCGCCACCTGATCGGAACTGAAGCGGCGAAACTCCAGCGCGTGGGACGGGTTGGGCTCGGTGACGGTCAGATTGGGCAGATCGATCTGGTCGAAGCGATCATATTCCATCGACCAGAAGACGTTGCCCCAAGCCGTATTCAACGCCTCGATCGTGCCATATCGCCGTTTCAGATATGCGCAAAACGCATCTCTAGCGGCCTGGCTATACGACATGACGCTATCATGGCAGCCATATTCATTGTCGGTCTGCCACGCGGCGATGCGGGTGCCGAAGCGTTCGGCCAGAAGGCGTGTGATGCGCACGGCCTCGTCGCGATAGCCGCTATGGGAAAAGCAATAGTGCCGCCGCGAGCCGAATTTGCGCGGATTGCCCAGGGCGTCGACGGCGAGCATGTCGGGATGCTTGTCCAGCATCCAGCGGGGCGGCGTGGCGGTGGGGGTGCCCAGCACGACCTTGAGGCCCGCGCCGGTCAGCACATCGATGGCGCGGTCGAGCCAATCGAAGCGCAGATCGCCCGGTGCGGGTTCCAGACGGCTCCAGGCGAACTCGCCGATACGCACCCAGGTGAGCCCCAGATCCGCCATGCGGCGCGCATCCTCGGCCCAGATCTCTTCGGGCCAATGTTCGGGATAGTAGCAGGTGCCAAGGGTGCGTTTGAGACTCATAGCCGAACCTGGTGTTCAGCCTGACCCTTGATGTCGGTGGCGATGTGGAAGGTCTGGCCCGAGCGCGGCGCAGCGCGAAGCGCGTCTTCCGACAGGCCCTGGCGGGCGGAGGTCACGTAGAGCGCGTCCCTGCCGAAGGCCGGACAGGTGGGCTGCGGCACGGGCAGCGCAATTTCTTCTATAAGATTCCCCTCAGGGCTGTAGCAGGCAAGCCGCGAACCGCCCCATTCGGCACAGACGAACCGCCCCTCGGCATCGACGATGGCGCCGTCGGTGTTCACGTCACTGCCGCGATGATCGAGAAAGATCTCAGGGGCGCCATCGGGCCAACCATCGGCATCGAGCGTATAGCGCCAGACGATCTGCGCGGCGGTATCGGCGAAATAGGCGTGGCGACCATCCGGCGTGAAACAGGTGCCGTTGGGAATGGTCACACCATCGCGGATCTGACGCAGCTCCCCGCGATAGAACCGATAGAGCGCTCCTGCCTCGGGTTGGGCATCGCGGCCCATCGTGCCGATCCAAAACCCGCCCTGGGGATCGGCGCGGCCATCATTGGAGCGGGTGACAGGATTGTCGGCCTCGAGCGCCACGATAGGCTCTGAGCTGCCGTCGCGCAGGTCAAAGCGGATCAGATCGGTGGCCGACGCGATCAGCAGGTGATCGTCATCCACCCACCCCGCCGCCGAAACGGGGCGGTCAAATTGCCAAACCTGCCCCTGGGTCAAAAGCCGGTGGCCCAGAATGTCGAACCAATAGAGCCGCTGACGTGTCGGATGCCACAATGGCCCCTCGCCCAATTGGCAGGGGGTCGCGTCATGCACCGTTACACTCATACAAGCGGGCCTTTGGTGGCGGTATCATAGGCGTCGACAATCTTGGCGGCGCGGGTGCCAACCTCGGCCGCGGACAGGCCGGGTTTGTAGAGCGCAGAACCGATACCGAAGCCGTCGGCGCTGGCCGCCATCCATTCTCCGAAATTCTCTGGCCCGGCGCCGCCCACCGCATAGACCTGCGTGCCCGGAGGCAGAATGGCGCGGATCGCCTTGAGGCCTTTGGGCCCCACCAGATCGGCGGGGAATATCTTCAGACCATCGGCCCCCGCATCCAGCGCAGCGAAGCATTCGGTCGGGGTCAGCACACCAGGATAGCTTTGCAGGCCGAGGCGCTTGGTTTCGGTAATGACATCGACATTGGCATTGGGCGACACGATCATCCGGCCACCGATATCGGCGACGGCACGCACATCGTCAGGCGTCAGAACGGTCCCCGCGCCGATCATTGCGCGGTCCCCAATCGCTTTGGCCATGGCGCCAATGGAGGCGAGTGGGTCTGGCGAGTTCAACGGCACCTCGATCCGGTCGATCCCGGCCTCCAGAATGGCCTGGGCCACAGGCACGGCATCGGGCGGCGTGATGCCGCGAAGGATCGCAATCAAAGGGCGAGACATGTCAGGCATTCTCCGTCAGGGCGGCATAAACGCGGGCCAGGCCCGCGCGGGTCAGGGGGCCGGCATCGAAAACACGCGGCACGACGCCCTGCTGTTTCAGGGCGGCCTCATAGGCGGCGGCGAGCGCCGGGCTGCCGGCAATGGCGACGTCTTGGCCCAACCAATAGGGTTTGGTGGCGGCCAGTTCGGCGCCGATCAGATAGCCCGACAGACGCCCGCGGGCCTGGGCCGCGCCAAGCCCGTGCAGCACGTTCTGAGCACGGAGCGAAAACAACCGCTGCGCCAAGCGCTCGGGTTTCGAGATTGTGTCATCAACGGCCTCGGCAAAGGCCTCGGCATCCATATCCTTGCCGCTGACCGAATGGCGCAGCACGGATTGATCGGCGAGGAGCTGAAACATCTCACCCGTCATGCAGGTCTGGAAGCTGACGACCTCTTCGGCGGAGATCCGGGCCCATTTCGCATGGGTGCCGGGCAAGCAGAGCACGCCGTCGAAATCGGGCATCTGGGCCAGGAACCCGGCGATCTGGGTTTCCTCGCCACGCATCACGTCGGCAGGCTCGGACTGACTGAGGCCCGGCACCACAAGCACGTCCAGGCGCGGGTCCTGGCAGGGTGCGGGAACCGGGCCGAGTTGCGAGGGCTGTGCGGGCACGGAAACGTAAGGCGCCTCGACCCAGCCCTGGCGGGCGCCGACCATGCCGCAGGCGACCACGCGTATCTTTGTGCCGCCCAGCCAAGGTTCGATCAGCCGCAGAAGCGCGGGTTCGAACCCGTCACGGTCGAGCGTGCCCATGCCATCGGCGCTGGTGGCCTCGGCCTTGGGCTGACCGCCCACCATGGCCCAGGCGCGCAGATGGGTCGTGCCCCAATCGACGGCGATCCAATCGGCATATGTGGTCTGGCCAGTCATCCGGTCACCACGACCCCGCCATCGATCACCATGGTCTGGCCGGTCATCGCCTTGGAGGTCTTGGAGGCCAGAAACAGCACGCCGCCGATGATGTCCTCGGGGGCCAGGTGTTCCTTCAGGCACATCCGATCCATATGGGCGGCGAGCCCTTCGGGCGTAGCCCATTTGTCGATTTGCTTTTCGGTCAGCACCCAGCCCGGGGCAAGCGCGTTGACGCGGATCTTATCGGGCCCGAATTCGCGCGCGAGGCTGCGGGTCATGGCGGTGATGGCGCCATTGGCGGCGGTATAGGCGGGGTATCCAGCATTGCCCATCATATAGCTGATCGACGACATGTTGATGATCGACCCGCCACCGGCCTGTTGCATCCCTTCGATGGCCGCCTGGCAGCCGAAGAAATAGGCCTTGAGGTTGATCGCCTGGGACCAATCCCAAAACTCTTCATCGACATCGAGCGTATCGTGCCGCTGATCATTGGCGGCATTGTTGACCAGCACCGTGACGGGGCCATGGGCTGCGGCGGCCTCAGCCATACAGGCGCGCAAACGGGCTGTATCTGTGATGTCGCAGATCAAGCTCAGCGGGCGGTTGCCGGTGGCCTGCGCCATCTCGTCGGCGAAGTCTGAGGCGTCGGAGCGCTGGACAAACGCCACCTTGGCGCCCTGGCGCAGGAAGCCCTCGGTCAGGCTGGCGCCGATGCCGGAGCCGCCACCGGTGATAAAGACCGAAGCGCCCTTCAGGTCGGGATAAATCGCGGTATCTGTCACAGTCTTTGGCCCTCCAGGACCCACATCGTGTCGGGGTAATTCCACGGCAGCACAAGGCCGTGATGCATCAGCCAGGCACCGGACAGCTCGACCGGGCCTTCCTTCAGCGCGGGCATCCCGCGGCTGAGCGCGGGCGCGGTGCCGCGGTTCATCAGCGTGATGCGGTAGCGCGCATCGGCATCCAAGGCCGTCAGGCGCAGGGGGCGCGGCGCAATTTGGCTTGAGGTGGCGGCCTTCCCCGCAAAGACGACGAATTTGTCGCCTTCGCGCGTCATCTGCTGTTCGGCCAGCACCGCGGGATCGGGGCTGTCGAGACGCAGGATATCGGCGCCCAGCATCCATTGGCGGTTATACTTCCACCAGGAGGTGACCTCGCGCAGGACACGCGCCTCACGTTCATCCAATTCGCGTGGGTCCATCTCGAACCCCATATGGCGCTGCGCGGCGACCCAGGCCCGGAAGGAGATGTCGAAGATGCGCCCCGATGTATGGCAACGGCGGGGGCCCACATGGCTGCCGGTCACCGCCATGGGCAGGAACAGCGCGGCATCGTGTTGGATCCGCAGCCGCTCCAACGCGTCATTCGAGTCGCTCAGCCAGACCCGGTGGGTGCGCTGCATGATGCCAAAATCGATCCGCCCGCCACCCGACGCACAGCTTTCGATCTCCACCCGCGGAAAGGCGGCGCGCAGCCGGTCGATCAGCGCATAGGACCCGCGCGTCTGATCGGCATCGGGCATCGGCAGGACGCGGTTATGATCCCATTTGATATAGTCGATATCGTGCATCGCCAGGATCGCAGCCATGCGGTTGTAGATGAAATCCCGCACCTCCGGCAGGCCCATATTCAGCGCCTTTTGGGCCCGGCCCAAGGTCTGATCCTCGCCGCCCAGGGCCCAATCGGGATGGGCGCGGTGAATGTCACTGTCGGGGTTGATCATCTCGGGCTCAAACCAGATGCCGAAGGTCATGCCGCGCGCATGGACATGGTCGATCAGCGGCCCGAGACCATCGGGATACTTGCGGGGATCGACCTCCCAATCTGAGAGGCTGCGGGTGTCATCGTCGCGCTGGCCGAACCAGCCGTCATCGAGCACAAAGCGTTCTGCCCCCAGATCGGCGGCCCGGTCGGCGATATCCTTGAGCACATGCAGCTTGTGATCGAAATAGACCGCTTCCCAGCAATTGTAATGCACCGGTCGGACGCGGTCGGGCTGTGGCCAGGCGACGATGCGGTCGCGCAGATGGCGTTGAAACGACACCGCGCAACCATTCAGGCCGACATGGGAATAGGTGATGTAAAGCGTCGCGGATTCGAACCAGGTCGCGGCTTGCGTTTCCATCCGGGCGGCATGGCCGAACTGAATCTGACGGCGGCCATCGGGCAGCTCTTCGGCGATCATCTTGTGGCCACCGGACCAGCCGTAGTGGAATCCGTAGCATTCGCCCTGGGTGTTTGTGCAACCTTTCAGCGGCACCAAAAGGCCGGGGAAATGCTCGTGCCCCGTGCGACCCGTGCGGTTCTCACGGTAGCGCATACCGGGGGACCAGGCGGTGCGGTTGGGCTGAAATTCTCCTGTCCAGCGGCCCGCGAAATCGATCATCTCGTCGCTTTGCTGCGGTGCGGGCAGAACCGGCGCGGCCAGCCAGTGCAGGTGAACGGGCCGGGTCGCTTCAAGCCGGGTCTTGGCGGTAATGATCCGGGTGGATTCATCGATGGCAAACAGGAAGATCAGCGTAATCCCGTTGGCTTCGTCGGCATAACGCAGGTCAAGCGTGCCTTCGCCCTCGGTCGCGTCAACATAGCAGAACTTGGGCAAAAGCGGTGTGCCGTCGCCATCGCGCAGGATCAGCCCGGGCTGGCCTGGGAAACTGCGCACAGCCTCGGGACAGAGCGAGAGATCCGGATTTTCATCCAGCATCCCGCCCGTCACGTCCAAGGCATTGGCCGCATGGAGCGTGGTCAAATCCTCATCGGCGGGCAGCGGCGCGCCCCAATAGACCACCTGCGGCAGACGATCGCCAGTGGCCGCGAAGACAATCGTCTGCCGCCCGCCATCATCCAACCGCCAAACCCGTACCGGCCGCGCCGCGTGCGACGCGCGCGCGCCCACAGGCAGGTCACCAGCTATATCGCTGTCGAGCACCACATCCATGGCACATGCCCTTTTACTTCACGGCGCCCAATGTCAGGCCCGCGATGAAATGCTTTTGCATCAGGAAGAACATGGCCACCGGAGGGATGGCGGCCACAATCGAACCGGCGCTCATCAGATGATACATCGCCCGGAATTGCCCGTTAAACGCAGTGATCCCCGCGGTCACAGGCTGTGATTCCGGGCTTTGCGTCAAGACGACCGCCCAGAAGAAATCGTTCCAGATGAACGTGAAGATCAGCACGCAGAGCGCGGCGATGGCCGGGCGCATCAAGGGCAACACGACGAACCAGAAGATCCGCCATTCGCTGACGCCTTCGACGCGCGCCGCCTCGATCAATTCGCGCGGCAGGGCGCGGATGAAGTTGCGCATGAACAAGGTGCAGAACCCGGTTTGGAACGCGATGTGAAACAGGATCAGGCCGGTGCGTGTATCGTAAAGGCCCATCTGGTCGGTCAGGTCACGCACCGGTACCATGAGGATCTGAAACGGCACGAAGTTACCCGCCACAAACATGAAGAAGATCAGCAGGTTGCCCTTGAACCGGTAAACGCCCAGCGCAAAGCCCGTCATGCAGGACAGCGCCACGGCGCCGATCATCGTCGGCACGGTGATCACAAGCGAATTCCACAGATATTGCGGCATCGCGGATTGGGTGAAAACCGTCATGTAATTGGCGATCCCCTGGAACCCGCTATCGGGCCAGCCCCAGTAATTGCCGGTCGTGAAATCCTCACCGGGTTTGATCGAGAACCACATCACCGCCAGCAATGGGATCAACCAGATCAGAAGCACAAGCGGCAGGAAGGCTTGGTAGCCGATTTGCGCGGGCCGGGAATATTGCTGGATCGGACGGGGAAACATCGGCTCAGCCTTTCTCGTCGCGCCACATCTTCCACAGGAAGCCGGCGATATAGACCATCATGATCAGGAACAGGATGACGGCGATGGCAGAGCCGTAGCCCATGCGGAACCCAAACTCGCTGAGCGCCACGTCGTACATGTAGAAGGCCAGGACCGACGTGTTGTAGAAACCCGGGCCGCCATTGGTCATGATGGTGATCAGGTCGAAGCTCCGCAGGGCGCCGATGACGGTCACGACGATGGCGATGAACGTGGCGGGCCAAAGCTGCGGCAAGACCACGTACCACAGCATTTTCGGCCCCTTGGCGCCATCGAGCCGCGCGGCCTCGATCTGTTCGGGATCCACGGCGTTCAAGCCCGTCAGATACAGGATCATGCAATAAGCCGTCTGAGGCCAGAGCCCCGCGGCGATGATGCCGTAGGTGGCGTAATCGTTCGAACCCAGGATGTTCGTGCGCGGGCCACCAAACCAACTGAGCACTTCGTTCAGAAGGCCCTCATTGGGCAGGTAGAACCACGAAAAGACCAGGCCCACGACAACCTGAGACAGCACGAAGGGAAAGAAGAACAGCGATTTGTACATCCGCATCCCGAACACTTTCTGGTTCAGGAACAACGCGATGAAGAGACCACCGGGGATCGCGAACAGATATGCGATCAACCAGATGACGTTGTTTTTCAGGGATGTCCAAAAGAACGTGTCGGTCCAAAGCTGCCGGTAATTCTCCATCCCGACATATTCGGCCTGCCATACCGTATCACCTGAGCGCACGCAGCCCTCTTCCTGGGCGGCGCGGTTTCCCAATTCGGCACATTGCGCGTCGGTCAGAGCGCTGCCCTGCGCGGCGACATATTCCAGCGCATAGAGCCCGTTCCATTCGTAGAATGAGATATAGAAGCTCTGAAAGATCGGGATGATCACGTAGACCGCGAAGAACAGGAAGGCAGGCAGCAGGAACAGCCAGGGCGCGATGGCCTGTTGGCTGATCTTGCGGCGCGGTGCGGCGGGGCCACTTTGCATCGCGGGCGTGTCGGTGGTGATGGTGGCCATGCAACCAATCCTTCAAACGGATCATCGAAATGCCCGCGCCCGGTTTGGGGCCGATGGGCGGGCCCGACCCGGCGCCGCGCTGTCCGCGGGCCGGATCGGGTCGGTGTTAAAGTGACGGGCGCAACCAGGGGGCAGCGCCCATGGCCCTGCGATCAGTAGATGCGCGACCGGGCCTGTTCGAGGATCTGCAGCACCTGATCCAGGGTCGAGGGATCGACCATGAATTGCTGGAAGCCCTGCATGGCGACCTGCGCCATTTCCGCCGGTGCATCGCGGTCGAAGAATTGCGCGATCCCGCCACCGGCATTGTTCGACAGCATGTCGAACCCGGCCAGCAGGAACTCATCCTCATCCACGCCGGAATTGGCGTTGACCGGCAGCTGACCCAGATTTTCGCCGTTGTTGATCAGCGTCTGGTTCTCAGCCGAGGTCACGAAGAGCAGGAAGGCTTCCGCCGCGTCCACGTTCTCGGCATTGGCCGCGATGTGGAACGTGTCGGTCGGGGCATCTTCGCCCGGCTCGATCGAGGCATCGATCTGCGGGAACTGGTAGAAGCCCAGTTGATCGTCGCTGAGACCTGCTTCACGCAGGGGCGCTACGGCAAAGTTGCCCATCAGGTAAGCCGCCGCTTCGCCGTTGACCATGAAGGGCAAGGCCTCCTGCCAGCTATAGGTCTGGTGGTCGTCGATGAAGGCGCCCATTTCGATCAGCGTGGCCCAGTTGTCGAAGGTCGCGCGGACGCGATCATCGGTCCATTCCACCTCACCGGCGGTCAGCGCCATGTGGAAATCATAGCCGTTGGTGCGCATGTTCAGGTAGTCGAACCAGCCACCGGCGGTCCACAGGAACTTGGTGCCGATCGTGTAGCAGGCACGCCCGCTATCGATGATCGCCTGACAATTGGCCAGCTCTTCATCCCAGGTGGTCGGTGCCTCAAGGCCCAGCTCGGCGAAGATGTCTTCGCGGTAATAGACGCCCCACTGGTAGTAGGTATACGGCACGCCCCAGATGCCATCATCCATGGTCATCGACCCTTGGGTGGAGGCCAGATCTTCGGTCAGGCCGCCCTCTTCCCACAGATCGGAGATGTCCATGAACAGGCCCGCTTCCACATAGGGGGCCATGCGGTTCCCGGCATACCAGTTCACCACATCCGCGGTGCCGGATTGCAGCACGTTGCGGATCTGGGTTTTCCAGGCCTCGCGGTCGGTGATCACCAATTCGATGTTCAGATCGGGGTGCATTTCGCCGAAACGCTCGACCATGCCTTCCATCACGGCGCGGGGCGCCGGGTTCGACATGTCGGAGAAGATGCGCAAGTCACCGTCCAGGGCGTGCCCGTCGGCATGGGCCGCGCCCGAAAGCATGGTGGCTGCAGCCAGCGCCGCGGCGCCGGTTTTAAAGATGGATCGCATGGTGTCCTCCCTAGTGATCCCGTCCAGAAAAGGTTCCATTATTTGAAACCTGGTTTCTTATGTTGAAATCCTACGATGACTCGGCCTAGTCTTGTCAACAGCAAAGCGCCGCGCGGATGAGGGAAACCCGATGCGGCGGATCGCGATGGGAGGATTTGACTTTGGGGCGTGGGACGTCTGAAACGGGCGAGGGAACGGTCGGCAAGGCCTTGGCGGTGCTGGATGCCGTCGCGGCCTTCGGACGCCCTGTTCGCTTTGGCGAGTTGATGACCGACAGCCAATATCCCAAGGCCACGCTCTATCGTCTGGTACAGGTGCTGACCAAGCAGGGCATGCTGACCTACGACCCGGACCGCCAGACCTATGCGCCTGGTCTTCGGCTGGTGCGGCTGGCCCATGCGGCGTGGCAATCGGCCTCTCTGGCGCCGGTGGCGCGTCCCTATCTTGAACAGCTGTCTGCCGATGTCGGTGAGACGGTTCATCTGGCCCAGCTTGACAGCGGGCAGGTGCTTTACGTCGACAAGATCAATGCCAGGGATCCGATCCGCATGTATTCGCAGGCAGGCAAGGTCGGCCCTGCCTATTGCACCGGCGTGGGCAAGGCGATGATCGCATATCTAGCCGAACCCGACCTGGTGCCATTGATCCAACAGCAAAGCTTTCATCCGTTCACGCCGCATACCTTGGCCAATGAGACCGATCTACGCGCAGAATTGGCAGCGATCCGCGAACGGGGCCATGCCTATGACCGCGAAGAACACGAGCCGGGCATCATCTGCGTCGCCATGCCGATCCTGACCGAGGGGCGCCGCGTGCTGGGCGCCGTTTCGGTCACGTCATCCACCGATCGCACCAGCCTGGACGGGTTGGACAGCCATCTGCCGCGGATCCGCGCGGCGGTACAATCCATCGCCGGGGAGGCCCAAGCGTGGCGCTTCCCCGACGCCGCCGAATAACACGGGAGGAGCCGCGTCATGTCCGGCCTGCAATTATCCAATGTCATCAAGCGCTACGGCCAGACCCAGGTGATCCATGGGATTGACCTGGAAATCGAGCATGGCGAATTCTGCGTCTTCGTCGGCCCGTCGGGCTGTGGCAAGTCCACGCTTTTGCGGATGGTGGCGGGGCTGGAGGAAACGACCTCGGGCCAGATCGAGATCGGCAAACGCGATGTGACCCATGCCGACCCAGCGCAACGCGGCGTGGCGATGGTGTTCCAGACCTACGCTTTGTATCCGCATATGAGTGTCGGCGAGAATATGGGCTTTGGCCTGAAGATGAACGGCCACCCCAAGGCCGAGATTTCCGAAAAGGTCGGTGAGGCCGCGCGGATCCTGAAGCTGGAAGACTATCTGGATCGCAAGCCCAAGGCCCTGTCCGGCGGTCAGCGCCAGCGGGTTGCCATTGGCCGCGCGATCGTGCGCGGGCCGGAGGTATTCCTGTTCGACGAACCGCTCTCGAACCTGGACGCGGAACTGCGCGTGGAGATGCGGGTGGAAATCGCGCGCCTGCACAACGAAATCGGCGCCACGATGATCTATGTGACCCATGACCAGGTCGAGGCGATGACCCTGGCCGACAAGATCGTCGTGCTGCGCGGTGGCTATATCGAACAGGTCGGTGCGCCGCTGACCCTGTATAACGACCCCGACAACAAGTTTGTGGCCGGCTTCATCGGCAGCCCGGCGATGAATTTCTTCGATGGCACGAATGCGGGCGGCACGGTCACGGTCCCTGCCTTGGGTGGCGCCACGATGCGGGCGCCCGCAAGCCTGACCGCCGATGGATCTGTGACCGTCGGGCTGCGACCCAATCTGATGGCCCTGGGCGATGGCGACAGCCATGTCGTGGATCTGTCCGAGCGCTTGGGCGGGGTGAGCTATCACTACCTGACCGCACCCGACGGCGCCCGGATCGTCGTCGAGGCCCACGACCAGGCCGCCCCGCCGCCCGGCACCAAGACCGGCATCGCCTTCAACGCCGATGACGCGCTGTTCTTCGATGCCAAAACCGAGGCGCGGTTGCGCTAAGCGCTGTCGATGGGCCGCACGCGACCCAGCGAACACACTTTCCGACGCGCTAGGCCCTGCGCCCCACATGGCGCAGCCGCAGCGCGTTGACGACGACAAGCACCGAGCTAGCAGCCATCGCGCCCGCGCCCAGCATCGGGTTCAGCATCGGGCCGCCAAAGGGCACCAACAGCCCCGCGGCCACTGGGATCAGCGCGACATTGTAGCCGAACGCCCAGACCAGGTTTTGACGGATATTGGCCATCGTGGCGCGGCTAATCTGCACCGCATCGGGCAAGCCGGTGACCTGCCCCGCCGTCAGAACCACATCGGCGGCCTCCATGGCGATGTCAGTTCCGGTGCCCAGCGCAACGCCGACATCGGCGGCAGCCAGCACAGGCGCATCGTTGATCCCATCCCCGACAAAGGCCACACGCAGGCCCTGCGCCTGCCATGCGGCAACAGCGGCCTGTTTGTCGCCCGGCGACAACCCGCCCTGCGCATCGGTGATACCAATCGGATCGGCCAATCCATCGACAGCCGCCTGCGCATCGCCAGACAAGATCGCAGTGCGCTTGCCCGCATCCCGTAACCTTGCGATGGCCGCGGCGGCCTCGGGCTTCGCAGGATCGGAAAAGCGGAACGTGGCGCGGTAGGTCTGCCCGACAGCCAGCAGCACCTCGGTGCTGGTGGCGGGATGATCCGGCACCGAGAGCCCCAAGCCGCGCAGAAACGCCGCATTGCCCAGTGCGACGTCCTGCTCACCGACGCGCGCGGTGACGCCACCGCCGGGATGATTGCGAAAATCGTCGGCGTTGGGCAGGGTCAGCCCCCGCCCCTGAGCGTCCCGCAGAATCGCCTGGGCCAACGGGTGGTCGGATCCGGCCTCAACCGCCGCGGCGATGACGCGGTCTGTGTCCGTGCCGTCGAAAGAGGTCAGCTCGGGGCGACCGATGCTGAGCGTGCCGGTCTTGTCGAAAGCAACCAGATCCACCTTGCCCAGGGCTTGCAGCGCCTCTCCCCTGCGGAACAGCACACCAAGCTCTGCCGCGCGGCCCGTCCCCGCCAGGATCGAGACCGGCGTGGCCAATCCCATCGCGCAGGGGCACGCAATGATCAGGACCGAAACCAGCGCCACAATAGCGCGATCCCCTGCCCCGGCGGCAAACCAGACCGCACCCGCCAGCAACGCGATGACCAGCACCACCGGCACAAAGATCAACGTGACGCGGTTGATCAACGCCTGAACCGGCAGACGCGTGGCCTGGGCATCTTCGACCATGGCAACGATACGGCCCAAAGCGGTATCGGCGCCAACGGCCTGGGCACGCAGCACCAGGGTTCCGGCGCCGTTCATCGTGCCCGCAGATACGGGATCACCGGGGGATTTGGCGACCGGGATCGGTTCACCGGTCAGCATCGCCTCATCGAGATCGGATGCCCCGTCGACCACCACACCATCGACCGGCACACGGTCACCGGGGCGCAGCCGCAAATGGTCACCGGGGAAGATCGCCTCCAGCGCGACCTCTTCATCCGGGGCGCCATCGCGCAGGCGCAGGGCCGTGTCGGGGGTCAGCGCCATCAGGCCCGCAATCGCCGCGCCCGCCTGGCCGCGCGCCCGTGCCTCAAGCCAGCGACCGAGCAAGATCAGAGTAACGATCACCGCAGCAGCTTCAAAATAGACATGGGCGCCTTCGACAGGCACGGCGTCGGGCGCCAGGGTCACAAGCGCGGACCAAAGCCAGGCGGTACCAGCCCCCAAGGCGACAAGGCTGTTCATTTCGGGCGCACCCCGCGCCAAGGCCGGCAGCCCGCGTTCGAAGAAGACGCGGCCCGGCCCGATCAGCACCGCAGCGGTGAGGATCAATTGGCCAAGACGGATCGTCTGCTGACCAAATGTGCCGAAAAGCCAGTGGTGAAAGGCCGGGATCGCATGGCCCAACATCTCGGACAGAAACACCGGTAAGGTCAGGACCAGCGCCAGAAGAAACGCGTTGCGCAAGGCGCGCGGATCATCGCCATCAGAGACGTCGTTTTGAGCGGGAGCAATCGGGGAAATCGGATAGCCCGCGTGATCCATCGCGGCGCTCAGCTGCCCGGTATCGGCGCCGGACATCGTGACATCGGCCCGGCGCGTCGCAAAGTTCACCCGCGCGCGCAGGACCCCCGGCACAGCCGCCAGGGCCCCTTCGGCGCGCGCCGCACAGCCGCCGCAAGACAGGTTGCCGACAGCAAAGCGCAAGGTTTGGGTCGCATGATCACGGGCCATATCAGGTATGTATATCGATGATCGCCCCAGAAAAAGATGCGGGCCTAGCCCTGCGGCAATGCCGCCAGATAGCTGCCATAACCGGTTTTTCCGAAAAGTCGTGCACGTTCAGCCAGTTGTGCCGCATCTATCCACCCCGACGAGAAGGCGATTTCATCGGGAGAGCCCACCTGAAGACCCTGGCGCTGGGTCAGCGTGCGCACGAAATTGCCCGCATCCAGCAGGCTTTCATGGGTGCCGGTATCCAGCCAGGCATAGCCACGCCCCATACGCTCGACCGTCAATGTGCCGTCGGCCAGATAGCTTTCCAGCAGAGACGTAATCTCCAACTCGCCACGTTCGGACGGTTCCACCTGTGCGGCGCGCTCCGGGGCGCTGCCATCCAGGAAGTAAAGCCCGGTGACCGCGTAGTTCGATGGCGGTTTGGTCGGCTTTTCGATGATCGATGTCACGGCGCCGTCGGGGGCAAAATCCACCACGCCGTAGCGTTCAGGATCGGTCACACGGTAGCCGAACACGGTGCCCCCTTCGGTCACTTGGTCCGCTGTGGCCAGCACCTCGGGCAAGCCATGGCCGAAGAAGATGTTGTCGCCCAGCACCATCGCCGAGGGGGCGCCGTTCAAGAAGTCGCGCGCCAGCAGATAAGCCTGCGCCAGACCATCAGGCGATGGCTGTGCGATATATGTCAGGCTGAGGCCCCATTGACTGCCATCGCCCAGCGTGCGCTGAAACTGATCCTGATCTTGCGGGGTGGTGATCACGGCGATCTCGCGGATCCCGGCCAGCATCAGGACGGATAGCGGGTAATAGATCATCGGCTTGTCGTAGATCGGGACAAGCTGTTTGGACACACCGATGGTTACCGGATAAAGCCGAGTGCCCGAGCCACCGGCCAGAATGATACCTTTGCGCGTCATGGAGATGTCCTTTGTGTCGTGCCGCTTGCGGCCTAGACGGCCCCGAGATCGGCTAATACGGCAGACAGGCCCGCATGCCAATCGGGCCGGGCGATGTCGAACACGTCGCGCGTAAGGCTGCAATCGAGGCGCGAATTCAGCGGGCGCTGCGCCGGTGTGGGATAGGCGGATGACGGGATGTCCTCAACCGCGCAGGTCAGACCCGCCTGATCGAAGATCGTTCGGGCAAACTCCGCCCAGGAAACATCAGGCGCGCCCGAGAAATGGTAAGTGCCGGATTTGGAGGAATCTGCGGCGAGGTCCTTGGCCATTCGAACACAAGCGGCGGCAATGTCGCGGGCGGGTGTCGGGCCACCGATCTGGTCAGCAACGATCGTCAGCTTGTCCCGCTCTGCCCCAAGGCGGAGCATGGTTTTCACGAAATTGCCACCATGGGCCGAGAATACCCAGGAGGTCCGCAAGATTCCGTACGCTGCTTGGCTGTCGCGCACCGCATCTTCGCCCGCCAATTTGGTGCGTCCATAGGCGCCCAAAGGCGCGGTTGGATCCGACACCCGGAACGGTTGCATGCCGCTTCCATCGAACACGTAATCGGTGGAGATATGCACGAAAGGCACGCCCTTGGCGGCACAGGCGCGGGCGAGCGACCCGGGGGCCGTGCCATTGACGGCCAGGGCGGTCGCCTCATCCTCCTCGGCTTGGTCGACCGCGGTATAGGCGGCGGCATTGATCACGGCCTGGGCATCGCTATCGGCAATCAAGGCGGCGCAGATACCCGGGTCCATCAGATCCGCGACATCGCGTCCAAGGGTCTGCACACCCAGACGGCTCAGCTCTTGCGCGACCTGGCCGGTCTGACCGAAGGCCAGGAGGTTCATGCCTTGGTCCCCAGACGCTGACCGACGCCATCGCGATCTTGCAGGGCACGCCACCAGGGTTCATTCGCGAGGAACCAATCGACGGTCTTGGCCAAACCTTCCTCGACAGTCACCGAGGGCGTCCAGCCCAGCTCGTCCTGGATGCGGCTGGCATCGATGGCGTATCGCATGTCATGGCCGGGCCGGTCGGTGACAAAGGTGATCAGATCCGCATGGGGCGCGTTATCGGGGTGGCGTTCATCGAGCAGGCCGCAGATGACGCGCACAAGATCGATATTCGTCATCTCGTTATGGCCGCCGATATTATAGGATCGCCCGACTTGTCCTTTTTCAAGAACAGTCAACAAGGCGTCGGCGTGATCTTCGACGTAAAGCCAATCGCGAATGTTTGCGCCGGTGCCATAAACCGGGATTTGCTCACCGGCCAGCGCCCTGAGGATCACAACGGGTATTAGCTTTTCGGGGAAATGATAGGGCCCGTAATTGTTCGAGCAATTGGTCAGCAGAACCGGCAGGCCATAGGTTTCGTGCCAGGCGCGGACCAGGTGGTCGGAGGCCGCTTTGGACGCCGAATAGGGGCTGCGTGGATCGTAAGGCGTGTCTTCTGTGAACATGCCGGTATCGCCCAGCGAGCCAAAGACCTCGTCGGTGGAAACGTGGTGGAAGCGGAACGCCTCGGGCCGCCCGGCGCGTTCCCAGTAAGCCCGCGCAGCCTCCAGAAGCGTATAGGTGCCGTTGATATTGGTCTCGATGAACTCGCCCGGTCCGTCGATGGAGCGGTCCACATGGCTCTCGGCGGCCAGGTGCAGGATCGCATCGGGCGCATGGCGGGTTAGGATTGTATCCATTGCTGCGCGGTCACGGATATCGGCCTGCTCGAACGTATAGAGGTTGGACGAGGCAACCGGCGCCACATTGTCCAGGCAGGCGGCATAGGTCAGCGCGTCGAGGTTGATCACCTCATGCCCGCGCGCGACGGCCAGGCGCACCACGGCTGAGCCAATGAATCCAGCGCCGCCGGTCACAAGGATTTTCATGGAGCCTCTCCGTAGATAAACGGGCTTTCCAGATCGGCAAAGCGACAGGCTTTGGCATCTCGCTCCGATAAAATCGGGTCGCCGTCAAGCTTCCAGTCGATCCCGATCTCGGGATCGTCCCATTTCAAATCGCCCTCGGTCTGCGGACCATAGAAATCCGAGCATTTATAGATGATCTCGGTGTCAGGCGCGCGAGTGACGAACCCATGGGCAAAGCCCTTGGGCACAAGCAATTGCTTCCCATTTTCAAAGGTCAATTCAACACCGAACCATTTGCCGTAGGTGGGCGAGCCTTTGCGAATATCGACCGCGACATCGAACATGCAACCGCGACCACAGCGCACCAGCTTGGTCTGGGCCATCGGTGGTGCCTGAAAGTGTAGCCCGCGAATGGTGCCCACCTGTGCCGATACGGAATGATTGTCCTGCACAAACTCGGTTGTGATCCCGTGTTCGGCCAGCTTTGCGCTGTTGTAGGTTTCCGAGAAAAAGCCACGTTCATCCCCGAACCGAGCGGGCGTAATCACCACGAGGTTCGGGATGCCTGTCTGGTCGATCTGCATATGAAATTAATCCTGGCTCAATGTCGCGCGGACCATGCCACGGGCAGCATCATGGCTTCAAGACGACGGGTGCGCTTAGGCGTTAATCCAGTCGAAAAAGCCCGCACCGGCGCGGGCCCGCAAGTCACGAGCCATTTCGGCCCCCAACGCGGCGCCATCCTCGATGGGCGCTGTGCGGTCGTCGGTCAGAACCTCGGAGCCGTCAGGACGCAAGATTTCACCACGCAAGCGCAGCATTCCACCGTCCAGCTCGGCCAGACCAGCGATCGGGGTCTGGCAAGACCCATCGAGCCCGGCCAGGAATGCGCGTTCTGCCGCCAATCGCTGCCCAGTGGGCATATGGTGGATCGCGGCCAGCAGATGCGCGGTGCGCATGTCATCGGCGCGCCGTTCGATACCAATCGCGCCTTGCGCGACCGCGGGCAAGACATCGGTGACCTCAATGGCAGATTTCACCACTTCGGTCATGCCCAACCGCCGCAAACCGGCCATGGCCAGAAACGTTGCGTCGGCCAAGCCATCGCCCAGCTTCTTCATCCGCGTCTGCACATTGCCTCGAAATTCCACGGCCTTCAGATCGGGGCGTCGTGCGGCCAATTGCGCCCGACGCCGGAGCGAAGACGAGCCAACCACCGCCCCCGCAGGCAAGGCTGCGAGGCTGTCATGTGTCAGGGAGACGAAAGCGTCGCGCACATCCTCGCGTGGCAAATAGCAATCGAGCAGCAATCCGTCAGGCTGCGCCACCGGCATATCCTTCATGGAATGCACGGCAATATCGATCTTGCCCGCCAGCATATCCTCTTCAATTTCCTTGGTGAACAACCCCTTCCCGCCGAGTTCTTTCAACGCGATATCCGCGTCGATGAGCGAGCGTTCGTCGCCGGTGGTTTTGATCACCACAATCTCGAATGCGGCCTCCGGCAGATCGAAGGTTGTCATCAGGCGGTTGCGAGTTTCGTGGGCTTGGGCGAGGGCAAGCGGGGAGCCGCGCGTGCCAATCCGCAACGGCGCAGCTTGGGTCGGAAGGTCGGTCGTCATGGCCCCTCTTTACGTCTGTCAACTTCACTTGACAACGGGCGACAGCTTGACCCTTTTAAGGAGAGCCGCCAGACCCGCAACACCACCCTGGGAAGAAACGACATGTCCGACAAGAAGAAACTATTGCGGGCCCTTTCGGGCGAGACGTTGGACGTGCCGCCGGTTTGGTTGATGCGGCAGGCAGGGCGCTACCTGCCCGAGTATCGCGCAACGCGCGCGGAAGCGGGTGATTTCCTGTCGCTGTGCTACAATCCGGATCTTGCCGCCGAGGTCACGCTGCAACCGATCCGCCGCTATGGCTTCGATGCGTCGATCCTGTTTGCCGATATTCTGCTGCTGCCCCATGCCCTGGGCGCCGATGTGTGGTTTGTAACAGGTGAGGGCCCTCGCCTGTCGACGATCACGGAGGCCAGTGGCCTGGTCAAGCTGAAGGGTAAGGATGACATTCACGATCATATGGCTCCGGTTTATGAAACCGTCCGCATCCTCAGCCGTGAATTGCCGTCGGACACCACCTTGATCGGTTTCGCTGGCGCGCCCTGGACGGTCGCCACCTACATGATCGCTGGTCGCGGCACGCCGGATCAGGCCCCCGCCCATGCGTTACGCGAGGGTGATCCCGAGACGTTCGGCGCCTTGATCAACTTGCTGACCGAGGCCACGATCGAATACCTGGACCAACAGGTTCAGGCAGGCGCCGAGGTTGTGAAGCTGTTCGACAGCTGGGCCGGATCGTTGAAAGGCGATGCGTTTGACCGCTTCGCTTTGGAGCCCGTCAAGCGCATCATCGCTGGCCTGAAATCGCGGCATCCGGGCCTGCCCGTCATCGTCTTCCCACGTGAGGCCGGCGAGAAATATGTGGGCTTCGCGAAGGCCGTGGGGGCCGATGCACTGGCGATTGATACAGCCGTCGATACCAATTGGGCCGCCGAATATCTGCAACCCAATAGCTGTGTTCAAGGCAACTTGGATCCGAAACTGATGGTCACCGGAGGCGACGCTCTGATCTCAGAAACGCGCCGCATCGTTGAGGCGCTGAAGGGCGGGCCCCACATCTTCAATCTCGGCCACGGCATCACTCCAGACGCCGATCCCGAAAACGTGCACCGGATGCTTGAGGCGATCAGGGGCTAGCCGCGTTGGCGCATTTTTTCCTGCGCAGCGCGCTTTTTGGCTTCGCGTTTCTTGATGATTGCCATCTCTCGCGGAGAGTCCCAGTTTAAAAGCTCATCTCGGATCGTTGGTAGCAGGTTTTCATGGTAACCGCCGTCGATGATCTTCGCCCGCTGTTCGGTGAAATGTCCGTGTTTCAGTTTTTTGAGCATGTTGATATCGAAGACATCGAACAATAGCTCAGGTGGCAGTTTAAGGATGTGGCCATCCACCTGACTAAGGCTTCCGATCTCTTTTAATTCTTCCAAGCTGATTGCACTTTTGCCATCGGCCTGAATACGCTTAATTATATCGGGCGCCTTTCCATTGAGCCGATCTTCTTCAATTTCTACAAACCTTAGTAAACGATCTTCGCTCAGCTGGGATAAGGTCTCACCGATCCGGCGGTAATCGTGTCGCGCGAAATTGGTGAACCCATGCCGTTCGAAATATCGGGTCATACCCATCTCAAGCTTTCGGATTACCAGATACTTGTTTTTCGTTAGAACAATGCTCTTCCAATACTGAAGAAACGCAGGGTGCTGATAAATCGTCCGATCATATATGAACATGAATGACTGCACGAAAGGCGGATTGTTCGACCGCTTGTGACGATCCATGCAAAAGCCGCGAATATTGGCATTCCAGGATCGCATTTCGTCCAGCATGTTGTCGTCTTCATATAACGGGAACCAGACACTGTCGTTGCAGATCAACAAGTGTTCAAGTTCGATAGATCTGGCCTTTAAATTTAGAATCGCCTCTCTATAGCCCCCAAAATCATATCCGACATTAGGCCGCTCCATGATCTGCCATGAATATGGTGCAAGTTCTCTACGCATCTCATCCGACAATGGATGATTTGCCACAACAAAAACCGCAAACCCCTTCTCGCGAAGATGGTTTAAAGTATGAAAATATGATTTCTTCAGTTTCTTGGGACAGTAGATCAGAAAGACAGCGATATCCGGTTTCTGCGGAACATCACCATCAGTTATGATGATCTTGCTGTGCTTTTTCCAATCGTAGATCGGGCGGGTGATCCAGTTGGTTGCAAGCGATAGCGGCGCAGTTATCTGCATTTTGATGCGATTGAGCTCTCGCCGGATTTTCCACATCGGTGAAAACGGCTTTAACCGCCAGCTTGTCTTTCCTTGGCGTGCCATCAAGCGCCCCCGTCGTTCACGCGGTTATTGAAGCCGCCTAGGAAATCTAGGCCGATCATCGCTATGAATTGTGCTTTGGACGGTATCGATGCCAATCCCGCGTGCGCCTCGCCAAAACACAAGCGCTCTGGGTCGCGGGGTGCGCCGCCCGGGAGCGATGACCTGAACCTGCATGTCAGGTGCTGACGCTGCCAATCGCTGGTCTCGCACGGATGGCAAGTGATAGGCGCGTCAAAATCGGCAGATGCAGGCATCTTATGAACACGCCCAAAGGCCGCGGTATCGTAGCATAAGTCCATTTGCTGTGACATGAGGGGCACCTATCACTGACAGAGGTCAGGTCATAGACAGTGGTTGGTGCCCTAAGGATACCAAACCGGGCGATCAGACCCACTTAGCGATGGGGGGCAAGCTCATCAAGACGGCATTGGCGTCATGGCCGGTTTCCAGGCCGAACTTGGTACCCCGATCGTAGACGAGGTTGTATTCGGCGTAGAGGCCGCGATGAACCAGTTGCGCCTCGCGGTCGGCCTCGGTGAAGACGTCATGGCGCCGTTTTTCGACGCAGCCCAAGAACGCGGGCAGGAATGCGCGGCCCACATCTTGGGTGAACGCAAAATCCGCTTCCCAATCGCCGGTGTTCAGATCGTCGTAGAAGATTCCACCCACACCCCGCGCCCGGTGGCGATGCGGGATGTAGAAATACTCATCCGCCCATGCCTTGAAGCGGTCGTAATATTCAGGATCGTGCCGGTCGCAATGCGCCTTCAGCACGTTATGAAAATGCGCGGTATCCTCGTCATACTCAATCGCCGGGTTCAGATCGGACCCGCCGCCAAACCACCAGGCCCCCGGCGTCCAGAACATTCGCGTGTTCATATGCACCGCAGGCACGCGCGGGTTCTGCATATGGGCCACTAGGCTGATGCCGCTGGCCCAGAAGCGCGGATCTTCGGCCATGCCGGGCACACCGCGCGCCGCCATGGCTTTTTGCGCCCGCTCGCCCAAGGTGCCGTAGACCGCAGAGACATTGACCCCCACCTTCTCGAACACACGTCCGCCGCGCATCACGCTCATCAGACCGCCGCCGGCATCCGAACCGTCATCGGATTGACGCTTGGTTTCAGTCACCTCGAACCGGCCGGCTGGCTCTGCCCCACCCTGATCATCCTCGACTGCCTCAAACGCCGCGACAATCTCGTCGCGCAAATTGCGGAACCAGGAAGCGGCGCGAGATTTGCGATCGTCAATCAGGTCTTTCATGGGGCGAAGCCTCCTCAGTTCTCTCTCGCCCGAGTTGTAGCAGGTAAGACAGACAGGGACCATTGATCCCGCACGCCTCCCGACCGGATATTTTGCGAGTCCGACGGCGCGAAACGCGATATCTGCCTTTTCCGCCACGCAGCGTGGAAACTGCGCAAACCCCCATGGATTTTGCGAACGCTTTGACGTAGAATCAAGGCAATAGCCGCATTAGACGGCATCCCGAGGCAGATAGAGCAGATCATGTTCGTACAAAGATGTTATACCGCCCTTTTGGGTGCGGTTCTGCTGTTTGGCGTGGTGACCACCAGCCAGGCCGCCCCTTATGCCGCCATGGTGATGGACGCCCGCAATAGCGAGGTTTTGCATTCGCGCAACGCCGATACGCGACTGCATCCCGCATCGCTGACCAAGATGATGACGCTCTACATCGCGTTCGAGGCGGTGCGCTTGGGGGAAATCGACCTCGATACCGAGGTGACGATTTCGCGCGATGCGGCCAGGACCGAATATGCGTTTGGTTTCCGCGCCGGAAGTCAAGTGCGCCTGCGCCACCTGATCCGCGCGGCGGCGGTGCGCTCGTCCAATGATGGGGCCGCAGCGATTGCCGAAGCGATTTCCGGGTCCGAGGCGGCCTTCGCCCGACGTATGAACCGAACCGCTGTGGCCCTTGGCATGACGCGCACAACATTCCGCAATCCGCACGGTCTGACCGAATCCGGTCATCTGAGCACGGCCCGCGACATGACCATTCTGGGTCGGCGTCTGATCTACGATTACCCTCAATACTACAATATATTCTCCCGCATGACGACGGATGCCGGTATCGCACAGGTCCGCAACACCAACCGGGTGATCCTGTCGACATATCGCGGCGCCGATGGGATCAAAACCGGCTATACGCGCGCTGCTGGCTACAACCTGGTCGCCTCCGCGCAACGGGGGCAAGAGCGGGTTATCGTGACTGTGTTTGGTGGGCGCTCGTCGCCTTGGCGCGCACAACGGGTCCGAGAATTGCTGGATATGGGTTTTGAACGTGCGCCCAGCAATGTTGCGATCCGAACACCGTCGCTACCAACATATACCGATGATGGAAATGGCGTGCCCCAACCCTTCGGTGCACCGCCCGGTCAACGGGCTGTGAGCACCTCGATGCGACCGTTGATGCGACCGCGTCCCGATGCGGCGCCAGAGCCCGCACCCGATCCCGAATTGCTGGCCGCCATCTCAAATGCGGTGGGTGAAGCTTTGGGAGAGGTCGAGCAGGATGATGATGAGGCCGTGAATGCCGCCATCGCCGCCGCCTCAAATGCGGTTGCAACGAACCCGGAGGCGACACGGGTGATGCCGGTCCAACGGCCAGAACCCCAAGCCCGCGCAGCCCCGGACGCTGCGGTTGAAACGGTCGAGGTCGCCGCGCTGACACCCCAACAGGTTTCAGCCCGTCCGGCGCCCGCCCCCGAGGTTGTCACGCGCGCCTCGTCCAATGGCTCGCGCCTTTATGGCGTGTCACTGGGGCCGCAACCCTCGCATTACGCCGCCGAACGTCTGCTTCTCAGCACGGCTTTGGCGGAATTGGGCACATTCGACAGCGCGCTGCGGCGGGTGGTGAACGGCAATCGCGGCTATGATGCGCGATTTGCGGGTATGACCGAAGATCAGGCCAGTCGCGCCTGCGCCCGCCTGTCGGCGCGTAACGTGCCGTGCGAGCCCTTCGGGCCCTGATATACAGTAGTTTTATTTGGGTTTGTCGTCGTAATCTTCGCGCAATATGCGATTTGCATCGCCGTCGGGGTCATCGAATTGACCCCGGCGCAGCATCCACCAGAACGCGATCAGGCCCAGCGCGCCAAGGCCCAAGCTGACCGGAATGAGGATGCCCAGCACCGTCATCAGCGCACCCGCATCGCATTGAGGGATACGGTCAGGGACGAGGCCGACATGGCCAGCGCCGCGATCAAGGGCGAACACAGCCCTGCCACCGCCAGCGGAACGGCCAGTACATTATAGATGGTCGCGAGCGAGAAGTTTTCCTTGATGCGCTTGCGCGAGGCCTTTGCGGTCGACATCGCATCCAAGATTGCAGAAAGCGACCGTCCGGTGAGCACCATGTCAGACGCGGCGCGCGCGGCCTCGAGCGCCGAGGCGGGCGAGATCGAGACATGGGCCGCGGCCAGCGCGGCGGTGTCATTCATGCCATCCCCCACCATCAGAACCTTGGCCTCGCTCCCCAGATCGGCGACGGCTTGGGCCTTTGCCTCGGGCCGCGCATCGGCCATGACCTCGGAAATACCGATGGTTTTGGCGAAGCGTGTAACGGAGGCGTGCGTATCGCCCGACATCAGCACCACGCGTTTGCCCTGAGCTTTCAAAGCCGCCACCAGATCGGTGGCCCCTTCGCGCAGGGTATCAGTGAACATGAAGGGGCGCGGTGCGGCATCCCCGATCTGCAGATACGTCGCGGTTTGGCTGGTCTCACCCGCAAATCCCACCCAATCGGCGCGCCCCAGGCGGACGGGTTTGCCCCGCCATATACCTGCGATCCCCTGGCCGGGATGTTCGGTGATGTCGGTCACATTGGCCCTGCGCACACCGCGCGCCGTCAGCCCTCTCGCGAGTGCCTGAGCCAGCGGATGGGCGGAGCCGAGCGCCACGGCCAGCGCCACAGAAGCCGTGGTGGCATCGATCGTCTCAAGCCCGACCGGTTGCGGCGCGCCATCTGTAAGCGTACCCGTCTTGTCGAACACAACCGTCTCGACCTCGGCCAAACGCTCAAGCGCGGTGGCGTCCTTGATCAGCACACCTTTGCGAAACAGACGGCCCGAGGCGGCGGCGGTCACGGCCGGAACCGCAAGACCCAGGGCGCAGGGACAGGTGATGATCAGAACGGCAGCCGCGATATTCAGCGCAACGCGGGCATCCATCGTGGCAATCCACCACCCCGCCGCGGCAAGAACCGCGATGATGTGCACCCCGGGCGCGTAAAGCTTGGCCGCCGCATCGGCCAGCGAGGTGTAGGAATTGCGGCCCGCTTCGGCGATGGCGACCAGATCGGCAATGCGTGACAGCTCGGTATCTCGGCCAGCGGCCTCAACCCGCACCGTGATGGGGCCGGTCAGATTGACTTCCCCCGCATGGATCGCGTCGCCCGGCGCGATGGCGGCGGGCAAGGTCTCGCCCGTCATGATGGAGCGGTCAATTTCGGTGGCGCCATCTGTCACCGCGCCGTCGACCGGCACGCGGGCACCTGGCAGGACACGGACCAGATCCCCGGGCACAAGGTCGGATACGGCCACGGTCTCAGATCCTGCCGCGCCGATCCGCAAGGCTCGCGGCACATCAAGCGCCGCCAATTCCTTCGCCGCCGACCGCGCATTGGCGCGGGTGCGATGATCGAGATAGCGACCGGCCAGAAGAAAGGCGCAAAGCGCGATGCCGGCATCGAAATAGGCATGCTCGCCCGATTGCGACGTCTCATAAAGCGAGGTGCCGACCGCCAGCGCAATGGCGAGCGTGATCGGCACATCCATATTCAGCCGCCGCCCCTTTAGGGCCGCAAAAGCCGAACTGTAGAAAGGTTGGCCGGAAAACAGGATGGCGGGGATCGCGATGGCGGCGCTGATCCAATGCATCATGTCACGGGTCACGCCTTCGGCCCCTGACCAGACGGCCACGGACAGAAGCATGACATTCATCATCGCAAAGACCGCAACGGCCAGACGCATCAGCAGCGCACGCCCCCGCGCGTCAATCTCGGTCGCAGCCAATATACCGGGATCGAGTTCATGGGCCTCGTAGCCCGCCTCGGTGAGCCGCGCGATCAGCGCATCGATCTCAACCTCGGGCCCCGCCTCAACCGCGGCGCGGCGAAGGGTCAGGTTCACCCGGGCAGAGCGGACACCCGGATGCGTCTCAAGCGCGGTCTCGACCCCAGAGATACACCCCGCGCAGTGGATGCCTGGCAAAGCCAGCATCAGCCGCGTCTCCTGCGGCACAGCGGCCACCTTGGCCGCCAGCGGCGCCGCGGCACAGCCGGGGCAGGCCGAAGGGCCGGTGGGTGGATCCGCAGCCGAGCTCATGTGGCGGACCGGACCAGGAAGGTCAGGTTGTGGCGATAGGCTGTGCCGTCGCGCGCAGTGCCGGTCAGGCGCAGGCGCCAGCGGCCCGGCGCCAAGTCCGCCGGTGCGACCAGCGCGCCATTGGGCCCGCGTGTCAGCTCAAGCAATTGATCATCGGTCCGCGTTGTCGGACGGGTGAGCAGCGCTTCGAACTCCGCCGGGTAGACAGGGCGCCCCTCACCATCGGTGAGGCTCAGGACGATCGTGTCGCCATCCACCACCTCTGCCGCTGCCTCCCAGCCCAGCGCCTGCTGCGCTTCGCGGCGTATGTCGAAGGTCTGGCTATCGGCGTAGCTGGAGGACACTTCCAGCCCGGGAAAGGTACTGACGGCGCGGTATGCCATGAAGAAGTTCACGGTGATGATCACGCCGAACCCGCCGATGAACAGGCCCGCGACGTGCCAGCCGGTCAGTTTCCATGTCGTTGCCTCACTCATTGTGGCCCCCGTCCAAAAAATACACTGTCTTCATGGGTGCGCGCGGTTTCGCCCACCTGATCCACCCAGAACCGTACGGGTGTCTGATCTGCTGTTGCGGCTTCGTAGTCAGATTGCGCCGAAACGTAGACTCGTTGCAAATGCGTGGTATCTGCGGGCACCTCGACGCTTAGACCGGGCGTGCCTTCCAGATCGATGCGCAGCGGCACATCGGCGACAAGGCTAAAGCGATAGGTCGCTGCCTCCGCCCCCATATTACGGATACGCACATCGTAGATGTTTCGGATCGACCCGTCCGACAGCATCACGAATTGCGGGTTGCGCACAGGCGCCACGGTAATGTCGATCTCGGATCGCACAAAAAGCGCTACGATCAAACCGATGCCGACCAGAGACCACATTGCCGTGTAAATCATCGTGCGCGGACGCAGGATGTGTTTCCAGACCGGCACTTTGGGCTTGCCTGCGCGTTCATTGGCCTCATCGGTCAGAGCCACATAATCGATCAGGCCCCGTTCAGCGCCGATCTTATCCATGATCTCGTCACAGGCATCGATGCAGAGCGCGCAGGTGATGCATTCCAGCTGCTGGCCATCGCGAATATCGATCCCCATCGGGCACACATTCACGCAGGCCATGCAGTCGATGCAATCGCCGGGGGCCTGGGTTTCGGGCACCTCTTTGCTTGTGGAACCGGGCTCCTGACCGACGATGGTCGGCCCGGCCAGGCGCGACGATTCAATCGCGGCCTCGGCAATCGCACGGCGGCGTTTGCCCTTACCGCGCGGCTCACCCCGCCAATCGCGATAGGCCACGGTGATCGTGTGCTCATCCATCATCGCGGCCTGAATGCGCGGCCAAGGGCACATATAGATACAGACCTGTTCACGGGCGAACCCGCCGAAGACGAAAGTCGTCGCCGTCAAAATGGCCAGGGTGATGTAGGCGACGGGCGCCGCCTGCCCGGTCACAAGATCCACGGCCAGCGTTGGCGCGTCGGCAAAATAGAACACCCAGGCGCCACCGGTCGCCAGCGCGATCAACAGCCAGACGATCCACTTGGTGACCCGCAATCGGATCTTGCGGGCGGTCCAATCGGCGCTCCATAGACGCAGGCGCG
Organism: Gymnodinialimonas mytili; assembly: GCF_037544085.1. Lineage (NCBI taxonomy): Bacteria > Pseudomonadati > Pseudomonadota > Alphaproteobacteria > Rhodobacterales > Paracoccaceae > Gymnodinialimonas > Gymnodinialimonas mytili. The sequence goes on from NZ_JBBIFW010000001.1 coordinate 1,156,376, forward strand.
CATTTCGGTCGCCTTCAATCCAGCGCTCGACGGTAAAAAACAGATCGGTCCAAACGGTCTGCGGACAGGTATAGCCGCACCACACCCGACCCAGCGCCGAGGTGAACAGAAACAGGCCCAGACCCGCCATAATCAAAAGGCCCGCGACGAAGTAAAACTCGTGGGGCCAAATCTCGATCCAGAAAAAGAAGAACCGCCGCCCGGCAAGGTCGACCAGAACCGCCTGGTCGGGCAACGCATCACCCCGATCCCAACGGATCCACGGGGTGATGTAGTAGATCCCGAGGGTCACGATCATAATCGCCCATTTCAGATTTCTGAAATTACCCGAGACCCGTTTGGGAAAAATCGGTTCCTGCGCAGCATAGAGCTTCGGCGGTTGCTCACTCGCACTCATAGCGTGGGTATCCTATGGAAGTAGTTTCTGTTCGCCCATTCTAGATAGGCGCGCGGCCCAATGGGTGCTTTGACGTGGATCAAACCCCACAAAAAACGACAGCATGGAAAGCTGCGCCAGAGTGGGCTTTTATGGAAACAGAGAGGGGCACCAGCCCCGCGCATAAGGTGCGAACAGGACGCGGGGCTGGTGCGGTACCGGTAGCGGGTTAGGCCGCCGCCGGTACGGCTGTCCTTGGGCGGGCGTTATTCGCCGCCGCCCAAGGAGTGAACGTAAATTGCCGTGGCGCGGATGTCGGCTTCACTCAGGCGGCCCGACCAGGCAGGCATCACACCAAAGCGGGAATGGCGCACGGTTTCTTCGATATCGGCTTCAGATCCGCCATAGAGCCAGATCGCATCCGACAGGTTTGGCGCCCCGAGGAAGCGATCCCCCTGCCCGGCATCGCCATGGCACGCGGCGCAATTGTCCAGAAAGACCTGGGCCCCGGCCTCAAGCAGGGTCTCATCGGCGCTCTGGCCCGAGATATCCCGCACGTGGGCAACGACCTGGCTAATCTCTTCGTCGGTCAGGATGCCCTCAAAGGCTGTCATTTCGGACCAGCGCGCATCGGGGTCGTCTTCGTTGCGGATGCCGTGGGCGATGGTGAGGTGGATATCCTCAACCGACCCACCCCACAGCCAATCGTCATCCAACAGGTTCGGATAGCCCGAGGCCTGGACCCCAGCCGCGCCGCGCCCGTGGCATTGCGAACACCAGGTGGCAAAGGTGGCCGCCCCGCCTTGGATCGCAAAGTTATAGAGCTCCGGCGTATCGGTCGGGTTCACATCCGTCATCGCAACTTCGGTGATCTGTGTCCGCAGATCGGCGTTCAACGCATCGAAGCGCTCGATCTCTTCGGCCACTTCGGCGCGGGTCGAATAGCCCAGAAGACCGGGTGTCGCGCTGCTGACCAGCGGCCAGGCGGGGTACAGGATGGTGTAGATGATCCCCCAAACGATGGTGATGTAGAAGCAATACAGCCACCACCGCGGCAGGGGATTGTTGAACTCTTCGATCCCATCCCAGCTGTGGCCGGTCGTGTCGGGATCTTCGGGCAGGTGCTTGTTGACGTCTTTTGTCATTTGCCCCCCTCCTCGCTTGCGGCTGCGGGCCGATCATCATGACGAAACGGAATCTGCGCCGTATCGCGGTGGATTGAACGTGATCCGGGCCGGAGCGCGTAGATCACGAAGCCCAGGAAACTGATCACCAAAAAGATCGTCCCCAACGAGCCCGACAATTCGCGTAGGAATGTATAAGTATCTTGCATGACAAATCCCCCTTACCGGCTGGCTTCAGCTTCGAAGGTCGAGAAATCGACCAACGTGCCAAGCATCTGCAGATAAGCAATCAGCGCATCCATTTCGGTCACCTCTGGATTGCCGTCGAAGTCGCGCTGCTGTGCGCCAGGGTAACGCTCAACCACTTCGCCATCGCCGAAATCCGTGGCCTGCTGCACAAAGTCAAACCGTGCGTTTTCAATCATCGCGTCGGTGTAAGGCACCCCAACGAACCGATGCGTGGACATCAGATCGGCGACATGTTCGCCATCAATCACGCGATCCGCCAGAAAGGCATAGGACGGCATGATCGATTCAGGCACGACCGATTGCGGATCGATCAGGTGGTCATAGTGCCATTCATCCGAATAGCGCCCACCGACCCGTGCCAGATCCGGCCCGGTCCGCTTTGACCCCCATTGGAACGGGTGGTCATATTGCGACTCCGCCGCCAGCGAATAATGGCCATAGCGTTCGACCTCATCGCGCATCGGACGGATCATCTGACTGTGGCAGACGTAGCAGCCCTCGCGGATGTAGATCTCGCGCCCGGTCAACTCCAACGGAGAATAGGGGCGCATGCCTTCGACATCTTCGATCGTGTTCTCCAGATAGAACAGAGGTGCAATCTCGACGATGCCGCCAACAGTGACCACCGCGAAGCTCAGCGCCAGAAGAACGGTCGCATTGGTCTCGATTTTCTTGTGATGATCTAGGATTCCCATGGGATCACCTCTCCTTATTCAGCGGGGACCAGGTCGGACGTGGGCTTGCTGCCCGACGACCGCACGGTCATCCAAAGGTTCCAGACCATGATCAGAGCGCCGCTGAGGAACAGCACACCGCCCAATCCGCGGACCACATACATCGGGAATTTCGCATCCACGGTGTCGGCGAAGGAGTTAACCAGGTAACCCTGGGCATCCACTTCGCGCCACATCAGGCCTTCCATGATCCCGGTGACCCACATTGATGCGGCGTAGAGGACGATGCCGATCGTGGCCAACCAGAAGTGCCAGCTCACCGCACGCACGCTATAGAGCTTCACGTGCCACAGTTTCGGGAACAGGTAGTAGAGCATCCCGAAGGTGATCAGGCCGTTCCACCCAAGCGCACCGGAATGCACATGGCCAATGGTCCAGTCGGTGTAATGCGACAGCGAGTTGACCGCGCGGATCGACATCATCGGTCCTTCAAAGGTCGACATGCCGTAGAAGGCCAGCGATGTCACCATCATCCGCAGGATCGGATCGGTGCGCAACTTGTCCCACGCGCCTTGCAGGGTCATCAGACCGTTGATCATACCGCCCCAGCTGGGCATCCACAGGATGATCGAAAACACCATGCCCAAGGTCGCAGCCCAATCGGGCAAAGCGGTGTAATGCAGGTGGTGCGGACCAGCCCAGATATACAGGAAGATCAGCGCCCAGAAGTGGATGATCGACAGTTTGTAGGAATAGACCGGGCGTTCGGCCTGCTTCGGCACGAAATAGTACATCATGCCCAGGAACCCGGCGGTCAAAAAGAAACCCACCGCGTTATGGCCGTACCACCATTGCGTCATCGCGTTCTGCACGCCCGAGAAGACCTGCACCGACCGTGAGCCCCAGATCGAGACGGGGATCGACAGGTTGTTGACGATATGCAGCATCGCAACCGTCACGATGAAGCTCAGCAGGAACCAGTTGGCCACGTAGATATGCGGCTCTTTCCGCTTCAGGATCGTGCCCAGATAAACCAGCAGGAAGGCGACCCACACGATGGTCAGCCACAGGTCAACATACCATTCGGGTTCGGCATATTCCTGGCTTTGCGTGGCGCCCAACAGATACCCCGTCGCCGCCAGAACGATGAACAATTGGTATCCCCAGAAAACGAACCAGCTCAGGTTGCCGCCCCAGGCACGCACCGCGCAGGTGCGTTGCACGATGTAGAGCGACGCCGCGATCAGCGCGTTGCCCCCGAATGCAAAAATCACCGCCGATGTGTGCAGCGGCCGCAAGCGTCCGAAATTGCCATAGGGCTGCGCCCAGTCGAAATTCAACTGCGGGAACGCCAGTTGGAAGGCGATGTAGACACCAACCAGAAATCCAACGACGCCCCAAAACGCCGTTGCGATGGCCGCGGCGCGTACCGGGCCATCCATGTATTCATCCATTGGCTGAGCCACGGCCGGTTCGCCCGTTCGACGCACCTGCCAGAGGAACAATCCCCCTGCGACCAGCATAAAAATGATTGCATGCAGTTTATATGCCGGGTCCAAGCCATAATTCGCAGCAATAGCCGCGCATAAGGCTACAAGGCCGAGGACCGGCAGCTTCAAATAATCCAACACCATTGATCGTCCCTTCCGATGGCTCCGGACACGCGGTTCGCAGCGCGTGAGACCTGTCCGGAGATTCTTCTCTGAGGGTGTGATCGCGGATTGCGGTTCACCGGACCTTGATCTGGGTCAAGGTTGACCAGTTTTCTGACGGCATATGTGCAGCGCACAAAAAAACGCCCCAGGACGGGGCGCTTTGAGTTGGGGAGGTGTCTTATGGATCAGGCCCAGGCGAGTTCATGTCCTTCATCGCCTGTTTCCGCCATGAGGCGATCGAATTCCGGAACGACAACGCGGCGCTTGCCCTCCAGCCGCACGACGCCGTCGCGCTTCAAGCCCGAGACCTGGCGACTGACCGTCTCCAGCGTCAGGCCCAGATAATCGGCCATCGCCTCACGGGTCAGGGGAAGGTCGAATGCGATATTGTCGTGCGGGATTTCCGCATTGGGCCCCGCCTCACGCCGGGCGATGATGCACAGGAAGCTCGCCAACTTTTCACGCGCTGTCTTGCGGCCCAGAAGCAGCATCCATTCGCGGGCGGCATCCAATTCATCCAACGTCATTTCCAGCAGGCGCTCGCTCAGATTGGGCGAATCGACCAACAGCAATTGAAACGGTTTTCGGCGGAAACAACACAGCACAACATCGGTCGTTGCGGTCACGTCGTAGGTGATGGTTTCGCGGTTTGGGCGCCCGACGAAATCGGAGGCGAGCAACAAGCCGACCATCTGTCGGCGGCCGTCTTCCATCGTCTGTGACAGGGTGGCGACCCCGCTGACAACCGAACCCACGAAATCAAGGCTTTCGCCGGCCCAGGCGATGGTCTCGCCCGCTTTGAAACTACGGTAAGATTTGATGGCATCCAACTGGACCAACTCTTCCGGGCCACAGCGCGCGCAGACGGCGCGGTGACGGATCGGACAAGTTGAGCATTCAGTTTTTGCCAACGACATAGTGCCGTCTAGCATGGGGTGGCTCCTGTTCGCATGGCCAATACACAAGCGCACCGGGTTAGAGGCACACCGTATACTTCCACAAATTGTAACAGAAACCTTTGTCCATCTCAACTGACAGAAACGCGCAGATTGCGCATTTTCTGTATACAGGTCAATAGCTTAATAGGTTTACATGCGGGGGTTGATAGGCTTTTCAACGGGTTACGCGGCGCTGCCCCTTGGCGCATCGCCAAAGGCCGCATGCATCAATTCACGGGTGTAGTCGGATTGCGGGTTATTGAACAAAGCCTCGGTTTCGCCAGCCTCAACCACATCACCCTGGCGCATCACAATCACCTTGTGACTGAGTGCGCGCACAACTTTGAGGTCGTGGGAAATGAACAGATAGGCAAGCTCATGGGATTCCTGCAATCGCCGCAAAAGATCGACGATCTGCACCTGAACCGTCATGTCGAGCGCGCTGGTCGGCTCATCCAGAACCACCAGTTTGGGCCGCAGGATCATCGCGCGTGCAATCGCGATCCGTTGCCGTTGCCCGCCGGAGAACTCGTGCGGATAGCGATCCATCATATTGGCGTTAAGGCCGACCTCTGTCAGGATTTCGGCGACACGGCCTTGCCGCTCGCCGCGACCGACACCTTGAACGCTCAATCCCTCCGACACGATCTGCTCGACCGTCATGCGCGGACTGAGCGACCCGAAGGGATCTTGGAATACAATCTGCAGATCCCGTCGCACATTGCGCAAAGCCGAATTGGACGCCGCGCTCAGGCTGCGCCCCAAGAACGTGATCGGCCCGTCAGATCTGATCAAACGCAGGATGGCCAATGCCAATGTCGTCTTGCCCGACCCACTTTCGCCAACAACGCCCAAGGTCTCACCCTGACGAACGCTGACACTGGCTGAATTGACCGCCTTCACGTGACCCACAGTGCGACGCAGAAAACCGCGCTGAATCGGAAACCAGACGCGCAAATCTTCCGTCGACAGGACCTCTTGCGCACGTTCAGGCACGGGCGCCGGGCTGCCTGTCGGCTCCGCCCCCAACAGCTTGCGGGTATAGGGATGGCTCGGCGTGTCGAATATCTCGGTGGTCGGTCCTTGTTCGACGATCTCGCCGCCCTGCATGACGCAGACGCGATCGGCTATGCGGCGCACAATGCCCAGATCGTGGGTGATGAACAGCAGGCTCATCCCCTCGGACCGTTTCAGATCAGCCAGCAATTCCAGGATCTGCGCCTGGATCGTCACATCCAACGCCGTGGTCGGCTCATCGGCGATCAGCAAATCCGGACCGTTTGCAAGCGCCATCGCGATCATCACCCGCTGACGCTGCCCGCCTGACAATTGGTGCGGATAGGCGCCAAGCCGGGTTTCAGGATCGCGGATGCCCACCTTGGTCAGCAATTCGATAATCCGCTGCCGCGCGGCATCTCCGGTCAGTCCCTGATGCAGTGACAGGCTTTCGGTGATCTGCTTTTCCAGCGTATGGAGCGGGTTGAGCGAGGTCATCGGCTCTTGAAAAATGAAGCTGATATCGTTGCCGCGCACCTGCCGCAGCTTGGCCTCAGAGGCACCGACCATCTCGGTGCCATTGTACTTGATCGACCCGCCCAAGGTCGCGGAGGGCGGCAGAAGATCGACGCTGGACAGCGCCGTCACCGATTTACCTGACCCACTTTCGCCCACCAGCGCCACGGTTTCACCGCGGTCCACATGGAAAGACACCCCGCGCACGGCATGAACTACGGAATTGTCCTGCGCGAAGTCGACCGTCAGTTTTCGAACGTCGAGGACTCGGGTCATGAGAAGGTCTTTCGTGGATCAAACGCATCGCGGATGCCTTCGAAGACGAAGACCAACAGCGACAACATGATCGCAAAGGTGAAGAAGGCGGTGAAGCCAAGCCATGGCGCTTGCAGGTTGTTTTTCGCCTGCAACGTCATCTCGCCCAAAGACGGCTCGGACGAGGGCAGACCGAAGCCCAAAAAGTCCAGCGCGGCGAGCCCGCCGATGGTTCCCGTCACGATGAAGGGCAAGAAAGTCAGCGTCGCGACCATCGCGTTGGGAAGGACATGGCGATACATGATGGTGAAATTACCAACCCCCAACGCCCGCGCCGCGCGCACATATTCGAAGTTTCGGGCCCTCAGGAATTCGGCGCGCACCACACCGACCAAGCCGGTCCAACCAAAGGCGATCATCAACGATGCCAAGAGCCAGAAGCTCATATTGAACACGGCCGCGACAATGATGATGATGAACAGACTTGGTGTGGCGTTCCATACCTCGATCAACCGCTGCAGCACCAGATCGGTGAGGCCGCCGAAAAAGCCCTGGATCGCTCCCATGAAGATGCCGATCAACGAGGCGCAGAGCGTCACGATCAGCGCGAAACTCACGGATAATTCGAAGCCGTAGATCACGCGTGCCAACACGTCGCGCGCGGTATCGTCGGTGCCTAGCCAGTGGTTGGCATCGGGCGGCGACGGCGCGGCGCGGCCCAGATCGCTGATCGTGTTGTAGCTGTAGGGGATCGGAGGCCAGAGGATCCAACCTTCATCGACCTGCGTGCCGTTGAACGCGCCTGTGTTCTCGACCTCGGCAATCACATCCTCGGGGACGTCCCAGCAATCCTCCAGCCCGCCCGAGACGATCAGGCATTGCACCTCGATATCGCGGTAAACGGCCTCGGTCCGGAAATCGCCGCCAAAGGCCGTCTCGGGATAGAAGTTGAGGATTGGGGTGTAATACTCGCCCTGGGAATGCACCAGAAGTGGGCGATCGTTGGCAATGATCGGCGCGCACAGGCTGATCCCGTAGAGCAACAAGAAAATCCAAAGCGACCAGAACGCGCGCCGATTGGCCTTGAAGTTTCGCCAGCGCCGTTTGTTGAGCGGGTTGAGCCAACCGCGTCTGCGCTGTGGCAGCGGCGCGCCGGGTTCGGGGTGCGATGTCTCGGGCAGCGGGGTCGGGATTGGTTGTTCAGAGGGCAACGCCATATCTCTACCCCTGTCGCGTTTCGAAATCGATGCGCGGATCGATCCACACATACATCAGGTCGGAGATGATATTGACGACCAAACCGATCAGGCCAAAGACGAACAATGTGCCGAAGATGACCGGGTAGTCGCGACTGACCGCCGCCTCGAACCCCAACCGGCCCAGCCCATCGAGCGAAAAGATCGTCTCGATAATCAGCGATCCTCCAAAGAACACGCCGACAAACACGGTCGGGAAACCTGCGATCACGATCAACATCGCATTGCGGAAGACGTGGCCGTAGAGCACCCGATTTTCCGTCAAACCCTTCGCCTTTGCTGTCATCACATATTGCTTTTTGATCTCATCCAAAAAGCTGTTTTTGGTCAGCAAGGTCAGTGTCGCAAAGGCCGCGATGGTCGAGGCCAGCACCGGCAGTGTGATGTGCCAAAAGTAGTCGCCAATCTGCTGGATGAGATTCATATCGGCGAACCCGTCGGACGTGAGGCCGCGCAGCGGGAAGAACTGGAAGTATCGCCCCCCCGCAAACAAGATCAGAAGCATGATCGCAAAGAGGAAACCTGGGATCGCATAGGCCACGATGATGATCCCGGAGGTCACACTGTCAAACGTGGACCCATCGCGCACAGCCTTGCGGATGCCCAGCGGGATCGAGATCAGATAGGCTATAAGCGTCGACCATAGCCCCAGCGTGATCGACACTGGCAGTTTCTCGATGACAAGATCGGTCACCGCGATCGAGCGAAAGTAGCTTTCACCGAAATCGAAGCGAAGATAGTCCCACATCATCAGGCCAAATCGCTCCACAGGCGGGATCCGCTCCGTAACGCATTCAGGCGCGTCCAGATCGGGTGTTCCCGTGAAACCATCCTCGCAAACGATGCGCGAGAAGTTGAATTCGACCTCCAACCTTTCCAGAAATTGCGGCGGCAAGCCACGGGCCCCGTCATAGCCGCTGACAACATCGCTTTCGCCAAGTGTCTCGGACCCGCCGCCAGAGATGCCGGCAAAGACATCGCCATCCCCTTCCAGCTGCGCAATGACCTGATCGATCGGGCCGCCCGGCACCAATTGGGTCAGCATGAAGTTTACCAGCATGACCCCGAACAATGTCGGGATCACGAGGAGGAGGCGTCTGAGGATATAGGCTCCCATGGGACGGCGCGCTTCTTAGAACGCGCCCTGGTCGCGGAGGCGTTGCTCCGCCTCGGGGTCCACCCACCAGAAATCGAGGAAGCCCAGACCGTAGGGCGGCAATTCCTCTGGGTAGCGGTACATGTCGTAATAAGCGACCCAATGGGCATCATTGAACCATTGGCCAATGCGGATCACCCGATCACGCAGCACGCGGTCCAACGCCGTAACCGCGACGTCTAGCTCTTCGCGCGTTTCCGCGGCAATCACGACCTCGATCAAGGCGTCAATACCGGGATCTGCAAGCCCGGGAACGTTGAACAGGCTTTCATCCGCGCCTATCGATGAGAAATACTGTCGAAGACTAGAGCTTGGCTCATACCCCATCGGGAAGTGGTCGGTGACAATGTCGAAATCGCCATCCCGCTGGCGCTGCTGCAATTGCGCGTTATCGACACGGTTCAAAGACGCGTTCACGCCGATGGCGCGGAGATTTTCGACGAAGGGGTTGATGATTCGGTCAAAGAGCGGACCGGAATTGAGGAACTCCACATCCAGCGTCTGCCCCTCGGCGTTCCGCAACAAGCCATCGCTACCTGCTTCCCAACCTGCCTCTTCCAGCAGGGCCGTCGCGCGCCGCGATTGGCGCCGGTCAAGCGCGCGGTCGGGGTTGGAGGGGGGCACCATGAACACCTCGTCGGTGAACACGGTTTCAGGCAATTGATCACGGAGCGGTTCGAGCACGGCCAATTCGGCCTCGGACGGCATTCCTTCGGCGACCATCCAGGTGTTTTCCCAGAAGCTGATCACCGGCGAATAAAGACCATAGAACAGCGTCTGATTGGTCCATTCGAAGTTGAACATATGGGCGATGGCGCGCCGCACGCGCACATCCTGGAATTGCGGCTGTCGCAGGTTCAGCATGAAGGCCTGACCGGTCGCGATGGACCCGTCGGGCAATTCCTCGCGAACCACCGCACCGCTGGCGAGCGCTGGGAAGTCATAATTATTGGCCCAGGCTTGGCTGCTGCTTTCCTGGCGGAAAGTATAGTTGCCAGCTGTAAACCCTTCGAACGCGGCCAGGGAATCGCCGTAATATTCGATACGGATCGTGTCGAAATTATTGCGGCCCTGGTTGATCCAAAGGTCTTCGCCCCAATAGTCGCGGTTGCGCGAATAGATCGTGCGTTGGCCGGGCTCGACCGAGGCCAGTATGTAGGGGCCGGAGCCGATCAGGGGCTCAAGACGGCTGTCCTGGAATTCGCGGCCAGAGGCTTCGTGGCTGGCTTGGCTGATGACCGGAAGGCCGCCAGCGGATTGGATGCGGCTGCGCAGGGGCGCGCTTGGATTGAAATCATACCGGATCGTGCGATCATCGATTACCTCGGCGCTTTCGATTGTCAGCGGGATAGAGGCGCGGAACGAAGGCAGCCCTTCGGTGCGCAAGATTTCGTAGCTGAACAACACATCATGGGCGGTCATCGGGGTGCCGTCAGAGAATGTGATGCCGTCGCGCAAAGTGAACAGGACGTAGGATTTGTCCTCAGGATACGCAATTTCTTCGCAAAGCAGGCAATAGGCCGATCCGATCTCGTCCAGGGTCGCCACAAGCATCGTTTCGAAGAAGACCGATGACAGGATGTCCGGGCGCCCGACGCGTGTGAAGGGATGCATCGAATCGAAAGATCCAGACGACCAGGAAAACGACATCTCGCCACCTCTTGGGGCGTCGGGGTTCACATAATTCAGATATGGGGCGTCTGGCCCGTAGGCGAGCTCACCGAATGTGGAGATTCCATGGGTCCGGATCAGGTCATCTTCCTGCGCACGGGCCGTGAGACTCGTTAGCCCTAAGATAAGCGCTGCCCCGATGAGCGGTAGCGAAGCGGCCCGAAGCAGACCCGGTCGATCTGGGGTCACATCCTGTGCTTTGGCGACAATCCTCGGGGTCGGGTCATGTTGGTGGTCCTGCATCATCAATTTTCCCTGCGCATCATGATTTCTGGACGCAACACCGAGTCGCGCTACCATTATTATGGGTCACGAGAGGTTAGTGACCAGTTGCCCCCCGCTTCAAGTTGAGATTCCGTGATATGCGGGTGATGGGCATGTTTTCTTACAATTTGCGCGGTGCAGACATGCAAACACCGCCCGGATTGGGGGCGGTGTTGACAGGATTCGTGTGCTTTTCGCTTATTGCTGCGTTGCCAGATAGGCGATCAAGTTCGCCCGATCCTCGACATCGTCCATGCCACCATAGGCCATCGCGGTGCCCGGCGCGTATTGGCGCGGATTTTCCAAGAAGCCCGACAGGTTTTCAGGTGTCCAATCACCTTCCATGCTGGCCAGCGTGTCAGAATAGCCAAAACCATCGACAGCGCCTTTATCACGACCAACAACACCGTGCAGGTAAGGGCCGACGCCGTTTTGGCCTGGGTTCAGGGCGTGACAGGCGCTGCATTGGCGCCACAGGCGTTCCCCAGCGGCAGCATCAGCAACGGCGTAGACTTCTTCAAATGGAACCTCGGGCTCTGCTTCTGCGGCAGGCGCATCGCTATCCTCATGGATCTCCATCCGGTAGGCGGAGGCGTGGTCTTCCCCGTGGTGATCCACGTTGTAGAGGCCTTCGGCGGCCCAGCCGCCCAGCAAGAACACCAAAAGCGCCGCGCACAGGGCACCGCCCGCTTTGGTAATGGTCATCGTGTCGAACATGTCGGCTCCAAGTAGGTCTGTCGCTCGTTTTGCCGGTATGTATGGTGTTCCGTTGCGCCATGGCAAGGTGTAGGGAGCGCGACGAAACGACCTTATTGCATAGGATTGGCAGATGATTGGTAAGATTGCCTTCCAAGGAGAACCCGGCGCTTATTCCCATCAGGCCTGCTTTGAGGCGCGGCCTGACCTCACGCCGTTGCCCTGCGCCACATTCGAGGACGTGATCGCAGCGGTGCGGAACGGGGATGCGGTACAAGCCATGCTGCCGGTCGAAAACTCAACCTATGGGCGTGTCGCGGATATTCATCGACTGCTGCCGGAATCGGGGCTGCACATCATTGATGAGGCCTTCGTGCGGGTGCATATCAACCTGCTTGCCGTCCCGGGCGCCCAGGTCGAGGATATCACCGATGCCTGGAGCCATTTGGTCTTGCTGCCTCAATGCGGCAGCTTCCTGCGTGACAACAATATCAAGGGGCATGTCAGCCCCGATAATGCCCGCGCGGCGCGCGATGTGGCCGAAAGAGGGGAGCGCAGCCATGCGGCACTCGCCTCGGAATTGGCGGGCGAGATCTATGGGTTGGACGTCTTGGCGCGCCATATCGAAGACCATGATCGCAACACGACCCGATTTCTGGTGATGCAACCTGAAGCGGATCTGACCCGGCGGTCCGAGCGGATGATGACCACGTTTGTCTTCCGTGTGCGGAACATTCCCGCGGCGTTGTACAAGGCGATGGGCGGGTTCGCGACGAATGGCGTGAACATGACCAAGCTGGAAAGCTACATGGTCGATGGATCCTTCACTGCGACGCAATTTTACGCCGATATCGAAGGGCATCCCGAGGATCGCAACGTCCAGCTTGCCCTGGACGAGTTGGACTATTTTACATCGGAATTGAAGATTTTGGGCACCTATCCGGCCGATCACGCCCGGGATTGAGGCCAACTATCTCACCGCTGCGGAATAGTTGGCGTGTATCGGCAAGGCGCTCAACTGAGCTGCGACCGCAGGGCCTTGCGCCTTGCGACAAGCCAGGCCGTGGCCGGTTCGAATGTGCTGAGATCGATGGCGCGCGAATACGCCTCGGCCGCCTGTTGCGGCGATGTGTCGACAAGCAGGTGCGCGCGCGTGGCCCAATAGGGTTGAAAATCTTTCGCGTCGGCGGGATCGATCAGATCAAGCAAGCGCAGACCTTCGATGGCGCCCACATCCTGCGCTGTGGCAGCCGCGCGCCCGACCGCAGCCCCGATGCTGGGATGTAAATGGAGCAGCCCGGTATAAAGCTGACTGAGCGCGCGCCAGTTGGTTTCTCCGGTCAGGTGACGTTGGGCATGGACGGATTGAATCGCGGCCTCAAGTTGAAAGCGCCCAATCTTGCCCAGCGCACTCGCTCGGGTGAGCCGGTGCGCGGCACGGTCGATCAACGGGTGATTCCAAAGGTCCGTATTCTGGTCCTGCAGCGGGACATAGATACCATCCTGCACACCCGCTGCGCGCCGCGCCTCCACAAATCCGATTAAGGCCGCAAGACCCTGCGCCTCGGCACTGTCGGGCATCTGATCGGCCAGCAGATTGGCCAGAAAATGCGCCTCGTGACTTAGATCGCCCGCCCCATCCTGCCAATCAATGGCAAAGGCGGCGTAGATCGCCTGCAAGACGGCGTCGAGACGCGGGGACAGGTCGACCTCATCCGGCAGCACGAAAGGGATGCGCGCCGCTTTGATCTTGCGTTTCACCCGCACAAGCCGCTGCGCCATGGCGGCATGGGGCACCAAAAACACGCGGGCAATCTGCACCGCATCGGCGCCGAGCACCGATTGCAACATCAGCGGGGTGCGTAAGGCCGCGTCGATTGCTGGATGAGCGCATACGAACATCAATTCGAGCCGTTTGTCCGGAATAGCATCGGGATCTACGATCGTATCGGGCATGTCGGGCACCTCATCGGTGAGTGTGATCCGCGCGCTGCGGCGCATGGCATCGGTGCGGCGGTTCTTCGCGACGGTCAGCAGCCACGCCTCGGGCCTGTCGGGGATGCCCTTCTCGGGCCAAACGCGCAGCGCTTGGACAAACGCATCGGCCAAAGCGTCTTCGGCGGCGGCGATATCACCCGAACGTGCCGCCAGGATCGCAATCAATTTGCCGTAAGAGGCACGCGCCGCGTCTTCGGCGGCACGTGCGGAGGCAAGGTTCATACGCTCTCCATGGCAGAGGCGCGGATTTCGATCTTGCCCATCTGGGCGGCGGGGCATTTTTCGGCCCAGGCCATCGCTGCATCCAAATCCGGCACGTCGATGACGAAATAGCCCCCCAGCGTCTCTCGCGTCTCGGCAACCGGGCCGTCTTGCACCTCCTTTTCGCCACCCTTCAGGCTGAGCGTCGTCGCGGTATCGGCGGGGTGAAGCCAATCGGTATCGACAAATATGCCAGCCTCTTGCAGTGCCCCGATATACTGGCCGTAGACGGCTTTCATCTCGACCCAGTCATCGGGCCCCATATGGGCGAAATCGGCGGGATTGGAATACAGAAGAAATGTGTAACGCATAATCTTGGTCCTTGGTCTGGAATGGCAATTAGGTGGCAGCACGGGCGATATTGGCAAGTCCCGTCTCGTAGGTGCCGCCCAGCATACGGTCCATAAACAGACCAAACACGCGGAAGACCGGATTCATCCCCAGATCTGACGTGACGCGCCAGGTGACGCGCGTTTGATCACCCTCGGGCGTTGCGCTGATATGCTGCGTCGGCTGGCCCATGGCCCCAAGATCGATCGCATAGGTCACTGTACTTTCGGTGATCCGCGCGATGGTCTGAGTGCCACGGCCTTCGCGCCCCTCAAACCGAAACCCGGCGCCGATGCCGCTGCTGGGGCCAAAGGGGTCGATCCTAAGATTGGGATCGCTGGTGAGGTAGGGGTTGAAGCGCTGGAAGCCGTCGGTGCTGGAGGCCAGTGCGATTACCGCATCCGGTGCTGCATCAATCAGTGCGCTGCGTTCGACGGTCACGTGGCGTGGCAAAAGCAGCGCAACGCCTGCAGCAAGGGCAAGTGTCAACGCGGCTGCGGCAAGAAGGGTTGTCAGGGTCATAAGATTGTCTCCGTTTGTCAGGCGAAGGCTCAAGCGCCTTCATGAACATGACGAACGGGCGACACGCGGATCGACATCGCCGCACATTTTTTTTGAGAAAACCGATAAAATTTTGTTTTCATTACTAAAAGATAGTCTTGGGAGAACGATGAAGCGGCCTACTCCGAGGATCTATGAGCCTATCCGGGCGCGCGCTCGGCCCACCCAGCGAAGATGCGTTCCAACAAGACCACCACGTAGAACAGGACAATCCCCAGCGCGGCGAGCGCGAAGAGCACGGCAAACATCAGGGGATAATCGCTGTTGATACGCGCGCTGTCGAACAAATCGCCTAGGCCACGGCCATGGGGGCTGACAATCTCCATCAGATTGGTGCCGATAAAGGCCAGCGTGACGGCCACTTTCAATGCACCGAAAAATTCGGGCAGCGTCTTTGGCAGCGCAATCTTCCAAAAGATCGTGAAATTCGACGCGCCAAGCGACCGCAGGATGTCGCGATATTCGGGTTCTAATGTGCTCAGCCCGATAGAGACGGATACAGCGATGGGAAAGAAACTGATCATGAAGGCGATCAGGATGGTGTTGAAATCGTGCTGGCCCACAAACATCAGCGCCACGATGGGCACCACAGTCGCCTTGGGGATCGCGTTGAAGCCCACGAGGATTGGATAAAGCCCCTCGCGCGCAAATCGCGAGAACCCCATGATCATCCCCACAAGCGTTCCGAACACCACGGCAAGGGCCAGGCCAACCACGGTACGCCACAGCGTTTCCCAAGATTTCACGATGAACAACTCGCCATATTGCATATAACGCGGCAGCAGGTCCGAGGGGCTGGCCATGCGGAAATCAGGCAGGTCGTTCCACCACACCAAGAACTCCCACAGGCCCAGAATGCCCAGGATAAACACCAAAGGTGCAACGATCTTTCGGGTCGTGTCGCTCATTCCACAGGCTCCGGCATGCGGCCTTGGGCCAATTGGATCTGGTGGCGCAGTTCGGCCAGCATCTCGACGGCACGTGGCTTATAGAGATCCTCCAAAGTGCGCGGACCGGGGATGTCCACATTCAGCACATGCTGGGCATGGGCAGGTCTGCCGGACAAGACGATGACCTGATCCGCCAGAAACACGGATTCTCGCAGGTCATGGGTGATCAGCAGGCAGGTAAAGGGCTCCGCTGCGCGCAACGCGTGCATGGTGCACCAAAGATCCTCGCGGGTGAACGCATCCAGCGCGCCGAAGGGCTCGTCCAGGATAAGCACATCCGGCTTGTGAATGATCGACCGGCACAGACTGGCCCGCTGACGCATCCCACCGGACAACTCGGATGGGCGTTTGTTTTCGAACCCCTGCAAGCCGACCAAATCCAGCAGATGCATGGCGCGCTCCCGCGCCTGGGCTTTGGACATCGGACTTTTCACGATCTCCAGCGGCAGCAACACATTGTCGAGGATCGTGCGCCATTCCAGCAAAACAGGGTTCTGAAAGGCCATACCCACTGTCGGGCGCGGCGATGTCACCTGCGAGTCGTGCAACCAGACTTCGCCCTGGTCGGGCTTCATCAGCCCCGACACCAGCCGCGTCAGCGTAGATTTACCGCAACCTGACGGGCCAACAACCGCACAGAACGTGTTTTCGGGAATACAAAGCGTCAACGCATCCAAGACCGGCAGCGGGCCCATCTTGGTCCGATAAGCATGGGTGACCGCCTTTAGCTCGATCATCGACGCAGTGGCATTCATGGATGCAACCTCTCAGAGGGCGAAACTTGCCCCTTCATCTTGGCCGAAAAACTCTCGGGGAGGGTCCGGGAGGGGCAGACAGCCCCTCCCGGCGGGGGTGGGGGGGGGGGGTCCCCACACCAGGCGGTGCCCCCGCTACGGCGACGGCGAAGCCGGCGCAATCCCGCCCTTATTCAGGCGCCACCATCAATACATCCCCTTCCGGCAGATAAGCGTCGGTGAAGTACGCCGCCGGATCCTGTGCGTTCTGGAACTCGTAAGTCAGCGTCAACTGCTCCAATGCGGTTGCAAAGCGATCTGTATCTATACCGCCCATCCCGTTTTCCACGACGTAGGGCGTTAGCACATTTCCATCGATGGCAAGCTGCAGGCGGCGCGTCTCAAGGTCCACATCACCGGCCGGGTTGCGGTCGATCACCGAGGCGGCACCAGCAGCGGGATCGGCAATGGCGGCAGACCAGCCCTGCGCGACGGCGGTCAGAAACCCGGTCACAATCTCAGGATTCGCTTCGGCGAAGTCGGTGTTCACGATGATCGCGTTGCCATAAAGCTCCACCCCATGATCGGCAAACATGATCGTCGTGATGTCATCCTCGGGGATGCCCAGACGCGCCAGCGACAGATAGGACGAGAAATTGAAACCCGTCACACTGTCGACATTGCCCTCTGCAAGCATCGGCTCACGCGTGGGAAAACCTACGGGTTCGACCGAGATGGTGCTGACGTCGATACCATTCACTTCGGCCAGGATCGGGAACTGCGCCCAAGCGCCGTCCGGGGGCGGAGCGCCGAGGACAGAGCCTTCCAGATCGTCGATGCCGGAAATGCCCTGGCTGACGCGGCCCACAATCGAGAATGGCGGGCTATCGTAGACCATCATCACGGCTGTCACGGGTGCATCGGGGTTCTGATCGAGGAAGCGGATCAGCGAGTTGATGTCTGCAAAGCCGATGGGGAACGCGCCCGAGGCGACCTTTGGCAGCGCGTCGAGCGAGCCTTGACCCGCCGTGATTTCCACATTCAGGCCCTGTTCGGCGAAATAGCCGTTATCGATGGCCATGAAGTACGGGGCAGACGGACCTTCAAAGCGCCAGTCGAGCGCAAAGGCAATGTCTGTGTCTTGAGCGAGTGTTGGGGTGGCGGCCAGGACGGCGCCGGCCAGCGCGGCGGGCAGGATGCGTGTAAACACGGGAAGATCTCTCCTTGTCGATTGTCGAGGCCATTCGGCCTTTCTGAATTCTTGGGCGCCCCGGATCAGGCGTGGCCCGCCGCGGAGACGTCAATTATGGATCGGCCCCGCGGGCCAAGCCGCGCGGAGGTTGCGCAATTTTCAGGCGTGTTGCCAGCTTTTTGTGCAGCTATCGGGAAAGGCCGAGGTTATAGGTTCATCAGAAATGACGCGAAGCCCGGTTGGCTTGCGGGTCTGTTGGCGGGCCTCAACCCCAAATCGGCCAACCGGTCATTATGGCGTGCGGCGCCTGCTCCGGTCTCAAAGATCACCGGCACCCCTCCCAGCGGATGCAGCCACCATGTGGCCTGCGGCGTGACGTCCAGCGGGCCGGGCGCCTCGGTCACAAACCGGGCCAGGCTTTCGCGGATCGGCGTTGTGCTGGTCAAAACGGTATCGGCCTCGGCTGCGGCCTGCATGTGGCCACCGCCTGCCGCGCGGTAGGAATTGGTAACGACCAGCGCGGTATCGTCATCCTGCACGGGGCGGCCATCGGCAAAGCTAAGGTCGCGGATCCGGCCGGGCGTATCGTATATCTCATCTCCGTCGGCATTCGTACGCGGCGGCTGACTGACATCGACCGCATAGGTCAATCCGATCAGGCGATCAAAATTATAGGGCGCAAAGGCATGATCGACCAAAAGCTGTGGGGCGCCCTTGCCGGGATCAATCCGGTTGAACAATGATGCGGCGCGTTCCAGCCAGTCGCGCAGCCCGCGTCCGGTGATGCGCAACACGCTCAGCACGTTGGGATAGATGTAGAGATCAGCCGCGTGACGCAACTTGAGCGCACCGGCGGGGATATCGGTATAATTCGTCGACCCGGCGCGACCGCCTGCCTTAAACGGGGCCACAGCCGACAGAACCGGCAGATCGCGAAGCGCGGGATCGGCGGCAATCAACGGCGCGGAGGCTGCGCATTGCGCATCCGAGATAAGCTGTGTTGCGCGGCAGGGGGCCAGAGTGCTGAAATAGGTCTCAAGCGGCGTGGCGCTGTGGCCCAGCGGACGGGCGACATAGGCGCGTGTCACACGGTGTTCGCGCGCAATCAGACTGCGGACCTCCGGAAAGTCGGGCAGCAATCGATGGCTGCGCTTCGACCCATTCTTCGGGCTCTGGCTGACCGGGAACGTCCCCGCGCGGGCGCCACAAACCCGCCATTGCGGCTCTCTATCGCTCTGCAATGGTGGCTGCAGCTCCAAGTCGATGCATCCCAGATGAGATCCGAGCGCGCCAGGTTGAACAATCGGCACCCCATGAACACGCGCAGGCGGCGCGTCGGGCAGCACACGGTGCGTATGGCCCGCGATGACAGCATCGACATCGGGGATCTCGGCCACAAGGAGGGCTGCGTTCTCCGGGTGATCGACAAGGGTTTTTGCGCCCTGCCCGCTATGGGCCAGCACGATCACGATATCCGCGCCCTCGTCTTTCAAGGCACAAACCTGGCGATGGATCGCGGGAAGCATGTCTTCGAACAGGATTTGGTCCTGCACATAGAGCCGGTTCCAATCAGCCACTTGTGGGGGCACCGCACCGGTGACACCGATGCGGATCGGATGCGGGGCGCCCTCAGCATCGGTCATGACGCGCGCAAGGATATGGCGCGGTGGCAGAAACGAGGTCCCGTCGATCCGATTGGCATTGGCCAGCACAATCGGAAACTGCGCGCCTGACAGCGATGCCTCAAGATACGGCAATCCGAAGTCGAATTCGTGGTTGCCGATGGTGGCGGCGTCAAATCCCATCGCATTCATCGCGGCAATCATCGGATGGGTGCGACCGGCGGGCACGATCTCGGCCACGGCCGCATCGGCCAAGGGCGCGCCTTGCAGCGTATCGCCATTGTCGAACAGCAGACAATTGCGGCTGGCGGCCCGGGCGGCCGCGATCAGCGTGCCAAGCCGCGCGAGCCCTGTTCCCGGCGCATGGCGGTCCGTGAAGTAGTCAAACGGCAGCAGATGCGCATGTAAGTCCGTGGTCGCAAGGACGCGCAGACTGACACCCGACCCCACCTGCTCGGCGCGTTCGGTTGCAATTTCCCCCGGAAGGGTCATGTTGGCCCCAAATTCGTGTTTCCCATTTGAAGTCTGGCCTCCAAGCTGATTTGAGAAACCCCAAACTCGCGGCCACGAAAAAATAAGTCGCGCCCGCGAAGGTACTGTTGCCGCAGTGCCATAACCAAAGTCAGGGCCTCGACCGAGCATAGTATAATGAAACAATCTGAGGATGTAACTTTCGGAACCTCCGGTCTCGACCGGGCGGGACATCTGAGAAACAATGCCGAAGGTTTGGCCTTTGCTAGGTCGTCTGGCGCGCCGATCATACCGATGTGGCGGGGCAAACCGATGGTGACCGGCACGTCAGACACCGGCAGCGTGCGTTTGGCGCTGCGGCGCGAGGGGGATGCGGTACTGCGTGAACCCGGCGCGCCACCGGTTCTGCTGGGGCTCGATGCCGATGGCGAGACACCGATCTTTGCGCAAGACATCTCGGGTTGGCATCCCGAGGATCTGGACGAAGCGGCCGTGACGGCCTTTCTAGATCCCAGTGTTCAGGCGCATCCATCTGAGGCGAATTCTGGGGCGGCCTTCAGGGAATTGCGCGGGATCATGACCCAGCTGACACGACGCGACGCCGAACTGGCCGCGACGGCGCGAGCGGTCCTGACCTGGCACGCGACCCACCGCTTCTGCGCCAATTGCGGCATCAAATCCGAGCCGACCATGGCTGGCTGGCAGCGCGATTGTCCGGCTTGCGGGCGGCATCATTTCCCGCGCACCGATCCGGTTGTGATCATGCTCATCACCTATGGCGAGGCCGTTCTGGTTGGTCGGTCGCCGGGCTGGCCCGAGGGAATGTATTCTCTCTTGGCTGGATTTGCCGAGCCCGGAGAAACCATAGAAGCCGCTGTGCGTCGGGAAGTCTATGAGGAAACCGGTGTGCGGGTCGGACAGGTCGACTACCTGTCAAGCCAGCCCTGGCCCTTTCCCGCCTCGCTTATGTTTGGCTGCAGCGGCGTTGCCACCAGCACCGAAATCACCCCAGACCCCGAAGAAATAGAGGATGCGCGCTGGGTCAGCCGGTCTGAAATGCTCGACGTATTTGCCGGGGCACATCCTGATATCCGTGCCCCGCGCGAGGGAGCAATCGCGCATTTTCTGCTGCAGAGATGGCTCAGCAACCGTTTGGAGTGACGCCCCCCCAAGGCTTGACGCAGCGCAATGGGCTCCGGCATGTGGACAACGCCCGACCCACATACAGGATCAGATCATGCGCTTCAAAACCTCGGAAGACGTGGACGCCCCGGTTAGCCTGGTCTGGGCCCGGATCATCGATTTCAGTGGGGTCGAGGCCGATATCCGCGCGCGCGGCGCGACACTCTCGCGCGTGGGGCAATGGACACAGATCCATTCCGGCGCCGAATGGCGCGGACAGGTGCAGATCCGTGGGCGACTTCGACCGGTATCGTCCCGCATCGCGACCCTGATCCCCGAAGATAGCTGCGACATCCACACCCAGATCGGCGGGCTTGAAGCGGTCTATGAACTCAGGCTTATCGCCCTTCGAGAAGATTTCACGCGCATTCAGGCGATGCTCAACCTATCGGCAAGCTCTCTGTCAGCGCGCCTATCCCTGCAAACGCTGAAATTGGCCCGCGGGCGCGTTCTGACGCGCATGCAAACCATGCTTGCGCGCCAAGGCGCCAAGGCCGAGGCAGATCACCAAGCGCTTCGTCAAAACTGACGTGATTAGGCGCTAAGACTATCGACATCCGTTAGGCTCGTATAGAACGGTGGCAATACATTGCGAGGCCAACCACCACCACGCGCCGTTTGCTTGATGTAAGATCACACCGGGCAAACGGGCCTAGAGCACCTGAGCAGATTGGGTCCATGACGGAAAACGACCTAAAGCAGCGGCCCGTCGCCGACATCGCCGATCCAACGGAACGGCGGATCCAAGCCGCCCTGCGTGCAGCCAGGATAGGCGTGTTCGAGTTTGAGCCGCAGACAAACACGGCCTTCTGGGATGAGCGCGTGCGCGAGCTTTGGGGCATTTCGGGCAATGATCGCATCACCTATGAAATGGTTCTTGCTCAGGTTCATCCCGATGATCGCGCATTGCATGATGCGGGAACGGCCAAGGCGTTGGATCCCGACGGCGACGGTCGCATGGACATGACCTATCGGGTGTCGCCCAAAAGCGGCGGACCGATGCGATGGATCCGGGCCGAAGCTGAATGCGCCTTTGAAAATGGCATTCCGATGCGTTTGGTTGGCACGGTCAAAGATGTTACCGAACAGCGCGAAGCCGCCGAGCGCAACAGGCTTCTGGTCAATGAGCTTCAGCATCGCGTCAAGAACACGCTTGCTACAGCCGTCGCGGTGGTCAGCCTTTCACGAGAAGGCGCCGACGGGATCGACACCTATTTCAGTGCCGTCGACGAGCGTCTGCGCGCCTTGTCCGCGTCTCATGATTTGCTCCGGCGGACCGATTGGTCCCCGGTCGCCTTGACCGACCTGCTGCGCAGTGCGGCGATGACCTTACTGTCGCCCGAAGAGTATCGACAGCGCATCCTGTTTTCCGGGGACGATGTGGAATTCCCGGCAAAGGCTGTCATGACGATGGGCATGGCTTTGCATGAACTGGTGGTGAATGCGGCGAAGCACGGCGCGTTATCCAATCAAGATGGCCGCATCGATGTCACCCTGCAAAGCGCGAACGGCGGCGATATCCTGACATGGACCGAATCCGCCGGTCCTGAACCGACGGAGATTACGGGTCGGCAATCGGGGTTCGGCACCCTGCTGCTGAAAGAAATTCTACCGCTGGAATTGAGCGGCAAGTCGGCATTGGCTTACGGCGCAGACGGATTCGAGTACAATCTCACCGTCCCCTCCCTGGAAAGACGTCGCGCATGACCCATCCCACACGCGTTCTTGTCCTGGAAGATCAATTGCTTTTGGCCTTTGCCTTGAAGGCAATGCTGGGGGAGAATGATATTGAAACCGTCGGGCCTTTTGCGAACGCTCAAAGTGCGTTGGCAGCGTTGGATGAGGAGGAGTTTCACTTCGCGCTGCTGGATGTCAATCTTGGCGATGGCGAAACCAGCACGCCGGTCGCCGACGCCCTTTTGATACGCGAAAAACCCTTTGTCTTCGTAACGGGATATGGAAGCGCTGCGCCGCTTCCGCCGCGGTTCGATCACGTCGACCGGTTCCTGAAACCGGTAAACGTGCAACGGCTACTGGCTGCCATCAATCAAACGAGCGCGGGCGTGCAAAGCTAGCCATGGGGTGTTGAGGCCCGTCTGGCGCCGCGCTTCAGACCCAATTGCCGCTCGCGCCAGATGATCGCGATGCCCGCAGTCACGATCAGCGCCGCACCGATCAGCATGGGCGGGGTCGGAACCTCGTGAAACACGGTATAGCCGACGATCAGGGCCAGAAGCATCGAGCTATATTCAAACGGTGCGATCAGCGACGCATCGGCATAGCGGTAGGATGAGGTCAGCAAGATTTGCCCCACTCCCCCCGCCAGCCCCGCTGCGATCAGCATCCCGGTTTGTGCGGGTGTCGGCCAGGCCCAGCCCCAAGGCAGGGTCAGCAGGCTTAGACAGCTGGCGGTGATTGAAAACCAGAAGACAATGGCTGCCGTGCGCTCCGTCTGGACCAGTTTGCGCACAAACACTTGGGCCAGCGCCGCACAGACCGCGCCCATCAGAACAAGTACCGCCCCCAGCGCTTGGCCCGTATCGGCGCTTGTCGGATCAACGGCCAGCCTCGGCGACAAGACGATCAACACGCCACCCAGCCCCAACGCCACCATCGATAGCCGGAACAAGCGCACCTGCTCGCCCAAAAACATCGCCGCAAACACCACCACCAGTATCGGCGCCGCATACCCGATCGCCGTCACTTCGGGTAATGGAAGCAGACCCAGCCCCGCAAAACCGAGGCCCATCGCAGTGCTGCCCACCAAACCGCGCCACAGATGCCCCATCGGGTTTTGCGTGCGCCAGCCGGTGACCAGATCATGCTGGATCACCAACCACGCCAAGATAACCGGTAGCGCAAAGAAAGAGCGAAAAAACACCGCCTGACCGGGCGGTATGCCATCTGACGTTGCCTTGATCAGCGCGGCCATCGTGACGAACACGCAGACGGAGGCGACTTTAAGCGCGATGCCGCGCAAGGGGTTTGGGGTTGTGGACATGGGTCGGGGATAGGCCCCTTGGCGCTAACTGACAATTGCGGCGATGGCATGGCCGCTAGTCGGCGCGCGCCAAACGGGCCGCTGCCACAGCGCACACCCTGCGATTGCGAAAGCAGCATCTTGCGTTTCAGCCTCGTCTTGCCTATCTCGCTATTTGAGAGGTTGGCGCGGGCGAGCGCCTCGCCAACCTGGTCAGGTCCGGAAGGAAGCAGCCACAACGAGCCCCGCTTGGGTCGTCGTCCAGCCTCTCACCAACACAGCCTCGATCCGAACTGTGTCATTCCCCCTCTATGACGAGTTGACGTTGATCGGATGCCGTTCTTACGGATCCGACACATCCACCCCACGCGCCGCACCGCAAGCGGCCGTGCCGTGATCGCGTCCGCCGCTCCGCTCCCGCCCCCGTAAAACGCGCCAACGCGGGCCCCAGGCGCCCACCGCACGCCCTCAAACGGGCGTGCATATGCGAATGCAGCGAAGCTGCACAATTTGAGCGGGGGCGCTGACATCGGGTCACACAGGCCCACCCTCGACCAATTGCTCGGGATGCGTCGCAGCCCAATCGCGCAGAAACGCGGCAATCTCCGGATCGCCGACCAGATCCGATGCGGCCCGCGGCAACCCCACACCTTCTTGCAGCGCAAGCTCCAGACACGCGATGTAGTCTCGGTCGTTCCGCGCGGGATTGTTCTGCGCCCCGTGCAGGATTGTGGAAAACAGGTTTCCCCCATAGCCGTTGATATGACCGAGATCGGGCTTTTGGCGCAGCAGAAATGCCATCGCCTCGGGCAAGCCCTCCCACCCGGCGATCTGCACCGGCGTCAGTCCCTCGGCATCCGCGCAATCACTGTCCGCACCCGCCGCGACCAGGCGCTGCAAATGGGGCAATTTGCCGGGCAGATGTAGGATCATTCGCAGCAGGTCGCGACATGCCTCGCGCAAGGTCTCGTGTTCAAGAGGCTGACCATCCGGCACTTCTCCCTCCGCGATGCGTGCCAAAAGCGTTTCCACGGGAGATAGTGGCGTGGCGTGTCCTTGCGTTTCCAATCGGTCCGCCAATGCGATGTTTCCGAAGATGCGCGCGTAGGCATATGGCGTGACGCCGCGATAGATACGCGTCGCATCGGCCCCGTGAGTCAGCAGCAGGTCCACCATGTCAGGCGGGCTCATCCGCCGCGCCGCCTGGTGCAGCGCCGGCACCACCCATGGCTGTTCTCCCCCAACCTCGGCAGTGTTGAAATCATCAACGCGCGCGCCAGCTCCCAGCAGAAGCTTCACCGCTTCGACATCATGGAAATCCATCGCGCGCATCAAGGCGTTGGTGCCGAGCGGATCCGCCCCATGTTCCAAAAGCAGGCGCAGCCCGTCCCTGTGGCCAAGCTCGGTCGAGTGATAAAGCGATTCACCATCATTTGGATCGGCGCCATGTTCCAACAGCCAGCGTGCCAACGGAATATTCCCGGCATGACCGATGGCAAAGTACAACGTTGACAGCATGTGCGTGCTGCCTTCATGCAACGGCGTTGCCCCGTTGACATCAGCGCCCTGCGCCACAAGCATTTCCGCAATGTCCAACATCGCGGCCTCGCGGTCAGGCCAATGGTGGATCATCTTTGATCGAGCGAGATGCATAAGCGGCGGCACGATGACCATCGGCTGCACCGCCTCTTGTGGATGTGTGTCCAGGCGTGCGCGGACCCCGTCCACATCATAGAGGCCACACAGCAATCCCAGATGTCCGGCGGCCAGATCCGGCATCTCCGCCAGCAATTGATCCACCATCCAGAAATGACCGTTGTGGATGGCCTGACCCAATCTCTGCCGCCGCGTGGCACGATCCATACCATGCAGATCCGCGGCAGCTTTCAGATGCGGCCAAGACGCAAATCCCATCTCGCGTGCGATCACATGTAGAAAATCAGCATGGCGCAAAACCGTCCCCTCGGCCCGGGGACGGTAATTGCTCACGCGGGTGGTGGCATCGCGATCTCCGTCGCGATACGCTTTTTTGAGCACCGTGGCGTCACGGCGCAATTGGTCGATTGATCGTATCATCGGTTCCCTCATCACAGCCCGACGATCCGCTTAGACAGGCCAGAGAGACACCGAAGCGTGTCTGTAATGTGCTCATGAGGGTGCCGTTATCGGCTTTCCGCGGATCTGGGTGCTGCCCCAACAGCAATGAGATGGTAGCGCTGGGGTCGGTTGCTTTCAAGTGAAAGTACCTGTGTACATCTCAGGCACCATCATCCCATCAAATTCAAGATAGATGCAGCCAGAAAATTGCCGAAGAACGCCACAGCGCAGGCGGTTGAGAAATACATCATCGCCAAGAATAGACACCAACGCAGATAGGGTCGCGTCCGGACGGCTCCGGCGCGCCACAATAGGATGGACGCCGCCATCGCTGGCAGGTGGGCCATGGAGAACAGCACCATGAATGTGATGTCGAGCCCGGCAATCACTGAACGGGCGCCTCCCGTCAGAGCCGCCGCCCCCCAAAACAAAGCCGCCGCCACCGACATCGCCGCCACAAATGCCGCCATAGCGGCCCATATCCAGCGGTTCGTCACCGGTCTTCTCCCCCAATATTTTCGATGCACGGCCCCGTCGGTCCTAAGTTTTACGCTATGAATGACACTTCAAGCGACGACAACCGCAACCGCGTCACCAAGCGTCGAACGGATTGGGCCGAGGATCGGACCATCCTGGCAACTGAGCGCATATTTGCGTCCTGGATAGATGCTTTGGGTGTCGCCATCGGTTTGAACGCCGTGTTTGGCGCGTTCGAGCCGATCTGGGCCGCCAAAGCGGTCGCAAGCCGCTCTCTAGCCGCCGCCATCCTCATCTTTCGGTCCGCCCGCAACCACGCGCGCAAGACCCGTAAACACCCGACCCGGCGCAATACCGAAGCGCAATCCGCGCGCAGCATTACCTCACTGGGCACAATCCCGACCACCGCGACGATGCTGACCGGCGCCACATTATGGAGCCCGTAGCCGCAAGTACCGGGGGGATGGCCGAAGGCCGAGGGGCGGCGCCCCTGAAACCCGAACGCAGTGAGGGCCGCCGCGGTCGTGGCGCAGGCCAAAGGCTGAGACACGCCGCATCCCCGCTGGACGCCCGCGTGCCCGCGCCCTACCCTGTCCCGCAGCCAGTCATCCGTGAGTCTCATGCCGTCAGATCAACAGCCCGCCTACCAGGTTCTTGCCCGAAAGCACCGCCCCGCCACCTTCGCCGATCTGATCGGGCAGGAGGCCATGGTGCGCACCCTTAAGAACGCGTTTGAGGCCGACCGCATCGCCCAAGCCTTCATGCTGACTGGTATCCGCGGCACCGGCAAAACCACCACTGCGCGGATCATTGCAAAAGGGCTCAACTGCATCGGCGCCGACGGCCAGGGCGGCCCCACCACTGATCCTTGCGGCATTTGCGAAAACTGTATCGGCATCGCCGAAGGGCGCCATGTGGATGTGATGGAGATGGATGCGGCCTCGAACACGGGCGTGCAAAACATCCGCGACGCCATCATCGAAACGGTCAGCTACCGCGCCGCCCAGGCGCGCTACAAGATCTTCATCATCGACGAAGTTCACATGCTGTCGACCAGCGCATTCAACGCCCTGCTGAAAACGCTCGAAGAACCGCCCGCCCACGTCAAGTTCCTCTTCGCCACCACGGAGATCCGCAAAGTCCCCGTCACGGTGCTCAGCCGCTGCCAGCGCTTCGATCTGCGCCGGATCGAACCCGAAGTGATGATCGCGCATCTCAAAAAGATCGCGGCGCTCGAAAGCGCCGAGATCGCCGACGATGCCCTGGCCCTGATCACGCGCGCGGCCGAAGGCTCGGTTCGCGATGCAATGAGCCTTCTGGACCAGGCGATTGCCCATGGTGCGGGCGAAACCACCGCCGATCAGGTGCGGGCCATGCTGGGCCTTGCCGATCGCGGTCGTGTCCTGGATCTGTTCGAAGCGATTATGCGGGGTGATGCGGCGGGCGCGCTGGACCTTTTGGGCGCCCAATATGCTGACGGGGCCGATCCTTTGGCGGTTCTGCGCGATTTGGCCGAAATCACCCATTGGCTGAGCGTTGTCTCAATCACACCCGAAGCGGCGGATGACCCCACCATTTCGCCCGACGAACGCACACGTGGCTTGGCCCTGGCCGAAAAGCTTCCGATGCGGGCGCTGACCCGGATGTGGCAGATGTTGCTGAAGGCACTGGATGAGGTGCGCTTGGCCCCCAACGCGATGATGGCCGCCGAAATGGCCGTGATCCGCCTGACCCATGTTGCCGAATTGCCCACGCCCGGAGATTTGGTGAAGAAACTGGAACAGATGCCACGCCCAACAGGCGGCGCGCCCTCGGGCGGGGGCGGCAGCGCACCGGTCGGGCCAGGTCCAGTCGCGCGGGCACCGGTGATGACAGGCGGCGGCGGGGGGGGCGGCCCGCAAGCGGCGTTGGCGGCCGCGACGGGGCCGGATCTGTCGGTCTATCCGACGTTCCAATCGATGGTGGATCTGATCGCCACCGCCCGCGACATCAAACTGTTGATCGAAGTGAAAACGGCACTGCGTCCCGTCACCTATGCGCCCGGGCGCCTGGAGGTCGAAGTGACCGAAACGGCACCCAAGGATCTGGTGCAGCGGCTGGGGCGCCTGCTGCAAACCGCTACCGGTGCACGATGGGCGATTTCGGTGGCCAGTTCCGGCGGTGGACGCACCATCGAAGAAGAAGAACAGGCCGAGCGGCGCGCCATGGAGGACGACGTTGCCAAGCATCCGCTGATGCAGGCCGTCCTGTCGCGGTTTCCGCAAGCCAAGATCACCGATATCCGGTCCCATGCCGAATTGGCGCAAGACGCCGCCGTCACGGCTCTGGAGGAAATCCCCGAGGAAGCGGATGATTGGGATCCGTTCGACGACGAATGATCCGCATTGCGGGGGTCGAGGATATCGACACATTGCTGGAGCTGAACGCTGTCGTTCAAGGCTGGCACGCCGCGCACTACCCGGACCGTTTCAGCGCGGATCCGGACTCTGATCGGATGCGCGCGTTCTTTATCGAAATGTTGCAAACCGATGGCTGCTACATTCTGTTGGAAGCGAACGGCGCCGGTTATCTGTTTGCCAAATTCCACGCGGGCAAGGAAACGCCCACCGGTCAAAAGAAGGCCTTCTTGCATATCGAACATCTCGCCGTCAGGCCCGAGCGGCAACGCAAAGGGGTGGGTTCGGCCCTGATGACAGAGGCCGAAACCCTGGCGCGCGATCTAGACTGCGCGAGCGTGACCTTGGACACTTGGGCCGCCAACCACTCAGCCCATCGCATGTTCGAAGCGATGGGCATGCGCCCCTTGCGGCACCACTATTCCAAGCTTCTGGACTAGGTCAGAGCCCCGGCCACCGCTCTGGCGTGATGTAGCCCAAAATCTCCATGCCACCTGAGCCATCCGGGCGCAGCACATAGGTCACGCCCATCGGCTCTGGATAGACGCCAGTCGCGGCCTCGAACGGATCGTCATGGCCTACCAAGATGCGGTTTTGCCCCTCTTCCAACGGCGCTGTCATCGCGGCCATCATACCGTCGCGCATCTGAGCGAT
Source organism: Gymnodinialimonas mytili (assembly GCF_037544085.1). Lineage (NCBI taxonomy): Bacteria > Pseudomonadati > Pseudomonadota > Alphaproteobacteria > Rhodobacterales > Paracoccaceae > Gymnodinialimonas > Gymnodinialimonas mytili. The sequence goes on from NZ_JBBIFW010000001.1 coordinate 1,186,107, forward strand.
CTGTTCTTCGGTGTAGTCTTCGGCAGGCGCGAAGTTCAGCCCCGCATCCTGATGATATTCGCCAAATGCCAGCCACGCCGTCTGCCAAGCGCGGCAATACTGGCTGGAGATCACCTCATCCGCCGCAATATCGAAATAGCGAAAGCTCTCGCCGATCTGCACGGCCTCGTGCCAGCCCGCCTCGCTGAGCGTCCGTTGCGTCGAGCAATCCGTTGGATCGGCATCGACCTGGTCGGCATAATCGGTCTCGGTCGTGGCATGGCGGATAAAAATCACCACACCACCCTGTTGCATGGTCGTCACCAGCTCTTGGGGTGTGAAGTTTTCGGTGGCGGTGGCGGGAAAGGCAAACACCGCCGCGCAGGCGGCAAGGGGCAAAACGCGTGTCATCGCAAGCTCCATCTCTCTCATTCTGAAGGGGGATGCCTTGGTACCAGCGCGGTGCCTCGGGTGAATGTAGCCTGACCCGCAAGCGCATTTTGTTTCAACGGAGTTTACGATAGCTTTTCTGACGCTTGTTTGCACGCGCGCCACCGCGTATCTCCAAGCAAGCTGGCAACAGGAGTGGATGATATGCTGAAGGGCTTGGGCGGAATTGGCGATATGGCCAAGATGATGAAGCAGGCACAGGAATTGCAGGGCAAGATGGCCCAGATGCAGGAAGACCTGGCCTCGGTCACCGTGACCGGCGAAAGCGGCGCGGGCCTGGTAAAGGCGACGGCGACCGCGAAGGGCGAATTGACGGCGCTAGATATCGACCCCTCGATCTTTAACGAGGACGACAAAGCCGTGGTTGAAGATCTGATCCTGGCCGCGATCAAAGACGCGCAATCCCGTGCACAGACCAGAAGCCAGGAAGAGATGAGCAAGATGGCCGAAGAGATGGGCCTACCCCCTGGTGTGCAGATGCCATTCTAAGCGCTGGGGATTTCGTGGCTGACGCCCCCAAGGATATAGAAGAACTGATCGGGATCATGGCCCGGCTTCCGGGTCTGGGGCCGCGCTCGGCCCGGCGGGCTGTTCTGACGCTGATCAAGAAGCGCGGGGCGCTGATGCGGCCCCTCGCCGATGCAATGGCGCGTGTGGCTGAAACAGCACGGGAATGCGTGAATTGCGGCAATATCGGCACTGGAGACCTGTGCCCAATCTGTGCCGATGCCGGGCGCGCGACCGGAGAGCTGTGTATCGTCGAAGATGTTGCCGATCTTTGGGCGATGGAGCGCGGCGGCGCGTTTAAAGGCCGCTACCACGTGCTGGGCGGCACCTTGTCGGCGCTGGATGATGTCGGCCCGGAAGATCTGCGCATACCCGTCTTGCGCGACCGGTTGGAGGCCGAAGGGATCACGGAGGTGATCCTGGCGCTGAATGCAACCGTCGACGGGCAAACCACGGCGCATTACATCGCAGATGAACTGGCGGGATCAGGGGTGTCGATGACCTCTCTCGCCCAAGGCGTTCCAATAGGCGGTGAGTTGGACTATCTGGACGATGGCACGATCTCGGCAGCCCTGCGCGCACGGAAAACGCTGTAAATGTTGCCAAATTGTGTAGCTGCGCTGCATGCGTTTTATTTGATGGGCACTAAACACCACCGAAGCACAATGCGGCAGCGCATCACTTTCTGCGCGTCGTCCGACGCCTCCGGCGGGAGTTTTTTGCCAAGATGAAAGGACCAACGCCCCCACGGGATGATCGAGACTCAAACTTGGCCAGCTTCTCCATCCGTGGGGGTTTCACCTTGGACGCCGAGTCGGTCTCCACCTATCGACGCACTCCTTTTGTTACCGATCAGCCTTAACGATAGGTTAAGTGCCCCTTTCAACTTGGTCGAAAACTCTCGGCGGGAGCCGCAGGCCGGGGGGCAGACAGCCCCCCGTGGACCGTTCTAACTGCCATAGGGTTTCGAGTGACATGCCACAGATGCCCCCTCGCATGGCTACCGCATCGGCGAAAACAATGCATCCGGAGAGGTACAATCGCGGATGACATCGGCCCCGCATTCACGGGATTCCAGATCGCGCGTCAGGCAAATTCGGACCTCTTGAATACGGTTTGCACGGCAGGTCACGGTGACCATATCGGCATCCAACTGGGGGTTCACTTCGAGAAAGGCTTCTTCGATGACACTCGCCGCCACGCGCACGTCCTGATCCAATTGCCTGAGCAAAGGAGGGCGCTCGACGGCTGCGTAGGCATGTCTTGAAAGCGCGTAGTAATCTGCCGCCTCAAGACCCGTGCAAACGCCGTGCTTGCGCCATTGATGCCAAGCGAGCCCGCCAGACCCCATGATATCGGCCATCTCGCCGGTCATCCCGCGGGACGGTGCGCGCAGAACGCTGGGGCAATAGCTGGGCCAGCCTTGTTCGAATTGCGGCCAGAGGCCGTGCAGCGTGAACCCATAGCCCCCGCCCGCATCGCATTGTGGACTATCCCGGTCGTCGCCTTCCAACGCACACCATGTGGACGTCCAGCTGAGCGCCATCACGTAGTAGTCGAAATCACCTGCACGCTCCCCTTCGGCCTGCGCCACGCCTGCGGCGCAGATCAGCGCCAAGATCAACCGTTTCATTTGCCCTTCCCTCCTCGCTATCGCTGGCCTATATACGATGCGATTTCCACGAAATCGAGGAACTGCGCGGCCCAGCCCGCACCCGGCGCCACCGGCCCTGTTCCCCGTATCCGTTGCACCCTTGGAGGGATCTGAGATGAACAAACCGATCATGGCAAAAGCCACCGCCGTCTGGCTGGTCGACAACACCACGCTGAGCTTCAAGCAAATCGGCGATTTCTGCGGTCTGCATGAGCTTGAGGTTCAGGGCATCGCCGATGGTGATGTCGCCGCGGGCGTGAAGGGCTTCGATCCAATCGTCAACAACCAACTGACCCAAGACGAGATCGACACCGCCGAGAAGAACCCGCATCACAAGTTGAAGCTGAAATTCAATGCCGCCGCTGTGGGCGAAGAAAAACGCCGCGGGCCGCGCTATACACCGCTCTCGAAGCGCCAGGATCGCCCGGCCTCGATCCTGTGGCTGGTGAAGTTTCACCCGGAACTGAGCGATGGTCAGATTTCAAAACTCGTGGGCACGACCAAGCCGACGATCCAGGCGATCCGCGAGCGGACCCATTGGAACATCTCGAACATCCAACCCATCGACCCGGTGGCGCTTGGCCTATGTAAGCAATCCGAATTGGACGCGGCGGTTCAAAAGGCGAACGCCAAGAAAGCCGCTGAAGGCGGTGTGATGTCTGATGACGAGCGGCGCAAGCTGGTCTCCACCGAAACCTCACTGTCGATGGATCCGGAACCGGCGATCCCGACCGCCATCGCGGGGCTGGAGACCTTCAGCCTATCGGGCAGCGACGCGGATGACGAAAAAGAAGACGAGATCGACACAAGCCGCGACGCCGACAGCTTCTTCAACCTGCCTGAAGGCGGGTCTGAGGACGACGAGGATGAGGACGAAAACAGCGCCCGTTAAAAACGTGCCATATGCCAATATCAGCCCCTGTGTTACCCGGCACAGGGGCTTTTTATATGATCCTTTCGCAAGTGGCGGCTAAGCTGGTGCATGCAATATGAGGGCTGGGATGACACCAAGTTTGCGTGTTTGTGTTTTGGGGCTGATGCTGGCCACGCCTGTGGTGGCACAAAACGATCTTTGGTGTCAGGAGCTTTGGCTCAGCCGGAATACGGTGTTGGAGCGCGCGGGATTCTGTTTTCAAACGCCCCTTGGCCAGGCCGTTTTTGACGATTTCGGATGTATACCGGGCCCGCCAAGCTTATCGACGACGGATGCTGAGATTGTGCAGATATTGCTTGGCATGGAGGAGGAGAGCGGATGTGCGGTCGATACAAGCGCCACTGCAATTGATGAACGCCTACACCCCCTTGCCGAGCGGCTTACAGAGCTATCGACGGTGCCGATTGACGGCTACACAGAGCATGGTTGCGGCGGATATCTCGGCCCGGCGCGGGATCTTCACGCGGGCGTCTCAAACGAGGCTGTGGTCATCGGGCGACTGGAGCCGGGACAGAATTTCTCGTTTGCCCATGCGGCGATGCCATCGGGTTGGGAATACATCACCGTCACGCAAGACGGGCACCGGGTGGCCCATGGCTGGGTTCAGAATATCGAAATCAGCGACGTGACCTGCGAATTCATCGCAGGATAGCGCGGATCAGTGGGCTGCAGTCGTGACCGAATCCACCAAGGTGCGGCCACCATCGACCGTCAGAACCTCGCCAGTGACAAAACCCGCGCCGTCAGAGGCGAGGAATTGCACCGCCGCCGTCACCTCACGGGCGGAGGCAATCCGGCCCATGGGCGTGCAATCGCGGATCTCGTTCCGCAGGCCGTCGGTCTCGTTCAGGCTCTCTTTCAGGCTTGCGGACATCACCGAGCCGAAGGCAACGGCATTCACCCGGATGCGATGTGGCGCGAAGGCGACGGCCAGCGAGCGGGTCACCTGATCGAGCGCCGCAGTGGCAATCGAATACCCCATCAGATCGGGGTGGGTTCGTCGCGCGGCAATCGACGAAATGTTGACGATAGAGCCAATCGGCCCCTCCTCTTGCCCATCTTCTTCAGCCTGGGTGATCATGCGTTTGGCCACCGCCTGGCTAAGCCGCAGGGCGGGGAAGGTGTTCTGCTGCAACATTGTCTCAATCGACGCGTCGCTGGGGTCGAGCGGATCTGTGGTCAGGATTTGGCGGCTGGCATTCACCAGGATATCGACCCGGTCGTAGGCATCGAGCGTCGCCGAGATCAGGTTGTCGATGGTCAGGCGTTCCCGCAGATCACCTGAGAAATAACGGATCTGATCGTCATCGCCTTCGATTTCGCCGCATTCGTCCTTCAAGCGCGCCTTGTCGCGGTCGGCAAACATCACATTGGCGCCGCGGTCGATGAAATGCCTCGCAATCGCCAAACCAACACCGTTGGCGGCGCCCGTCACGATGGCGGTTTTTCCTTGGATGGAAAGGCCCATGGAGATGATCCTGGATGTTGTGAAAGGGGTCTCGGAACGGGTCGTCAGCGCCGCTTCGGTTTTGCGGCCTCAAAGATCTTGAATCCTTCAAGTTCTCCCAAAACGCGGCCGGTTCCGAACACGGCCTTGAGAGTGTCTTCATACGGCAGATGGCGATTGGCCACCATCACAAAACGTCCCGATGACGTCAGGTTGCGTGCCGCCGCCAAGATGAATGCGCGTCCCAGGCCCGGATCGGCACGCCGCCCGATATGGAAGGGCGGGTTGCAAAGGATCGCGTCGTAGGCGGCATCCGGAGTAAATCGCGTGACATCGGCCCAGTGATACGTCGCGCGTGGGTCGTCGATATTCAGCTTGGCTGCCTCCAGCATATCGTAATCAGCCTCGATCAAATCAAGGCTGTCGATATCGGGTTGCTCGGCCAGGATTTCGCCCGCGATATAGCCCCAACCGGCCCCGAAATCGGCCACACGCCCTTTGAGCTGCGGCGCCAGCGCGACAAGCAATTCCGATCCGCGATCCGGTCCATCCACGGAAAAGCCACCCTGGACGGTCAAGTAGCCGTCCACGTTTGGTTCAGGGGCCATTACCCAAGTCAGAACCTGCGCCGGGATCGTTTCCGGCCGACGGAACCAAGCCAACTTGCCATGGGATTTGGACATCATGCCCTCGACCTCGAAAACAAGGCGAAGCTGTTTCACGATGGCCTCGATCCCTTCGTCTTTCTGCCCATCCACCATCACCAGCCCACCGATCTGTACATGACCCATCGCTTCGGCAATCGCCGATAGGGTCGCAGCACGGGATTTGACGATTTGGATCAGCGCGGCGCCGAAGTTGCCCTCAGGCGCGGTTAGAACGGTCAGGCCGCGGGCTGTCAGCCGATCATAATCGGGCGCGAAGCCCTGCACACAGGTCACATCGCCAAGCGCCGCAAAATCCGCATCACCGCGGGCGCGCATCACGAGCACGGAGGCATCAGGCGGCTCTATCTCTCCGCCCTCAATCGCAAGGGTCCATCTGTTGGAATTCATCGGAAAACGAGGATTATTCCTCTTTCTCCATCGTGCATTGTAGCGGGTGCTGATTGCGGCGGGCAAAGTCCATCACCTGCGCCACCTTGGTTTCCGCGATCTCGTAAGAGAACACGCCCACAACGGCCACACCCTTCTTGTGGACGGTCAACATGATCTCAACCGCCTGGGAATGTGTGATGCCGAAAAAGCGCTCCAGTACGTGAACGACGAATTCCATCGGCGTGTAATCGTCGTTCAGCAACAGGACCTTATACATCGGCGGCCGCTGCGTTTTCGGCTTGGTCTTTGTCAGGATAGAGGTATCGCCTTCACCCCCATCGGGGGTATCGGGGTCATCCGCCATCATCTGCCAATCATTCATCATGGACCACATGTCCCGGTAATATCCGATGCATTTAGGCAGTACTATATATGATGCGAACCGATTCCGAAAAGAGGGGCCGATGGGCAAAGCATTATGCACGATCGGTTTCGACGCCGACGACACCTTGTGGCACAACCAAGCATTTTTTAAGTTGGCGGAAGATCGCTTTGTCGACTTGCTGTCAGATCATGGCGAAGACGATGCGCTACGTGCACAGTTGCTGGACATCAAAAAACGCAACATCGGGCACTACGGGTTCGGGGTCAAAGGCTTCACTTTATCTATGATCGAAACAGCGGTCGCGCTCAGCGATGGCCCAGTGGACGGTCGGATCCTCGCGCGGATTCTTGAGATGGGCCAAGAGATGCTGCGCCACCCGGTAGAGCTTTTACCCCATGTCGAGAGCGTGTTGGGCAAGCTGTCCGCGACATACCCCCTCATTCTAATCACCAAGGGTGATCTACGGCACCAGGAGCAAAAGCTTGCCGCCAGTGGCTTGGGTGAACTGTTCACCGGCGTTCAGATCGTCTCCGACAAAACGCCTGAGACGTATCGCGATGCGTTTCACGAAGCAGGTCCAGATCGCGCGATGATGGTCGGCAATTCGATGAAATCCGACGTCATCCCTGCGCTGCAAGCCGGGGCCTGGGGTGTCTACGTGCCCCATGGCGAAAGCTGGGCGATGGAACAGGCCAGCACGCCCAAGCATCACCCCCGATATCATGAAATCGTGGATTTGGGTGCCCTGCCCGATTGTGTGGATCGGGTGACACAAGGTGCGTGAACGATACCGCGTCACCGCAGCTCTGGGGATCGTGCAGATCCTGACCTGGGGAAGTTCGTTCTATTTATTGGCCGTTTTGGGCGCCCCGATCATGGCCGAGACCGGATGGCCGCGTCCCGCGGTGATGGGTGGTGTGTCGGTGGCGCTGTTGGCGTCCGCCTTTACCGCGCCACGTGTCGGCCGCATCATCGCCGCGCGCGGCGGGCGCTATGTTCTCAGTCGTGGCGTCGTCACCCTGGCTCTGGGGCTCGCTGCCCTGGGCATGGCTCCCAATGTCTCGATCTACCTCGCAATTTGGGCACTCATCGGCTGTGCAATGGCCGCAAGTCTCTATGAGGCCGCATTTTCCACGCTAGGGCGACTCTACGGCGTGTCGGCGCGCGGGGCGATCACGGCGCTAACGCTTTGGGCCGGGTTTGCCTCAACCATCTGTTGGCCACTCTCAGCGCTGTTGGCCGAAACGTTCGGCTGGCGCCTAACCTGCCTGATCTATGCCGCACTGCATCTTGCCATCACACTACCGCTGGTTCGGTTCGGCTTACCCGCAGACCGCAAAGCTGAGGAGATCAAAACCAAAGGCGTCGCGCCGATCGCGTGGAGTGATCCGCGCTTGATCACCCTTGCCGTGGCGGGTGTGTGCATGGCGTTCGTCTTCGCGACGATCTCGGTACATCTAATCCCGCTTTTGCTGGCTCAGGGATATGCTTTGGCCGTTGCCGTAGGGCTCGGCGCGGTAATCGGCCCTGCCCAAGTCGGCGCGCGATTGCTTGAGATGTTGGGACGTGAACGCCACGCGCCGGTGGTGACGCTGATCGTGGCCTCTGGCTGTGTGGCCACAGGCTTGGCGGGCTTGGCCGCGAGCCTCTGGGCGGCGATTTGCCTGGTGATTTATGGATGCGGCACGGGCCTTTGGTCCATTGCGCGCGGCACGGTGCCCTTGGCGAGCTTCGGGGCCGACGGCTATCCGGCTGTGATGGGCAAGATCGCGGTGCCCGTGATCGGCGCCTCAGCCGTGGCACCGATCCTCGGCGCGATCGTGACAGATAGCGTCGGGCCGGAGGCTACTTTGACACTTCTGCTCGGCGTTGCTGGCGTGGCCTTCATCGCGGCATTGGCCCATTGGCGGATCACACGCTGATCTTACATCGCGATCTCACAGGGGCGTGCATTGACGCCGCAGCGCGGCGGCGCCACATACCGGCGCCATGATCGACGCATATCTTCTTCCCCTGCAACGCCGCCTGATGGATCCCCCCGCGCGATTTCTGGTGGCCCGCGGCATCACCGCCGACCAGATCACGCTTGTGGGCTGTGGCATCGGGCTTGTTGCAGCCGCGTCCGCCGCCGTTGGATGGTTCGGTTTGGCATTGGTCGGGCTGGCCTTAAATCGGCTGGCCGATGGGCTGGATGGCGCCGTTGCGCGGATGACGCAACCGACGGATCGGGGCGCCTTCCTGGACATCGCATTGGACTTCGTCTTCTACGCCACATTCCCCTTGGGCTTCGTGATCGTCGATCCGGCAGCCAATGCATTGCCAGGCGCCATCTTGGTCGCCAGCTTTATCCTGACAGGAACGTCCTTTCTGGCCTTTTCCGTCATCGCGGAGCGACGTGGGCTGCAGGCCGAAGACTATCCGACAAAGGGGATCTACTATTTGGGCGGTCTGGCCGAAGGGGCGGAAACCATCGCCGTCTTCGTGGCCTTTTGCCTGTTTCCTGGGGCATTCCCCTGGATCGCTTCGGTCTTTGCGATGATCTGCCTGATCACCGGGGCCACGCGATACTTGGCCGGCTGGCAAGTCTTCGGGCGCTAGCCGAGCCCATCGCTTGCGCTATCGGCCCCGGTTCATTCCGCAACTTTCAAGACAATCTTCCCGATATGCTGGCTTGACTCCATACGGGTATGGGCTGCCGCGGCCTCTTTCAACGCGAAGGATTGATCCATGACCGGAGCGACGCGACCCGAGGCCAAGAGCGGCCAAACCTTCTGGCGCAGTTCGGCGGCGATTGCGGTTTTCGCGGCCTCCGATTGCGGGCGCAATGTGGTCCCTGAGATCGTGAGGCGCCGCACCATAAGTTGCGCGAAGTTCAGTTCCACCTTCGGACCTTGCAGAAAGGCGATCTGCTGCAAACGCCCGTCATCTGCCAGCGCCCGCACGTTGCGCGGCAAATACGAGCCGCCAACCATATCCAGGATCAGATCCGCGCCGCCTTCGGCCCGCAAAACCTCGACAAAGTCTTCGTCACGGTAGTTGATCGCCCGCTCCGCACCCAATTCGAGGCACGCCGCGCATTTCTCGACCGAACCGGCCGTGGCGAACACGCGCGCGCCCAGCACATTAGCAAGCTGGATCGCCGTGGTGCCGATGCCGCTGGATCCGCCATGGACCAAAAACCTTTGCCCCGCCTGCAAGCCTGACTGCATGAACACGTTGGACCAAACCGTGAAGTACGTCTCAGGCAACGCCGCGGCTTGTGCCATCGTTAGACCATCGGGGATCGGCAGCGCGTGGTCCTGATGCGTCAGCGCATATTCCGCATAGCCACCACCGGGCAGCAATGCACACAACTTGTCGCCAACCTTCCAACGGGTGACGCCGGACCCGATGGCCGCCACTTCGCCTGCCGCTTCCAGCCCCGGCAAATCCGACGCACCCGCCGGTGGTGCGTAGCTTCCAGCCCGCTGCAAAGCGTCGGGCCGATTGATGCCCGCATGGTCAATCCGGATCAGGATTTGCTCCGCACTTGGGTTGGGAACCGGGCGTTCGCAGAGGCGTAACACGTCCGGCGCCCCCGGTGCTGAGATCTCAATCGCCCGCATCATCGAGGGCATCGCGGCCTCCCTTAATCTTTGAAATCCCTTGTCACGCGGAACCTGCCCCAATGACAAGGGGGCGAGGATGTCTTCGGATTTGACGATACAAGACGGTAGGGGTCAGGCTGGCGGGGACCACCGGCCGGGCAGATCTTGTTGCGTGCTGCGTTTCGGTGCCTTTACCGCGGCAGCCATACGGTCGAAGCCTTGAGTGAAGGGCTTGAGAAAGGCATTGTTGCGTGCTGCAGCCTTCGCCTCTTCGATCCGCATGACGTCACCAATCCGGCGGTCCAGGAACGCCCAGCTGGCCGAGTAATCACCCGATTGATCGCCCAACCAATACAGCACCGTGGCCGAATACACGCCCGACAGCGTCGCGCGTTTGGTGTACCAATTCAGATCGTCTGACCGGTCGCCCAAGGCAGTCCAGATCACATCCGCGGTTTCCCAGACGAGCTTTGCACCGTCGGCTGCATAGATGGGCAAAGCGAACAACGTCGCGCCGCGCCGCACGGCCTCTTTATCGTCTTCGACCAATTCCAGCCGAGCGCGCACCGCGAAGGCGACACGATCACGGAACCGCATGCCACCCAAATCCACGTCGGCCAAACGCGTCCTTAACGCTTTATCGCCGCGTCGATGGAAGGCGATCGCCAGATCCACGGCACCGCGCGGGAACAATCCCCGCGCTTCGGGCAGAGGCACTCCCGCGTCGGCACAGGCGGCCTGGAAACTGGTCTCCGACCAGCCATCGAACGGCACATGCATCAGGGCCGCATCAAGGATTGCGTCTTTCTGGTCGGTCATCGTCGTCTCCCGATTTGGGGTGAGGTCCGTCGCTTTCTTAAAACATAGGTCAACCATGCGAGATTGGCGACAAGCATCAAAAGACGGCGCCAAACCTCAACGCAGCGCACCCGGTAGAAAAGACCTGACTTGGACCGCTGCGGCCATGTCCTTTCTCTGGCCGACCCTGCTAGACAAGTCTTAATCCCCTTGCTATATGGCCATTTCCTGCACTTCCGATCAATTCTAACCTAGAAAGGTGGTGACACCACATGCAGGTCAGTGTTCGCGACAACAATGTCGATCAGGCGCTCCGTGCTCTGAAGAAAAAACTTCAGCGTGAAGGCGTTTTTCGTGAGATGAAGCTTAAGCAGCATTACGAAAAGCCCTCGGAAAAGCGCGCGCGTGAGAAGGCCGAGGCCATTCGCCGTGCCCGCAAGCTGGCGCGCAAAAAGGCGCAGCGCGAAGGGATGCTGTAAGGCACCCTGCCGGGATCGACCCCGCGACATCGAAAGAATTGCAAAACCCCCGAGGCCTGGCCTGCGGGGGTTTCGTTTGTGCGGTTTGCCGCGGCCTGTAGATTACTGCGTGGCCAATTGTGCTGCGAGCACGGCGTCCGATCCGTCCGTTTCCTCACCGGTGCTGCCGACCACATAGGTCTCGACCACACCCGGCAGTTCCGCGAATTGGCGCATCGTGTTGAGCGGGAAAAAGGTTGGCGAAATCGATTCGAACCCGGGCGTGCCCGACAGGATGTCTGTGATCGACCGCGAGCAATAAGCAGGGCCCACAGCGCCGTAATTCTGCACCACCTGGCTGAGCTGTGCAGCGACTTGCGGCGATACCTCGATCGTCTGCATGCTCACCTCATAGGCACCGTTCGATTGAAACGCGACATAGGCGTCCAAATACGGATCCGACATACCGTGCAGGACGTCGTTGCGTTCAGGAATGCCGGGATTGTGCCAACTGCCCGCAGGATCGAACAGCAGCCGCGTGGCTCCGTCGATCAGCAACGCAGAATGGGCGCCGGAATTGTTGGCGGTATTGATCGAGGTGATCAGCGTGACGCTCGCGGGTCCAGACGGGACATGTGTGGCCTGCGCCACGGCCTCATCCGGGGCCCAAACACTGTCACCGGCACAGGCCGCGAGGCTGAATACTGTCACCGCAATCGCCGTAAGGCGTGCGATCCTGATCATGTGGCAAAAATGGCCAGGCCGATCACGATCAGGATCGACACAATCGCCACATTGGTCGACCACTTCATGAAGCCATCAAAGGTTTTTTCCTGATCGGTAATGTCCATTTCACCGTGTTTATAATCGTCGTCGGCCATGATCGTGTCCTCATATTCCTTTATCGCCGGATAGCGCAGAACGCGCGCCATGTCAGCCCCGGAGGAATGCGACCTTTGGCCCGCTGCGGCGCAGATGCATCGGTTTAAGCGGGCAGGTATTCCCATGCTCCATCGGCACGGCGGCGGCGAGTGACATCCCCCAGCCGATGCAGATGGTTCAGATGCGCCACCGCTTCGACCAGAGCCAGGCCGTAAGTCCCGTCATCGATTGTGCGTTTAAACAGCGGAGGGAAGCAGTCCGCGGCACTTCGCGGCGTGGCGGCGATATGATTGCGAAGACGGGTCAGCGCGCCGTGATGGTTATCGATCAGCTGCCGCATCCGGGCCGGCAGCCCCGTGAAGGGCAGTTTGTGGCCGGGCAGGACCAACTGGTCCTCATGCGCAAAAGGCTGCAGATCCTCGCACGCCTTCATCCATTCGCCCAACGGATCGGCGCCGGGCTCGGTCGCGTAGACCCCAATATTGGGGGAGATCGTGGCGAGCAATTGGTCGCCACCGATGACCAGCCCGTCATCCCGGCTCCAGAAAGTCGCGTGGTCGGGCGCATGGCCTTGGCCAAAGCGAATATCCCAATCGCGCCCGCCGATGCGGATCACCTGGCCCTCGGTCAGCCGCGTGAAACCCAGTGGCATTGGGTGGACGATATCGGCGAAGTTGAATGGCCTTTCGGACCTGCGTTTGGCCAAGATCTCGGGATCCATCCCGGCATCGACCCAGAATTGTACCTGGGTGTCTGTGACCTCGGCCTGTTCATCCAGCGTCAGCATCCGCCCAAATAGCCAAGCGGTGCGGGTCATATGCAGCTCGGCCCCTTGTCCCTGAAACCAGCCAGCCAAGCCGATATGGTCGGGATGGTGATGGGTGCAGATCAGCCGCCGCACGGGCACGCCCGCAAGAGGGCCATCGAGTACATTCTGCCAGATCTCGCGCGTCTTGCGGGTGTTGAGGCCGGTATCGACGAGCGTCCATCCATCGTCGTCGCGCAGGGCGTAGGCGTTCACATGGTCCAGCACCATGGGCAGCGAGATGCGCAACCATAGAACGCCATCGGCAACTTCCACGGCCTCTGTCGCGCCAGGGGCCTGTTCAAACGGGGTTCGGATCGGTGCGGTCATACCAGCGGCTTACGCCGCAAGCTCATCGGGCGACAAGTCATAAAGTCCGGTCCCGCCGCAACGCGCCTGGACCATCATTGCATGCGCTTCGGGCAGCAAACGGGTCACATAGAACTGCGCCAGCGCATCACGGGTCCGGTCACCGCTGGTGGCCGCCTTCAGGTGGTAATAGGCTCCCAAGACACGAGCAAATGCCATCAGGTAGGGCACCGCGCCGCCAAACCGGTCGCTCATTTCCAGCTTCAAAACATCCTCGGTGGTCTTGCGCAGGGCCTTCACCATAGGCGCAAGCACTGCGTTTTCGGTCTCGGCGATCTCATCGAGCAGTGCGAAGGCGGCCGCGCCGCCATCCATCAGTTTGCGCCCCACAAGATCCATCGCCTGTATGCCGTTTGTACCCTCATAAATCGCCGCCACACGCACGTCGCGGGCATATTGGGCGGCCCCGGTTTCTTCGATGTAGCCCATACCGCCATGGACCTGGATACCCATATTGGCCACCTTGATCCCCATCTCGGTCCCGTAGGCTTTGGCAATCGGGGTGAGGAAGGCGGCGCGCGCCTCAGCCTCGGCATCGCCTAGCTTTGCAAGATCCAGCGCCACCGCCAGATCCAAGGACAAGGCCCGCGCGGCGAAGGTTTCGGCCTTCATCTCCATCAGCATCCGGCGCACATCGGCATGGTCCACGATGGTGCCTGTCTCGCCATCGGTTCGGCCCTGCTTGCGATCCAGCGCATAGCCCAGCGCGTGCTGATAGGCGGCATCGGCAATCGACACGCCCTGCACCGCAACGCCGAGCCGCGCATTGTTCATCATGGTGAACATCGCGGCCATGCCGCCCTGTTCTTCGCCCACCAGCCAACCGGTGGCGCCGTCATATTGCATCACGCAGGTGGGCGAGCCGTGCAGGCCCATCTTGTGTTCCAGGCTGACGACTTTCAGGCTATTGGCCACCCCGGGGTTCCCAGCCTCATCGGGCAGATTGCGCGGCACCAGAAACAGGCTGATCCCCTTGGTGCCCGCAGGCGCATCGGGCAAGCGCGCCAGCACCAGATGCACGACGTTATCGGTAAAATCGTTGTCGCCCCAAGAGATGTAGATCTTCTGTCCCGTGACAGCATAGGTGCCATCGCCATTGGGCACCGCCTTCGAAGTCAGGGCCCCAACATCAGACCCCGCTTGCGGCTCTGTCAGGTTCATCGTGCCGCACCATTCGCCAGAGGTCAGCTTGGGCAAATAAAGCTCTTTGATGTCATCCGAGGCGTGATGCTCCAAAGCTTCGATCTGGCCTTGAGTCATCAACGGGTTCAATTCCAACGATAGGCACGCGCCGCCGATCATCTCATTGACCGCAGTAGCAACCGTATGCGGAAGGCCCAGCCCGCCATAATCCGGATCGCCCGAAATCGCCATGAACCCGGCCTCCGCCAAGGCACGATAGCCCTCCGCGAACCCGGGAGACGTGCGCACAACGCCATTTTCCAAACGCGCAGGCATTTGATCCCCGACGCGATTCAACGGCGCCAGAACCTCTTCGCAGATACGGCCCGCCTCGGTCAGGATGGCTTGCACCGTATCCGACGTCGCTTCGGCAAACTGGTCGGACGATTGCACGCGGTCGAACCCTACAACGTGGTCGAGGCAAAAGGTGATATCGGCAACGGGGGCGCGATAGGGCATGGTGGGCTCCTCCCTTCAATTGCGTGCGCGGTGGCGATGCGCTAGGGCATGGCTGCTGTTGGATCAGACCTAGGGTCCGACACTTGGTTTACGCAACTTCAACGTTACGTCACGGATGTCCCCTTCTCACCCCGAAATCTTACACAATAATGTCAAAGACATCGCGCGGGTGGCAGAGCTGTTGCGCGCGGGTGGTTTGGTGGGTCTTCCGACCGAAACCGTCTATGGTTTGGCGGCGGATGCCCGGAACCCGCAGGCCGTGGCCCGTATCTTTGCGGCGAAGGGGCGTCCGACCTTCAACCCATTGATCGTGCATCTGCCCGATCTGGGCAGCGTCACGCAGGTGGCTGAACTTGGCGCCGAAGCGCGCGTCTTGGCCGAGGCTTTTTGGCCCGGTCCGATGACCTTGGTTTTGCCGTCGCGGGGTGTGGTTGCGGATCTGGTCAGTGGCGGTTTGGCAACGATTGCTGTGCGTGTGCCAGCCCATCCGTTGGCGCAACAGGTGCTGAAGACCTTCGGCGGTCCCATCGCCGCCCCATCCGCGAACCCGTCGGGGCAGATCAGCCCGACAATGGCGCAGCATGTGGTGAACGGGCTCAGTGGCAAGATCGATGCCGTCCTGGATGCGGGGCCTTGCGACGTTGGACTTGAATCGACGATTCTTGCGCCAGGTCCCGATGGTCTGCGCCTGCTGCGCGAAGGGGGCATCGCGCGTGAACAGATTGAGGCCGTTGCCGGGCCGCTGACGAGCGACTTGACACCAGGCCGGGTCGAGGCACCGGGCCAGATGGAGCGGCACTACGCCACCAAAGCGCCTCTGCATCTTGGCGGCATTCCGCAGCCGGGCGAGATATCGGTGGGATTTGGGCCGGGAAGCGCGGATATGACCCTATCGGACACCGGCGATTTGACCCAAGCCGCCGCCAACCTATTCGCGATTCTGCACCAAGCAGACGCCTTGGCCACTGAGCGCAATGCGTCCGGTATCCGCATCGCGTCAATCCCCGAAACCGGTTTAGGCGCCGCGATCAACGACCGGTTGCGCCGCGCGGCCATCCGTTAGGGGTGCCGATCAGGCGTGACCTGCATCGCTGGACAACATCAGCGGATGGATACCCAGGCTTTCCAACGCCGCGTCCCATTTCCGCTCCATGGCCAGGCCAAAGACCAGCTCGGGCGTCGCAGGCGCAGTCAACCAATCGTTGCGCTGGATTTCCTCTTCCAACTGGCCCGCCCCCCAACCGGCGTAACCGAGCGCCAGAAGCGCGTTTTTGGGCCCTTGTCCTGCGGCGATGTCTTCCAGAATGTCCAACGTTCCAGTCATCGCAAACCGATGATCGACGCGCAGACCCTCCTCACCTCGAGGGCGATAGTCGGCGGAATGCAAGACGAAGCCGCGCCGCAGTTCGACCGGGCCACCATAACAAACAGGAACATCTGGCACAGGATCTTTGTGGGCGATTTCAAGCTGCTCCATCATCTCGGCAAATGTGATCTCATCCATCGGTTTGTTGATGATCAACCCCATGGCTTGGCTCGGCGAATGGACGCAAAGATACACCACCGACCCGGCAAATCGCGGATCGCCCATGCCAGGCATCGCCATCAACAGGGTACCGGTCAAATCAACGGAAAGGTCGGGCATCGCCATATCATCACAATGGGCGTGTTGCGGATTGCAATCAACTGCCGCACCGTCTCGGAAACGTGACTTTTAATTTCAAACGCATCTGCATAGCTCTGACCAAATGACATTTGCTGCTAAAATCTTCGCCTTGCTCGCCTTATCGGTGACAACCGCCCTGCCCGCACAAGCGCAGTTTCAGGGACGGTCTGCAGATGATGTTGTCCAGGTCAGCCTGTTGCCCGGGTATCGGTTGGACGGCGACCGCCATATGGCGGCGATCCGCATCAGCTTGGCGCCGGGGTGGAAGACATATTGGCGTGCGCCCGGCGAAGGAGGCGTGCCGACGGTTTTGCGGCTGGATGCGGCTGAGGGCGTGACCGGCATGGCGATCCACTGGCCCCGGCCGGAAGTGTTTTATACCAACGGCATGCGGTCCATCGGATACCGGGATGATGTGATCTTGCCAGTAGAATTCGCGCTGTCGACGAATGGCACGGCCAGCGTGTCTGGGCATGTGGATCTAGGTGTTTGCCTGGATGTGTGTATGCCGATCTCGGTGGATCTTAGCGGAGCGCTGCCCGCACAGACCGACCGCGATGGTGGCATCGTGGCTGCCTTGTCGGACCGTCCGTTCAGCGCGGCGGAGGCAGGGGCTGGTGTGGCAACTTGCTCGGTTGAACCGATCTCGGACGGTCTACGCGTGACCGTTCGCGCCCAAGTGCCCGATGTCGGAAATGACGAGACCTTGGTGCTTGAGCATCGTGACCCGATGATCTGGGTGTCAGAGGCCCATAGTCAGCGAGACGGCGGCTATATCACCGCGGTGGCCGATGTGGTGCCCGCCGACCATGGTGCCTTTGCTTTGAACCGGTCTGATCTGCGCATCACGGTGATCGGCAGCCAGATGGCCATCGAATTCGATCGCTGCAACGGCTAGCCGGCTCGCATACGCCGACCGGCACCGCCAAAGGCGAGCGCCGCGGCCAACGCTATCGCACACAAGACCGTAACGCCGCCGATGAAACTGGCGAAGGCGACGCCCAAGCCGTCGCCCAACGTTGCGAATGGCCCCCACATTGATCCGCTGATCGCCGCAGATCCCAAGGTCGCGGCGAACAGGATCAGAACCGCCAGGCTCAGTCCGGCAAATCCGGCCGCCATCGCCGGGCGACGCCCGCGGGCGCGCAAACTGCGGCGGAACCCGCGCATCTGCTGACCGATATCGCTGCCAATCGCCAGCAAAGCGGGCACCACCAACAATACGATCACCATGCCAAAACCCAGTCCGTAGACCAACGTGATCACCGTGGGCTTCAGGAATTGCGCATCCTGTGACGTTTCGAAGAGCAGCGGCATCAAGCCAAGGACCGTTGTCAGCGTTGTCAGCAAAACGGGCCGAAGACGGTCGCAGGTGCCGTCGATGATGGCGGGAACCAGACCCCGGTTTTCGGCGTATTCATCGACGGTTGTCACCAGCACAATCGAGTCGTTGATGATGATCCCCGTCATCCCGATCAGCCCGACCACCGTGAACAGCGAGAGCGGCACATCCCAGGCGAGGTGACCGTAGATGGTGCCGACCAGACCAAATGGGATGATCGCCATTACCACCATCGGACGCGCCCAGGACGCAAAGATCCAAGCCAGGACCAGATAAATCCCGATCAGACATAGTAGGAAGCCAACAAGCGCATCGCTTAAAAACTCCTGCTCCTGCTCCGCCAGCCCAGACATCTGGGTCGAGACCCCGAACTCGGACTCGATCTGAGGGATCACGACCTCGCGCAACTCGGTCATCACCTCCTCGGCGCGCTGCGGGTCGTCTTCACTAAGGTCCCCGGTGACGGAGATTAGGCGGATCCCGTTTTCACGCTGGATCGTCGAAAAGCCCTGGCGCGCCGTGACGGTAACGATGTCCGCCAAGGGCACATATTGCCCACCCGAGGCGCGCAGCAGCGTGCGGTCAAGGAAATCGGCCGTCAGTTCGCCCGCGGGCAATTCCACCCGGATCGAGGCAGTTCGAGGGCCATCGGGGAAGGTAGCGGCCTCAATCCCACTCAGGCGATTGCGCAAAATGGTGCCCAGGTCCGCGATCTCAAAGCCCAACACCTCCCCCTGGGGGGTCAGCTCAAGGCTCAACTCTTCGCGATCATAGGCCATGCTGTCTTCGGCGCCCGTTACCTCCGGATACCGTGCCAGAGCCGTCTGAAGCGCTTCGGAGGCGGCTTTCAACACCGCAGTCTCCGCGCCAAAGATCTGCACATCAATCGCATCACCGCCCGGGCCGCCGCGCCACCCGCGGAAGCTGAGCGTTTCGGTCAACGGCAATTGCTGCACCTCTTCCTGGAGCGCAGCCGCAACAGCAAAGCTGGAATAGGGACGCAAATCCGCGCTGATCAGTTCGATGTCGATGGAGCCGAGCAGATCGGTATCCTTGTTTTCGGCACCGGCTAGGCCACGGCCCGAATTGCCGCCAATCTCGGCCAAGACATGATCAATCGGATCGCGGCCATGCTCGTCAGAAAACCGTGCACCGATGGCGGCCGCGGCGCGCTGTAACTCGCGCAATTGCTCACGCGTGTCTTCACGGGTGGCACCGTCGAGCATCGCAAAATTACCCGACACGCTGCCCGTTTCGGGGGCGTTGAAAAAGCGGAACACCACATCGCCACGGATGAAGCTGGCGGTTTGAGTCGACAGGATCACGATGACACCCGCGATCACCGGATATCGGGCCCAGACCACAAAACGCATGAGCGGACGGAATGCGTTGCGATTGGCCCAGTCGAACCCGCGATTCACCACTCGACTGGGCAAATCATACCAATGGGTCTTGGCCGAATGGGCCAAGGCATGGGCCATATGGTTGGGCAGGATCAGGAAGCATTCTGCGAGGCTCGCGATCAACACAACGATCACTGTGAAGGGCATATCGGCGATCAGATCGCCAAAGCGTCCACCGATCGCCACCAATCCGGTGAAGGCCAGGACCGTGGTCAGCGTCGCCGAAAAGACCGGTGCCGCCATGCGCCGCGCCGCATTTTCAGCGGCAATGACCGGCGGCTCGCCCAGATGCCGCGCGCGATAATCGGCATGCTCACCCACCACAATCGCGTCATCGACCACGATCCCCAGCGTGATGATCAGCGCGAATAGCGAGATCATGTTGATCGTCAGGCCCGCCACATACATCAGCGCGATGGCCGCCGTCAGCGCCACGGGGATTCCCATCGCCACCCAAAACGCCGTGCGGGCATTCAGGAACAGGAACAGCAGCCCAACCACCATCGCCAGCCCCAGCAGCGCATTGTCGAGCAGGATGTTCAGCCGCCCCGAAATCGCATCGGCGCGGGTGTTGACCAGATTGATGCTGGTCCCCTCAGGCAATGTCGCTTCGAGATCACGGGTGACGGCTTCGACCATGTCCTGAATGGCCAGCGCATCCCCATCTTCCGACCGGTCGACACGCAACACGACCGCCGGATCCTCGTTCACGAAATAGGCCCGCTCGCGGTCGATCCCGAATGTGTCGATCTGGGACACATCACCGATTGTCAGTGTCGATCCGTCGGGGTTGATCCGCAATGTGAGCATAGCGATATCCCGTGCCGAGCGGGTCTCGGCCCCCGTCCGGACACGGGCATTGGCGGCATCCACATCACCCGCGGGCGCGGTGTCAGCCGCATCGGCGATGACACCCGCAATCTCGGCCATGGTAATATCGTATCGGATCAAATTGGCGGATGGCACCTCGACAACGGTTTCCGGTGCGGCCACGCCACTGATCGTGGTATTGGTGACCCCAACGGCAAAAAGGCGGGTGACCAATTCGTCGGCAAACCGGCCCAACTGATCCGGCGCCACCGGCCCGGTAATCACCACATCGGTCACCCGGTCGAACCAATTGCCGCGGCGCACCTGGCCTTCCTCGGCATCGTCGGGCAGATCCGTGATCGCATCAAGCGCCGCTTGGACCTCATCTGCAGCACGGTCCATATCCCAGCCTGGCTCGAATTCCAGGGTCAGGAATGCCTGCCCCTCTTGGCTGATGGCTGTCGAGCTGGCAACGCCGGCCACAGCCAGCAGCGATGGTTCAACCACGGCAACAATGCCGGTATCCACATCTTCGGCCCCGGCGCCTTCCCACACAAAGCGCAGCTCAATATCGTCGGACACGACATCGGGGAAAAACTGCGCCCGCATCTGCGGAAAGGCCGCCAGACCCGATACCAGCATCACGACCAACAGCAAATTCGCAACTGTCCGGTGGCGTGTGAAGTAGCTGAGCAAACCACCGGCGGAGGGGGAAAGCGCCCGCATGGCCTAGCTGCCCATCCGGGCTTCGAGACGCTCAACGACGCCCGCGGGCACTTCATTTTGGTTGAGCTGTTGCAGCATCCTGTCGCGGACATCGGGTGGGATCACCCCATCGCTTTCGACAAACGCAATCAACCGGGCGCGGCGATCCGGGTCGAGCGCGATCGTCTCGGGTTCTTCCGGCGCATCCCCGGCGTCAGGTCGGATCGGTTGCACCCGGATCCCGGCGCCAAGAACAGGCGCGCGCGCCTGAACCACATCGCGCCCTTCCAGCCCGTCCGCACGCACCAGAACATCGTCCCCCTGACGGCGCAGCAGGTCGACCGAAAGCGCCTCCAACACGCCATTTTCGCCCAAGACGAGAACCTGCCCATCCGAGCCCAATGCCGCAGCGGGCAAGCGCGCCACACGCTCAAGCGGCAATTCATCGACCTCCACCCGTACGAAATCACCGACCCTGAGGCCGCGCGCCGCATCGATCCGCGCAAACAGCAGCCGACCCGATTGACCTTCTTCGACCGCGCCGCTTTCTCGCGTCAGAACGGCGTCGGTCTGCAGATCCAAGCCGAAAACGTCGAGCACCACCCGCACCGGGCGTCGGGGCAAGGCCCCATCAGCATCCAGCAGACGCACATATTGCGCGGTCGAGATGCGAAATGCGACCTCAAGCGCCTCGTCGTCGATCAATGTGCCGAGATTCTCGTTACGGCTGACAAGGCGGCCTGCCGCCGCCGCGACATCGGTCAGCACGCCATCGAATTCCGCGCGCAATTCGGTTTGGGATAAGCGGCGTTCGGCATCAGCCAAGGCGATGCGCTGCCGGTCCAACGAGGTGCCTGCACTGTCCAGGCGCGCCTCGGCCTCTGCCAGAACGCGGCGCTGTGCCAGGACCTGTTGGTTGGCGGTTGCTTCGGCCAGTTCAGCGGTTTCTATGGCCGCCGCAGACCCGACACCGCGTTCAGACAGGTCTTGCGCGCGGGTCAGGGCACGACTGCGCAATTCGGCCTGAGCCTGCGCTGCGATCAATTCCTCCCCGGCCAATTCCAACGCGCGCTCGGCCTCGGATAGCTCATTCTCCGCATCGCGCAGATCCGCCGCAGCGGTATCGCGGGCCGATTGCGCCTCGAACGGGTCGATGCGCAGCAACAGATCCCCGGCAGACACGGCGCCGCCATCCACAAAGGCCTCTGCCAGATCCAGGACTGTTCCTTCGGCGGGCGCGCGCAATTCCAACGTGCGGCGTGAGCGGATCTCGCCAAACGCAGTTAGAATCGGCGTTTCCTGCCCCAATGCAACCCGCGCGACCTCAGCCGAGAATACCCGCTCGCGGCCCGATGCCGGGCTGCTCTGATTGGCCCAGCGCTCCTGCAACGCGCTATAGGTGAAATATCCAGCGGTGGTCAGCAATCCCAATGTCACGGCTGTCAAAAACAGCCCAACCAGAGCACGGGTAAAGAAACGCATAGGCAATCCCGATAAGGTAAGCGGCGTAACGCTATATGTAGCGAGGCATGGCCCGCCGTCCAAGTTCACGCACGAGCGCGTTATTTCCGTCGAAGATGTTCGTCCAGGCGTGGCATTATTTCGACGAAGTTGCAGGGGCGGTGCCGATAGTCGAGCTGTTTGACGAGAATTTCGTCCCAGGCATCCTTGCACGCCCCCGAAGATCCGGGCAGCGCAAACAGATATGTGCCGTTGGCGACACCGCCCGTGGCACGCGATTGCACGGCGGATGTACCGATTTTCTGCATGGAGACCATGGTGAAAACAGTTCCAAACGCGTCGATCTCTTTCTCGTAGACATCACGATGGGCTTCGACGGTGACGTCGCGCCCGGTCAAGCCCGTGCCGCCAGTGGTCAGGATCACGTCAATCTCAGGGTCGGCGCACCAGACGCGGAGTTGATCTGCAATCGCTTCACGGTCATCCCGCAGGATATGCCGCGCCACCAAAACGTGGCCCGCATCGGTCAGGCGCTGAACCAGCACGTCGCCGGATTTATCCTCAGCCAAACTGCGCGTATCGCTGACCGCGAGCACGGCAATACGGCAAGGCAGGAAACGACGGGTGGGGTCAAGGCGGCTCAAAATCAATCCATGTGCAGGCATAGGCAGGCAAGCGATCACGCACCGTCGCCGCACGCAGTCTCGCCTCGAAGTCGTCTGACGTCCATGCCCTAAGTGAGGATGCAGCGAAATCATCGCAGCTGACTGGGATATGCATGTCCTCCAAAGATGCACGATAGGCGCGGCGTACCTGCCGCAACGGTCGGTCAACAAGCTCAGCATATCTGGGCAGCGCCAGATCTCGCAGGGCATCGAACCGCATGGCCAGATCGTCTGTTTCAAACTCTGGGCATTGCCTTGCTAGGAATTCTGCCTGAAGCAGATCTATCACGGCGGTTCCAAAAGCGGGTCCTGGCCCGGGGTCGCACAAAGACATGTCGCCCGACAGTGTTATGCGCACCACTGTGCCATCTGGTAGTGACCCGACCTGCACCTGTCCGATCCTTGGCTCGTAGGGTCCGGCTGTCTCGGCCAGTTCGGCAACATCCAGAAGTCGCAGTGGATCGGCATGCGCCACAGGGGCGACAAGCAGCGCGAGCGACAGCCAAAGTCTGGAGGATGTCACTGCAGTCGCGCCTTAATCGATAGCAAATCGCTCCACGCCTCGCGTTTGGCGACTGGATTCCGCAGCAGATAAGCGGGGTGGAACATCGGCATGGCGGGGCGGCCCAACACCTCTTCCCAATTGCCGCGCATCCGGGTGATCCCCCGTCGCCCCAGCAGTCCCGCGCAGGCATGATTGCCCATCAGCACCAGAATGTCGGGATCCGCCAACGCAATATGTCGGTCCAGGAACGGGCGCATCATTGCAATCTCAGCGGGCTTTGGGTCGCGGTTCTGCGGGGGGCGCCAAGGCAGCATGTTGGTGATGTAGAGGCCATCCGGCCCCTCAACATTGCGATCCAGCCCAATTGCCACGAACATCTTGTCCAAAAGTTGCCCGGCCCGTCCGACAAAGGGCTTACCCTGAAGATCTTCGTCACGGCCCGGCGCCTCGCCTACGATCATGATCCGGGCGCTGGCATGGCCATCGCTGAAAACGAAGTTCCGCGCGCCACGCTTCAGATCGCAATGCTCAAACCCCTCCATCGCGGCGTGTAGCGTTTCAAGCGAATTGGCCCCCTCGGCCAACTGCCGGGCGACCGCCACGGCATCAAGCTCGGGCGCTGCGTGCTGCACAGGTGCCGCTTTCGTAACCTGCGGTGAGACGGTGGGCGCAGGTTTGGGCGGTGGCGCTGGCAGATCGAACCGGTCCACAGGGTGGTCCAGCACAGCCTCATCCGCCCCAAGCTCCACCTGCCACGCCAGGGCGGCCAGCGTGTCTTCATATGTCAGGTCATCTGCCATACTGCTAAGCTAGGCCGGATCGGGGCCCGCGAAAAGAGCCAATGGATAGCGCGAAACTGCATCGAAACCGCATGAAAAGTGTGATTTCGTGTGCCTGACGCTTGCGTCAACGGACAGCCGCTGGCATCTGCTCGCCATGTCATTTGCCCGTGTGCTTACCGTTTCGGCCACTTATCCCCGCGATCCAGATCTCGTGTTCGCGGAGGCCATCGATCTGGGCGCCATGGTCGAAGCCACCCAGGGGCTTGCGACCTATAAGGGGCTGCCGCTCGGCCCCTTGGAAGAGGGCAGAACCTACGAGACCTATGTCGTCGTTTGGGGATGGATGCACAATCCGCACTACCGAATCCATGTCGAACGCGTCGACCCCGATGCACGCCTGGTTCAAAGCCGCGAACAGGGCCGCGCGATCCGGCAATGGGATCACACCCTGTCGGTCACGGGTGCGCCGGGCGTATGTACTTGGACCGACCGAATCGTCATCGATAGCGGCCTGCTAACGCCCTATATGATCCGCGTCGCGCGGCACCTATATCAATATCGCCATCGCAACCGCGATGCGCTGGCGATCAAGGCCGAAATCACCCGCCCCTAGACCTTGTCGCGGGCACGGCTCGGCCCCTATAAGCGGGCATATCAAGGGGGTGCCGATGCGTTTTGACAAACCACACCTGTTGGGGATCGAAGAGCTGTCTCCGCCCGAGATCACCGCATTGCTGGACCGCGCCAATATTCACGCCGAGGCCGAGAGAGGCGACCGCGTCCATGGCGCGCCTTTGAAGGGCCTGACGCAAATCAACATGTTCTTCGAGAACTCGACCCGCACCCAGTCGAGCTTTGAGATCGCAGGCAAGCGCCTGGGTGCCGATGTGATGAACATGGCGATGCAGACCTCCAGCGTGAAAAAGGGCGAAACGCTGATCGATACCGCCCTGACCCTAAACGCGATGCATCCCGATATCCTGGTCGTGCGCCACCCCCATTCCGGCGCCGTGAAGCTGCTGGCCGACAAGGTGAATTGCGCCGTATTAAATGCAGGCGATGGGCGCCATGAACACCCGACCCAGGCCCTGCTCGACGCGCTCACGATCCGCCGCGCCAAGGGACGGCTCCACCGCCTCAACATCGCGATCTGCGGCGACATTGCGCACTCCCGCGTCGCGCGCTCGAACATCCTGCTGCTGGGCAAGATGGAAAACCGCATCCGCCTAATTGGCCCACCAACCCTGATGCCCGCGGGTGTCGCCGAGTGGGGGGTCGAGGTCTATGACGACATGGCCGAAGGGCTATCGGGGTGTGATGTGGTGATGATGCTGCGCCTTCAGAAAGAGCGGATGGATGGCGGTTTCATCCCGTCCGAGCGTGAATATTACCACCGCTTCGGGCTCGATGCAGACAAGCTGTCATTCGCCAAAGACGACGCAATCGTGATGCATCCGGGCCCCATGAATCGCGGCGTCGAGATCGATGGTGTTCTGGCCGACGACATCAACCGAAGCGTTATCCAAGAACAGGTCGAAATGGGCGTCGCCATCCGCATGGCCGCGATGGAACTGCTCGCCGAAAACCTGCGGGAGCGGAGAGCGGCGGCGTGAGCGACGACTACGACTGGACGCGATACCTGCAGGAAAAGGAGGAGATCCTTTGGCAAGGGCGTCCGGATGGTCGCTTTCGTATTCTTTTGATGCGTCTGGATTACGTTATGCTCGCGATACCAATCCCAATCTTGTTGGGCAGTTACTTTATGATGTTAGCTCCCAGAAGCGTTACCTCGGCGTCGTTCCTAAAAGCTGCACTTATGGTGGCTTTGTCATCACTAGCGTATTCGTTCGCGCGGCCATGGTTCGATACGCTTCGGCGCAATCGACTTCGCTACGCAATCACAAATCATAGAGCCATGAGAGTGGACAAGGCAAAAAACCTGATCCTTAGCCAGAAGCGTTTTCGACCGGGAATGACAGTTGAAGAAGACCGCCATCAAACGGTTCGACTTGATCCTAGCGAAACTGAGGTGGTGCCGGTCCCGATGGATTGGCGCTTCTTTGCTGCGCCTAACAAGTCAATATCCTTAATGCGCCCCGGAAACCGCCGCCATTGCGCAATCAACGGCTATGATGAGCGAGGGCTCGAATTTCGGATGATTGACGATTCAGAGCATGTAAAAAACCTACTGACCCAACAAATCTCTATGGCTGCGCCATGACCCATCTCCACGTCTTCGCCGTGAACGAACCTGTTTCGGTCTCCCACACCAACCTGACCCGCCAGAAGGGAGAGACACCTGCCCTCCCCCCATTGACCGAATGGCTGGGGATTGATGCGCTGGATACCGACGCGATCGAAATCTTTCTGCTGTCGGACCTCGGCGGCATGGCGCTTTCTGATTACATCCAGCTTGCCTTCACACCCGAAACCGGCATTCCGGCAGAGGAGCGCGCGAGGCTTGACGCGTTGGAGGGCGCCGTTTTGCTTGTGCCCGAGACAGCGATGCAAGGGACCACACGCCCAAACGCGAAGCTGACTCTAGTGGCCACCATTGCGCTTGCAGAGCCCGACAACAACGCCAACTTGCCAAAGGCCACGCTCACGCCGTCTGCCCCAAAGACACCTCACACCGAGCCTGCACGCGAAAGCGTGCCTCCGATCGCGCTCTATGCCCTGCTCGGCATCGCAGCCTTTGCGGCACTGGTCATCCTGTTCGGGTGGAATTGATGGATCCGAATGCGAGCCTGACGCCAACCTCGCCGTTGGACGCGGGCGAGCATGTCATCGCACAGTTTCGCGCCGATAAGGCGACCTATTGGCGGACCAATGCTTGGGTCGCAGCCTTTGCAATGGCCGCAGGGATGGGGATCCTTTGGGTGCTGGGCAATCCACATGTCTGGACCGGCGCGGTCGGAGGGCTCGCCGCCATCGCGGTGCGGGCGCTGTATCTGGCGTCCGATGACCTACACATGCGGTGGGATCTGACCAACCAGCGCCTTCTGGGGCCCGGAACACGTGAGATCTCTCTGGAAAGCATTGCGCAACTGAATGCGGTATCATCGATGGTGCAGGTCGTGACAATTGCGGGCGACAAGCATCTGATCAAAAATCAGCCCGACCCGGGCACTGTGATCGCCGCGATCGAGGATGCCCGGCCATGACGCATCATGCGGCTTGGGACGGAATTCTGGAGCCGGATGAAACCATCATCTGGCAAGGCCAGCCCGAGGCACATATCCGCTGGCATGATGCGATGACCCCCTTGGCGGCGTTCGGCGCGGTCTTCGCAGGCTTTGCCCTATTTTGGATGATCATGGCCTCAACCATCATGGGCACCGGGCCGGGCTTTCCATTCACCCTATTCCCGCTTTTCGGTCTGCCGTTTCTGCTGGGTGGCCTGCATATGATGATCGGCCACGTTTTCTATGACGCCTATGCCCGCTCCAAAACCTGGTACACGCTGACCGACCGCACCGCCTTTATCGCCGCGAATGTATTTGGGCGAAAGACGCTCCGCAGCTACCCGATCCGCGACATGCCGTTTCTCGACCTGGAAGATGGCGCGCCGGGCTCGGTCCTCTTCGCTGATGACCGCCGCAACGCGAGCCATTCGCCGCGCCGGGTCGGATTTCGGGCAATCTCAGAGGCGCGTGGGGTCTACGGGATGATCCGGGATGCGCGCGGGGCCTTGAATTTTGCTGACGGGCGAGCGAGGGACGGCACATGACAAATGCCCTTCTTCACAATGCACGCCTGATTGACCCCGAAGCCGAGACAGACACACTCGGCTGGTTGCGGATCGAAGGCGACCGGATTGCCGAGATTGGCACCGGCCCGCGGGCGGGCGGATTGGATTGCGGTGGCGCCTGTCTGGCCCCTGGCATCGTGGATGTGGGCGTCAAGGTGGGCGAGCCGGGTGAACGCCACAAAGAAAGCTTTCGCACTGCTGGTCGTGCCGCGGCGGCGGGCGGTGTCACCACCATGGTGACCCGGCCCGATACGATGACACCAATCGATACGCCCGAAGTGTTGGATTTCGTCACCCGCCGCGCGCATGACGAGGCGCAGGTACGCGTGGCCCCAATGGCCGCCCTGACCAAAGCGCGCATGGGCCGCGAAATGGTCGAGATCGGCTTCCTGCGCGATGCGGGCGCCGTGGCCTTCAGCGATGGCGATGCCGTCGTTGCGGATACCAAAGTGCTCAGCCGCTGCATGACCTATGCGCGATCCCTGGGCGCCTTGATTGTCAGCCATCCGCAAGATCCGGGGCTCAGCGGCGGGGCAGCAGTGACCTCCGGCAAATTCGCGTCACTCAAAGGTCTGCCCGCAGCCTCGCCAATGGCGGAACGGTTGGGGCTGGAACGGGATCTGACTTTGGCCGAAATGACCGGCGTTGCCTATCACGCCGATCAGATCTCAACCGCCGCCGCCCTTCCTGCACTGACCCGCGCCAAGGCGGCGGGGCTCAACGTCTCGGCGGGCGTGTCTATCCATCATCTGACACTCAACGAGTTCGATGTTGGCGACTACCGGACGTTCTTCAAGCTGAAACCGCCACTCCGGTCCGAAGAAGATAGGCTCGCTATGATCGAGGCGGTGCGGGACGGCACCATCGATAT
The DNA here is from genome assembly GCF_037544085.1 of Gymnodinialimonas mytili. Classification (NCBI taxonomy): domain Bacteria; kingdom Pseudomonadati; phylum Pseudomonadota; class Alphaproteobacteria; order Rhodobacterales; family Paracoccaceae; genus Gymnodinialimonas; species Gymnodinialimonas mytili. The sequence goes on from NZ_JBBIFW010000001.1 coordinate 1,215,001, forward strand.
CATCTGCTCTATGCACACGCCCCAGGACGAGGAAAGCAAGCGCCTGCCGTTTGAAGTCGCCGCCAGCGGCGCGGTGGGGCTGGAAACCCTGCTGCCCGCGGCGATGCGACTGGTCCATGGCGGATATCTGGATCTGCCCGCGCTTTGGCGGGCTTTGTCCTTCAACCCGGCCCAGCGCTTTGGATTGGATGGGGGCCGCCTGACCGAGGGCGCGCCCGCGGATCTGATCCTGTTCGATCCAAACGCCCCCTTCGTGCTGGACCGCGCCAATTTGCAGTCGAAATCCAAGAACACGCCCTTCGACCTCACCCGGATGGAGGGCAAGGTGTTTGGCACCTGGGTCGGCGGCACGCGGATTTTCGGAGGTGGGGCATGATCCCCGCGATTGAAACCGCGCCGCTGCTTTTGTTGCTGACAGCCGCACTGGCCTATCTGCTGGGCTCCATTCCTTTCGGGTTGGTCATGGCGCGGCTTTTTGGTCTGGGGGATTTGCGCCAGGTCGGCTCCGGAAACATCGGCGCAACAAATGTCCTGCGTACGGGCAACAAACTGGCGGCGTTTCTGACGCTGATCCTGGATGCGGGAAAAGGCGCGATTGCCGTGTTGATCGCTCGGCTGAGCCTGGGTGAGGATGCCGCACAGATCGCCGCCTTCGCGGCCTTTTTGGGTCATTGCTTTCCATTATTTCTGGGCTTCAAAGGTGGCAAAGGCGTCGCAACATTCCTCGGCACGTTGTTGGCTTTGGCGCTTCCCATCGGCCTTGCCGCCTGCGCGACTTGGGCTGTGACCGCGGCGCTTTTCAGGATCTCATCCCTCGCCGCCTTGGTCGCCGCCGCCCTAAGCCCCGTGGCGGCCGTTTTGCTGGGTTATCCTCAGGCCAGCCTCCTTTGCGCGGCCTTGGCGATTTTGATCTTTATCCGGCATCATGCCAACATCGCCCGGATCCTGAAAGGCGAAGAGCCGCGGATCGGCAAAAAGGCCTGAGCCACCGCGCCGGGCGGCTATAACTAGGCTCTCATCCAAAATGATCGAGCCAAGCGCATGATATGTATAGACGAATTGTTTGGACCGGCTGCTTTCCGCTCATCTTCCGGAAATCCTTACTTCGGCCTTAATTTCGTTGCCTAACTCCGGCTTCACGCGCAAAACATGCGCCTTATAAGAAAGATGACACCCGGGCCTCCGCCGCCCGACTGCACGTGTGTAAGACCGGACCCCGAAAGGATTTTACAATGGATTTCACGACGGCAATCAAAACCTGCTTGAAGCTACGCTACTTCGATTTTCAAGGACGCGCACGGCGTTCTGAGTATTGGTGGTTTTTCCTGTTTAACTTTTTGGTTTCGCTGGTTTTGGGCTGGATCCCGATCATCGGTCTGCTGATCACGCTGGGGCTTTTGATCCCAGGTATCGCCGTTACAGTCCGCCGCCTGCACGATACCGGGCGGACCGGATGGTGGCTGCTGGCACCATTGGGAATCGCCATTGTCGGCGCTTTGATCACATGGCCGATCATCGCTTCTGGCCAAGAGCCGAGCATCTTGTTGGGAATCATAGGTCTTGCCTATCTCGGCGTCTCAATCATGCTGTTGGTCTGGTTCTGCCAGCGCGGAACGGTCGGCCCGAATGCATGGGGACCCGACCCGTATGATCCCGCCGGGGATGTAGAAGCCGTCTTCTCCTGAACCACGCACAAACAAATGATCTCACGGCCCGCCCATCCGGCGGGCCGTTTTGCGTTGGATTGCCCCTGTCCGCCCCAGAGTTTGTCGCGGTCTCGCCCTAGGATCGGCACATTTCCGATCCATCCGTTGTGCTGACCATCGCGCAAGGAACTACACGGGGCACGGGCAAATGGGTTTCGCAAAGGCTGTTGGGCGCTGCTACGCACGCATGTTTAATTTCCGCGGTCGCGCGCCGCGATCCGAATATTGGTGGTTTTTCCTCTTCCAGATCTTGATCTCCATTCCGATCATGGTCGGTTTCGTCTTCGTACTCGCGTCCAATCCGGCATTGGCGTTTCGCTTACGGCGCATATCCGAGATGGATGACGAGCAGGCGGGTCGGGCAATGATCGCCGCGCTCACCGAGTTTTTGGATAGCCAGCAGTTTGTCCTCTACGCGGGCTTGGCCGTCGTGCTCTACCTGTTGATTTTCGCAATCCCGTACCTGACGGTCACCGTGCGGCGCCTCCATGATATCAATAAGCGCGGCTGGAACATCTTCATGCCGACGCTGGCCTATTTTGTGGCATTGCTTCCCGCGATGGCCACGGTGTTCAGCGGGAACACGGTCTCTGGCTTGCCCGCATTCTTGATGGCAGTGATGCCAAGCATCGTATCGTTGGGCGCACAGATCCTGTTCCTTGTTTGGCTGTGTCGAGCTGGCACCTCCGGCCCCAACCGGTTCGGCGATGACCCGCTTGGGGGATTGGAAATGATGCATCCGGCGTTTGCCGAGCAAGTCTTCGGCGACGGAGATGTCGCAAACAGACCCAGAAGCAATTTCTTCGAAACCAAAGCCGAGGATTCCATGGTTGCCGTCGGCGGAGAGGTTGGCGGCGCCCGCGCGATGGCGGCCCGAAAAGCCGCTGCGCGCGACTACTATCAGCGTCGCGTCCTGCCCTCGATCCAGAAGGCGGATCCACGCCCCGATTACTAGGCGCGTGGGTCAGTACGAATATTCGGCGTAGATCCGCGATAGATCGCCCGCCCATTCGCCTTTGAACTTGTCCAGCAATTCATCAGCAGGAACCATGCCGGTTTCAATGCTGTCTTTGAGTGCGTTCAAGAAATGCGTTTCGTTGGGCACAAGGCCACCCGCCCCTGGCATGGCACGGGCCGTCAGGCCAGCCTCGGAAATCGCCAGAACCTCGCGCGCCAGATCGATCATCTTGTAGCCGCCAACCACCGCATCGAGCCCCCGGACCGAGGCCTGCACGCGCATCTCTTCCCGGGTCTCAGTGTCAAAGCCTCTGCACAGATCCCAGGCCGCATCGAGCGCGCCTTGATCATACATCAACCCGACCCAGAACGCAGGCAGCGCACAGAGCCTCCGCCACGGGCCACCATCGGCGCCGCGCATCTCGATGAACTTCTTCACGCGCGCCTCGGGAAAAATCGTGGTCAGGTGATCGGCCCAATCACTCAGCGTCGGGATTTCGCCGGGCAGCGCAGGCAATTCCCCCTTCAGAAAATCGCGGAAGCTCTGGCCCAGCGCGTCGTGGTAAACCCCGTCGCGATAGACGAAGTACATCGGCACATCCAAAGCGTAATCGACCCATTGCTCGAATCCGAATCCGTCATCGAAGATGAATGGGATCATCCCCGTCCGGTCCGCATCCAGATCGCGCCACACACGGCTGCGCCAGCTTTTATGGCCGTTAGGCGCGCCATCAATGAAGGGAGAATTGGCAAACAAAGCTGTCGCCACGGGCTGCAACGCCACCGCCACACGCATCTTTTGCACCATATCGGCCTCGGACCCGAAATCGAGGTTCACCTGTACGGTGCAGGTCCGATACATCATGGTTTTGCCCAGCGATCCGACGCGATCCATGTAGTCAGTCATAAGCCGGTAGCGCCCCTTGGGCATGACAGGCATGTCCTCGTGTGTCCAGATCGGCGCGGCGCCTAGGCCGATGAAATCGACGCCGATGATATCGGCCACCTCACGCACCTGACGCAGATGTTCGTTCACCTCGTCGCAAGTCTGGTGGATTGTCTCCAGCGGCGCGCCACTCAGTTCCAACTGACCGCCCGGTTCCAGGCTGACATTGGCACCGTCCTTTTGCAGGCCAATGATATGGCCTGCTTCTTCCACAGGCTGCCAAGCAAAACGATCCCGCAGCCCTTCCAGCACAGCCTTGACCGAGCGGTCGCCATCATAGGGGATCGGATTCTGCGTATCGCGGCAAAACCCGAATTTCTCATGCTCGGTGCCGATCCGCCAATCTTGCTTGGGCTTGCAGCCATCTGCCAGATATTCCGCGAGTTGCGCGGGCCGTTCGATTGGGCCGCCACCGGATTGGGGGATAGACATGGGCGCAGGTTCCTTGGGGTGCCATCTGACCTCAAGGCGTGGCCTGCGGCGCTCAAGGTGTCAAGGCCACGGGCCGCTTCCGAGACCAAAGCTGCTGCGACCCTCCTGTGCGGCTTTGCACAGCAGCGATTAGCCTGTCGATGTTGAGCCCAGGCAGCGCAGAAAAGGTATCGAACAGCGCATCGGCACCCGCCGCGTCCACCGGGATCACCAGAAGTTGAGTGGCATCGGCCAGAACCCAAGAGGTTTGGCCCAGCCCATCCCGGCGCACCGACAGGATCGCAAGGTCATCCAACGCCATCGCACCGCCTGTAACCGGGCCCATATAGGTGATGCGCTGTTCATCCACCTGCACGATCCCTGCGCCCTGCCCGTCGGTTGCAAAGCGCGCCCGGCGCAGGGCCGGGATAAGAAAGGCGAGGCCCAACCCAATCAGAACGTATCCGAACCCTGCGACAATGATGCCGCCCGGTCGAAGCGCGATCCACACGCCCAGCGCGGCGATGATCAGCGCCACGATGACCTCGCGCCACCGTGTCAAAGCTGACATCGCCTCTGGCCGGAAAAAGCTGTTCACATCCAATCCCCCGCTGCCGCCTGCCACAAGGTGAGCGCCGCCACCGCCGCCGTATCCGCCCGCAAGATGCGCGGCCCCAGCGCAATCGACGTGACACAGTCCAACCCGCGCAACTGCGTGCGCTCCGCGTCTGAAAACCCGCCCTCGGGCCCAATCAGAATTGCCGCGGGTCCCGGTGGCAGAGGCGCGGGATCGGCGCCCGCGAGGACTTCATCGGCGAAGATCAATCCGCGACCCTCCGGCCAGTCCGCCAAAACCTGCGCCAGAGGCCGCAACGGATCGACGGGCGGCACATAGGTGCCTCCGCATTGCTCAGCTGCCTCAACCGCATGGGCCTGCAAACGATCCTGGCGGATCCGCTCGGAATTGGTGAAAGCCGTCTGAACCGGACAAATGCGCGCGACCCCCATCTCAGCCGCCTTTTCGACGATAAAATCGGTCCGCGCCTTTTTGATCGGGGCAAATAACAGCCACAAGTCGGGCGGCGTCCCCTGCGGCGCGCTTCGCGCGACACAGGCAAGCTCACCCGCGCGTTTGCCAGCTTGAGCCACCTCGGCCCGCCATTCGCCGTCGCGCCCGTTGAACAGGGCCACTTCAGCGCCGATACCCAACCGCATCACGTTGAACAGATAATTAGCCTGATCCCGCGACAGGGCGACACGCTCGCCCTCGGCCAGCGGGTGGTCTACATAGAGGCGTATCTTGGGCCGCTGTGACATGGGACAGATTTATGACCGAGGCACCGGAAACGCCAGGGGGGCAAGTTGCAGACGCCGTGCGCGGAAATTGGGTGGACCGATTGGCGCCAGAAGCGACCCGCCCCTATCTGAGGCTCAGCCGCGCGGACCGGCCCATCGGCACCTGGCTGCTGCTGCTCCCATGTTGGTGGGGGCTTGCGCTGGCCATCGCCTCCAGCGGACGCACCCCCACGCTGTATGATTTTTGGATCGCGGTGGGCTGCGCCATTGGCGCTTTTCTGATGCGCGGCGCGGGCTGCACCTGGAACGACATCACCGACCGCGACTTTGACGGCGCGGTCGCGCGCACAGCGTCCCGCCCGATCCCCTCCGGACAGGTCAGCGTCAAAGGCGCGATGATCTGGCTGGTGCTGCAAGCGCTTATGGCATTCGGCATTCTGCTGACCCTCAATCTGCCAACAATCGTCCTAGGCATCGTCTCGCTCGTGCCCGTCTGCATCTATCCGTTTGCCAAGCGGGTCACTTGGTGGCCCCAGGTTTTCCTGGGCCTTGCCTTCAATTGGGGTGCGCTGCTTGCCTGGACGGCCCATACCGGCAGCCTCAGTCTGGCACCGGTCTTGCTCTATATCGCCGGGATCGCCTGGACGCTGTTCTACGATACAATCTACGCCCACCAAGACCGCGAAGACGACGCGCTGATCGGTATCAAGTCAACGGCGCGTCTGTTCGGCGAGAATACCAAGTCCTGGCTGCGCGGCTTCATGATCGCCACCCTGGCGCTGATGGGCGCAGCGGTGCTGGTGGCTCTGGTGCCCGGCGGCAATTTCCTGGCACTTGTGGCCGCGCTGGCAGGCGTCTGGGCGATGGGGTGGCACCTGTCCTGGCAGCTTGTCCGGCTGGATATCGACGATGCCGATCTGTGCCTGCGATTGTTCCGATCCAACCGCGATGCGGGGCTGATCCCGGCGCTGTTTTTCGCCGTTGCGATACTCGTCTGATTGAAAGCAGGTGCGCGACGCGCTATCGGACGTTAATAAACCCGAGCAGGGGAATGCGTAAAAACGCCCATGAGTGACACCAACCGCATATCAGCCCTTCTGGGGCCAGCCTGTTTTGTTTTGGCAGCCTGCCTTTCGGTCGGCACCGCGATTGTGTCGGCAAAACTGGTCGAGCGGCGCTCAATCGAGGATGTAACAGCCGCATTGCAAGCGGATGCCATCAGATGGGTCGAGGTCTCGGCCAACGGCTTGCAGGTGTTCTTGCAGGGCGAGGCCCCGGATGAAGCCGCACGCTTCCGCGCCGAAACCCGTGCATCGGCGATCATCGACGGTGACCGTGTGGTCAATCAGTTGGATGTCGCCGCGATCGACACGACCGAACCGCCCCGGTTTTCACTGGACATCTTGCGGAATGGCGACGGAATTCAGCTGATCGGCCTCATTCCCGGAACAAACGGCGACGAAGCCTTTGCCGTCGCAGAAAGCGTCGCCGATATCGCCGGATCAGAAGACGTGGTGAACATGATCGAAACGGCAGAATTTGCCGCGCCGAGCACATGGGACGCCGCGTTGGACTATGGCCTATTGGCGCTTGCCACGCTGCCACGGTCAAAGATCACCGTCCTGGCCGATAGGGTCGAAGTTGAAGCTGTCGGTCAGACACGCGAGGAACGCGCAGAATTTATCGCTCAGCTTCAGCGCGACCAACCGCCCGGTGTTGAAGTGGTGTTGGACATCTCAGCACCGCGCCCGGTGATCACGCCCTTCGCTCTGCGCTTTGTGCGCGATGCCGAGGGGGGTCGGTTTGAAACCTGCACGGCCGACAGCGCCGCGTCGCGCGACCGGATTGTCGCGGCCGGTCTGGCGGCAGGCGCAACAGGTGTCGTGCCCTGCACGATCGGATTGGGCGTGCCGTCCGCCTCCTGGCCGATTGCGGTGGAAACCGCCCTTGCGGCGCTGACAGAGATGGGTGAAGGCAGCCTGACCTTCTCGGATGCAGATGTTACCCTTATCGCCGCTGTGGGCACGCCGCAGGACCGCTTTGACGACGCGGTTGGCAATCTGACGGCCAATCTTCCAGACGTTTTCTCACTACAGGCCGTGCTGCCGGAGGCTTCTGCCGAACAGGCCACAGGCCCCGCCAGCTTTGTCGCCACGCTGAACCCGGAAACCGGGGCGCGCTTACGCGGACGGCTGCCCCCGGGCACAATTGGACAATCGGTGCATACCTACGCCACATCGCTTTTTGGGGCCGATACCACCAACATCGCCACCCGCGAGGTCGCAGACTTGCCCCAGGGCTGGTCCGTTCGGGTGATGGCCGGCCTCACCGCGTTGGCCGACCTGCACGAAGGCGAATTGACGGTGGAGCCGGGCATTCTGCGCCTGTCGGGGCGAACCGGCGACACGGAAATGGTCTCGCAACTGACCCGCCTGTTATCCGAGGAACTGGGCCAAGGCGCGGATTTCCAGCTTGATGTGACCTATGATGAGGCGCTCGACCCGGTCGCGTCGTTGCCAACGCCTGACCAATGCGTCGAACGGATCCGCGCGATCCAGGAGGAAACCAAGATTGCCTTCGATCCGGGCTCGACCGAGATCAACGATGCGGCGGGCGAAATCCTGGATCAAATCGCCGAAGTGCTGCCCGATTGTCTGCATGTCCGGATGGAGATCGGCGGACATACCGATTCCCAAGGGCGCGAGTCGATGAACCTGAACCTCAGCCAGGCCCGCGCCGATGCGGTGCTGAACGGTCTGTTGGCGCGCGGCATTCTGGTGTCGAACCTGACCGCTCAAGGCTATGGCGAAAGCCAACCCATCGCCTCAAACGAGACCGAAGTGGGCCGCGAGCAGAACCGCCGCATCGCCTTCCGGTTGCTGGCTGCGGCCGAGTTGGACCAAGCCGCGGCGGCAGAAGACGACCAGCCTCGCACCACCGATGGTATTCTTGCCCGCGGGACGATTGCCGATTGGCCCTTTGAAGCCAGCCCATTGCCGCGGCCCGAGCCGCCCGAAGACGACAATTGATAGGACGCATTGGCCCATGAACCGCCTGGAATTTATCATCGCCATCGCCATCATTCTCTTTGTCGCCTTCGTCTTGGGATGGCTGGCCCATTGGCTGGTGGCGCGCTTCAACCAGGTCTCGTCGGCCGATCTGGGTGAGATGGAAAATCTGGCCCGTGCGCTCCATGACGCCGAAGAAACCCGCGACCAGGCCATCGCCTATCTGCAACAACGCGAAGCCGAGCTCACAGGACAGCTCAGCCAGTCTGAGGCAGAACTGCGCGCCGCCATGGACGGTCTGCGCGACGCCAGATCCGAAGCCGAAGAGCTGCGCAACTACGTCGAGCAGATCAACCAAGCCAACTAGACGTCGCGCCGAGTCACGAAGCGCGCTCTCTCAGCCCGCGCCCACCTGAGGCACCGCCCGCAAGGGCGGGGACGAGGTCACCGAACGCGCCGAAGGCGCACAATTTGACACGCTTCACCAGCGCTTGAGCGCGGCCTCATCGGTGTCTTTGGCGTCGACCCAACTTTCGCCGCGAGTCGTGATCTCTTTCTTCCAAAACGGCGCGCGGGATTTCAGGTAATCCATCAAAAACTCCGCCCCGGCAAACGCATCTGCACGGTGCGGTGCAGCGGTTGCCACCATCATGATGATCTCCCCCGCCGCCAAGCGCCCGTATCGATGCACGATCATCGCACCAGCCAGCGAAAAGCGGGCCATCGCTTGTGCACGGATATCGCCAAGCGCCGCTTCGGTCATACCCGGATAGTGCTCGATCACCATGGCATCGAGATCGCCCTCGGCCACATCGCGTGTGACCCCGCAAAAGCTGACAATCGCGCCGGCCTTCACGCCGTTATCCGCCAGAGCCTGCGAAAAAGCGTTCAGCTCGGCGCCCATGTCAAACGCAGCGTCTTGGACGCGGATGGACATCTAGCCCCCCGTCATGGGCGGAAAGAACGCGACCTCACGCGCCTCCGAGATTGACGCATCGAAATCGACCAGCTGTTGGTCCACCGCCACACGCACGGATGTCAGATCGCTCAGGGCAAAAGCATGGGCCTCGGACCTCGCCCGCAATTCCTCGACCAGCGCCGATACCGTTGCGGCCTCAGTTTCGACCACTTCATGGCCCGTGCCGACGCGTTCACGCAGCCAGGCGAAATAACGAAGTTCCATGGGCTAGCCTCCATCCCGCAGATGCGGTCGCGCCTTCAGGAAATAATCCGCCCCCGTCACCAAGGTCAGAACCGCCGCGATCCACAGCAGAGCCAAGGCCCCGAAAGACGACCCGATCAACCCCATATAGAGCCAGGAAAGACCAAATTCATCGGGCACCGCGCCATCGAGAATGCCCTGGATCAAAGTCCCATCCATACCTTCGGTCCAGCGCCCGAAATAATGATCGAACAGGCCGAAGCTGAACATCAGGCCAATTGCAACCATCTGCACGAAGGTTTTCCACTTCGCCAGACGGGTCACTTTCAGGGTGCCGGCCACCTCGCCCAGGAACTCGCGCAAGCCGGACACGAAGACCTCGCGGAACAAAATCACCACCACCGGCACCAAGACCATGGCGTTGAAGAGGATCGTGCCGCCGAACGCGACCGTCCCGTAGAGCCCCAGCACCACGGCCAGCGCAATCACCACCATCGCCTTGTCGGCAATCGGGTCCATCATCGCGCCAAACTTCGTCTCTTGCCCCCAGCGACGCGCCAATACGCCGTCCAGATAATCGGTGAGCGACGCGGAGAGGAACAGGATCAACGCGATCCAGTCTGAAAACGGACGCGGCAACAGCAGAAACACCAGCGCCACCATGGGTGCAGCCACAAGGCGGATGAGGGTCAGGATGTTCGGCACGGTCCATTGCATGGGGCAGGGGTATCCTGTTCCTAACTCGGGCGGAAGGGGCTTGCACGGGGTCTCACGTGCACATCTCGGCGTTCCGTCGTGCTACGCGTGATCATGGAAGAAATCGTAGATCTTTTGCGCCAGCCCTTCGCTGATCCCGTCCACAGCGGTAAGATCCGATAGGTTCGCCCGTGCCACGGCCTTGGCGCTACCGAAATGCGCCAGCAGCGCGCGTTTGCGCCCTGCCCCGACGCCGGGCACGTCATCGAGCGGTGTGGCCGAAACCGCCTTGGACCGTTTCGCGCGATGGGCACCGATGGCAAAGCGGTGCGCCTCGTCGCGCATCCGCTGCACAAAGTACAGCACGGGATCATTGCGCTTGAGCGCGAAGGCCGTGGCGCCGGGACGGTAGAATTCTTCTTTGCCTTGATCGCGGTCGATCCCCTTGGCGACGCCAATGAAAGGCACGTCCTCCACGCCCAGATCGTCCATGATCTCTTTGACCGCGCTGATCTGACCCGCACCGCCATCGATCAACAGCAGATCCGGCCAGGCCTCGGTCTCGCGGTCGGGATCTTCCTTCAACAGGCGCTGAAACCGGCGCGTCAGCACCTCTTTCATCATCCCGAAATCGTCGCCGGGGGTCAGACTGTCGCCCTTGATATTGAACTTGCGATATTGCGATTTCACGAAACCGTCAGGCCCCGCCACGATCATCGCGCCGACAGCATGGGCGCCTTGGATATGCGAGTTGTCGTAGACCTCAATCCGCTTCGGCGCGCCGTCCAGGTCGAACGCTTCGGCCAAGCCATCCAGCAGCTTTGTCTGCGCTTGGCCTTCGGCCATCCGTCGCGCCAGGCTTTCGCGGGCATTGCGCCGCGCTCCATCGACCAATTCCGCTTTTTCGCCGCGTTGGGGCACCAGCAGTTCGACCTTGGTGCCGCGTTTGCCCGACAACGCATCGGACATCAGGTCCATGTTCTCAATCGGATGAGACAGAATGATCTGCCGCGGCGGTTCTTTCTGATCGTAGAACTGGCCCAAAAATGCCTCCAATACCTCGGGCTCGTCGATATCGGCACCAACGCGTGGATAGAAATCTCGGTTCCCCCAATTCTGGTTCGCGCGGATGAAGAAGACCTGCACGCAGGCCTGCCCGCCTTCCATATGCAAGGCGATCACGTCGGCCTCGCGGACGCCGCGTGGATTAATGCCCTGGGCACTTTGCACGTTCGTCAGCGCCCGGATGCGGTCACGCAGCGCGGCCGCACGTTCAAACTCCATCGCGGCAGAGGCCTCAGCCATCGCATCAGCCAATTGCGCCTGCAACTCGGTGCTGTCGCCCTTCAAGAACCGGATCGCATCACGCACCGATGCCTCGTACTCCTCGGCCGAGATGTATCCTACACACGGCCCGGAGCAGCGCTTGATCTGGTACAGCAGACAGGGCCGCGTGCGGGTCTCAAACGTAGCATCGGTGCAATTGCGCAGCAGGAACACTTTTTGCAACTGGTTCAGCGTGCGGTTCACGGCGCCTGCGCTGGCGAAGGGCCCAAAGTACTCGCCCTTCTCTTTCTTGGCCCCGCGATGCTTTTTGATCTGGGGGAAGGCGTGGGTGCGGCTGACCAAAATGTTCGGAAAGCTTTTGTCGTCGCGCAGCAGCACATTGAATTTGGGTTTCAGCTGCTTGATCAAGTTCTGTTCCAGCAGCAACGCCTCGGTCTCGGTGCGTGTGGTCAGGAACATCATCGAGGCCGTATCGCGGATCATCCGGGCGATGCGTGGCGAGTGACCCGAAGGCTTGGCATAATTCGAGACGCGCCGTTTCAGCGCCCGCGCTTTGCCAACATATAAGACCCTAGATTGTGCATCGAGCATTCGATACACGCCCGGCGAGTTGTCGAGCGTGCGGAGGTATCCTTGGATAACCTCATGACCCGTTTTGGGCGGTTTTGCGGTCTCATTTTCCATCAAAAAACCGAGATTCATGATTCTTAATCCAGCTGCAACGATGCAAGGTCCAGATCAAGAGGTGAGCTTTCCACTGTTTCTGTGGATAACCTTTTGGAAAACAATTGGGCATGGCGAATTTCTCTTTGTTTTCGGCAGGGTTCTACGCTTTGCCTATTTTTTAGGCATTTATTTAAGTCATTGTTTTCGTATCATTTTTTTCGGCATTTTGAGCCCATAAATCTTTTCTTCACCAGATATTTACAAAAGTGAATCAATCGGCGGCTCAGTGGAGAATCGCGTGCCACAGGGTCATTCTACGCCCAAGACGTCCGGCGTTTCCCATGCCAGATGCTGCCCACCATCCACGCAGATTAACTGCCCTGTGACGGTCCGGGCACCCACGAAGTACCGCAAGGCCGCGCAAATCTCTTCAGGGCCCGCACCACGGCGCAGGATCGTCGCCTCACGCTGCGCTTTGAAATGCTCCGCGGATTGCCGAGCGCCTTGCATCGTCGGACCTGGACCGATCGCATTGACCCGACATTTCGGCGCCAACGCTTGCGCCGCCGTCTGGGTCAGCGCCCAAAGGCCCATCTTTGCAATCGTGTAGGTCATGAATTCAGGGGTCAGTTTACGCACCCGCTGATCCACCATGTTGATCACCAGGCCCCGCGCGACAGGCTCGCCGCCGTCATCGGTATCCGGGTCAGGCAATTGCGCGGCAAGGGCCTGGGTCAGCACAAAGGGCGCGCGCAGGTTGGATTCCATATGGCGGTCCCAGCTTTGCCGGGTCGCGCTATCGATATTGTCATAGTCGAAGATCGACGCGTTGTTGATCAGAACCTCGACCGGGCCCAGGGCGTCTACCGCGCGGCCCATCAAGCCCTGTACAGCGGCTTCATCCAGCAAATCCGCTTGCAGCGTGACGGCCCGCACACCTTTGGCGCGGATCTCTTCCGCGGTGGCCTCAGCCGCCTCTGCACTGCCGTTATAATGGATCGCCACATCGTGGCCGGCCTCGGCCAATTCCAATGCCATCGCGCGTCCAAGGCGTTTCGCTGCCCCTGTGACCAATGCTGTCATGTCTGCCCCTCCTCATGCCAGGAGGACGACGATATAGCCCGCATACAGAGCAGAAAAGACCAGACCAACGGCGCGGCCCATCGGAAGCCGCAAAAACACGAACGGCGCCAATACCAGCGACGCCGCCAGCATCACCCACAGATCCAGGACCAGGAATTCACGCTCCACCGGGATCGTGCCGAACAGGCCCGCGATCCCCATGATGAAGATGATGTTGAACAGGTTTGAGCCGATGACATTACCCAAGGCCACATCGGCCTGACGGCGCAAGGCTGCCATGACAGTTGTGGCCAATTCAGGAAGTGAGGTCCCGACCGCCACCAGGGTCAGCCCGATCACCTCGTCGCTGACCCCATAGGCCGCGGCGATCGATGTGGCGCTGTCGATCAACAGATTTGCACCCAGCGGCAGACCGACCAGACCCAGCGCAAGATACAGCCCGATCTTCCACCAGGGCATATCAGGATCAGCCTCTTCCAGATCCTCCTCCAGATCTCCGGCGCGTCGGTGGGACAAGGCCGTGCGGACCATCATCGTCATGATCGTTGCAAACACTGCCAGCAGCACCAAGGCATGCCAAAGTTGAAGCGGACCCAGGAAACACAGGACTACGAATATGATGCTGGCAATCATCATGATCACGTAGTCGCGCCGCGTATCGCTACCGGCGCCCATCCCCATCAGCAGCGCAGGGATACCAAGCACCAATAGGATATTGGCCGTGTTCGACCCGACCACATTGCCCAATGCCAAGCCGGGCACGCCACCCAGCACCGATTGAACCGAGATCAGCAATTCGGGCGCCGATGTGCCAAAGGCCACGATGGTCAAAGACACGATCAGGGCTGGGATGCCCAATCTGAGCGATAGGTTTACAGCGCCTTTTACAAGCACATCACCGGCCAAGAGCAGGATCACCAGGCCGAGGATGGCAAAGCCGAATTGATCAGCCATCCGTGCCCTCGCGGCAGGCGCGGCACGGGCCGCCACGCAGGTTCATACGGCCGCATTTTGGGCAGGTCTTGGGTTTGGGCAAGGCGCCCTCCGATTTGTCGCGATCCAGACGGTTCTTCGAGCCCGGCCAGCGCAGGCGACCGAACATGGCCAAGACCGCCATTCCGATCAGAAACAAGCTGACAATTTTCAGCATCAATTCAGCCCATAACGCGCATACAGCGCGCGCTCCTCCAACCCGCTATCGAGGTCAGCCAGAATTTGCGCCCCAAATCGCGGGATCAGCGGCTTCTTCGGGCCGTGCAGCATGAACTTCACTTTGTCGCCGTAAAGCTCTTTCATCTTGGGCACGACATGGCCGATCCCATCGGCCAGCCCAAGCTCGACGCCCTTTGCGCCGGTCCAAAACGCGCCGGTAAACAGGTTCTCATCAGCCAACCGATCGCCCCGGCGGTCTTTGACATGATCGATGAAGGCGGCGTGGATATCGCGCTGAATATCCTTCAGCCGTTCGATATCCTCCTCGCGCTCGGGCCGGAATGGGTCGAGAATGGATTTGTCCTCGCCCGCCGTATACACGCGGCGCTCCACCCCGATCTTCTGCATCGCATCGACGAACCCGAAACTGGCCGAGATCACTCCGATGGACCCTACGATCGAAGACGGATCAACCCAGATATCGTCCCCCGCGCAGGCCAGCCAATAACCACCCGATGCGGCAACATCCTCGACAAAGGCGTGAACCGGGACCTCTTTTTCACCCGCCAAGCGCCGGATGCGGGCGGCGACCAGCGCCGATTGCACGGGCGATCCGCCGGGTGAGTTGATCACCAAAGCCACGGCTTTGGGCTTGCCTTTGGAAAAGGCTTTTTCGAGCACGGGCGCAAAGGTCGCGTCATTGATGCCCCCGCGGCTTCCGGCCGCGATGGCGCCTTGCAGACGCACAACCGCGACGTGTGGGTCGGAGGACAAGAACGGAATAAAACGTTTCATTCCACGCGATGTAGGCGGCGTGCCCCCCACCAGCAAGGCGGCGCCCGCGCTTTTCCGCGCGCCTGTGGCTCCTAGCTCAACATTTCGCGCAGACGTGTCTTTAGAACCTTGCCGTAGTTGTTTTTCGGAAGCTCTTGGACCGGGAAATACGCCTTGGGCCGTTTGAACCGCGCGATCTGATCCAGGCAATGGGTATCCAGCGCGGCTTCGTCCAGATCCTGGCCCGGTCGGCAGACCACAAAGGCCACGACATCTTCGCCCCATTCCTCCGATGCGCGCCCGACGACCGAGACCTCATGCACACTCGGATGGGTCAGCAGGGCCTCTTCGACCTCGCGCGTATAGATATTGCTGCCGCCCGAGATGATGACATCCTTCGACCGGTCCTGAAGCGTCAGATAACCATCGGGATCCAGCCAACCGACATCGCCCGTCCGCAGCCACCCATCTTGCAGCGCTTTGGCGGTGGCTTCGGGATTGTTCCAATAGCCCGGCATTACAGCCGCGCCTTTGACCATAATCTCGCCGACCTCACCGGTTGGGGCATCCACCGCAACCTCCACACAGCTTTGCGCACGCCCCACGCTTTGCAACCGCTCGGCCCAACGTGGATGGCTGCGGTCGGCCACCTCATTGCGGCTAAGCGCCGTGATCGTCATCGGGCATTCGCCCTGGCCGTAGATCTGCACAAAGCGCGGGCCCAGCACCGCCACCGCCTCTTCGATATCGGCGCGATACATCGGCCCGCCGCCATAGACGACGGTTTTGATTCCGGCGCCGCTTCGGCCTTGCGCCTTAGCGGTATCAACAAGCCGCCGCACCATGGTGGGCGCCATGAACATCGAGGTCGGGCCGAGCCGTTCGCTCAACTCCAGCACCTCCCCCGGATCAAACCCAGCCGAGCGCGGTGAGATATGCCGCGCGCCCATCCGCACATGGATCGGCGCATAGACCCCGGCCCCATGGCTCATCGGGGCCGCATACAGGGCCGCGTCCTCGGGGCGAACAGGATCGACATCCACCGGATAGCACAGGCTCGCCGCGGCCAGCATACCGTGAGTGATCTGCACGCCCTTCGGCTTGCCCGTGGTGCCTGACGTGTAGAACAGCCAAGCGACATCGTCGCGGGCGCAATCGGCGACGCGCGCGGCTGTGCCGCTGATCGATCCGAAGGGCACCGCATTCCGGGCCTCTTTCCCATCGCCCGTGAAACACAGCGTCGCGCCCGCATCGGCCAGGATCCAAGCGGCCTCTTTCGGGTGCAGTTTGGCATTGATCGGAACGGCAATCGCGCCCGCCCACCAGATCCCGAACAGCGTCACCAGGTAGTCGGGGCAGTTTTGCGCGAAGATGCCAACGCGGTCACCCGGCCCGATGCCCCGCGATTTCAGCCCACCCGCCAGTTTGGCAGACGCCGCCGCAAAGCCCGCGTAATCCGAAACGACCTCTGCACCTAAAAGAAGCGCTGGCGCAGCCCCTCGCGTCGCTGCAACGCGAGACAACCATTCCGCAATGTTCACAGCGCGGTCACCGGCAAGATCTGCTCGCCCAGCCCATCGATGCCCAGGCGCATTTCTTGCCCTGCCCGCAGGAAGACTTGAGGCGACTTGCCCATCCCCACGCCTGGCGGCGTCCCGGTTGAGATGATATCGCCCGGCTCAAGCGTCATGAAGCGGCTGACATATTCCACGATGAAACCCGGCGCGAAAATCATCGTGCTGGTATGGCCATCCTGCATCCGAACGCCGTCCACCTCGGTCCAGATCGACAGCGCCAGCGGGTCTGGCACCTCGTCGCGCGTCACCAACCAGGGGCCAATCGGGGCGAAGGTGTCGTGGGATTTGCCCTTGGTCCACTGGCCGCCCATCTCTTGCTGGAAGGCGCGCTCGCTCACATCGTTAACGATTATGTAGCCCGCGACATGCGCCTCGCCCTGCCCTTCGGCCACGTTCTTCGCGCGGGTGCCGATCACCAATCCCAGCTCCGCCTCCCAATCGGTCTTCTCGCTGCCCTCAGGCAGCGTGACCGGATCAAACGGGCCAGAGATGGCGCTGGTGGCTTTCATGAACAGAACGGGCTCAGTCGGCACATCCCATCCGCCTTCCGCGGCATGGTCGGCATAGTTGAGCCCCACACAGACCAGCTTGCCCACCTTGGCCACACACGGCCCCAATCGCGGGGCCTCGACCTTCGGCAGACTCTCCGCGTCAATACCGGGCAGATCCGACAGAAAGGAGCCGTCGATATCGCCGGTCACGCCCGACAGATCCCGTACGTGCCCCGCCGCATCCAACACACCGGGGCGTTCCGCGCCCGCCTCTCCCCACCTGACAAACCGCATCGCCTAGACCTCTTTCTGCTGGAACTTGGGCGCCACAAGGATCGCCCGGAAATCATTCACATTGGTCAAGGTCGGCCCCGGCACCACCTGATCGCCAATCGCGGCGAAGAAGCTGTGGGCGTCATTGGCGTCGAGTGCCGCTTGCGGGTCCAGACCCGCCTTCCGCGCCTTGGCCAACGTCTCCGGCCCGATGACTGCACCCGCGACCTCTGCCGCGCCGTCGACGCCATCCGTGTCGCAGGCCAGCGCGTGGATCTCGGCGTGGCCGTCCATCGCAATCGCCATGGCCAGCATGTATTCGGCATTCGGACCGCCCAAACCATCGCCCCGGCGCGTCACGGTCAACTCGCCGCCCGACAGCAGCAACGTATTCTCACCGGCCCGCATCGCGCGATCCGCGTGCTCACGCGCCACATCACGTGCCTCTCCTTCAATGGAATCGCCCAGATTTTGCACCGCAATCCCTTGCTGGACGGCGAGGTCCGCTGCCGCCTGCAGCGATTGCGACGGCGCGGCGTAGATGACGTTCTCCACCTTAGACAGGCGCGGATCGTCCACCGCGACCGGATCACCGCCCTGCTCCAGGAAGTGACGGATCGAGGGCGCGGGTTCGATCCCGAATTCCTGCAATTTGCGTAGGGCCAGCGCCGCGTCACCCGGATCGCCCACGGTCGGGCCGCTGGCAATCTCGCCCGGCGCATCGCCCGGCACGTCCGAGATCATCAACGCCAGCATCCGCGCCGGATAGGCCGCCGCGGCCAGCTTGCCGCCTTTGACCGCCGAGATCTGTTTACGGATGCCGTTCATGTCGCCAATCGGCGCGCCCGAGGCCAACATCGCCTGGGTCAGCGCCTGCTTTTCCGCGAGCGTGATGTTCCCCGCCGGCGCCGTCAGCAGGGCCGAGCCTCCGCCAGAGATCAGCGCCAGCACGAAATCATCTGCGCCCAGCCCCTCGACCAGCCGCAGCAGGCGTTGCGTCGCGGCGGCACCCGCCGCATCGGGAACGGGATGTGCGGCCTCGACAATCTCGATCCCTTCGCACGGACGCCCATAGCCATAGCGCGTGATCACCAACCCCTCGCAAGGGCCCCATTCGGCCTCAACCGCCTCGGCCATCCGCGCGCTGGCTTTCCCGGCGCCGATCACCACACAGCGGCCTTCGGGCTTGAGGGGTAGGGCCTGCGCCAGGCTTTGCATTGGGTCTGCCACCGATACGGCGCGGTCAAACAAGGATCTCAGGAAAGTCTCAGGCGTCATTCTTCTACCGCAATCGGGGACAGCTCTGTGCAGTGTCATCGCACATACGCCAAGCGCCTCCAACGGGTAACAGAGCGGCCTTCCCCCAGCCCCGCAAATCGGACTAAGCATGGGCCACAGACACGGAAAGGCCCCCAATGGACCGCGCCACCATTGTGCACGACAACTTCCTGCGCCGCGTGGCCGCGGGTGACCTGCCGGCCGGGGCCAAGCCCTCTGGACCGCTCAGCCCCGAAAACGCCGTCGCGCTCTATCGCGCCGGGTGTCTCAGCCGCGCGCTCGACCGGCAAAGCCGCGCGATGCAGAAGGCAGGCCAGGGGTTCTACACGATCGGCTCATCGGGGCATGAGGGCATGGCCGCCATCGCCGCCGCCTTGCGCCCGACGGATATGGCCTTCCTGCACTATCGCGACGCGGCCTTTCAGATCGCCCGCGCCGATCAGGTGCCCGGCCAATCCGCCGCCTGGGACATCCTGCTGAGCTTTGCGGCCTCATCCGAGGATCCGATCTCCGGCGGGCGCCATAAGGTGCTGGGCAGCCGCGCGCTGATGATCCCGCCCCAGACCTCGACCATCGCCTCGCATCTGCCCAAAGCAGTGGGGGCGGCCTATTCCATCGGCGCCGCGAAGCGCCACGGGCCGGAACACCGTGTTCTGCCCGACGATGCCGTCGTGATGTGTTCCTTCGGCGATGCCTCGGCCAATCATTCCACGGCCCAGGGCGCCTTTAACACCGCCGCCTGGACAGCGTTCCAGTCGATCCCGTTGCCGCTGGTTTTCATCTGCGAAGACAACGGGATCGGGATTTCGGTCAAAACCCCTAAGGGCTGGATCGTCGCCAATTTCGCGCACCGGCCCGGGCTGCACTATATCGCCTGCGACGGGCTCGACATCTTCGATACTTACCGCGCGGCCTCTCAGGCCGCCGATTACGCCCGAACTCGCAAACGCCCCGTCTTTCTGCATATCCGCACCGTGCGCCTTTACGGCCATGCGGGCGCCGACATGCCCACAACCTATCTGCCGAAATCCGAGGTCGAGGCGGACGAGGCCAACGATCCGCTGCTGCATTCTGTCCGCCTGCTGCGCGATGCGGGCGCGATGCCGCCCGATGCGGCCCTGAAGGTCTACCAAGACACCAATGATCGCGTGGCCCGCATCGCCACGCAGGCCGTCACGCGGCCCCGGCTGAAGACCGCGCAGGATGTCATGGCCAGCCTGATCCCACCGCCCCGCCCCTGCGCGCCTACCAATGGCCCAAGCGCCGAAGCCCGCGCCGCCGCGTTCGGCGCAGATCTCAAGGCCATGGCCGAGCCGCAGATCATGTCGAAACTCATCAACTGGGCGCTAACCGACCTGATGCTCGACCATCCCGAGATTGCACTGATGGGCGAGGATGTGGGCGCCAAGGGCGGCGTCTATGGCGTCACGCAAAAGCTGATCACACGCTTCGGGCCGGACCGCGTGATCGACACGCTTCTGGATGAGCAAAGCATCCTCGGGCTCGGCATCGGCATGGCCCAGAACGGCTTTGTCCCGATGCCGGAAATCCAGTTCCTGGCCTATCTCCACAATGCTGAGGATCAACTGAGGGGAGAGGCCGCGACGCTGCCGTTTTTCTCGAACGGGCAATTCACCAACCCGATGGTGGTGCGCATTGCGGGGCTCGGCTACCAAAAGGGATTCGGCGGGCATTTCCACAACGACAACTCGCTGGCCGTTCTGCGCGATATCCCCGGCCTGATCCTCGCGGTACCCTCCCATGGCGCCGATGCGGTGGGGATGCTGCGCGAATGCGTGCGCCTGGCGCGTAAGGAACAACGGCTTGTCGTGTTCCTCGAACCCATCGCGCTTTACCCGATGCGCGATCTCTATGACGATGGCGACGGCGCTTGGATGCGCCGCTACCCCGCGCCCGGAACGCGCATTTCGCTGGGTGAGGTCGGCGTGACCGGCGATGGCCCCGTCGCGCTGATCAGCTTCGCCAATGGCCACCGCTTGTCGCTCCAGGCCCAGGCGCAGTTGGCCGAGACGGGGGTCGAGACCCGCGTGATCGATCTGCGCTGGCTCTCTCCCCTTCCCGAGGCCAGTCTTCTGGACGCGCTCAGGGGCTGCACCCACGCGCTGATCGTCGACGAAACCCGCCGCTCGGGCGGAGTAGCGGAGGGTCTGATGGCTCTGCTTGCCGAACGGACCGATCTGCGCCTGGCCCGCCATACCGCGCAGGACAGTTTCATCGCAACAGGCCCCGCCTATGCCGCCACGATGCCCAGCGCCGACAGCATTGTCGCCGCCGCAAAGGCGCTTGTGACATGACGACGGCGGTTCTGATCTGCCCCGGTCGCGGGACCTATAATGCAAGCGAGCTTGGCTATCTGGCCAAGCACTTTCCCGATCCAGGTCTGCTGGAGCGCCTCGATGCGCTCCGCCAAGCCGATGGCCAGACGCCGCTCAGCGCGCTTGACGGGGCCAAGGCCTTCACCGACGCCCATCTGACGGGCGACAATGCCGCCGCCCTGATCTACGCTGCAACGTTGGGCGATGCGCTCAGCATCGACCGCGATGCCATCGACATCATCGCCGTCACTGGCAATTCCATGGGCTGGTATTCCGCGCTGGCGTGTGCCGGAGCCCTGACGCCGGAAGACGGCTTTCGGGTCGCCAACACGATGGGTTCGCTGATGCACCGGGCCGCCATTGGCGGGCAATTGGTCTATCCCTGCACCGACGAGGATTGGCGCCCGGACCCCACGCGCAAGGCGGATCTGCTGGCCCAGGTCGCTGGAATCGAGGGGCTTTGGCTCTCCATCGATCTGGGCGGGATGTTGGTTCTGGCCGGTGATGAGGCGGGGCTGGGGGCATTCGAGGCCTCGGTTCCCGCCCAGGGCCGCTTTCCTCTGCGTTTGCCGGGCCACGCCGCCTTCCACACCGCGCTCAAGGCTCCCGTCGCCGCCCAAGGCCGCGCCGCCTTGGCTGCCGACATGTTTACCCAGCCAGATATCCCCCTGATCGACGGGCGCGGCGCGATCTGGTGGCCCGGCGCCTGCACAAGCGAGGCCTTGCACGCCTACACACTCGGCCACCAAGTGATCGAGCCCTACGACTTCACCCGCGCTATCACCATCGCCGCCCGGGAATTCGCACCGGATCTCTTCATCATCACCGGACCGGGCACCACGCTCGGCGGCGCCGTGGCGCAATCGCTGATCCAGGCCGATTGGCTGGGCATGGGTGACAAGGCGGCGTTTCAGACCCGCCAAGCCGAGACCCCGGTGATCGCCGCCATGGGCATAGCCCGCCAACGCGGCTGGGTGACCGCCGCGTAATCCAGACGAGCGCAGCTCACGGCGCGGAATCAAGGCGCAGCCCCCGCGCTATCGACGGGCCGCCCCCCGGCACGTCGATTTGGCTGATCCCGGCGCAAAGCTGAGGCAATGTCCGACACTGGCTGGCATAAATCGCCTAGACTCTCCGTCGGATCGACGCGCCGCGGCCGGACGATACCGCTCCCGAAGACAAAACCGCTTACGCCGCTAACCCGCCAGCCCCAAAACGCCCGCCACGTCCATATGCGCCTCCAGATGGTCGGCGAGCGCCTCCAGCACCTCTTCGACACTCGCCCCGTAGCGCAAATCCGACCCGACGCCGAACCCCGCCAACCAGGCTGCGCGGAAGGCATCGTCGCGGAACATCCCGTGCAGATAGCTGCCAGCGATCCGCCCATCGGCCGACATCGCACCCTCCGCCACACCCGCTACCCGCGCGAAGGGCCGCACGCAATCGGCGCCGTCCGTCCGCCCCTTATGGATCTCGTAGCCCTCAAACGCAGTACCGCTTGGCGCATGAACCGCCGACACTTCGGTCAGGCGTTTGTCCCCAGTCATAAGCGTCTCGACCTCCAGCAGGCCCAGCCCCGCCTCCGTCCCTGCCGCGCCCTCGATTCCGTCGGGATCGTCAATGGAGTGCCCCAGCATCTGATAGCCGCCGCAAATCCCCAACACATGCCCCCCGCGCCGCACATGCGCCGCCAGATCCACATCCCAGCCCTGGGCGCGCAGATAGGCCAGATCCCCCCGCGTCGATTTGCTGCCCGGAATGATCACCACACCCGCATCGCCGGGCAAAGCCTGACCCGGCCCCAGCATCGTCACCCGCACATTGGGCTCCTGCGCCAGCGGGTCCATATCGTCGAAATTCGCGATCCGCGACAGCCACAGGCAGACCACATGCAAAGCTCCGCTGCCGCCCCCGATGATTTCCAACGCATCTTCGGCAGGCAGGCGCCAGGCCTCGGCAAACCACGGCAGAACGCCAAAACCGCGCCAGCCCGTCCGTGCCTCGATCAACGCATAGCCGTCATCGAAGAGCCTCGGATCACCGCGAAACTTGTTCACCAGAAAGCCGCGCACCATCGCCGCGTCGCCGGCCTCCATCACGGCTTGCGTGCCGACGACTTGCGCGATCACACCGCCCCGGTCGATATCGGCGCACAAGACCACCGGCACATCCGCCGCCCGCGCAAAGCCCATATTGGCGATGTCGCCTTCGCGCAGGTTCACCTCCGCCGGGCTGCCCGCGCCCTCGACAATTACCAGATCATGGGCCGCCTTCAGCTGCTCGAAGCTCTCTAGAACCGGCGCCATCAGCGACGCCTTCAATGCCGCATACTCCCGCGCCTTGACCGTGGCGATGCGCTTGCCCTGCACCACGACCTGGCTGCCGACATCGGTCTCGGGCTTGAGCAAAACGGGGTTCATATCGGTATGGGGCGCCAACCCGGCGGCCAGTGCTTGCAAGGCCTGGGCGCGCCCGATTTCCCCGCCATCGGCGGTCACAGCGGCATTGTTCGACATGTTTTGCGGCTTGAACGGCGCCACGCTCAGGCCACGTCGCCGCGCCGCCCGGCATAGCCCCGCCACCAGCATCGACTTGCCGACATTGGAGCCGGTGCCCTGCAACATGACCGCACCGGGCATCTTAGCCGCCTTGATAGGGCAAAAACGCCTCAACCGCCGCTGATGCGATGACTAGGACCTTGCCGGTATCGGGGTTCTCGACATTCAAACCGCCGAAAACGGCGGTCACCTCGGCCCGCCCGCGCGGCAGTTTCTCAGCCAGAGCGTCGCAATCCACCTGCTCAGGCGCCTGCACGCCCACCGTCACCTGCACCCGCATCTGGTCATGGGAGAGGCCCGTCGCCTCGAACAATGGGATCGCCGAATGCCGGATCGCATCCTCGATCGCGCGGGCCGCGGCCTTGGTGTAATCCTGGCCGTACTGGTCGTTGCCCATGCCCATTTCGATGATAAAGCGCTGATCCATCCCTACACCTCCAACGCGACGGAAATCGCCACATTGGCGATCACGGTCGGCTTACCGCCATCCTGGCGCGGCACGTCCAACCCGCCTTTGCGCGGGATGACGGTGATCTGCCCATAGGGGAAAATCTCGGCCACTTTCGCGATGTCCAACGCATCCGGGTTCTGCACGCCGACCTCGACGGTGATCTGCATATCCTCTTTCTGCTTGCCGTACAGCTCGGCCAGGTTGATCGAGTTGTGCCACAGCGCGTCCTTCACCGCGCGCGTTGCGGCCTCGGTATAATCCTGTCGGCGCAGGGACGATCCCATGCCGAATTCCGTCAACAATCTTGGCATCACGCAATCCCCAATAGAGCGGGCAGATCGCTCCGCGTTTCATCGACAAAGTGGAACCCCGCCCAACCTCGCGCCTGCGCGGCCTCCACATTCGGCAAGTTGTCATCGACCAGTAAGATCGACCCCACCGCAACACCCGACCAAGCCTCAATCGCCTCGAAAAACCCCGCATCGGGTTTGGCCACCCGCAACCGCCCCGAGGCGAAGACCTTTTCGACCCGCTCCGAAAAGCCCATCGGCCCTTCGATATAGGCGACGCGTCGTGTTTCATTGTTGGTGCCAATGACGTGGCGCGTATCCACCTGCTCCAGCCAGCCCAACACCTCGGCATCGGGCAGACCATCCTTTGCAAACCAATAGTCCAGCATCGCGTCCGGGCTGATCTGGGCGCCCTCGGCAGCCAACCATTCGGCCACCACATCGCGCAAGTCTTCCTCGCCGCGGATCACACCCAACATCCGGCCGGACCGGAACAGAAACGCCTGCAGGCTGTCACGGCTCAGCCCCAGATCGGTGTCCAGGTGTTCCGACCACAGAAACCGCCCATCCACGACGTTGCGGTTCAACACGCCGTCGAAATCCCACACGATCAGATCAGGCGCCATGGTAGGGCTCGACCTTGGTGATGTTTCCGTCCGCATCGCGGTAGACTTTCTCGCCGTCTTTGATCGTCACGCTCTCGCCGGTCTCCGAATAGGTCACCACATCATCGCCCGACCGGGTGCCGACGACGAAATACCGCACCGGCATATCGGATCGGTTCTCCAATCTATGGCCCACAGCGACCCCCGCCTTAAACGTGGCCGCCTGGCCGGCGTGAAGGTCCGTAACGCCATCGCCCTCGATCAGCGTCACAACACCGTCCAGCACATAGATCATTTCATCCTCGGATCGGTGCCAATGCAGCTTGGACGAGGCTCCACCCGGCCAGAGTGTTTCGACGAAGGCGCCGAATTGCGTCAGCCCGCCCGCATCGCTCAGCAATTCGGCGCGGAATCGCCCGATCTCATCCTCGCCCTCTTCGATCTTCGGATAATCGACACGCGGCATCAGAATTCCACCCCTTTCTGCGCCTTCACCCCGTCGCGGAACGGATGTTTGACCAGCGTCATTTCGGTGACCAAATCCGCTGCCTCGATCAGTTCCGGCTTCGCATTGCGACCCGTTAGGCAGACATGGGTCATCACTGGCTTTTCGTGCAGCAGGAAATCGACCACCTCGTCGATATCCAGGTAATCGTAGCGCAGCGCGATGTTGATCTCATCAAGCAGAACAAAACCGATCTCGGGGTCGAGGATCTGTTCCTTGGCAATGCGCCACCCGTTCTGCGCCGCCGCGATATCCCGCTCTCGGTCCTGGGTTTCCCAGGTAAAGCCCTCACCCGACACGAAAAACCGGCATTCCTCGGCAAAGCGCTCGCGCAGGAACGATTTTTCGCCCGTCTCCCAATTGCCCTTGATGAACTGCACCACGGCCACACCCATCCCGTGCTGGATCGACCGCATCACCATGCCGAACCCGCTCGACGATTTGCCCTTGCCCGGCCCGGTATGGACGATGATCAGACCCTTCTCTTCGGTCTTGGTCTCCATCATCTTGTCGCGCGCCGCCTTGATCTTTTTCATCTTCGCGTTGTGGCGGGCGTTTTCGTCGGGATCGGTTGTGCTGTCGCTCATGGGGCATCCTCCGGCTAGGGTCCAAGGGGTGACATCGCTCGCCCCGATTGACAAGCCGCCCGCGGCATGAGCAGTGTCATCGGCGATGGTGCCCGCATGGGCCGAACAGGGAACGCGGTGAAATCCCGCGGCTGCCCCCGCAACTGTAAGCGGATTGCGTTTGTCAGATGGCCACTGGGGCACACCCCCGGGAAGGCGGCAAATGCGCCAAACCGCGAGCCAGGAGACCTGCCATCACCAAACGCAATCACGCCGGGCGGGGTGCCCCGGAGGAGGGGTTATGACCGACCAGACCACCGAACTTTTGGTGTGTATCAAGTGCAAACGCGGGACCGAGGTCGCCGAAGATGGCGAACGCCCGGGCCAGGCGCTGCTTGATGCACTTTCGATACGCGATCTGCCCGCGGGCATTCGCCTGACGCCAGCAGAATGCCTGCAGAACTGCGATCACGGCTGTTCCGTCGCCCTGCGCGGCGGGCCGGAGAAGTGGACCTATGTCTACGGAAATCTCCACGAAGCGTCGCATCTGGACACGCTGGTGGAGGGCGCAGCGCTCTATCACGACACGGCGGATGGCCTGATCCCCTGGCGCACCCGGCCCGAGCATTTCAAACGCAACTGCATCGCACGCATCCCACCCCTGCGCGCGCCCGTCCCAAACCTGAAAGGCTGACCCCCATGGCTGATCTCGCGAAACTCCCCGTCACCATCATCACCGGCTTTCTGGGCTCGGGCAAAACCACACTGATCTCGCATTTGATGCAAAATCCCGGCGGCAAAAGGCTGGCCGTTGTGGTCAACGAATTCGGCGATGTCGGCGTCGACGGCGAAATCCTCAAGGGCTGCGCCATTCCCGATTGCCCCGCCGAAAACATCATGGAATTGGCCAATGGCTGCATCTGCTGCACCGTGGCCGATGATTTCATTCCCACGATCGAGGCGCTGATGGCGCTGGACCCTCGCCCCGAACACATCCTGATCGAAACCTCCGGCCTGGCCCTGCCGAAACCGCTTTTGAAGGCGTTCGACTGGCCCGATATCCGCTCGAAAATCACCGTAGACGGCGTGATCGCGCTCGCCGATGCTGAGGCTGTGGCGGCGGGCCGGTTTGCGCCCGATGTGGCCAAGGTCGACGCCCAGCGTCTCGCCGATGACAGCATCGATCATGAAACACCGCTCTCGGAAGTGTTCGAAGATCAGATCAGCTGCGCCGATATCATCTTGCTGACCAAACCCGACCTCGCGGGGCCCGAGGGCGTGGCGAAGGCGAAACAGATCATCGCCGCCGAGGCCCCGCGCCCACTGCCCGTGGTGGAGGTCGCCGAAGGCGCCGTCGATCCGCGTGTGATCCTGGGGCTGGAGGCCGCCGCTGAGGACGATATGGAGGCGCGCCCCTCGCATCACGATGGCCATGACGACCACGAACATGACGATTTCGACAGCGTCGTGATCGACATCCCCGAAATCGACGATCCGGCGCAATTGGTCGGCATGATCGAAACCCTCGCCAACACGCAGAATGTCTTGCGGGTCAAAGGCTATGCCAGCGTCGCGGGCAAACCCATGCGCCTTCTGGTACAGGCCGTCGGCGCCCGCGTGCGGCATCAATATGATCGCCCTTGGGTTCCGGGTGCCCCGCGCCAGGGCCGCTTGGTTGTGATCGGCGAACACCACGACATCGACACCGCCGCCATCCGCGCCGTCCTGGCCCCGGCGGCTGAGCCCGCGGAATAGGCCATGACCGCCACCACGCACAAAGGGTCCGGCCGTGTCGCCGACGTGTTCAACATCACCGGGCGGGGTGTGGTTGTGGCGCTTAAGGATCTGGAAGGTGTCTTTCATATCGGCGATATCGGCGCGCTTGGCGATGCCGATATCCGCGTCGCGGGGATCGAGATGATCCGCCCGCGCAAACCCACGCCGCCGCATGACAAGATCGCCCTGCTTTTGGCCGGCATCGATATCGACCAAGCCCGCGCCGCCATCGGCACGCGGGTCGTTTGCCATGCGGGAGCGGAGTGAGCCATGACCGGGCGCGCCTTCATCGCAGACACCGTGGCGTTGGTGACGTTCTTCACCGCGACAGGCATCGTCAATGAACGGTTCGTGGTTGGCATGGATTGGGACGAGGTTGCAGCCTCCCGTATGATCGGCGCGCCGTTAATGGTGCTGACGGCCCGGCCCTACGGCCTTTGGCGCGATGCTGTGCTGGCGCGATGCTCCGATGGCACGGCCTTATCGGATGCGGTCTGGGACAGTGTGGCGTTGCTGTCGTTTCAGGTGCCGATCTATGTGGCGATCATCGCAACCGGCGGCGCCAGGGGCGCGGAGCTTGCCATCGGGGCCGCCGGGGCCGCCCTCATCATGCTGGCCTTGGGGCGCCCTTATGGGCTTTGGTTGGGCCAGGTTCGGCATTGGTTCGGCCTGCCGCGCGACGGTGGCATGACCCCGATGTCTTCGGGGGCCTGACAGATGCATGTTGTCTTCCGCGAAAGCCATGGGTTGGAGGAAACCGAAACCCCGACGGATCTGGGCCAGACGCCCGCCGATCTGATCGTGCTGTCGCTGTCGGATTCCGATCTCGGCGCCTTTGCCGAAGGTTGGAACCGCGCCGGTGGTAAGCTCCCGACCCTGCGGTTGGCCAACATCGCGGCACTGAAACATCCGCTTTCGGTCGACACGTATGTCGACAGCACTCTGACCGAGGCGAAAGGCATTCTGATCCGCCTGATCGGCGGTGTGCCCTATTGGCCCTATGGGCTGCAACAGATCGAGGCCCATTGCCGCGCCCATGGCATCGCGCTGGCCGTGTTGCCCGCCGATGGCCGCACCGATCCGCGCCTTGACGAGATCTCGACCCTGCCCGTCTCCACCCTACGCCGTCTGCAGCATCTCTGCGATCAAGGCGGGGCCGTGGCGGCGCAGGCGGCGCTCGCACAACTGGCCCTTGCCTCGGGCCTTTATGCCGGACCGGTTCGCGGCACGAAGACCGTGCCACTCGTCGGCGGATGGACGCCTGAAGACGGCGTGACCTGCCCTGTTCTGGCGGGCCAATCCGGCCGACCCCTGGCACTGCTCACCTTCTACCGCTCTTACCTGGTCGCTGCGGATCTCGCCCCGATTGCGGCCATGTTCGACGCGCTGCGCGCCAAGGGCTTCGAGGTGATGGGGCTCTTCGCGCCATCTTTAAAAGCGCCAGAGGCCGCGGCGTGGCTGGCCCGCCAGGTTCGGCATCTGAAACCGGCCACCATCGTCAACGCCACCTCGTTTTCCGGCATCGGCGCGAACGGGGCCTCGCCTCTGGATGCGGGCGATGTCCCCGTCCATCAGATCGCGCTGGCCACCTCGACCGAAACCGCCTGGGCCGAGGCCGAGCGCGGCCTGTCGCCCGCCGATCAGGCCATGCATGTCGTCCTGCCCGAGGTCGATGGCCGTCTCTTCGCCGGGGTCGCCTCGTTCAAAGAACCGCAGGAGCGGGACCCCGATCTGCAATTCGCGCGCTACGTGCATCGGCCCCAGCCCGACCGCATCGCCGCGGCGGCGGGGCGCGTGGCCGCCTGGCATCGCCTCGCCACAACCGCACCGGGCGACCGGCGCCTGGCGCTGGTGCTCTCCACCTATCCCGGGCGCGGCTGGAACATGGCCCATGCGGTGGGGCTGGACGCGCTCGCCTCGGCCCAGGCCATTCTCGATGATCTCGCCGAAGCGGGCCATGACGCTTCCGGCACGCTCAACGCCGATGATCTGGCTGGCGCGCGCATCATCTGGCCATTCGCCGAATATAAGGCCGCCCTGGCTGCGCTGCCCGAAACCCTTCGGCGCGACCTGCAACAGGCCTGGGGCGCCCCCGAAGACGATGACGACGCCACCGAAACCGGCCTGTCGCTGCCCATCCTGGTGCGCGGCAAGACCCTCGTCGCGCTGCAACCCGAACGCGGGTCACCCGAACATCGCGATGCCGACTACCACGACCTCGCCCGCGTGCCGCGCCACGCCTATGTCGCCTTCTACCTCTGGATGCGGCAGAACGCCGACGCGCTGATCCATATCGGCGCCCACGGCACGCTGGAATGGCTGCCCGGAAAATCCGTGGCCTTGTCGGCGGCGTGCTGGCCTGAGCAGCTGAAAATTGATCTACCATTGATATACCCGTTTATCGTGAATGACCCCGGTGAGGCGGCCCAGGCCAAGCGTCGGGCGGGGGCGATCACACTGGGTCATGTGCCCCCACCCTTGCGCCAATCGGGTGCGCCCGAGCGGCTCGCGCGGCTGGAGGCGCTGCTTGACGAGTTTTCCAATGCCGACGGGCTCGATCCACGGCGCCGCGACCGGTTGCAGGAAGATATACGGGATGAGGCGCAAGCCCTTGGCGTGGAACAGGATTTGGGACTTGAGACAGCATCCTGCTCGGCTGAGGCGATCACCCGGATCGACCGGTTTGTCTGCGATGTGAAGGACAGCCAATTCGGCGACGGCCTGCATATTTGGGGCCGCATAGGCGCGCCGAATGATACCTTTGATGCGGCCTCAAGCGCCGCTGCCGAGCGCCAATCCCTGATCGACGCGCTCAACGGGCGACGCATTTCAGCGGGACCTTCCGGCTCCCCATATCGCGGGCGGACGGATGTGCTGCCGACGGGCCGAAATCTCTACACCACCGATCCACGCTCTGTCCCGACCCGCGCTGCCTATGCCCAAGGCATCACCCTGGCCGATGAGCTTGTCCGCCACCATTTGCAGGATCATGGCGACTACCCGCGCAATCTGGTGGTCGATCTCTGGGGCTCTGCCACGATGCGCACCGCGGGTGAGGAATTCGCGATGGCCTTGCATCTCATGGGTGTGCGGCCCGTCTGGGACAAAGGGTCCGAGCGTGTATCGGGCATTGAAATCATCCCCATCGCCGAGCTTGAGCGGCCGCGCCTGGATGTCACCCTGCGCGTTTCCGGCCTGTTCCGCGATGTGTTCCCGACCCTGTCGGCGCTGTTTTCCCAGGCCGTGCGCGCGCTCGCCGCCCGGGATGAGTCGCCCGATTGGAACCCGTTTACCCTGGCCGCGCCCCGCGTCTACGGCCCCGCACCGGGCAGCTACGGCGTGGCGATGGGCGGGCAGATCGGCGACTATACCGACGCCGCCAAACGCGCCGCTGGCGAGGCATGGCTGGCCGCGTCCAGCTACGCGCTCGACGGCGCCGAGATCACGCAAGATCCCGACGGCATCCGCGCCCGCGTCGCCGCCGCCGACAGCTTCGTACACCTGCAGGACCTGCCCGAGACCGACATTCTTCTGGCCGAGGACTACGCCACACACGAGGCCGGGTTTGCCGCGGCCCAAGCCATCACCGGCGGCCAGGCCGCTCTCTATCATCTGGACGCCACCGATCCGGCCCGACCCCGCGCCCGCGGCCTGACCGAAGAAATCGCGCGGGTGGTCATGGCCCGCGCCGCCAACCCCGATTGGATCGCCGGGATGCGCCGCCATGGCTTCCGCGGCGCCGCCGAGATCGCCGCCACGCTGGAAAACATGGCCGCCTTCGCGCAGCTGGCCAATGTGGTGCCCTCGCATCTGTTCGACTTATACTACGACGCGACGATAAGCTCTTCGCATACTGTTGCGTTCCTTGAGGATGCGAACCCCGAGGCGCTCGCCGCCATGCGCGCTCGGTTCGCGGAGTTGCACGCGGCGGGCCTTTGGACCTCGCGCCGGAACTCGATCCTCGCTGATTTGGAGGCGGCGGAATGACCGCATCACTGGCCAAAGGCCCCGAGATCAAAGGCTGGTGCCCCGGCGCCCATCGCCCGATGATGTCGGGCGATGGGTTGGTGGTGCGCGTGCGACCCAACCGCGCCGCGCTCTCTGCCGCGCAGGTCGCAGGTCTGGCCGAGGCGGCCCTGACCCATGGCAACGGCATCATCGATCTGACCTCCCGCGCCAATCTGCAAATCCGCGGCGTGACCGAGGCCGGGCATAGCGTGTTGCTGGAAGATCTCGCTGCGCTTGGCCTTCTGGATCCCGATCCCATGACGGAGGCGCGGCGCAACTTGCTGGTCACACCGCTTTGGCGCGCCGGGGATCTGACCGACCGGCTCTATGACGCGATCGTGCAGCGCCTGCATGATCTGCCTGATCTTCCGGCCAAGATGGGCCTTGCCATCGATGCAGGCGCGGCGCCCATTCTGCAGAATGTCTCAGCCGATCTTCGGTTTGAGGCCGGGGCAGACACGCCGCTGATCCTGCGCGCGGACGGGGCGGAAACCGGTATGCCGGTCACCGAAGCTGATGCGGTCGAGGCGACCCTCGCGCTCTTGGCGTGGTTCGTGCGCAGCGGGGGCACCGCATCGGGCCGCATGGCGCGCCACCTGCGCGAGACAATACTGCCATCCGAGTTCCAAGGCGCGGCCCCAGCGCCTGCGCAACCCGCATTGGAACCCGGCCCTGCAGCGCTTGGGGTTGCGTTCGGGCAGCTTGATGCGACCGCCCTGGCCCAGCTTGGCACCGGCATTCGCGTCACGCCCTGGCGCCTGTTGCTGACAGATCGCGCCCCAGCCAAGACCGACGGCTTCATCACCGATCCCAACGATCCGCGCCTAACCGTCTATGCCTGCCCCGGAGCGCCCCGCTGCCCGCAGGCTCTGGCCGAAACGCGCGACCTGGCCACGCGCCTTGCGCCACAGATCCCGAAGGGTCAAACGCTCCATATTTCAGGCTGCGCCAAGGGATGCGCCCACCCAAAACGCGCCGATATCACGCTTGTCGGCGCAAATGACGGCTTCGACCTTGTCAGGGCGGGCACCCCGTGGGATGAGCCGTCGGACCGGGCCTGCCCGATTGACCAAATTCTGACAAAATTCAGCCTGTAGCCCATGCCCTACGATTACGAAAAAGACGGCGCTGCGATCTATCTGGAAAGCTTCGCCACGATCCGCGCCGAGGCGGACCTGGATCGCTTCACGCCCGAGGAGGAGCAGATCGTCGTTCGGATGATCCACGCCGCCGGGATGGTGGGGCTTGAGGCGCATGTGCGGCTGACGCCGGGCATGGTCACTGCCGCGCGCGACGCGATGCAGGCGGGCGCCCCGATCTTCTGCGACGCCCATATGGTCAGCGAAGGGGTGACGCGCAAACGCCTGCCTGCCGAGAACGATGTCATCTGTACTCTGCGTGATCCACGGGTGCCCGCGCTGGCGGCTCAGCTTGGCACCACGCGGTCGGCCGCGGCGTTAGAGCTCTGGCGCGACCGTCTGGAGGGCGCTGTCGTGGCCATCGGGAACGCGCCGACCGCGTTGTTTCATCTTCTCGAAATGCTCGAAGATCCAAGCTGCCCCCGTCCCGCCGCCATCATCGGCTGCCCCGTGGGCTTCGTGGGCGCACGCGAAAGCAAAGACGCGCTGTGGGCGGCGGCCCCTGTGCCCAACTTGATCGTCGAAGGGCGGCTCGGCGGCTCTGCCATCACGGTCGCAGCCATCAACGCCATCGCCAGCCGCGCCGAATGACCGGGGTTCTCTACGGCACCGGGCTGGGCCCCGGACATCCTGATCTGATGAGCGTTCGGGCCGACCGTTTGGTGCGTGGCGCCAGACATGTGGCCTTTTTCCGCAAGGCCGGGCGCGCCGGGCGGGCGCGCAAGATCGTCGAGGGGATGCTCAGCGCCGAGGCGATCGAATTTCCGATGGAATACCCGGTCACCACAGAAATCCCCCTGACCGATCCGCGCTACAACGAAATGCTCTCGGCCTTTTACGAAGACGTCGCCGGACGGCTGCGCGCTTTGGTCGAGGGCGGCGAGGATGTCGTGGTTCTGTGCGAGGGCGATCCGTTTTTCTACGGCTCGTTCATGCATCTCTACACGCGGCTTTCCGGCGTGATCCCGGTTGAGGTCGTGCCCGCCATCACCGGCATGTCGGCGGCCTGGACAGCCTCCGGCGCGCCGATCACCTGGGGTGACGATATCCTGTCGACCGTCATGGGCACGCTGGATGAGGCGACCTTAACCAAGGCGATGGCCGAGGCCGACGCGCTGGTGGTGATGAAGATTGGGCGCAACCTGGCCAAGGTGCGCCGTGCGCTGGACGCCTCCGGCAAGGCCGACCGCGCCGTTCTGGTGCAATTCGCCGCGATGGAGGGGCAAAGCATCACGCCGCTTTGCGAGTTTGACGGCGCCACCCTGCCCTATTTCTCGATCATCCTCGTCCACGGCCAGGGGCGGCGGCCATGAGCGGTTGGGTCACCATTGCGGGCCTGGGCCCCGGCGCCGAGGCGATGGTGACGCCCGAGGTGCAGACCGCCCTGGCCGACGCCACCGATATCGTCGGCTACATCCCCTATGTACGCCGTGTCCAACCGCGCCGGGGCCTGACGCTGCATGAAAGTGACAATCGGGTCGAACTCGACCGCGCGCGCCACGCGCTGCAAATGGCCGCCGAGGGCAAACGCGTTGCGGTCGTCAGCTCCGGCGATCCCGGCGTCTTCGCCATGGCCTCCGCCGTCTTCGAGGCGGTTGAGGAGGATGCCGCCTGGCGCAATCTGGATATCCGCGTTCTGCCCGGCATCACCGCGATGCTGGCCGCCGCCGCGGCCGCGGGCGCGCCGTTGGGCCATGATTTCTGCGCGATCAATCTCAGCGACAACCTCAAGCCATGGGATCTAATCGAAAAGCGTCTGCGCCTGGCCGCCGAGGCTGATTTCGCCATGGCCTTCTACAATCCCCGCTCCAAGGCGCGGCCCGAAGGCTTCGGACGCGCCCTCGACGTGTTGCGCAGCTGTTGCGAAGCCGAACGGCTGATGATCTTCGCCCGCGCGGTCTCCACCCCCGATCAGGCGCTGCGCGTTGTTCATCTGGCCGATGCCGCGCCCGATATGGCCGATATGCGCACACTCGTTCTGGTCGGATCATCCCAGACCCGGCTGATCCCGCGCGATGGCACGCCCTTTGTCTATACGCCGAGGTCGGCGCCATGACACCAGGCCAGCACCTCTGCGGGCGTGGCGACCTCCGCGCGCTCTGGCATCTCGGGGCGGTCGATCATGATCACCGGCAGGCTCAGGTCCCGCGCGGCGGCGATCTTGGCGTAGGCGCCGGTGCCGCCGGAATTCTTCGAGACGACCAGGTCGATCCCATGGGTTTCCATCAGGGCGCGGTCCTCGGCCTCGGTGAACGGCCCGCGCGAGACGAGGATTTCGGTCTTCGGCAAGGGCAGCGCGGCTTTCGGCGGATCGACCAGGCGCAGCAGGTAGAAATGCTGGGGATTGGGGGCGAAATCGGCCAGATGCATCCGCCCGACCGCCAGCATGACACGGCGCGCGGGCTGGTCCAGCGCGGCGACGGCCCCTGCGATATCCGGCACGCGGAGCCAGTCATCGCCTTGCACCGGCGCCCAAGCCGGGCGGGTCAGCGCGACCAGCGGCACATCGGCCAGGGCACAGGCGGCAACAGCATTCCGGCTCATCTGTGCGGCGAAGGGATGCGTCGCATCGACCACATGGGTGATCCGCTCAGCCCGCAGATAGGCGGCCAACCCCGCGGCGCCGCCAAATCCGCCGATCCGTTGCGGCAAGGGCTGGCGCACCGGGCGATCCACACGCCCCGCGAAACTGACCATACCGGCGATCCCGGCCTCGGCCACCGCACGGGCCAAAGCCGTCGCTTCGGTCGTGCCGCCCAGGATCAGAAGGTTTGGGGCCATGGCTGACGCTCCGTGGTTGATCATTATCGGGCTCGGCGAAGATGGCGCCGACGGCCTCTCGCCCGCAAGCCGCGCGGCCCTGGAGGCTGCGGATATCATCATCGGCCCGCCCCGTCATCTGGCGCTGTTGCCTGACATCTCGGCCGAGCAGATCGAATGGCCCGTGCCCTTCGCCGATGGGATCGAGATTGTGCTGCGCCATCGCGGCAATAAGGTCGTCGTGCTGGCCTCTGGCGATCCGTTTTGGTTCGGGGCCGGTACGGTTCTGGCCCGCCATCTGGCGCGTCACGAATGGCACGCCCTGCCCGCGCCCTCGACGTTTTCCCTGGCGGCCAACCGGATGGGCTGGGCCCTGGAGACAACCACCTGTCTGGGCCTCCATGCCGCGCCGCTGTCCCGGATGCGCCCAGATCTGACGCCCGGTGCCCGGCTGCTGGTGCTGCTGCGCGACGGGTCGGCGGTGCTGGATTTGGGCGCCTATCTGATCGAGACGGGTTTCGGCGACAGCACGGTAACGGTGCTGGAGGCGCTGGGTGGATCAGATGAGCGGGTGACTCGCGCCATGGCCCAAGACTTGAAAGGCCCGTTCAACCACCCGGTCTGCGTCGCCATTGAAGTGGCGGGCGCTTTGGGCCTGCCCCGCGCCTCTGGTCTGCCCGATGACGCCTTTCACACCGACGGTGTGATGACCAAACGTCCGATCCGGGCGCTGACGCTCTCAGCCCTGGCCCCGCGCGCAGGCGAACTGCTGTGGGATATCGGCGGCGGGTCAGGCTCCATCGCCGTGGAATGGCTGCTGACACATCCGACCTGCCAAGCGATCAGTATCGAGCCCCGCACCGACCGCGCGGCCCTGATCCGGGCCAATGCCGACGCTTTGGGCGTTGATCGATTGCAGATCATCGAAGGCCACGCGCCCGAAGCCCTGCAAGATCTGCCGCACCCCGATGTGGTCTTTGTGGGCGGCGGGCTGAATGCAGAGCTTTTGGATCATCTCTACGCGCTGCCAAAGGGCACGCGCCTGGTCGCCAATGCCGTCACGCTCGACTCCGAGGCGCTGCTGACCCAAGCCCATGCCGCGAAGGGTGGCGAGCTGATGCGGATCGATATCGCCCGTGCCACGCCGATGGGCACGAAACGCGGCTGGACCGCCGCCTATCCGGTGGTGCAGTGGAGCGTCACGCTATGATTGTCGCCGGGTTCGGATTTCGTGGATCTGCGGGCGCGGACAGCCTGACCGACGCCTTAGCTTTGACGGGAACAAAGCCGGATGTCCTTGCCACAGCCGCCGACAAAGCGGCCAGCGCGCCGTTCCAAAGCTTTGCAAAGAAGCAGAGCCTGCCGGTTGCGGCAATCGCAGCGCCGGATCTGCACGCACAAGACACAATCACGCAGTCCGACGCCTCCGCAGCCGCGCGCGGCACCGGATCCGTGGCCGAAGCGGCCGCCTTGGCCGCAGCGGGACGTAACGCACGGCTTGTGATCGGGCGCGTCGTGTCCCATGACCGGCTGGCCACTTGCGCGATTGCCGAAGGAGACGGGCCATGAGCGTGCATTTCATCGGCGCCGGTCCCGGCGCGTCGGATCTGCTGACCCTGCGCGGGCGCAACTTGATCGCCGCCTGCCCGGTCTGCCTGTATGCGGGCTCGCTGGTGCCCGAGGCGGTGCTGGATCATTGCCCCGACGGCGCGCGGATCGTGAACACTGCGCCTATGTCGCTGGACGAGATCATGGCCGAGATCCAGAACGCCCACGCGGCAGGCCAGGATATCGCGCGGCTGCATTCCGGTGACCTGTCGGTCTGGTCCGCGATGGGCGAACAGATCCGGCGCCTCAAGGCACTCGATATTCCCTACACGGTCACGCCCGGCGTGCCGTCCTTTGCCGCCGCCGCGGCGGTTCTTGGACAAGAACTCACCCTGCCCGGCCTGGCGCAATCGGTCGTCCTGACCCGCACACCGGGCCGCGCCTCGGCCATGCCGCCGGGCGAGACGCTGGCCAATTTCGGCGCCACCGGCGCGACGCTCGCCCTGCATCTGTCGATTGGCAACCTGGCCCAAAGCGTCGCAGATCTGATCCCGCATTACGGCCCCGATTGCCCCGTGGCGATCGTGTTCCGCGCCACCTGGCCCGATCAACAGGTGATCCGCGCGACGCTCAGCACAATCGAGGCCGCTCTGCCCAACGGCATTGCACGGACGGCTCTGATCCTCGTCGGACCCGCGATTGGCGGTGAGGATTTCGACGAAAGCCGCCTTTACGCGGCCGATTACGACCGCCGCTATCGCCCGCAAACCGCCGATAGCCCTTGGAGCGAATGGAACCATGGCGATGATTGATGCGCCCGGCCTGCTGATCTCGGCCCCGTCCTCGGGGACCGGCAAGACAACCGTGATGCTCGGCCTTCTGCGGGCCTTGCGTGATGATGGATTGGTGGTGCAGCCATTCAAATCCGGCCCCGACTACATCGACCCGGCCTTTCACCGCGCCGCCAGCGGGCGCGCCTCGTTCAACCTGGATACCTGGGCCATGGATGCGGCACTGCTGGACGGGATCGCAACCCAGGCGCAGGGCGCGGATATCTGCGTCGCCGAAGGCTCGATGGGGCTTTACGATGGCGTGGCGACGCGCGGCCAGGTGGGCTTTGGGTCCAGCGCCGAGACCGCCCGGCGCATGGGCTGGCCCGTGGTGTTGGTCATCGATGCGGGCGGCCAAGCGCAATCGGCGGCCGCCACGGCACTAGGGTTCAAGGCCTATGCGCCCGATCTGCCCTTCGCCGGTGTGATCCTGAACCGGATCGCCAGCCCCCGGCACGAACGCCTCGCGCGGTTGGGGATGGAGCAAGCCGGTCTGACCGTCTTGGGTGTGTTGCCCCGGCGTGGCGACCTGACCTTGCCCGAACGGCATCTGGGCCTGATCCAGGCCGTGGAACATCCCGATCTGGAGGCCGCGATTGCCGGCTATGCCGAATTCCTGCGCGAGAATGTCGATCTGCCCGCCATCAAGGCCGCCGCCCTGGGCGCGGCGCAGACCGGCCAAGGCGCGCTGCCGACACCGCCCGCCCAGCGGATCGCCATTGCACGCGACGCCGCCTTTTCCTTCACCTATCCGCATCTGTTGGAAGGCTGGCGCGCGGCGGGGGCCGAGGTGTTGCCCTTCTCGCCCCTGGCCGATGAGGCGCCCGACCCCGATGCCGATCTGGTGTGGCTGCCCGGCGGTTACCCGGAACTCCATGCCGGAAAACTGGCTGCGGCAGAGACATTCAAAGCGGGCTTGCGCCGCCACGCGCAGGCGAAACCCGTCCATGGCGAATGCGGCGGCTACATGGCTCTTGGCGCCGCGCTGATCGACAAAGACGGCACACGGCACACCATGGCGGGGCTGCTGGGCCTGGTGACCTCTTACGAGAAACGCAAATTCCACCTGGGCTATCGCCGCGCGGTTCTGTCCGGCCCGATGCCGGGCTTTGCGGCGGGCCAAGCCCTGCGCGGCCATGAATTCCACTATTCCACGATCCTCGATCAGCCCGACGCGCCCCTGGCCGATGTGTTCGACGCCGATGGCAATCCGGTGCCCGAGACGGGCTCGATCCGGGGCCATGTCACGGGCACCTTCTTTCACCTGATCACGCCGGAGGCCGTGACGTGAGCGGGTTTGTCAGCTTTGTCGGATCCGGCCCGGGCGATCCCGATCTGCTGACCCTGAAGGCTGTGGACCGGCTGAAGCGCGCCGATGCGGTGCTGTTCGACGATCTTTCCTCCGGTCCCATTCTGACCCATGCCAGGCAAGGCGCCGATCTGGTGGGGGTCGGCAAACGGGCCGGGCGCCCCTCACCCCGGCAACGCCATGTCAGCCAATTGCTGGTCGAATATGCGCAGCAAGGCGGGCGCGTCGTGCGCCTGAAATCCGGCGATAGCGGCCTGTTCGGGCGGCTGGAAGAAGAGATCTTCGCCCTGCGCGACGCCGATATCCCCTATGAGATCATACCTGGCGTGCCCTCGGCCTTTGCCGCGGCGGCGGCGGTGGGCATCCCGCTGACCCGGCGCCTGACGGCGCGGCGCGTGCAATTTGTGACCGGCCATGATGCGTCAGGCGCGCTCCCTCAGGATATCGATCTGGATGCGCTGGCCGATCCCGCCGCCTGTACCGTGGTCTTCATGGGCAAGCGTACCTTCCCGAACCTGTCTGCGGCGCTGATCGAACGCGGGCTACCGGCGGAT
Organism: Gymnodinialimonas mytili; assembly: GCF_037544085.1. NCBI lineage: Bacteria > Pseudomonadati > Pseudomonadota > Alphaproteobacteria > Rhodobacterales > Paracoccaceae > Gymnodinialimonas > Gymnodinialimonas mytili. The sequence goes on from NZ_JBBIFW010000001.1 coordinate 1,254,999, forward strand.
ACGCCCGCCATCCTGGCCGAGGCCGTGGGTACAGCTGAGCAAGCCTTACATCGGGGCACCATCACCGATCTAGCAGATCGGTTATCCGGCGATGTCGGCACGAAACCGGCCCTGATCCTGTATGGCCCCCTGGCCGAGATTGAGCCTTAGGCGACCGGCACGAAGCCCCGAATTTCGGTGCGATGGCCACGGATGTCGCATTTCGCCTTGCCGCATAGGGGCACGCTGGTAAAGACTGCACACATGGACGGTGCTGCAACCTGCGGCTGAAAAGGGAACCCGGTGAAAGCCCGGGACTGCCCCCGCAACTGTAAGCGGTGAGCGTTTAGGAACACCACTGGCCCGATCTTCGGGCTGGGAAGGCCGACAACGCAACGACCCGCGAAGTCAGGAGACCTGCCGCCCATGACCGGCTCTGCCGCGGCCCACGCGGTGTCACTAGCGCTGCCGGAGGGGCAGCTTGTCGAGAAAGGACGATCCCATGCATATCGAACCCGGAGTGGTGGACGGCGCCAAAATGGCCTTCGCCTATGTCACCGCCGCAGGTGCCGCGAGCTATAGCCTGAAGTTGGCTTATGACGATATCCGCCAATCCAACATCGCCTCATTCCTGGGCCGCGTGGGCCTGGGCGCGGTCGGCACCTTCGTGTTTTTCGAGCTGCTGCCGCATTTCGCCGTCGGCCCGTCGGAGGTGCATTTCATCCTGGGCACGACGCTGTTCCTGTTGCTGGGGGCGGCGCCCGCAGCCTTTGGCCTGGCGCTTGGGCTACTGATCCAGGGGTTGTTTTTCGCGCCCAGCGATCTGCCAATGTATTTCGTGAACGTCACGACGCTTCTGGTTCCGCTATTGGCGATCAGCGCCTTGGGCAAAAGCTTCATCCCGCAAGACCGGGCCTATGTCGATCTGCGTTATTCCAGCGTGTTGAAACTCAGCGCCATGTATCAGGGCGGCGTCGTCGCCTGGGTCGCGTTCTGGGTGGTCTATGGCCAAGGCGCGACGGCGGAGGCGCTGTCAGGCCTGGCCGCCTTCGCGGGCGCCTACATGCTGGTTCTGTTGATTGAGCCCATCGCCGATCTGGCGGTTCTATGGGCGGCAAAGACGTTCAAAGGCCGGGGCGGCGATTTCGGCCTGCTGCACCACCGCGTCTACAACGCGGCCTAACGGCGACAGATGGATACCGCCCGGCCCCCGGAAAACAGGGGCCGGGCGTTTCTATGTCCGGAGCATCGCGATGATCACAGATCTTTGGCTGATCGGCATCGGCACCGGATCGCCCGACCATATCACCTTGGAAGGACAGCGCGCCTTGCGCGAGGCGGCCATCGTGCTGCTGCCGCGCAAGGGGCCGGGCAAGGATGACCTCGCAGATTTGCGACTGGCAATTCTGGCAGCGGCAGGGGCCGAGGCGCAGGTTGTGCCCTTTGACATGCCGGTCCGGGATGAGACCCTGCCCTATCAGGAGCGTGTCGCACGCTGGCACGATGCCATCGCGACCGCTTGGGTCGCGGCCCTGCCGGAGGCGGCGCATGGCCCCGTGGCGCTGCTGGTCTGGGGCGATCCCGGCCTCTACGACAGCACCTTGCGCATCGCGGACCGTCTGTCGCCGAAGCCGCAGATCCGTGTCGTGCCGGGCATCACCGCGCTGCAGGCACTGACCTCAGCCCATGCGATCCCCTTCAACACGGTCAACGGCCCCGTGACGGTCACCACCGGGCGGCAGATCCGCGACCATGGCTGGCCGCCGGATGCCGAAACGCTGGTGGTGATGCTGGACGGCACATGCGCATTCCAGACGCTTGACCCCGACGGCCTGCATATCTGGTGGGGCGCCTATCTGGGCATGCCGGAACAGATCCTCGACAGCGGCCCCCTGGCCGAAGCCGCGCCGCGGATCATCGCCAAACGGGCCGAGGCGCGCGCCGCCCATGGCTGGATCATGGATACCTATCTGCTGCGCCGTCAGGCATTGTAATGCGCGCCGGTTCGCGTCGCGAGCAGGGCATCCAACGCGATGTCTTCCTGCTTCAAAAAACCGCGCTGTGGCAGGGCGCCGTCACGCACCATCTCGATCACCGCCACAACGGATGAGGCCGTCGTCCAGGCAATCGCCGTCCGCATCTTGCCCGCGATCTTCAGCGGCATCAGACCCCGGACAAATTCACGCCGCTGCATCTGCCCCGCAATCTCCCCCTCAGCGGCGACATGGATATAGACAATGTCGTCATCGACCGGCGGCTTGGCGTTGACCAGGATCTCACCCGCCTCGGCCCGGCGATCCCGCATCAGCAATTCGTGGAAAAAGAAGTTCATCAACTGCACATGGCCGGGATAGCGCATGGTCTTGTAGTCCATATTCGGCACGCTCTCGCGGTAGGTCTCACACATCGTGCCCAGCCCGCCCGACGTGGTGAAGGCCTCTAGCTCGATCCCGCCGATGACGATCTTTTCCACCCATTCCATGGGTGAGACCCATTTGATCTCACCATCCTCCAGCACTTCGCAATCGTTGAGATATTCGTTCACCACACCTTCGGGCGACCAGTTGAAGGAATAGCCCATCAGCCCGGTCGGGTTCTGCGGCAGCGCGCCCACGCGCATCCGGCAGGACCGGCAGGTGTCGAATTGCCCAATCAGATGCGCCCCGACGATCCCCACAAAGCCGGGCGCGAGCCCACATTGCGGGGCCATCAGCGCTTGGGCGGTGGGCGCCATATCCAGGATCGCCTTGGTCGTCGGCACATCCTCGGTCAGATCAAAGTAATGCAGGCCCAGATCATGGGCCGCCTGGGCGACGGCAATATTCAGGAAATAGGGCAGACAAGACAGAACCGCATCCGCATCGCCCAAAGCGGCCCGCAACGCGGCATCATCGGCAACGTCCAGCGCGGCCACGTCAAAGGGCAGATCCCCGCGGGGCGCGGCATCAAATCCGTGCACCGCAAAGCCGCTGTCATGCAGCAATTCTCCGGCCAGCGCGCCGACTTTCCCCAGGCCCAAAATCGCGATTGTCTGCATATGATCCCCTTTCGTTTGGCGGAGCCTGGGGGCAAGCCGCATCCGGCGCAACCCCCTGCACAAAGCCTGCACAAAACGCCCCCGATAGCTGCACGACTTGCCGCAACAGCGCGCAAAGGGTGCAGGCAGTTTGCTCCCAACAGATCGCAATGACGGAGACGTAAGATGCGCGGTGAATGGGTGGTACGAGGTGTCCCGGAGTCGATCCGGAACGATGGGTGGTGGTTGTCTGAACCCGTGGTCGGCAAAGCGCGCGCCAGGAACTGGCGCGACGCGGCGCGGCAACCGCTTGGCGCGGTGATCCTTCTGGTTGCGATGGCCGATTGGCTGTTTTGGAACGACTATAACGGCATCTCGGTGGCGGTCTTTGCACTCGCGCTGTCGGTGGCGATCATCGCCTTTAAGCCCGGCGGCGCCACGCGGCGCGAATGGGCCTGGGCGATGGCCTTTGCGGTCGCCTGCAACCTGCCCATGATCGAACACGCCCAGACGCTCTCAGCCCTGTTCACCCTGCTGGGTCTAATCATCCTGCTGCTCTGGTCCGCTGAAAACCGTGTTCTTAGCGCGGCAGAGGCGGCGCGGATCTGGTTTCGCGCCTCGACCGTCGGCGCGGTGGAGCTGCCAAGACACGCGGCGGAACAGCTGAACAACAGACGCTCGGGGTGGGATATCGGCGCGCTTCTGCGCCAAATCGCTTTACCCGGTAGCATCGGCCTCGTGTTCCTGGTGCTGATCGGCATCGCCAATCCGCTGGTGGAAAATGGGCTCAACCAGATCACCCGGATCGATCTGATCGGGCCGGACCTGCTTGTGCGCGTGGCGTTCTGGATCGTCGCAGCGGCGCTGATCTGGCCCTATCTGAACACACGCGGCCCTTGGCGCGGCAAGGCACCAACCGAGCCGCAAACCTCGCTATCGCTTGGGCCGCTTGCCCAGATCGTGAACCCGCAATCCGTCCGCGCCTCGCTGATCCTGTTCAACCTGCTGTTCCTGGTTCAAACGCTCAGCGATATCGGTGTGCTGAGCGGCGGCCTCACCCTTCCCGAGGGGATGACCTATGCCGAATACGCCCATCGCGGCGCCTATCCCCTGATGCTGGCCGCGATCCTGGCAGGGGGCTTTGTGATCGGAACGCGTCAGATGGTGACCGACAATCGGGTGATGCGGGGTCTGATCTATCTATGGCTCGGCCAGACGCTGTTTCTTGTGATCACCGCCGGCATCCGGCTGGGCCTTTATGTCGACGCCTATACGCTGACCTATCTGCGGGTTGCCGCGTTCATCTGGATGGCCCTGATCTATGTGGGGCTGGTCCTGACGCTGGCCTTTATCGCGCAAAAGCGGGCCATCGCGTGGCTGATCCGTTGGAACGCGGTGACGCTGCTGGGCACGCTCTACCTGTGTTGCTTCGTGAATTTCGCCTACCTGATCACTGATTATAACATGGCCAAAGCCGAGGATATCGAGGCACTGGATCTCAGCTATCTGTGCCAATTGGGCGAACAGGCGATCCCGGCGATGATGGAATACGGCCAGATCACCGATAACGTCACCTGCGGGCGCAATGGGCTACCGAGCCTGCGATTTGACGCGATCGAGGATTGGCGGGAATGGGGCTTTCGCCGGTGGCGGTTGCAGCGGTATCTAGAGAGCTATCATGACCTCTAAGACCCGCATCCTGATCGTCGATGACGATCCCAATATCCGCGACGTGATCGGCTTCGCCGTCGAGGCGGCGGGGTTCGAGACCCGTTTTGCCGAAGATGGTGCTGCGGGTTTGCAGGCCGCACAGAGCAACAGCTTCGATCTGGTTGTGCTGGATATCGGCCTGCCCGAGATGGACGGGCTGGAGGTCTGCAAAACCCTGCGCAAAAGCTCGGACGTGCCAATCCTGTTCCTGACCGCTCGCGATGATGAGGTCGACCGGATCGTCGGCATGGAAATCGGCGGCGATGATTACGTCACCAAGCCGTTCAGCCCGCGCGAATTGGTGGCCCGGATCAAGGCGATCCTGAAACGCACGCAACGGGCGGCGGCGCCCGATGGGGCCCTGACCCGCGGCGACCTGAGCCTGGATCTGGACCGGCATCAATGCCGCGTGGCCGGGCGTGACGTGGCCCTGACCGCCTCCGAAGTCACGTTGCTGGCCGAGTTGATGCGCCGCGGCGACCATGTGGCGCCGCGCCAGGCCCTGATCGACGCGGTCTATGGCAGCAATATCCACGTCTCCGACCGCACCATCGACAGCCATATTCGCAATATCCGCAGCAAGCTTTTGGCTGCGGGCTGCGCCGATAGCATTCTCACCGTACACGGCGTCGGGCTGCGCATGGGCCCATGCCGCGCATGACCACAGCACGCAAATGGCGGCCCGGTCTGTGGATGGTGGTGGCCGCGGTGTTGGGCCTTGTCCTGCTCCTGCCCTTTGCGGGGCTGTTTCTGTTCCGCTTCTACGCCAACCAGCTGGTGCAACAGACCGAGGAAAGCCTGCTGACACAGGCCGCCGTTCTGACCGCGGCCTATGAGCAGCTTTACCGGAATGCCACCGGCCTGCCCGAGGATCCGATTGCTTGGGACCCTGACGATCGCGTCTACACACCGCTCTTTCCATCGGTGACCATGAACCCCGAGGCGATTTTACCGGCCCGCCCCGATCCAACCCCGGCCACAGAAGACATCGCCCAAGCCTACCGACAGATCGGCCCACATCTGACGCGGATCGCCATCGCGTCGCAGGAACAAACCCTGGCGGGCTACCGGTTTTTGGACCGCCACGGCACGGTGATCGCAGGCAGCGCCGAGCAAGGTCTCTACCTGGGCCATGTCGGTGAGATCGCGCTGGCCCTGAACGGAGAGGTCGTGTCGGTCGCCCGGACCCGCCTGCGAGAGAGCGCGACACCGATTGTCTATGCGCTCAGCCAGGGCACCGCCGTCCGTGTCTTCGTTGCGATGCCCGCGATGGTGGGGGAGGATATCATCGGCGTGGTGTATATCAGCCGGACGCCGAACCACATCTTTCGGTTTCTCTATGGCGAACGTCTGAACCTGGCCAAGGCGCTGGTGTTCATTCTGGGCTCAACCGCGCTGATCGGGTTTGTGTTCTGGCGGTTCGTCACGCAGCCGATGCGCGCCCTGATCAACCGCACCGACGCGATCCGCGGCAGCGAAGCCTGGCAACCGCTGGAGCATTACGGCACGCGCGAGGTCGAGAATCTGGCGCGCAGTTTCCAATCCCTGACCGAGCGGTTGCAGCGTCAGCAGGATACGCTGCGCACCTATACCGCCCATGTCAGTCACGAATTGAAATCGCCGCTGACCGCGATCAAAGGTGCCGCAGAATTGCTGCGCGATGCGGATATGACGCCTGAGCGTCGCGCGCGGTTCTTGGACAATATCGTCCGCGACAGCGACCGGATGGAGGATCTGCTGGCCACGATGCGCGACTTTTCCCTGGTCGAACAAACGGCGGGCGCCGGGGTTGCGCAAGTTGCCCAGGTGCTGGAGGACCTGCCGGTGGAGGGTCTTGGGGTGACTGTCGCGCCACCTCATGCCGAGGTTCCCATGCGGCCCGAGGCGCTGCGGATCGTGTTGAAACATCTGCTTGAAAACGCCGCCGAGCACGGCGCGTCTGAGGTGTCGATCACGGTGGATGGCTCGGGCTTCATTGTCGCCGATGACGGCAATGGCATCAGCGCGGGCAATCACGACAAGGTCCTGCAACCCTTCTTCACCACCCGCCGCGAAAATGGCGGCACCGGCATGGGCCTGAACATCGTGCAATCGGTCCTGGCCGCGTCCGGCGCACGGCTAGACGTTCTTTCCCCCCACGAAGGCGCAGCCTTTCAGATCGCCTTTTAACGTCCGCCAAGTCGGAACCTGTCACGACGCTGGGAGTCGGTTTCGAGCCTATTTTGACCAACGCTGCATGCCGCACCAATGTCCGCTCTGAGTCCAACTTGCCGTTGTGCTGTGGTTGTGGCGAATGACTGCAATTGACGATTTGAGATGGTCCGAGGGCTGCCACAGGGTTTAAACCTTGATGAGCACAAGAAGCAGGTAGCCTGAACCCCATGAGCTATTTTACCCACGACTTTACAGATAAGATCGCTTTGCACGGCGTCGGGAAATCACGAGTTGTCACTTACAAGGTGCTGTTCCTACCGCCGCGCTTCGAAACCGAGCTTCCGTTCGAAACTTACCCGCGCCTGCGGGTCGAAGGGGAGATAGCAGATGTCCCAGTACGTGGCGCGTGGATACCGGTGGGCGACGGGCGCCGGTACTTCATCGTCTCGCCGCAGGTCAAGGCTCACACCGGTCTCGATGTCGGCGACGAGGCAGAGATGCGCTTCCGCATGGACGATCAGGACTACGTCGAGGTGCCGCGATCATTGGAACTGGCACTAACCGCAAACGACGCAGTTTCAATCCAGTGGGACAAACTCACCCCCGGCAAAAAGCGCATGTTCACCAATCACGTTCTTTCGGCCAAGACCGCCCCGACGGAGCAGCGACGGGTTGATGAGGCAATAGCTGCCATTTCAGAAGGCATTACGCTTCGTGATCTGCAAAGCCGAAAGCGGCAGTAAGAGCGCTCGCCCTGAAAGCGAGCATTCGCGCGGTTGCAGCGACCTGGTGCTTCGTCCCGCAAAGCGGGCGCCCGAACCGTGTGGGCGCCCGCTGTGTCATGGGTGGCTTTGGTCAGCTTTTGCCTTTCCAGGGCACCAGGATATTTTCGCCCCAGCGCATCAGGATATCGATGCCGAAGCCGATGATGCCGATCAGGATGATGCCCAGGATCACGATATCGGTGTTCTGGAACCGCGAGGCGACCATGATCATCATGCCTGCGCCCTGCTCGGCGGCCACAAGCTCAGCCGCCACAACTGTGCCCCAGCAGACCCCCATCGCCACGCGGGCGCCGGTAAAGATCTCAGGCAGGGAGTTTGGCACGATCACATGACGCATGATCTGCGCCTTGCTGGCCCCGAGCGAATAGGCGGCGTGGACCTTTGAGATATTCACGCCCGACACACCGGCCCTTGCGGCAATCGCCATGATCCAAAGCGCGGCCAGGAACAGCAGAACGATCTTACCGGTCTCACCAATCCCGGCCCAGATGATCACCAAGGGGATCAGGGCCAAAGGCGGCACCGGGCGCATGAATTCCACGATCGGATCGAACCAGCCGCGGAACCAGTTGCTCAGACCCATCGCATAGCCCAGCGGGATACCGACCAGCGCACCAAGGATGAACCCGACCACAACACGGAACAGCGAATAGCCCAGATGTTCCCACAGGGTGAAATTCCGGAAGCCTTCGGTTGCGATCTGAACCAGACGTTGCGCCACGTTTTCGGGCGGCGGCAGCCAGATCGGCTCCATCTGCCAGCCCTGATCGGGCTGGATGTTAAGCGATCCGCGGGTCGACATGACAATCGTGCCGAACGGAAATTCCAGCCGCCCACCGGGTGTGATCTCACGCCCGTTCACCGCGATGATATTGGTGCCATCGTCGCGGGTCAGCAGATCGTTGTCCTGCAACCGCGCCAGTTCCGAGCCATAGGCTTCGATCACGAGGCTGTCGTTCACGGCAAATCCATCGCCGGGATCGACCTCTGGCGCGTCAGGTTCGCCATCGGGGTGGCTTTCCTCATCCCAGACCAGGAACGTCACCGTGGCGTCGTCGGTATTCCCGTCGGCATCCTGAACCGTGTGCACAAAGGTCTGCTCGCCGATGAAAGGCCCCGGCATATGCAGGAAAGACGGGATCAGGGCCGAGCCCGTGAAGGTCGCCCACAGAAAGAACAGCGTGATCACCGAGATGATCGAGGCGCGCCGGTCCGAGGTGACGGCGCTTTCATCGCCGAAGGTCACCGTTTTCAAAGACGAAAAGCCGGTCCGCGCAATACCGCCGGCGATGGCGCGCACCAGAAAAAACGAGGCAATGAAGATCCCCGCATAGATCAGAAAGGGGGTCATCGAGCTGATCATTGCGCTGCCTCCGTCCGGCCCATGATTTCTTCTTCCATATCCCAGATCATGCCCAGGATTTCCTCACGCGTGGTGCCGAATTGCTCGTGTTTCTTGACCTCACGCAGGTCGGCATCGACGCCCATATCCGCGAAGGGCAGCGCATATTCCTTGTGGATGCGACCGGGCCGCGGGGCCATCACGATCAGGCGTTCGCCCAACAGCAGCGCCTCTTCCACCGAATGGGTGATCAGGATGATCGTCTTGCCGGTCTCTTTCCATAGCTTCAGAACCAGGCTCTGCATCTTCTCGCGCGTCAGCGCATCCAACGCGCCAAGCGGTTCGTCCATCAAGATCACGTCGGGATCATTGGCCAAGCAGCGGGCCAAGGCCACGCGCTGCTGCATCCCGCCCGACAATTCGTAGATCGCCTTTTCCTTGAAATCCTGAAGGCCCACCACCTCAAGCAGATGGTCGACATTGGCGCCGTAAGCGCTTTGCCGCTGGCCTTTCATGCGGGGGCCGAAGCTGACATTTTCACGCACGCTCATCCATTCGAACAACGCGCCTTTCTGGAACACCATGCCGCGCTCGGCATCGGGCCCATGCACCTCGTGCCCATTCAGCTCGATCACACCTTCGGTCGGCGCCAGAAACCCGGCCACGATGTTCAGCAATGTCGTTTTCCCGCAGCCCGACGGGCCAAGGACGCTGAGAATTTCACCTTGTTTGATGTCGAGCGACACATCCTGCAGGGCTTGCACAGCCCCACCCCCAGGAATGTCGAAGCGCATCGAGACGTTTCGAATGGCCAAGCCGGACATTATAGGCCCCCTCTGAAGTCAGAGTCCCCTGACCTGACGTGAGTATAGAAAAAGGGGCCCGACGATGCGGGCCCCTTGGTGTTGCGGATTTAGTTAGCGGCGGTTTCGAGAGGCCCGGTATTGACCCGGTCTTCGTAGCTGTCGAGCGCGCTGTCGATGGAGCCGGCTTCGACGAAGACATTCGCCACACCGCCCATGAACGTGGCCATGCCACCGCCCATCCAGGTGTCGCTCAGCACGGTTTCCGCATCGGGGAAGGCCATGGTCGAAATCGCGCTGCGCGCGGCATCCAGATCCATACCGGCCTGTTGCGCGATATTGGCCAGCATCTCGTCAGAGCCTTCCGCATTCCAGCGCGCATTTGCGGCGGTGCTGACGGACAGGAACGAGGCCACCAGATCGGGGTTCTCAGCCACGAATTCGGCGGGGGCCGAGATCACGTCAAACACCAGAATGCCCAGCTCGGTCTTTTCTTCGCCGGTCAAAAGCACGTTGCCATATTCCAGCATGCGCGCCAGGCCACCGCCGTAGCCGCAGGCGAAATCAACGGCACCTTGGCTCAGCGCGGCAGCACCTTCTGGCGGCGCCATGTCGACGATATCGAGGCTGGCCAGTTCAACGCCGAAATGCTCCATCTGGCGCAGGAAGCCATAGTGAGCAGCGGTGCCCAGCGGTACAGCCACGCGGCGACCGGCCAGCTCGGACGCGTTGTCAGCGTCGATTTCCAGGTCGGTGCGCACGACGCAATTGTCGTTATCGGCGTAGGTCACGGCGACGTCGACCACTTCGATATCCTGACCGGCCGAGGCCGCGACCACGAAGGGCGGCAGGCCCTGGGATACGGCGATCTGCACATCACCCGAGGCCATCGCGGCGGACATGGCCGTTCCGGTCTCGAACGACACCCAGTTCAGCTCGACGCCCATGGCTTCTTCGAACTCGCCATTGGCCCAGGCGTCATACATGGGCAGCGGCCATTCAAGGAAATAGGCGACGGTGATTTCTTCCAGGTGGCCGTCTGCCAGCGCAGCTTGGCCGGAAGCCAGAATTGCCGTACCGGCCAGCAATGAGGCGATTGTCTTTCTCATGTCTCTCTCCTGTTGGGATCGATTTTTTTTGATTTGTATGAACCCGGATCTGCAATGGCGAGTATTGCGATTTTTGTTTTACTTACGATGCAAGAGGCTCCTACAATGCAGAACTCAATGTTCCGTATAACAAGGCTAGTCATCGGGTTTGGATAGCGTCAACCTTTTTCTGACGCCGAAAGAGAGCAGACGCCGCCGGAAATGGCTTGTCAATTCACACTGCGCAATTTGCAGGCGGTTTTAAGTAGAACAATAGTGGGGACGCGGATGGCGCGACCGAAAGAAAGTTCGATTGTCAGCAAATGCGCCCTGATCATGGACACGCTGGGCAGTGCGCGTCAGCCCCTGCCGTTCAGCGAGATCGTCGCGCGCACTGGTTTCGTCAAAAGCTCCTGCCACCGCATCCTGGCCGTTCTACAAAGCGAGCAGATGATCGAATACGATTCCGACAGCCGGACCTATTTCACTGGGTCGCGCCTGCAGAATTGGGCGCCGTCCAGCTTGGACCGGCACGGTGTTCAAGAAGCAGCGGCGCCGATCATGGATGCGCTCAGCATGCGCGCCCGAATGAACGCGGCCTTATCCGCGCTGGAGACCGATTGCATCTTATATCTGCGCACCTCGGACTATGTCTCTTTGCGCTTTGCGGCCCGCGCGGGCGACCGGGCGCCATTGCATTGCACCGCGGCGGGCAAGATGTTCTTGGCCGCAATGGAAGCCCGGCGGCGTGCGGAATTGCTGGCGCTGTTGAAGCTTGAGGCGTTTACGGAGTTCACCAAGACCAATCCCGACGAGCTGGAAGCCGAATTGGAAAGTGTTGCCGCGCAAGGGTTTGCGGTCGCCGTCCGCGAGGAATACCTCCATGTGGTCGGGGTCTGTGCACCGATCCGAAACGGGCAATCCCAAGTCATCGCTGGATTGTCGCTCTGGGCGCAGACCGATGACGCGACACCCGCCGAATTGATGGCGCAGGCGCCCGATATCATAAAAGCCGCCGAGGAAATCTCACGGCGGATGGGCTGGAGAGGAGATATCCGATGATCACCGCCGAGGCGACGACGGCACCGGCCTCTCTTTGGGCGTATACTGCGCCGGAGACCGCGGCCAACCCACCATTGCGCGGAGATCACAGCACCGACGTCGCGGTCATCGGCGCCGGGTTTACCGGCCTTCGGGCGGCGCTGCATCTGGCGGAGGCGGGCACGCGGGTGATCGTGGTTGATGCCGGGGATGTCGGTGCCGGGGCCTCCGGTCGCAATGGTGGCCAAGTCAATCCGATGCTGCCGTTCAATGCGCCCTCAAAAATTCGCGAGATCGTGGGCGCGAAGACATTCGAACGGCTGGCCGAGGCCTCGCTGGGCTCAGCGGACGCGTTGTTCGATATGATTCGACGCTATCAGATCGACTGTCAGGCCCGTCAAAACGGGTGGCTGCGGGTTAATCACTCAAACGCAGCCCATCGCAAGGCCATCGCCGACACGCAGAATTGGAACGCCATTGGCGCCGAGATGGAGGTGATCGATGGCGCCGAGGTTCGGCGGCTATCGGGGTCCGACACCTATCAAAGCGGGATGGTGAACCCGCGCGGCGGCGCCGTCCAACCCCTGATGCTGGCCCAGGGTTTGGCGCGCGTGGCGCGTGACCGCGGCGCGCGGATCCATGGCGGCAGCGCGGTAAAAAGCCTGTCGCGGCAGGGGGATAGCTGGGTGGTCGCCACGGCCCATGGCCGGATCACCGCGCAAAGCGTGATCGTGGCAACAAACGGATATTCTGACGATCTGGTTCCGAATCTGGCGAAAAGTGTGATTCCGATCACGCCTGTTCAGATCGCCTCGGACCCGCTGCCCGAGGATGTGATTGCCGAGATCCTACCCCACGGACACACGATCTCAGATTCGCGGCGTGTGATCATGTATGCGCGCCGAGAGCCGGACAATCGTATGGTCTATGGCGGTCACGGGCAGCCCGACCGGCACGGGAATCTCGGTGGCTTCGACTGGTTGGTCAAAGACGCGGAACGGGTCTTTCCGCAACTGCGCGGGGTCACGTGGCGGCATCGCTGGGGCGGCAAAATCGCGATCACCGATGATCATCTGCCGCATCTGCATGAGCCAAAGCCGGGATTGCTGGTCGGGCTGGGCTACAATGGCCGTGGCGTCGCGATGGCGAATGTGATGGGCCGTGTTTTGGCCGAGCGCGCCATGGGTGCCGCGCCGGAGACGCTACCCTTTCCGATAACGTCGCTGGCGCCAATCCCGCTGCGAAACGCAAAGGTGTTTGGGCTGCCGCATGTGATCCGCTGGATGCGATTCCTAGATAAGATCGAAACGCGGTAGTGGATCGGGCCAGGCACAAAAAAACCGGCGTCTAAGCGCCGGTGATTTTTTGGTTGCGGGGGTAGGATTTGAACCTACGACCTTCAGGTTATGAGCCTGACGAGCTACCGGGCTGCTCCACCCCGCGCCAATACCGGTGACGTATATCGCCTGACTCCGAGTCGCAAGGGGGGTCTGTGACAGAAATGTAAACTTCCTGCCGAACCGCGCATTTGCCTCAGATTTCAGAGCATTTCACCTGGGTCATAGCGAGACGACGGCTGAGTGCTGCGACCAGCACGAAGCCGGATATCAACGCGATCCACAGCGCGGTCCGCCCAGGTCCAGATTGTGTCGGACTTATTTGGATCGGGTCGCCTGCAATAAGATCGTGGGACCGGCGAGACACCAGCGCGCCGCGTTCAAAATAGAGCAGATCGACCGCCATGTTTTCGGGGAATGGGCCGTTGAACGATACTGCGAGCGGGCCTGCCTCGAACGGGATATCTGCGACAAACGCCCCATAGAAGCGCAGATCGCCCAAGCTGGGCAATTGGCGATCCGGTGTGGTGCAGAGCGCCGTCGAAATCGACGCCTCAAACGGGGTCGAGAAGCGCAGCGGATCGTCGGATATGTGCAGGAGAGCGGAGGTGGTGCGGGCAACGGAGATGTTCTCTGCCGTATTGAGGGTGATGTGATCGGCCATGTGTTGCGCCGCATCTCTGGCAAGGCGCTGCGCCTCGGCAAATGTGGCGCCCTCTGGCGGCTCCAGGGCCGGGCCAGCGAAAGCCTCTGACATGACCGGGGCTGGCGCGCTGAGATAAAGTGTCGTCACCGCCGCATTGCGATTCACGATCAGGGTGACGTCCGCCATCGCGCTTGATGCCAAACCCCACACAACCGCCGCAAATGCCCATACATATCTCATGTACAGACAACACCCGTAGGGCGCCGAAAATTCGATAAGATTTGAGGAAATCGTCAGAGAGATACGCGCTTGTTTCTTACTAGGTTTGGCGGTGACCTACTCTCCCACACCTTAAGATGCAGTACCATCGGCGCAACGGCACTTAACGGCCGGGTTCGGAATGGAGCCGGGTGTTTTGCTCGTGCTATGACCACCAAACCAAGAAAGAAACAAACGTCCAAAACCCTAAATTATTGATTTCAGGGTCATATTTGGAGTTTACAGACGTAAACTATCCAAGTCAGCACACCGATGGTGATGCTTGTGGATCACGTGAGGCCATTCCTGGCTTTCACTGGATCAAATCAAGCCTATCGAACAATTAGTACCGGTCAACTGAACGCATTACTGCGCTTACATCTCCGGCCTATCGACGAGGTGGTCTACCTCGGTTCTCAGGGATACCTTGTTTTGAGGGGGGCTTCCCGCTTAGATGCCTTCAGCGGTTATCCTTTCCGATCATAGCTACCCAGCACTGCCATTGGCATGACAACTGGTCCACCAGTGGATCGTTCACCCCGGTCCTCTCGTACTAGGGGCAACTCCTCTCAAGTATCCTACACCCACGGCAGATAGGGACCGAACTGTCTCACGACGTTCTAAACCCAGCTCACGTACCTCTTTAAACGGCGAACAGCCGTACCCTTGGGACCTGCTCCAGCCCCAGGATGAGATGAGCCGACATCGAGGTGCCAAACGGTGCCGTCGATATGGACTCTTGGGCACCATCAGCCTGTTATCCCCGGCGTACCTTTTATCCGTTGAGCGATGGCCCTTCCACTCGGGACCACCGGATCACTATGGCCGTCTTTCGACTCTGCTCGACTTGTCAGTCTCGCAGTCAGGCTGGCTTCTGCCATTGCACTCAACGAGCGATTTCCGACCGCTCTGAGCCAACCTTCGCGCGCCTCCGTTACTCTTTAGGAGGCGACCGCCCCAGTCAAACTACCCGCCACAGAGGGTCCCGGAACCGGATAACGGTCCGCGGTTAGACAACAAGAATGCGAAGGGTGGTATCTCAAGGATGGCTCCACCGAAACTGGCGTTCCGGTTTCAAAGCCTACCACCTATCCTGCACATCCCAGTCCTGTTGCCAGTCTGAAGCTGTAGTAAAGGTGCACGGGGTCTTTCCGTCTAACCGCGGGAAGCCTGCATCTTGACAGGCAATTCAATTTCGCTGAGTCGATGTTGGAGACAGCGGGGAAGTCGTTACGCCATTCGTGCAGGTCGGAACTTACCCGACAAGGAATTTCGCTACCTTAGGACCGTTATAGTTACGGCCGCCGTTTACTTGGGCTTCAATTCAAGGCTTGCACCTCTCCTTTTAACCTTCAAGCACCGGGCAGGCGTCAGACCCTATACGTCGTCTTGCGACTTCGCAGAGCCCTGTGTTTTTAGTAAACAGTCGCCACCCCCTGGTTTGTGCCCCCAGTCAATACTTGCGTAGAAACTGGGCCTCCTTCTCGCGAACTTACGGAGGTATTTTGCCGAGTTCCTTCAACATCGTTCTCTCAAGCGCCTTGGTATTCTCTACCAGTCCACCTGTGTCGGTTTAGGGTACGATCTAATGGAGGGCTATTTCCAGGAACCGATCAGCGGCCCACCCAATCCGATAAGGGTGAACAACCTTCACGATCCGTCACATCCTCCTGGCCCAGGAATATTAACCTGGTTCCCATCGACTACGCCTTTCGGCCTCGCCTTAGGGGTCGGCTTACCCTGCTCAGATTAACTTTAAGCAGGAACCCTTGGACTTTCGGCGACAGGGTCTCTCACCCTGTTTGTCGCTACTCATGTCATCATTCTCACTAGTGATCACTCCACCGGATCGCTCACGCGCCGGCTTCACAGTCAAACCCTTCTCTCCGATCCGCCCGAAGACGAATAAAAGAGATAGGTTTTATCACACTACGCTCCGCTACCATGCCTTACGGCATCCTCAGCTTCGGCTCATGGCTTGAGCCCCGATACATCTTCGCCGCAGGACAACTTATTTAGACCAGTGAGCTGTTACGCTATCTTTAAAGGATGGCTGCTTCTAAGCCAACCTCCTGGTTGTTTTGGTCGTCCCACCTGCTTTCCCACTTAGCCATGAATTAGGGGCCTTAGCTGGAGGTCAGGGTTGTTTCCCTCTCCACGACGGACGTTAGCATCCGCCGTGTGTCTGCCATCTAGTACTCCCGGGTATTCGGAGTTTGGTTAGGATCAGTAAGCCTGTGGGGCCCCATTACCCATCCAGTGCTCTACCCCCCGGGGTATT